>JADFZQ010000002.1 GCA_015232455.1 Desulfamplus sp. | reverse complement strand
GTCAGATGCCATAGATAGATATAGCCGCAAAATTGTTGGAGTCCACGTTGGCAGCAGAGACCGTAAAGGAGCACAAGCACTTTGGGGCAGCTTACATAACCATATTGGAGCTGTATGGAATTTTGTCCATCATTACAACGCTGACATTGCTCCAAAACTCGCTACCACTACATGTTAAGCACTACCCAATTGATAACATGGCAATCACCTATGTTTGAGCGAACATTGAGGTTGGCATAATTTGCCAATATCTCTAAAGAAGGTTCTCTGCCATGCTCTTTGTTCTCAACAGTGTGTTTACGGTGTGATTGACTTGTATTTAGCCAATCTCGTAATTTGGTTGCTGTCAAAGAGGATATTGATAAGATATGTTCCAGTAACTCACTGTTTATACTGCCATATTGCTTGATATGAGATTCAATTATCTTGTTGGCTGCTGCCAACTGGTCTTTGTAGATTTTAGGGGAGTTTTGCTTTAACAAATTACATAAACTTACACCTTCGTTATCACCCAATAGCTCTTGAAGCTGCTTTTCAAGCTCCTCTATGCGTTGATTTACATCACGGTAATGGTGTCGGTTTTTTATAATTTGACCTTTTTCCAAACTGATAAGATGCTCTGCAATCTTATCTCCTTTTCCAATATCGTGGATATAAAGATACCCCTCATTAGTCGATACTCCTACCTTTGAGCATTGATACGCCATAGGAACAGAGTATTTATTTGATTCCCATGAGATAAGACCTGTTTTGTCCACCTGTCTTGTTTGATGCTCATCAATAATGGAAACCATAGACGGCGTAAAATAGGGCAGCATCTTGGCTTGCTCTTCAAGCTCATAATGAACACTTGGTTGTTTGCCTGTTGTTCCATGCAGCCGTTGATTCGCAACAGTGTCAAGCCACTCAACTATATAACTCTCAAGCCCTTGCCAATCCTTAAATTCTTCTCCATACAGACCGTTTTGTTGGACATATTTTACTCCTGACTCTACCTTTCCCTTACTCTCTGGGTCATATCCTTCACACGCTCTAATATTGAACCCTGCTGTTGTTGCATATTGGTGAAAACGCTCATTTAACTCAAGTTCTCTAAACGTCTCGCTTATAACAACAAGTTTACTCTGGTCATACACGCACTCCTGAGGCAAGCCTCCAAAATATCTAAACGCTGCATCATGTTGGTAAATCAACGTCTGCGTATCTATTGGCTTTGATGATAACGATACATACATCAGCCTTGAATATGACAATACAAATACTGTGAAATATACGGTTGTCTCTTTGCCTCCAACCATTACTCCACGCATCTCTCCACCATCTACCTGACATTGCACTCCCGCAACCATGTCAATTACTGGTTCGTAATATCTTCCCTGCTTTACGCTGATTTCTACTTTCAATGATTCTATATAACGCCTCACCGAACGGTCTGATATATCTAATAATTCTACCTTTGCCTTTAGTTTTCTCAATATTTTCACTGCTGATAAATCAGGGTAACTTTGTAAAATATGGATAATATAACTGGGATATTCATCTAATTTCTTATCTCTTTCTCTTTTTGACTGCCTCCTCTCTATCTCTGACTCTTCCATGTTTATATATTTACTCACAGTGTTCCGAGATATTTGCAACTTTTGGGCTATCTTCCGAACACTTAAACCATTGCCATTATCGTATAAAGCCTTCACTTTATGTATCATAATCTAACCTTTCATATCCGCTCCTGAATTGTAATTTAAGGAACTCTCTCAGATTAATTTTTTAAAAAAAGTGTAGAAAAGTGGATCAATTTTGTTGTCCATTAACAATTGGGAGACAAAGGTTGTATCAAAAGTTCCTTTGTAGATGGGCTTTCACAACAGGGACTTGAACTTATTACAAGCGTCAAAAAGAACATGAAGAAGGTTGTTTCTGATTTTGATAGGTTACTTCTTAGAAAAAGAGCTGTCATTGAAACAGCCAATGATTTGTTAAAAAATTATTTTCAAATTGAGCACTCAAGACATCGTTCTTTAGCAGGTTTTACGAATAATATATTTACAGGTCTTATAGTCTATACATATTATCCTGCTAAACCTCAAATGAGAGGCGTTGACATACAGAAGGCTCTTGTCTGTTAAATAAAACTCATCGAACTCAGGTTAGTTTAGATTTTATCTGAAGAATATCAGCAGGAGGTATGCTTGAAATTGAAGTTTCAGACAATAAAAGATAGATTGCGTAGAATGCCAGAGCTGTTTTTCTTGGTGTCTGCAAAGATATCTGCCTGAAAAGAGGTGTTGTTGTTAAGCGGTTAGAAGATTTCAGCAAAGCTGATACAGAGAAAAAATATGATTATTCTATACAGCAGGAATCATGCCAAAAACAAATTTATGGATTTATGCTTGTATTAAAAGCAATGCGGACAACGGCTTAATATAACCACAATGTTCAAGCAGCATGAAGACAGCAAAGCGGTCTTCATGCTGCTTAACTCAATGTTAAACCTAACGGCATGAACGGATATTGTTTGTTAAAGCATTAATCGATAGCACTACAACACGTGATATGTCATTTTTGAGTATTCACAATCCTCTACCCAAGTGCTTTAAATGCTTTTTTGCTCGCTCCGCAAATCGGGCATTTCCAGTCGTCTGGCAGATCATTGAACTGTGTATCTTTAGGAATTTTGCCCTTTTTATCTCCTTTATCAGGATTATAGATATACCCGCAGTTTACAGTTTGACATTGATACATCTCTTCTGGTTTTGCCATAAATTTCTCCTAAATTAATTTTTGTTTATTTTAGTTTAATCGCTCTCGGTCATAAGTTGAGTTTTAAATATATAACAGTTAGATTTGCTTTCGTTTTAAATATATACTCCAGATTTGCAAAATGTCAGCAGCAGCCACCAACGCCACCGCATGATGCTTTCTCTTTGCCTTTTATCCAAACTTGGATAATGTATGCCGCTCACCCAACACCCGGGGTTACTTTAAGAGCATAAACAGGGCAGTTATTCACACATGCTCCACACTCCATGCAACTGTCAAGGTCAACAATTACTGCCTTGCCGTCTCTTATTTGAAAAACTTGGTGAGGACATACTACAGTGCATAAGCTGCAACCAATACATGCCTCCTTATCAAGAATTAAAGTTGCGACATGCTCCAAATATCTCATATTTCTCATTATATTATTCCATTACAAGTATTAGTCATTTATTTAAAGAAATTTTATTTTTTTAGTATAATATTTTTTAATGAATAGATAATTTCAAAATGCAGAATAAATCCATAAAACAAGCGATAAAAATGCTGCTCCTGCCTGAATCGGGATAAAACGTCTCATCTCTTTTTCAACACCTGATGGCGATGTGAAAGGAGTTGCACCTGTAAAATTCATTGCAAACCATGAGCTTACCGCAGTTCCAAAAAGAGATAATGCTAACATTGCTGATATGCTTAGAGATGAAGCAGGTGATATAAATAAGGCTAAAAATGAAAAAATTGCCCCTACAATAATACCTTTTGCCGCAAACTCTTTAAACGGAAGAAATGGAAGAAGAGCGGGCGTTATAACAGCACCTGATAAAGAGCCAACTAAGAGAAAAAGAATGGAGATAAATCCACGATCTAAAGTATTTATTAATTCAGCTTTAATTCCATTTTGTAATGAAAATAGTCCAGAGTTTATTAAAGATATAAACATAAGAGCTGCCGCTGTAAATACAAATGCCTTGAACCCAACAGTTAATTCAATAGGTGTTAATATTAATCTTTCTCTAAAGTTAAATGTAATTTGCCTCATATCTGGGTCAACAATTTTTCTTCCATTTACGATAAATGAAGGAATATCCAAAGCTCTAATAGGTCCATAAATAACGGAGAATCCACACTCTTTTTTTACATCTTTTGCCCTAATACCAGTTGCACTAAGCTGAGGTAATATAAGCCTTCGATGTTTTACAACTTTTTCTAAACAACATAATTTAACTCTATTTACAAGCTCTTTTGTTGAAAAAGTCCCCTTCCCAGCAGCACACCAGACATTGACACCTAAGGTATCAAGAACAAGAATCCAAGCATTTATCTTCTCAAATTTATTGGAGTTCTTATTAGAATCACTTGATTTAATACTACTATTTACTATTAAATCAGCTTTTAAATCGCTCTGAAGAGCCGTTCTTAAAATATCAAATGTCAATTTAAAGTTTGAGGTAACAAGAACTTCTGAGTTTTCATCAGGCATTCCAATAGCATAGAGTCCGGGAACAACTTTATAGTTATTTCGTGTAATTCCAGACCTTGCCCCTAAAGTTTGTAATCTATCTTTAAAAGTTAATTTGCTGCTAACTACAGGAATTTGACCAACTTCTGTATCTATAAACCTCTCTACAAAATGGGAGATAAAATATCCGGGTTTTTCATATTTTGTAAACGAGCTATTTTTTTTAAGATTATTAGGCGAAGAACAATCTTGAGATAGGCTATTTGAAAGGCAGATGTCAGAGTTAAAATTGACTTGAGATACACCTTGCATTGACGAAAGGATAGCAACACCTTCTGATTTAATATGTTGTAATCCATCACTACTACTATATTTTTGCAACATTTTTTTATCCTGTTAAGAGCTAAGTAAATTCTTAATAAGTCATTTTAATACATTGAAATCACACGCAAAAAGATATAGATCAAACCAAATAATTAAAGAGAATAACATCTTTTCTAAATAGATTAAAGCCCAGTTTTCTATTTTACTTGACATCTTAAAATTCATCTATTACTAACATTTTATATACAAAGATTTCTCTTCCATATTTGCGAATTTTTGCTCTTATTTCAAGATATTATTCAAAAATTATAACCCAACCTAATTAACAGAACTATAAGGAGATTACTCTTATGAACTTATCGTGCAGAAAGCTGAATTACCTTACTTCAATTTTGGTTATTGTGAGTTTTATCTTTACAATGAGCTACACTATAATTCCAAGTTACTCTCAAGAGAAAGAGAATTTATCAGGATTCAATGCAGATATAAAAAAATGGGCAGAAGAGTGTCGCCAAGAGATTACTAATAAATTTGATGAACTTATATCTTCAGGAAAATTAAAATCTAACCAATTATTTGATACTTTTTATATTCCAATACCAAATAGCTATCCACAAAAATATCATACCCAATATGATCAAATATTTGACAAAAATATTCAAACAATTATTGACAAATATCTTTCTAAAGATAAAAGAGTTTTTTTTGTTATTATAGTTGATAAAAATGGATATGTTCCTACTCATAACTCTATCTTTTCTAAACCCCTTACAGGAGACAAAGATGTAGATTCTATAAATAATCGAACTAAAAGGTTGTTTAATGATAGAACAGGTCTTGCTGCTGCACGGAATCAAGAACCATATTTGATCCAGAAATATAGCAGAGATACTGGAGAATTTCTTTACGATTTTTCAATACCAATTATATTTCAAAATCAGCATTGGGGTGCTGTTCGCATAGGCTATCAAGAGTAATTAGGCAAGGCAAAATAAATATAAATAAATTTTAAGATGGAGAAGGAGCAAAGGTAGAATGGATTTTATTAGTAGAAAGATAGGGTTTAAGGTTGCAATAATTGTTAATATGGGCTTGTTTTTTGTTATGTCTATTGGGACATATTTCCTAATAACAAAGCAGAGTAACTCTTTAGAAGAACAACTAATTGAACGTGGAAAAATTGAATCAATAGTTGGTGCTAAAATGATTAGCCAGATTTTGGAAGAGTCTATAGATAATGGAGTCTTCCAGATAACAGATGTCTTTGATCAGCAATATGCTGAGATACCAGGATTTGATCCACCTAAATTTCATACTAAATATGATGCTTATTTAGATAAAGCTATACTTGCATTGCAAGATGAATTTTTAAATGATGGGAGTGTAGTGTTTGCTGTTGCTGTTGATAATAAAGGCTATCTACCCACCCATAACACCCGTTTTAATCAGCCTCCTACTGGTGATAAGGAAAAAGACCTTAAACTGAACCGAACCAAACGTATTTTTGATGATGAGACAGGTTTAAAAGCTGCTCAAAACACTAAAAAAGGGTTTATGCAAAAATATAAAAGAGATACTGGCGAGGAGTTTTACGATTTTTCATCGCCTATATATGTTAAGGGAAAACATTGGGGAGGATTTCGTGTAGGTTTCTCATTAGATAAAGTAAATGCTGCTAAAAAAGCACAGGTTCGATCTTTAATTATCCTTATGGGTATTCTTGGACTTATATCTATATTATTGATTATTGTAATGGTCAATCTGTCTCTAAAACCCCTCCATGATCTTACTATTGTCGCGTCAAATCTTGCTGACGGCAAAGGAATTGATCAACCTATCTTCCCAACTACTAAAGATGAAATAGGCAAACTTGCCGAAGTTTTAGAAAGGTTGAGAATAAGTTTAGAGAGAGCCTTCCAGAAGTTGCAGCATAGAAAATAGCAAAATTGATAGTTGTTTGTCTAAAGAGTTGCAAGGAGATATTATTTATTATTCTTCCTTGCAACTCTTTTTTTTGGGCTAATCTCTACCACCAAAACAGATATTTATTTATAGGAACAAACGCCTCAATGTTTCACTCTCTTTAGAGATACTATAATTATTTTTATTTACATAACGTTTTTTGCTATTGACTTCTTTATTAAATTGTCAGTTATATATAAAAATACGTATTATTTATTGTGATGATATTTAACCATTTTTTTAAATAGCCGAAACAATATAATTGCTGCTGCTGTTGAAGAGCAATTTTAAAGTGTGATGTAGTAGGAATAAGAAAACATGACATTGATAATAGAAGAAATCCGTTCAATCTTGTTTAAATATCTTGATAAATATTTCATTAATAGAGATTTGGAATCAACTGTCAAAATGTTCAGCCCTGATATTAGTGGATATGGAACAGGAGGGGACGAGATTGCAAGTAATTATGATGAATTTAAAAGACTCTATTCCCGTGATATTTCTGAAGCACCTGGAACTGTTTACTACAATATAAACAGATTGTATATTAAATCTCCTGCCAGTAACATAGGAATTGCTTCTTGCGAGTTAAATATTCGCACAAAGATTGTGAATCAGGAATTGAAGTTGAATAACTTAAGGCTTACTCTTATTCTGGTTAAGACAAAAGGCGTATGGTTAATAGAGCACATGCACCTGTCATTTCCTACACATATCCATGAAGATAATGAATCTTATCCGATAAAAGAGCTGGAAGAGCGGAATGTGGTTTTACAAAGACTTGTTGAGGAAAAGACCAGCCACCTTAACGATGCATTGCGACAAATTAACAAACTTGCGGCTACAGACAAACTTACAGGGCTTTATAACCGCCTTAAAATAGACGAGTGTATAGAAAATGAATTAAAAAGAACAGAAAGATATAATAACAAACTCTCTGTTATTATTATAGATATTGACTATTTTAAAAAGATTAATGATAGCTATGGGCATTTAGCAGGAGATCAGGTTTTAGTGGAATTTGCTCAAGTCATATCGCAAAGAATTCGTCAAACTGATTTCATAGGAAGATGGGGTGGAGAAGAATTTATTGTTGTGTGTCCTGAAACAAGTTTGGATAATGCCAGTATAGTTGCTGAAGATATACGCTGCGGAATCGAAGCCTATATCTTTATTACCGTAGGAAGAATCACTGTCAGTATTGGAGTTACGTCTTATCAATTGAATGATACTCGTGATATGTTGCTTTCTCGTGTTGACGCAGCATTATATGAGGCAAAAAGAAATGGTAGAAATCAGGTTGTTGTAAATTAGAGATTTTTATTCCATTCGTGTATGATTGCTCTATTACGATTGCAAGTAGATATGCACGGCGGTGCGTTTCTACTCGTAAATATTGATTATTTATATTTTCTCACACAATTTAATAAACGAGAGCTATTTATGACTGAAAAACCAACTTATGAAGAGTTAGAGCAGCGTATTAAAGAGTTAGAACTGGCTGAAATTGAACTTAAACGTAGTGAAGAACTATTTCGTGGTCTGTTTGCTAACATGACAAGTGGTTCTGCTGTTTATGAAGTTATAAATGATGGTTTAAAAGCCTCTGACTATATTGTGAAGAGATTTAATAACAAGGGCTTGGAAATAGAGGGTAGAAAACTTGAAGATGTGCTTGGTAAAACTCTTTTTGACCTAAGACCAAATGTTGATGATTATGGGTTAATTCCCGTAATGAAAAAAGTATGGGAAACTGGTATCTCTGCTTACTATCCTGTTAAATTGTATAGAGATAACAATTTTTCTAATTACTATGAAAACTATATTTTCAAAATTCCTTCTGGAGAAATAGTAACGATATATAATGATATTACTATCCAGAAAAATCAGGAGATTGCTCTTCAAGAGAGCAAAGAGCGTTTTGAACTTGCCATGCAATTTACAAACGATGGGCTTTTTGATTGGAATCTTGAAACAAACCAGATACACTACTCTTCAGGATGGAAGAGAATGCTTGGTTATGATGATGAGGAAATCAAGAATGAATTTTCAGAATGGGAACGTCTGACTAAATTTGAAGATATGAAGGCTTCATGGGATATGCTGAATGAACTTTTAGAAGGAAAACGAGAATCTTTTGAAAAAGAGTTCAAGATGCTGCATAAAGATGGGCACTGGGTGGATATTCTCTCTCGTGCCAATGTTGTCTTTAATGAAGAGGGAAAAGGTGTTCGTGTAGTCGGCACTCACGTTGATATTACCAAGCAGAAACGTATAGAGGAAGAACTGAGAGTCAGTGTAATCAAGCATAAAACAATCCTTGAGGCATTGCCTGTAGGTGTTACTGTATCGGATGATGCAGGAAACATTGTGGAATCTAACAAGGCGGCACAGAAGATGCTTGGTCTTTCAAGGGAAGAACATCTGAAAAGAAAGATTCAGGGAAACGAGTGGAGCATCATCAGGGAAGATGGCTCTCCCATGCCGCCTGACGAGTTTGCCAGCGTCAGAGCATTGAAGGAAAAGCATCTTGTTGAAAATCTCGTAATGGGCATTGTCAAAGAGGATAATGAGGTTACATGGATAAGTGTTTCCAGCACGCCTGTTCCTTTAGAAGGCTATGGAGTGGCGATATCATTCAGCGACATCACTGAGCGTAAGCGGACAGAAGAGAAATATCTTACGCTTTTCCGTGAGATGCTTGATGGTTTTGCTCTGCATGAGATTATCTGTGATGAAAATGGGAAACCTACAGATTATAAATTTTTGACGGTCAATCCTGCGTTTGAACGTATGACAGGACTTAAGGCTGCTGATATAGTTGATAAAAGAGTGCTGGAGGTGCTGCCAGATACTGAAAAATACTGGATTGAAATTTACGGCAAAGTTGCCACTACAGGCGAACCAACACTCTTTGAGAACTATTCCAATGAATTAAAAAAATATTTTGAGGTAAAGGCTTTCAGACCTGCCTATGGTCAGTTTGCCTGCATCATTTCTGACATCACCGAAAAAAAACAGGCAGAGATAAAGCAAAAAGAGCTTGAAGCCATAAATCTTAGACTCCAAAAAACTGACAGTCTTGGTCAGATGGCGGGTGGCATTGCACATCTGTTTAACAACTATCTTTACGCTGTTAGCGGGAATTTAGAGTTAGCTTTGGAAGAACTGCCTGATGATTCGTTGATACGTAATAATCTGGCAGAAGCAATGAGAGCGGCTCGTAGATGTTCTGATGTAAGCGGTTCTATGCTTACCTATATTGGACAAAATGTTGTTAAGGCAGAATTAATAGATATTTCAGAATGTTGTCGAAAGAATCTTACTAATTTGCAATCATCAATTAATAGCGGCACCATAATAGAAACCAATTTTATAGATAGAGAATTGCTTATACGTTTTAATGAAAGCCAGATGGATAGAGTTATTAAACATCTTATTATCAATGCAAACGAAAGCATTGGCGACAAAAGAGGCAGAATTAACCTGACTACAAAAACGATGCCTGCATCAGATATTTCAAAATTCCATCTTTTATCCGTTGATTCCAAATCCTCTGTAGATACCTATGTTTGTTTAGAAGTTACTGATAATGGATGCGGCATTTCAGAAGAGGATTTTCATAAAATATCTGACCCCTTTTTTACGACTAAGTTCACAGGACGGGGTTTGGGGTTAGCAGTTGTATCTGGAATAGTTAAATCATGGGGCGGCATGATTGGTGTGAGAAGTAAAGTTGGTCATGGAAGCACTTTTATGGTTTTTATTCCTCTGTATGAAGACAATTCAATCAGACAACCGCAAAAGCCAACTCAATCTTCGCAACCTGAACAAAAAGAGTTATCAACTGTATTGCTGGTAGAGGACCATGAAATGGTGCGTAATATGACAACATCCATGCTCAAACGGATGGGTTTTGAAGTCATATCGGCTGCAAATGGCGTTGAAGCTGTAAAACTATTTAAAAAATATAAAGAGTCTATAAACTGCCTCATCACTGACTTGTCTATGCCAGAACTTGATGGTTGGGGAACTTTAGCAGAAATCAGAAAGATTAGACCCAATATTCCCGCTATTCTTGCAAGCGGATATGATGAAGCATTTGCCATGTCCCGTGATAATTTAGAGAAACCACAGGCTTTTCTACACAAACCATATACAATGAAAGATTTGAAGAGTGTTTTAGGGCAAGTTATGAACTCTTTATCTATAGTCAGTTAAACATTTACGTAATTTTGACAATATTTAATTTTATACATCCGATAATTTTTCATGGTGGAATACCGATGATAAACAAAACAGTTAGTAAAGAATCACCATTTTTTTATTGCAGGCTTGCATTTATGGTCGTGATTATGCTTGTGTCTATAATGCCCAATTCCCAATCCTATGCATACCCCCATGAGCTTAAGGTTGGCGTATATGATTTTAAACCACTGATATTTGTTGATACAGATGGAAAGCCTAAAGGATTTTTTATCGACATCATTGATAATATTGCAAGCCAGCAACATTGGATTATAACTTATATAAAAGGAGATTTTAACCAATGCCTGAACCGTTTAAAAAATGGAGAAATTGATTTACTTGCAGGGGTCGCTTATTCTGACGAGCGGGCAAAAGAGTTTGATTTTACCAACGAACATCTATTCATAATATGGGCAGAAATATACAAAACTAAAGAAAGTCCAATTAAAGCGATTATGGATATTAAAGATAAAAAAATAGGCGTTGTTAAAGGGGCACATGTGAATATAGAGCTGGTTCACATGCTGGATGGATTTGGAATATCTGCTCATTTGCAGGAATATGATAATTATACTGATGTTTTGAAATCACTTGATAAATCTCAATCCGATGCCGCAGTATTTACAAATCTCTATGGATTTCAGATAGATAAAAGCCATAACATGGAAAGAACACAGCTTTTTTTTGCACCCACCAAGTTAAAGTGTGCCGTTAAAAAAGGAACTCAACAACCGCTTTTGGCAACTCTGAACGGTTATTTTGCAAAATATCAGGAAACTCCCGATGCGATCTACAATAAGGCATACAACAAGTGGATAAACCCGATTGATGCACTATACGGTAAAAAAACTGTTGTAAAATTTATCATTCCTACATGGGTTTACTTGCTACTTGCTGCCTTGACTCTCTTTTCTCTGTTTGTGGTCGGATTTAATAGGATTTTGAAACGCAAAGTGGAAAGCAGAACTTTTGATTTAATCCGAAGTAATGAAAAGCTACATCTTTATGCTGATTCACTGCTAAAATCCAATAAAGCGTTATTAGATAGTGAAGAAAAATTCAGGTTAGCGTTTCACACAAACCCTGACTCTATTAACCTTAATAGACTTGAAGATGGTTGTTATATTGATATTAATGAAGGATTCACCAAAATCATGGGATATACCCGTGAAGAGGTTATTGGTAAAACATCTCTTGAATTGTCAATTTGGAAAAATCCTGAAGAGAGGGCAAGGTTAGTGGAGTGCCTTAAAAAAGACGGTTACGTGGAAAACATGGAGGCTCAGTTTATTGGAAAAGATGGAAATATTAGAGATGGTTTGATGTCTGCCAGCGTTCTGAAAATTAATGGTGAAAATGTCATAATATCAATAACCAGAGACAACACTGAACGAAAAAGAATTCAAGAGTCTTTGCGGGAGAGTGAAGAGAAATATCGTTCTATGATGGAATCTATGGATGACGCTGCCTTTATATGTTCATCAAAACATAACATTGAGTATATGAATCCTGCAATGTCAAAAAGAGTTGGTTGTAATTCAATTGGAGAGGTTTGTTATAAGGCAATTTATGGATTTGATGAAGAGTGTCCATGGTGTTTAAGTAAAAAAGTGCTAAATGGTGAGTCAATAAAAGCTGAATTTGTTAATCCAAATGATAAAAGAACTTACAGCATTGTTCGTTCTCCTGTCTTTCATATTGATAATACAGTTTCAATTTTATCTGTTCTCCGTGATATTACTGATATTAAGACGATTGAAGCTAAACTCCAGCAATCCCAGAAAATGGAGGCTATTGGTGTGCTTGCTGGTGGTATTGCACATGATTTTAATAATATTCTCTTCCCAATTATTGGTCATACAGAGCTGCTGTCAGACGAAATTCCTAAAGATAGTCCGCTAAGAGAAAGCCTTGATGGGATTTATGCTGCCTCTATGCGGGCAAAAGATATGGTAAAGCAGATTCTTACATTTGCTCGACAAGAAAAAGGTGAAGTAAAATTGATGAAGATGCAGCACATTGTAAAAGAGGCTTTAAAACTGATTCGTTCTACAGTTCCTGCAACCATTGAGATTAAGGAGGATATCAGCAAAGAGTGCGGAGTAATAAACGCTGATCCAACACAGATTCATCAGATTGTAATGAATCTTGCAACTAACGCCTATCATGCTATGGAAGAGAGAGGCGGGACAATGACAATCTCCCTTAAAGAGGTTGAGTTGAATCCAGAATTAAATGAACAGGAGTTAATCGGTCAAAATATTCAGAAAGGCTTTTACGCCTGTTTGACAGTAGCTGATACAGGAGCAGGGATACCTGAAAATATAAAAGACAAAATTTTTGACCCATTTTTTACAACAAAGAAGCAAGGTAAAGGAACTGGTTTAGGGCTTTCATCTGTTCATGGAATTGTAACGAGCTGCGGTGGTTTTATTCGTTTAAATAGTGAGATTGGCAAAGGGACTGAATTTAATATCTATCTGCCTGTTGCTGAAAGTTATTTAAAAAAAGATGATGCTCTTCAAGTAAAGATAGGCACGACATTGGGAGGTAATGAGCATGTTTTTCTTGTAGATGATCAATCTGTATTGATTACATTACAAACAGCTATGTTGGAACGGTTAGGTTATAAAGTTACTTCACGCACCAGCAGTATTGAGGCTCTTGAGACATTTCGTGCCAATCCTGATAAATTTGATATTGTCATTACTGATATGGCAATGCCCAATATGTCAGGAGATAAACTTGCTGTTGAATTAATTAAAATACGTCCTGATATTCCAGTACTGTTATCCACAGGATTTAGCACAATCATGTCAGAAGAAAAAGCTCTTTCTATTGGTATCAAAGGCTTTTTAATGAAGCCTGTTGCAATAAGTGATCTTGATAAAAAAATACGTGAAGTTCTGGGTAACAATAAATAAATCAAGGCTCACAACAGATTATAAAGGGTTATTGAGCCTAAAAATTTTGGAAACAAGTATGCTTGAACGACCATCCTATGAAGATTTAGAGCAAGAAGTTAGACGCTTGCACAGAGAGCTTAGTAAAAAAGAATCTGATTTACGTGAGATTGAAAAACTTGCATCTATTGGGAACTGGGAATGGAATATAGAACAACAGGTTTTGATATGGTCAGAACAATATATCACAAGCCGAAAGCAGATGGAGGAAACTCTAAAAGATAGCGAAAGCAAATACCGTGCGATATTTGATAACTGTTTAGAGGCGATCTTTTTAACTGCACAAGATGGCAGTGTTTTTGCGGCAAATCAAGCAGCGTGTCAAATGTTGGAGATGTCTGAAGCAAAAATCATATCTGGCGGAAGAAATGCGGTTGTTAATTTAAATGACCCACGTCTTCAAGCTGCTTTAGAAGAACGGAAAAAAACAGGCAAATTCAGAGGGGAGTTGACTTATAAAAAGAAAGACGGAACAATTTTCCCTGTAGAGCTGTCATCTGTTGTGTTTAAAAATAATCATGGAGATGAGGTAACCTGTATTTTTACTCATAATATTACTGAGCAAAAGCAAAATGAGGAAGAACTGACAAGTTACCGCAATTATCTGGCAGAACTTGTTGAACAACGCACATTTGAACTGGAGCAAGAAAATACTAAATGCAGACTTATCGGAAAATTACTCAAAAAGGCTAATGAGGAATTGGAGCAAAAGAGTGTTGCGTTAGAAGAGATAAATACAGCCTTAAAAGTACTGCTTAATAAACAAGAACGAGATACTCAGGAAATGGAAGAAAATTTTTTTTGTAATTATGAAAAAATGATACTGCCTTTCCTAAGTAAATTAAAAAACAGCTATTCAAATACAAATCAACAGAACTTGATAAATATACTCGAAACAAACCTGAAAGAGATAATTTCTCCTTTTTCAAAAAAACTATCTGATCCCATTATAAACCTCACCCCAACTGAGATTCAAATAGGTGCTTTCATAAAGCAGGGGTTTTCCAATAAAGAGATTGCCTTGTCCCTTAACTGCTCTGTTCGTACCATAGATGCCCACAGAGATAACATCCGAAAAAAACTGAACCTGAAGAATAAAAAGATTAACCTCAGATCCTTTCTTATTAATTTATAAAAACACCTATTTTTGCTAAGTAAAAACACAGCGATATTGTAGTATTCATTGTTCTTGAGAATACCAATATTTGAGTATAATGTAGTGTGATTATACACATTATTGATACTAATGTATTGCGGAAGCAGATATGCTAATAAGCAACCCCAAGCTCTATAAGATTCTTGTCATTGATGATGAACTCCTAATCCTGAAATTGCTTAACAAACTCTTAACCAAAATAGGTTTCCTTGTAGATGTAGCAGAAAATGGTAAAGTCGGAATCAATAAAATTAATCAAAACAGTTATGATTTAATTCTCACTGACATAAAGATGCCAGAGGTATCTGGAGATGAAGTATTGGAATATGTTAAATCAAAAAACAAATCTATACCTGTAATTGGAATGTCAGGAACACCTTGGTTACTTGAGCTACATAGTTTTGATGCTATTTTAAGCAAACCCTACAATAATCAAGACTTGGTTGAGGTAGTCAACCGATTCCTACAAGGTGGAGTATAATTAAAATTGATACACCTGCAAGCTCTGCTTTAGGTATTTGCCATACTACGTATAGTAAATATTTTCTTTTTGTCTTCTTCATAATTCAGTATCTTGTATCCAAGATATGCTCATTTTTTCCAACTCTCCCACATTTTTTACTTAAACGCTTAACAAAAAAATCTCCCACACATAGACTTAAATGTAGTTTCAAATTAAATGGTCAATCGATCTATTGATTGCTCCTATGTTATAAATTTAATATAAGCAATTGAAACAAATATTTTTATAATATAAGATAATGCTCATAACATCCTTTTATAATTAAAAAAATGGGGATAACTATGGGTAATTTCTTGAAAAGAATGTCAAAAAATATATCTGAGGAACTATCTAAAAACATCTCTAAAGAAGATGTGCAGAAGATAGCAGTTGCATCAGGAGTCTTTTTTATCCGAAATATTTTAAGGAAAAAAGGTGTCAGTACAAATATAAAATTCCTAATTGAATCTAAATTGTTCAATCAAACAGAAAACACTGATATTCCAGACAAAACAATGAATATTGCCTTTGCAATAAAAGATATTTTTATCAAAGCAGGTCTGTTTCCTGAAAAAATAGCAATTGACGGAGTCCCCGGGAGCGGTAAGAGTGCTTTGAGCCGTGCACTTGGAAAGATACTTGAGATGAAACCCATATCTCTTGACCATTACAACATGGATAAAAAGATAAATTTCATATCAAAGCCAGCGATTTTTGAACATCATCGTCTATTACGAACTCAAGATATTGATTGTTTTGATGCTATTATATACATTGATGAACCTGTTGAAAATTCAAAGAAAAAAATATTACACAGAAAAAGAGGTTCATATCTTGTAGATATAATGAATTTTGATCTTATGAAAAAAATTGGTTACAAAGCCTTTACCCTTGCTGATGGCATTTCTTACTCTGTGCCTGAAAGTTTTATTAAAGTAAAAATTAGGGTAAATAAAAGCTACAATATGCTTAAACGGATTTCAGATGAACTCCAATTATCCAAGCCAGAAACATTACAAAAATTGGGCAGCAGCGAGAGTGTTACAGATAAAATTAACAATATGCCTAAAGAAGCATTGATATTTATTCTTGAAGAGGGAAAGGCAAAAAAAGGTTTTACAGCATACCTCAATCCATTGGCTTATAAACAGGAGTTCATAAATGCTCTTATGGATACTGTTGGCAAAGGGAAAGCCTCATAAATTTGCACTCTAAGAAGTTATAATGTTCGAGTTAATAAATTGAGTTCTACCCAAACTGTAGAGACGCAAGTCCATGCGTCTCTACTATCTCTAACTCTCTATATTTCAGCTACTACAGGATTTTTCATCTCTCCAACTCCAGTTATAATACTTTCTAAAATATCATTGGGCTGTAGAAAAATTGGGGGATTTCTTGTAAATCCGACACCACTTGGTGTTCCAGTGAGAATAACTGTACCTGCAAGGAGAGTTGTGCTTTCAGATAGCTTTGAAATAATCTCCGCTACAGAGAAAATCATGTCAGAAGTTGAGCCGACTTGCATAATCTTTCCGTTGAGTTTGCATGTTAATTCGAGATTTTGTGGGTCTTTTATCTCATCTTTAGTTACTATATATGGTCCTAATGGGCAGAAAGTATCAAAACTTTTTCCTCTAACCCATTGTCCCCCTCCACTATGCTTTTGCCACCTTCTTGCTGATATATCATTAGCACAAGTATATCCAAATACATGGGATAGAGCATCTTCTACTTTGATGTTTTTACCTGACTTTCCAATAACAACGCCTAACTCTACTTCATAATCTACCTGTAAAGGCTCAAGGCATGATTTTGGTATCTCAATATTTGAATATGCTCCTGTTACAGCGGCTGGATTTTTCATAAATAATACTGGGTGTTCTGGGTAAGCCATACCTGTCTCTTGAGCGTGCATTCTGTAATTCAATCCAATACATAGTATAGCAACAGGATTAATAGGTGCTAAAATAGTCTTAATTTTAACGTCTCTATCTGTTAGAGTAAACTTATCAAATATATCTCCAGTAATCACTGTTGCGAAATCATCTCTAACATTACAACCTATCAATTCATTATTTTGATAATCTAAGAACCTTATTATACGCATTTCTTCACCTTAATAAAATTAAATAAGCCTATTAAAATTTTTCTACAGTAAATCAAATACATTGCATTTTTGAAATAACCCAATGGCTAAGCTATAAAAAATTGTGGACATATATCCTCAATATATCTATAAAATACACAAAACAACTTAAATAGTAGTGTCTGAATAAATACAGGACAATTTAGTAACCCGCCGACCATATAAATCATATTTTAAAAGGTTAAGGTAAAAAAATAGATAAATATAATCTGAAAATCTTAAAAATATCAAATGACCGGAGGTAAGTTTAATGCAAAATCTGTATCTTATTAATGATAATCTAAAAAAAAATCCGAGTAAAAATAATCTTAGGCTGAGTAAAAACACTCTTGCTATCCTTCTTTTCATTCTTTGTAATTTAATATTGTGGGTATCTACTAAAACATTGATGGCAGATATTTACACATATAAAGATAAAAATGGCGTGAAGCATTTCACCAATGTCCCCAACAGCCCTAAATATAAACTATTCATACCAGAAAGAACTGGAAGGATATATTATAACAATAATGGTGTGTATAGAAAATTTTCCTCTCGTGCAGTAAATACTAAGGTGTTTGACCCTATTATAGAAAAAGCATCTCTTAGATATGGTTTAGATTCTGCCCTTATAAAAGCTGTTATATCAGCAGAATCTGCTTTTAATTCACAAGCAGTCTCACCTAAAGGTGCAAAAGGGCTAATGCAGATAATGCCTGAAAACTATAGTTCTCTCAATATTTCTGACCCATTTCATCCATACCAAAATATTATGGGAGGAGCAAAATATTTAAGGCAGATGCTTGATGTAAATAACAAAAATTTGAGATTAGCACTTGCATCATACAATGCAGGACCTGAAGCTGTGAGAAAATATGAAGGAATCCCTCCATACGATGAAACCATCAATTATGTCTCTAAAGTGATAACTTTATATAGGCAATATAAAACTATGTAGTAGTCTGTTATTATACTGATCAAGGTCATAAATTGAGTTCTACTTAAATATAAAAAACTCAATTAATAACCGCTTAGAGTATATGTTTTTAGAACATATAACTTTAGAGCCTGAGTATTTAAGCAGGCTCTTATACTTGCCAGTATAGGTCTACAATTATTTACAAGCTCTGGTGTCTTATTTTATTCCCATTCCTTAGGAGAGCTATAATATAAAGCCTCGTCTTAGAACCAAGACCTATGACTCCAGACATCTTGCTCTAAGTTCTTTTTATCTTCTTGTAATTTCAAATACATAGAGGCATTTTGAATAGCAAGTCCCCCTTGATGACCTAATGCTTCAACCATCATGAGCAGATCGTTTGGAAACTCTCTTTGTTCACCGCTATAAAGCCTTAGCACCCCGATTGCCTGATCCCTTGCCATAATCGGAGTTACAATCATTGATTTTATCCCCTCTTTTTTCATCTCCTCTCTGAATTGCACTCTATCATCAGTATCAGTATCATTGATAATTACAGTTTCCCCTTTTAATGCACGTAGTGAAGTATTAGTATTGATTGTTCCTACTTTTTGCACAAATTCATCACTTAAGCCATGACATGCCACAAGTTGTAAAACCTGAGTATCTTCATTCAAAAGTCTGATTGCAACGCCTTTCATATTAAAAGTATCAGAGACCTCTTCTGTCATGTTTTTCAAAATTTCTTCAATTTCCAACGTAGAGTTAATTGATGAGGCAAGTTCAAGAAATAGTGTTGAATTCTTTTCAAGCCTTGTAAGCAAACGGTTATTGTGGATTGCAATCCCCCCTTGATCTGCCAAAGCACATAGAAAAGCTATCTCTCTTTCTGAAAAATCACGTTGAGTTGCTGTATATATAGATAAGATTCCTATAGTTCTATTTTTTGTACGGACAGGAAGAGAGATTAAAGAGGCAATTCCTTCTGCTTTTTTTGCTTCATGGTGTTCTAATCGAGGATCGGTTGTTGCATCTTTAAAAAGAAGATATCCATCTTTCTCAATAGCCTTTACTATCTGCATTGCTTTAAGAGGACTTGCGTGAAAATAATGCTCTGACAGCCCTTTTTGTGCAACTGGTATAAAAAAGTCGCTTTTCTCGTCAGATAAAAAAAGACAAGCCGCCTTTGCGTCCATAGATTCAATTGCACTGTCAACAATCAGGTGGAGTAGTTCGTTTTGAGTTGCTGCTGTTCCAAATGCTCTGCTGATTTTGCAGAATATATCAAAATAGTCTGTTTCTCGTGTCATCTCTCAAATCTCCTATAAATTTTTTTTTATATTCTTAGCCGAAGTTGAAGTAGTAGTTTTAGTAGAAATTTTCTTTTCTTTTGCAGTATATTTATTGGTAGAAGTAGTTTTAGCATTTTGAGCAACGATAAATGGATTAATTGCCTTTCCAGAAGTTATTTTTTTTTCTGCCTGAAGATTATCTTTACTATCAGGTTTGCTATCTTTATCTAATTTATTTTCCACAGTATCCAAAGAAGAAGGCTTTTTTTCTGTCTCTTCATCTCTTTGTTTTAGCCATGATGCAATTTTAGGGGCAAATGCCTCTTGGCATTTAGAGCTAACATATATTCCAATATGCCCTGTGTTAAGGCAAATGTCTTCTGTATCTTTACTCCCAACTGCCTTTACAAGCTGGTTGCACGCCTCTGGTGGAACAAGATGATCAAATTTTCCATAAATGTTTAGTAATGGCATGGTGATATTTTTAAGATCAACGAGTCTTCCGCCAACCTCAAGTTTGCTTTGGATAAGTTTATTCCCCTGATAACACTCTTTGACAAATTGCCTAAAAACTTCACCTGGAAGATCAGGGCTGTCAAAAATCCACTTCTCCATACGAATAAAATTTTCAACAAAATCTTTATTATCCATATTTTCCATGAATCCAACATATTTGTCGATCATAAGTCGAGCAGGGTTTAAAAGCAAAAATCCAAAATTCATCATATCAGCAGAAAGATTACCATAAGTATTAACAACAGCGTCAACATCAAGGTTTCTCATCCAAATATGCAAAAGCCCTTTATTGGTGTCAAAATTTGTTGGAGTTACTGTAGTAACAAGATTTCTTATCTTTTCAGGGTGAAGTGCTGAATAGATAACGCTAAATGCACCGCCCATACAAATACCCATAAGATTAATCTTTGGAACATTATTTTTTTCTCTAATAAAATCAACTATATTATCCATATATCCATTAATATGGTCATCAAAATCAAGAAATCTATCTTTTCTGGTTGGGTATCCCCAATCAATCATGTAGAGATCAATCCCACTATCAAGAAAACGCTCAACCACACTTCTTCCTGGCTGAAGGTCAAGCATAGTCTCTCTATTAATTAAAGCATAAACTACAAGCAGAGGTGTTTTATATTCTGTCTTTCTTGTTGCCTTATAGTGTTTGAGTTTCACTCTATCTTCTTGATAGACAACATTATATGGAGTTTGGGCGAGATCGGTTTTAAGATTAGATAAGAGAACCTCTGAAGCTTCAGTAGCTTTTTTGCGAACCTTTGTGGCATCTTCAGCCACTTTGGACATGATAAGATCAATTGGGACTTTAAATTTAGTCATATCTTACCTCCTGAATTTTTCTTTTTAAGATAGCGTATCTCTTTTTTTAGTTGATGAAGCTCTCTTGCCACATCATCAATCTCTGATCTGCTGGCAATTGGAAGGCTTTTTAACATATCTTCAACAACTTTTTCTCTTGCATTTGTAAATTGACTCATTGATTCTACTGTTTTTCCTAAGGTTTCAACATATTCAGGTGTCTGGAAAAGAGTCATAAAGTGTCCCTCAAGAATTTTGAGCCACATCTGGTAGTAAAATTGTGGGTCTTCTGAAAGCTCTCCTTTTTCAGCAATTTTTTCAATCTCCTCTTGCATTACAACTGCTGATCGCTGAAATGGAAGAGATAAAAGACGCATAAACTCTGACATAGTTGTCTGAGCTATGTTTAATTTATCAACCATATCGTTTATCTTCTCTTGATATTCTCTTGTCAAACCAAGCTGTGGAATACGCAAGAATTTTCTAAACTCCTTTTCATAGATGTCTGCCCAAGCCTGAAAAATATTCTCATCTATATTGTCAAATTTATAAGCCTGAACAGATTGACTCATTCTAATGATACTTTCTGCCATTTTTTGATGAATTTCTGTCATGCCAGAGATTGTAGATTGAGCAATATTGGTTAGCATTTCTGGCATTGTGCCAACACCTTTTAAAAGAGCAGAAACAGATTCAGGAGATGTCATGGCATTTGTCATTTTCTGCCAATTTCTCATTGCATTTACCATTGCAGCCATGAAATCTTTACGTTTTTGTGTTGAGTTATCTGAATTATCTCCTTCTAAGTTATTTTTTGATAAAAAAGAAGACCAGTTAAATTGGTTTTTATAAGATTCGCCACTAAAATCTGAACTAAATGGTTGTTTAAACATGATGTTAAAAGGAGACTCAAAAGCGTTAGAGTTGAATGGTGATTGAAATGGTTGTGTGAAAAAAGTGGAGAACATCTGTGAGATGTTTCCCTGTTTTTCTTGACTTGCCATCAGTTCACTCATGGATTTTGTCCATGTCTTGATCATTGATTCAATTCCTAATGGATCATTTGCTGTATCGACCATACACACCCCTTATAAATTTGTATTGGTATTTGCCCATCTGCTATCTTTAAATATAGCCGCTAAATACTTATATTATTAATCAAGAGACAAAAAGGTCAATCTGTTTTTTAATTAAATTAATATTTGGTCCAATTTAGAAACAATATAGGCTTACTTAGAAAAACTCTGATACGCACCTAAATCCTACTGTATTTGATGTATATTGTGCTTTAAAAAGATGTCTTTCGCCAATACTTATATTGTCTCGCGAAGTCCAGCCACAGCCTTTAGCAACATGAAATTTTTGTTTATTGTCAGGTATAAACGGATTAGCAATAATGTCAGATGTCCACTCCATCACATTTCCAAGCATATCGGTTATATTGAAAATGTTGCTTAATCTCTCATACCTATCCACAGGAGTTGTATCAGAGATTGAGCTTTTTTCAATATTGCAGCTATGCTCTTCCCATTGATTTCCCCATGGATACTTAAATCCCATGTCTGTTCTTGCTGCTGCTTCCCACTCTGTTTCAGTTGGCAGCCTTCTTCCTATCCATGATGCAAATGCCCAAGCATCATCAACACTTACCTGAACAACTGGGTGATTTCTTTTGTTGTGAAGAGAGCTTCCTTGTCCCTCTGGTTGATACCAACAAGCATTTTTTACATCAGCACTTTCAATGCCTTGTTTCCATTTAGAGATATTTTTCTCTTTTTTAAAACGTCCATAAAATACAGTTCCATATCCTTTTTTCTCTGCTGTTGTAATATAGCCTGTCTCTTGAATGAAAATTTCAAAAAGCGAATTGGTTACAGGATATTTTGCAATGTAGAGTTTTTGCATCTCAATTTGTTGAAGTTCAAGTTTGTTTTTTGTATTTCTAATGCTTCCAACAGTGTATATTCCTGCTGGAACAACGACATAGGTGTTGTATTTTTTATCAGCATCTGCAAGAAGATTATCAAATTGACGTGCAAGTTCTTTATTTTTTTGAAACTCTCTGAACTCTTCAAGTTCTTGATCGTCCATTAAAATTTCTTGGCTATCATCAATCTCAATTTCTTCAAAAATATCATCTTGATCAGTTATATCTTGAATTTCTTCAAATACCTCTTCATCGTCATCAATTTCTTCTAAATCTTCAACCTCTTCAATCTCTTCATCTTCTACAACTTCGGTTTCTCCGTCATCTATCTCTTCAAACTCATCATTTTCAACCTCATCAATCTCTTCATCATCAACAATCTCAGTGTCATCATCTATCTCTTCAACTTCTTCGTCTTCTACATCAACAATCTCGGTATCTTCATCTACCTCTTCAAGTTCACCATCTTCTACATCAACAATCTCGGTATCTTCATCTACCTCTTCAAGTTCACCATCTTCTACATCAACAATCTCGGTATCTTCATCTACCTCCTCAAGTTCACCATCTTCTACATCAACGATTTCAGTATCTTCATCTACCTCTTCAAGTTCACCATCTTCTACATCAACAATCTCGGTATCTTCATCTACCTCCTCAACTTCACCATCTTCTACATCAACAATCTCGGTATCTTCATCTACCTCCTCAAGTTCACCATCTTCTACATCAACGATTTCAGTATCTTCATCGACCTCCTCAAGTTCGCCATCTTCTATGTCAACGATTTCGGTATCCTCATCTACCTCCTCAAGTTCACCATCTTCAACATCAACGATTTCAGTATCTTCATCGACCTCCTCAAGTTCGCCATCTTCAACATCAACAATTTCAGTATCTTCATCGACCTCCTCAAGTTCACCATCTTCTACATCAACAATTTCAGTATCCTCATCTACCTCTTCAACTTCTTCGTCTTCTACATCAACGATTTCGGTATCCTCATCTACCTCCTCAAGTTCACCATCTTCAACATCAACGATTTCAGTATCTTCATCTACCTCCTCAAGTTCGCCATCTTCAACATCAACAATTTCAGTATCTTCATCTACCTCCTCAAGTTCACCATCTTCTACATCAACAATCTCTGTATCCTCATCTACCTCTTCAACTTCTTCGTCTTCTACATCAACAATTTCAGTATCCTCATCTACCTCTTCAAGTTCACCATCTTCAACGTCAACAATCTCTGTATCATCATCTACCTCCTCAAGTTCACCATCTTCAACGTCAACAATCTCTGTATCATCATCTACCTCTTCAAGTTCACCATCTTCAACGTCAACAATTTCGGTATCCTCATCTACATCTTCAAGTTCTGTCTTTTCTGGCAATACAGAATCTGAAATTGAGAGCAGTTTATTTTTTATTTGATCCAAAGTATCTGTAAATTTTAAGTTTTCAGAATTAGGGTCGATCTCTATTTTAGAAATCATATCAGTAATTGTTTTTAAAACATCTGAAATTTGGCTTAAATCTAAGTTCCCATTTCGTGCAACTTCTGAAAAAGAGTTAAGAAGGCTATTTTTAGCCTCTTCGCTCATATCAAATATATTCTCTGCTGTTATTGTAATTTTATCTGGATTTTGGGTTTCAGTTGATAAATTCTCAAGATCACTGTTGATTGACGATCTGATGCTATAAAAATTTCGCCGTTTAGATTTAATCTTTGCAATATCATCGCCTGTATCCCAAATTATTTTTATCAACTCATCTGTATCAATGGATTTTAGGCGAAATAGTGCATCTTCAGATGTGTAGTATTGACGTATTGCAAGAATAAATTTCTTCTTTAAAGAGTTTTCTTTATATTTAAGGCTTAAAATTGCCTTATCAATTCCTTTTTCTGTAATAGATACATTAGCCACAACAGCTATCTCCGCTTCTTCTATTTCAATTGATTTATATGTGTATCTGTTTTTTTGTTAAAAATTGAGATTCTTATATCAGTTTTTTTGTTTGCATGATTGAAAAAAAAAAAAAATGGTGTTACGGTCATTAGCATCTTTAGCATCTTGGCGTTTTCAAAATTACCTAAAAGAGTATGCTACATTAAAATAGCTAAAACAGTAGCTAATAGAGAATAGTAAATACACAAACCAAAACTATGAAAATTACAAACCCAGAGACTATCCAATCAAGTGAAAAAGAGTTTATAGACTTTATAAATGCAGAACTTGATTGGGGTTCAATAGAGAAGATGATCCTTAAGAAGCATAATCTCCAACTTCAAGACGAAGTAGTTTATAAGCAGGGTGATATTATGGTTTATGATAACCAGATTGCATATAAATTTGATTTTGATATAAAAGTCTCTCTCTCTCTTATCTTTAATCGTCAAGGAGATTGCCTGAATATAAAAACTCCAGATGGTGAAGATTTAGAAGAAGATGTTTAGAAGATTTAGATAAAGAGCTGTATTTGCAGAGATGAAATTTAACTTCACAGTAAGCACGCAATTTGTAGGAATTAGGATTTGCACAGACAAGTGGCATAAAATATTTGGGACTGTAAATATTTCGGAAATGATAAAGGGCATTAATCAGGATAGCTGAATATGAATAAAATAATACTTGTTGATAAAGAGATGGAACCTGAATTTGTCAGATCTCAATTTGATGAAATCCTTGTAAGAGAGATAACATCATTAATAGAGATTGACTCTGATATTGCGATGCTAACCTATAATCTATCTACAATCTCCACAATTATTATTGCTGTGGAGCGTGAGAGAGAGATAAAAGCATCTATAGTTGCCAAAAATATACCACCTGTAAGATTCACCTTTGACACATTGGTCAATGAGCTTGTTGACATCGGACTTTACAAAGATGATGCTATGCTGAAATCGGTTAAAGCAGTTATGGATCAAGGGTATTTGACACAAGGTTATGAAGGAAGTCTTAAAGCTGAAGCATCAGCTTATACTATTGTTGGCTTTCTTGATAAAATGTTTCCGGGTATGCAGGGGATTCAGCTTATTGCCTTTGTTATTCAGATGATTGATGAGGTTCTATCTGAAAGAAAAACACTTGAACTTGCTAAAGATAGTTTTGCAAGCACTCTGAAAAATAGTGGTGTTGCAGTTACAAGAGAAAAAGCAGAGAAAAAAGCCCAAGAACTTGCTCTTGATAACTCTGAAAGTCGCCATACAAGAGAGGTTGCTTTAAAGCTGAAAGAGGCAAATATTAAACGTCTTGCCCAGCAAAGATTTAAACAAAAACTTGAACTAAATAAGGCTGCTGGCAAGCCTTCGTTCCATTTTGATGGTGGGAGTAAATTAGACAAAGTAAAGATAACCTCTGTTTTTGATCAAGGTCCTTCAGAAGAGGAGATTGAAGCTGAAAAAAGGGCTAAAGAGGAAGCCCAAAGAAAACTATTAGAAGAGACTAAACAAAGTGCAATAGAAGAGGCTCAAAGAAGAATAAAAGAGGAAGCTGAAAGAAAAGCAAAGGAAGAAGCTGATAGAAAGGCAAAAGAAGAGGCTGAAAAAATAGTAAAAGAGGAGATAGAAAGAAAAGCAAAAGAGGAAGCTGAGAAAATAATAAGAGAAGAGCTTGAAAAAAAGGCAAAAGAAGAGGCTGAAAGGCAATATCAAGAAGCTCTATTAAAAGCTGCTGAGATTGAAGAGCGTGAAAAGAAATTAAGAGAGGCAGAGGCTGCTGCAAAAGAGATTGAGAGAAAAGCAGCAGAGCTTGCGGCTAAAGAACAGGCATTAAAAGAAGCTGAAATGGCTGCTTTAAAACTTGAACAACAACAAGCTGAACTTCGGGCAAAAGAGGCTGAAATGGCTGCCCGTGAAGCAGAGTTAAGATTAAAAGAGGAGCAGTTAAAAGCCGCTGTTATTGTAGATGATGATATTGAATCTCGTATTAATGCAATCTCTGGTGATACAGATGACATTGAATCTCGTATTGCTGCTTTTGAAGCTCAATTGACTATTCCTTGCCCTCTTTGTAAAAATGGTAGTATAAAAAAAGAGAAGACCCAGACAGGTAAAGATTATTTTATCTGTTCTGATAAAAGCTGCCGTTTTGTAAGCTGGTCTCAACCTTATAATTTTCCATGCCCTTTGTGCAAAAACCCTTTTCTTGTTGATTTTCCGACTCAAGCTGGCACTAAAGGTCTTAAATGTCCAAGAGCATCTTGCCTATTTTCACAAAATCATCTATCTGATCCAGCACTTGTTAATAGTGTTCCTGCTCCACCTGCATATCAACAACAGCAGCAACCACCAAATGATTATTATTCACCTCAACCAGCTAACTATCCAACACCACCTATAAATAGTATAACGCCTGCTGACTATCCGCCACAATCTCAATATCCACAACAATCACCGCCTGCTGGTTATCCCCAACAATCTGTCTCCCAACCAACTGGCTATCCACCCCAACAGCAACCTCCAACAGCAGGATTTGGAGGGGTAGAACCACCTAAAAAGAAACGTCTTGTAAGACGTATTAAAAGATAAGATATTTCAGTTATATAATAATTTTCAGATAGATAAAGGTTGATAAGCTATAAGGAGAAATTAGTGCAATGGCAATTTGCCGATAAACGGCTTGAAAAAATATATGATAAAGTTGAACAAAAGACCCGTCTTTCAAAAGAGGACGGGCTTCTTCTTTTTGAAACATTTGATCTTAACGGTGTTGGAATGCTTGCAAATAAAGTGAGAGAGAGACTGCATGGTAAGAAGGCATTCTACATATATAACCAACACATTAACTACACCAATATTTGTAAAAATCGTTGTCTTTTCTGTGCTTATGCTGTGGATAAAGGTGAGGCATCTTCATATTCATGGGATATTAAAGAGATTGAAAAGCGGCTCATGGATAGGATTGATGAGCCTATAAATGAACTTCATATTGTGGGTGGCTTGAATCCTGACCTTCCATTTTCATATTTTACAGATTTACTCAAAGCTGTTAAAAAAATAAGACCGAACGCAAAAATAAAGGCTTTTACTTGTGTTGAAATTGATTATCTATCTAATTTGTCTGGACTTTCAGTTGATGAGACAATTGCAGCATTAAAAGAAGCTGGACTTGATATGATGCCGGGCGGTGGTGCAGAGGTTATGAGCGAACGTGTTAGAAAAAAACTTTTTCCCAAAAAGATGGGTAAAGAGAGATGGCTTGAGATAATGGAGGCTGTTCATCGTGCAGGCATTCCATCTAATGCAACTATTTTGTATGGTCATATTGAGACCATTGAGGAGCGGGTAGAGCATCTTATTTTGCTTAGAGAGCTTCAGGATAAAACTTATATGCTTAATAAAACTGCCCTTTCTAAGACTCCATTTGAGAGAAAAGGCGGATTTTCTGCCTTTATTCCTCTTGCGTTTCATTCAGCAAACACAAAACTTTTGCATATTCCTTCAACAACTGCTTTTGACGATTTAAAGATGGTTGCAATATCTCGTCTTATGCTGGATAACTTTCCACATATAAAAGCTTATTGGGTTATGATTGGCGAAAAACTTGCACAAGTTGCTTTAAATTATGGGGCAGATGATCTTGACGGAACTATTATTGAGGAGAGAATCACCCACACTGCTGGAGCAAAATCTGCAAAAGGTCTTACCCGTGAATTTATGGAAGATATGATAAAAAGTGCTGGTTTTACGCCAATTGAGAGAGATTCATTTTACGGAGAAGTTAATGTTAAACATTGATTCAACAAAGTTGGATAATATTAAAATGCAATTTACAATTAATAACTCTGATGAGCTTCAAGATTATAGCATGGTTAATAATCAAGCTGATAGAGTAGTTGACCAAGTTCTTGAAAAGATTATAAATAAAAAGCGTATTTCAATTGAAGATGGAGTTACACTTTACCATAACGCACCACTTTTGACTTTAGCAAACCTTGCAAACCATAAAAGATTTCAGATTCACCCAGAAAGAGTCATAACTTTTGTGGTTGATAGAAATATCAACTACACAAATATCTGTATGTCAGGGTGTAAATTTTGTGCATTCTATAAAGAGCCAAAATCAGAATCAACGCTTGGAACAGAGGTAAAACAGAATCTCTACAAAGAAAGCGGAGAAAAAGAAGAGAGAGAAAAGAAGAGAGAACAAGGATATGTTATCTCAAAAAAGAGCCTTTACCAAAAAATTGAGGAGACAATTGAGCTTGGCGGAACTCAAATTTTGCTTCAAGGCGGCATGAATCCTGCTCTTGATATTGATTACTACGTTGATCTCTTAAAGTATATCAAACAAAACTTTGGTATTCATATTCATGGATTTTCACCTCCTGAAATATCGTGGCTTGCAAAAAGCTCTTCAATGAGCGTTAAAACTACTCTTGAAGTTTTAAAAGAGGCTGGGCTTGGTTCAATACCTGGTGGTGGTGCTGAAATTCTCTGTGATGAAATAAGAGAAAAGATTTCACCAAATAAATGCACATCAAAAGAGTGGCTTGAGGTTATGGAGACAGCCCATAAAATAGGGTTAAAATCAAGTGCTACAATGATGTTTGGTCATATTGAATCCCCAATTCACATTTTTGAGCATCTTGATAAAATTCGTTCTCTTCAAGATAAGACAGGGGGCTTTACAGCGTTCATTCCTTGGACATTTCAACCTGATAACACGGAGCTTAGTAATTCAATTAATAATCCAAGTAGTAAGCAGTGCGATTTTAGTAAGTTAAATAATGAGAATATAGATAGCTATGGCTTTAAAAATTTTAGAATAAAAAAAGCAGGTGCGGCTCAATATTTAAGAGTGCTTGCAATAAGCCGCCTATTTCTTGATAATTTTGATAATATTCAGGCTTCGTGGGTAACGCAGGGTGATAAAATAGCTCAGACAGCTCTATTTTATGGAGCAAATGATATGGGCAGCACCATGATTGAAGAGAATGTTGTGGCTTCGGCAGGTGTTGATTTTATGCTTCCTAAAGAAGAGCTATGCAGGCTTATTCAAAAGGCTGGGTTTGAGGCAAAACAAAGAGACTGTTTTTATAACTTTATTGGATAAGAAATAGGATTGTATTTTTTTACTATTAAGAGTCTGTCTAAATATTAAGGCTCTTAATAGTATGTTGCGACTAATACTTAAGATTATACATATAGACGAATTAAAAAGGACAGAGTAAATGGCAAAAGCTGAAAGTAATGGAATTGATATTGAGTATGAGACATTTGGAGAACCATCATCTCCAGCAGTATTATTAATTGCTGGTCTTGGTATTCAACTGATTGCATGGGACAGCAAGTTTTGCAAGAAGATGGCGGATAACGGCTACTATGTTATAAGATTTGATAATAGAGATATTGGATTATCTCAAAAGTGCAATGGAATGAGTATGCAAGAGATTATGCAAAAGATGTTTGCTCTTTTTATGGGCAAAGCAGAGCCAGTTCCATACACTATTGATGATATGGCAGATGATGTATCAGGGTTACTTGATTTTCTCAATATTAAGAAAGCACATATTTGCGGTATCTCAATGGGCGGATTTATTGCTCAAACTTTTGCTATAAAATATCCTGATAAAACATTGAGTTTAACATCTATCTACAGCCATTCTGGGGAAAATAGAGCTTTTCAACCAACAAAAGAGGCAATGGAGGCAATGCTTGCTCCTGCTCCTTTTGAACGCGAAAGTTATATTGAACACATGGCTAAATTCTTTAGATTAGCTCATGGTAATGGTCTTGAATTTGATGATGAGTTTCACAAAAATTTAGCAGCCCAATCTTATGATCGCTCTTTTTATCAAGATGGAATTGCACGTCAATACCTTGCAATTCTAACGCAAAAAGATAGAACCTCAGCTCTCAACGCCCTTAAAACTCCATCACTTATTATACATGGTGATGATGATCCATTAGTTCCTTTATCAGGTGGACAAGCAACAGCAGATGCAATACCTGAATCAAAATTAAAGATCATCAAAGGAATGGGTCATGCTATGCCAAATCTTAACAATATGTGGTGGTCAGAAATTTTAGAAGAGATGTTGAAGCATCAGGATAGGCTTCCTAAATAAATAAATTTTTATCCAATTACCCTCCTGCAAACCTTATTTTTATCCAAAAAATTAATGGTTAAATCTAAGTTTTGCAAGAAGTTGCGTAAAGTAAATATAAAGCATGATTATCTCAATAATTTAAGATTATCATGCTTTATATTTATCATAAATAGAACCAAAAAGCACAGGAAGCCTATTGTTGAACTCGGAAAGCAATGGAATCATAATCTGACGCATCTGTGGATGTGAGGCTTTTGAGCAGCGAAGATTGAAAATATGCAGCCATTCGCGGATATTGGCAGTGATTATAATATCTGTTTTTAAGCTGTTTGGCAGAACACTTCTTGCTTCTTGAGCCTTTGCTCCACTTTTTATCAGATTCATGTAAGCCTTTTCAGATGCTTGCATTGCCTTTTCCCACTCTTTATATTGTTCCGAATCCTCTTTCCAGAAAAATGGTTTTATCACAGTGATTTCACTACCAAATTTATCCTTTGAATAGTTTGCGTATCTGGTTGATTCAACAGAGAAAGAAGCAAGTCTGTGGCGGGTAAGTTCTGCAAGAACTCCTCTATCACAGACAATTCTAACTGTGATAGAGATATGTTCAATAACGCTCTCATGCCCAGATTTTAAGATACGCTCTAAAAACTCCTCTGCCGATCCTTGGGCAATATGCTCTTCTGATTTGTAGCAGTTACGAGCCGCAAGTTCTAAATGGCGATAAATATCTTTTGCATCAGCCATCATTAATATTTCAAAATATGGTTCTATAATTTTCATAACAAGTTATTCTTTATAATGTATTGTAAAAATTCATGAAGAACCCCGCCGCAAGGGGCAAGGTATTAACCAGAGCTTTGCAATAAAAATGAATCTCCCAGCCGTAAGTGGCGGGAGGTGAATTTTGAGATTAACAATCAATAATTTTTATCCGCATAATCAACCCAACCACCTGCTTTTACAAGAGAGAAATCATACTCACTAATTGTAAAAGGGACTATTTCCATTAAATCATCAGCAGTGAATTTAAAGTTCATCTTATCCATATCAGTTTCAAGTGATGTATCTTTATTGGCAAAAAGTGTGAAAATTTTATCAAGCAAAGCCTTATCAAGCTCAACTGCCATCATGCCGCAGTTGAACATATTCTGCCTAAAGATTCTTGCAAACCCTGAGGCAATAACCAAGTTTATCCCATTGACTTCAAATGCCCAAGGTGCATGTTCTCGTGATGAGCCACAACCAAAATTGTCCCGTGTTACGACAACCGATTTATCTTTAATATCCTTTGCTGGATTAAAACCTTGAAGAACAATATCTTCAAGCAGATAAGGTTTAAGAGCCTCTTTGCTTATCTCTGTAAGATATTTTGCTGGTATTATCTCGTCTGTGTTAATATCAGACCTATCAAGAAAAAGAACTTTTCCGTTAAAATTTTTCATCTATTTTAGACCTCTTTATAGCCTCTTTTAATTTCAAAAGTGTTGTAAATTGAGCTTTTTATATTCAACTACATACGCAGCACAGCGTCTCTACAGTTTAGGCGAACTCAATTTATGACCTTGAACAGTATATAACTTACAACGAATAAATTTCTGAATTGGCAATATAACCTTTAATTGCAGATGCAGCAGCAGTAGCTGGACTCATAAGGTGAACCATTCCGCCTTTACCCATACGACCATTAAAGTTTCTATTTGTAGTTGCTGCACAAACCTCACCATCTGCAAGAACACCATTACTCATTCCAAGACACGCTCCACAAGTTGGGTTGGTTACACAAAAGCCAGCGTCCATAAATATTTTGATAATGCCTTTATCCAATGCTTTAGAATAAATATCAGGAGTTGCGGGAGAGACAATTCCTCTTACAGAATCGGCAATTTTTTTCCCTTTAAGAATTGAGGCTGCAATCTCAAGGTCTTCTAATCTACCGTTGGTGCAAGAGCCTATATAAACCTGATCTATCCTTGTTCCTTCCATCTCTGAAACAGGCTTAACTTGATCTGGCTTATAGCCATAAGTTACTTGAGGTTCAAGATTTGATATATCCATATCAATTGTTTTGCTATAAACTGCATCGCTGTCTGGTCTAAATTTGGAGAAAGATTCAAGAGCTGCCTCTTTTGATTGATATTCATCTTTGATAAATTGCCATAAATAGTCAACAGTTATCATATCAGGTGAACAGATTCCGCTTGTTGCTCCAGCTTCAACTGCCATGTTGCAAAGAGTCATACGCTCGTCCATAGACATTGTATCTACAACTGGTCCGCAAAACTCTATAACCTTGTTTGTTGCACCATTAACCCCGATTTGTCCAATTAATGCAAGAATCACATCTTTAGCATAAACACCTTTAGGTAGTAGAGAGCCTGAATTATTGATGTTATTTACATCATGGAGCTTAGCTGCATCATGAAGGTTAGTTTCATTATGAAGGTTGCTTGGATTATGAGGGTTATTTGCAGCACCATGAAGGCTATTAAATATATTAACTTTTATTGATTCAGGCTTTTTAAAAGCACATACTCCTTTTAAAATTCCAACTTCAAGGTCAGTTGTTCCAACACCTGCTGCAAAAGCTCCAAAAGCTCCGTGAGTGCATGTGTGAGAATCTCCCATGATTATTGTAAATCCCGGACGCACAAACCCTTTTTCAGGAAAAATGGCATGACAAACACCATTTCTTCCAATGTCAAAAAAATCCTTTATTCCATGTCTTACTGCCCAATCTCTAAGTATCTTACCCTGCATAGCTGTTTTAGAGTCTTTAGCAGGAGTTACATGATCAATAACAGCCTTTATCTTTGATGGATCAAAGACTCTATCTTTACCGCGTGCCATCAAATCTGTAATTGCAATTGGAGTTGTAATTTCATGGCAGAATACAGCATCTAAACTTATGACATGAATATCCCCAGATGGACAATCAACATGGTGTGCATCAAATATTTTTTCGGCAACTGTTTTACCCATTATTCTATTTTCCTCATCTATAATTTTATGATGGTCTTTGTTCTATTTAATCGGTTTTTATTTATCATCTTTTTTCTTATCTTTTTTACCTTTTTCTTCTTTACCATTCTCTTCTTTTTTATCCTTATCTCCATCTTTATTTTCATCGTCAGGAGGTGTTTCAAGTACTGGTGGAGGGGAGTGTTCTATAATAAATTCATCTACTTTATCAATGCTTGATGAGACCATTATATGGGTTGATGTAACATCTGCAAGTAATCCATCAAGATATGGATTAAGTATTCTTGTAAGTCTATCTGTAACCAACTTCATCTCATCAAATGTTTTGACATCATTATACAAAAGAGAACTTAAAAATATAATAGTTGAATCCCATGCACGAGGGTGGAGCTTAGGGATAGCCGCTGTGGCTTCCATCTCTTCAAGGTGGAGTTCTAAAGCTAAACAAAGGTATCTGTCATTATCTTTAGAGCTTAGTTTATTTAGATTTACAACTATAGGTTTCATTGTAATTATAGGATTGATAGAAGCTGCACCTTCTTCTTTTTTCTTATCTTTCTCAACCCGAGCTTTTGTCCATGTTATAAGCCTTGCGTTAGGGTATCTTAATGTTATTGATTTTTCATCTATTGACACTATCTCAAGGGCAACTGTGCCAGTAGGCCATACTTCTTCCATATCAGAGGTGACAACAGTAAAGGTGAGTGCTTTATCGTCGAGTTTCCATGTCCCAGAGGCTTCTCCTTTACGTTCGACTATTTTTGAGGTAGCCCCTTCAATTCTATAATCAGATGACCAATTTCCATTAGCTCTTAGGATTAGTAATGTATATACCCTGTTGTTGTAGCGACTCCAGCTACCCAAAAGGAGTTGGGCTGTTGGAGAAAGTTCTACTTCAGGAGCAGGTTCATCTTTAGCAATTGCATAATTACAATTAGCAATTTGTATTATTATTGATAATATAATAGATATTGCCACAAATAGATTTTGTGTTAAAACCAATTTTCTATCCATAACCCACCTTTAAATAAAAAAGGGCACCTCGTTAAGAAATACCCTTTTAAATCATCTATCAAATTTAATACTGACAAAATTTAGATTTAATGCTTGATTATCAAATAACATAACAGCATTTAAATATCATGAGCAGCACTTACCGCTTGTTCCACAACTTGAGCATCCAGATTCTCCAAAGTCAATTTTGGAATCTAATCTAAAACCCATGCCTGTAAAGTCGATTTTAATAAGTTTTGCCTGTTTCATAAACTCTTTATCAACAACAAATTTAAACCCTTGAACATCATAGGTATCATCGTTTTTCTTAGGCTCATCCAGAGCCATTGCAAGAGATGGACCACCTCACCCACCTGAATTTAGGAAAATTCTTATAGGCGAAATCTCTCTGCCATTAAAATATTCCTCTATCTGCATTTTTGCAGAATTTGTCATGTCAATCATAGTATATTCTCCTTAAATTTATTTTTTATTCAGCACTCTTTGTAAAAATCGTTTTTGCTGATATGTGTTTATCTTAACCATACTAAACTCTATTGTCAAGCTGTCTGGAGTTTGAAAACAAGAAGTCTGGAATTTGGAAATTACCATATAAATTTATCAATTTGTCAAAAGTTATCAAATCTTTAAATCAGCAATTATTGACTTGAAACCAATTTGTATGATAACAGGCATTTCAAGTTTTTGTATTAAACATTTACCTAATATATTAACCTTGTAGCTTTATATCTTAAGAATATTAACGATTTGAAAATGTGAAGGATATTTAATAATGGAGAGAACATTATCTTTAATCAAACCAGACGGTGTTGCTAAAAATATTATTGGTGAAGTTATCAAACGCTTTGAGACCGCTGGGATCAAAGTTGTTGCTATGAAAAAACTGCATTTAAGCCAAAAGCAGGCAGAAGGTTTTTATGCTGTTCATAAAGAGAGACCTTTTTTTAAAAGTTTGACTGAGTTTATGACTTCAGGACCAATTGTAGCTATGGTTCTTGAGGGAGAAGATGTTATTGCAAAAAATCGCAAACTTATGGGTGCAACTAATTTTAAAAATGCCGAAGAGGGTACAATCAGAAGAGATTATGCAACTGATATTGAGAAAAATGTGGTTCATGGTTCTGACGCACCAGAGACAGCAGCATTTGAGATTGCTTATTTTTTCAGCACGATGGAAATAGTTGGTTGATTCTTTCCCGTTCAAATTTTATAAGTTCCAAACCTTAGAAATCCCCTCTCCATAAACCAACGGAAAGGGGATTTCTTCTTTATCCTATCCAAATTAAATACAAAGGAGCAAAATATAATGAGCCTGCCAGAATGCAAAACAGTACTCCATATTGGCGATAAATCATACACGATTTGTAATATCTCAATCCTTGAACAAAAAGGGGTTGCAGATATTCAGAGACTGCCTTTTTCAATAAGAATATTGCTTGAAAATCTCTTACGAAATTTAGACGGTGATATTGTAAAAGAACAAGATGTTATAAATGTCTTGAACTGGGGACGCCATCCAATTGATGAGCCTGTTATGATTCCATTTCACCCTGCAAGAGTGCTGATGCAAGACTTTACAGGCGTTCCAGCAGTTGTTGATCTTGCTTCTATGCGTGATGCTGTAATGGAAACAGGAGGAGAGCCTGAAAGAATAAACCCTCTTGTGCCTGTTGATCTTGTGGTTGACCACTCTGTTCAGGTTGACTTTCATGGAACAAAAAATGCTGCAACTCTAAATGTTGAGTTAGAATATAAAAGAAACATTGAGCGTTATAAACTACTTAAGTGGGCACAAAAAAGTTTTGATAACTTTAGAGTAGTTCCTCCTGGTTCTGGTATCTGTCATCAGGTGAACCTTGAATATTTAGCACAAGTTGTAAACACTCTAAATCGTGATGGAGCAACAATTGCCTTTCCAGATACCCTTGTTGGAACAGATTCTCATACAACAATGATTAACGGGCTTGGAGTTCTTGGCTGGGGTGTTGGTGGTATTGAGGCTGAAGCTGTGATGTTAGGTCAGCCATATTTTATGACTCTTCCTGATGTTATCGGCGTAAATCTTACTGGCAGACCAACTTCTGGTGTTACAGCAACTGACATTGTTCTTCACATAACCCATATTTTACGAAAAGAGAAGGTTGTTGAAAAATTTGTTGAGTTTACAGGACAAGGCATGAAAGCACTATCATTAACAGATAGAGCAACAATAGCAAATATGTCTCCTGAATATGGTGCAACTATGGGCTTTTTTCCTGTTGATGAGAATACAATAAGCTACCTTGCCATGACAGGCAGAGGTCATTTAACTAAATTCATTGAAAATTACTCTAAAGAGTGTTCTCTGTTTTGTAAAGGAGATGAATCTATTGAATTTACAAGAATAGTTGATATTGATCTCTCTGAAGTTAGACCATCAGTTGCTGGACCTTATAGACCGCAAGATAGAATTTATCTTACAGATGTTAAAGACTCTTTTGTTAAAGAGTTTAAATCAGGCAGCAATCCAATCGTAACTTTAAATGTTGATGATGCAAAATCAAAGCCCCAGACTGATGATGCAAATTTAGGAGTTCAACCTGATAATGTTAAAAGTAGTTTTACTCCTGCCTCTAACAATAAGCTAACCATCACAAATGGAAGTGTTGTAATTGCCGCAATCACATCTTGCACAAACACATCAAATCCAAGTGTAATGGTAGGTGCTGGTCTTGTTGCCAAAAAGGCTGTAGAGCTTGGTCTTCAAGTTCCATCTTTTGTTAAAACTTCTCTTTCTCCCGGTTCAAAGGTTGTTCTTGACTATCTAAAATCATCAGGACTTATGCCATATCTTGAAAAATTGGGTTTCCATACTTCTGGTTTTGGCTGCATGACCTGTATTGGCAACAGTGGTCCTCTATGTGCTGGTGTTGAAGAGGCAATTAAAGCCAATGATCTAAAAGTTGCCTCTGTTCTATCTGGTAACAGAAACTTTGAGGCAAGGGTTCACCAAAGCACAAAGGCAAACTATCTTATGTCTCCAATTCTTGTGGTTATCTACGCTTTGGCTGGCAGAGTTGATATTGACTTTGATAAAGAGCCAATTGGTTACTCAAATATAAATAACCCAAATTCTCAAGATTCATCAATTAGCACCACGCAAAAACCAGTTTTTATGAAAGATATTTTTCCAACTGAAAGTGAAATCCAACAAATTGTTTCAGAGCATGTTAAAGAAGAGTATTTTATTGACCAGTACTCTACAATATTTAAAGGCGATAAACTATGGCAAGAGCTTGATGTTGCTGAAAGCAAAACTTTTCAATGGGAGAAAGATTCTCTTTATATCAGAAGACCTCCATTTTTTGAGGGTTTCAAAAAAGAGCCAACACTACCCAAAGATATTGAAAATGCAAGACCCCTTCTTATGCTTGGAGATTCAATAACTACAGACCATATATCTCCTGCTGGAACTATAAGAAAAGATTATCCTGCTGGTCTCTACCTTCAATCTTACGGCGTTACTCCAAATGATTTTAACTCATACGGATCAAGACGCGGCAACCATGAGGTTATGATGAGAGGAACTTTTGGAAATATTCGTATAAAAAATAGGATATTTGAAAAAGCAGGTAATCAATCTGATTCAGCTAATTACCCTAATTCAGGTAGTTTTACGCTTAAAATGCCAGAAAATAGAGTTGCTTTTGTATTTGATGCTGCTATGGAATACGCTAAAGAGTTAGTTCCTTTAATTGTTCTTGGTGGCAAAGAGTATGGCACAGGCTCTTCAAGAGATTGGGCTGCTAAAGGGACAAATTTGCTTGGTATAAAAGCAGTTATTGCACAATCTTTTGAGAGAATTCACAGAAGCAACCTTGTTGGAATGGGGGTTCTGCCATTAATTTTTGCTAATAATCAAAGCTATGAATCTTTAGGATTAACGGGCAAAGAGATATTTACCATTTCAGGCATTGAGAGTATGGAGCCGGGCTGTATTTTAAAGATTAAAGCTAAAAAGGATAATGGTGATATGTTGGAGTTTGATGTTATTTCTCGTTTGGATAACCAAGTTGATCTTGCTTATTACAGAAATGGTGGGATTCTCCCCCTTGTTTTGAGGCAGATTATTTGAAGGTAAATATAAAGAAAAAAATATTTCAAAGCAGCTCTGTTAGTCGTTGATCTCAAGCTCTCGGCTGACAATAACAGAAGCCCTCTTAAGAGGGCTTGGGTAAAACTTAGCCTTGATCTTTAGCTCTGGGCGATAAAAATAAAACCTCAAATTAAGACCGTGTGAAGTATAAAACAAACCCATTCAACCTACAAATTGGAATTGGATTCGCTTTTATCCTGCAATTTTCAGAACTTTGAAAAAGCTCAATTACTGACCGTTTAGAGTATAATCCGTGATTCTGAATCAGGATTTACAGGATAGAAGGATAAGGCGGGATAAAGCAAAATCCTGAAAATCCTTTAATCTTGTGTATCCTGATTCTGATAACTAAATACAAATTAAGGAGAAAATTATTATGCAGGCAGTTGAATTTGAAAGCAAATCATATAACGGAATTATTGAAATTCCTATAATCCATAAAGATTGGTATGACAGACCTGTAAAAGTTATTCTTCTTACAGATACCAAATTAAAAGATACTGATAAACCAGAACTCATACGTTTTTTTGACAGGTTCAATGCAGATTTGACAGGTTATCAATTCAATCGGGACGAGGCAAATGAACGATAGATATTTTTTAGATACCAATATCCTGATTTACAGCATAGGCAATATCATACCCAAGAAAACAACAGCTGTTAATCTGATAGGCAAAGATGCCGTTATTTCTACACAAATCATTACTGAATCTGCAAATGTAATGTCTCGTAAACTTAAATATGGTTATCTTGAAATACGTGTCATAACCAACAGGTTTGCAGAGGAGATGAATTTACATATTATCACTCATCATACTATAAGAACGGCTTTTGATATTGCAGAGAAATACGGTTTTTCTTATTATGACAGTCAGGTTATTGCCTGTGCTTTAGAATCTGGCTGTGCTGTTCTTTATTCAGAAGATTTGCAGCATAATCAGTTAATTGGAAATAGTGTCAGAATTATAAATCCGTTTCAGGCTTTTGCGAATATATAGGGTAAACTCAGATTAATCTGTGATTCTGAATCAGGATTTGCGGGGTAGAAGGATAAGGTGACGCCCATGTGCATAGCTTCTAATAATCAAAATTCAAAAAAGTAGGTGTTCAATGACAGCAATGCTTAAGTCAATAAACCGCAGCGGACAAATAACTTTAGGCAGACAATATGCTGGTAAAACAGTTATGATAGAGCAGATTAAAACTGGTGTATGGATGTTGAAACTTGGTGAATTTATTCCAGTCAGCGAACGCTGGCTTCAAGATTCCAAAGTTTCTGGTGATTTAGATGAAGCAGTTGAATGGGCAGAAAATAATCCTCCGAAAGAGAGTGATATAAATACTCTTGAATCACAGATAAAATCATGAAAAACGAATTAGAAGCAAAAGCATCTGAACAAATCATTAGGCTTGACCTTAACAATCCTGTTTTTCAGCGGCAATTATTTGCTCTTCAGAAAAATGAACAGTTGAGCGTTCTTACTACTCTCAGGAAAGTTTCAAGCATGGCTTGGCAGCAAATATATCAAGATTAAGGGCTTAAATGGGAAGCAATTATTTCACGTAAAGGTCCCCGCAATGAGAGACTTTACAGTTTCAGAATTGCAAAGGGGTTTAGAGGTATAGCTTTTAGGGAAGATAGTTGGCTGCGAATCTTGTCGCTGCATCCAGACCATGACTCTGCCTACTAATGCGGTGGTGTCAAAATCACGGGTTGACAGAGGATTTAAGGGATTTCACGGAAAAAATCAGTGGAATTTGTGTAATCAGTTTAATCTGTGATTCTGAATCAGGATTTGCAGGATAGAAGGATAAAGCGGGATAAGCGGGATAAGCGGGATAAAGTAAAATCCTTTAATCTTGGGTATCCTGATTCTGACGATTGAATACAAAATGATAAGGATAAAAAGATATGAACAAAACAAAATTTATATATTGGCAGGAAGAGGATATGTTTTTGGGATATTTAGATGAATTTCCTGATTATATGACTCAAGGCGAGTCATTGGAAGAATTAAAGGAGAATTTAGAAGATATTTATCATGAAGTTACAAGCGGAAATATTCCATCTGTTCGCAGAGCAGCGGAGCTTGATATTGCATGAAGCGTAAAGATTTAATCAGAACACTTGAACAGATGGGCTGCATCTTGCTGAGACATGGCAATAAACATGATTGGTATCAAAATCCTGCCAGCAATGTTTCTCAACCCGTTCCGCGTCATAAAGAAATTAAAGAGTTCTTGGCAAAGCATATAATCAAGATGCTTGGAAAGGCGTGATGGATAATATCTGAGGTGCAGATAGAATCACGTATTGACACAGGATTTAAGGGATTTTACGGAAAAAATCAGTGGAATCTGTGTAATCAGATTAATCGGTGATTCTGAATCATGATTCACGGGATAGAAGGATAATAATTATCTGAAAATACAAATAATTTTTCTTAACTTAATGGCATTGGGGGTATTAACCCGAGCTTCGCAATAAAGATGGGGAAATTTTATTTAGGAATAAAATTATGGCTGAAAAAAGAGTAACTCTTCCAATTGCAGGTATGCACTGCGTAAACTGTGCTGCAAATATCCAGAGAAATGTTGGTAACCTTAACGGTGTTAGCAAGATTGAAGTAAATTTTGCTGTTGAGCAAGCTCTCATAGCATTTGATCCTCAAAAAATAGCTCTTGATAACATCATTAGCAAAATAGATGAGCTTGGTTTTAAGGTGCTTAAATCAGGTGAAAGTGAAATTGAGCGTCAAGAGGAGATACGTAATCAAACCAGAAAATTCGTTACAGGGGCAATATTTGCTTTGCCCCTCTTTTTTTTGAGTATGGCACGCGACTTTGGATTAACAGGAAGTTGGAGCCATGCTTCATGGGTCAATTGGCTCTTTTTTCTCTTAGCCACACCTGTGCAGTTCTACACTGGTTGGGATTACTATGTTGGAGCATTCAAAAGCCTTAAAAGCAAAAGTGCAAATATGGATGTTTTGATTGCCTCTGGCTCGTCTGTTGCCTATTTCTATTCAATAGCTATTATTTTATTTTTACTATTTTCAGACTATTCAACATCTAATCAACACCTTTATCATGTCTATTTTGAGACCTCAGCTTTAATTATTACCCTTATAAAACTTGGAAAACTATTAGAGGCTCGAACTAAAGGCAAAACAGGAGCTGCCATAAAAAAACTTATGGCATTACAACCAAATAGTGCCAATATAATTGATGGCTATGGAACTTCATCTCAATGTGAGAGAGAGGTAGCAATATCTGAGCTTTGTATAGATAATATTATTCTCATTCGCCCCGGAGAGAGATTTCCAGTTGATGGTATTATCATAGAAGGCAGCTCAACAGTTGATGAATCTATGCTAACTGGAGAGTCAATACCAATTGATAAGAAAATAGGAGATAAAGTTGTTAGTGGCACTGTAAACGGTCATGGATTGCTAAAGTTTAGAGCAACTCATGTTGGTAAAGATACAGCTCTTGCCCAGATAATAAGATTAGTAGAGGAGGCTCAAGGAAGCAAAGCTCCTATTCAAGATTTAGCTGATAGTGTTGCAGCAATCTTTGTCCCTTCAGTAATAGCAATTGCCTTTATAACCTTTGGAATTTGGTGGGTAACAACAGGTGAGTTTGTGCTATCCATGATAAGAATGGTTGCTGTTTTAGTAATTGCTTGTCCATGTGCTTTAGGTCTTGCAACTCCAACTGCAATAATGGCTGGAACAGGTAAGGGGGCTGAAAATGGAATTTTATTTAAACGAAGTGAAGCTCTTGAAAAGGCAGCAAAACTTAAAACCATTGTGCTTGATAAAACAGGCACAATAACTATGGGAAAGCCAATTGTTAAAGATATTATCTTGTTAAATGCTTTAGATGAGTTTAAGCAAAATAGCTCAAAAGAACTCTTATCTGAAGATGAGCTGCTTATTTATGCTGCATCTGTTGAAAAGGGTTCTGAACACCCAATTGGAAAGGCAATTGTCAATTTTGCTATAGAAAAGAGATTAGCATTATACGAGCCTGTTGATTTTAAAGCTCATGCTGGTATGGGTGTTGAGGCTACAATTAATGAAATAAGATTAAGATTTGGCAAGCCAGATTGGTTTGACCAAGAGATTTTGTTTAATCAAGAGCTATTTAAAGCCAACTCTTTAAAATCACAAGAGTTAGATTTGATTGAGCTTATTTCAAACTTGCAAAACAAGGGCAGAACTGTGATGGTTATGGCAACAGAAAGTGCTATTTTGGGGATTATATCTGTAGCAGATGCCATAAAGCCTCAATCTTCCCAAGCTATCAAAGAGCTTCACAATGAAGAAATTAAGGTTGTGATGCTTACAGGAGACAATCTCAATACGGCAATTGCAATCGCAAATGAAGTTGGTATTGATAAGAACAATATAGTTGCCCAAGTAAAACCAGAACAAAAAGCAGATAAAATAAGAGAACTTAAAAAAGAAGATGGATTAATAGGTATGGTTGGAGATGGAATAAATGATGCACCAGCTCTTGCAATTGCAGATGTCGGTTTTGCAATAGGAACAGGAACAGATATAGCAATTGAAGCTGGAGACATTATTCTTTCAGGTGGAAATCTTATAGGTATTCCAAAGGCAATTGGAATAAGCAGAGAGACTTTAAAGACTATACGACAAAACCTCTTTCTTGCATTTATCTATAATATAGTTCTTATTCCTATTGCTGCTGGAGTTCTTGCCCCGTTTGAGATTTTTCCTAATTTTTTACGGCAGCTCCATCCTATACTTGCAGCAGTTGCAATGGCAGCTTCAAGTATCTCTGTTGTTACTAATAGCTTACGTCTTTACAGGACAAAAAAGTAAAATTCACATAAACAATAGCTATAATGGACTGAAAAATTTAGACCAAACAATACTTTTTAATAATATGCCCTGATAAGTTAGGATTTAGGGTGTTATCAAGGAAATGTTTCCTTGATAATATGGAATTTAAGGTATTATCAGGTAAAAAATACCTGATAATAAATGGTTATGCCATAGTTGAATAAATCAAAAAAGGAGTCTAAGTGTGGAATTAATACCTTGGATAATCGCTGCATTTGGTGTTATCGTTTCGATTTGGAATGTACTTACTGCTCGGGAACGTCTAAAAATCGAACAACAAAAACTGAAAGAAGCTAAAAAAGAAGCGGAAACTCAACGTTTAATCAATACTTATCCTAAAGTTATTGCTCAACAATTAGTGATAGGTCAAAATTTTCTTAAGCGACTTACCTCGATTCCTACAAGACTTGAGAATCAAAGTATTGATTACATGTTAGAAATACGAAACTCTAAGGAGTGTTTTGTGTTTGTTAGTGGCTTGGGTCTTGATCATCGTGATTTTGAGAGCCACGCACGTTATTTCGATAAATATGATTGTTTAATCCTAACCATTTATGGGTTTCAACCGTCTGGCAGTGGATATGTTTCACTCAACATAGATGATCACGTAAGGATATTAGTACATGCTATAAACGAACTCTTACATGAAAAGAAATATGAAAAGATAACTTTTGTTGGATTCTCTATTGGTGCAGATATCGGAATTAGAATTCTTTTAAACGATAATCTGAAATATAGATTTCACAGATTACTTGCTTTTGACCCAAATATTAATAAAAATACATGCTTTATTTCTTCAAAGCTAGCAAGCTTATTCCAAAATGAGACCCCACGTAATGTAGCTATACAAATCTTGTCGGAATCGGATGACAATGAGTGGCTTGATATTCTTCAATATTTAGATGGTATTTTTCAGAAATTTGGCACTAATCGATTACCTTTTTTAAAGGACTTTGCTTCTCAAATTGTTGAAGCTTATAATTATGAAGATTATCAGAATTTTGCATCACTTATTTCTAATGTAAGCTCTAAAATTGAACGATGTGAAATAGTTTTATCAGATGGGAAAAGTAATCAAAAATTGATTGCAGATATGATGAAATTACTTGTTCCGTCTAATATAAGATTTACAGTTTTAGAAGGTATGTCCCATTTTGATCTGCTGAAAAACGTCAACATAACGCGCAGATTTGTAGAACTGGCATAACCAGTCATTTCAGTGGACGGGCTATCGCCCGCCACTGAATTCGTTGTTATACAGACATTATCTGTAGCAGAAAGCGGAAAATTTGAGTAAGGAAAAAATACATTATGGCTAAAAAGAATCAATCTGAAAGATTAACGAATCAGCATAAAGAGTCTAAGGGTGTAATTGGTATATTTGGGGATAATGCAAAATCACACGACCTAACAGTTGGAGAGATCTCACATTATGTTGTTAAACAACTTGAAAAGGAGTTCCCTCAATTATCATTTCAATATAGAACAAGCATAAGAAAAGAAGAAATAAACGAAGCGTTAAAGAAGGTTGACCCAGAATTAGGGCAAACCCTATTTGTTGCTAATTCAAGTATTATACCTGATGGTGGAATAATAGAAGTAAAAGACGATAACGGAAATTGGAGAGTCGTTTTAGTGTCGGAGGCTAAACACCAAGGGAAGGATATTGAAAATATCAAAAAGGGAGAACAAGTAGGTACGGGTAAAAATCAAGACTTGATGGCTGCGGGTAATGCGATAGAAAGGTCGCATAAAAATATATCTGAAATCGCTAATTTTATGTTATCGGAATCTCATTTTCCTTATGTCTTATTTCTGGAAGGCTCAAATTTTTTAACAGAAACTATTTCCATTAAAAGACCCGACGGAAGGATTGTTATACTTGAATACAACTCAGGAATGTTAAATAGATTGGATAGATTAACTTCTGCAAATTATGGAATGCCAATCAATACCAATTTGTGTAAAAATAAGTTTGTAAAGCATAAAGATAAAACAATTATGCTTCAAGCAACTTCTATATACACACAAGGGAATGGCGAAAAATGGGATGGCAAAAAAATGTTTGATATTATGCTTGAAATTTCTAAAACCTCTCTTCAAATATTAGGCAGTGAAATATTTAAACAGATAACCAAAAGTAAATAACTAAAAACAGAAGATTAATTAAATCAATATAAGGTCGATAATGGCAAGAAATGCAACAAATGAATTATTGCAAAACGCTAAAAAATCAAAAAGTGACGAGTTTTATACACAACTTTCTGATATAGAAAGTGAATTGCAACATTATAAAAGTCATTTTAAAGATAAAGTAGTTTATTGCAATTGCGATGACCCCCGAATTAGTAACTTTTTTAATTATTTTGCCTCAAACTTCAAAGAATTAGGTCTTAGAAAATTAATAGCCTCTTGTTATAGAGAACAAGTAAGAGATTTATTTAACACTAAAGAAGATGAAAATGGTTTTTTCTTTGAATATACTGCTACAGAGGGTGAAAAAAAGAAACCAAGTTCAACTGACATTGTTTACTTTAATGGGGATGGGGATTTTCGTAGTTCAGAAAGTATTGAACTATTAAAACAGTCTGATATTGTAGTTACAAACCCACCATTTTCATTATTCAGAGAGCATGTAGCCCAATTGGTTAAATACGATAAAAAGTTTTTGATAATTGGAAATATCAATGCAATAACCTATAAAGAAATTTTCAAACTAATTAAAGAAAACAAGGCATGGTTAGGGCTAAATCTTGGTAGAGGTATTTCCGGTTTCATTGTTCCCGAACACTACGAACTTTATGGCACAGAGGCTCGGATTGATAGTTTGGGAAACAGAATAGTTTCACCAAACAATTGTTTATGGTTGACTAACTTAGACACTTCTAAACGACACGAAGATATTGCTCTTACAAAAAGATATTTTGGAAACGAAGCTGAATATCCAAAATACGACAATTATGATGGAATTAATGTAAATAAAACACAAGATATTCCATTAGATTTTGAGGGCTTTATGGGTGTACCAATAACATTTTTACATAAATTAAATCCTGACCAATTTGAAATAATTAAGTTCAGAAAAGGGAATGATGAAAAAGATTTATCAATAAATGGGAAATGTCCGTATTTTAGAATATTAATCAAAAATAAACGAATACAAACTAAACTAATTGAAAGTAAATGTATAACAACTCAATCCAGCGGATTCGCTACCGCTCACCGCTGATTTCTGGTGTTATGCAACAAGACGTAAACAAAAAAGGAGGATTATTCAAATGAGCAGGTACAAAGCAACAGCTTTTCATCTGAACGTGCGAAGAGAACCTAAGCTAACCGGAGAAATTGTCGGTGTCCTTGACAAGGATGATGTTGTGGAACTTCTCAGTATTTCCGGTGATGCCTATTGGTATAAGATCAGGAAAAATGACGGACTTACCGGTTGGTCATCCCATAAATTTTTGGTCAGCTTAGACAATGAAGGGGATATCGGGGATGAAGAATTCCCATGGATGAGTATTGCCATTCGGGAACTTGGAGTCCGTGAATATGCGGGTGCTGCCGATAATCCCCGGGTTGTGGAGTATCTTCGATCAACGACCTTGGGATACCCTGCTAATTCCAATGATGAGACATATTGGTGTTCCGCATTTGTCAACTGGTGCGTTGAAAAAGCCGGTTATGAAGGCACGGATTCCGCATGGGCTCGATCATGGGATAATTGGGGGAAAAAAATTGAGACGCCACGCCGGGGCTGCATAGTGGTTTTTCAAAGGGGAAGTGGCGGACATGTGGGGTTTTATATTGGTGAAACTGGTAATAAAATAAACGTCCTTGGCGGCAATCAAAGCGACTCTGTGTGCTATCAAAATTATGACAGGGCAAATCTCATCTCTTATCGAGTACCTTTTTAATTAAGGAGAGCAGCATAACCTGTGAGTTTGTGTTAGACTTGCTATTCCACAGACAACTAAAGGAGAATCACATGTCAGCACCCGAATTAGCTTATTCCCGCCTTTTAGATGTTGCCGGCGTTCTTTCATTGCTTGTCGTACTTGCCATGCTTTTAGAGCGGGCTCTGGCAATAGTCTTTGAATATCACTGGTTTCAGAAATTATCTGAAAAAATAGATGGCTTAAAATCCCCTATCGCATTTTTAGCGTCCTGGTTTACATGTCATCATGTCCAATTTGATGTGCTTTCCCGATTATTTTCTCCAACTGATGTTACACCACAGCCAACAGCAATAGGAATTATCATTACTGCCGCAATAGTTTCTGGTGGGAGCGCAGCGGCAATAACTTTATTCCAAGGGGTTTTAAATTTCGGCCGTGATGCCCGTACAGGCATAATCGAAGCAAACAGGGCAAAATCTGACGCCGATTTAGCTGAGGCGAAATCACGAAAAGATAAAGCAGAAGCCGAAGCAGCCGAAGCAAAAGCAAAGAAGGAAAAAGCAGAAGCCGAAGCAGCCGAGGCAAAAGCAAAGAAGGAAAAAGCGGAAGCCGAAGCAGCCGAGGCAAAAGCAAAGAAGGAATAAGCGGAAGCCGAAGCATAGTAAAACAAATGCATAACCAATCACTCCAGCGGACAGGCTATCGCCTGCCGATGAACTCGGTGTTAGAACGGCACCTTCGGTGCGAAAAATTAGGAAGATATTTATGCTGTGTAAACTAAAGGGAGCAATAATGGATTGTCGAATAGCAATAACATCAGACATAACAGGAATACTTAGTCTTCAGGATAAAAACCTCGTAACAAAAATATCTGAGGAACAAAAGAAAAATGGTTTTGTTACAACACCATTCACAACTGATCAACTTGAGACACTGATAAAGCGTAAGGGATTATTTGTTTTGGATAACGCAAAAGAGATAATGGGTTATACTGTTGCTGCAGGTTGGGATTATTTTGCTGGTCGTCCAATGTTTGACTATATGCTTGAACACTTTGGGAGAATTTCCTATAGGAATATGGCAATTACGAAAGACAATTCGTTTCAATATGGACCGATATGTGTTGATGTAACACTCCGAGGAACAAGTGCATTTTCAAACCTATTTTCGAAAATGAGAGAAGAGATGTCAGGTTTATATTCTGTGGGAGTAACATTCATAAACAAAACAAATGCAAGGTCATATAAAGCACATACGACAAAAGTAAATATCGAAACAATTACGGAATTTGAGTTTAATGGTAATTCATATCATGGGTTAGCATTTCTTACAAAAAATTGAAAATGTGTTCTAACAACTGCTTCAACTTGACATTGCTACTGTTACGGATTGAGTGAAATATTGTATCTCCATAAAATAATAATTGAAAACAGTGGCTCTATTAATGGTATTAGGAATTTTGGAGGACTTGAATAAAAAAAATGACCTAACCAAACGCTGCACCAGACCACGCAGGACGTGAACTGCACGGGAGTGCAAAAAGCACGTGCCGCGTGGGCAAAGGCGTTATGGAAAACTAAATTCTACTATAGACACAATTATAAAGTGCATCACGCCATGACAATATGAAATTTAGTGAATTTTTTTATCGGAGGCAAATTATGGAATACCCTGTTTTGATTTCCCCAACACTCTCTTTGAATGTATCTGAATTGGTTGAAGCCTGGAACTCTTCCGACGAATGGAATCGAAAAGCGGAAGCAAAACAAATTCATCAGGATCAAGCAGTTGGATATCCTATTGATCCTGAAACCGCTCAAAAAGGGTTGCTGGTTTTCTCCGGATTTGCAGTTGGACTTGCGTTGGAGATCATCAAAGACCTCATCAAGGAGTTTTTAATATCTTTCTTAAAAAAGAAATTTTCTAAAGACCCAGTTGTGCCTGAGGTTGTTCTGAAAGAAATGCCTCCAAACTCTGGAGTTTATCTGATCATCGTCAAAGCCAAGGGAGAGTAACATGACGCTCATCACCATCAAAGAGAAAAGCACAGAGCAAAGCAAAGAGAAAAGCATTGAATCTGGAACAATCAACGCTATTGTGAGCTTGAACCATGGACCCGGAACATTGGTCGCCTTAAAAAATCCGTTTTCTGATGATGAAGAAAAGACGCTGGCATGGTATTTTGAAGAGCATTTACGAACTCCCTATTTTAAGGAAGTTACAGCCAAGGAAGCGGCACAAAGTATTAAAGAGTATGGGGAGCGATTGTTTGAGCAGATTTTCGACAAAAGCAACGCAGATTTGTGGTTGAGTTATCAACAAGCTCGCCAACAAGGCTTGAACACGCTGCAATTTGAAATCATTGGTTCGCCTGAATTTCAACAATTGCATTGGGAGGCACTACGGGAACCAGGACGTAATCCTTTTGTGCTGCATGGGACAATGATTCGTCGGGGTCAGGTTTCACAGACAAAATCATTTAAAGTTCAGGAATCCCCTTTTATAAACTTGTTGGTTGTTACTGCCCGTCCTCACGGGCGGCGGGATGTGGGCTACCGAACTATTTCCCGCCCTTTGATAGACGCTTTACGCAATATAAACGCTCCGGTAAACATTGATTTGGTGCGTCCCGGTACTTACCAAGCCTTGATGAAACATCTGGAAGCCAGTCGAGATCAACACGGAGTCGGCTATTATCATATCATCCATTTTGATCTGCATGGGTCTATCCTAACTCATCAGCAATTGAAGCAGATCGGCAAGCTTTCGGATGTTGAATATCAATCATTTAAGGTGATGTTAGAGGATCGCTATGGAAGAGATAATTTAGAAGCTCCGAATAATGATTCTGATTCATTGCAAGCCTATCTTTTTTTTGAAACCGATGATGAGGAGAAAATAGATGCAGCCAGAGCCGATGAGTTGGCACAATTGCTTCAGGAATATCAAATTCCGATTGCCATCTTGAATGCTTGCCAGTCAGGAAAACAAATCGGCGAGCAAGAAACCAGCTTAGGCAGTCGTCTATTGCAAGCCGGCATCCAGAACGTCATTGCAATGGGCTATTCCGTTACGGTAAGTGCTGCTGAGTTGATGATGAAAACACTATACCCCAAGTTGCTTTCGGAAAAAGACCTTTTGAAGGCTTTGTGCCATGCACGTTATGAATTACACAACCAAAAGAAAAGACGTGCCTATTTCAATTATCAAATTCAATTGGAGGATTGGCTGCTGCCGGTGCTATATCAACCCCAAGGGCTGTCTGCCCTCTCTTTGCCCTTGCGTCCTATGACGGATAATGAACAAGCTGAGTTTGGGACAAAACTAAAAAGTTACTTTCAGTCGCCTGAACCGACCTATGGATTTTTTGGTCGGGATATCGACATTTTGCAAATCGAAAAACGATTGTTGGCAGTTGTGCAAGGCAGACGCAAGAATTTGCTCCTGGTGCATGGTATGGGCGGAGCCGGAAAAACTACATTGTTGTGTCATTTGGGGGCGTGGTGGCAACGCACTGGACTTGTGCAGAACGTTTTTTATTTTGGCTATGATAAAAAAGCCTATACTGCTGAGCAAATCATGATGGAGATCGCCCAGTGCTTGTACAATCAAGACATTCCCCAGGGACGAACGGTCTCTCCTGCATTTAGCAATTTTCAGTCTAAAGAGTTTGCCTTGCAGCAGCAACAACTGAGCCAAGATTTGCGGTCGAAACGCCATTTGTTGATTTTAGACAACCTCGAATCAATAACCGGGCAGGAACTTGCGATTCCCAATACTTTGCCCAAAGCAGAACAAGAAAAGTTCCGAAATTTTTTGGTCGAGTTGAAAGACGGTCTTACATTGGTGTTGTTGGGGTCCCGCAGTGAGGAACGTTGGTTAGAACAAGCCGGCTCCACAGGCAGCGCCCCGTTGCGTAAAAATGACAGGTACGAACTGACCGGTCTGGATACAGAAGCTGCTTCGAGGCTAGCGGAGCATATCTTGACCGAGCAAGTCCCGGATAAATCCATTCAAAAGAGATACCGAGAAAGCGAAGCTTTCCGTGAATTGCTAAAAATGCTGGCAGGATATCCCCTGCCTTTGGAAGTTGTCTTGTCCAACCTTGGACACTCCGCACCTGAAGCCGTTCTAAAAGCCTTGCAAAGCGGAGACGAGCAGATCGATCCCCGAGCAAAGGATAATTCCACAGAAGCACGCACCCGCAGTATTATCCGATGTATTGAATACTCGCACAGCAATTTAGACGAATCTGCTCAAAAAATGTTGCTGTGCCTGTTTCCCTTCACCGGCGTGGTCTGGCAGAAGTTACTTCCCGAATATTTCAAGCTGTTGCAGCAACAGCCCGCTTTGTCAGGGATCCCTTTTGAGCGGGCATCGGAAGTAATACAAACCGCACAAAATTGGGGGTTAGTATCCCCTCACGCCATTCCGGGATTTTTAACTCTACAGCCGATTTTTCCCTACTTTCTGAAAACCCGCCTTGCTGTGCTGGATAATCCTGATTTTAAAACAGCAGTCGAGACTGCTTTTCGGCAGCACTATGATCTAATTGGAATGGCATTGCATGGTTTTTTGACTGCCCAAAATGCCCAGGAAAAACAGATAGGGCAAATGTTAATCCCATTGGAGAGCAGCAATCTATACACGGCACTAAATTTTGCCCTGCAACAAAAAGTTTCCATTTGGGGGATTTATACCGCCTTGGATGAATACTTAACATTGCGTCAAGACCACCAAAAAGGCATAGACCTGGGGAAAATGATTTTGGAACAGTCCAAACAATATTCCCCAGAGCAGCTTACTCATGCAGGAATGGATTTTGTGCGGGTGCTGGGCGATCTGGGACGACGAGAATTAGATTTAAAACAATACCAGAAAGCTGAATCCCGTTACAAAGAGGCTTTACACCGTTTGGAAGCCTTGGCGATTCTTGATAAAGAATTCAAAGCAAAGATGATCGCGGTTACCTACCATCAGTTAGGCTGCGTAGCACATCAACAGAGAAAGTTCCAACAAGCCGAAGAGGCATTTCAAAAGGCACTTCAAATTTACATCGAATTCAACGCCCGCTATGAGCAGGCTAAAACCTACCATCAGTTAGGCATAGTCGCACAGGAACAGAGAAAGTTCCAACAAGCCGAAGAGGCATTTCAAAAGGCACTGAAAATTAAAATCGAATTCAACGACCGCTATTCGCAGGCTTATACCTACCATCAGTTAGGCATCGTAGCACAGGAACAGAGAAAGTTCCAACAAGCCGAAGAGGCATTTCAAAAGGCACTGGAAATTAAAATCGAATTCAACGACCGCTATTCGCAGGCTTCTACCTACCATCAGTTAGGCATCGTAGCTGAGGAACAGAGAAAGTTCCAACAAGCCGAAGAGGCATTTCAAAAGGCACTGGAAATTAAAATCGAACTCAACGCCCGCTATGAGCAGGCTAAAACCTACCATCAGTTAGGCATAGTCGCACAGGAACAGAGAAAGTTCCAACAAGCCGAAGAGGCATTTCAAAAGGCACTGGAAATTTTCATCGAATTCAACGCCCGCTATGAGCAGGCTTCTACCTACCATCAGTTAGGCAGAGTCGCTGAGGAACAGGGAAAGTTGCAGCAGGCTGAAGAGTATTTTTTGCAAGCCTTAAAAATTTTAAAGGAATTTGAAGACGCTCATGGAATTCAAATCACCTTGAGGAGTTTGGCACGTTTGGGGAAAAGAGGTTACTCGGATAGCTTTTTGTCAAAGATAGGAGCGGTTTTGGAGATTTCAGCAAAAGAAGTAGAAGAATTATTAAAGCAGATTCAAGAGGATTTGGAAGGGTGATTTTCTTCCCCATGCGATTGGCTCTCTAAGCTTAATAATCTCTTGTATTTGCAACCCAAATTCAATCCCAATCAAAAAATACACCAGATAAACCTGTGATTTTGGCGTTATCCGAATCCATAGCTTCATCTTTCAAATTTATGGCAAAAAGAAAAATAAAATTAGTTTCACCTAAAATGAGTTTGCGACCTATGGACACTGACTTAAAACGATTACTGTCGCCGTCATTATCGTTATTGTCCCTTGCATCACTTACTCCTAATGAATATGAGGTAATTATTGAAGATGAAAATATAAAATCAATAGATTACAGCGAACCAGCCGATCTTGTCGGAATCACGGTCAATGTTGACACAGCAAAGCGTGCTTATGAAATATCAAAGAGATTTCGGGAAAAAGGAGTAAAGGTTATATTAGGCGGAATCCACGTAAGTGCATCTCCCGAAGAGTCTAAAAAACACTCAGATTCAATATGTATAGGTGAAGGAATATATGTATGGAATGATGTTTTAAAAGATTTGAAAACGGGAAATCTAAAAAGAATATATTGTAGGAAAAATAATTCAGAGAGATATGAATTACCAACGATGAATTGGGAATTTATTAATAGAAACAATTATTTATATACAAACATAATAACAGCCAGTAAAGGGTGTCCATATTGTTGTGATTTTTGTTATAACAGTTGTGAATATATTGATAAGCAATATAAAATGAGAAATATGGCTGATCTTGTAAATGAGATAGAACGCCATGAAACAAAGCATATAATGTTCATAGATGATAATCTGATCGGAAATATTGAATGGACAAAAAAACTGTTACGACACATAAAACACTTAAATTTATCATGGAATGGTGCAGTATCGGCAAACATCGGTAATCATCCTGAGTTGCTGGATATGATGAAAGAAACGGGATGTAAAAGCCTGTTTATCGGATTTGAGACTATCAATAATGCGTCTTTGATGAATGTGAACAAGAAACAAAACAGAGCAGAATCCTATGAAAAGACAATAAAAGAAATACATGAGCGGGAAATAATGATAAATGCCAGCATAGTTTTTGGATTCGACAATGATCACAGCAATGTATTCTCACAAACAGTAACATGGCTGGTTGAGAATAAAATTTCAACTATGACAGCACATATACTAACTCCGTATCCGGGGACAGTTTTATTCAAAAAATTGGAAAAAGAAAAAAGAATAATCAGCTATGACTGGAATCTTTATAATACATCAAATGTGGTTTTCAAACCAAGACATATGACAGAAGATGAGTTATATAATGGATATATATGGGCATATAATCAATTTTATTCATTACAAAACATATTCAAACGCATACCTGACGCAAAAAATCAGATTGCACCATATCTGTTATTCAATCTCTTTTATAGAAAATACGGTAAGATAACTTGTCAAATGACGAAATTTGGACTTCTAAATAAAATTGGAAAACTCGCAAGAAAATTGTCATATAATATCAATTGAGTTTAAAGAATGAATTGCCTAACCAGCCGTTCAAGGAGTTTTGGCTATCGGCAGATAGCTTACTTCGTTTTTTAAAAAAAGGAAATCAATGAAAATAACGTTAGCTATTATTACTGTTGTTGTTGGAGTATCGCTTCTATTGTTGGTTATGGGAGAAAAGAAGGCTGTTTTTGAAAATTAAAGGGTTTATTCCGTCAGAGCTTTACGGATGGATTGGAGCAAAAGCTTCGATGGAATATTACAAACAACAAGATGCTAAACTTGACTATCAACTTAAGTATAACGTTTAATTTTATTTGTGCAAAATTAACTTTATTGTTGAGTTGAACGATTTTCAAAATGCCGAGAGATTTACTACCAGCTTTAGTGGAGTAGGCTTTATTGTGCATGAGGTGGGGTTAGTCTTTAGTAGTAAATTAATGAATCTTTTGGTGTGGGATACGAGCAACGCTAAAAACTAAAAAAAATACCGCTAACCACAAAATATTTATCCCCCTACCAATCAAAAGAGCGGCTGTTATAGCACTTGCTTCTTGAATGCCGATTTGTGCAAAAGCATAAATGCAAACCCCTTCAACAGAACCTAACCCCATAACAGTAATAGGTATTAAACCAGATAGCTGTGCAATGCAAATAACAAAAATTGAGTAAAAGAACGGCACAGTTAATCCTACCCCCCAAATAGAAACCCAAAATCCAATACCATAAGCCATTACTCTGAAAACAGTTAGGATTAATAGGGTTAACAGTGTTCTATGCCCCTGCTTTGCAAGATATTTTATTGTAGTAACCAACCCTTCAAAAAAGGGCTTAATTCTTTTAGGCATTTTTTGAGCAATAAATGTTCTTGTTATAGGCAATCCAATTAAAATTAGCGATATTAATCCTGGTAAAAATAGAGATAAAAAAGCAATAACACCAACAGCTAAATTGAAAGTTACCCCCAAACCTAAAGAACCAAATATTATTACTACCAATAAGGTTACTAACTTATCAATCATAACTATAGCCATACATGAGCCATATTCTAAGTAAGATTTCCAGAAAAAGAGTAATGTAGCATCTCCTACCCTTCCTGGAAAAAAAAGAGCTAAAGAGGATGCACTTAAAAATCCTTTCATTCCATCTTTCCAACTCAAGTTGGGATTAATGTTTTTACCTAATAGAATGACACCCGCTCCACCGGATAAGAAGCCAAATAATGTAATAACATTGATAAATAAAAAAGCTGATATATTCATGTTGCCTATTTTAGCAACAATATTATTAAATCCTATGTACCAGAATATAATTGAGAGAATTGTTAAAGAGATACTTAATTTAATTATTTTGTTTGACATTATGCACGATTATTTTCTCCCCATATATATGTGAAATATCTTTAACCATAATTGCCACTCATATCCATAATTAAAGAGACGTAATTTCCACCTTAATCTTGCTATAGGGTAAAGGGTTTCGTGAAATAAAATAGATGCTATAGCTTTGAAATAACCGTTATGTCTTATTACCTTTTGAGAAAAATTCCATTTTTTTAAAGTATTATATACAAAGAAAAATCTAACAAGAGTGGATATAGTCTGTAATTTTTTTTTCTTTTTTTCATCGAACCATGTAACATTGCTAATATCATAAAGTTCATATTTTGACCATTCTTCAAGGGTTTTAGGATTAATAAATCCCCATTGTTCAACTACGGTTCTGTATAGTTCAGTTCCAGGCATTGGTGTATAAATAAACATGCCATTTATTCTGGCGTTATCGGAGTCGTATTTTTTTATTAAATCATAAATATCCAGAGTTTTTAGCATTTCCTCTTCTGGTTCACCCGGAAAACCAATCATAAAAGATGTAAATGATTTAAGACCAGCTTGTTTACACTTCTCAATTCCATGAATTATCTGTTTTGCCGTAATATCTTTTTTAATAAAATCTAAAGTCTTATCAGAACCAGACTCACCGCCAAACTCTATTTCATTAAATCCAGCTTTTTTTAGTAGGTTAATAAACTGCTCATCATACCTATAAAAATAATCAAACCGACATTCACCAAAAAATTCTACTTTAATTCCACGAGCAATAACAAGATTACAAAACTCCTCCACTCGTTTTTTACTACAAAAAAAGTTTGAGTCTAAAAAAAATATACGCTTAGGGTTAAATTTATTAATAATATTCTCAATTTCTTCAATAATGATCTCTGCAGATTTAGTTCTCCATGTTTTTGGATAAAGTCCCACTTCTGCACAAAAAGCACATCTATGGGGACATCCTCTACTTGACTGATAGCCAAAATCTACACTTGTGCCTATGTATTTATCCATATTTAATAGGTGATAAGGTAAATGAGTTATCCTATCAAATTTAGGTGGGATTCTATCTCCTGTATAAACTACCTGACCGGTTTTATCTTTATAGGCAATCCCTTTTATTGAATTAATATCTCTTTTATGTTGAAAATACTCAGCAAGCTCAACAATAATATCTTCACCTTCACCTTTTACAGCAATATCAACTAATTTATGAGATGCAGTCTCTTCTGTTAGTATTGATGGGTGCGTTCCGCCAAATACTACAGGAATATTCATAGCTTTTGCCATCTCAGCACATTTTAAAGCAGGAGGAATTTGCATCGAACCAGTCATATGGGATACTCCAAGATATAAAATACCTTTAAGGTCATCTGGAGTTAAATCTTGCACTCTTAAATCAATAAGTTTTACATCAAATTTATTTTTTATTAGAGACTCAGCTAAAAAAAGTATAGATAGGGGAATATGGAGATAGCCACCCTTCACACCACTATAGACTAATGTAATCTTATTACTTACAACACTTTGCGACATATCCAACGCTCCATAAAGATTTATTTAATTTATCTATATAAAAAATAAAAGGATAACATTTTGTAAAAAGGAACTTATTATTAGTTGTTCTATTATTTGATACGCTAAAATAACGGATCAGTAATTTATCTATAAAAAATTTTCGTATCAATGAATATATGAATAAAATTGGGAAACCATAACTTGTGATTTTGATATTAATGAAACCACTATCTTTTAATATGTTTAGAAAGTTATTGTATGAATATCTGCGATAATGCCCTGAAACTCTATCAGCTTCAGAGAATAGAAAAGGTGTTGCAGGAGCACTTATCATTAAAGAGCCATCTTTTTTCAAAAGAGAATAGATTTTTTTAAGAAAGTCCCTATCTGATTCAATATGTTCTATTACCTCTATAGCAATAATATTATTGAATAATTCAGAAGAGCTGAAGTTTTCTACCGTGTTCACTTGGCTTTGAATTGGAAGCTGATTTTTTATTGCATTTAGTTTTTCTATTGCAAATAAAGAGGGATCAAACGCTGTAACATCATGTCCAGATTGAGCAAGAAATATAGAATATTCTCCAGTTCCACATCCTATATCTAAAGTTTTTCCCGGTGATAATTCCATAAGCTCTTTAAATACTACTTGGTTTCGGACAAATTTTGTAGGTGAACCAGCAGAGTGAGCCTGCTGCCAAAGTTTATGTAAATTATTGTAATCGTACATAATGTCTCTCAATTTAAAAGTTAAAATTAAAACAAATATCGCCCTAATACCATAAGTGCAAAAATTTTATGAGAGCAATCAATTTTTCTATCAAAATGAGCATTTAGAAGCTCATCTACCTTTTTTGAGTTTGCATAAGGCGTAATAGATTTTTTTATATTTAATTTACCCATCTCTTTAAACCAGCTTGTCATTGGAACCATAAAACCATGTTTTTTTCTGAAAACAATTTCAGGTGGTAAATACCTTAAAGCAACTTTTTTTAATATATACTTCTGAGTCAATCCTTTGATTTTCATGGAGACTGGAATTTTATTAGCAAACTCTAAAATAGCAGGATCAAGAAATGGTGCCCTTACCTCCAATGAGTTTCTCATACTCATTCTATCCACCTTTACAAGAATATCGTCAGGTAGATAGAGGTTGAAATCTGCATCAATAAGCGATTCAACACTATTTGTCGAATAGTCTGTTTTGATAATATTGTCGATAAGCTCTCTACCATCTGGTAAGTCTGGAAAAAGAGCCGATATTTCATCATTTGGAAAGATAGAATTTATCATTAAACCAGAAGTTATTTCAGAAGATTCCGCACGTTCTGCAAATATTCTAATGGCTTTTATAGCACTATCTGCATAGTAAACATCTTTATCTGGTAAAGTAGAAAGAAGCCCTAAAATTAGTCGTTTACGAATAAAATTTGGCAGCTTTAAATAGTAGCCTTTTAAATATTGAGCTATATATCTTCGATATCCTCCAAACAGTTCGTCACTCCCATCTCCAGAGAGGGCTACAGTTACTTGTTTTTTAGTCTCTTTGCTTAAGTAATATAATGGAATACTTGATGAATCTGCAAATGGCTCTCCAAAACTCTCTATAATATAAAAAAGTTCATCTAAACTCCCTAATTTAACCTTGTATTCTGTATGGTCTGTTCCAATTATTTGGGCAACTTTTTTTGCAAATATAGATTCATCATAAGAGCCTTTATTAAAAGAGATAGAAAATGTAGATGGTCGATGTCCAAGCTTAGCCATCAAAGCAACAATTAAACTTGAATCAACACCGCCAGACAAAAAAGCACCAAGCGGAACATCTGATATAAGCATTTTTTTTACTGAATTAGATAATAGGGTGTCAAGTTCATCGCATAAATCATCTTCAGATTTTATTTTATCTAAAGTAGCTTGGTTTTTATGATTTTTTTTATAATAGGGTAGTAATTTTATTTTGTCGTTTTGTAAAATAAGAGAAGAACCTGGTGGAAGTTTTTTTATTTCGTTAAAATATGAGTATGGAGTTGGAATGTAACCAAGCATTAAATATGAATAGATAGCTTTTGGGTCAGGAGAGGGAGTTCTTTCTAATATGGTCAATAATATTTTGATTTCAGAAGCAAAAATGAATTTTCCGCTATTATGATAATAATATATTGGCTTTTCACCACATCTATCTCTGGCTAAAAAGAGAGATTTATTAAGTTTGTTGTAAATAGCAAATGCAAACATGCCATGAAGCTTGTTGAGACAATCTGTCCCCCACTCTTCGTAAGCATGTAAAATAGTTTCAGTATCAGATTGAGTAGAGAAAACATGACCAAGCATTATTAACTGCGATCTTAATGATATAAAATTATATATCTCTCCATTAAAGATAATCACAAGAGTTTTATCTTCATTAAACATGGGCTGAGAGCCAGTTGCAATATCTATAATTGAGAGCCTGCGATGCAATAGAGCAACTCCATCTTCACAAAACAGACCTTCAGCGTCAGGACCTCTATGTCTCATCATGCAAGATGCTTTATTGATTACAGAGATATTTAGCTTTTGTTGTAAATCAACTATGCCCGCTATTCCGCACACAGATAGCCTCCTGAAAGATTTTAAGATAATTAGATGCACTGCTATTCCAATCAAGAGATAGTTCTTTAATGCGTTTTTTTGCATTTATTCCCATCTGTTTACGCTTTTCAGGATTTTTTGCAAGTTCAGATATAGCCTCCACCATTTGCAGTGGGTTGTCAATATCAACAATAATACCGCACTCTTTGTTAATAACTTCACATACACCCGGCAATTTTGTTGCGATGCAGGGCAGTCCTGATGCCATAGCTTCTAAAAGTGTATTGGGTCTGCCTTCGTGCCTGCTTAGAAGTATAAATATGTCTGTTGATTCATAAAGTTTAAATACCTGTTCAGGAGGTACAAAACCCTCTAAAATTACATTAGGTAATACATCTAAACCAAATTTTTCAGGGGTGCCTGGTCCAGCAACAATAAATTTTATTTCAGGTATTTTATGAGCTATTGCTATAACCTTTGCGAGAATATCAGAACCTTTTGTAAAAGAGAGCGTGCCTACATAAAGAACTTTTACAGTTTTAGAATCAAAATCTATTATTGAATCATCTTTTTGTTGTTCAGGAATTGCAACCCCATTTGGTGTGTAGAAAACTTTGCAGTGCAACTTTTTTGTTAAATCCGTAGCCCATTGCTCATTAACTGTTGTAATGGTATCTACAAATTTGGATAAGAAAATAAACAGTTTTGACTCTTTTTTCTTAAAGTCGCTTCCTCTTAAAGTTATAATTAAAGGCTTTTTTCTTATTTTCGCTGCTGGTAATGCACATAAGCCAGTAAATAGCCAGTTTGCATGTATAACATCGCAATATTTAGAAAACTTAATTATATGAAAAATAAGAGATATAAGAAAAAAAGGGACAAGAGCATAAAGATATGGATTAGATTTTAGATTTTCGGGAATTCCTCCAGTACCGTATGCTATTTGCATTAAAGGTTTAGGAGCATAAGGAAATCTTATAACATTAATACCATTATCAATATCATATTGTTTTTTTTCTACATTTGCATATCCTGGAGCTATTACAGTGATTTTTTCACATGATTGTTTCATGGCAACTGCAAGTCGTTTAATAAAAATACCACTCATATCATTACTATTACGAGGATAACTTGTTGTAACAATTAATATATTCATAAATAATCACTCTAATAAATTTAACATTATCAAATAGGAATAAAAAGTTTATCTTGTTTATTTGTTGTCAAATAAACTTTATGATATAAAAGAAAAGAAACAAAGGCAATATGAATTTAAAGACGCCCTTCTCTATAAAAAAGAAAAACTTTATATTTAAAAAACTATATGATTAAAATAAAGGACAAAATATGTTCGGAAAAATAGTAGATAGAAAGATAAAAGCTGCTTTAATAGGCTGCGGGCGTATTTCAAAAAATCATTTTGAGTCAATTGAAAAACATGCTGATAATATTGAACTTGTTGCAGTTTGTGAGTCAGACAGGCTCACTCTTGCAAATATTGAAGCAAAATATAAAATTCCTGCTTTTAACAATTATACCGATCTATTAGCTAATTCTGATGCAGATTTGGTTATCCTTTGTACACCCAGCGGTATGCATCCATCGCAGACTATTGCAGCAGCAAAAGCAGGTAAGCATGTTATGACAGAAAAGCCAATGGCAACCCGTTGGAGAGATGGAATGGATATGGTCAGAGCATGTGATGAGGCTAAAGTTCGTCTGTTTGTAATTAAACAGAACAGACGCAATGCCACATTACAACTACTTAAACGTGCTATAACAGAAAAAAGATTCGGTCGCATATATATGGTTCATATAAATGTCTTTTGGACCCGCCCTCAATCATATTATGATCAAGCTGCATGGCGTGGAACATGGGAACTTGATGGAGGTGCTTTGATGAATCAATCTTCTCACTATGTTGATCTATTAGAGTGGCTGATAGGACCGATTTCTGATGTGCAAGCCATGACAGCAACACTTGCAAGAGATATTGAAGTTGAAGATACAGGTGTCTTAAATGTCCGCTGGAGAAATGGGGCTTTAGGCTCAATGGCTGTAACAATGATGGCATATCCTAAAAACTACGAAGGTTCGATAACAATTTTGGGAGAAAAAGGAACTGTAAGAGTGGGCGGGGTAGCTGTAAATGATATTCAAACTTGGGATTTTCAGGACAAGAAAGATTATGATTCGCAAGTTAAAGATGCAAATTATCAGACAACATCTGTTTATGGTTTTGGACACCCGCTTTATTATAAAAATGTGATTGATGTACTTCGCGGTGAAGCTGAACCTGAAACAGACGGAAGAGAGGGATTAAAAAGTTTAGAGGTTCTTATTGCGGCATATCTATCTGCACGAGACGGCAAAACCGTATCTCTGCCTTTAGAGTATTAAAGTTAATCCTCCTGACCGCTAAAACGATAAAGCGTTTGAGGTAATTTATGAATTATCAGATTCATCATACTGCTATAGTTGATTCTGGTGCCAACATTGGAGAAGGCTGCCGTATATGGCACTGGGTACATATCTCTTCAGGTGCTTCTATTGGTCAGAATTGTTCTTTGGGTCAAAATGTGTTTGTCGGGAATAAAGTTGTTATTGGGAATAATGTCAAGATTCAGAATAATGTTTCTATATATGACAACGTAACTCTTGAAGATGATGTATTTTGTGGACCCAGTATGGTTTTTACCAATGTGTATAATCCACGTTCTGCTATCTCCCGAAAAGATGAATATAGAAATACTGTAGTTAAACAGGGAGCAACATTAGGAGCTAACTCTACTATTGTATGTGGAGTTACTATAGGGCAATATGCGTTTATAGGTGCTGGTGCTGTGATAAACCGTGATGTTCCTGATTTTGCTCTTATGGTAGGAGTTCCAGCTAAACAGATCGGGTGGATGAGCAAATTTGGAGAGCGTCTTGATTTACCAATTGAGGGAGATGGCGTTGCAATATGTCCGCATACAGGAGAACAATATCAATTAGAAAATAATATCTGCAAAATATATATTAGGTAAGAGGTGGAATTATGCAAATAGAGGCGGTTTATAATAACGGACAACTTGTGTTACCCAAAAATTTATCTCTATGTAGAGAAGTATTTAGAGTTAGTGTAGAAATTCAAGATGAGCTGGTAATCAATCAAAAAACAGATCATAAAGTACTTGATCCAATTTCCAGCAAATTTAGTATCCGCAAGCAGCTTGATGAAATTTTGGGTTGCAAAAGAGATGGAAACATAACTGAATCTCTTACAGCCCAAGATTATAAAAATATGTGGCATAACCATCTTGAGGAGAAACATCTTGAATGCAGATAAAAATATTATCCTTGATGTGAATGTTATTGTTGATCTCTGGATTCGTGATAATTCTGCTGAAATTACAGAAGCCCTTATAGATGAATCTGTTGCAACAGGTGTTAAAATCTGGGTTGCTGCTTCTATGCTTCCTACTCTGGATTATGTAGCAAAAAAACTACTAAAACAAAGAGGTGTTCCTTCCAATAAGGTCAAATCTCTCGTTGCCATGTTGATGAATAACCTTTTTAGTTTCGCCTCTGTTCTTACTAATTATGGTTTTGAGCAGAAAGATATTTATGAGTCTGCCCATGATTTTGAAGATGCACAAATTGCTGCAACTGCTCGAAGTCTCTTTGGCTCTGAGGTTTGTATTGTTACTGAAGATGTAGAGTTCGATACCATTAAAGAAGTGTCAGCACTTACACCTGCCGAAGCTCTATTATGGATAAGGGATAACAACTGCGATAGAAATTCCACGAAAATATCTTTTATCGACTTAGCAACACAGCAGCATACAATTCTTCCACAGATTGAAAAAAGCATTTCTAAGATAATGCGTCATGGACAATACATCATGGGTCCAGAAGTAGCTGAACTTGAGGAGAAACTTGAAGTCTATGTGGGGGCTAAACACTGCATCACATGTGCAAGCGGAACTGATGCTCTGCTCATGGCTCTGATGGCACTTGATATTGCACCTGACGATGAAGTTATAACCGTTCCATATACATGGATTTCAACAGCAGAGGTGATTTCCTTGTTACGTGCTAAACCTGTATTTGTCGATATTCTTTTAGATACCTTTAACATGAACCCAGAAAAATTAGAGTCTGCCATAAATTCTCGCACACGGGCTATAATTCCAGTTGGAATTTATGGACAGTGTGCTGACATGACACGAATAAATTCCATTGCTGAAAAATATGGCATTCCTGTAATAGAAGATGCGGCACAATGTTTTGGATCCACACACAACGGTAAAAAATCCTGTAATTTATCAGTTATTGGCTGCACGTCATTTTTTCCTACTAAACCACTTGGTTGTTATGGAGATGGGGGTGCTATATTTACCAATAATGATGAGTTAGCAGATAAGATGTGTCAAATTAGGATTCACGGTCAAAAAGTCAAGCATCAGCATCCTATAGTTGGAATTAACGGACGTTTGGACACTTTACAGGCATCTATTCTTTTGGAAAAGTTTGCTATATTTCCCCAAGAGTGTGAGCTTAGAGCTAAAGTTGCAGAACGCTATAATTTGCTTTTGTCAGCTATTTCAGATATTCAAACACCAACTATATCAAGCGGCAATAGTTCGGTTTATGCCCAATATACAATTTTATCTTCAAATAGAGACAGGCTTTCGCAATCTCTTTCAAAATATAAAATCCCTTCTGTGGCTTATTACACTGTTCCTTTGCATCTTCAGGGGGCATTTGCTTATCTTGGTTATAAAAAGGGCGATTTTCCTATTGCTGAGAAGATATCAGCTCAATGTTTGAGTCTGCCAATGTCGCCTTATCTTATAGAAAAAGAGCAGCAAAAAATTGCAAAAACGATTCGCGAAAAATTATAAAAGTGATGGCTCAAATATCGTAAAGTTTTGAACTTTGAAACAATAACCTTATTTAAACAACTGGATTCATTAAATGTATAAAGAAAAAAGTGTCTGCGTAGTTGTTCCTTGTCACAACGAAGAGACCCAAATAGCAAATGTTATTGAAACAATGCCTGAATATGTTGATAAAATAGTTGTGATTGATGATAAAAGTAGCGATAATACAATCAATGTCATAAGAGATTATCAAAAAAGAAATCAAAAAGTTGAACTGATAGCATTGCTGATAAATCAAGGAGTTGGAGGGGCAATTGCTCAAGGTTATAAATATGCAAGAGATAATAATTTTGATTTAGCAGTAGTAATGGCTGGTGATGGTCAGATGAACCCAGATGATCTACCAGAACTTTTGGACCCAGTAGCTGAAGATATTGCTGATTATTCAAAAGGAAACAGGCTTTTTACAGGTGAAGCATTTAGAAAAATCCCAAAAATTAGATATTTCGGAAATGGCATACTCTCCCTTCTTACTAAAATTGCATCAGGTTATTGGCACATAGCAGATTCACAATCTGGCTACACAGTAATAAATAAAAAAGCATTAGAGGCAATTGACTGGGATAAGATGTATAAAAGATATGGGCAGCCAAACGATATTCTTGTCCGGCTTAATGTAGAAAATTTTAGAGTTGTAGATGTTCCTGTAGAGCCTGTTTACAATATTGGTGAAAAATCAGGTATTAAGATTCCAAAAGTTATCTTTACCATTGGTTGGCTTTTGATAAAACTCTTTTTCTGGAGAATGAGGGAAAAATATATTATACGAGATTTTCATCCACTTGTATTCTTTTACGCAATTGGATTCTTCTTTGGTGTTGCTACACTATTTTTATTTTGGAGGGTGTTTGTAGTCTGGTATTTTTCTGGGCATATTCCGTCAATTAATGTTCTTGCTGCTATGTTCTCTTTTATGAGTGCTAATCAATTTACACTTTTTGCCATGTGGTTTGATATGGAGGCAAATAAACATCTTAAGTAAAACAACAGGCGTAGATAGTAGCTACCCCATTGCCTTAAAAATAACCGTAAAAGTTGTTCCCATTCCGAGTTTACTTTCAACATCTATGAAACCTTGGTATGAATCGACAAGTCTATGGATAATTGAGAGTCCAAGACCTGTACCATAGGATTTTGTGGTGAAAAAAGGGTTAAATACAGAATCAATATCGTTCTGGTCAATACCGCAGCCATTATCACTGACCTTAAGAAGTATCCTACCGTCTTTTATCTTAAAGAGGTTTATACCTATCCACCCAATATATTCAGAGTTATCTAATGATTCTTGAATATAATTAGCTTTTTTAGTATGAATTGACTCTGCACTATTTTTGATAAGATTCCATAGAATCTGTCTGAAATGGTCAGTATCTATATTAATAGACAAAGTATCATCAAGATTCATTTCAAATTCAATCTCTCTGCTGCACAAACTTACCTCAACTTCTGGAGAAGAGCTGTTACGACAAATAGCATCTTGTTTAAATAGCTTTACTGTATCTTCAATCTCACGAGAAATATTAATTTCTTTTGAAGTCGTAATAGATGGCTTTGCAAACAAAAGAAAATCTGTAACAATTCTGGAGAGACGCTCTGTCTCACGTAATACAATCTGCATCAACTTGTGATTAGGTGTACCGGGTTTTGAATCTTCTTTTAACATCTGAATAGCTCCAGATAGAGAAGCTAATGGATTTTTAATCTCATGTGCCATGCCAGCTGCAAGCTCTCCCATTGTTGCCATTTTTTCAACTCTCTTAAGGTGATCTTCCATAAGTTTCAACTCTTTCTTAGCAATCTTTGCTTGAAGTGCTAAAAAACCACTTAAGACGGCTACTGAGAAACACGCTGTCATCACTATAACAATTCTATAAATAATGTGATTCCATGCAACTTGGGACGAAAGATATCCGTTGGTAACAAGAGGGGCAATAATACCATAATACTCAAGATCAATTAAAATTCCATATTGAAGGCTGCATAATGTCGCAATAATAAGGCTCCCCTTGCGGTATAAGAGTGAACTTGCAGCAATAATTACCATAAGATATATAAATGTAAAAATGCTTTGGAATCCGCCTGTAATAAAAATAATGGCACTTACTGTAAAAGAGTCAATTGTAAGCTGAATATAAGCAAAGAGAGGATTGGTAGAAAATTTCTTAAAAAGTAGCCCATAAATAATAGATAAAAGAAGAATAAAAAGAGAGAGAAAATAAACTACCACAAAAGGTATTGCATCAAAGGGAAGAGATTCATTTGTCGAGAATATAAGCGTGGAAAATATCAAAATAATAGCAAATGCTATCCTAAAAGAGATAAGCCATTTTAATCCACGCTGTATTTCAATATTATTTATCATTAATTAATAATTCTATAATTTTAGTGAAGTTTTATGATACTATTAATATTATATATTCTCTTTATTCGCTAACCAACAGCCCCAGCAATACTGAATATTGGTAAATACATGGCAATTACAAGTCCTCCAATAACAACTCCAAGAAAAACAAGCATAAAAGGCTCGATCATAGCTGTTAGGTTGCTGACCGCCTGATCCACCTCATCATCGTAAAAATCAGCGATCTTACCAAGCATTATATCTAAAGCACCAGTAGATTCACCAACCGAGATCATTGAGCATACCATAGAGGGAAAAACTCCGCTTTCAAGCAGAGGATCAGCCATAGAGCGGCCTTCTGCAATACCACCTTTTACATCTGTTATGGCAAATTCCACTGTTTTGTTGCCTGATGTCCTTGCAACGATATCAAGGGCTTCGAGTATAGCTACGCCGCTTGACATCATTGTTCCCATAGTTCTTGTAAACTTTGCGACAGCAACCTTTTTTATAAGTAAACCAACAACAGGCAGCTTTAATACCATATCATCCATCATTATTCTTCCCTTATCAGTTCGATATGCCCTTTTTATAAGAGAGAGAAATACCACAAAACCAATAATGATAAATGCAATATATTTCATAACAAAATTACTCATAGCAATAACCATAAGGGTGAGAGTGGGTAATTGGGCACCCATTCCTTCAAACATATCCTTAAAAACTGGAATAACAAAAACCATAATAACTCCAACAACGATAGTAGCAATTCCAAGAGTTATGGCAGGATAAGTCATAGCTCCCTTAACTTGTTTTTTTAACTTTGCCATTTTTTCCATATATGCGGATAATCTTCTAAGTATTATATCCAAAATACCGCCAGCCTCTCCAGCAGCAACCATGTTTACAAAAAGATCATCAAATATTTTTGGAAATTTTTTCAAAGCATCTGCAAAGGTTTCTCCAGTTTCAACAGACTCTTTAATTTTTTTTAATACTTTTTTGAATGTAACATTTTCCTGCTGAGTATGGAGAATATCAAGACATTGTAAAAGTGGAAGACCAGCATCAATCATAGTTGAAAATTGTCGGCAAAAGATAATAACATCAATTTCTGTTACCTTAGGTTGCAAAAAAGCAACATTCTCAAGAATATCCTTTGGTTTTTCTTTTATTTTAACTGGTTTTAGTTTTCTTCTCTGAAGGCTTGATCTCACATAATCAAGGTCATTTGCCTCCATCTCACCCTTTACGGTTCTATTTTTTGAATTTTTAGCTGTCCATACAAAAACTTTCATTACTCCTCCTCTATAGGTTTTAGCATTGATGCTTCCCTTTTTATATTGGATTTACCAGAAAATAAACTATCTACATTTAATGCAATTTCTCCCAGAAGATTTAGCAATATAGAGTGCCTCGTCAGCTTTGTTCATAAGTGCATCAAGTGTTTGTGAATCTTTATTAACCGCATTTAGCAAATTATCTTTTGTTGAAAAACTATCATCATTCTTATTTAGATGTTCCATATTAATATTTAACTCGCTCATCCCAATGCTAATTGTGCAATTTACGGCTTTATTGTCAATGTGCCAAAGTGACTCTTCGACATTTTTACGGATTCTTTCTGCTACAAGTAGTGCCTCGCTAAAAGAAGTTTCAAGAAGTAAAGCTGAAAACTCCTCTCCGCCAATTCTTCCAAAAAGATCATGTAGCCTCAGATTATCAAGGCAGGTTACAGCTAAGTTTTTCAAAATTTGATCACCTGCCTGATGTCCATAGGTGTCATTTATCTTTTTAAAGTGATCAATGTCCATCATCATAAAAGTAAGTGGGTGATTATATCTTTTAGCACGACTTAACTCTTCTTCAGCTCTCTCCATAAAGTGCCTTCGATTACTCACACCTGTCAAATAATCTTGGGTCGCCATTTTTTGATATTTTAATGAAATGGCTTTTAGCTCCTCTTCGTATTCCTTTCTTCTCTCAATCTCTTCTTCAAGTAATTTTTGAGTTTTACGCAGTGAAATGTGAGTATTTACCCGTGCTAAAATCTCTTCAGCCTGAAAGGGTTTGGTTATATAATCAACAGCACCAATCTGAAATGCTTTTAACTTATCTTGAATTGCGTCAATGGCACTTATGAAGATAACAGGAATAGAGCTTGTAAGTTCATTTTCCTTTAGCTTTTGGCAAACCTCATAGCCATCCATTTCAGGCATCATAATATCAAGAAGAATTAAATCTGGTAGTATGGAAAAGGCTGACTGTAAAGCTAAAGCAGCACTTGGTGCGGGACGAACCTTGTACCCACTCATACTTAAAATAGCAATTAAAAGGCGAAGATTTTGAGGATTATCATCAACAACAAGTATATTTCCAACTGGTTGGCTAATTATATTTATATCAGTTCCATCTATTCTACTTTTTTTAAGAAAATTTCCACTAATAAAATGGTTTCCACTCAATTGGTAACTATCTTTAATTTGGTTTATATCTTTTTGATTATCCATTATTGCTTATCTAAACCCTCCATTATTTCACTATATTTGAAGTCAGAAGCAAGTTTTGAGATATGCATTGCAATATCTGGGTATTCCAAAGTTATTTCGTCTATAAGTTGTTCAATTTTATCTAAATCAAGATCAATTATTGCCTGCTTCATGTTTACAATAAATTGTTGGGGTAAGATATTGAAATTATCTGATTCTCTTTTATTAGAAATTCTATTTGAAAATAATAACGTATTAATATCTCTTTTGGGAAATTGTTCTAAAGAGCTTTCTAAAATTGATGAGTTACACTTATCTTCAGGTTCATATATATATTTTACACCAATATGTCTTGCAATGGCATCAAAAATCTCATTTTCAAGAAATGGTTTTCTTATAAAATCATCGCATCCTGCTTCTAAAACAAGTTGTTTTTGCTCTTCAAATGCACTGGCAGTAAGAGCAATTATAGTTACTCTTTCTGTTGTGAGGGAATTTGGGAACACACTATTTTTAGCCTCAATTTGTCTTATTCTTCGGCATGACTCATACCCATCCATAATAGGCATTCGCATATCCATCCATATTAAATGAGGCTTCCATGATTCAAATATTTCAACACCTTCAAGACCGTTTGAGGCAATACGCACTTCAAACCCTACAGACAAAAGAAGTTTACTCAAAAGTCTCTGGTTTTCAATATTGTCCTCAACAATCAATATTCTACGATTAGCTGATTCAGGAGTAATTTTCGCAACTTTAAGGTAATCAAAAATCTTTTTCTTTTTTAAAATAGTATCTGAAGCTATCTGTGCATCAATTGAAAAACTAAAAATTGAACCTTTGCCTAATTTGCTTGTTACTTTAATCTCTCCGCCCATCAAACGAACATACTCTTGGCTGATTGATAAACCAAGACCTGTACCTTCTGTAGAAGAGCTTAAACTTGTTTTTGTTCTCATAAATTTTTTAAACAAATTTTGAATATCTTCTTTTGATATTCCAATACCGCTATCTTCAATTTCAAAGAAAATGGTTCCTCTTTGAGGCATATCTTCCCCAAGGTGACACCCTTCACACCTAATCCTTAACACCACTCTCCCATCTTTTGTAAATTTAACAGCATTTACAAGAAGATTTATAAGGATTTGGCGGAGCTTTTGTTGATCTGATTTTATATATTGGGGAATTGCAGGATCAATATCAACTATTAACTCAAGTCCCTTATCTACAACACGCGATTGAGTCATAGAAACTATATCTTGTATCATTTGAAAGAAGTCAAAGTCTTCATACTGCACTTCGATTTTTCCAGCCTCAATCTTTGACATCTCTAAAATATCATTAATCAATGTCAGAAGGTGCATACCGCTTCTCATAATTGTGCTAACGGTCTCACGCTGATTCTCAGTAGAATCTTTATCTCTCTCCATCAACTGGCTAAAACCTATAATTGCATTAAGAGGAGTCCTTAACTCATGGCTCATGTTTGCAAGAAAATTGCTCTTTGCACGGTTTGCAGCCTCTGCCTCTTGCCTTGCAGCCTCTGCTTCTTGCCTTGCAGACTCAGCCTCTTGTCTTGCGTATTCAGATTTTTGACTTTCAAATTCAGCTTGTAATCTTGCATATTCAATCTCTTTTAATGCTAATTCTGACTCTTTTAAAGCGTATTCAGCTCTTTGTTCAGCTTTTTTTCTTGTATGAATTTCTTGCTTAAGAGACTCATAATTTTTTTTAAGCTGTGAAGTCATAACATTAAATGAATTAGCTAAATCACCAACTTCATCTTTAAGAACCACATTAACATATTGGGTAAAATCTCCGTCAGCAACAGCAACAGCAGCATCTTTAAGATCAATAATTGACTTTGCGTATCGTCTTGCAATAATTAATCCTATAGTAAGAGATAATAATATTATATATAGATATGCAACTACCATCTTTTTTTGGAGATTGAAAATTGGAGCAAGAACACGGTTCACATGATTTCCAATAAAAATACACCAGTTAATATTCTCCTCAATAGGCAAAATATGAGTTCCTTTAGTATGAGTATGATCTGTAGCATGAGAGTGTGCGTATAGTTTATCAATACCACCCTCTTTTATAATAAAATATCCACTTTTTCTTGCTAAATATTCGTGTTGTTCTTTTAACTCGTCTCTATCCTTTTTTGTATGGTTCATTGAAAAACCACTATGTTGTACGAGTTTGTCATTTTTCAATGGAAATGATGCTTTAAAAAAAGCATGTTCTGAAATATCATCAAAAAAGTTAAATGGTTTGTTTGAATAGATAAGTTTTCCATCTTGAGTTACTAACTTTATATCTGTATATTCATGTCTATCTGTTATTGTCTGCACTTCCCTCATTATCCAGCGTGATGACAAAACAGATTTCACAACACCAAGAAGTTTGCCATTTTTATCGTTAAGCCTTATTGCAATAGTAAGTCCATATCCGCTATATTGTAATTCAGAGAAATCAGATTTTAAGATAGCTTGCTCGGCAGCTTTGTCATACTGTATTTCAGAGATATAAACTCCTTGTTTAACAGCTTTCTGCCACCACTCTTCATCTCCATGATAGTAATCATCTGTAAGACTTGTAGTTGCAATAGTTGCTCCAAATGAGTTGGTAAGGTAAAGTTTTGAAAAGACTCTTCTTCCCTGATGTTTTTCATAAAAAGTAAAAAATATATCTTTAAGGATATGAGATGTCTCATTTTCAAGGATATGTTGTATTAAAGGGGGGGGGGATATTTTTTCTGACTCAGTTTCTAAAGACTTTTTACTCAATCTTGCCATATAGTCTCTCCAAATTAGATCGTTGTTAGATATAAAAATATCTCTGTTTTCTATTTGTGAGAATTGGCTATTTGAGTTTTTAAGAGGAGTTGTAATAATTGGTCTTGTTTCTAAATTTTTGAGAGTTTCAAATTTGTTAGTGAGGATAGTAGCCATTGTGCCGTGCATCACATTGGCAATACTTACCATATTTTGACCATAGGACTCTTCTAACGCATTACTACTCATCTTTATACTGTAAATACCAAGAATTGATAACCAGAGCATCCAAAGAGTTACCATAATAGCCACTTTAGAGCGAATTCCAATTTTACCCATAATTCGCCATTATTCCTTATATTACCTGTAAATTACCTCTCCATTTTTAATTTGTGCTGGAAAAAGAGGGAACAAAATATCTTTTGAACCTTTTCTTAGTTCAACATTCCCAAAGACTCCAGAATATACAAAACCTTTATCAAAGATTGCCTTTACACTCTCTTTATCCATTGGCTTATCCTCTAAAAGACCAATAAGAATATGGATAAAATCATATCCGTTTGCTGAGTATTGAGTAAAAGGTTTTTTATACCTCTCTTGATAACGTCTTTTCACCTCGTCTGCAAAAGGATAATTCTTATTGTAGAGTGCTGGGGCTGTTACATAAATATTATTTGATTCAGATATAGATGTAACTGATGGAAGTGTTGCAGTTGTTGTGGATATTACCTCACCTTTATAGTTAATTGAACGGAGAGACTTTAAAACTTTGATAATATGAAAATCAAAGCCAATTACAACAACTGCATCACTATCTTTAACAACATCTACATTACTTAAGAAAGATTTATTGTCTGGAGGAAATGAAGATGGGGTAATTAATATATTTTTCTCTTTACACCTTTTTTCTATATCTCTAAAAACAGAGTTACCATAAGCATCATCAAGGTAAATTACACCAAATGTTCCATTTTTTTTATTTGTCTTACTCCCTATTTCAAGAAAAATATCTGTGATTGGAGGAGCTTCATATTCTGCTGTTGTCCAATAGCGATAAATCCACTCTCGGTTTTTAGTAAGCTCTGGAACAGTTGCTACAAGCCCAACTAATAAACTCTTCTTTGATTCAGCAATAGGTGCAAGTTTCATAGAGAGAAAACTTAAAGAGCTAACAATTACTAATGGGTCATATTTCTCTAACTCTTCAAATGCCTTTTTAGCAGGGTCTTCAAATGGAGAGACCTTATTTATAGATGCCTCAGATGACGCACTTCCAATCGTTTTAGAAGCTGTTGGATTATCAATAGAAGGTGATGGATTACCACCTGATACAGCATCTTTAATTACAATTTCAATTTTACGTCCATTTATTCCACCTTGCTGATTTATCTCATCAGTAGCAAGAAGAAGCCCATCTCTTACCTCTTCGCCCACATAAGCAGCATGTCCACTCAAAGCAAGAGCAGCACCAATACGAACTGGAGGTTCCTCTTTAGTGCAGGAGAAAAAGATAAAAATAGAGGAAAAAATAGCTAATATCATTACAGCTATTCTTCTCTTTATAGTTTGTATTTTCATAATTTTTCTCCTACTTTTTAATCATCTTTTTTCCATTGGAACATACTCTCTTACATTCTCACCAATATAAATCTGTCTTGGTCTGCTTATCCTCTGATGTGGATCAAGAGCATCTTCTCTCCATTGGGCAATCCAACCAGGAAGCCTTCCTATTGCAAACATGACAGTAAACATCTTGGTAGGAATCCCCATTGCACGAAGCACGATTCCGCTATAAAAATCAACATTTGGATAGAGGTTTTTATCCTTAAAATAAGAATCATTCAATGCTGCATCTTCAAGCTCCATTGCAATATCAAGCAGAGTATCCTTAATCTGAAATTTTTTGAGAATTTTATCACACATTGTTTTCATTATTTTAGCTCTTGGATCGTAAGTTTTATAAACTCTGTGTCCAAAACCCATGAGCTTAAATGGGTCGTTTTTATCTTTTGCCTTTTCAATTACTTGGGCTGGTGTGATTTTATCTTTTTCCATAGTTTCAAGCATTTGGATAACTGCCTGATTTGCCCCCCCGTGAAGAGGTCCCCAAAGAGCTGAGATTCCAGCAGATAGAGCTGCATATATATTTACCTTTCCACTTCCAACAACCCTAACTGCCGCAGTTGAGCAGTTTTGTTCGTGATCAGCATGAAGTATCCAAAAAGCATTTAGTGCATCAACAAGGTCTTGATCAACTCTGTATGGGATAACAGGGTTGTCAAACATCATGTGTAAGAAATTTGCACAGTATGAGTAGTCTGGTCTTGGATATACTGTAGCGTGTCCTCTTGAAATCTTATATGCCATTGCAGCCATTGTTCTTACCTTTGAGATGATACGCAGAAAAGTTTTGTTTACATCATCTTCTAAATCAACAAGCTCAGGGTAGAAACTTCTCAAGGCATTTACCATAGCTGACAAAATACCCATAGGGTGTGCTTTGCTTGGGAAATTTTGATAAAAAAACTTCATATCTTCGTGAAGAAGTGAGAAGTCGTTAAGCATAACGCTTGTCTTTGTAAGAGTTGCCCTGTCAGGCAGGTAGCCATTTATAAGAAGAAATGCTGTTTCAACAAATGTTGACTTTTCAGCAAGCTGCTCAATTGGAATTCCTCTATATCTCAAAATTCCTTTTTCACCGTCCATAAAGGTAATTGCACTTTGACAACTTCCTGTATTTGCAAATCCCGGGTCAAATGTTATGTGTCCTGTATCTTGACGCAGTTTTCGTATATCAATCCCCTTTTCCCCTTCAGTTCCAACAATTATAGGAAGTTTATACTCTTTTCCGTCAATCAGCAAAGTTGCAAATTCAGCCATTCTTTCTTATCTCCCTTTTTCAATTTTACTTTGTTTGACCATTCTACAATGTTCATTTACTTAAATTTTTTGTGCCGTAACTGCACAATATCATCTTGCTCAACCTCTTGTCTCTCCGGGAACAGTATATGTTGTGCATGAACCACTTGAACATTGACGAGTCTGCTTTCCAACTCCTTGGTTTTTACTTGCACCAGAACCGCCCATCATATAGTTTGTTGCACTAACAACCCTTTCCACGGCAAATGATGAACATTTTGGGCATTTTATCTCTTTCTGATCGTCTCCACTCATAAAAAGTGTCTCAAAAAATTCTTCACACTCTGAACATTTGAATTCAAATATTGGCATTTTAAAACTCCTTAACTTTTATTTTATAGTTTGTTTATATCTCATATTAGAGATAGATTTTCTTAAAAATAGTCTATATTTTTGCTATCGACAAGTTCAGTAGCAGATTCATAATGGGTCAACTGGAACGATTAGTTAAGTGCGATAACTTATTCAATATCTTTGATTTTATATTGACTTTGTATACATTCAACAAGGAGTTCGGAGATTACAAGATCATCATGATCATGAAATATTCCACAATGAGGAAGTCTCAACTCTCTGTAATAAATTAGTTTTTGTATCTCTCTCAGTATATAATCTTTAGATTGTTCAATATTAATAACTGCAAACAAACCATTTTTCTTTAAATCGAAATTGGAATGTTTTTCCATTTCTTTTTTAACTTCGGCAACATTTTCTTTTTCATCGGTATTTTTATTTTTGAAAAACTCAAGAAGATATACAGACAGATAGCCTTCATTTCGATTCGGGCGTCTTTGAAATGCGGAACTTGTAGGACATCCATCTTCACCTAATGAAGATGGTTTACAATAACGAGCAACATTGCCTTTATTGATTTCATTCATTTTACTTTTCTCTATGAATTTTAATGCCTATCCCAATCAGATAATCTTTAAAGTCTAACACATTCATAACACCGTTCAGTATGATCCGCTCGGATGCGTAACGGCTTGGTCTGAAAAGCACATAATTAAGAGACCAGTTTTTAATAAAACTCGTTGTTAATAAATTGTTTCTGTCTTTTTTCCAACTTGCTTGAAAAATTCCCATATCATTTAATGTTATCACAGGTTTTTTTAAGTTCTTTATTGAAAGAAGAAAAAGTAGCATACTTTTAAGTGAATCTAAAGAAATCTCTCCATCTTCTTCCAACTGTTTTAACTCGGTCAGACGATCAAATAAGTATATTGGAAATCTATTTCTCCCAAATTCTACGAGATCATTATAACTTACTGCTTTTTCTAAATTATTTTTAAAAGTGTTTAGATCGACCTGCCCAAATAAATTCTCCTTAATATTTTGAAACTGATAAACAGAATATTCATTTTTCTTCTTTTTATGTTCAAGTTCAAACTCTGTTTTGACATTTTTGGGAATTTGAATAAATGACTTCATTACTGGATAAGAAGAGATTACTGTTAAATAAGGATGATAGGAGTCAATATTATTTTGAATCTGAATCATCAGCACCCCCGTCAATAGCTTCTTTTAATGATTCAATAAGATTTTTCACTTTATTTTCAGTTATAGCTATTGAAGCTATAACTTCTAAGTTATCTGTTTCATTGAAAGCTAAGTCTATGAATTCCAATATTATAACTCCATCATCGACTTTCCGAACGCCAAAACCCATTGGGAAAATTGTTCGGCAAGCCTTTTTTACTTTGGAATTTTGTTCGTTCATTTTTCCTCCTTTAGTTTCTGACCTGAAAAATGAGTTCTTTATGATTACAAGACAAAGCCCTCTTTAAAAGGATCGTCTTTTTGAACAATAAAATTATGAAAACCCGTGATATATGCCCTACCTGTAATTTCAGGCAAAATTGCCCTTCTATCTCCAACTAAAGTCTCTCCAATTATCTTTCCTGTAAAAACGGTGTCTATAATGCTTGCATGTAGGTATGGCTCACCAATAGCAAGTTTTCCCTTTTCGTAAAGATAAGCCATCTTTGCACAAGTTCCAGTGCCGCAAGGCGAGCGGTCAATCTGTCCATTACCAAACACCACAACATTTTTGGAGTGGTATTGAGTATTGGTTTTATTAAAAAAATGCTCTTTAGAATAAGAGCTATTTTCAGTAGAAAAACAGCCGTCTTGATAAATTTCAGTCAATGGCACTTGACACCTTTCACCAGAAATTGGGTGAATAACTGTAATAAGCTCATTTATAGCTTTTCTTATCTGAAGCCCTATAGATGTAAGCTTATCAATATTTTTAACTTCAAGCTCCATTTTTAACTCTTTAACATTAACAAGGGCAAAAAAATTGCCACCATAAGAAATATCAACATTAATATCCCCAAGTAAAGGTAGATTAACAACAACTCTATCATAATAGAATGCAGGAACATTACAGATTCTGACATCAGTTGCAACGCCATTCTCAATGGCTGCATGAGCTGTTATTTTACCTGCTGGTGTATCAATAACTACCTTTTGAATATCAGAATTATCATTAATAGGTATCATTCCACTATTTAAAAGCACAGTTACTGAGCCGATAGAGCCATGACCACACATATCCAAATAGCCTTTAGAGTCCATAAAGATAACCCCAGCATCAGCATCATCAGAGAGTGGCTCTGTGATTATAGCACCAAACATATCTTTATGACCTCTTGGCTCTAACATGGCTATTTTTCTAACGTTATCTAAGTTATTTTGTAGCCATATCTTCTTTTCCATCATAGTTTTACCCTTAATATAGGGAATACCTGACGTTATGATTCGAGTTGGTTCGCCTGCTGTGTGTGTGTCAACGGTTGATATAACTCTATCTATCTGCACTGTTAATCTCCTTTCCTAAAAAGGCAAGCCGTTAAATCTAACAATTTTACCATTGTTTATCTTCAAGAACGCGTTGTATGCTCACAATTGCATGATGTTTTACATTTGAAATATGCTCTTTTAGTATCTCAACTCCGCCTTTTGCATCACCTTGTTTAATAACCTCGTAAAGTTTGGTATGTTCATCGTCAACCCTCTCCATAGGTGTTACAAACAAAATGTTCCCTCTATATTTAAGATAAAGTAGGTCAAAAAGATGCTTTAAGGTGTTTATTTGAAGTGTGCATTCAGAAAGTTCTGCCAAAGTTAAATGAAACTCCACATCTTTCATAAGTCTCTCTTTAAGATATATGTCCCTTACAGCAGATAGATGGCTATCCAACGCTTTTTTAACTCTTTCTAATTTATTAGGAGTCATTTTTTTTATGGCAATAGGTAAAAGTGTAATCTCAATAAGTTCTCTAAAATCATATATCTCTGTAATCTCTTTAAGAGTTATCTTTTCAGTGTAATATCCTCTATTTGGTTCATGCCTTACAAAACCTTGAAACTCAAGCCTTTTAAGTGCCTGAATAATAGGGGTTGAACTCATATTGAGTCGTTCTGCAAGATCACGATAAGATATTTTTTGACCCGGTATTATATCGTTATGAAAAAACATCTTTCTTATACCAATATATGCCTCTTGAGTATAATCCTCTCTATCTCTTGTTTTTGCTCTTGTTTGCTCTTTATCCATAAAAAAATTATCCGTAACTATTACTATTGATAGCTTTTAGCCTCTTGGCAAAACTCTTTAAAAGCTGGTTCAAGGCAAAGATATAGACTTTTAACCTCATCAATATCCCCATTATTACGAGCTATCTGTTCAATTTTTTTGGCAAGTTCTGCTAATCTACATGCACCCATAGTAAGACAAGTTCCTTTAATAGCATGGGCTTGAAATCCTACCTCTTTTAAAGACTTTTTTTCTATCTCTGAGAATAACTTTGATAAAAGTATTGGAATATTTTTCATAAATCCAGCCATAACATGTTCATATACAGGCATGTTATGGTCGATTCTGCTTAAAAAACGCTCTCTTTCAAAAATTGGCAGATTTTTCTCTATATTGTCATCTATACATTGTGCATTAAATTTATTCTCTTTATTTAGAGCTACTGAAATATTTTGCTCTACGTTTTCATTCAACTCATTGTTGTTAATTAAGGTTTTTTGTGGTCTTAAAATATCTTTATTATTTTCAGTTGCAGCTTCATTATTTTCAGTTGCATTATTGTCAGTTGCAGAATTGATAATCAAAGGAGAGCAAGTTATTGATGGTTCATCAGATTGTGATGAACCATCAGATTTTTCTAATTGTAACCTATCTGGTAAAACTTTCTGAATAGCTCTTATAATATCTTCGGGTTTAAAAGGTTTTGAAAGATAAAAATCCATACCTTCAGCAAGACACTTATCTTTATCATCTTTAAAAGCATCAGCAGTTAAAGCTATAATTGGTGTTCGGTCTCTATACTCTTTATAACTATTTAAAGTTTCAGAGCTTATATTTATGTTATATTTATTTTTTTCTTTGGAATTTTTCCATGCCTCATACTCTCTAATTTTTTTTGTTGCCTCAAGCCCGTTCATCTCTGGCATGTGAATATCCATGAATATAAGATCAACTTGATTTTGGGCAAATTGCTTTACAGCCTGTTTTCCATTGGCAACTTCGATAATATTAAATCCTATTCTTGATAAATATGTACGTATTACAAGCATATTTATTGGGTTATCTTCGGCTATCAGAACTGTACCGCTGTAAGATGGCAATATAGTGCTTTTTCCATAAAATTTTTCGTCACTATGTTCATAATTTTGATTTTTTGATATAGGCAAAGGTAGATAAACATCAAAGCATGACCCTTCACCTTCAACGCTATCTACTTTAATTGAACCGTTCATCATTACAGCCAATTTCTTTGATATAGCCAAACCAAGCCCAGTGCCTCCATATTTTCGAGTTACAGAGCCGTCTGCCTGTGTAAAACTTTCAAAAATTGTAGCAAGTTTATCCTCTGGAATACCTATACCAGTATCTTTAACAGATATAACAATTTTTAATATATTCTCTTCTTCTATTGCAAATTTTTCTTTATCTGTTTGGGTATCTACTCTATTTTGAATAGCTGATTCTTCTTTGTTAAATTCAAAATTTGTTGCCTTATATTTGGATTTATCATCACACTTTTTAATAGATACTGCTATCTCACCTTTTTCAGTAAATTTAATTGCATTACCAACAAGGTTTAATATGATCTGACGAATTCTTACAGGATCACCAATAACTACTTTGGGTATATCTGATTCAATATTTGTAAATAGAGTTATCCCTTTTGCACTTGCTCTGTTAGTCATCATAAAAACGCTTTTTTGAATCATATCAGTTAGGTTAAACTCTATATTTTCAAGTTCTAACTTATCTGATTCAATCTTGGATATATCAAGAACATCGTTGATAACATCGAGTAAAGCATAAGCAGAGTATCTAAGATTATCAAGATATTCCCGCTGAGTTTCAGAAAGCTCCGTAGTAAAAAGAAGGTCGGTCAAGCCTATAACTCCATTCATAGGAGTTCGGATTTCATGGCTCATGGTGGCAAGAAACTGACTCTTGGTTCGGTTTGCGGTCTCTGCTGCCTGCTTGGCTTTCTCAAGCTCTTCTTGACCATGCCTAAGATCATTAATATGCTGTTTAAGCATTAAATGAGTCTTAACTCTTGCCTTCACAGTTGAAGAGCTAAAAGGTCTTGTTATGTAATCAACTGCACCAACCTCAAATCCTTTCTCTTCAGCCTCCATATCATTTTTAAAAGTTACAAATATAATTGGAATATCTGATGTAACAGGATCCTCTTTTAGATGTTGACAAACCTGATAACCATCCATGCCGGGCATTATAATATCAAGAAGTATAATATCAGGCTTGTGGCGTGTTACTATGGATAGAGCTTTTCCTCCATCTGTAGCAACCATTACAGTATATTCATCTTTAAGAATTGCGTTTAAGATTTTTATGTTAGACGGAGAGTCGTCAACAATTAAAACTCGTTTTTTTGCAGACATTGAATATCTTCCTCATTTCTGATGGATGATGGATTGGCAAACCTTAAATAGAACTTTTGCAAGACTTAGATTTAACCCTTGAGTATATTGGATAAAAATTAGTTATGCAGAAAATCTAATTAGAACTTAATGCCTGAAATTATAATTAAAATTCAATATTGTCAAAATAAAACAGGGGGAATGGCTTTAAAGTGCCATTCCCCCTGTCTCTTCTATACAACAAACTCAAGGGGTCAACTCAAATTTTTCAAGAACTCTAATAAAATTATGCTGATTTCTTGTCAGGATTATAACATATCCTACAACATTTTAAGCAGCGATCCGCCTCTTTAAGAGCCTCATCTTCAGGTAATACAAGATCAACCTCAACAAAAGAGTCAAGCCTTCTATTAACTGGAAGTTCTGGCATAACTGCTCTCTTTATAGGTTGGACTCCAGAAATTGTTTTAAACACAGATTCTGGAATACGCTTTTTCTGAAGTGAATCTTTTACAGGCTCAACTTTTTTACCTTTCAGGAAGAGATCAATTGAGCGTGCAGCACGTCTTCCACCACCAATCGCATCAACAACAAGTGCAGGACCAGTTGCAGCATCTCCAGCAGTAAAGATATATGGTATTGAAGATTGAAGTGTTGCGGGGTTGTTGTCAATGGTACTCCAACGTGTAAGCGTCAATTCTGAAATTCTCCTTGAAGTTTCTTCTTTAAAACTTGCGTCAGGTGCCTGCCCAATTGCAGTTACTATGGTGTCAACAGCAAGCAGAGTTTCAGAGCCTTTTACAGGAACTGGTCTTCTTCTGCCGCTTGCATCAGGTTCTCCAAGTTCCATTCTAAGATATTCAAGATGGGTAACCTCTCCATTTTCATTGCCAACAACTCTTGAAGGAGCTGCAAGAAACACGAACTCAATGCCTTCATGCTCTGAAGCCACAATTTCAACCTCATTAGCTGGCATCTCTTTTCTTGTTCTTCTATAGACCATATAGACTTTTTCAAGTCCAAGTCGTAGCATTGTTCTTGCACAGTCAACAGCAGTGTTTCCACCACCAATAACAGCAGCCCTTTTTCCAAGTTTCATTTTTTCTCTTATTGACGTATCTCCTTTGGAGATACCAGAAGAGACGAGTGCAGATACTGTGGATAGAAATTTGATTCCATTAAAACACCCTTTAAGATCATCTCCAGGAATACCAAGTGCATGATCTTTCCAAGCACCAATGCCAATAAAGACAGCATCATAACCAGCAGCTACAAGAGAGCCTAAACCAAAATCAGTGCCAAACCTTACGTTAGTGTGGGTCTCTATTCCAAGTTTTGTGATCCCTTCAATTTCCCACTCCAAAACTTTCTTAGGAAGCCTATATTCAGGAATACCATATCTTAGCATTCCACCAAGTTCTGGCATTGACTCAAAAATGGTAACCTGATGACCAACTCGCCTTAGAAAATATGCACAACTCAAACCAGCAGGTCCACCTCCGATAATTGCAACTTTTTTACCTGTATCAGGAGCACATTTTATAGGAACTCTTGAACCAGAGTTCATCTCGTAATCTGCGGCAAATCTTTTAAGCTGATTTATAGATACTGGTTCATCTGCAATACCTCTTCTACAATCATTCTCACACGGGTGAGGGCAAACTCTTCCACATGATAGAAGAAGAGGGTTTCTCATGCGTATAGTTTGAACAGCAGCAAGGTAATCCCCATTTTTAATGTGGCTTATATATTGGGGAATATCTATTTCAGCAGGACAAGTTTGAGAACATGGGGCAAGCGGATCATTTATCTGGTTAAACTTTAAAAGTTTATCAGACATGCTCTTAACTTCAATTATATCTTTTGGACAAGCCTTATTGCAAGCTCCGCATCCTACACATTTATTTTCATCAACTACTGGAAAACCTTCTTTACCCATAGTTAATGCACCAAAGTTGCAAGCCTTAACACAATCGCCAAGACCTAAACACCCGACATGGCAATCTCTTTGACCACCAAAAACTAAAGCCATTGCACCACACGATGTTACGCCTAAGTAATGGTATTTATTTGCAGCACGAACACCGCCATCACACATACTGTATGCTTGGCGACTCTCTGCTGTTCCGGGATCCATACCCATCACTGCCGCAACTTTTGCTGCTCCTTCAGCACCAGATACAATACAGACACTTGGAAGAGCTTCACCTTTAACAACTGCTTGAGCAGCAGCACTGCAACCTGCATAACCGCATCCACCACAGTTTGCCCCTGCCATATTGCTCTCAACTAAGGAAACCCTTGGGTCTTCATAAACATAGAATATTTTTGACGCAAAGCTGAGCAAAATACCACAAACTCCGCCAATGCCCAGCATAAATAGAATTGCTTCTGTCATAATTACCTCATTAATGGTCTATTAATTATTTGATTTAAGGTGGATTGATGGTTCATAAGTTGTTGTTATATGTTTGCCATACCTAACCATTTTTTAATTAATCAAACCATTCCCTTAAATGCAAAAAAACAAATTGCAATCATTCCAGCGGTAACAAGACCAATTGAGGTATCCTGAAGAGGCTTTGGCACTCTTGCAAGAATGATCCTCTCTCTTATTCCAGCAAAAAGCACTAAGGCAAGTCCATAGCCTACAGAATAACTAAATGATGATACCAACATCTCAAGAAAAGAATACTCTTCCTTAATGTTTATAAGACAGACACCAAGAACGGCACAGTTTGTTGTTATAAGAGGCAGAAAAATACCAAGTCCTGTGTAGAGTGCTGGAATGCTTTTTTTAAGAAACATCTCTACAAACTGCACTAACGAGGCAACAATAAGAATAAACGAGAGAGTTCTTAAGAATTCAATATCTAAAGGTTTTAATAGATATAGTTCTGTTACCCATGTAATAATACCAGCAAGAACAATTACAAATACAACTGCCATTGCCATACCAGTAGCAGTCTCCATCTTCTTTGATGTTCCAAGGAACGGGCAATTACCAAGGAATTGTGCAAGAAGAATATTATTGATAAGAATACAGCTTATGGCAAGAACAATATAGTCACCCATTATGCTCTCTCCTTTTTATTTTTTACCGACAAGGTTCATAATACACAAGACAAGTCCAAGGCATACAAATGCCCCGGGAGCTTCAAGCATGAATGCGAATGGCTGAAAGTCGGGTCCAAAAACCTGATGTCCAAAAAGAGTGCCATTACCAAGGGATTCTCTTAAAGCACCGACCACACAGAGCGACAGAGTATAACCTACTCCCATTCCAAGACCATCTGCAACCGAAGCAAGTGGAGGGTTTTTACATGCAAATGCTTCAGCCCGCCCAAGTGCAATACAGTTTACAACGATAAGGGGTATGAATATACCGAGTTTAAGAAAAAGTGGGTAAGTGTATGCCTGCATCACAAGCTCTACCACAGTAACAAAGGTAGCTATTATAATGATGTAACCAGCAATTCTTACTTTGGAAGGGATAATATTTCTAAGCATTGATACAAGCAGATTGGAAAAGACAAATACAAAAGCAGATGCCAAGCCCATTCCAATTGCGTTTTCAACAGATTTTGTTACAGCAAGGATAGGACAGAGACCCAAAACAAGACGAAATGGTGGAATTTCTGCCCAAAGTCCTTTGGTAAACTCTTTTACCACAGATTGTGCCATAAAATTAATCTCCTAATTCACCACTACTTTATAAGAGCAGCCTGTTTTTGGATTTCGGGTTTTAGCCGTTTGTATATATCTTGTGCTTGAATTGCAGCAATAGATACACCTTTTGATGTAACAGTAGCTCCAGACATAGCATCAATATCACCACCATCTTTTTTAATGGCAAAATTTTTATCCATCGCCATGCCTGCAAACTGACCAGCAAATTTAGGGTCATCTTTAGCTCTTGAACCAATACCCGGTGTTTCGCTATGCGTTGTAACACAGATTCCGATTATTTGGTCAGATTCGATATTTATACCAACCATTACCCCAATATCTCCGCCAAAACCTTTTCCATTTGTCTCAAAAGTTACTGAATCTGGTTTGCCATCATGTTTGCCAACAAAAAAGGTAAGTTCTTGCTCTTTGTCAACAATTTTGAATCTATCCTTAAGAGGGTCATTAGATACATCACTTAGAATCTGTTTAATTGCAGGTGCTTTCTGGAATTTAAGCACCTGTTGCTCAATTTTATCTTTTGTTCCTGTTCTGACAGCCGCAAGTAAACCTCCAGAAAAGGCACTCAAAAGAGTCAGAACAACAACCATGTTTATCATTTCACGCATTGTTTGCACTCCTTTCCAGAATTTTTTGGTCTGATTGTCCCAAACGCTTTTGGTCTTATTTTATCAATAAGCGGATTTATCAGGTTTATAAACAAAATGGCATATATTGTGCCGTCAGGATATGCTCCAATATTTCTGATAAGGATTGTCAGACAACCACCTATTACTCCATATATTATCATGGGTATCAGATTGACAGGAGATGAAGATGTCTCATTAGCAAGAAAAAATGCCCCAAGCAGAGTATAACCTGTTAGCAGATGAAACATAGGAGTTGCGTATTTAACAGGGTCTGTTATGTTAAATATCCATGCAGTAACAACAATACCTGCTATATATGATAGGGTGATTTCCCATCTAATATATCCCCTAATAATAAGGTATATTCCACCAGCTATTAAACCAGCAGCAAATATTGAACCAATAGCTCCAATTTGCTTACCCATTAGGAGTGAAGAGGTTGGAAACATCGCAACAACAGAAGCCCCCTGATGCTTTAACGCAGCAAGTGGATCAAGTGCTGTAAAGGTAAGCTGATAGTTCACAAGAGCTGTGTTAAAATCAAATAAATGCTGCCACGATAGAGATGTTATTGCCATACCAATTAAAGTTGGATTAAATGGGTTTCCACCAATACCGCCAAATATTTGCTGTCCAATCACTATACATACAAATGTCCCTGTAATCACAGCCCACCAAGGAAGTGTAGCTGGAAGCATCATTCCAAAGAGCATTCCAATTACCGCAGCATTGTAGTCGTGTATTACAATTGGACGTTTAGCTGCCACACAAAAAAGTGCTTCCCATGCCATTGCACTTGCAATAGAAAGACAAACCACACCAAGAGCTGCCATGCCAAATTGAATAATTCCAAATAGCGTAGCTGGAAGAGCCGCTGCCATAATATTGAGGTTCATCTCTTTTATACTATCGCCATCATGCCAAAATGGGGCGTGAGATACTGTAAATTTGTTCTGTTTAAACATTCTCAGCCTCCTTTATCATCTCCAATTCAATTTTATTCAGTTCATGCTTTCCAAGTCTGATATATTGAAAAATTGGAATCTTTGCACTGCATACATAGCTGCAAAGCCCACATTCAATACATGAGAAAAGATCATAACTGTCAGCAGCATCTTGATAAAGGTTGGCTTCAAGATAACGCACCAAAACATTTACAGGTACATTTGTAGGACAGATTCTGACACATTTACCGCAGTTAATACATGGGTAATCAGAGATTGTAGGAATAACGCTGCTATCTTGAACCATTAAGGTATCCATATCAGGAGTAACAGGATAGTAGAGCGTGTAAGCAGCAACTCCTCTTAATGGACCGCCAATTATAATTCTATCTTTTTCAGCAGTCTCAACTCCAATCTTTGTGAAAATACGATGGATAGGAGTTCCAATGGTAGCTGAAACTCTGCTCTTTTTTCCTTTTTTGTCTATAATTGTTATTATTTTCTCATAGACAGGCTCTTTTTGAGAGTATGATTTTACAAGAGAAAATAGAGCTTCAACAGAGATAAAGCATAGACCAAGCTCTTCGCACGTTTTACCAGGGACAAATGAGATGCCAAGATATTTATCCATAAGCATTGGCGAGAGTGAATCTACATAGTCAGAAGATATTTTGACTATGTTCATACCATTAAAAGCTGAGAGTTTTGCTAAAGCATCAGGCATTACGATTGATATGTCGCTTATACCTGTAAGTTGTTTTAGAAATGCTACTGCTTTTGACAGCTCATCTCTAAATCTTGTCAAAGCAAATTGACGTGTAGTGCAGAGAATATCTTGGTCAATACCGCTTATAATTATCTTTTTGATATTGATGCCATTTGATTTTGCTCCATCTGCTGCCTCTGCAAGCAACTTTAGAGGCGGATTACCCGCAATACCCCTCAGATAGCTGTCCGCTGTCTGAATATCAGGGATAGAGATAGATTCTGTAAAACTCTTATGAATATCTTGTTTTGCGTTTGTTTCAACGACAAGATATGTTGCAAGTTCTCCAAAATCCCCTGTAAATGGGGCTACTGTTGTGATTGTGCCAGAAACAGGGGCTGCAACATACTCTTTGCTCTCCTTATAGAGAAAGATACGCTCCCCTTTGTTGACCATATCCCCTTTTTTCACAAGGGTCTCTTTTGTGCTGTCCAATGGTTCGTTCAGCAGAAGAATCAACCTTGGTGGTATGGGAATGGCTTCTGGCTCTTTAGGACCTGGTTCAACCAGATCACACTTAAGCTTTGGTTCAGTCAATCCGATAAACGATCTCTTAATCATAACAAACCTTTATCTGTTGATAATTGGTGATACATGCGTTTAACAAAAATCTTATAACGCATGACATGAATTACACTCCACAGGACCTGCCCCTTTTTCTTTGTGGCAGCCTATACATTGTGCGTGGAATGCGTCTGTCTTACTCGGCATACTTTCATCATCGCTGGTAGCCTGATGACACTCTTTACAACTATAGACTTCATCGTCTTCAATGTTATGATGACAATCAAGGCAAGAGAGGTCATACTCCTGATTATGGACTGCATGAGTAAAAAGAACTTTACCAGCAGCATTCTGAAACATAAGCCTTACAGGCTCTTCAGGTGCAGGTGGTGGAAATGCAGCATAACAGGTGATCCCAGTGATAAAAAGCACTAAAGCCAATAACGAAGCAATCTTTAAATCTTTGTTCGAGGTCATGGTTAGTTGCCCTCATCTCTAAAATGTGTAAAAAATTTAAATACTGTTAATACGACCCAATTAAAACATCTTAAAACAACAACTAAAGCTTAAATCCCAATCTAAGGAAAACCAGATAACTGATTATGGTTTTTCAATATATTAGGAGTTAATATAAAACTTTGTCTTACTATATCAGAACATCATAATATTCAAGTAAAAATGGAAGTTTTATGGAATATTGTGGACTATTAAAGATAGTTTGTAGTGATGGGTTTTATTGCTTTATTGGGTGATTTCAAGAGATGATTTAACAGAACATGCCTCAGGAGATCGAGAGTCTCCTCTTTGCATCAAACGCATAAGAAATGGCTGATAATCTTTTTTTTCTGATAGGACATTATTAATAAATCGTATTATAAAAAAAGAAATTACAAAAAATAAAAATCCTCCTGCCATTGACGTTATGGAGCTATCCATGTTTAGCCTAATGGCAATTGAATCCCCAATTATTGCTCCAATAATCATAAGAATAATAGGAAATATATATAGCATAAAAGCTATTTTTAGTAGCGGTGCTGTTCTAAATCCTACAACAACTCTATCTCCCTTTGAAGCATTCAAAGAGTTTTCTACTTGAATTGTCATCGATTCTGCCTTTGAATGTTCTCCGCAGGAATCCTTTGATACACAAGAATCGCAAGATTTTGACCTTGTAGTCTGAATCCATACAATTGAGCCAGTAGCTTGGGTTACAACTCCTTCTTTAGTAATCATAGTGCTATAATTTATTATTTTTCTTCTGATTTAGATTGTTTAAATTTACATTTCTCTTAAATCTATCACGCATAAACATTTAAACTCAAAGCTCTTTTTTTCATGTTATATTCTTGTTCTATCTGACTTTGCTCTCTGCTATATTGAATATTAAGCTGTTTTATTTTGTTTTCATGCTCTTGCTTGAGTGAAGTCTGTTTACCCGAATATTCCTGTTCAATCTTACTTTTTTCACTACTTAAGTTTACCTCATAGTCAGAGTTGTTGCTTCTACTTTCAGATGAAGATTTATCAGAAGATAAGAGTGGGGTAGTATCTTGGGCAATAGCCTGCCTTTGATATTGCATATATGAACCTGTCATATTTATACCAGATATCATTGGTATGCCCCCCTTTTTTTAAAAAACCTTTGAGTAAAAAATATCAGACCATAAGATCAATGCTGGATCGTGATAAAGGAACTTGCCCATAAGGAGATTGATAAAATTGGGACTGCATTTGCTGAACTTGTTGATCTTGTTGTATTTGCTGAGTTCTTTGAATCTCTTGTGTCTGTTGATTTGATTGAACTTGCTGGGTCTCTTGTGTCATTTGAGCTTGTTGAGACAGTTGAGTTTGCCGTGTCTCTAATGTCTGTTGAGTATCTTGCTGAGTCATTAGTGAACTTTCACTCTCTTGCTTGGAAGAAAGTGTTGAGTTTGATTCTGAAGAACCGTTTACTATTTGTGAAGCATCTAAACTTATTTGTCTTGCCTGTGGTGATATATTAACGCTAAAATCATTAACAATATTTTGTGAAGATTGCTGAGAGACATCTTTGAGTGTATCTTGAGATGGTGATTGGGTAGATTGGATATTTTGTGTTCCACCAACTACCTGACTATTGGATACAGAAGAGTATGGATTCAATAGTGAATTTGAATAGCTTGAATAACTGTTTATATTCATGTTATCCTCCTTATTTTTATAATTTTTAATACTTTTAAAATACTACCATATTTTAATTATAATGGTTTTTATATAAGATATATATTGTATTTATTAAAGTCAATTTTTTTATAGTAAATTAAATCTGTTAGTGTTGATTTTTAATAAAAAATTATTAACTATCCGACACACTTCAAATGAATGGTTGGGTTCTAATGATTAAAAAGCAGGAAACACCTGAGCTAAAAACCAAGAAACACCTGAATGAAAGTTAAAAATTAAACGGAGTAAATAAAGTTCACAATGGAATTTATAGCAGACCTTCATCTTCACTCCCATTTTTCAAGGGCTACGGCAAAAAATCTTGATCTTGAACATATTTGCCAAGCAGCTATGCTAAAAGGCATTACAGTCGTGGGGACAGGCGATTTTACTCACCCAAGCTGGTTTAAAGAACTTGAAGAAAAACTTGAACCAGCAGAAGAGGGGTTGTTTAAGCTAAAAGATGAAATATTAAAAGATGTATATGATTTACCATTACTTATTGATAATAGTCTGCTAATTGACAACAACAAAATCCCTGAAATTTGCAAGAATAGCGTTCGTTTTATTCTTCAGTGTGAAATAAGCTCTATCTATAAAAAAGATGGGAGAGTTAGAAAAAACCACAACCTTATCTATTTTCCTGATATTACAAGTGTCAAATCGTTTAATGAGAAGCTCGGGAAAATTGGAAATATCACATCAGATGGTCGCCCAATTCTTGGTTTAGATTGTCAAAGACTTCTTGAAATCATGCTTGAGACCTCTGAAGATGGTTTTATGATTCCTGCCCATATCTGGACACCATGGTTTTCAATGTTTGGCTCAAAATCTGGGTTTAACTCTGTTGAAGAGTGTTTTGGTCCTCTTGCTCACCATATTTTTGCGGTAGAGACTGGTCTTTCGTCAGATTTGCCAATGAATTGGAGAGTTGAAAATTTAGATAAAATGAGCTTTATCTCCTCTTCTGACGCACACTCTCCAATGTTTATGGGAAGAAACGCCTCTGTTTTCAACACAGACCTTTCATATAAAAGTATGAAAGATGCTCTTAGAACACCTTATACGCTAAATATTTGCGATAAAGCTCACCACACCCAAAGGTCTGGCAATCAATCTCTTAACACCCAAAGAAACTCTAGCTCTCAACAACCTAATAATATTAAAGCTCCCTATTTAGGAACAATTGATATGTATCCAGAAGAGGGGAAATACCATTATGATGGTCATAGAAAATGCAATATCTGTTTTAACCCATCTGAAACTTTGCATCACGGCGGTATATGTCCAGAGTGCGGCAAACCTCTAACTCTTGGCGTACTTTACAGAGTTGAGGAGCTTGCCTCAAGCTCAAGACCAGACGGCTATACCCCTGAAAATCGGCATGGTTATCAAAACATAATTCCACTTGCAGAGATTCTTTCTGAGATATTTGATGCTGGCACAAAAACAAAAAAAGTTGAGAACTATTACACTAAAGCAGTTGCAACACTTGGGCCTGAGCTTGATATTTTGCTTAAAAAAGAGATTGAAGAGATTGATAAAGTTGGCATTCCTCTGTTGTCAGAGGCAATAAGGAGAATGAGAAATAGAGAAATTCATTTAAGCCCGGGTTACGATGGTGAGTTTGGTCATATAACTGTTTTCACCCCTGAAGAAAAAGAGAGGCTGAAGGGAGAGTCCAATATATTTAAAGAGCGTAATGTTTCAAAACAAGATAAGATAAATCATATTATCACAGATAAATTAGATCATTCTTTTACGAAGAAATCAGATCATTCGTTTACAAAGAAATTAAAACAGACTCCCGCAAATAAGTTAAATTCTATCCCCCTTCTAAACATTGAACAACAAAAAGCTATAAATTCTAAAAATAGACCACTTTTAATGGAAGCGGGTCCCGGCACAGGAAAAACCCACACTCTTACAGAAAAGATCGTATCGCTTATAGCCAATCACAATGTAAACCCTGAATCAATACTTGCCTTAACATTTACCACAAAAGCTGCCCAAGAGATGACGCAGAGGATAAACAAATTATCAGAGAAACAAGGCAAAAAAAACGTGTTTGTCTCAACATTTCATGGCTTCTGCCTTATGGTGCTAAAAGAATATACAGATTTTAATTTTACCATTGTAGATGATACATTGCGTAAGGCATTGATTGAACACGCTATAAAGTTAGCTTTTCCTGATAGTAAAAAGAAAAACATATCTTTTTCTCAGATTGAGCTTGATATAGCAATGCTCAAGCAACACAACAGTATAAAAAATAGCCTTAGCATTACAAATAATTTTGAATATATACAAAAAGAGATATTGCCCGTTTTAGAGAAATATCAAGAACTTTTGGCATCATATAACTTTGTTGATTTTGAAGATTTAATTGTTATGGTGTTGGAGCTTCTTAAAGATTCTAAACAACAAAATTTAAAACAACTTAGCAGTAACAAGACTTTGCAACAAAATAATAATAATGACCAAAATCTTAAACAAAGTAATAGTAACCAAAATCATAAAGTGCAAAATAGTGAAATACTATCCAAATTAAAGCAACGTTTTATCTACTTTTTTGTTGACGAGTATCAAGATATAAACCAAAGTCAGTATGAATTGATTAGGCTTCTTGCAGGTGATGGGAAAAATTTATGCGTGATAGGGGACCCAGATCAAGCAATTTATGGATTCAGAGGAGCAGATAATAGATATTTTAAGAGATTTGAAGAAGATTACCTTAATACTGAAAAGATTGTTTTTAAGAGAAACTACAGATCAACCGAGACCATACTTGAAGCAGCATTTCAACTAATTAGCAATAAAGTTGAAATGATCCCTAACAAAGAAAATAATATAAATAACATTATACAGTTTGAAAGTAGTCAAGCAAGCAGACAAATTGAGAATAACCAACAAGCAATCAGAACAAAAAAGAGGCTATATTCAGGTATTGAAGGTGAGCAAAAAATCAATATACTTGAAGCAGCATCGGAAGATGCAGAGGCAACTATTATCGGCAAAACAATTGAGCGTCTTGTTGGAGGAATCTCAATGTTTTCAATGGACTCTGGCAAAGCTGACGCCTCATTAAAAGATGACTATTCATTTTCTGATATTGCAGTTCTCTACCGCACAAAAAAGCAGAGTGAAGTTTTATCCAAAATATTTGAAAAAGCAGGAATCCCATTCCAGACAGCAGATAGAGACAATATTTTTTTACAAAAAGGCATTAAAGAGCTTATATCCTGTCTACGGATACTTATAGGAATAGGCACAATTTATGATTTAGATATTGCGTCAGCTTATAATGAAAAATTGATGGGCGTTCCTTTCATCATTAATAGAGAAAAAGAGAGTTCTGAGATTATAAAAAAGATAATTTATGATTTAGAAATAGATAAGATTATAAATAAGAGTAAAAAGAGCATAGAAACAGCAGAACTCCTTATAAAAGAGGCTGAAAAATATCCTGATCCAACATTATTTTATGAACATATTGCCATGAAAAAAGATATAGATACAGTTGATTATAAGGCTGAAAAGGTCTCTCTTATGACAATGCACGCTTCAAAAGGTCTTGAGTTTAAGGTTGTTTTTATTGCTGGGTGTGAAAATGGTCTAATTCCATTTTTTAGTTACAGCGGTTCTAACCACACTAAATATAATAATTGTAATCATACCGAATATAATAATGTTGAAGAACATAATAATAATGCCAAATTAAAATCAGATAATAGAAAATTATATAGTGGTAAATGTGAAGATATTGATGAAGAGAGGCGGCTTTTTTATGTTGCAATGACACGAGCTGAGGAGCTTTTATATCTTTGTTATGCCAAAAAACGGTTGATATTTGGGAAAAGAGTTGAGGTTGAGAGATCGCCATTTTTAAATGATATTGAGGATCGTTTGAAAAACTACAGCAAATTAAAGTTTAAAAAAATAGATAAACCAAATTGTGATGGGCAACTTGAGCTATTTTGATTCTTGTTCCACTTATCCACTACTGTTAGACCATCTTTTAAGGCTTTCATAATGTTCTTTATGAGATGTACTTGTCTCTCTAATAATTTAATCTTCCTATTATTAAATATTTCAAACGGAGTATATTAAAATGTCCGATGATATACCAAATATTGTCCAAAATGACTTTGACATAGAGATAAAAAAGCTACGCGATCAAATAGATCAAATTGATGAGCAGATTCTCACCTTGATCTCAAAAAGATTTTTAGAGGTGCAAAAGGTAGTTACTCTTAAAAAAAAACACAATATGCCAGTATTTCACCCTGCAAGAGAAGAAGACCTTATATCAAAGCTACGATCAGAAGCTCAACAAAGAGATATGGATCCAGACTTTATTGAAGAGCTATATCGGGTTATTTTAAGAAACTCAAGAATTCATCAAACTGTAGAGATGAAACAGCAAGGAGTTAGAGTTGGAGCAAAGGTTTTAATTGTCGGTGGTTTTGGGCAGATGGGAAGCTATTTTGCTTGGTTTTTTACAACATCTGGTTATGAAGTGAGAATATTGTCTGAAAATAATTGGGATAAAGTTGAATCTCTCTGCACAGATATTGATCTTGTCCTTATATCTGTTCCTATTCATGTAACTCTTGAGACTATCCAACGTATTGCACCTTATTTACCTAAAGAAGCCCTGCTTGCAGATTTAACAAGTATTAAAACAGCCCCTCTTAATGAGATGCTAAAAGTCCATAAAGGCCCTGTCTTAGGGCTACACCCTCTCTTTGGTCCTACATGTCCAACTCTTGACAAACAGATTATAGCAATCACTCAGGGCAGAGAACCAGAAAAGTGTCAATGGCTTATTGATCAGTTGATTCTTTGGGGAGCTATAGTTGTAAGTTCAACTGCTAAAGAGCATGATGAGATAATGGATATTGTTCAGGCTTTACGGCACTTTGCAACTTTCTGTTTTGGGCAGTTTCTCTCAAAAAGGGAAATTGGACTACACAGAACTCTTGAGTTTTCAAGCCCGATTTACAGACTTGAGATGGGAATGGTAGGAAGGCTATTTGCTCAAGATAGCTCTTTATATTCTGAAATAGTATTTGCAACTCCTTCAAGACGAAAATTACTAAAAGATTTTGTATTGTCTCTAAACGAACAGCTTGATATGCTTGAAAATAACGATAAAGAGTTATTTGTTGAAAAGTTTAATGAAACTGCAAAGTGGTTTGGGTCTTTTAGCGAGCAGGCTTTAAGAGAAAGCACATTTATAATAAATAAATTAATTGAGAGATTTTAGAGTTTTTTTTAATGCAATGATTTATGGTTTAAATAGATAGTAGAGACCCATAACCGTGCGTCTCTACCAATTTGGATAAATTTATGGTGTCATTTTATTCCCATTCCTAAGTTTAATAATACAAATTATAAAAAGGAGTAATAAGCATGATCTCAACTGTATATTTCGCAGATTTTAAAGCAACATCAAGAGAAAATGTTCCTGATAAGATTCAAAGACTTATTGAAGCTGCTGGTATTATGGATATTGTATCAAAAGATGACCTTGCAGCAGTAAAAATCCATTTTGGTGAGCGGGGCAACGTAGCATTTATAAGACCTCCATATATTAGTAGAATTATAAAAGCAGTAAGAAAAAATAAAGCTATACCATTTTTAACAGATGCCAACACTCTTTATGCAGGCACAAGAAGCGATAGCCCATCTCATATAAAAACTGCTATTGAGAATGGTTTTGCCTACTCAAGTATGGACTCTACGCCAATTATAATTGCCGATGGCTTGAGGGGCAAAAGTGAAGTTGCTGTAGAGGTTAATCAAAAGCACTGCAAAGAGGTCTATATTGGTAGTGAAATTATCTCTGCTGATGCTTTGATTTCAGTTGCCCATGTAAAAGGGCATGAACTTTCAGGGTTTGGCGGGACATTGAAAAATTTAGGAATGGGTTGTGCGTCAAGAAAGGGCAAACTTGATCAACATTCAAATGTAAGTCCAAAGGTAAAGAAAAAAACTTGCATAGGTTGTGGAAGCTGTGCTGATCACTGTCCTGGTAATGCAATATCGCTTGATTTTGCAGATTCATCTTCTGAGGATAGTTCACTTGCACCTATATTAATTCACCAAACAGATCAAGAGAGTAAAAAAACAGAAGGTAAAAAAAGAGTTAAAAAAGCAACAATTAACCAAAAACTTTGTATTGGTTGCGGAGAGTGTATTTTAAGATGTCCAACTGCTTCTGTAAATATACAATGGAATCAAACAATTCCTGTATTTCTTGAGAAGATGATGGAATATACCCTTGGGGTTCTTAAAAACAAGAAAGATAAATCGTTTTTTATAAACTTTATTATGGATATATCGCCAGCATGTGACTGTATGCCATACAATGATACACCAATTGTAAGAGACATTGGTATTTTAGCATCTAAAGACCCTGTAGCAATTGATCAGGCATCTGTTGATTTAATTAATGCAGAAGCGGCTCTTACAAATTCATGCCTGAAAAAAAATACTCTTCCAGGGGAAGATAAATTTAAAGGGCTTTATCCAGAAGTAAACTGGGAGAGACAACTTGAATATGCAGAAGAGATAGGTCTTGGTAGTCGTAAGTATCACCTTGAGAATATTAAAACGCTTACATGGGGGTAATAGATAATATCTTAGCCCTGAACTTTATTTCAGGGCTATACTTATACTGTTCTTGAAATTGAATAATCAGCAAGCAGCATTAGTATCTCTTTGGCTTCACACTCTTGAAATATCTCAAGGCTTTTTTTTGCCTGTTCAACATGGTGTTTTGCCTGCAACTCTGTGTATTCAATACCTTTATATTTATTTATTTTCTCAAGCATCAACGGAAAGTTATCCAAGCTGCTATTAAAACCCTCTGGCTTACTCTTACTGTTAAAATCCTCTGACTTACCGCAACAATTTATGATGATATTTTTCATAATTTCGCTATCTTCACCATTGGCTTTTGAAAGTGCATGAATAAGAGGAAGAGTAAGTTTACCTTCACGAATATCAGCCCCTGGGTTTTTGCCAAGTGCGGCAGCATCACCTGTGTAATCAAGAAGATCGTCAGCCATCTGGAACGCAATGCCAAGATGATAGCCATATCTATCAAGAGCTTCTTCCAGTTCAAGAAAATTTTTTTTTATGCCTGCATGGGCAATTATAGCTCCACTTCTGCATGCTCCTTGAATCAATACAGCAGTTTTACGCTCAATAATCTTCAAATATTGAGATTCTGTTAGATCAACTTTCCTTTTATATTCCATCTGTTCAATTTCGCCTTGTGACATATCCTCAGTGATTTTTGCCATTATAGCTATTATTTCAGGAATTTTTGTTTCAGCAGCAAGGCTAAGTGATCGTGCAAGCAGAAAATCACCAGTCAGCACAACTTTTGGAACACTCCACTTAGAATGAGCAGAAGGTCTGCCACGCCGCATCTGAGCCTCATCAACTACGTCATCATGAAGAAGGGTTGCAGCGTGGAGATATTCAAATATGGTGGAAAATTTAACAAATAAATCAACTGAATTTTCACTTGGCAACTGTTGGCTTGTTGAGCTTTCTACATCAATCTTATTGAGAGTTTGAGTGCATAACCTTGAACTTAAAAGCATCAAAAGTGGGCGTAGCCTTTTTCCACCGCTAAATAGCAAGTGTCCCGCAATTTCAGATACAAGAAAGAGGTTTGGAGTTAAGTTATCGCGAAGAGCTTTTTCAATATCTGCAAGGTCAGTTCTGACTTTTGAGAGGATTTTATTTTTTAGTTCATTGTGGGGCATTATTTTCAAAGTTGGTGCATTATAAGTTGGTTGCGGTGAGTTTGTGTTTGTAGATGGATTAGATGGTTCAAACTCTTTTGGTGTTTTTTGATTCAGCAGATGGGTCATAACTTGAGTGTTCTCCTGCAAGGTCATATTCATGTGTTTCTGTAATCTTTATATCAACAAAGCCGCCAATTTCAAGGTTTGACCCATAAATAAATGTTATTCCATCAACTTCTGGTGCTTGAAAGGAGGTTCTACCAAGATAAATTCCTTCATCAGGATTTTCTTCGACAAGTACTGCCAAACTCTTATCCATATATTTTTTGTTTATATTTTCAGATATTTGAGATTGAGCTGCCATAATAATATCAAGCCGCTCTTCTGCAATATTTTCAGGAACATGGCTCTTTAAATGGTGAGATGCAAGGTCTTCTGAATCTGAATAGGCAAAAACTCCAAGATGATCAAACTTTATATCTTCAACAAATTTAAGAAGAGTTGTAAAATCTTTATCTGTTTCTCCGGGAAAACCTGTGATTAAAGTAGTTCTTAAAGCTGCGTCAGGAGCTATCTCTCTTATTGATTCAAAGAGCCTGTAAAGATCATCTAAGTTATAATCTCTTCCCATTCTTTTTAATATCTTTGAGCTTGCGTGTTGAACAGGCACATCAAAATAGGTGCAAAAATTTTCAAGAGATGCAATCCTTTCAATTACCTCTTTTGTAATTGAAGATGGGTGAGTGTATAAGAGTCTAAGCCATATTGGCGGTAACTCTTTATTTATTGGCAGATTGTTATTTGATGGCAGCTCTTTATCAGTTAAATATAAAGGATAATAGTTATTCACCTCTATTGAAATACGCTCCAAAAGCTCAGCAAGATTAGGCGTTTTAACAAGGTCAATTCCATAATCTGTGGTATTCTCTCCAACAAAGATAAGCTCTTTAACACCATTTTTTATAAAATGCACTGCTTCTGCTGTAATATCTTCAATTGTTCGGCTTCTTTGTCTGCCGCGAAGTTTTGGAATGATGCAGTAGGTGCATTTGCGATTACATCCTTCTGATATTTTTATATATGCAGAATAGTTCAAGGTAAGAAGGCGTGGAAGAGGATACCCTTGAAACTGCCTTGCAGATGGATCAGGAAGAATAATCAACCTCTCTTTTCCTCTTGATTCTTGATCTCTTAATAAAAAGGAGGGTGAAGAGGGTAGGGGATTTTGCTTATATTCAACTGCTTTTACAATATCATCACAAGCACCAATTCCAAGAAAAGCATCAACCTCTGGAAGTGCCTCTGTAAGCGTGTCATCACGAAAACGCTCAGGCAGACACCCTGTAACCACAAGACGTTTACATGAACCAGTTTTTTTATATTCAGCAAGCTCCAAAATTGTGTCAATAGCCTCTGACGAGGCAGAAGCTATAAACCCGCAGGTATTTACTATAATAACTTCAGCTTCTGAAGGATCATCGCAAATTTCATGGTGATTAGATGCAAGTCGTCCTAACATCACTTCACTGTCTATCTGATTTCGGCAACAGCCAAGGCTTTCAAGGTATATTTTCATTAAACCACTGTTTTTTAAATGTTTAGTTTTGTAGATTTAATTTTAGATAAGCAATATTTTATAGCCCAGAGCTAAAGCTCTGGGCTAACTTTATTTAAGTCCTCTTAAGAGGACTTCTTTTAACTTAGCCGATGGTTTTAACCATCGGCTGAAAGATTAAATAAAAACTCAATTTATGACCTTTTAGAGTATATATTACCCTGTAAAACTTGGCTTAAATGGATTTTGCCATAATATCGCCAATAAGCTGGCTAAACCTTGCTGGGTTATCAATTTTGCCACCTTCACTTACAACTGCAATATCAAGCAAGATTTCGCTGTAATCTTTAAGAATTGGATTAGTAGTGTCGGTCTCAAAGATGTGCTTCATTTTGGCAATTAATGGATGGTTTATATTAAGTTCCAACGACCTTTTTTGCACAGGTGCAGTTTGACCTGTGGCTTTCATAATCTTCTCCATATATGCACTCATGCCGTAATCATCAGCAGAGAGACATGAAACAGAATCTTTGAGCCTATTAGAGATTTGAACCTCTTTGACCTTATCTTCAAGTTTACCTTTGATAAATCCAAATAGAGCCGTGTATTCACCCTTTTTAGTCTCATCAACCTTATCAAGCTCAAGGTCTCCTTTTTCTGCACTTTTAAGTTTTTTCTCCTTATATTCATGCAAAGATTGGGTAACCCACTCATCAACAGGATCAACCATTAAAAGAACCTCGTAATCTTTTGCCTTTAAGGTCTCAAGAAGCGGGCTGTTTATAAGAGCATTTAAGTTTTCGCCAGTGATGTAGTAAATATCTTTTTGACCCTCTGGCATTCTCTCAATATATTCGTTTAAAGTAACATATTTGCCGTCTGATTTTGTAGTTTTATATCTAAGCAAAGATGCAATACGATCTTTATTTTCAAAATCAGTTGGGATACCAGCTTTAAGAACCTGACCAAACTCATTATAAAAAGATTCAAATTTCTCCTTATCCATCTCTTCAAGGGTTGAAAAAATCTTTTTAACCAAATTCTTGCGGATATTTCTAACAAGCCTATCTTCTTGGAGAATCTCGCGGCTGACATTGAGATTTAGGTCTGGAGCATCAACAACACCTTGAATAAAACCTAAATATTCAGGCAGAAGCTCTTTGCAGTCATCCATTATAAATACACGTTTGCAATAGAGCTGCATTCCGTGCTTTCTCTCTGGACGGAAAAGGTCAAACGGAGCCTTGGAAGGGATAAATAGAAGTGAATCATACTCTGTTACGCCTTCAAATCTCTTGTGGATTATCTCAAGAGGTTTATCCCAATTGTGGCTGATGTGGCGGTAAAACTCTTCGTATTCTTCAGGTGTTACATCATCTTTGCTTTTTGCCCATATAGCCTTCATTGAGTTTAAAGTTTCATCTTTTCTAACCTTTCTATAACTATCTCCAATTGGTTTGCCATCAGCACCTTTAATTCTCTCATTTTCAGGAATTGGCTCGCTCTTCTCAACATTCATAATAATTGGATAGTTTACAAAATCAGAGTGCTTTTTGACAACATGGCGGATAGTGTATTCATCTGTAAAATCTTGTTCATCTTCTCCATGCTCTTTTAACTCAAGAGTTATTGTGGTGCCTCTTGACTCTTTTTCAATCTCTTCAATTGAGTATCTCCCTTTTCCATCAGAGACCCATTTCACACCCTTTTCAGCCCCAGCAGCTTTTGTGATAAGGGTTATTTTGTCTGCTGCAATAAAAGCACTATAAAAACCTACACCAAATTGACCAATCAACTCTGGAGTCAAACCGCTTTGCTCTTTTGAAGTTTGCAAAGCCTCCATAAATGCGGCTGTACCGCTTTTTGCAATAGTTCCTATGTTTTCGTTTACCTCATCATAGGTCATTCCGATTCCATTATCAGAAATTTCAAAAATTTTCTTTTCTGGGTCAGTTGAAATTCGGATTTGGTAATTGTTATCTTTTTCAAACAAAGCTGGTTCAGTCTGCTCTTTAAATCGTGCTTTGTCTATTGCATCAGAGGCATTTGATATGAGTTCGCGGATAAATATTTCGCGGTTAGAATAGAGGGAGTTGATAATAAGGTGAAGCATCTGCTGAACTTCGGTTTTAAATTCACAAGTTTCTTGTCTGTTACTCATTTTTTTCTCCTGGTATATTTTAGTTGGTTCATTGGAGTTGGTTCTAATTCTGGTTATGCTCTGATTTTTTTGAGGCTGTCTGAATCAGAATGGTCAGGATTATAAGGATGCCATAACGAGAAAATCCTGCCTTATCTTTCTATCTTGGGAATCCTGATTCAGACAATTGGCAGAGGTTAATTAGACCAATCTCTTATATTAACATCAACAATAAACAGCAATTGACGTCAACAATAATTGATGCAAAATTTAGATTGTCAAGTAGAAGTATTTGACTGCAAACTTGATTTTTGGAATTAACAGGTTCAATCTCTTACAAATTTGAAAGTTAATATCTATTCGGAAGACAATTTTGTATTGTTTTTACAAACTCACTTCAAACAAGAGCAATACATTGGAATGATAAAATAAAATATTAATACTGAACAACTTAGAATCTATTGCCGCAGATTTATCAAAATAAAAAAGGCTAATTTTATTTCAATATCGTAATTTATCAATCTTCATATACACTAAGACATCTAAAAAGCCTTTTATTACAAGATGTTGTATCTTAATTACATGTTAGTATGATTAATGCAAAGGGCTGCAAAGTTTAATCATTTGCTGTCCCTTTAAGGAGATAGTCATTATTTTATAAGAGGTAATTGCGATTGTAGTTCCAAAACAAATTGGTCAGTTACAATTATCTAAATAAAATTATCATTAAAAGAAAAATTTACAGGAGAATTTGATGCGTAAAACAATAAAAGTATTGAGTCTGTTAATATCTATTGTAGTCATTGGAACACATTACGTATTTGCAGGGGAAGTTAGTCCCATAGATACAGGAAGCACTTCATGGATGCTTATTTCAACAGCTCTTGTATTGTTGATGATACCTGGACTTGCTATGTTTTATGGTGGTCTTGTAAGAACTAAGAATGTAATAGGGACAATGATGCACACTTATGTCTCTTTGGCAATCATAGGTGTCTTATGGGTTATATGTGGGTATTCGCTCACATTTGGTAAAAACATAATGGGTGGTATTATTGGCTGGAATAGTGATTACTTTTTTCTAAAGGGCATTGATGATATGATTACTGATGGAATCCCAGAATACGTAATCGCAATGTTTCAAGGAAAATTTGCGATTATTACCCCTGCTCTGATAAGTGGAGCTCTTGCTGAAAGGGTATATTTCAAGGGATATACAATGTTCATTGCACTCTGGTTTCTCTTTATTTATTGTCCTCTTTGTCATTGGGTATGGGCAACAGATGGCTGGCTTCATAATATTGGTGCATTGGGCGTAATAGATCTTGCAGGAGGAATGGTTATACACGTTTCTGCAGGAACAAGTGCTCTTGTTGTGGCAATATATCTTGGGGTTCGTAAAGGTTATCCTAACACTGTAGTAAATCCTAACAACCTTGTTATGACTATAATGGGAGCTGGTCTTCTGTGGGTAGGATGGTTTGGATTCAATGCGGGCTCAACTCTTCAAAGCGGTCTTGAAACAGCAAGAGCATTAACAATGACCCAAATATCTGCTGCAAGCGGTGCTTTAACATGGCTTTTTATTGAAGCAGTTGTTTTTCGTAAGGCAACCTCGCTTGGTTTTGTCTCAGGTATCCTTGCAGGATTAGTTGTTATAACTCCAGCAGCAGGGGTTGTACAACCTGTTGGAGCTATTATTCTTGGCTCATTATCATCTATTGCCTGCTATTACGCTTTGCAGTTGAAAGCCAAGTTTAAATATGATGACAGCTTAGATTGCTTTGGAATTCATGGTGTAGGAAGCGGTCTTGGTGTTATCTTGCTCTCTTTCTTTATCCGTGATAGCTGGATGAAAGAGGCAGCCGCAGCCTCTTCAACAGGTATTTGGACAGTGTGGAATCAGTTAGCTGTCCAGCTTGTTGGGATAATAGCAACGATTCTTTTAGCAGCTATTGGAACTTTGATTATCTGCATTGTAGTTGAAAAGACTCTTGGATTCAGAATTGATGTGGAAAAAGAGGTAGAAGGGTTAGACAAATCCCTTCATGGCGAGCATGGCTACGGTCTAATAAGAGCGGATTAGCCATAGCTTAAAGATTGTCGGGGAAAAGACACCGAAAATCTTCCTTTCCTTATCAGCAATTTTAATTTTAGAACTGTGTATCATACTATTTTCAAAATTAGAATTGCTGACTTCCTTGCATACTCGCCGCAGATTGATGTTAAGTCGCCGTATTTTATTGTTATGAAACACTGCTTATATAAATTGTTATACTGCGGATAAAGATTGCTCTAAATCTTCGATAATATCATCAGGATGTTCAAGTCCAACAGATAGACGAATCAACCCTTGAGCAATTCCAGCTTTTTTTAGCTCTTCTTCCGAATAGGTGGCGTGGGTCATAGATGCTGGATGCTGAATCAAAGTTTCACAATCTCCAAGGCTTACGGCTATAGTGCATAGTTTCACACCGTTTATTAATTTTTTCCCAACTTCCATTGCGTTTTTATCCATACATGCTTTTAGCTCAAAAGAGATAACTCCGCTAAAGTTTTTCATCTGTTTTGATGCAATTGTATGTCCTGAATGGCTTTTAAGTCCCGGATAGTAAACATGTTCCACCTTTGGATGTTTCTCAAGCCACTGTGCAATTTGAAGAGCAGATCTACTATGCCGTTCCATTCTTACGGCAAGAGTCTTAATTCCACGAAGGATCAACCAAGCATTAAATGGACTCATACATGGACCAAAATGGTGAACGTAATCTTCATTTATCTTTGAGATGATATCTGAATCAGACGCAATTATCCCACCAATAATATCACCGTGTCCTCCAAGATATTTGGTGGTTGAGTGGATAACAATATCAGCACCAAGCAAGATTGGCTTTTGAAGATATGGCGATGCAAAGGTATTATCAACTGCAAGAGGAATGTTGTGTTGTTTTGCAATATCTGCCCAAAGTTTAATATCAATTATATCAAGTGTTGGATTTGCTGGAGTCTCAATGTAGAGAAGGCGTGTATTATCATCAATAAGGGGGATAATATTATTTTTATCGTTACTTAGCAAAGGTGGAAGAAAACGCACCCCAATGTTCAGATGCTTTAAATGGGTATTAAAAAGTGCAAAAGTTCCTCCATAAATTGCATTACACGAAACAATATTTTCGTTTGGCTTAACAAGAGCCATAACTGTTGATGCAACTGCTGCCATACCTGATGATGTTGCAACCGCATCTTTTGCACCTTCAAGAATTGCAATTTTATCCTGAAGCAGATCAACAGTTGGGTTCGATATGCGAGTGTATAGATACCCCTCTTCTGTGCCGCCAAAGATTGCCTGTGCTTGAGCCTGATCTTTGAACTTAAATGTAGATGTCATGTGTATCGGAGGTACAAGGTCATTGCTTGTTGTGTGGCATTTTGTCATACCGTGAACAATAAGAGTCTCTTCTCTTGAACTATTTGATGTTGTTGTCATAGCTTGACTCCTTGTTATTTGTTCTGGTTTATAGAGCTACTATAATAGCAGGCTCACTATCTTAAATTTTACAACAATTCTACTCTTTAAAGCCGTAAGAAAAGATTTGACAATTTTTAAAAAATTGTCAAATCTTTCTAAATCATAACCCGCTATAATATCCAATGATTTTCATTATTTTAGCTATTTTTTTCAACACTCACAAAATGTTCCTGATAAGCAATTGCACCTCCTGCTTGATCCCAAATATCTAAGCCACCTACCATAAATTGATTATCAGCAAGACCTTTTCCAAAAGCCCGACTCTCAATTGGAATTTTATGCCCAAAACCATGGATCACAAACACAGCCTCAGGATGAATCACGTCAGTTACCTTTGCCTTAATTAGTTCAGAATAGTTCCCCTCCATGCCTGCTTCCAAAGCCCCACTTCTGGTAACTTTAACATAATCACCATCATTTATATTGAGTTTCTCAGCAGAATTGCTGTTAATCCATAAAATATTTTCTGGCATCTGCTCAAATAACATTGGATTATTAACAGTATGACCTTGTGTGTGGATTGCACAACGACCAAATGTAAGCCTAAATTGACCATTTGGGGGTGTTTTAGGTGAAGTGTATGGCTTTAGAGATTGGATACCAGATTTTTCCAATTTGTTTGAAATAATCTCAATTTTACCACTATCTGTTTTAAACTTAAATGGATTAGGCTCTGTATTAACAGAGCCATGAGAATCAGAAATAGACTCAGGATTAGATTCAAGAGAACTTAGATTGTTAAGCCCTAAATCTTTGTAAATTGGCTTATCTACTAATTGAACCATTCCAGTTTTTGCAAAATCTTCAATTTTTATACCTGTTCCTTGAAGTTGAAAATTCCACAAATCCTCAATAGAGTCAAAGGATAATTCAGGCAATTCCATTCGTTTTGCAAGCCCCCCTACAATTTCCCAATCTGCTTTTGTATCGTAACGAGGTGATAATGCTCTTTTACGCACAAAAAAATGAGGTTTTAATGAGGTATTTGTGGCAATTATGCTATCTCTTTCAAGGTAAGGAGATAATGGAAGAACAACATCAGAATACCATGCAGTATCAGACCAACTAAAGGTTACTGAGACCAAAAGATCAAGATTATCCCAAATTTTCCTTAATCTATCAGGGTCAGGAAAACCCATCAAAGGGTCATGGCGATAGGCAATATAACCTTTCACAGGATAGGGATCATCTGTCTCCATTGCTTTAAAAAGAAGGTGGGCAAGACCAGGACCCTCTTCAAATTGTGGATATTTCCAGCCGACACCATCAGCACGCTTCTCTTTTGGCTTTGGATAAAGGTTCATAAACTCTTTTAACCCTTTTCTGCCGATATCTGCCGGTTTGCTCACAAATGGCAATCCTCCTTTTGCACCGTAGCTACCAAGAAGTGCATTGATTATATAAATTGTGCGGGACATGTAAAATGAATCTTTATACCTTGCAGTCATCCAACCTGGATGCCAAATTACAGAAGGTTGTGCTGATGCTAACTCTTCAACAAAATCAGATATGTGAGATGCAATAATCCCTGTTTCTGACTCTGCCCACTTTGGTGTGTAATTTTCTACAAAAGCCTTAAGTTCAGAAAATCCTTCAATATACTTATCAACAAAGTTTTTATTGTAGAGTTTCTTGCTGATAATCTCATGTATAACAGATAAATTAAGGGCATAATCAGTGCCGGGACGAATCTGCATATAACGACTCGCCTTTGTAGCAGAGATATTTGCCCTTATATCAATAACAGTTAACTTACACCCATTTTCTAAAGCATCTGTAAGATCATTTACCTCTTGAACATTGATAGCTTCAAAAATGTTTCTTGTCTGTAAAACAACATGGCGGGCATTTTTAAGATCATGTTTAACAGCTTTACGTCCCATGCCAGTAAGAGAAAGGGCAGCGTGCTGAACGTTTCTGGCACAAGATGCGTCATGGTTGCAGTAGTTTGGCGTTCCTATTCCTCTTAAAAATGCACGGTGTAGTTCTATAAATGGACCACCTCTGTCTGACAGGGCAATTGCTTTGTTACCATACTTTTCTCTGATGCTGTTAAGTTTTTGGGCTGTATAATCAAAAGCCTCGTCCCATGAAACTTTACGCCATTTTCCTTCTCCTCTCTCTCCTGTGCGGATAAGCGGAGTTTGAGGACGCTCATCATCGTTGACTAGTGCCTTTCCAGCAGCCCCTCTTGGGCAGACAGCACCTTTCATTGAAGGGACATAAGGGTTGCCTTTAATAAAATCAATCTGTCCATTTTTAGTAAATACTTGTATCGGGCATCTTACAGTGCACATGCCGCAGATGCTGTAAACAAAATCTTGTGCCATATAATGTATCTCCTTTTTGGTGATGCTAACGTAAATCTCCTAAATCTATCTAAACTCATCAACATTAATATCAAAACGCCTTATAATCTGCTGAAGAGCCTGCCTCTCAAGATTACACATTTTTGCTGCTTGAGTAATGTTGCCCCCGCTCAATTTCAGCATCACTCCAATATAATGGCGGTTAAATATGTTTAATGCCTTCTCTTTTGCCTCTTTGTACGGCAATTTGAGAACTTCATTAATATTTTCACTGGTATAAATGTCATTTATCTTTTGAGCTGGTTCTTTACTAAAACCTTTAAGATGAATATCTGACTCTGTCATTGTATCTGAATTGCAATAAAGAATCCCCTGAATCAGAGCATTTTCAAGCTCTCTTATATTTCCAGGCCACTGATAACGCATCAAACAGGTCATAAGCTCTGGAGATATTTTTATTGATGGTTTATTTAGCTTTTTACAATGTTTTTCCACAAGGTGAGAGGCAATAGCTGGAATATCTGTAATTCTCTCCCTTAATGGAGGTAACTCAATAGTAAAAACATTTAGGCGGTAAAAAAAATCTTCTCTAAATTCACCATTAGCAATCTTTTGTTCTAAATTCCTATTTGTTGATGCTATAATTCTAACATCAACTTTAACTGTATGGTTATCGCCAAGAGGTCTTATCTCTTTCTCTTGAAGCACCCGAAGAAGTTTTGTCTGGATAGATGGAGAGACATCTCCTATCTCATCTAAAAAGATTGTCCCTTTATCAGCCTCTTGAAACAGCCCCTTTTTATCTTTAACAGCATTAGTAAAAGCCCCTTTTTTATATCCAAAAAGTTCACTCTCTAAGATGTGTTCAGGCACTGTTGGGCAGTTGACTGGAACAAAATTGTGTTTGCTGCGAAGGCTCAAGATATGAAGAGATTGGGCTGTCAACTCCTTCCCAGTTCCAGATTCACCAGTAATTAACACAGTAACATCGCTTTGAGCCACCATTTGAATTTTTTGATAAACCTGCTGCATTGCAGGACTGTCACCAATCAGCCTGCCAAAGCGGGCTGATTTTTCGCTGTTAAGTTTTTGATTTTCTCTAATAAGAGAGCTTCTCTCAAGAGCTTTTCTAACACGAAAAATTATCTCATCCTGCTCAAAAGGTTTGGATATAAAATCGTAAGCTCCTTTTTTAATCGCTTCAATAGCAACATCAATACTGCCAAACGCTGTAATCATAATCACTGTTAAGTCAGGGTATTGTTTTGAGACATAATCAAGCAGCTCAAAGCCATCCATTCCAGGCATTCTTATATCGCACAGCATCAGATCAAATTTACAATAACCATTTTCTTTACAATTATCTTGAGCATCTTGATGCTCTTTACTTAGCTCTAATCCATTAGATATAGGATTAATATTTGCATTTAATTGTTGATGTGATGATTCAAGTATTGATGATTGATTTAAAATAGGAATCGCCATTTCACCAGAGAAAGCCATAGTAACATTACACTCAAATTCCATCTCAAGAGACCGTTTCAAAAGACGAGTCATATCTTTTTCATCATCAACTATAAGGATATTTGGTATGTTAGATGTATTCATTTTTTCTTCCCTGTTAAGAAAATGACTATAAATATAATCGGCGTTCCTTGATTTTCCAGTTGACACTGCTTTAGAGCGGTAATCCCGTTTTTAAAAGATTTTTTGAAATGAAGTGTCAACTACTTTACGGACAACATACTTGATTAATTAGGATTATAATTTGGATTAAGATATACTGCTGTCAAATTATTCTTTAATTATCTTCTTGTAAACTCACTGAGCTTGATGCACAAGGCAGAATCACCTTAAATAAAGCACCCTCATTCTCACTACTTTTAACTTCAATCCTGCCCCTATGTTTTTTTACAATACCGTAACTTACAGAGAGTCCAAGACCAGTACCTTGCCCGACCGGCTTTGTGGTAAAAAACGGGTCAAAAATTCTTGATAAATTTTCAGGCTTTATCCCTTTTCCATTGTCTTGAACCCATATCTCTGCATCTTTGCAGGTAATCTCTGAATCTTCTCCTTTTTGGACATTAGTTAAAGCTGTTTTAAGATAAACCTTTCCCTTTTTCTCAACAGCATGGCAGGCATTTATAAGAAGATTAATAACAACCTGCCTTAGCTCCTGCTCATTTCCCAAAACATTGCAAGCTCCAATGCTGCAAATACCTTCGTTATATAGCTCAAGAGTCATCTCAATATTTCTAAAATCAGAGTGGTTATGTAAAAATTTCACAACGTCATTTACAACATAGTTAAGATTAACAACTCCCTGCTTAACAGAGCCTTTGCGGGAAAATGCAAGCATATCTGAAACAACTGATTTGCAGTTTTTTACATGCTTTTCAATAATTTTAAGGTCTTCGTAAGAGTCTGAATTTTTAAGATATTTATCTTTTAGCATAAGCTGGGTGTAACCAAGAATTATTCCAAGAGGGTTGTTGATCTCATGTGCTACACCAGCAGCAAGCTCTCCGAGTGCCGCAAGTTTATCAGCCTGTGCAATCTGCTGCTCCATCTCTTTTTTTTCATTCATGTTTTTAACTATTATTTCCGTTCGTTCAGCAACTTTCTGCTCAAGCGTCTGGTTAAGCCTAACAAGCTGGTTATGTGTCTCTTCAAGAGCTTTATGTGTCTGTTCAAGTTTCTTTCTGCTCTCAAGAATCTTCATGTTGATCTTCCAGTTCTGGTTGAAAAAGAGAGTAAGAACTCCCATCAACATGAAAGAGACTGTATTGATAGTTCCGCTGTATGGGCTTATTGAAGCCCACAAATCAGAGTGTCCGTAAATCACAATTAACTGTCTGACAAGATGTCCTAAAGCTCGTGAGAAGGCAAAGACAGTAAATCCCCAGCATATCCAAAGAAGATAGAGAAACATCACATTGTCAGAATCCCTTTTTTTAAGCCGTATTGCATTATTAAGAGCAAGCATTGCAAACAATATCATGCAAAGAGAGCCTACAATATCTACTACAAGGATAGGAAAATATGGCAGAATCACAATCTCTCATCCTTTACTGCAATATCATCATTGCCCTTTATGGAAATATTTTGCAAAGCATTCATGTATATATCGGGATCATTGCTCATAGAAATATCCTGTTGAACGATAAGATAAAGTCCACGCCATAGCAATATCATTCCCGGAACAGATAAGAGGTGATCAAGCCTTAAAAAATAGTAGAACCATATCAAGAAAATATCTTTATCAGCATAAGTATTGTTAGAGATTGGAATCCTATTATCTGCCATATCTATTTTAATGTCGCAAATAGATAAAGGAACAGGAGATATCAGCTCTATCTGATTATCAAGAAAATGAACTATAAGGGCATCTAAGTTCCAAAGAACAAAAAGCAGGGCAGCAATTTGAATAAATCTCCAACCCTTTTGAGAATCAAGTGATTTTTCTCTTATAGTAAAATAGAGGATAACCATGGATACAAGAAAGAAGAGGTGACCTATCTGGTGGACAACTACCCCTTCTGATGCATTATGCATTTGAGTAGCATGGGCAGATTCTGGTATCAAAATCATTAATATTGCTGAATAAAGTGGATAAAGAGCTATCTTTAAGCACGCACTGTAACTGCAAATACTCATTAATGAAATATATATTACTCGAAACTGTTTAAACAAAATACCCATGCTTTCTATATTATCCTAATGATTATTAAATCATGTTACGCAAAACCCCTCCTCCCCACAGGTGAGGAATTTGTTATTCACCCTCCCCATAATGGGAGCAGGGTTGTTAAATAGAATCTAACAGCCCTGCCATAATGGGAGGGGGTGGAGAAAATCAGTAAACGCTATCACTGATAAATAATGATTTTAAGTGGTTATCAGAATTGGCTGCGTAATATGACTTATTAATATACACCCAAAAGGTTAAGAGCAAGAAGAAGAAGCCCTACACAGGCAACCCTTTTTACAACTAATGGACTTACACGTTTTGCAATCTGAGGACCTATATAACCGCCAAGTAGTGCTGCTGGAAACATGGCAAGAAAGAATATAAGATCAAAGTTGCCAAACTGATAATGACGCATGGTGCTTATAGTTGTGTTAAAAAATATTGCAAGCAGTGAGCTTCCAACAACAAGATACATAGGAAGGCGTAAAGCAACAGTCATAAGAGGAACCATAAAAGGTCCTCCTCCAAACCCAAACATTGATGACATAATTGCGATAAGAAAGCCTCCTAAACAGCCAACCCACATATTTACCTGAAACTCTTGCCCCCAAAATTCTACTTTCATATTAAAATCTCTCCTTAAGTATATTAAAAATATTTAAAATTTTATTATTCTAACATTAATCCAACCGACATATTTAATTATATTAAGCATTTTATGTAATTTTCAGCATTGTTCTATTATAGTTATAAACCAAGCATGACCCATTTAGAGCTATTTAGTAGCTTCTTGAGCACGTTTTTTAAACTCATTAAGAATTGACTGTTCTTTCTTATTTTTTGCGATATAGCCTGGTGTTGTCTGCCAGAACATAAGAGCTGCAAGAACGATAAGTATCCAGCCGAATGCAAATTTAAACTGATCAAGCGTAATCATCTCTGTAAGTTTAGGACCAATAAAACCGCCAAGCAGCATTGCACATCCAATACCAGCTCCAAGTTTCCAGCTTATAAATTTAATTTTCGAGTAGTTGAATATACCGCTGCCTTGAGAGAATAGAACCGTAGGGGTCACAGTTCCAGCAACAATTGTATGAGGCAGAGCTGGAAAAAGAGTTATGAGAAGAGGATTCATTATAAAACCACCTCCAGCACCCATTAAAACGCCAAATATAGAGACAGCAAGACATAACACAAATGGATATATAAGGTTTAAGCTTGTTCCAGCGTTCCCCATATAAACAGTAGGAAAACTGATTTTGTTCTCAAATGTTACGGGCTGGCTTTTTAACTCTTTTGAAGATACAGCAACTATTTTATATTGACCAGGAGACAGTCCTTTACGAATCTTTATATCTGCTGTGTATGAGCCATCAGGAGAGACATTTACTTCGGCAGCGATAACATTGTTAATACTGCGGAAACGAGCCTTAACTAACTGCATTGAACGCTTTTTGTTCTCTTTAGCATCCATCTTGTCAAGAAGTGTGCCGCGGCTTCCTATAATACTTGCCATTAAAGTTGCCTGATATCTCTCAATTTTTGCAACTGCTGGAACTGAATAAGCTGCATCTGCACCAATTTCTTTGAGAAGTGCTGAATAGCTCCATTTATTACCCTCTTTTTTTGCTGCATCAATTTTAGGCTGCATCTCTTTTGGAACAAAAATCTTATAATATGCAGGCATCTCTTCGGTGATATAGAAGATATATGGAATTTTACCAGTTTCTTTATCTCTTTTACTGTCAAAAAGATTTGATTTTACAGTGTGATCTGCTGCCCAAACTTCAAGATATACAGGCATTCCGGCTGGTGCCTGACCGCTTACTTTGATAGTTCCACCGTTGTCAATTGTGTTTTTATCAATGTTAATAGTCGGCGGCGTGGCTGCGGGCAGAGTCTCTTCTGCTATTGCAGGCTTATCTGCCTCTCCAGTTGCCATTGCTGCGGTTGGAGATACTAATGTAAGACAGACAATGAATGACATTATAATAAAACTTGAAACAATTTTCTTCATACTTTTCTCCTGAATAATAGATAATTTAAATTAAAATGTTAATTTTGGTTATGGGTTGAAAAACTTATAAATTTAATAAATCTTATTGCTTAAATTCTAAATTTACTTAATGAGCCTTAAACAATCCTGCGGAAGCCTATATGTCCCCATACCTTGAAGGCTCACCTCAATCAGTGCATCAGGATCATTAATTATTGTATCTGGGTCTGTAATCATTCCATGAACCCCTATAAACTCATCCATGTAAGGTTCCCACGCCTCATCTTTTGATTTTTGAAAGACTTCTATTTTTTGACCTTTACGAAATTCCATTTTTCACCTCTCTTTATTTTAGTGTTTAAACATTATTGGCTTTTAGATTTTTTTTTAAAGTGCTTCAATAATGTTAAAATATCTTTAAAATCAAATTTGGAAACTCTGTTTACGTAAACATGCACTGCACAATCTTCTTTTATGTTGATGCACTTTTGCTACACTTGAAGTCTTGGTCTGAACGTAATCCAAATATTTTGCCGGACCCAAAACAGCATTACACGATTCACAGTATAAAAGTTTCTGCCTGTTAAGTATTGTACCGCATAATTTAAGGATTCTCTCACCATTTTTCTCTTCAATAACCATTGCATCGTTGGGGCAGTTTGCAGCACAAGCTCCGCAGGTGATACAGGTTTCAGAAGTTTTCCTGAAATCGGTATCTACAGGATGGTCAAAGTCCATATAACCAAATTGTAAGGCACCAATGCCCATCTTATCTCTGCATACATCAATACATTTGCCACATCTTCGGCATATATCGCACCTTAAACATCTTCTTGCCTCATCTCTTACCATATTTTCGGTATAACCAAGCTCTGCCTGCTGAAATGTGATGCGTCTGCGGTCAATATTGAGCATGTCCATTTTCGGACGTTTGAGTACCATTTTAGTGCTGGCTGACATTGTAATAGGCTTTTCACGGCGGTAACGAATCGGCACTTTTGGAATTCTTGGTTGTGGAATATGGTTAAAGTACCTGTCAATCGCTTCGGCTGCCCGTTTTCCACCTCCAATTGCCTCAATTACAGTTGCAGGACCTGTTACAGCATCACCGGCAGCAAACACTCCATCTTCAGAGGTCTCCATGCAGGTGTGTCTAACTTCAATAGTTCCTCTTCTTGTCCACTTGATTCCAGTAAATGCCTCCATTCCAGCAATATCGACAAACTGCCCGATTGCACTGATAACAGCATCAACCTCAATAGTATAATCGCTTCCCTCTACTGGAACGGGATAGAGCCTGTCGCTGCCCTCTTTTTTTATCAGTTCAGCCCTAAGACAGTTGAGTCCAGTAACTTTACTGCCATCTCCTTCAATAGCAGTAGGGATTGTCAAAAATGAGAAGTTTACCCCCTCTTCTTCTGCCTGCTCAACCTCTTCTATATCTGCTGGCATCTCTGAGCGTGTTCTTCTGTATGCAATAGTTACAGATTCAGCCCCTAAACGGAGACTTGTTCGTGCTGCATCAATTGCAACATTACCACCCCCGATAATTACAACTCTCTTTCCAGGAATTTTCCTATTGCCAAGAGCTACCCGCCTTAAAAACTCAACCGAATCAATAACTCCTGTTCCTGATTTTTCAGGATCAACAGCTTTTTTTTCTGATAACTCTGTTTTTATTGAGCTGTCAGTAGTTTTTCCCGAATAAAAATCCTCCCCTTTTATGCCGAGTTTGTAAGATTTATGGGCACCAATTGCGATAAAAAATGCTTCAAAGCCATCTTGTTTTAAAGAGTCAAGAGTAACATCTTTGCCAAAACGTGTATTGTAACAAAATTCAACTCCAAGAGCCTCAATCATTGCAACCTCTCGGTCAATAACCTCACGAGGAAGCCTATATCTTGGTATCCCGACCATCAGCATACCGCCTGCAACTGGCAGCGATTCTATAACCTTGACCTTATAGCCCATCAAGGCAAGATAGTAAGATGCAGAGAGTCCGGCAGGACCAGCACCAATTACACAGACCTTTTTTCCATTTAAAGGCTTTTGCGGTGGATTCAGATAGTGTCCAAGAGACATTGCACGTTCTGCAGCAAATGCTTTAAGAAATTTGATGGAGACTGGTGTATCCATTCGTCCTCTTACACACATCATCTCACATGGACGGGTACAAACTAAACCGCACACCCAAGGAAGCGGATTATCGCGGCGGATAACCTCAACTGCCTCAGCATCTCTACCCTCTCCAATAAGGCTAAGATAGGTAGGAATATCAATTCCAGCAGGACAAGCCATCTGGCATGGAGATGGAGAGAGTCTTATACAATCCATTGATGCACAGTTTCCCGTCTCAAGATGGCTTTGGAAAGTTTCACGTTCAGTTTTAAAAATATTTTTTAGGTATGTGTATATTTCTAAAACACCGTTTTTTAGATTATTATCAACTTGAAGATACTCTTCAATAAGCTCTTCAACAGCTATAAGATGATCATTGCCTGCATGTCCGTTTGATATTTCCTCAATAAGTCTTAAAATCTGCTCTGAAATTCGTCTAACTCTCGGCTCTTTTATTTTTCCTGAATTAAGCTCGCCAGACAGGTATAATATTGTTGAATGAACAGGACAAATTGGTTTATCCATGCCTCCTCCTTTATTAAAATGCTGAATTTTCAAGAGATGCAACATGGATTGCATGACGCTCTCTCTTTATCTGAGTCAGTTCCTTAACTTTACCAAATTTCAGACACCCTGTAGTGCAGGTAGTAACGCAGGCCGGCTTTAAGCCTTTATCAAGCCTCTCCATACAAAAGTCGCATTTTTCAATTTTCCCTGTCTCTTGATTCCATTGAGGCGCACCCCATGGGCAGGCTGATATACAGGCTTTGCAGCCTACACAAAGATGTTTATCAACAAATATAATACCATCGCTGTGTCTCTGCTGCATAGCTCCAGTTGGACAGGCAGCAACACACCACGGATTTTCGCAATGAAAACATGACATAAAAACAAATGATGAGCGAGGCAGACCATCAATCATCTTTGGACCGACTTGAACAACTTGGCATGGCTTTGGTCCTTGAGGAAGCTCTTTATTTGATTTGCATTGAACTTCGCATGTATGACATCCAATACATCTTCTTACATCTTGAAATAGATAGTATTTGCTCATTTAACCCTCCGTCAGCAGAAATATTCCTGCTGTTACTTTTCAAAAATATTAAAACATTGGTATTTTGAGTTAGCAGTTAGCAATTAATATGCCATCTAACCACTCTGTGAATAGAGCCTTATTTTTAGGGCGAATTAGGATAAAATCATATATCTATGTAAAATAGAATTATCTAATATTTGATGCAATAAAAAGATTTCACAGCAATGTTTTTATTGCATGGCAGGCATGTTTTGGAAATCTCTTGACAAAAATATAGACAAATAGTTCTATCATTAAAATGTGATGATTTTCTTCGCCTTTGGTATTTTATTCATAAACTCATTTTAATAATCAACTACCGTTTTATCTGACAGATATACAATAATCAACCACAATAGGAGAGATACTACTATGAAACAAAAGAGTAACAAGAGATTTATTTTGAGTTTAGCATTAATGCTGGTAATGGCTATTCTTGCTCTACCACCATCTTCTTGGTGTAGTTGTGAAACAGAAGAGATTATTATTCCTAATAAATATACTGGAGCTTGCGGTTATACACAAAGTAGTTCTTTTACATTAGACAAAGATACTTATGCAACTCGCATTGGCATCTGGTATGATACAAATATTGGTGGAAATACTCTATCTGTAAATTTATCTGGAACAAATGGATATAGCAATAATGGAGGAAAAACCACTAAAGGCTCATGTCAATGGAGCTGGTGTGAAGGTATTTGGAGTATTAATCAAACGCTTAAAGCTGGAACTTATACTCTTACTGCAAATAGTAAATCTATCTGTGCCAACCCATCAGGTCAGACTACGCTTACAATCTACGGGTGTGCGGCAGATAATTCCACAACTTTGAATTTGACAGACGGTTTAGTTGCCTATTATCCATTTAACGGCAATGCAAATGACGAGAGTGGTAATGGAAACAACGGAGCTGTTAATGGAGCAGTTTTGACAAAGGACGGTCTTGGTAATCCAAACAGTGCATACAGTTTTGATGGAGTAAATGATTATATTTCAGTTGCTTATAATGCTTCCAAGCCCATTTTTAATTTAGAAAACAAATTTACATACAGTTTATGGTTTTATGCAAATAGTTCTGGCGATTTGACAAATAACCAGCCTCTAATTGGAAGACAGCAGTGCCAAAACGCTTTTCCATCTGCAGAGCTTGATCTTCTAAAGTCAGAAATAGCTTTTACTCTCAATTATCAAAATTCAGCAACGCACTCACAATTCATACCTTTACAAACTATTACTCCAAATCAATGGACACATATTGCAGCTACATACGATAAAGATACCAATCAGGTCAGCGTCTATCTTAATGGTAAAAATATCTTGTCTGAGAGCTATTCGCAAACTATCTGGAAGCCAGAAACTTCGTTCTGGATAGGAGGTATTCCAAAACCAGATAACTACTCATCGTGTTGGGAGACTTTTTTAAACGGTAACATAGATAATATTCGAGTTTACAATAGATCACTTTCTCAATCAGAAATAGAGGAGATTTACAATTCAGAAGAAGTTAATGTATCGGGAATTGATCCGCCTAAAGGAGGTTCAGTTGTTGATTTCACTTCAAAATCTTCAACTGCTCCTGTTTATATGGGCAGTGTTGTAACTGGCGGCGATCAGATGGAGTTATCTATAAATTTTCCAGCTTATAATAAAGCAGTAGATGTATGGGTATTAATAACGACACCAGACGGAAAATCTTACTTTTTAGATAAATCTGCCAATTTTTTTCCCATTGAATCAGGAAAGTCTGTTCCAATGCTTAAAAACATATCTGGTGTAAAAAGTGAGAAGCAAATTATAAAACCATTTGATGTTACTTCTTTAGGAAGTCTGCTTGATGGAAAGTGGACAGTCTATTGGTTCATTGCACCTTCAAACAATGGGGATATTGTTAAAGCTATTGAAAAAGGGGACTATCAGTTAGGATTTTATACTTTTGAGATCAAAAACAGCTCATCAAATAGTGAAGTTACTCAAGACATTGGCATTTCTGGCGGTAGCATATCATTGGCAGGGTTAAATTTAAACATACCTAAAAGCACATTCTCTTCTTCAACGAAAATCTCTATTGAAAAATCAGCCATCTCGTCTGGAACTGATGAGTTATCAGATACCTATACTATCAAAGGTCTGCCTTATTCTATTGGCAAAGAGATGGTATTGGATATTGAATCTAAATCTGCATTAAATTCAGCATCGTCAGATAGTTATTATATTTGGTTTGAATTTGAAGTAAATAATGTCGTAGGTATTAATTATATAACTTATAGCAACCATGTCTTAAAAGCTAACATAGTCGGAAACAATACATTAAGAGTAACTATTCCAATGATTGATTTTCAAGCCATTATTGAGCAAGAAAATAGAAAATCTTATAGAAAGAATATTAATGATGACGGATTAACTCTACGAGTTAAAGCTGTCGAGTTAATACCTCTATCAACAGAGCATTTTGTAGCCTCAATTAAGCAGTCAGATCAGGCATTTGCCAAAAAAACATTGCAATATTTAGAAGAAGCTTACGCAAAACTTGGTGGCTCTGTAGATAGTGGAGGTTTGGGTTTTAATTGGCTGTTAAATAACTGCCGCATTAATACAAATACTTTTCAATATGAAAAAATTCCCGTTGTTTTCAAAGATGGTGGACCAGCAGGAGATTTAGGGTGTTATAATCCAGGCCTTTTGAGCTTATTATCGAGCAAGTTAAGTCCCCCTTGCTATGTTAATATGTTCAGTGCGGAGTTGGAATTTAACACCAATTCTGAAGCAATCGGTGACGATGATAAAAAACTAAAGGGTACAGCAGCACATGAGCTTTTTCATTTTCTTCAGGAAATTTACACCAGAGATACTCTAACAGAAACATGGGGAGAGGCATCTTCAATGTGGATTGAATCTTATTTTGCAAATAATTGTCCCGGAGAAGCTATAAGCTCTTTTAACTTCACATACAATGGGCTGTTTAATGTTTATAATACTGCTATTGATTTAACTCCAGATAAATCAAAGCAGCGCTGGCATGGATATGGAGCCAGCTCATTTTTTGTTTATGCCATTTCAAAAGGTGCATTTAAAATCAGCTCATTTTGGGAAGGTTTAAATAAAGGTATAGGTGAAGTTGCATCATTAAAGCAGGCTATTTCATCATCAGGCAGTAATTTAACATTGGAAGAGTTGTGGCTTGGTTTTTCGGCTGAGGTTTATAGTGTTCCAGATAAAAACAAAATCAACAAGTGCCTGCCATCTCCAACTAATTACCGTTGGTCAAAAGACAAAATTTATAAATTAAGTGATTTTCCAGTAACCTTCAGTTTTGATGCCTACCCGTTTTCATCTCACTCTAATGCTCTTATACTAAAAGGGTTTAATACTTCTGAAAAAGATATTGGTATTTATGTTTATGCAAATGGTTTGATTGATGGGCAAGATTTGTATGTTTACCATATTGAAAAAAAAGATTTAGGTTTCACAACCGAGCTTTTAGGCTCCATAAATAAAGATAATAAAATAGCATATATCCAAAATTTTGAAAATTATAACAACCAGCAAAAACAGCAAAGTCCAATTGTTATGGTTTTTGTTGATAAAAATATACCTGCTGGCACTAATCCTTCAACATCTGCTCAAGCAAAGACCAATACTGTTGATGTTTATGTTGGTCAGGGTCCCTATTTAATCTCTCTTTCTCCCTATATGATTCAAAAAGGTAAGGAGTTGAGTATTGATGGTTTTGGATATGGAAAAAATGGAAGCGATATAGCTATAAATTTCAATGGTAGTGTAACTGCAAAACCTACTTCATGGACTACAAGTTCTACACCCGGATTTGAGATAGGTAATTTAAAAGTGAATGTGCCTCAAGGAGCATCAGCTGGTGATGTTACTCTTCAAGTTGAAGGTAGAAAAAGCAATGCTCTAAAACTTATTATTAGTAGCTGCTCTTTAGAAGAGGGTAAAATGTTTACAAGTTTAAATACTGTCAGAGTCTCTTTTAAAGATTGCAATAATTACAATACAATAACAGCAGACATTCCTTTAACTTTCTCACTTGGATCAAACGGAACTATAATACCTAAGAAAGAGTGGACACCTTATGGTTGGGAATTAAAATCCCTATCTGGTTCATGGAATTGCAATACTATTAATCTTACTTTTACAGTTGAATTAACCTATAACAATCCATGGTTTATTAGCTGTAGGGATAGTTCTTGCAATGCTGTGCTTACATTTACTGGTAATGCAACTTTGACAGCAGATGCAAATGGAGATATTACAAAATCTGGGAAAACAGCAACTGGAAAGGTCTCACAGCAATATAATAATAGTTATGAATCTAAAACAAGTTGCGAAACTTCTTTTAGTTCAAATTGAAACTAAAGCAAGATTCACAAAATTATAACAATAGATAAAAAAATAGGGAGGTAAAAAAGCCATGAAGCAGAAAATTAGAACTCATATTTTACGTTTAGCATTAATGCTTGCAGTGGTTATTTTTGCATTACCATCACTTTCTTTTGGTAGCTGCAAAACTGAGGAGATTATTATCCACAATGAATATCTTGGGGCTTGCGGTTACACAGATATTAGCACTTTTACCTTAGATAAAGACACTTATATAACTCGCATTAGAATTTGGTATGATAGTTATATTAGCGGTGACACTCTCTCTGCAACTCTATCTGGTCCAGACGGATACACAAACTCGTCAGGTGAAATATATAAAGATGGTTGTTATGGCAATTGGTGTGCAGCTATGTTTAATATTAATAAGGTTCTAAAAGCTGGGACATATACTCTAAAAGCAGATAGCAAATCTGTATGCTCAAATCCTTCTGGTGCTACAACGCTTATACTTTATGGTTGTGATGCTGAAGAGCAATTACCAGATGATAGTGCTGAAGGGATTAATCCGCCAAATGGTATTTCAATGGTTGATGCAAATGCCAATCCTAACAATGCTCCTGTTTATATGGGAAATATCGTAAGTAGTGGCGGAGTTTCGACTCTAAGCGGCAATATGGAGTTATCTGTAAATTTTCCAGCTTACAATAAACCAGTTGATATTTGGATATTGATATCCCTTCCTGATGGTCGCTTTTATACTGCCAATGAGTCTGGAAAATTGCTATCTTTTGAATCTGGAGACCTTGCAGCTATTGCCTCTGGAGTCTCAGGAACAAAAACAGAAAAGAAAATCTTGACACCATTTGAAATAGGAGAATCAAACACGGCATTTGAACCGTGGCCTGCTGATGGAGCGTGGAATGTATATTGGCTTGTTGCTCCTGAAAGCAGCGGCAATATTTATGGTGCTATTGAAAATGGACATTACGAGTTAGGATTCTACTCTTTTGAGGTTAAAAGCCAAAGTGGTGATATAACTTATGATCTCAAGATAACAGAATATTTCCCCCAAAGTGGTCCCGCTGGTTCTTATGTATTTTTGAAGCTCGAAAAGCCGGTTTCTGATTTAGGAAATTTAGCTATTATATATAACAGTAAAGAGTTAAATCCTAATACCGTTATAAAAAAAAATGAAAATATTTTACAGTTTGTTCTTCCTGCTGACGCACAATCTGGCAAAATTCAAATAAAATCAGGCGATGAAGTAAGTAACACCGTTCAATTTTCAATTCTACCCCCTGTTTCCACACCGTTAATTTCACAATCTATAGAACCCTCATCGGTCAACCAAATAATAAATTACAAAGACGAGGTATCTGTAACTATACCACCTGGTATTATAGATAGCACAGCAACTTTAAAAATATCGGCTGTTAATAATGCTCCTCCAAGCGGATTTGAACCTTTTGGTTCAAATGCCATTGATATATCCATTGATGGATTAAAGCAACTTAATGATTTTATTAAAATAAGCGTGAAATACGATCCAAATAGACTAAATTCAAATTATTCTGCTGAAGAGCAACTGATGGCAATGAGATGGAATGATGAAGAACAATATTGGACTCCGCTTCCATACAGCGTGGATGAAGTAAATAACACTGTTAATATAATGACAGATCATCTATGTTTTTTTGCTATTCCGCCTCTTGCAAGTGTAGCAAGCACACTTGCTATAACAGGCCTTGCAGGTGCCAATATCGCAGTTTGGACTGGTATTGGAGAAGAGTTGGAGAACGATATATATTTTACTCCAGAAGGTAATTTTAAACTTATGTATAGTAAGTCTGGAATAGAATCTGATGCTAAACTAAATGATATAACATGGATTGGAGAGACATATAACGACCCCCTATATCAGAGATCATCCTATAAAACAGCTCACCCAAAATTCATTCAAGATATAGGAAATCTTTTAGAAGTAGCACTAAAGAACTATGTTGATGTGAATAAATTCAAAAATCCTGTAACAAAACCCGGCTGGTTATGGGGAACATCAACAAATCCAATTATAGTCAAAATAGATTCCAGATGGACTAAGCAATATGCTCAAAGCGAAGCTAATTATGAAGCAATTTGGGGCTATATTCATTATCCCACAGAAGTTTTAAAAGCCTTTAAAGATGGTCTAAGTTATGGAGTAATAGGTCATGAACTTTTTCATAGAATAGAGGCTGAATATTATACATTAGTAGGTTACGAAATGCCAGCCAATAACTGGTGGCTTGAATCTGCTTCTGATTATGCGGGTTATAGAGTTGCATGGGCAGATAAAAAAAAGATAGAAAAAGAATATAATGATTCAAAAGCAGATTTTTTGAGTTATCCAATATCTACTTTTGAGTATTCTCCGTCAGCATTTATACAGTTTCTTGTGGAAAAAAAAGGACTTAATTTCGCTGATATGTTTAAGTTTGTTAGTGAAGGAAGCCCTTTAACTACACCTCTTGAAAAGTTAAAAGATTATAATGGTGGTATATCTATTCCACAGTATTACAGAGACTTTACCGCATGGAGTATTTTTGGAAATGATTCATATCTTAGTAAATATAGTATTCCAACAATAGCTGAAGAAAATACAAATCTTAATATTCCAAAAGATGCTACTGCAACAATATCATTTACAGGGGGAAACTTTAGCACAATAAGCATATATAAGTTTACTGGAGAATATCAACGAGTATCTAATATCCCAACTCCTGAACGACTTATTGGTAAAGAAGATAAGTATGAAGTAAAAGTAAATACAGGAGATGTATTTTATTTAGTAGCAGACAACTCGGGAAAAGAAAACGAGTCTTTATATACTTATATTTCAATAAGTGTAAACGGCATTGAAAAAGCAAACGCAGCACATACGTTTAACTTACAAGGAGGTTATTCTGCCAAACTATGGATAATAAAAAGTGAGATGGACGACTGCTATTTGAAAGAAGATATGTTTTTTAATTCATACAATGCATCTATAAGAGTAAATTTTAAGGATTGTAGTGATAGATATGGAATACAATGGGATATTCCATTGTGTTTTCAGCTTGGACCCAATGGAACTATTATTCCTGATGATTACTGCTACCAAGGAGAGAATGAATATTCTCAAAAATCTTTAACTGGTTCATGGTCATGCAACTCAATTGATCTTAGCTTTACAACATCTGGAAATACCAAAATGGATCCACCGTTTATGTCATGCTGGGGGCCATGTGTTGATGTAAACGCAAATTTCACTGGAACTGCAACTATCACAGCAGATAGCAGTGGTAAATTCACTTATACTGGAAGTGGAAATGTATCTGAAACTTACACATATACAAAATCCTGCTGCCCCACTTATGGAGATGGAACCAAAACGTGCGAAAAGCCGTTTTCAAGCCAGTAAAAATTTACTTAATTTTAACTACCCACCGCCAGAGGTGGTGGGTTTGACCCAATAATAAATAATCTTAAAAAAGGAGGAGGCACAATGAAAGCAACTAAGGATAAAATAGTCGTAATTTGGCTATGTTTGGCTATTGTAATGTTTATAACTCCATCTTTAGTATTTGGAGGCTCAGTAAACGTAGCACTTGGCAAAACCGTTACAGCAAGCACAAATTCCCAACTGGGAACCCCATCAGCTATAGTTGATGGAACAGAGGAGACTTACTGGTATAGTTATCAAGGTAGCCCCACAGTTCAAGATTTTATACTTGATCTGGGTGGTGTTTACACCATTGAGAAAGTTGATATGTATGTATTACAAATTTATGGAGTATCAGTAAGTACATCAACAGATGGAATAACTTACACAGAGAGGTTCAAAGAAGATAGTACAAGCTATGTTGGGCTTCTCTCTTTTTCAGGTAGTGGTTATGAAGCCCGATATATCAAATATCACGCTTATGCAAACTGGCCTCAGTATGTTGGTTTATCAGAAATTGAAGTATGGTCAGGAGATTCTGGTCAATCTGTTGATGGGATTAACCCTCCAAGCGGCATTTCAACAGTTGACGCAAATGATAATCCTAATACTGCTCCTGTTTATATGGGAAATATCGTCAAAAGTGGAGGAGTTGCAACTTTAAGCGGAAATATGGAGTTATCAGTAAATTTTCCAGCTTACAATAGACCAGTTGATATTTGGATATTGATAGCTCTTCCTGATGGTCGTTTCTATACTGCCAATGAATCGGGAAAATGTTTGTCATATTCATCAGGTTCTCTTCCTGTAATTGCCTCTGGAGTCTCTGGAACAAAAACGGAAAACACAATACTTTCACCATTTGAAGTCGGAACATCAGGAACAGCATTTGAACCTTGGCCTGCTGATGGAGCATGGAATGTATATTGGCTTGTTGCACCTGACAGTAATGGAGATATTTTTCAGGCAATTTATAACGGAGATTATCAGCTTGGGTTCTACTCTTTTATGGTTAATAGCAGCACTACCCCTGACAATCCTGATGATAATAATGACAACGACAATAACCAAATTGTCGCCACAGCCGATCCTGAAACTGGTTCAAAGATAGCTTTTGATACAGGTGCTTCTGTAGAATTTCCTAAAGATTTTGCAAGTGAAGAAATAGAGGTAACTTTAAGCAAGACTTCTGCTCCATCTTCTGAAACTGACAATAGTAAAATCACAATATCAGATGGATACAATATAAAATTGAGCAACCTTGATATTGTAGATGGGAATATCTACATAACAATCCCAATAGATGAAACTTTAATACCTGATGATATTGATGCTTCACAATACAATCTCTATCTTGCACCTGAATTATATAATAAAGAAACAGGAGCTTCTCTTCCAGTTGGTATAATGATTTCATATAATTCAGATTCAAAATCTGTTACCTTCGATCTCTCTTTAAAGGCACTACTGTCAGATTCATATAAAAATAGCTATAAAAAGGATAGCACAAATAATTATAACACCTTTGCCGCACTTTCTGATTATGATCCCCGTGATATAGCAATTGGCGGTCTTTCCGCCCGTATTAGATGGCGTATGTTAAACTCAACTGTTTGCACAAATGACCAACCCTACTATCTCTGCTTTTATGCCCCAGATGATAAGGATATTAACAGTATTCCTGCTAACAGCGTCTGGAAACGTAATAGCGATAACATTACCGATCCTTATAATTACTCAATCGACATGTTAAGTGCTATGATGACGGCAGGATCAAGTCTTGTTGAGCTTATGGCTCCAGATGGCAGCCGACCTTTTGGTGAGCTTGCTGCAACAGATATTAGAGGCTATATTTTAGATATTGGATCAACAGGTGGTTTGACTCCAATGGGAGGTCCAATTCTTCTATCAAACTCTACTTCTCAAATAGATAACTGGCTTGCAATGCGTCAAACAGTTGCACATGAAATGGTGCATTTTTTCCAAGGACCTTTTTATGAAACGTACTCAAATAATAACCGTTGGTTTATTGAAGCTACTGCCCAGTATTTCGCTGCAAAAGTTGCATGTAACAATGACTCTGAGAAGAAAGAAAATTATGCTGGTAAAAATAATGTTTATTTATCTGAATATTTAAGCGTTCCTATAACGACAGCCGCTGAAGGTAGTTATTACGCATTAGGTCATTTTCTGGAATGGCTTGATACAAACTATTCAGGAACAGGCTCATTGATTGTAGATATTTTGAATCGTAGAGCTAAAGGTAGCGATGATCTATTAAACCTTATTAACAGATTTGCCTCTGCTAATTCCACTTTTGGAGATAAACTTGGAAAATATATTGAAGAGATTATCACAAAACCTGAGATGACTGATGGAATTGGAAAAGAGATAAAGGAAAGTATGTCATCTAATAGTATGCGATTTCTCTCAACAACAACTGGAGTTGGCTCAAATGAGGAAAATGTTTACAACACAAGATTAACTGAAACTCGAACATATAGACGGATAACAAAACCTTTAGGCAGGCTATCCGCGATTTATAGCAGTTTTGATGCAAAATTAGCAAGTGGACGTGATGCCCTTTTAGTTATAAATAGCATTTTCAACTCAAAGGGAACTTTTAGATCGCTTGTTTATTCCCACACAGGAGACTACTCTAAAAACAGTGCCTATTTAAACAAGAAACCTGTAGATGATAATACAGTCCTACCTTATGACAAAACCGTTGCTATTCCATATTTTGGCTCTGAAAAAGCCGAAGGTATTAAATATGTGGAACACATGGTGCTTAATAAAGACGCATCTGAGGATTCTCGTCCCCCTGTAAGCATTGCATATTATCTGCTTGTTAAACCTAAAATAACACAATTGGGTCAAGGAGAGACAGGTGGTATAATTATTGTGTGGACTACAGAAGGTTATGGTACAAAAGAGGGTGTTCCAACTTCATTGATAAGTGGTTATGATGTTTATGATAAAAATGGTGTTAAACTAAACAACTCTAAGATACCCCTTCCAAATACCCCGGGTTCAGATCTCGCATTGGAAGTTGAATCTATTAAATTTAATGAGCAAGATCCATCTGCTATGAACATAAATGATTATACCGTGGTTATCGAAGATATTTATGGCAACAGATGGCCTCAGATTCAAGAAGCTACTACATGTTCTCGCTATCAAGAAGTCGCTGGCACCAACGGCAGCGTTATGAAAGACACTGAAACAGGGCTTCAATGGCAGCGTTGTAGTTACGGTCAAACTTGGAATCAAACTTCTAAGAGCTGTGATGGTACTGCTACCAAAATGAGTCCAAGCGATGCCTTTAATTTGACCATGGATGGTGGTTGGAGGACTCCTACAGCTGGTGAGTTAGCAACTCTGCTATATTGTAGTGATAATACTTTTCCCGTAAATAAATCATGGTTTTGGACATCTTCGTGGTCTTATTTCAGTGTTGGTGATCAATGGCAGGATATTCCTTATGCCTTTAACTACGATGAAGGGGCTAAAATGGCAGATACAAGTAACCTTTTACCAGTGCGTCTTGTTAAATCGCCATATTGAAGTTAATACATATAAACAACGACCTTAGCCTTTTTTATATAAATAGCGTTTTTCCAAGATGTAGCTGTTATAAAACAGCATCCGTATAAATATCTAATTTCAAGATATTTATACGGATACTTTAACCTTAAAGGGACAATTATTGCACTAAATGGTATTTTATTTCTAAAATAGTATTCCTCTTTTATTTGTGTAAAATAAGATATAATTTATAAATATTGAATTTTACTTACATAGTAATTTCCACAAATCATGTAGGAGAACTATGTTTTTGATTGAGTTTAAAAATAAGGAGACAATTGATATGACACAAAGTCTGAAATTAGTTAAAACTATGTATATATGGGTATTCATACTCATTTTAGTTCCATCAATCAGTTGGACACAATGCTCTACAGAAGGAACTATTCTTAATTATGAATATATTGGTGGATGCGAACACACAGAAGTCACATCATTTACCTTAAACAAACCTGCCAATATTACTAAAATAAGAATATGGTTCGATACAAGTATGGCTGGAGGCATTGCTGGAGATAGTATGTTTCTTTTTTTATCTGGTCCTGATGGCTATAGCAATTCAGCATCAATAACCAGTAATGGTAAATGTCAAGGTAGATGGTGCGAGGCAATATGGAATATTGATCAACAGCTTAAAGCAGGTGATTATGACTTAATTGCTGACGCTAACGCTATATGTGCAAATCCATCTGGACAAACGACACTTGTAATTTATGGATGTGAATTAGAAAATCAACCGTCAGATGATACTGATAATAATACTCAAGGAATTAATCCACCCAAAGGAGTTTCAGTTATAGATGCGACTTCAAATCCCTCTAAAGCTCCTGTTTACATGGGAAATATCGTTGCTGCTGGTGATGTGCCTGAGCTGACAGGTAAAATGGAGTTATCGGTTGATTTTCCAGCTTACAATAAACCAGTTGATATTTGGATATTGATAGCTCTTCCTGATGGTCGCTTTTATACTGCCAATGAATCGGGAAAATGTTTGGGATATTCATCAGGTTCTCTTGCCACCCTTGCTTCTGGAGTCTCAGGAACAAAAACGGAAAAAACAATACTTTCGCCATTTGAAACAGGATCAGCAAACACGGCATTTGAACCATTGCCTGTTGACGGAACATGGACTGCATATTGGCTTGTTGCACCTGACAGTAATGGAGATATTTTTCAGGCAATTGAAAATGAGAGTTATGAGTTCGGGTTTTATTCTTTTTTGGTTAAAACAGATACAGATATTAATGATACTACATCAGTTCATATTACACACTCTTCAGGTGCTTCAGCTGACGTTCCAAAAGATTATGTATCAGAAATTAATGAGGCTCTTTTAGAGCAGATTTCATTACCTGACGAGAGCAGATTATGGGATTGGAACAATGTCGGATGGAAATTTATTTCAACGGGCAGCGAGACTGTTAAAGATGAAGTGAGCTTAAAACTTCCAGCCGACGGCGTTGATGGCGAACAAGTTTTAGTCTATTCTCATACAGGAGACTGGATTAAACTTAATTCTGAATCTGTTACTTTGGATTCTGGTCGGCATGGACGTTTGGTGAAGATTAAAGATATTCCTACTCCTTGGATATTTGTAGTTGCAAAACCGACTGATGCTCAATCAAATGTTCAAGAGACACCAGAATCAACTACATTTGAACAGCTCTATTGGACAGACCGTAATCAATGGAGTCAAAATATTACCAACTGGCTTATTGATGCTCTTAATAGCGAAACTCAAGAAGAGACCACAAAGATGGCTCGAAGATTTAATCCTAAAACCCTCTATATTCATGATTTAATAAAAGACCTCTCTGATGCTATCAATTTTTTAAATGCTGCTAAACTTGGAGGGGCTTTAGACCAATCTGTAGTAGGCAGCCCATTACCAGCTATTGGGTTGACCCCATTTGCACTATATCTTAATGGTTTGGATTTCCTTTATGAAGTACGTAACAACTGGAAAACATACTATGCCGAAGAGAAGGAAACACATTATTTCTCTGACGATCAATATATGGAGCAGGCTATTGAAACTGCTTTAGCTGATTATGTACCATGGGGCATCGATTTTATGAGATTTCTCCTTCATACTGGTACTATCGGCAGTTTTGATATGCGTATTATTGGTCCCTATGGTCAAGAGGCGTATGCTGATGCCAAGCTGACAGATTGTGAAAAAAACAAAGATATAGAAAAAGATTTTAAATCTTCAAAATTAACGATTGAGAATAGTGAAACCGATTGTTATCTCCGCCTATATTCCCGAAGAGCAGTTGCCACAACTTATACAGATTGGCTAAAAGATTGGAAACTTGAAACTGTAGTCAGATGGATGCCAACCATTCTTAGTGCTGCTGGATTAGTTAGTGGTGGAGTTGCAACTCCATTTATATTTGCTTCACTCGATCAGCTTATCAATTTTCTTCAAGACTACTATGATGATAAAGATAATTCCCAAGCCTATCTGCATTGTGAAGCAGCTTCTACAGCGTTAGGTGCAGTAGATAGTTTTGTTACTGATATAGCTCCTTCCATGCTTCGTGTTCCAAGCGAATCAATCTCTTTAGGCAGTGGTGCCTCAGTTATTATTCAATCTATTTATTCTTTGGCTCTCTTATATGGAGTTCGTCAAACTGACTGGTTTATGTTGAAAGATATTAAGCCCTTAACCGCTGGAACACGCAGTTATTGCCCTAAAGGAGATTGTGCAAAACATTGGTGGTTTGGTGATATGGATCCAATTGCAGGATATGATCAAATTCCGCCGATTCAGGTTATCGGACTGCTGCAAGGTACTCCTAAAGGTTATCCCGTTAATGGCTATCCGATAAAACAGATTAAAATTATGGCTTGGACAATACCCCTGACAAGAAATCGTGCTGATTTACACAAACATTTTATAGACTACGTTTCTTTATGTGAAGAAAATTTATTTGACTTCCCGAATGCTAAAATGTGCCAAGCTGGTACAAAATGGACTGGTGGATTAGCGGATATTGGTTTTTATTCTTATAGTAGAGATAATTGGCCCTTGATTACTTCCAAAACTGAACCAGCGGCTCAATCTATTAGGGTTGCATTTTCTAAATCTATACTTGATCAACTTGCAAAAGATTTACAACTTTCTTCATCTCCTACAGCAGACCAATATCAATTAGTTTTAAGAGCTGAAGCTGAAGATGGCGATAGGGCTATTTTTCATATAGTAAATTTTGATGAAGCAAGAGCAGGAGATGATCCAGAAAAACAATATTTCACCGTTGTTATTGAGGGGAAATGGAAAAATGAAGATGCTTCTTTAGGCGGACTTGATAAGCTGTATGATGGTCATCGGGCAAAGATGGGTAAAGGAATCTTACAAAAAAAACTAAAACTCCAACTAACAACTACTTCTGATGAAACTCCTTTAGCAAACGGGGAAATTGATTTTAATGTGAAAGAGGGAAAAGAGTTAATATCCCTCAATCCTGATGATGTAGAAGCTGAACGGATTCATTTAGGTACTGCGGAATTGATTGGAGATGATAGTACTAATGATTCAGGAGAGATCGAACTCACAGGTATTACTTTGAACTTTGACTACATTATGGAAGATATTTATGAAAATGGGGTTCTTTGTAGTGTAGGAACTCTTCATCTCAAGCCTATCAAAAATTCCGTAGTATTTAGATTGCATCGTGATACTACATGGGAGGGACAACTCATAAATAATGGTACAAAATTTTCAGGACAATATGCAAACACTGCTATTGAAGGATATGTAAGCGGGAATGTGGGTAGTAATAGTATCAATTTTACTTGTAAAATGGGGGGGGCAACATTTAGCATTACTGGGTCAAATGGTAATTTAAGCGGAAAACCTGTAGGCAAAGGGACTGGTGAAACTTATGATGCTTCTCTTGGAAAATATGTCCTTTGTCAAAATATTAAAGTAACTGGTACGGTTTCGGGTAGATATTATGTGTATTCAAAAACTCAAAAATAGAAATTTTTAAATATAAATTGATAGAAACTATAAAAGGTAAATTTTAGTAGAATCAAGTAATAATAGGATACAAAAATATGAAATTTGATGTGATTATAGTTGGTGGAGGACCAGCAGGGCTTTTCTCTGCGTATCATCTTGTTGAACACTCTAAACTTAAAGTGCTTATGATTGAAAAGGGTAAAAAACCTCTTGCCAGAAAATGCCCGAACCATAATCTTCAAAAGTGTGTGGAGTGTGAGCCTTGCAACATACTTTCAGGCGTTGGCGGGGCTGGACTCTACTCTGATGGCAAGCTCAACTTTATCCCACGCCTTGGAAAAACTGATCTAACTCAATTTATGCCAATGTCATCAGCACAGGCTTTGATTGATGAAACAGAGACCATATTTACCCGTTTTGGTATGGACGGTCCAGTCTATCCAACCAATATGGAACAGGCAAAAAATATTCGTAAAGATGCCAAACGATTTGGTATTGATCTATTGTTAATTAAACAAAAACATCTTGGCAGCGATAATCTCCCTAAATATATTGCAGATATGGCAGCCTATATCGAATCAAAAGGTATGCTGATGCACACATCAGAAGAAGTACTCGATATAACATCAGACACTCTCTCTGAGACTCAATTAAATACCTCTTCTGATATTACCTCTGTCCAATCTTATGATACACCAAAGAGAAAAAAGGTTACTGGTGTAATTACAAATAAAGCTGTATATCAGTCAGATAATGTTATTCTTGCCCCGGGTAGAATTGGTGCAAATTGGGTAGGCAATTTAGCTCAAAAACATGGAATCGGCGTATCTCAGCGTGGAATTGAGGTTGGAGTAAGAGTTGAGGTTCACAATGATATAATGGACGATCTTTGCAATATCATCTATGACCCAACCTTTTTTATCCGCACAACAAAATATGATGACATAAACAGAACATTTTGCACAAATCAAGGTGGTTTTATCTCTCTTGAAAACTACAAAGATTTTGTATGTGTAAATGGTCATGCCTATACTGGAAAAAAATCATCAAATACAAACTTTGCTTTTCTATCTAAGGTTGTATTAACTGAGCCTGTTACAGACAATCAGGCTTATGGCGAATCTATTGGACGGCTATCTGCAATTATTGGTGGCGGAAAGCCTATTTTACAAAGATTTGGAGATTTAAAACGGGGCAGACGCTCAACATGGAATAGAATCAGAAAAGGTTATATTGAACCTACTATGACAAATGTTGTTTGTGGAGATATTGCAATGGCTCTGCCTGAGAGGATTTTATCTAATTTGATTGAAGGGCTTGAAACTCTAAATCTTGTTGTTCCGGGTGTGTCTAATGACGAAACTTTACTATACGCACCTGAGATCAAATTTTTTGCAACTCAAATTGAGACAGATAATAATCTTGAAACTACAATAAAAGGTATGTATGTTGCAGGTGATGGACCGGGTGTTGCTGGCAATATTGTTTCTGCTGCTGCAACTGGTCTGATTCCAGCAAAGAAAATTCTTGAGTCAATAAGGATTTAATAAAAATCTCAATCCATACTGACTTAAAGTATAACATTTAATATAAAAAAAAATAATCAACATACAGGAAAAATTAAACCATGAACCTTCAAGAATACTGTCCTAAAAAACTTTTTACACCTGAAAAAGTGGTTAAGAAAATTTCTAATGGTAGCAGGGTCTTTATTGGTACAGGCTGCGGAGAGCCACAAAAACTTATCGAAGCAATGGTTGCAAATCCATCTGTCCAAGATATTGTTGTATATCAGATGCTCTCTTCAACTCTTGCCAAATATGTTGATAATAAAGATTTTCTTAACAGGTTTAACCTAAAACTATTTATTGTAAGTGTTGCGATGCGTCAAGCGGCATTTGAAGGTAAAATTGACTACATACCTGTATATCTATCACAAATTCCAGAGATATTTAAAAGCCGTGAAATAGGGCTTGACGTTGCCCTTATTCAGGTAAGTCCTCCAGATAGATTTGGATTTTGCAGTCTTGGAATCTCAGTTGATATAACTCTTGCTGGTATGCAGGCTGCTGAAGTTGTAATTGCTCAAATTAATCAAAATATGCCAAGAACTTGGGGAGATAGTTTGGTTCATGTAGATGAGATTGACTATCTTGTAATTCACAATGAGCCTTTAGTTGAGGCTCTTCCAAAGGCAAAAGACCCAGCTATTGCAGAGCGTATAGGTCATTATATTAATCAGCTTGTAGATGATGGTGCAACAATTCAAGTTGGGTTTGGTCATCTTCCAAATGAGGTTGTCCGTTATCTTGATAAGAAAAAAGACTTGGGGCTTCATACTCAAGTAATTACTGATGGATTGCTGCCCTTGTTTGAGAAAAAAGTTATCAATAATCGTCATAAGTCATATTTGCCAGGCAGGGTCGTTGCTTCACTTTGCATGGGGTCTCATAAATTATATGATTATGTTCATAACAATCCAATGTTCTATTTTCGATCTTCTGAGTTTGTAAATGATCCAAATGTTATTGCAAAAAATGATAACTTTATATCTATAAGTTCTGCTCTTGAAGTTGATCTTACAGGGCAGATATGTACTGATTCTCAAGGTTATCTTTTTTATAGTGGCATTGGTGATCAAGTTGATTTTATACGCGGTAGCAGTATGTCAAAAGGCGGCTTTTCAATTATTGTTATCCCTTCAACTGCTGAAGATGGAAAAGTTTCAAGAATTGTCCCCCATTTAAGCGAAGGGGCTGGAGTTGCTACAACAAGAGGAGATATTGATATTGTTGTTACTGAATATGGAATCGCAGAGTTAAGAAGAAAGAGTATTTATCAGAGAGTTATTGAGCTTGCCCAGATTGCACACCCAAAATTTAGGCAAGAGCTAATTGATGAGGCAAAGAAGAGGAGATACATATTCTCTGATCAGATGACCCCATCAAGCCAAGATTTACTCTTCTTAGATGACTACCAATATACAAAAATGCTTCCAATGGGTAAACATTTAGAGTTCAGACCGCTTCTGCCATCAGATGAATTTGAATCAAGAAACTTTTTTTATTCACTGCAAGAAGATACCATCTATTATAGATTTTTTAATAAAAGAAAGGTTTTTTCAAGAGAGATGCTGCAAAAACAGTGGGCAAGTGTAGATTATCGCCGCAACATGAGTATAATTGGACTTCGCCAGATAGGCAGAAGAAAACAGATAATTGCTATTGGCTCTTATGCTGAAGCGGAAGAAAATGCTGCGGAAGTTGCATTTTTGGTAAAAGAGGATTTGCATGGGCTTGGCATTGGTTCGTATCTTCTTGAGATTTTAGAAGGAATAGCCAGAAAAAATGGCTATAACAAATTTGTGGCAACTGTTCTTGCAGAAAATAGAAAGATGATTCGAGTATTTCAGAAACGGTATCCGAATTCAAAGGTTATTAGGACAGGAGGCGGAGAGGTTGAGGTTATTATGGATTTTCCGCAATTGCCTGAAAAGACTAATCAAACAGTAGAATCTTAAAAGCAATTATGAAAAAATGTTAAGATTGATTTAGGAATGGGCGTGAAGATTTGACAACTTTTAAAAAGTTGTCAAATCTATGAAAACAACTTAAATTATATATTGAAAATATTAACCAATAAACGCCTCTTCAGGCATCTCCATAATAGCTGGGATACCAGCAGTCAAAGCGTCCATCTTGCCAAGTGTTAAAGGCAGAACATAGCTTATAAAATATTCAGCAGTTTTAACTTGTCCTACATAGAATGCCTCATCTTTTTTCTTTGCTGTTGCAATTTTAGGAGCTGCAACAACTGCTCTCCAAAGCTCAAACCATGCCATGCAGACATCTCCTGTAACATCAAGGAATGGGTGGGCAGTTGCAAAAGCATCAAGCACCTTTGCAGACATAGCTGTCATGCCCATGTGCATAGCAACTTCACCAAGACGATTGACAGCTTTTTCTACTTTTGCTGCCATATCCTTTAACATATCGATCTCTTTTGCAGCAGCAATTGTTTTATTTATCTCACCAAGGAAATCCATGAAATGTTTGCCTTTGTTCATTCCAAGTTTTCTTCCCAAGAGATCCATTGCCTGAATTCCATTTGTACCTTCATAGATACTTGTGATCTTGCAATCTCTGAGAAGTTTTTCTTGTGGATATTCTTGAATGTAGCCATATCCGCCATAAACTTGAACACCTTGAACACAAACTTCAAATGAACGGTCTGTGCAGTATGCCTTTAATACGGGAGTAAGAAGCTCAATCAAACCTTTGTATTTTGCTTGATCTTTCTCATTTTCAGCCGTTTTGACCTTGTCAAAAAGATAACCAACATAGTAAATCAAGGTTCTCATACCATCTACATAAGCTTTCATTGAGATAAGCTGGCGTCTAACATCAGGGTGTTTGATAATTGGGACTGCTGGAGGATTTGCCTCAAACATCTTCATAAGATCAGTTCCCTGAACTCTTTGTTTTGCATAGTTGACAGCATTTATATATGATGATGTGGCAAATCCAAACCCTTGCAAACCAGTGCCAAGACGGGCTTCATTCATCATAACAAACATCGCCTTCATGCCTTTGTTCTCTTCACCAAGAAGTTCACCAATGCAGTTGCCTTTTGAACCAAAAGCAAGTGCTGCTGTACTGTTACCATGAAGCCCCATCTTCTCTTCTATGCCAACACACTCAACGTCATTTCTTTCACCAACAGAACCATCAGGATTTATTCTATATTTTGGCACAAGAAAGAGAGAGATTCCTTTTGTTCCAGCGGGTGCCCCTTCAATTCTTGCAAGAACAGGGTGAATTATGTTTTCTGTTAAATCGTGATCTCCGCCAGATATAAAAATCTTGTTGCCTGTGATTGAGTAAGTTCCATCAGGGTTTTTCTTAGCTGAAGTTGTCAAAGCTCCAACATCTGATCCTGCTTCAGGCTCAGTTAAGCACATTGTGCCTGTCCATTTACCTGTGTAGAGATTTTTAAGATATTTTTTCTTCTGCTCATCTGTTCCAAACTCTTCAACAAGTTTACCAGCCCCATGAGTTAATCCCGGATACATCAAAAATGAACAGTTAGCACCAGTAAACATCTCAGCAGCAACCATTGATAGAACTTTTGGCATTCCCTGCCCGCCATACTCAGGATCATCGCACATTGCAACCCACTCACCCTCACAAAAGAGTTTATAAGGTTTACGGTATGATTCTGGTGGGCGAACTTGACCATTTTCTAAAACACACCCGTTTTTATCTCCATCTTCTTGTGTTGGTAAAATCTCTTTGATAGCAAAGTTACGTGCTTCATTTACAACCATGTCAATGGTCTTTTTATTGTAATCTTGATACACTTCATATTTTGATAAATCTGAAATATTCAAAACTTCATGAAGCAAAAAATCTTGATCTCTTCTATCTGCAACTGCCTGTGCCATTTTTTATCTCCTTTTATTTGGGGTTTTATTTATATATCGCTCATTTATTTATAATACTAATCTATCTATTTATAAAAAATCTTTAGAACCTGTTTAAATATTCAGGCTCTAAGTAATACTATGTTAGACTTATCTATGCCTTAGATACACCATTCATAAACATATCAAAAATCATGTTAAGTCTTTGATTTAAAACCTCTTCATCGTCTTTTATCTCATCTATATTTGGGTTACCTGCATTATCCTTTATGCTTCGCTTATTGCTCCCATCTTTTATATTTGGGTTGCTGTTATTATCCTTTATATTTTGTTTAACGCCGTTATCCTTATCTACACTTCCATTATTTCCATTAGGGAACAAAGATGACCACGCTACAGAGTGGGCAATTTCAGTAAAAAGAGTTGCCATCTCTTTGGGGGGATATGGCTTGAATTCACCATTTTCCATTCCTTGTTCAAATATTTTTTGAAACAAAGTTATCATCTTTTCGTGCATTCGATTTACCTTTTCATTTAATTTAGGTATCATCACAGCATCAATATTGCTTCTTTCTGATATGTAAATACGGATAAAATCGCTGTTACTTCTGTAAAATTTTGTCTTTGCAAATAGAGATTGTTTAAGTTTTTCTTTAGAAGTTATCTCTTGCCGATTAGTTATAGATAAAAGTATTTGACCTAACTGGTGAACCCTCTCCATAACAAGATCGTGGTATATCTGCTTTTTACTGGAGAAATATTTATAAATTGTTCCAAGTGGATATTGGGCTTCCTGACTTATCTGTGCCATAGTTGCACCATGAAAGCCCTGAGTAGCAAATATTGAGAGAGCAGCATCAAGAATCTCATCTCGCCGCCGTTGGTCATCTCTCTCTTTGCGTGATATATTCATTGTCATTCTCCATACTAACTAAATTATAATTCTAATCTTTACATTTTAGTTTCAATTTTAGAATTGATATTCTAAATAAATACATTAAGATGTCAAGTAATTTTTTGAGTATGAATAAAATACTTATTCACTACCTATCCATACTATAAATCAAAGCCTCCTACCTTTTTGTAGTTCAAATACATTTTAGTTAATTTATCTCAAAAAAGAGTTGGGGATTTTTATTTGGGAAATACGTAATTTTAGTATTTTTAAATTATATCTTACTGTTTTTAATAGATATATTAATCAATATTTGTGCTTGGCACGCCATTTGCGATAATTGTTTACAACGGCGAAAACATGAAGCCGAGAAATTAGAACTTAAAGCCCTAATGTTAAACAAGGAGAGCATAATGAGAAAAGTTGCAATTTATGGAAAAGGGGGAATTGGCAAATCCACAACAACGCAAAATACGGTTGCTGGACTTGCTGAAATGGGCAGGAAGGTTATGGTCGTAGGTTGCGATCCTAAAGCAGACTCTACACGTCTGCTTCTCGGAGGACTTGCACAAAAATCGGTTCTTGATACCCTCAGAGAAGAGGGGGAAGATGTAGAGCTTGATGACATCAGAAAACCTGGGTACGGCAAAACATGGTGTGTAGAATCAGGAGGACCAGAGCCTGGTGTAGGGTGTGCGGGTCGCGGTATCATCACATCAATTAATATGCTCGAATCATTAGGAGCCTATGAAGAAACTGAAGGGCTTGATTACGCATTTTACGATGTTCTTGGTGATGTTGTATGCGGAGGATTTGCAATGCCGATACGTGACGGAAAAGCAGAGGAGATATACATAGTCTGTTCAGGAGAGATGATGGCAATGTATGCTGCCAACAACATCTGTAAAGGTATCATGAAGTTTGCCCAGTCAGGTCGCGTTCGTCTCGGTGGATTGATATGCAATTCCAGAAATGTTGATAACGAAAAGGAGATGATTCAGGAGCTTGCGAAAAAAATAGGTACTCAGATGATCTATTTTGTACCTCGGGATAACGATGTGCAGCGTGCGGAGATTAACAGAAAGACGGTCATTGAATGGAAACCAGAAGCAAAACAGGCTGATGAGTACAGAGGACTTGCAAGGGCTATTGATGAAAATAAGATGTTTGTTATCCCCAAGCCTCTTGAAATAGAAACACTTGAACAGCTGCTTATGGAATATGGTCTCATGCAGGCAGCATAAATCTATTAGAGTTGTTTATTATTAAAAATAAAAAGAGAAATAAATATAGTTAGTTCTTTCGTAAATTAGTCAGCATAAATATAAAATTCATAACTTTAAGGCAAATCTTTATAAAATTATGAATATACTCTTGAAGATAAATATTAAATTCGATGTTAGATGGAGAAAAATACAATGATGATAATGATAAGAGCAATTATTCGTCCCGAAAAGTCTGATGCAGTTTTAGCAGCTCTTATGGACGCAGGTTTCCCAGCAGTTACCAAATATTCTGTTGCAGGACGCGGAAAACAGAGAGGCATCAAGATAGGCGAAGTAACCTATGATGAAATTCCAAAAACTATGTTGATGAGTGTAGTAAACGCTGCTGATAAAGATTTTGTAATTGAAACCATAATGAAGACAGCAAGAACAAGCGGTAAGGGAGCTTTTGGAGACGGTAAGATATTTGTATCTGAGGTTCGTGATGTTTATACAATCAGTTCCGGAGTAAAAGAGCCGGCATCTCAATCTTAAAGTTGATAAGGGGTTGAATATGAAAGAGATAGTTGCAGTGGTTCGCATGAATATGATGAACCAGACAAAAAAGGCACTTACCGAAGCTGGAATTGACGCATTTTTTGTTCACGAAGCACAAGGCAGAGGTAAGGGATTTATAAATCCAGTGGTTCTTGAAGGTGCAGGACTTGGTTACGAAGAGGCGGCATCAATTCTTGGTGAAAAAGGCAAGCTATATCCTAAACGTATGGTTACTATAGTTGCTAAAGATGAGTCGGTTGACGATGTTATTCAGGCTATAATTGAAGTCAACCAAACTGGAAAACCAGGTGATGGAAAAATATTTGTTCTTCCTATTGCTGATGCTGTAAGGGTGCGAACAGGAGAGATCGGCGAAAAATCTATTAGCTGATAATCTAATCGCCGATAATTCAAGTGTTGAGACTCTAAGAGTTATTAAAAGCAGATAGATATTTCCTTAGAACAAAAGAGTGCGTAAGAATAATTAAGGAGTAAAGTGATGCCAAAAACAAAGAAAGTGGTTGAATGGAAACCTGTGGATGTAAAAACAGAGTTATTGAAACAATACCCGCCAAAGGTTGCCCGTAAACGTGCTAAACAGATACTTATCAATGAGGCTCAGGAGAACTCTGCACCTCCAGAAATTATGGCAAATGTAAGGACAATCCCGGGCATCATAACAATGCGTGGCTGCACTTACGCTGGCTGCAAAGGCGTTATTATGGGACCAACAAGCGATATTGTAAATCTTGTGCATGGTCCGATTGGGTGCAGTTTTTATGCTTGGCTGACAAGGCGTAACCAGACAAGTGCATCGGGAGAGAAAAATGAGAACTTTATCACCTACTGCATGTCAACTGATATGCAAGACTCAGACATTATTTTTGGTGGAGAGAAGAAACTTGCTGCTGCCATTCAAGAGGCTTATGACCTCTTTCATCCAAAAAGCATTGCTGTTTTCGCAACCTGTCCTGTTGGATTGATAGGTGATGATATTCATGCAGTAGCCAAAAGAATGAAAGATAAATTTGGAGATTGCAATGTCTTTGCATTTAGTTGCGAAGGCTACAAAGGTGTATCCCAGTCAGCAGGACATCATATTGCCAACAATCAGGTGTTTACCCATATTGTAGGAACTTCTCCAACTGAAAAAACGGATAAATACAAGATTAACCTTCTTGGAGAATATAACATAGGCGGAGATGGCTTTGAAATTGACCGTATTCTTAAAAAGTGCGGAATCACAAATATCGCCACATTTTCAGGAAATTCCACTTACGATCAATTTGCCTCTGCAAATCAGGCAGATTTAAGCTGTGTAATGTGCCACCGTTCGATCAATTATGTTGCTGACATGCTTGAGGTAAAATACGGCATTCCTTGGATCAAGGTAAACTTTATCGGAGCTAATGCAACTGCAAAATCTTTAAGGAAAATAGCACAGTATTTTGAAGATGACGCTCTTTCAGAACAGGTCGAAAAGGTAATAGCAGAAGAGATGCCATCTGTAGAGGCTATCCGTAAAGATGTCTATCCAAGAACTGAAGGCAAAAAAGCGATGATGTTTGTTGGAGGCTCAAGAGCACACCACTATCAAGAGCTTTTTAAAGAGATGGGTATGAAGGTTCTCTCAGCAGGATATGAGTTTGCACATCGTGATGATTATGAGGGGCGTCAAGTTCTTCCAAATCTTAAAGTTGATGCTGACAGCAGAAATATTGAGGAGATTTTTGTTGAACCAGACCCTTCACTGTACAAGCCTCGTAAGAGCGAAGATGAAAAGATTTCTTTGGAAGAAAAAGGTCTTAAATTTAAACATTATGAAGGTCTCAATCCTGATATGGAGTCAGGAAGTATTGTCATTGATGATCTCAACCAATATGAAGCTGAACGATTAGTGCAACTGATGAAGCCAGATATTTTTTGTGCTGGTATAAAGGAGAAATTTTCAATTCAAAAGATGGGCATTCCTATGAAACAGCTTCACAGTTATGACTCTGGAGGTCCTTATGCAGGATTTAAAGGAGCGATTAATTTCTATCAAGAGATCGACAGGTTGGTAAACAGCAAAGTGTGGAGCCTTATGAAAGCTCCGTGGGAAGAAAGTCCAGAACTTTCAGCAACTTATGTATGGGAATAAGAGTTGGATTGTATTCACGATTTAATTTTAAAGCTATAACCAATATAAATAATAAAGCAAAATACAGGTATTGCCATGTTACTTAGACATACACCAAAAGAGATATCAGAGCGAACTGCTTTGACGATAAATCCGGCAAAAACATGCCAACCAATAGGGGCGATGTATGCAGCTCTCGGCATTCACGGCTGTCTGCCCCACAGTCACGGATCACAAGGGTGCTGTGCCTATCATCGCAGCACTTTAACAAGACACTATAAAGAGCCGATTTCTGCTGCCACAAGTTCATTTACAGAAGGGTCTTCTGTCTTTGGAGGGCAGGCAAATCTTCTTCAGGCGATAAGCACAATATTTAGCGTTTATAACCCTGAAATTATAGCAGTTCATACTACATGTTTATCAGAGACTATTGGTGATGATCTTCCGCAGATTATGAAGAAATCAATAGATGAAGGAAATACACCAGAAGGCAAGATTGTTATAGGTGCTTCAACTCCAAGTTATGTGGGTTCTCATGTAACAGGTTTTTCAACCATGGTAAAAACAATGGCTGATATGGCAGAGCCAACAGGTAAAAAAAATGGCAAAGTCAACATAATACCAGGTTGGGTTGAGCCTTGCGATATGGAAGAGATTAAAAGAATTGCAGCTATGATAGGAGTTGATATAACTCTATTTCCAGATACATCAGGAGTGCTAAATAGTCCTCTATCTGGGGAATATACAATGTTTCCAAAAGGAGGAACAACCGTAGCAGAGCTTAAAGGGTGTGCAAATGCAATCGGAACTCTTGCACTTGGAGAGTGGTGTTCAGCAGATGCGGCACGGCTTTTGGACACAAAACATAAAGTTCCATGCTCTATTTTGGATATGCCTTTTGGGCTTAAAGCCACAGATAGATTTATCAATGCCCTTAGAACAGTTGGAGGTACCACAGTTCCAGAAGAGATAACAGACGAAAGAGGGCAACTTATTGATTTTATTTCAGATATGCACCAATATTTTTATCACAAAAAGGTGGCTATCGTGGGAGACCCTGATCAACTTATCTCAATGGCTGAATTTCTTATGTCAATAGATATGTGTCCTGTTTATGTGATAACTGGAACACCGGGCAAAAGATTTGAGAGACGTATTAAAGAGATTACAAAAGAGTCTCCATTTCCTGTAAAGGTTAAGGCTCAAGGAGATATGTTCCTTCTTCATCAGTGGATAAAGAACGATCCTGTTGATCTTATCATTGGCAACACCTACTGCAAGTATATTTCACGAGACGAGGACATTCCGTTAGTACGGTGGGGCTTTCCGATTCTTGATCGCCAGGGACACCAATATTTCCCGACAGTGGGATACAAAGGTGGAATACGAATTTTAGAGAAAATACTATCTTCTCTTCTTGACAGAACTGATCGTGATGCACCTGAAGAAAAGTTTGAACTTGTATTCTAAGTAGCCCAAATGCTTTAAAGATGGTGTTAATTAAAATCGTTAAAATTTTATTTTAACGATAAAGTTATAATTAAATCTAAATGTAAAAGAGGAAGGTTTAAGATGGCTATTCCTGAAAAACAGATACTTGTATGTCAAAGCTTTAGAGTTAAAGGTGATCCCAAAGGGATCTGTCATAAACAGACAGATGGTTTTTTGCAATATATTGAAGAGGAAATTCTTGACAGAGGGCTTGATATGCAGGTTGTGGCAACAGGCTGCCTAAAACAGTGTGAGGCTGGACCTATCATGGTGGTGCAACCCAATAATTGGTGGTTCAAGGGCGTAGATAGCAAGAGCGTTATTGATGCTATTTTAGATAGCATTGAAGATGGAAAGCCTGCCAAAGAGTATATCATATAAGAAGAGACTCATTATATGAAATTTGACAGCAACCATTCTGTTTGCATACGGACTGCAAATTCCCAAGATATTGACAGCCTGATCTCTTTGCTACAACTACTTTTCAGCATTGAAGATGATTTTCATTTTGATGCAAAAAAGCAGAGAAAAGGTCTTGAAATGATGCTCGGCAATCCAGAATGCATCGTTCTTGTAGCAGAATTATCTCATACTATGAAAGTTACACCACAAGAGATGACTATTTCTTATGATACAGCAGAATATGGGAAGGTAGTTGGTATGTGTTCGGGTCAGCTAACTGTTTCAACTGCCGAGGGAACTCACTCACTTTTGATTGAAGATGTGGTTGTGGCAGAGGATTTTCAGGGATTCGGGATCGGAAAGAGTCTTGTTACCGCTATGGCAGAATGGGCAGATCAAAAGGGTGTGAACCGAATGCAGCTTCTTGCTGATCAACGCAACAAAAGAGCAATTTCATTTTATGCCAGCCTTGGCTGGCATACTACAAATATGATCTGTCTGAGAAAATATCGGACAGTGTGAAAGGAAATATGACGATGAAAGCATCAGCCGTTTTAAGAGAGAGAGAGAGCCAAATACACCGTAAGGGAAAAGAACCATTCAGCATTGAATGCAACAAGGAGAGCCTTGCAGGTGCAGTCAGTCAGCGTGCTTGTGTATTTTGCGGCTCAAGAGTTGTACTCTATCCAATAGCCGATGCTCTCCATTTAGTGCATGGACCAATTGGGTGTGCAGTTTATACATGGGATATACGCGGTGCCCTTTCATCAGGACCTGAGCTTCACAGGCTCTCTTTTTCAACTGATCTTCAGGAGATGGACGTTATATTTGGTGGCGAAAAAAAACTTTATAATGCTCTTATTGAGCTTATTGACCGCCATTCACCAAAAGCTGCATTTGTCTATTCTACCTGTATTGTTGGAATTATTGGCGATGATATGGGGGCGGTCTGCAATCGAGTCAGCAAAGAAAAAGGGATACCTGTTCTTCCTGTAATGTCAGAGGGATTTAAGGGCAACAAGCGAGAAGGGTATCAGGCTGCTTGCGATGCAATGTTCAAATTAGTTGGGACAGGCGATACAACAGCCATTTCTCCTCACAGCATCAACATACTTGGAGACTTTAACCTTGCTGGCGAAATATGGCTCATTCAAGAATATTTTAACAAGATAGGAATTGAGGTTGTAGCTAAAATCACGGGAGACGGACGTGTTGACGATATTCGGCGTGCCCATGGTGCCTCTTTGAATGTTGTGCAATGTTCTGGTGCCACAATGGAGCTTGCTAATATGATGAAAAGAGATTTTGGTATCCCATCTGTGCGAGTTTCCTATTTTGGTATTGAAGATATGGCTGACGCACTTTACGATGTAGCAGAATTTTTCAAAGACCCTGTTATTATGGATAAAGCAAAATCTCTTGTAAGAAGCGAAATTGAGAAGATTATGCCAGAACTCAACAGATATAAGGCAGCATTAAAGGGTAAAAAAGCTGCAATATACGTTGGAGGAGCTTTTAAGGCGTTTTCTCTTGTAAAAGCCTTTAGGACAATAGGCATGGACGTTGTGATGGTTGGCTCTCAAACAGGTACAAAGGAAGATTACGAGGAGTTGCAGGAGATAACAGACCAAGGAACAATTATTGTAGATGACTCCAACCCTCTTGAACTTTCTTCTTTTCTTAAAGAAAAAGATGTTGATGTGTTTGTAGGGGGGGTAAAAGAGAGACCAATCGCCTATAAACTTGGAGTTGCCTTTTGCGACCACAACCATGAACGTAAAGAGATGTTGGCAGGATTTCAAGGAATGCTAAATTTTGCCAAAGAAGTTTACACCTCTGTAATGAGTCCTGTCTGGAAGTTTGTGCCAAGAAGAACAAAAAGAGAGTTTGACGTTGGACTTGTGGAAAGAATTAACAAAGGAGAAAAGCCATGAGCAAAATGCCGCCATCATACACATCTACAACAAATGCGTGTAAATTGTGCAAACCACTTGGAGCAAGCCTTGCGTTTCGTGGTATTGAAGGAGCAGTTCCTTTTCTTCATGGTTCACAAGGGTGTGCTACATATATGCGCCGCTACATAATAAGCCACTTTAACGAGCCTATTGATATTGCATCTTCATCTCTTGGCGAAAAACATGCTGTTTACGGAGGCTCTGCAAATCTAAAACTTGGACTCAAGAATGTTACAAAAAAGTATAACCCACAACTCATAGGTGTTGCTACAACCTGCCTTACAGAGACTATTGGCGATGATGTAAAGAGAATTATAAGCGAATATGAGGCTGAGTTCTGTAAAGGCGAAAAATCGTGTAACAACGAAAATTCATTTAAGTTAGTAAAACCAGAGATAGATAAGGAGAGTAAACGAGAACCATATATTATCTCTGTCTCTACTCCAAGCTACTCAGGAACACACATGGAGGGTTTTCACGCAGCACTTAAAGCAGTAGTTGAACAGCTAACAGAACCAGTTGCTTTGATCAATGAAATTAACGTGTTACCAGATGAGAATCATACTTTAAACGATGCGTTTACTGCTCCTGAAGTGACCAATAAAACTGTGAATTTTATGCCGGGGTTTGTTTCTGCTGCTGATCTTCGCTATCTAAAGGAGGTTTTAACTGATTTTGGAATACCTTTCACGCTATTTCCTGATTATTCAGAATCTCTTGATGGTGAGGCGTTAAACGATTATCCGCTCATTCCCTCTGGAGGCACACCTATTGAAAATATAAAAAAGATGGGTGGAGCCAAAATCACAATTGAATGTGGCTCTACATTGCCAAAGGAGTCTGCTGGAACCGTTCTTGCCCAAATGTATGGCACCCCTCTTTATCGGACATCTCTTCCAATAGGAATAAGAGAAACTGACAAACTTATGGATAAACTTGAACAGATAAGCAAAAGAGAGATTCCAGCACGTTACAGTTCAGCAAGAGGCAGACTTGTTGATGCAATGGTTGATGGTCATAAATATTTATCTGGAAAACGTGCTATTGTCTATGGTGAGGAGGATTTGGTCGTGGGACTCACCTCTTTTCTCGTAGAAATTGGAATTAAGCCAGTTATTTGTGCCTCTGGTGGTAAAAGCGGGCAGTTGAATGAGGCGATTGCAAATGTCGTTGAAGGGTTAGCTCCGTTACCTCAAGTTTACGAAGATGTTGACTTTTATGACATTGAAGAGAGAGCTGAAAATCTTGATATTGATATTTTGGTTGGACACAGCAAAGGGTATGCTTTTTCAAGAAAAAAGGGAGTTCCACTGATTAGGGTAGGTTTCCCTATCCATGACCGTATCGGAGGGCAGAGAATACTCCATCTTGGTTATCACGGGGCACAGATGCTTTTTGATGCTATCACAAATACAATTATCGCAAAAAAACAGGACGATTCGCCAGTAGGCTACAGCTATATGTGAAATACTCACTTCTCACAGGATATTTAAAATGAATATAAACAGTTATAATATAAAAAATTATGAGAGACATCCATGTTTCAACCCTGATGCAAAAGGCAAATATGGAAGAGTGCATCTTCCTGTTGCCCCAAAATGCAATATAAAATGCAATTTTTGCGATAGGAAATATGACTGTGTAAACGAATCTCGACCCGGTGTTACAAGCACAATTTTGACTCCTGAACAGGCAAATATATACGTAGGTAAAATTCTTGAAAAAGAACCCCGTATTTCAGTAGCTGGTATTGCAGGTCCTGGAGACCCTTTTGCAAACCCAGAAGAGACTATGGCAACCCTTAGGCTTATAAGTAAAAATTATCCTGAACTGCTGCTATGTGTCTCTTCAAACGGAATGGGTATAGCCCCTTATATTGATGAGCTTGCAGAAATTGCAGTCTCACATGTTACGATTACAGTTTGTGCTGTTGATGCTGAAATAGGGAAAGAGATTTACAGCCGTATAAATGACAAAAATATAGTTTACAGAGGAGTTCAGGGTGCATCATTGCTTCTTGAGAGGCAGACAGAAGCAATCAAAAGGCTTAAAGAGGTTGGTATAACGGTTAAAATCAACTGCATTGTTATACCTGGAATTAACGACCATCATGTTGAAGTTGTAGCCTCAAAAATGGAGGAACTTGGAGCAGACCTTTTTAACTGTATGGCAATGTTTCCTAACGTAAATACTCCTTTTGCCCATATTCCACAGCCAGATAAAGAGATGATGTCAATGGTTCAGAACATGGCAGAAAAATACCTTCCACAGATGAGACACTGTACGAGATGCAGAGCAGATGCAGTAGGTCTTCTTGAGAATGATAGGACAGAAGAGTTTAGAGGATGCCTCTCTTCTTGCTCAACAATCAAGCCATCTTTAGGGGAACAACGTCCTTATGTAGCTGTAGCTACTCAAGAGGGAATCTTGATTAATCTGCATCTTGGAGCTGCACAAGTGTTCCATATTTGGGAACAGTATGAAGGTTCTTACCGTTTTGTAGAAAAACGAAAAGCCCCTGAAAGTGGTGGAGGTATAACCCGCTGGCATCAGCTTGCAAAGATTCTTGGCGACTGTCGGGCAGTGCTTGTAAGTGGTATAGGGCAAAACCCTCTTGATGTCTTAATGAAATCAGGCGTTGAACCGATAGAGGCTTCAGGTTTTATTGAAGATGCTTTGCCTTTTGTCTATGAAGAAAATTTAGATGAAAAAGATATTGCAAGATTAAAAGGAAGGCAAAAAAAATCGTGTATTGGAGGTGGTTGCAGCGGTTTAGGTGTAGGGTGTGGCTGATAAAAATATACAAAGGCATCTATTAGATAGACTTCCTGCAGAAGTTGGATTTACCCCTTGATTTTATTTGATAAAACATAAATTTTGTGGGTAAAAAAAATAAATAAATTTTGCAGGAGGTCAATAACTACTCAAGTTTAAACTGAAATTTTTTATGCGCCCGAACAATCATAATAAGTGTGTAAACACCAAGAAACAGAGCATCAACCCACAAAATTTCAAGTCCAATACCTTTTAAATATATTCCTCTTAAAATTGCGATAAAATAACGTGCAGGAACAATAAATGTTATGCACTGAATTGGAATTGGCATATTTTCAATTGCAAAGACAAAACCACTTAAAATAAGAGTTGGTAAAAATCCAGCTACAATTGCAATCTGACTTGCTAAAACTTGCGATTTAAGTGTAATGCTCAATGTAATGCCAAAGAACAAAGCACCAGTAAGAAATAGAGCAGACATTGCAAACAACAGTCCCGCATTACCCACTATTGGAACTCTAAAAATCCACTTTCCCATAGCAACAGCAATGGCAACATCTGTCATTCCTATAATAAAGTATGGAATAACCTTTCCAATTATCAGCTCAGGACCTCGAAGAGGAGTGCTTATCAACTGCTCCATTGTCCCTGTCTCCCACTCTCGTGCAATGGTTACGCTTGTAAGCATTGCAGCAACAACAATCATAACAAGTGCAATAATGCCCGGCACAAGAACATTTTGACTGCGTAAGTCAGGATTATACCAAGAGCGTTGAACCAACTCAATAGGCTCTTTAAACTCCCCTTTTCCCTGCAACAGCATCTCTTTTGCAATAACATTTAATGCAAAAATCTGCCCCACGCTTGAGGCATAACCAACTGCAAGTCGTGATGTGTTTGCATCGCTGCCATCTCCTATAACTTGAATTGCAACTCTTTTGCCTGATTTTATCTTCTCTGAAAAATCAGAAGGAATAATAATTGCAATCATTGCATTGCCTCTCTCTAATGTTTGTTCAATCTCACGATAACTTGAATAATATCCTTTTATTGAAAAATAGGGTGAGCTTTGAAAAAGAGTTAAAAGTTCACGACTTACATTAGTTCTTGATTGATCCCACACAGCAGTTGGAACATGCCTTAAATCAAGAGTTAAGGCGTAGCCATAAAGAAGGATCAAGATAATTGGAATGGCAAGGGCAAGAAAAAGGCTTCTCCAATCTCTGATAACGTGGATAAACTCTTTTTTAGCAATCGCTTTTAATCGTCTAATGTTCATTGTATCAACCTGTTGTTTTATACCTAACGCCATTTATAATATGAGCTAAAAATAACACTATAAATTTTTGCAAATTGAGTATGTTGCGTTTCCCTTTTGGTTTCACCACATGAATGGTTAGCAAAACTTTTGAATAAAAAGGTGAAGGTTTGATTTTGTTATTCGTTCAAACGGAAAACGCTATAGACGCACTGCCGTGCATCTATACTATCAGTTTAGGTATTAATTAAATTCTCATTTCTAAGATAGTGATGTTAAGGAACAAGGTGAGCATCTGCTGGCATTCCAGGTTTTAATAAAAGCTCTGGATTATCAACATCAATTTTAATTCGATACATGAGCTTTACCCGCTCCTCAAAAGTTTGTACCACCTTTGGTGTAAACTCTGCTTCACTGCTTATAAATTTAATAATTCCATTAAACTCTTTATCTCCAAAAGCATCTGTTGAGATAACCATTTTATCTTTAAGTTTTATCTTTCCTAAGTCAAGCTCATTTATATACGCTCTAAGCCAAGGGTGTCTTATATCTCCAATTGAAACTACAGGTGAAGCTGGATTTAGATATTCTCCTGCTTCTGCTGATTTGCTCAACACAACGCCATCAATCGGCGATTTAATTTCTGTGTAGATAAGCTGCTGTTTTGCCTGATTTAGGCTCTCTAAGGCTATCTTTACCTGTGCCTTTGCCTGATCAAGACGCTCCTTTCTTGGACCTGTTTTAACAAGTTCATATTCAGCTTGAGCTTGTTTAAGAGAGGCTTCTGCTTTTTTTATCTCATCTTCTCTTGTCCCTTCAACTTTGAGACTCAATGTTTGACGATTAGCTTTTATCCTTGCATCTGTTTCAAGAACCTTGTTTCTTGCTGTCTCATATTGGGTTTTGTAATGTTCATAATCACGCTGGCTTACGCCATTTTTTCTGTAAAGAGTCTCATATCTGTTAAAATCTGCCTTTGCCTGATTAAGCTGGGCAGATGCTGTTTTTGATGCAGAAACAGCACTATCAAGCTCTGCTTTGGCACTCTCAATCTCTTGTGATCTGCTACCTTTTCTCAAATTAGATAGATAATAGGTTGCTTGCAAAAGTCGGGCATAAGAGCTTTCGATCTCTTCTGTTCGGCTACCAGCTTCAAGTTCAGCAAGTAACGCCGTTGCATTATCAAGAGTTGCTTGAGCCTTAGAAAGAGCAATCTCTTGATCTTTGTTCTCAATTTTAGCAACTGTTTGCCCCTTTTTTACACTATCACCTTCATCAACAAAACGCTCTGAGAGAACCCCTGGGATTCTAAAACTTAAATTTATCTCTGTAACCTCAATAGTGCCTGAAACCGTGAGTTTGCCACTCTCTTTTTTCAAATGTAAACGTGGATACAACGTAATCCCTACAACAACAATTATTATAAACAAAACAATGATCGGAAGCCTCTTTTTCATAGTATCTCCTTTGATTTCATTTCTGATTTGATTATTTCACTTAAATTTTAAAATTTTAATGGTGTAAGAAAAAACGATTAGATGATTTCTTCTGACGCCACAGAACTATTGCGTTTTCAATTGACATTATATCAAAGTTATGATTTGCCCATAACATATATACTTTGAGCGGTTATAAAGTGAGGCTTTATTTAGAAAACCTCAAAATTAGACCAATTACAGTATATATAAAGGACTTTAACTTTGAAAAAAAGCAGATAATTTATGAAAACTTTTTTATTTTACGATATTGAAACTACAGGTCTAAACTCAGCATTTGATCAAATTCTTCAATTTGCAGCCATAAGAACAGATACCCAATTGAATGAGCTTGAAAGACACTCTATAACAGTAAAGATGCGACCTGATATTGTTCCTTCTCCTGGAGCCTTTATAACTCACAGACTTATACCTGAAAATTTATCTGACGGTATGTGTGAATACGAAGCTGCATTAATGATACACTCTATTTTAAACAAATCTGAAACTATTTCAATCGGTTATAATAATCTTGGATTTGATGATGAATTTTTACGTTTTACTTTTTACAGAAACCTTCTTGATCCATATTCTCATCAATATGCAAATGGCTGTTACAGAGTTGATCTATTACCTATTACAACGCTTTACAGAGTCTTTAAACCTGAAATCATAAAATGGGCAACAACTGATGAAGGCAAACCTACCCTTAAACTTGAATCAATAACTAAATCAAATCAATTTATTACATCAGGCAGGTCTCATAATGCTATGGCAGATGTTGAAGCAACTGTTGAGTTAGCAAGATGCTTGATTAAAGAGGAAAAAATCTGGATATACTCTCTTGAATTGTTTGATAAAAATAGTGAAAAAGTAAGAATAGATAAAATGTTTTCTAATTTGTCTAAAAAAAGTTATCCTGTTCATATCAAAGATTATCCTATTGCAATTATGGTATCGCATAAACTTGGTGCAGATTCACTTTATATTGCCCCTGTTCTTGGTATTGGAAGGTCAAATCATTACCTAAATCAAACTATATGGATTAGATTAGATAAGGAATTAGAGAAGGAGATTGTCCAAAACTCAGATGATTTAAACGAAAATGATTTAAACGAAGATAACTTAAATAAAGTTGAGCTTCTAAAGCCTTCTTCACTTTCAGGTGATACACCAAGGGATAACGCTTATGTTATAAGAAAAAAAGATGGAGAGACAGGAATTATTCTTCCTAAGTTAGAAAGATTCTGGGATAGGCTTTCAGATAAACAGAGAGATTTAGCTGAAAAAAATATCTCTGTAATGGCTGACAATGGTGAAAAGTATGCTATTTTTAATAAAATATGTGAGTATCATCGACAGTTTAAATATAAATTAGTTCCAGAGGCAGACCTTGACTCATTATTATATCAATCTCCATTTTTTAACAGCACAGAAAAAAGCGAGATAAAGAGATTTCATAAATGCTCTTTGATGGAAAAAATTGAGATGATTCAAACAATAAAGCCATCAAGAGTTAAATCTTTAGCAATTCGGATAATTTTTAGAAACTATCTAAATTGTGAAAATAAAAATAGAACTATAAAATTTATTGAACCCAAAATTGAAACCAATATCAAAACCAATATTGAATCCAATATCCAAGAGAACAATAAAGATTTACAAGAGAGTATGATTTCCTTAGTATCCAAAGAGTTTGCAAATTATATGGAGAGGGTTAGGTTGAATACTAATGATCCTGAATTTAATAAAAGGAAAATTATTGGTTTTAAGCAAGATGAGAAACTTATCCCGCAAAAAGCTCTTGAGGAATTAAGAACTATACGTAATGACTATAATAAATTTTTAGCATCAAATGGTTACGAGCAGATAAATAATGATTATCAGACAGAAAATAGTGAGCAGATAAAAGATGCTAAGCAGATAGAAAATTGTGAGAAGATAAAAAACAGTGATAATATAGAGGATTTAAAAGATAAAAAAAGAGTGTTAGATTGGCTTGAAAGCTATATTATCTCTTTTTGTAAAGAATAATTAATAAGTGATGTTACGCAAAGCCTCTTAAGATAGTGGGGTAGGGCAAATTAATGCGTAACATGACTCAATAAGTTACTAATTAAGTTATAATTTAAGGAACTGTTTCATGTCCATTGATTTTAAAGAACATTTTGCAAAATATGAGGCGTTAGTCTCAATGGTTGACGGCATATTCAACAAAGTAAGAGAAGAGTATCCAAAAGAGGTTTTTTGTAGAGAGAAGTGCAGCGACTGCTGTTATGCAATTTTTGATATTCCAATTATTGAAGCTATATACATAAATAAGAAATTTAATGAGACCTTTTCTGGAGCAAAGAAGATGGAGCTTATTGATAATGCTTCCAAAGTTGACCGATCTCTATTTAAGATGAAAAGAGATGCCTATATGGAAGTTCAGCAAGGTGGCAACGAGATTGATGTGCTTGCAAAGATGTCTATGGAGCGGGTAAGATGTCCTCTTCTAAGTGCTGATAATCTTTGTATCCTCTATGAAGCAAGACCTATCACATGCCGTCTGTATGGAATTCCAACATCAACAGAGGGTGCAAGCCATATATGTGGAAGAACCAATTTTACACAAGGTGGTAAATATCCGACTGTAAACATGGATAAAGTATATTCACAGCTTCAGCTTATATCAGCAGAGATGGTAAAAGATATTAAAGCTAAAAATATAAAAATATGCGAAATGCTCATACCTGTCTCTATGGCACTAATAACTGATTTTAATGAAGAATTTTTTGGAATTTAACTACAATTATCTACGTTAGTATTATACAAATATTAAAGTAGATAATTCTTTTACAAAACTTTTTGGAAAAACAAGATAATGGAACACTTCACACCAGAACAGATTGAAGCCAAAAAAAAGGCTATATTTGATGCTATGGGTAAACGTGGTCAAAAACAGGTTATGAAGATTGGATATGAGAAGTGGGATCCGATACAGACACCAAAAGACCCGATTGATATTAGAAAAGATAAAACCAATAGAACCTCTCAAATGCTTATCCGTGAGTTTCTACAACAACGACCTCATGATCAGTATTCAAATTCATTTGCACAAGGTGCTTTTGAGATGTGTCTTGGAATCATCAATGAAAATGAAAAAATAGTTGGTATGTTTGAGTTTGCTAAGTGGTATGCAAAATTACTTGAAAAAGATCAAAATTAAATAGAACTTTTGCAGAAAGTAAAATAATAAGAAAATATTAAAGTCAGTTCCTTGCTAAATTTTATATTCTAAAATTATAGCAGGGATTTGGAGAATTTTATGAAAGTTGGAATTATAGGGCTGCCCCAAACAGGAAAAAAGACCCTATTTCAGATATTAACTGGAAGTGAAGTTAAAGAGCAGAGTGGCCCACCAAAGCCTCTGCCCGGCACAGCAGAGATTCTTGATACAAGATTTGATAGAATGGTTGCAATGTATTCTCCCAAAAAAGAGGTAAGGGCAAGAGTTGATCTTGTATTGCTTCCTAAAATGGAGCAGGAAAATATTTCAAAAGGGGATATTTTCAGGGATATTGCAGATATGGACGCAATTTGCCATGTTGTAAGAGCTTTTGAAGATGATGCAATATATCACTCTGCTGGCTCAATTGATCCATTCAGAGATGCCTCAATGGTGAATGGTGAACTTATAATGCACGACCAGATATTTGTAGAAAAGCGTATTGAGAGAATTGAACAGCTCATTAAGAAGAAAAAAGATGAAGAGCAGCAAAAAGAGCTTGTGTTGATGAAAAAGATGCTTGAACATCTTGAGCAGGAGAAGCCTTTGCGTCTTTTTGAGCTTGTGCCAGAAGAGGAGCGTCTTATAAGAAGTTATCCTCTGATTACACGCAAAGAGATGATTATTGCCTTAAATGTAGCAGAAGATGATATAACTCTTAAAGATGGCTCTAATAATAATCAAAGCAATAGCCATGAACTTCTTGAGAAATTTAAAGATATTTGTGAATCAAACAAAATGGCTGCTATGGTTGTCTCTGCAAAGGTTGAATCTGAAATTGCCTTACTTGAAAGCGAAGATGAAAAAACAGAATTCTTGAAAGATATTGGAATTGAAGAGTCAGCTTTAAAGGTTTTAACCCGCCTTTGCCTTAATGCACTTGGGCTTATATCTTTTCTCACAGTAGGAGCTGACGAGGTACGTCAGTGGTTGGTAAGAAGAGGCTCTCTTGCACCTGTTGCTGCTGGTGTTATCCATTCAGACCTTCAACGTGGATTTATAAGAGCAGAGGTTATAAAGTATGACGAGCTTATTTCCTACGGCTCTGAAGCTGAACTAAAAAAAGCTGGAAAGTTCTATGTTCAAGGAAAAGATTACATTGTAGAAGATGGTGATATTTTAAATATTAGGTTTAAAGTGTAGTAAATTAAACCTTGAAAAATTAGGTTATTTTAAATGAATAGCAGCACCTTAATTAATATCTATACCGCTTCGCTTGAAAAATATCTTGATAATACAGATAGCATCATAATCTTATTGCTTGATGAAAAGTTGACTATTCAAGATTATAATAAACCATTTATCAAACTTATAACTTCCCGTGGTCTCTTTAGAAGAATCAAAGTTGGGGATATTAAAGGAGAGAGTATCCTCAACTTTCTTACACAAGAAAGCTGTTCTGTTTTTAATGCTTGCGAAGATAGAGAAGTTGATTTCATAAAAAATAAACTCAACTTCTCCGTATCCGGTTCTCCATCTATGACTGTCTCTTGTTATATCTTTAGGGTTGATCATTGCTATCTTATTATAGGTGAACAGATAACCCTAACTGAGAGCCATTTTATGGATAAGATGAGCATTTTAAATAATGAAATGACAAACATGGTAAGAGAGATTCAGCAAAAAAACCGTGAGATTCAGCAAAAAAACCGTGAGATTCAACATAAGAACATTGAACTTGAAAAAGCATATTCTCAGATAAAAATACTTAGTGGCATTATCCCAATATGTATGCACTGTAAAGGAATTCGTGACGATCAAGGGTATTGGAATAAGGTTGAAGAGTATATTACTCAGCACTCAGACGCCCAGTTCAGTCATGGGATATGCCCTAAGTGTATGGAAAAATACTATTCAGAGTATCTGTAAATAGCAAAATAGGTTACTGGAATCACAACCAAAGTAAAAACTGTAGATGCTATCAATCCAAAGATTAACGCCCACGCAAGTCCTGAAAATACAGGATCAAGAGTAATCGGCACTGAACCAATTACAGTTGTAAGGGCGGTGAGCAAAATTGGACGCATTCTAATTGCACCGCTTTGCAAAATTGCATCTTTAAATGGTGTGCCAGCCTTTACAGCATCTTGAATAAACTCAATTAATACAAGTGAATTTCTAATAACAATCCCGCCAAGTGCAATCATTCCGATCATACTTGTAGCTGTGAAAAATACAGGGTTTGCAAAACCTGAAGCACCTGCTCCACCAACTGAAGAAGCTCCAAATGTGTTTAACAGCATAAAACCCGGCATAATGCCAAGCAGAGTCAGCGGAATTGCCATCATAATAAGAATCGGCATAAAAAATGAGCCAGACTGAATTATCAATAAGATATAAATTCCAACTAATGCAGCAGCAAAGGCAATTCCCATATCTCTAAACACATCAATTGTGATTTTCCACTCGCCTTCGCCAGCCCAATCAACCCTTGTGCCGTTTGGCATTGGGTCATTTTTCATACGAGATTGCATATCAAGAACAGCCTCAGCAGGTGCCCTTCCAGCAGTTTCAGCAAGAACATAGACAACTCGTTCAAGATTTTTGTGAAAGATAGTCTTTTCATTTTTAAGTATTTTTACATCAACAAGTTCTGCAAGCGGAATCATTCGCCCACCCATTGCTCCTGTTCCATAACCTTTAACTGGAATAGCCTTTAAATCTGCAATGCTTGATTTCATTGCCCTTGGAACAGTTACCCTGATTTTTAGAGGCTGTCTCTCTCTTGGCAGATGAACAAAAGCTGGAACAGCTCCATTTAGCACACCGCTAAGGGTTGCGATTATAGTTTGGGTATTAATTCCGTGCAAAGCTGCTTTTTCTCTGTCAATTGTAAATTCTACTCGTTCATGCTCTGCCTCAGTCATTGCATTTATATCAACAACAAACGGCTCTTGAGCCATAATTTTTTCAAGATGTTCTGCTGATTTGATAAGCTCGCTATAAGGCATATCTAAAGTTGAGTAAATCTCTCCAACAATAGTTGATAAAACAGGGGGACCAGGCGGCACTTCAACTAAGGTTATCCCTGCCCCATTTTCGCGGGCAATTGATTCAAGGTCATTTCTCAATCGAAGCAAAATAGCGTGGCTTTGCTGCTCTCGTTCATCTTTTGGAAGAAGATTGACTCGAATATCAGCGTAATGGCTTGCCTTTCTTAAGTAGTAGTGGCGAACCATACCGTTAAAATCCATTGGCGAAGCCTCTCCAGAGTATGAAATAATTGAGGTTACTTCAGGAACATTTTGCAGATACTCCTCAAATTGCTGCACCACAGCGTCAGTTCGCTCTAAAGTTATCCCTTCATCCATGTCAATTACAATTTGAAATTCGTTTTTGTTGTCAAACGGCAAAAGTTTAAGCGGGACATATCTAAATATTGCAAGTGAGCATGAGAAGATAAGAAGAACAATAACAGTTAAAAAGAGAAGAAACCTTTTAAAGCCAGAATTTAAAAAAGGTTCAAGAATAAAACGGTATATTTTAAATATAGGTTTAGATTCTAAACTATCTTTTTGTGATAAGTGCAGCTCTACATCAACCTCTTTCTCTTTAGAAGATGGGTAAAGACTTTTTCCATGTGGAGACGATGATTTTAAAATTATATACGATAACCAAGGAACAAAAGTTAAGGCACATACCATTGAAAAAACTATTGTTAAAGGGACATTCGCCGCCATTGGTGCCATATATGGACCCATCATTCCAGTTATAAAAAATAGCGGGACAAAACATGCAACAATAGCAAGAGTTGACATGATAACAGGCGGCAAAACCTCATCAACAGCTTTTAAAGTTGCCTTAAATGGATCAAGAATGCCATTAACAATATGACGCTGAATGTTTTCAACATTGGTAATTGGGTCATCAACAACAAGACCAAGCGATAAAATAAGGGCAAATAAGGTTACTCTGTTAATTGTGTAGCCAAATAGATAATTTACAAAAAGTGCAAGTGCAAAGCTTATAGGCACAGATAGAGCAACAACTAAAGACTCTTTCCAGCCAAGTGTAAAGGCAAGCAGCACAACAACAGAGACAACTGCAAAAATAAGAGAATATATAAGCTCATCAACCTTTTCTTTGGCAGTTTCACCGTAATTTCTTGTTATTTCTGAATAGATGCCGTCAGGAATTATTTTATCTTCTAACGACTTAAACTCTTTTATGATATTTTCAGCAACAGCAACCGCATTTGTCCCTTTTTTCTTGGAGATCGCAAGAGTTACAGCATTATATTTTTTGTTAGAATCAGCATAACCCATCTTTTTTGAATAAGCATGAGAAAAGAGCATTCTGGTATATGTATCTGCTTCATCAGGTCTATCTTCAATCTTTGCAATATCTCTTAAATAGACAGGTCTGCCTTGAGTTACCCCCACAATCAGCGATTTAATCTCATCAACTCCGCTGATAAAAGAGCTTGCTGAAATCAGATAATCTTTATCTTTTTTTGAGAAACTACCAGCTATTAAAGAGGCATCAGCACCTTGAAGAGCCTGTTGAACCTCCATAAATGAGATATTCATAGCATACATCTGCTCAGGTATAAGCTCTACCCTTATTTCACGTTCTCTGCCTCCATGTATTGATGTTCTTGAGATGTTCTCAAGTTTTCCAACTCTTGAAAGAATCTCTTCACCAACTCTTCTGAGTTCAAAATCGCTATACTTATCAGAATATAGAGTTAAATTTACAATAGGCACATCATCTATCTCAACAGGCTTAATAACCCACCCCTTTACAATAGGAGTTACCTTATCAATATTCATGGATATTCGGTTATGCAGCTTTATAAGGGAATCTTCTCTGTCTTCGCCAACATAAAACCTAACAGTTACAAGAGCCATATCTTTTCTTGACATTGAATAGACATACTCAACACCGTCAATCTGCCATAAAAACTGCTCAAGAGGAGTTGCCACAAGCTGCTCAATCTCTTCTGGTGTTGCACCTGGGGCATTTACATAAATATCTGCCATTGGAACAACAATTTGAGGCTCTTCCTCCTTAGGAGTTACTAAAAGAGCTGCTCCACCTAAACATAACGCAGTGATAATGAACATTATAGATAATTTGCCATCTAAAAATTTTTCAACAAACTTTGAGATCAAGCCCTGATCAAATTCACTTTTTCTATTATTTGAGTCGTTAGGGTTATTTTGATTTTCGCTATTCTGATTAAAGTTGTCAGATGTGCTTTTAGCAGAGGTAGAATCGCTATTTTCCATAATCAATCAAAGCCTCCAACACCAACAATTTCATCACCTTTAAGACCTGAAAGCACTTCAACCATATCGCCTGAATGTCTGCCTGTTTTTATATATCTAAGCTGCCAATTTTTTTCACGATTTTTAGGTTCTGATTGATTAGCACTATCCTGATTTTTTACCCCATTTTGCTCTGTTTTATCTCCACCAATTTGCACCATCACAAGCTCAAGCTGTCCGCTTATAATCACAGCTTTTGATGGCAGAAGAACAACTTCTTTTGTAGATTCAGGAATCAAGAGCTTTGCATACATTCCGGGATAAATATTGGCTATAACTTTTATATCTTTAGGTAGTGTTGCTTTAATCAAAAATGTTCTTGTTTCAGGGTCAGCATAAGGGATAATCTCTTCAACTTCAGCATCGCAGGTAACTCCTAAAGTTGCTATTTCAGCCTTGAGTTTCATGCCGATCTTAACCTTGTTTATTAAACCTTCCCGAACATGAGCTTCAATCCTAAAACCTGTTTCAGTTCTAAGAGAAATAAGAGGTTTACCCGGCATGGCAAGATCACCCGGCTCAACCATTCGTTTGATTACCTCACCAGTTGCTGGGGCAGTGATTTTAGAAAATTCTAAACCAACATTGGTTTCTGATACAGCCCCCATAGCTTGCCTTATACCTGCTTCTGCTCCAGCCAAAGCATCTTTTGCTCTTTTTAAAGCTGCCTTTGCCTGAACATAACCAGATTCAGCCATCTCAAGCTCCTGCTTTGTGGCAGCTTGAGATTTGTAATATCCGCTGACTCTATCATACTGAAGTTTTGCCTCTTTGTGGGCAGCTTCAGCAGCATTGACACCTTGCATTGCCTGCTCTTTGCCTGCTCTTGCAGCATTTAGAGCTGCATTTGCACCATCACGCCTTGAAGATGCTTGTCTATCGTCAAGTGTTATCAAAATATCGCCCTTATTTACCTTATCCCCAGCTTGAACATGAACCTTTTGCACTTGGGCATTTACCTGCGATTCAATCATAGTTTCGCTTTTGGGTTTTACTGTTCCAACTGCTGTGTAGGTCTCTGTAACTGTTTGAACCGAGCTTTTGACAGTTTCTATAGGCGAATATGGTATTTTCTTTTGCTTAAATCCATCTGGCTCTTGTGCAAATGAAATACTCAATAGTGTAGATTGAACAAAAAGAGCTGACAGCAACATTGCTATAAACACAATAATGTTTTGGTTGAAATTATGTTTTAAATTATACATGGCTTTTTCCAATCACTATATTGAATATTGATAAGTTTAGATATTGCATTAAAAAAACTATTTTGTTCCAATAATCAAACCTGACTCCATAGGTCCTCTATATTTTGTACGAACAATATCTTTAAATCCAGCCCCTTTAAGCATATCCATAAGTTCACGTTCAGAGTAAGCTTGTCCACCGTCTGTTCCAAGCAGCATATTTAGAGAAAACAGAGCTGGAAAAAGAGGTCCATCTTTCTCGTTATTCATAATAAATTCATGGATAATTATCATTCCATTAGGTTCAAGCACAGATGCTGCCTTTTTAATAATTTGCTCGCAATCAGAAGGTGAATCACCGTGGAGAATATGGGATAGCCAAACAACGTCATATTTCCCCTGAATATCGTCTTTGAGAAAATCACCATCTTGAAAGGTTATTCTATGTTGCTGACCAAAACGCTGAATGGTTTTTTCTGCAAAAGGGCGAGTTGTAGGAAGATCAAAGACAACCGCAGTAAGATCAGGATTGTTCAAGCAAAAATGGATTGCATAAGTTCCAGGTCCTCCGCCAAGATCAAGAAGATGTTTTTTGCCAGAGAGATCAATAGTTGGAACAAGGTCGGGTGCTGTTGTCATTGCAATATTAAACATGCCCATTAAAAAGCTCTCTCTACGCTCACATTCCAAAGAGTCTTGCTGTTTTTCTTTAAAATTAGTTTGGTTGTTATCAGAAGTTGTATGAGCTTGCTCAGAAGATACTCTGTTACGAACAGGCTTTCCACTAATAACTGACTCATCTAACCTTGACCACGACTCAACAAGGTGATGGTGGTGCATAATCATAAAACCAATATAATCAGAAGACTCTTTTGAAAGAAATTTTGAAGATATTTGGGTATTGGAGTATCTCACCCCATCTTTCTTTAGAAGTTCCATAGCACATAAGGCATCAAGCAACATGGCAACACTTCTAACAGGTGCTGACATTTTTGTTGCTACCTCCTCTGATGCGAGGCTATTTTTTCCAATGATTGTAAAAATATCAAGTTTAACACTTGCATGAAGAGTGCATGTCTGCCAATAAGAGCCTGAAATTGAAAGTAATTTACCCGGGTGCAATGCTGTTGATTCCATGATTTTTCTCCTTGTTTGTTTAGTAATTTCGATTCATTGCTTATCAATATTACATTGTTTTTAAGGCTGTAAAACCTCATTCTCCTTAAAATCAGCATTTTCAAATAGTTCATGCAGTTTTTGTTGAAGCTGTTTTTTATCAGGCAGTTTTAATGTGTAATCAGCTATTTTTGCAGGTGCAAGAGTTCTGCTGAGAGCATATTCAACAACTTCATCATCTTTACCTTTGCATAAAAGCACGCCGATACTTGGTTTTTCATGTTTTTTACGAACATCTCTATCAAGTGCTTCAAGATAAAAGTTGATTTTGCCTAAATATTCAGGCTTGAAATTTGTAATTTTTAATTCAAAAGCAACTAAACATTGAAGTTCACGATGAAAAAAGAGCAGGTCTATAAAATAGTCGATCATGCCGACCTGAACTTTATACTCTTCCCCAACAAATAAAAAATCTCTGCCAAGCTCAAGAATAAAGAGTTTTAGATTTTTAAGCAGCCCCTTTTTTAGTTCGCTCTCTGAATGGTCATCTGGAAGCCCTAAAAATTCAAATACATAACTGTCTTTAATATATTGATTTACATTTTTACCATTTGCAGTAACAGGCAGTTGTTTTTTACCTGAAAGAATTGTTCTCTCATATATGGCTGAATCAAGCTGTCTTTCAAGCTCCCGTTTGGAATATTTCTCACGAATAGAGAGACGGATATAGAATTCTCGCTCTTCTGATGTTTTTGTTTTGGAAAGAATAAGAAGATTATTTGTCCAGCTTAATTGTGTCACCAGTGGCGACACAATTTCATTGTCTGCGTATGCTTCATAAAACTGCTTCATTCTGTAAAGATTTCTACGGTTAAAACCTTTATAATCAGCTCCGCAGTTTTTTAAATAATCTGCCAACTGCTCAATCTTGTTTTCACCCCAGTTTGCTTCTGCAAGTTTGAGGCTGATATATTGCCCTATTCTCCAGTAAAGCTCGATTAGCTGTCTATTAACGCTTTTAAAAGCATCAGCCCGAGCTTTATCAATCAACTCTTTAATTTCATTAAAACCTCTGTCCAAATCCATAGTTGCCTATTGCCTAAACCTTTACACTGTTTCAAATTTAATCAGAAGATAAGGAGAACCTGAAAAATAATAATTTCTTAATTTTTCCAAATAGTTGACAAAATTCCCATAGATTTAGCAATATCACTTAACGCTATCTTCTCATCATAAAAAGCTGCTGCCTTGTTTATCATTGCCCTATTTCTTGCAAGTTCTGCCTCAAGGTAGCGGGTAATTGAATCAGAGCCTCCTTCGTATCGCTGTTTAATAAGCATCAAAGATTCATCAGCCATCTCTACACTCTTTCCTGCAACATTGAGACGCTGTATTGCATCTTCATGGTTTAGATACGCCTCTCTAACATCTTGATGGATCATAAGTTCTGTCTTATCAAAATTTTTTAAAGCAAGTGCAAGCCCATGCTTTGCCATAATAATATCTGAACGTGTAGAGTTACCTGTATAAATATTCCAGTTCATCATTACGCCAGCTACATAGTTATCGTTTTTAGAGTTTACTTTAATGTCTTCGTTATCAAGATACCACCTTGCATTCAAATCTACACTTGGAAGGTATGTGGCATCTGCTTTTTTAAGAGTAAGGCGAGCTTTTTGAATCATCTCCTTTGATTGAAATATTTCAGGACGCTTCTCCATAGCAATTACTACAGCCTCTTTATAAGTAGCTGGAAAAGTAACAGGACACTGACAATTTCGAGCAAGCTCAACCTCATCGTCTGTTTTTTTTCCAAGAAGCGAATTAAATGCAGTCAGTGTGGTTGTATAAAGATTTTGGCTTTGAACAAGCTCTTTTTTCGCATCAGCAAGCCTTACCTCAAGAGAGAGAATATCAGATTTAAGAACTCCACCACCTTTAAATCTTACATTCATAACCCTTAACTGTTCTTGCACTGTATCTACAGATTGTTTGGCAATATTTACATACTCTTGAGCTTTTAAAACAGAGAAAAAGAGTTTAATAACTGAAGATACAATAATATTTTCAGTCTGATCTGTTAATGCTTCTTTCTCTCTAACGTCTGACTGTGCAACTCTTTTAGTTAATGAATCGAGCCCACCTTTATAAATATTAAAGTTTATGTTTACACCACTTTCTATATTGGTAAATGTTCCGGGATCATTAAAATTGGTCTGAGGAGGTAAATCACGCTGGTCTATAGTTTTAAATAGATAAGCAGAAGGTGCATCTCCAGTTGAAAGTTCGCTAAACAGCGTTACTCTTGGTTTGAACAATGCTTCTGTCTGTTTAAGAGCCTCCTGTGAAATGGCTAAACCTTCGCGTGCCATTCCAATATCAGGATTTTGGAGAAGTGCTGTTTTAATGGCATCTTCTATTGTTAAAAGATTGTTGTTATAAAGTTTTACAGAGCTTGTATCTGAACAGAGTGCAGTATTAGTTAAAAGAGCAACTATAAAAACAGATAGCGTTAAAACATATATTTTTACATCAGTAATGAGCATATAGAGTTTTTTAAGTTCTCTTTTTGGTTTGACTATAATAGGCATATAATTTTCTCCTTAAGCTAAACCTTATATTTTTTAACATATTGATTTGATTATGTCTTCCAATAATATCACCTGTGGAAAATTGTGATTTATAAGCCCTGTATATAACTTTTTATCGCTTGTTATTAATTTAAAGTTAAACTCCAATGCAGCTGCTACATACACAGTATCTTTTTCATCAATATTCTTACAAAGTTCATAGGCTTTATTCAAAGATGTTTGTGATAATAGCATATTGGGAATCACTGTAACATTAGATAGAAGTGCGATAACAAATTCTTGAAATTCGTTTTCAGTTAGTTTTGTCTTTTTTAAAATACGCTTCTTATATTTTTCAAGCTCTAAAAATGCGAAATCAGGAACATAAATTTTATATTCTGAAAACAAAAGAGTGTATATATCCTTTCCACTTATAAAGGCATTAAAAAGGATATTAGAGTCAATAATATATGAATCTTTTATTATCATCATAGAGCCATAATATATTTTGATTTATACTCTTCCCACGCTTCTTTACGAGCTTCTCCAACCTCTTTTGTATGATCAAATAGAGAGAGTTTAATTTTTTTATTAATCTTTTCACCTAAATATTGAACTCTTAAAAGAGATAACTGATGGCTCATAAAATCTTCAATCGCTTTTAGACCAATTTCCTGAATTAACTTATCTTCAATATCAAGCTCAATTATGCTCATTTATTTAATCTCCTTAAATTTTATGATTTTTTATGTACTATTTTGCCATTAAATAGCTTACTGCCTTTTCCAAACCATCTATGGAAAGCTCAAACATGGGAAATATCTTTGATATAGCTATTATTGTATGAGTGTAGTTCCACATAGATTGAGGCACTGGATTGAACCAGACAGAGTGTGAAAAGGTATTTGCAATGAATCGAAGTCTATCAATACTTGGCTTTCCACTTCTCTCACTTATATGTATTGAACCATCAGTTGCCATAAGTTCATAAGGAGCCATGCTTGCATCTCCAACCACAATAAATCGTGTATCAGGGTCAAGTTTTATGAACTCATCAATCTTTATAGGTTTACGGTATCTTGAAGGGTCTTCCCACACACAATCATATATAGTGTTGTGAAAGAAGCAGGTTTTTACCTCTTTAAACTGCGAACGTGAGTAATCAAAAAGAGTTTGCACAACTGAGATATACGGGTCCATTGACCAACCGCCATTATCAATTGCAAGTATAACTTTAAGTCTATCTCTTAGTGAGCTGTCAAATACAAGTTCAATCTCTCCGCCGTTTTTCATTGTTCTGTAGATTGTAGAGTCAACATTAATCTGATCTTTTGGTCCTGTTGGCACCATGTTTCTAAGACGTTTGAGAGCTTCTCCAATCATTGCCTGAGTTAAAGGTCCATGATTGGAATAATCTTTATACCTTCTTTCACCAGCGACCTTTACAGCAGATTTATTTCTTGATTCTCCACCAACTCTCATTCCACCCGGATGGTATCCAGAGTGTCCAACAGGAGATGTTCCTCCTGTTCCAATCCATTTATTTCCCCCTTCATGCCGCTCTTTCTGCTCTTTTAGCCTCTCTTTGAAATAGTCAATTAATTGATCAGGAGTGAGCTTTGCAAGTTGTGATTCATTAATTCCTAAAGCGTCTGCAAGCTGTTTTGGATTTTTAAGCCACTCATCAAGCATTGCCCTTGCAATCTCATCTATTTCAAAGCCATCAATATCAGGCAGAGGAACTCCATCAAAGTGGTAAGCAAAAACTTGATCGTAAAGGTCAAAGTATCGCTCGCTTTTTACTAAAACTGCTCTGGCACAGGTATAAAAATCATCAAGCGAGTTTATAAGACCCATTGACATTGCCTTCTGAAGTGTCAGAAATGATGTTGGTGTAACTGGAACTCCAACCTCTTTTAGTTTGTAGAAAAATGGTATGAACATAGACTATATCTCTTATTTTATAATTTTATTTAGATTGAGTATTTACTATTTAAGTTCATAAATTGGCAATTCCTATTGCTCCACCCCGCCCCCTCCCCAATGGAGAGGGTGATAAATACTCCCTCCACTTGGGGAGGGTTGGGGAGGGGCAAAATAATTATCTGGAAAGCTATAGATTAATAGCCATCTCACATCGCTTACAATCAAATAGGAGTTTATAACTACGTTTTCCATCTGTCAATGTAAGTGGTGGTTCAAGTTTCAACTTAGCTCTATCTTTTTTTAAACAAGCTCCTATCTCTCTTCTGATACAATATTTGGTAGTCATAAGCACTCTTTCAGAAGAGTTTAATCCTGTCTCAAAAGCATTTTCTAAAATCTTTGCACCATGATTCTCATAAAATACCTTAGCGTAGCTGTTAAAAATATTGGCTTTGTAGTTGAGAGTTTTTTCAGGATATATGGGGATTGTTAAATTGTTCATCAATCTTTTTTTTACTGTATAGCTTTTCTCTCTTAAAAGCGTGAGATTATCTAAGGCATCTCGTCTTAAGCTATTAAGAATACTTTTGGGTAAAAACGATGGTCTAATAGTATAGATATTGATAGCTAACTCTTTAACCTCAAAAATTGTATTACCTGTGCTTCTTAGTTGAGATTGAATCTGCTCTTCAATTCTCTCTGGCTGCTTTGCCTCATTATATAAAATTGGCAGATTTGAATTAACAACATAGCCATCTTCGTCTGTAGTCGTTAGGTTTATATCTCTATCTTTTTGCTCAAACACCATAGAGACGCTTATTTTGCGATAAGCACTACTTTTATCCATAAGTTTTAAAAATTGATGATCGTGGTTGCGAAACAACTTAACTCCTACGGCAAGATCACTCATATCGTTTGGAAATATGCACCCATTTTCATCAATACGCTCTACTCTAAAACCTTTTAATACGCCTGTAGGAGAGATAAAGCACATTCCATCACCGTTATGAAGATTTTTTCCCTTAATCAAAAAATACCCGCTCTTTTTTTCTATACGAGTTATTTTACCAACATCAGCACCTATTGACTTTGGGGTGTCAATTGCAGCTTGATGTTCAATCTCTTTAGAGTCAAAAAGAAAATAGCGGGTATAACCGCGGTTAAATGTTTTTTTGATGTCTGGAACAAACTTAAAATGAATATCTCCTGAGCTTTGCTTTCTATATCCTTTATGAGATTTAATAAAGCTGTCAATAGCCTGTCGGTAGGCTGCAACAACATTTTTAACATAAGCTATATCTTTATAACGACCTTCAATTTTAAAAGAGGTGATTCCAGATTGTGCTAAATCCTTAATGTGATCAATGAGATTTAGGTCTTTTAGAGAGAGAAGGTGTTTGTTTGAAATAACATCTCTTCCTTTTCCATCTTTAAGGGTATATTTCATACGACAAGGTTGGGCACATACTCCTCTGTTGCCACTTCTGCCAAAAGATGCTTGACTCAGATAACACTGCCCACTGTAGGATACGCATAAAGCACCATGCACAAAACATTCAAGCTCAACATCTGTTTTAGAACGAATTTCGCTTATTTCGTTAAGATTTAGCTCTCGTGCAAGAATTACTCTGCTAAACCCAACATCTTGGAGAAATTTGACTTTTTCAGGCGTAGTGTTGTGCATCTGAGTGCTTGCAATAAGGGGAATTGGAGGAAGGTCTGCTTGTAAAAGAGCCATATCTTGTATAATGAGTCCATCAGCTCCAGCTTCATAAACTTCTGAAACTATATTTAGAGCAGCTTCAATTTCTGAGTCAGCAAGAATAGTGTTTAGTGCTATATAGACCCTTGCATTGAAAAGATGAGCATAATCAATCAACTTAGAAATATCATTTAAGCTGTTTCCAGCATTTGCTCTGGCACTAAAGCGTGGTGAGCCAATGTAAACTGCATCAGCACCGTGTTCAATTGCGGCTTTCCCAAGCTCTTCATTGCCAGCAGGTGCTAATAGCTCCAAATGTATAGTCAATTTGAGACTCCTGAAATATTAAAGAGCAGATAGCCATTATTGTAGTCAGGTCCTCCTATGGTAACACTGCTCCCATTCTTAAGAAGGATTTGTGTAGTAAATATTGGAGAATTTTTTTTAAGAATACGTATTGTAAATTTAATCCTATCTCCACTCATTCCACCCGGAACTATTTCAAGAGTTCTCTCATCTGGAAGAGAGACTATTCCCGTTGTGTTATAGGCAATACTCATGTTATGTGAATCAATTAATTGATAAGAGGTATATTTGAAAACTGACTGAAGTTGATTGGATATATCCTTTAAGGTTGGGTCTATTTTAGGAGAGTCTAAAGGAGCTTCAGAGGAAGCAAGAATTACTTTTATATTGCTTACTACAGAATCACCTGCATATGAGCTATTAACACCTAAGGTTAAAAATATTAAAATATTTACAACAAACATCAATACTACAATTAATATTTTTAACCTAAAAAACTTTAATATATTAATAACTTTATCATCTTTTTTATCTCTCTCATCTTTTTTATCATTGTTTCCCATTTTTTTATTAAACATTGTTTATCATACCTCTTTATACCATATTATGGTCATTTTTTTATCCTCGCTCTCAAGAATCATTACAGATGAGCCTTCAGACTTAACAGAAGTTATTATTGCATTTGGTTCATCTTGTAATAAAGAGATAGGTTTTGAAGCAACTTTATTCTCAACTTTTACAATATTATCACTTAAAATCCTATTTTGAGAATAGAACTCAACATAAAATATAGTTGAACAGACTATAATAGTAAAACATGCTATTTGAAATCCTATGTTTCTTACACTAAAATTGAAACCATTATTGAAGCCACTAAATATAGAGTATATCTTTTTTAGTAAGCTATTTTTAAATAAGCCCTTTAATTTTAATAGGTTATGATTTTTCTTGTCAAGAATATCTCTATTTTCAATGGACTTTAATATAGATGCACTTACCACACTGTTATCAACTTCAGATATTGCTAAGTTAATACGTGATTCAAATACCTGCTCAATATATTCGTAATATCTTTCTTTTTTGTTGCTATATTGTTTATTATTATCCTTGTATTTGTCTATCCTCATCTTCATCTCTCCGTATTTTAGGTGAATGACATAGAGTGGGTTAAGAACTTCTTTGCATAGTGAAGTCTTGATTTCACAGTCCCAATATTAACCCCAAGTGTTTGTGCTATATCTTCATAGGACATCTTTTCAAATACTTTAAGAACCAAAACAGTTCTAACTTTTTCAGGCAACTGACCTATCTTATTCATAATAATATTTTCTGATTCATATTCTATATATTCAGCTTCAGGTGTTTGCGGCTTCTGTTCATATCTATCTCTATAGAGTAACTCATTATTTTCACTAAAATTTTTACCTTCAAGAGTTTGGTGATTCCATCTAAATCTTCTTATCCACCTTCTTTTCCAGTTAAGACAGAGATTGATAGTAATTTTCCTCATCCATGTAAAAAGCCCAGACTCCTCACGAAAATTGTAAATATTTTGATAGACACTTAAGAATACATCTTGGACGATTTCAAGGCTCTCTTCTCTATCAAGGGTTATACCACAGGCAATGGCAAGAAGTCTTTTTTGGTAAGTATCAACAAGAACCTCAAAAGCTCTTTTGTCTGCCTGCCTTAACCCTTGAAGTAACTCTTTCTCATCAAGTTTCATTGATTGATATTGCTTGATTTTATTGTAAATTGAGTTGGTTAAATACGAGAAATACTTTTAGTTAGATACCCAAATCCTTTTAGTCTCCCAGTAACCTTCACGTATAATCACGCGATCATATCCACCGGGAATCCAATGCCCTCTGCGGCTATAGTGTCCTGGATTCCATCTTTGTCTGTAAATAGGAGGAACCCAAACTCTCTCAACACTCCAGTAGCCTCTGTCTCTCCTATCAAATCTATCATCTCTATCATACCTGTCATGTCTATTTTCTCTTCTGTCATACCTATCATAATCTCTGTGGCGTCTCTCTCTCTCATACCTATCATGCCTGCTCTCTCTATCTACATAAATATAGTTAGTTCTTGGTGGGGAGTTTATCTCACTTATAATGGCAGCTCCAAGAATAGCAGCTCCAACTCCAATAATAGCACCTTCAACAAAATTATCGCCTCTTCCATGTCTGTGTCCAGCTTCTACACAATCTACAGTTGCTGCTATTGCAAAGATTGTTATAAACATTAATGTAATTGCTTTTTTCATTGTATTTCTCCTTAAATTAATATTTTATTATATTTAGATATTAAAAACCAATTACTCTATTTCTAATCCTATTGACACCGAAATTTTTGTTTTGTTCAAAAGAAAAATAGAAATTTATGGAATATTTTTTATGAATAATTATAAAACACCTCCTCCTCTCAAAATAGGAGATACTATTGGCGTATGTGCTCCATCAGGTTCGTTTGACCATGACCGTTTTAATATTGGGATAAATCGCCTTAAATCAATGGGATTTAACCTTTATATTCCATCTGCGATTTATGAGAAAAAAAGATATTTAGCAGGAGAGGACAAACTTAGAGCAGATGTCATAAACTCACTCTTTAGAATGGGCGATATTAAAGCCATTATCTGTGCAAGAGGGGGATTTGGGGCAATGAGACTCCTGCATTATATAGATTATGATCTGATAGCAAAAAACCCTAAGCTCTTCGTGGGATTTAGCGACATTACAGCTCTGCTTGTAACTATTTCTGCAAGAGCTATGATAAAGGTAGTTCATGGTCCAGTTGTAACCTCACTTGCAGATACCAACGAAGCTACTTTACAATCTCTTTATGAACAGTTGACCTCATCTTATGATTTGAATATAGCCTTTTATAGTCAAAATCTTGAAGAAAAAGAAAAACATCCCTCTGCATCGAGTAGCTACAATTGGTTATCTCTTACTGCAGAAAAAACTTTGAGAAAAGGTGTTGCTTTAGGAAAACTTACTGGAGGTAATCTTACAACATTGTGTCATCTTACAGGAACTCAATTTCAACCTAATTTTGATGATTCAATCTTGTTTTTAGAAGACCTTGGCGAGCCTCCTTATAAAATAGATAGGATGCTTACTCAGATGAAACTTGCTGGTATGTTCAGTGGAGTTAAAGGTGTTATTGTAGGCTCTTTTGAAGGATATGGACATCAAGAGTTTCTTGATGAAATCATACTTGAGATATTTGACAATCCCGAAATTCCAATAGTTGTAGGGGTTGATGCTGGACATGGCAAAACAAATATATCTATCCGTTTTGCAACAATGGTTGAAATAAATGCTGATAAAAAAGAGATAAATTGGCTTTTATAGGTCATGTTTTGGCAAATAGAGATTAAATAGACGATAAATAGCTGGTAAATAGCAAGATGAAGTCAATTTCTCAACTGATGCAAGATGGTGTAAATGACGGAGTTTTTCCATCTGGGGTTCTGCTTATATCACATAAAGATAAAATTATATTCCATGAAGCGTTTGGAGTAGTAAATATTGAATCTGGTGAGATTGCAAAAAAAGATTCTATTTTTGATCTTGCATCGCTAACTAAACCCCTTGCAACCGCACTTTGTGTAATGAAACTTGTAGAGCAAGGTATCCTGTATCTTGATCAGAGACTTTATCAAATTCAAAATATTGTACAAAAATTGTCAAATAATTTGAACAATATTGAATCAAGAGAAACTACTATTTGTGATGCCCAATTTATTATTCCAAATGACAAAGCAGATATAACTTTAGATCAGCTTTTGCGTCATACATCTGGATTACCTGCCCACAGACCATTTTATCAAGAGCTTATCTTACATCCAGAACCAGAACGGAAAAAACTTTTAAGAGAGCTTATTTTAAAAGAACCTCTTGTCCAAAAGCCGGGGAAAGAGCAAATTTATAGTGATCTTGGTTATATGCTTCTTGCATGGATAGTTGAAAGAGTATCTGGATTTCCTCTTGATATTTTTGTCTATAAGTGTATATATGAGCCTATTGGAATAAATGATCTATTCTTTATACCGATTCACCAGAATACCTGTAGCTATAAGAGCTATTCTAAAAACACCAACTGCAAAAACAATAATAGCTCCAATAAAGATATAAAAAAACAAATAGCTGATCTAAAACAACGTAAATTGTTTGTGCCAACTGAAATTTGTCCATGGAGAAAAAAGCTCCTCCAAGCAGAGGTGCATGATGACAATGCTTGGGCAGTTGGAGGAGTTGAAGGTCATGCTGGACTTTTTGGCACTGCCTTAGGTGTTTGGTCTATACTTATTGAACTTATGAATATACTTCATGGAGATAAGAGTCTGCTTGTCAGAAAAGATATTTTGAAAAATTTTTTGGCAAAAAAAAGTAGAGTGGAGATAACATACAGCCATCACATGTTTGAGAGCATCACATCTAAAAGATTTGATATGGTTGCTGGTTTTGACACCCCATCTATAAAAGGTTCTTCTTCTGGCAGATATTTTGCACCTGAAAGCATAGGTCATCTTGGTTTTACAGGTACATCATTTTGGTTAGATCCAATAAAGTCGATCATAGTTATTTTGCTATCCAACAGAGTTCACCCAGCCAGAACAAATCAGAAAATCAAGGAGTTCCGCCCAAAGCTACACGATCTAATAGTGGAAACTCTTGGAATTACTTAAAAAAAGTCAATATGAAAATTTCAATATAACATTGATAGATTGATAACAGGGATCGGGATTAAAAAGAGGTAGTAAATGGACAAATCAAAACTTGTTATTATAGATGATACTCCGTCCAATCTTAAGCTTTTAACTGGTATTTTAGACTCTCCTGAGTATATAATCTATCCAATATCAGACCCTACTATTGCCATTAATGCTATAAATGGATTAATTCCTGATATTATTTTGCTTGATATTATAATGCCTAAAATGTCAGGTTATGATTTATGCAAATTATTAAAATCAGACCCAATTACAAAAGATATTCCAGTCATATTTATTACATCTCGTGATAATATTGAGGATAAAGTTAAAGGTTTTTCATTAGGAGCTGTTGACTATATAACAAAGCCGTTTCAGTCTGACGAGGTTATTGCTCGAGTTCAGATACATATCAAAATGTATGCTCTTCAAAAAAGCCTTCAGAGACGGACTGATGAGACACAAGCTCTAAATAATAGGCTTGAGCATGAAAACTTTCAGAGACGTAAAGTTGAAGAGGCATTAAGAGAGTCATATCTTTGGCTAAATAGCGTGTTTAACGCTCTTGAAGAAGCTGTTATTATTTTAAATCCAGAAAGAGTTGTGATTGACGCAAATCCAGCAGCAGAAAAGATATTTGGATATACAAAAGATGAGTTGAAACATCAATCTTGCGAAATATTCCATGTAGATTATAGCCATTTTATAGAGTTTAGAAATAAAACAGCTTTGGCATTTGAAAGAGGTGATACAGTAAGTTTTGAATATAGAGCAAGGAGAAAAAATGGCACTATATTTCCAAGCGAACATAGCGTGGCACTTCTTAAAACAAGTTCTCAAAAAAGCATAGGTATGGTAAGTATTGTGAGAGATTTGACAGAAAAGAAAAAAGCTGAAGAGCAATTAAGAGAAAGTGAGAAATTAAAAACTGTCTTTGAAATAACAGGAGCTGTATGCCATGAGATGAATCAACCTTTGATGGCTATTTCAGGATATTCTGAACTTGCTTTAATGGATATTCCAGCCAATAACCCTGCTTATAAAAAACTAAAGAAAATACAAAAACAGGTTGATAGAATGTCTGAAATAACAAAAAAGCTGATGCGTATTTCAAGATATAAAACCAAAGATTATCCTGATTGTAAGATTGTTGATTTAGTTAAAGCATCTGAAGATTTTGAGGATAGGAATTAAAATTTAGATTTTTGTTTTACCCAAAATGGAGAAAAAATGGACACAATAATAACTCGATTCCCTCCCAGCCCCACAGGATACCTTCATATCGGTGGAGCAAGAACAGCACTTTTTAACTGGCTATATGCAAGACAAAAGGGAGGCAAATTTGTTTTAAGAATTGAAGATACTGATGAGGCTCGTTCTACAAAGGAGTCTGTCGATGCAATCTTTGAATCACTTGAATGGCTTGGAATTGATTGGGACGAAGGTCCCTATTTTCAGACCCAGCGTTATGATATATACAGAGACTATATAAATAAGTTGGTTGAATCAGGTCATGCCTACTATTGCGACTGCACACCAGAAGAGGTAGAGGCAATGAGAGAAGAGGCAAGAGCTACAGGCAAGAAGCCCATGTATAATGGCAAATGTAGAGAGCTAAATAAAAAACCAAACTCAGGGAGCAAAGATGGAAAATCTACCAATATGGTGGTTCGTATCAAAGCACCCAAAATGGGATCAACTGTTGTTGATGATGTTGTAAAGGGAAGCACAGCTTTCCCAAACAGCGAAATTGATGACTTTATCATTCAAAGAAGTGATGGCAGCCCAATGTATAACCTTGCAGTGGTTATTGACGACATAACCATGAATATAAATACCATAATCAGAGGTGATGACCACCTTGTAAATACTCCTAAGCAGATCATCATATACAATGCACTTGAAGCATCTTTGCCTCTTTTTGCCCATGTTCCAATGGTTCTTGGGTCTGACAAAGCCCGCCTTAGCAAACGCCATGGTGCAATGTCTGTTAGCGAATATAAAGATATGGGGTTTTTGCCTGATGCAATGTTAAACTACCTTGTCAGGCTTGGTTGGTCTCATGGGGATCAGGAGTTTTTTACAAGACAAGAGTTAATTGAAAAATTCTCTCTTGAGCATATTGGACGCTCTCCTTCTATGTTTGACATGGATAAGCTCACTGCCTTAAACGCCAAACATATACAGAGTAAATCTCCATCAGAACTTGCTCCAATTTTTTTGTCTAACCTTCACAAAATAGGTATTACACCACAGACAGAGTCAAATTTAGAAACTAATTCAGAACCTAAACTAAATAAAAATCTTGATAATGGACTTGGGCTTAATTTAGAAAAAATAATTGAGACCCTTCAGCCAAGAAGTAAAACAATGGTTGAGATGGCAGAAGCATCAAAATTTTATTTTCAAGAGACAATAGAGTTTGATGAGAGTGCTGCAAAAAAGTTCCTAAAACCTGATATGGTTGATCCTTTAAAGAGATCAATAGAGTATATTAAAGCAATTGCTCTTGCTGATTTTTCAGAAAAAAATTTAGAAGATGTCTTTAAAAAAGTTATGGAAGAGACAAATCTTAAATTTGGTAAGATTGCCCAGCCATTGCGAGTTGCATTGACAGGCTCAACAGTAAGTCCCGGAATATTTGAGATGATGCTTGCATTAGGAAAGGATAGAACAGTGCAAAGGATTGAAAGGGCGGTTGGATATATAGAAATAGAGTGATATTTTTAAATAATTGAACTTTTGCAAAACTCACTTTGTATCCAATAAAATCAAAGGTTAAATCCAAGTTTTGCAGGAAATCTAATTTTATTCATGCCGAAGTGCAAATACTGGCTTCATCTTTGCTGCTTTATAAGCTGGATACAATCCAAAAGATACTCCGATAAGAACAGATATATAGAGCCTGAATATTTAAGCTCTATATATCTATTCTGTGTATTCAATTAATAAACCCCTGAAAAATCGCTCGTAAATCTTTTTGGGTAATCTTTGACATCAAAATATCGTCATAATCTGCTTCTTCCATTTCACAATCTAAATCTGATTTATTAAATGTTGAATCATCTGAAAAACAATTCCCATCGTTCAAAGAGAGAGCGTTATAGTTTAGGGAGCTATCACCACACCAACAACTTAGATATTCCATAAACGCATCTATCTTGAAATTTCTATGTTTATCAAGCCATGTATCGCAGCTGTCATGGCTTCCTGTATAAAGAACATATATTGATTTCCGCTCTTTTACGCAGATTAGTCTGTATCCTTTACCAAGGTCATATTTAAGGCATTTTTTCATTCTTGCATCACCGCTTTTGGTAAGCTTTCCTGCAAGTGCTGGTTTTGTGCCATTTGCAAGAGAAGAAATAATCTGATTTGCCTTTTTAGCTGCAAAAGCAGGAGTATTTTCCTGATCTTGCAGTCTATTAATCTCTTTTTCAACCTTGGTATGCACATATACGTTTTCTATCATAATATTTACATTCCTCTTTAGGTTGATGAAAACATCTCACCCGCCATTATGAAATATTAAAGATGGCAGGTAAGGTTGAAGAAATGAATTTAATAAAAAAATAAGTCTTAAGAACAACAAGACCCTTTTGTGCCGCAAGAAGAGCAACCAGATGATAATTGAAGACTTGAATCTATTTTAAATCCCATGCCTAAAAAGTTGATTTCTACAGGTTTGGCACTTTCAAAAAGCTGATGCTCCATAAGGTACTCCACACCGCCCACTTCATAGACAGCATCACCAGTTCTTTTGTCATCAAGAGCCATTGCAAGCTGGGCACCTCCGCAGCCGTTATTTAGAAATATTCTTATAGGTTTCAGCTCTTTATCTGCAAAATAGGCTTTAATCTCTTTTTGGGCTGATTCTGTTACTGTGATCATAGTGTTATCTCCTAAAGACTTTAAAATATTCAAATTTTAATTTATGGTTTGATTTATGATTAAAGATTTGACAACTTTTGAAAAGTTGTCAAATCTTGGTTAAATCTGTTTTCCAATCTTCTGTTTTTATTATTCCAATTATTCCAACAAAACGTGCAATCAATACTCTCTCGGTGTCTTGTTAAGCTGTTCAAGAGTGAACACTGGTCCATCTTTGCAGACAAGTTCTTTACCTATATTGCATCTTCCGCACATGCCGATTCCGCACTTCATACGGTTTTCAAGACTCATAATAATATGGTCATGTTCATAACCAAGTTTATCAAGGACTGGCTGTGTAAACTTAATCATAATCGGAGGACCGCAAATTATTGCGTAAGTATCGTTGTCAGCAGGAGGTGCGACCTTTTCAGTTATTGTTGGAACAAAGCCTGTGTGATACTTCCAATTTGGATCATTTGTGCTGTCAACTGTAATGTGAATGTTTATATCATCACGCTTTTCCCACTCCATAAGCTCTTCTTTGTATAGAAGCATTCCGGGAGTTCTTGCTCCATAGACAACATCAATTTTGCCAAATTTCTTACGGTTTGGAGGGTCAAGCACCATTTTTATTGATGATCTTAAAGTGGTGAAGGCAAATCCTCCGCCGATAATCAATATATTCTTACCTTCAAGTTTGTCCCAAGGATACCAATTTCCCAAAGGTCCTCTTATACCCATTATATCGCCCACCTTCATTTCGTGAAGATAGCTTGTAACCTTGCCTGTTCTAAAAACAGTAAACATCACAAACCCTTTTTCTGTAGGAGATGAGGCAATACCAATTGGAATTTCGCCTTGACCCGGTATTGAAAGCTCGGCAAACTGTCCTGATTTATAAGCAAATCTCTCTTCATCTTCAGGGTCAAGAAATACAAACTTGAAGGTTCTTAAACTCTTGTCTTCAGTGGCAATCTGAATATCATCTATACGCACTGGATATGGTTTATATGGATTGTGCATAATTTTTTACTCCTCACTCCCCATTATTCATCTGATTGCAGATATTGCGGATGTCTATATTTGCAGGACACTGCTCAACACAGCGACCACACCCAACGCACATAATTCCCTGATTATACTTATCCTGAAAATATTTTAGTTTGTGCATAAATCTTTGGCGTGTCCGCTCCCAATCATTGTGTCTTGGGTTGTGTCCTGTCGCATGAACAGTAAAAAGAGGTGTCATGCAAGAGTCCCAGTTCTTTTGACGTATTCCCTTTCTGCCGTTAGTTTCATCTTGAATATCAAAACACCAGCAGGTTGGGCATGAGTATGTGCATGTTCCGCAGTTTAGGCAGGCAAACGCAATATCTTCCCAAAATGGTGCGTTGAAAATATCAAGAATTGACTTCTCTTTTATCTTATCAAAAGAAATTTTTGATCTAATTTTAGACTCTGCATCTGCTTTCAGCTTCTCAATTATCTCATAAATATCTTCTCCAGCCTCACTTACACCTGTAACAGCTCCATCTATTTCGCCATTTTTAGTTGTAAATCCAGCAGCATTAAGCCAAGCCAACCCTTTATCAGTCATAATTTTTGCAAGATAAGAGTCATTATAATCAACAAGCAGAACATCAACAGCAGAATCATCAAACGGACCTGTTGCGCAGCTTGTTGAAAAATCAAACTTATCAGGGCTGTTCACTGCAAGAGAAATAAACGTGGTGCAGTTATAGGCATTTACCCAATATGGGTCTTGGTAATCAGAGTTGTTAAAGTTAAGGTCAAGAATCTTGAATGCTTTTGCATCATAAGGTCTTATTCCTATAACTGCTCTTGGCGAATAGTCTTTTTCAGCATCCTGCATAATATGATGCTCTTCAGCTTTTTCGTCCAAATCATAGATAAACATGGTTTCAGATTGTGGAAATGCTATTGATTTTGGAGAAAGCCTTGAATTTTTATAATTCATGTCAGGCTGTTCACCTTTTGCAAGCTCTCTGAATTGGTGGAATTCTCTATCTTTTACTGGTCCTATTAATCTGTAGGAATCTCTTGATTTCTCTACCCCGTCAGACCAGATTTTTTTATCTATCTTTATAATTTTCATGGTATGTCCTGTTATCATAAGAAATTGTAGAGTTCTCTTTTATATGAAATTGTAAAAACGCACAGCCATAAGAGGCACAGCCGTGAGATGGACGCCAGCCGTGCGTCTCTACTACCTGATAAAATTTGCGTTATCATTCACCTTGTAAACATCTAAAGGAGGACGCTCATCAAGGCTCATTCCAGCTTCCCAGCCAAAATTTTCAAAGCACTCTTTATCTAATTTCTTTGTAAACAGCCTCACCTTTATATTCATGGGACAGGCAGCCTCGCACGCTCCGCAATCTGTGCATCTTCCAGCACAATGAAAAGCTCTAAGAAAATGGTAGGTTCTGACATCTATCAGGTCAGTTCCCTTCCCAACCCATTGAGGACGCGACTCATCAACAAAGCAAGTTGGGCAATAGCAGAGCGGGCAGGCATTTCTGCAAGCATAACATCTTGTGCAAGATGAGAGCATATCATTAAAAAAGCTCCATCTATCACTTTCTGCCATTGCCTCTATTTTATTGACTGATTCAAAACTCTCTTTAAGTTTCTCCTCTTTTGTCCACTCTCTCTCTTTAACAGGCTCTGCTATCATCTCATCAAAAATAACAGGATTGCGTTTAATACAGGTTTTGCAATTATCTTGAAGCATATCTCTATTTATCGGAAAAAGATCTAAGTTTTCCTGCATGGTATCTGACTCTGCCTCAACTTTTAACTCTTTTAGATTTAGAGATTTATCAACCATGCCATTGCACGGCACACCAATAATATAAAGATTTTCGCGTTTAATCTGATGCTCAATTATATGATTAACCAAATTACGTGAATCGCACCCTTTGGCTACCACTGCCGCCTTATCTTTCCTGCCTTTTACGTAATTTGCAAGGTTAAGACGGCAATGCTCATTCCAGATTAATTTATCAGCATCAGATGCTTTGTTTATGAGACACGGCTCAGTTGTCATTGGCTCTGTTCCGTTTTTAAAGCCTATAACAACATCAACCTTTTTCTCTAAAAGCACTTTCTTAGCTGACTCTCTTATTTTTTCTGTGTATTGCTGATTTATAATATCTATCTGTTTTTTATTAATATCTGACTGATTTATATTCATGGTCATGCTGCCTGTTCCTCCAGAATATTTTTAGCCAGATTATTATCTGGATTACTTTTATTTAGACAGCTACACAAATCATTGTCATCAAGCTCTTTTTTGATAAAATATTTCGCAGGTCCAAGTTGTCTGACCGACTCAACCACATCTCTTGCAACTTCGGCAAATTTCACACCTTCTGCTGATGAAATCCATGAAAAATGGATTCTTCCCGGCTCAATTCCATTGTATTCAAGAAAGTTTTTCAGAAGCATAAATTTTCTTCGTGCATAGTAGTTGCCTGTAATATAGTGGCAATCTCCAGGGTGGCAGCCAGAAATCCAAACACCATCAGCACCATTATGAAATGCCGAAAGAATCATCTTTGGTGATACACGACCAGAACATGGAACTCTAATAACCCTTATATTTGGCGGATACTGAAACCTGCTTACTCCAGCAAGATCAGCAGCTCCATAAGTGCACCAGTTGCACAGTATTGTTATGATTTTTGGTTCAAACTCACTCATTGTATTATTTATCTCCTTAAAGGATTTTAGTTCTAACTTTAATTAGCGGTCTGAATCAGGATACCCAAGATAAAAAGGATAAGGCAGGATTTATATCCTATGAATCCTTCAATCCTGACCATCCTGATTCAGACAGGCTTAAAATAGAACTAACACCCAAAAATCCATATTTGATTTTTAGAAATTCATCGCACTTTCAATCATTGCCAAAAGCTGCCCGTCATCAAAACCCTTCAGCTTCAACGCACCAGAACGACATGAAGAGACACACGCACCGCACCCTTTACAGAGAACAGGATTTATCTCTGCTTTTCCTTCATGGAGTTTTGGTCTGCCTTCATTTTTGTTAGATACTCTCAAAGATGGTGCATTATATGGGCATACAGAGACGCAAACTCCGCAGCCGCTGCATATTGTCTGATTTACTTCAGCAATAGTGCCTTGCGTTTTAATTGTTTTCTTTGAAAGAAGTCTTAACGCACTTGAAGCAGCAGCTTGAGCTTGTGCAATTGATTCATCTATTGGTTTTGGATAGTGGGCAAGACCGCACAGAAATACGCCATCTGTAGCAAAATCTGACGGAGCAAGTTTTACGTGGGCTTCAACAAAGAATCCATCTTCATTAAGAGGAACTTTGAAGAATTGAGCAAGTTTTTCATCTTTGTATGGAACAACAGCAGATGCAAGAGTTAAAAGATCAGCTTCAATGACAATAGGCATCTTAAGAACATGATCAATAACCTTAATGTTGAGTTTATCGTTATCAATATAAACTTCAGGCTTGTTTGGAAGTCCATATCTTATAAAGATTATCCCTTTCTCTCTTGCTTCTTTGTAGAGAAGCTCTTTTTCACCGTAAGTTCTTATATCCCTGTAAAGAATAAAGATATTCATGTCAGGGTTTTTCTCTTTAAGATGCAGAGCAGAAAGAACAGAGTGGGAACAGCAGATTCTTGAACAATATGGGCGTTGTGGCTCTCTTGAACCTACGCACTGAATAAATACAGCACTTTTTGCTTCTAAAAGTGCAGGATCGTTATTGATAAAAATCTTATCAAGTTCAATTCCTGTTACAATGCGTTTATCCTGACCATACATATATTCAGTCGGTTTTAGCTCAGAAGCACCTGTGGCTATTATTGTAACGCCGTGTTCAATGGTTTTTGAATTTGTTCCAGAAGCAGCACCATCTTTATCTGAATTTAAAGAAGAACAGCCACACTTTGAAGCAGCGGAAGAATCACAACATGAACTTATTGTTGTCTTGAAATTACCCACAAACCCTTCAACATCTTCAATTTCAGCACCTGTGAAAACAGTTATATTTTCATGGGAAGTAATTTGTGATGTGAGATTTTCCAAACCTTCCTGAATCATTGCTCTGCCAGCGGTCTGATAAAGATTTGCTGCCTGACCGCCAAGTGAGGTATTTTGCTCAATGATATTGACCTTGTATCCTTGATCTGCAAGTGATTTTGCAGCAGTCATGCCAGAAATTCCACCGCCGATTACAACAACATTCTGATCAATATTAAGGTCAGCCTCGGCAAGTGGCTCAAGCAGCACACTTTTTGCAACTGCCATTCTCACAAGGTCTTTTGCCTTTTGAGTCGCCTCTAAAGGATAATCTTTGTGAACCCATGACCCATGATTTCTAATATTGACCATCTCAAAGAGATATTTGTTTATTCCAGCAGAAAGCAGAGTCTCCTGAAACAGAGGCTCGTGAGTCCTTGGAGAACAGGCTGCAACAATCATTCTGTTAAGCTGTTTTTCTTTTACGATGTTTGCAATTCCATCTTGAGCATCTTGAGAACATGAATACATATTTGTCGCAACATACTCAACATAAGGAAGAGTTGCGGCATAATCACGAACAGCAGCAACATCAATTACGCTGGCAATATTGCTTCCGCAATGGCAGACAAACACGCCAACTCTTGGACGCTCGCCTTTTATGTCGATTTCTGTTCTTTCTGGAGTTTTTTTCGTAAGAGTATTTCTTGCAGCAGCAAGGGCAGTTCCTGCACGCATTGCTGCTCCGCCTGCCTCTACAACTGATTGAGGAATATCTTTTGGTCCCTGAACTGCCCCGCACACATAAACACCATCTTTTGTTGTTGCAACAGGGTCAAATGATGATGTTTTTATAAATCCGCCTGATGTCAGCTCAATGCCGATTTTTTTGGCAAGTTCACGGGTTTCAGAAGATATTTCCATACCAACTGAAAGGACAACTATATCGTAAAGCTCATTTACGACTTTGCCTGACTCTTCATCAAAATAGTTGAGGACTTGATATTGTTTTATATTTTTGTTTTTGCTCTCTTTTTTTGATTTTTTTGCTGATTGTTCTCCGCTATCTTCAACTGGCTCTTTATTTTGAACTGCCTCTATATATAATTGTTCTTCATTATTGAGCTTTTCTCCCTGAGTAAAGATAGAGTGAACCTTGCATCTTACAAACTTAATGCCGTGTTTATTTTTTGCTTCATTGTAACAGCTCTCAAACCCTTTTCCATGAGTTCTCATATCCATATAGAATATAGTGCAGTCAAGAGATGGGTCATGCTCTTTTGCAATTATCGCCTGCTTGATTGCATACATACAGCATACAGAAGAGCAGTAGCCATTTCCGCAGGTGTTTATATCTCTTGATCCGACACACTGAAGCCATGCGATTTTATGAGGATGAGCATTGTCAGAAGGTCTTACAACATGACCTTGATTAGGACCAGACGCTGATAGATAACGCTCAAACTCAATTGAGGTTACAACATCTTTTGACGCATCATAGTTGTAGATTGCTTTGCCTGATGGATTGTATGTGTTAAATCCTGGGGCAAGAATAATTGAACCAACCTTTAAGGTGAGATTTTTATCTTTGTCGTTATAATTAATTGCACCAGCAGGGCATGTTTTTTCACAGTTTCCACATTTGCCTTTTGTAAGCATAATGCAGTTGTCAGCATCAATTGCATATTTTAAAGGAACTGCTTGAGGATAAGGCACATAAATTGCTTTTCTCTTTGCAAGCCCTGCATTATATAAATCATCAACTTTTTTTGGGCATTTTTCAGAGCAGGCACCGCAAGCTATACATTTTGTCATATCAACATATCGTGCCTTTTGAAAAACATCGACCTCAAAACTGCCCTGTTCACCTCTTACATCTTTTATCTCTGCAAGGGTTATAAGCTCTATGTTGATATGCCTGCCAACTTCAACAAGTTTTGGCGACATGATACACATTGAGCAGTCATTTGTGGGAAATGTCTTGTCAAGCTGTGCCATAACACCGCCTATTGAAGGCGATTTTTCAACCATATATACGTAATAGCCAGAGTTTGCCAAGTCAAGGGCAGCTTGGATTCCTCCAATACCGCCACCTGCTACAAGAACAGCTCCAGTTACACTGTTATTACTCATCTTTGATCTCCTTTAAATCTTGTAGTTAAAACCTTTTTGCTTTGATTTTTTATATTCGTATCTTATCTCTTTAAATTTATATGAGAAATTTTAGATAAATAAGATAGAACGGTTAAAGACCAAAGTCAGCAAGGTCTGGACCAAGATAAGTTCTCTCATTTTCGCCAAGAATACCCATTGAAAGGCAAAGGATAGTCCAAAGATGAACAACATGATATTTTCCGCCATAAACATGCTTTATATCTTCAATCTGAGCATGGCAGTTATGGCATGGAGTAATTACGTAATCAGCTCCTGTTTGTGCGATTTGGTCAAATTTTATTTTGCCATACGCCTGACGCTCCTTTGTAAACCCTGCCTGTAATGCACCGCCGCCGCCGCCACAGCAGAAATTGTTGGATTTATTTGGATACATCTCAACAAGATTCTCTTTTCCAACAGCGGTCTGAACAACAAAACGCAGCTCGTCAGCAAAATAGTCGCCAAGAGATTTACGAACAACATTACATGGGTCTTGAACTGTAAACTTGATCTTTAAATCTTTGTTCCAATCTGAATTTACAGGAAGTTTTCCCTCTCTTATCCACTTTGCATACATTTCAACTATGCTTTTAAATTCAAAATTATGAGGAATATTAAATTTTCTAAGTGCTGCATAAACAGCAAAAAATGAGTGTCCACACTCTGTATTTATAAAGGTCTTGCAGCCAAGCTCATCTATTTTTTTTGACTGTGCCCTTACTATATCTCCCCAAGATTTATCATCAGCAAGGAACATGCAGTAGTTTTCACCGCCCCACATATCTGAATAATATGTCCAATCTGCATCTGCCTTGTGGAGAATCTTCCAAAGCGGCAGAAGTTCATCAGGCTCTGTTACTGGTTCGCGGGAGTTCTGATTAAGAGCATACATAGCCCCCTCTTTGTCAATTGGAGCTTGAAGCTCTTCAAATCCCTCTTGTCCTCTGCACTCTTCGGCAAGATCATTGACTGTAAATTCAAAATCTTCAAAAGGAACGCCCATTGCTCCGCCGCGCGATTTTATATGCTGATCACATGAGCCAAGAATACCTTTGGGTCTCTCTTCTCTTTTCCAGCCCGCTCTTAATTCAAAAATAAGCTGCGGAATATTAATGTTCATTGGACAGACACTCTGGCAGCGTTTGCACATTGTGCAGACCCATACCCATGGATGTCTTTCAAGTTCTTCATCCATTCCAAGAACAGCCATTCTTACAAATTTTCTGGGGTCCATATCCATTGCACCTGTTGCAGGACACCCGCTTGAACAGGCTGCACAGGTAAGGCAGGCACTCAAGTTGCCATCATTTAGCATTGCCTTGAGTTTATCTTTAATTCCATCTTTTTTCTGACAATCGTTTAGTTTCAACACATCAAGCATAATAAAAAAACTCCTCCAACTATAGTTATTACAACTATTTATCGTGGTTGAAGCTGCCATGCACGGGCAGCATTATTAAAAAGCCGTCAGTGATGGTATTGTGTTTGATACATTGAAAGAGTCCATAGTCCCATTAGCTTTAAATAACCTCAAGATTATTCCGAATTGAAAATGTCTGAACAAGATAACGTATAGAAATTTATTAAAAATTATTACATAAGCTGGTAAATAATCAAATTGATTATCCAATTATATTATTAGATAAACTATAGATATTGCCTATATGTTGCTATTATTTTAAATGTGAAATTTTATACTGGTATTTGGACAAAATATAACCATGATACTTGAATTTACGTAGAGGTTCAGTTATTTTCTTAAATTTTCTTGAATAGAGTTCCTGCAAAACTTGAATTGACCCGTTGTGTTTATTTAGATAGAGAATCGGTTTTGTAGGAGGTCAAATTAATGAGTATAATATGTCTGTTTTTAGTTTCACACTTTTCATATTGACAAATAATTAGAGAACTTTTTATGTCTAAAAATACAACCTCTATAATAAACAAAGATGGATTTCCATTTGAATTTAATCAAATAGCTTGCAGCTCATGTTCAGCTAAATGTTGTAGTGGTATTTCTGGGAATGTATGGGTTAATGCTATCGATATACGCAATATATGCAACATGTTAGAAATTAATATATTTGATGGAGTAAATAAGTTCTTTGAGAAAAGAGAAAATCGCTATTCTATCCGTGAATGTTTTGATGGCAGAGAGTATCGCTGCATCTTTCTTGATAACTACAATAGATGTTCAATTTATAAAGTAAGACCCTTTCAATGTCAGACTTTTCCATTCTGGGAATACTTTAAGAGGAATATAGACAAGTTAATTTGTGAATGTCCCGGTATTAAAAGAATTAGCTGTTAAACTGACTTTTTAAAGCTGTCCAATTCATTCAATTTCTGATAATCAGCAATAGCAAGTAAAAATAATTTGACCAAAATTAAACTTACTATCTCTTTTATAGATAATAGTGAGTGAAGCTGATAATGATAAAAAATTTTAACCAAACAGGAGAAAGACAATGGTTTGTGCCGTGGAACAATTCAAAATAGACAAAAACCTTGAACAACTATGTATTAACACCATAAGAACCTTATCAATTGACGCAATTCAAAAGGCAAATTCAGGACACCCTGGTGCTCCAATGGGGCTTGCACCAACTGCTTTTGTGCTTTGGAATAGGTATATGAAGCATAACCCGGCAAATCCAGCATGGGTTGACCGTGATAGGTTTGTCCTATCTGGCGGACATGCCTCTATGTTGCTATACAGTATGCTCTATCTTGATGGCTATGGTTTGACCCTTGATGACCTTAAAAATTTCAGACAATGGGGCAGCAGAACCCCAGGTCACCCTGAATTTGGTCATACACCAGGAGTTGAAACAACAACAGGACCACTTGGGCAGGGAATTGCAAATGCAGTTGGTATGGCTATGGCAGAGCGTCATCTTGCTGCACGATTTAATGTTGATATATCTAAAAAATCAGATTCCACTATAGACGCTGAAAATATCCAACAAGGAGAGATTATAAACCATTTCACTTACGTAATGTGCGGAGATGGAGATTTAATGGAAGGTGTTGCAAGTGAGGCTATCTCGCTTGCTGGACATTTAGGGCTTGGCAAACTTATCTGCCTTTACGATGATAACTCTATCTCAATTGAAGGAAGCACATCAATTGCATTTACAGAAGATGTAAAAGCAAAATTTGAGGCGATGAATTGGCAAGTTATAGTTGTTCCTGATGGCAATGATACCTGTGCAATTGGGGCAGCAATTGAAGAGGCTCAAAAAGAGACAGCAAAGCCATCTCTTATAAAAATTAAAACCAAAATTGCCTACGGAAGCCCAAATAAACAAGGAACATCTGCGGCACACGGTTCACCACTTGGAGCAGATGAGATCAAATTGGTGAAAGAGTTTTATGGAGTTCCTGTAGATAAAGATTTTTATGTGCCAGATGAGGTTTTAACCGAATGTCGTAAAGTTGTAGAAAAAGGAGAGGCTAAAGAGCAGAAGTGGCAAGAAGTTTTTGATAGTTATAAATCTGAATTTCCTGAACTTGCAGGTCAATTTGCCGATGCTATAAGTGGCTATTTAACAGATGGTTGGGATAGTCAAATACCTGCTTTTACAACACAAGATAAACCAATTGCAACTCGTGCAGCTTCTGGTAAAGTTTTAAACGCAATTGCAAAAAACTTGCCTGTTTTAATGGGTGGTTCTGCTGATTTAGCCCCATCAAATAACACTTATCTTGCAGGTTTGTCAGATTTCCAAAAAGAGTCTTATCAGGGTAGAAATATCCGTTTTGGTGTTCGTGAACATGCAATGGGTGCAATTATGTCTGGTATGTATCTTCATGGCGGTATCCGTCCTTATGGCGGAACATTTCTTGTTTTTGCCGATTATGTTAGACCAGCAGTAAGAGTTGCATCTTTGATGAAACTGCCAATTATTTATGTTTTTACCCATGACAGCGTGGCAGTTGGAGAAGATGGACCAACACATCAGCCGATTGAGCATGTTGCATCTTTAAGGGCAATCCCCAATCTTAATGTGATTCGTCCAGCAGATGGCAACGAGACAGCAGATGCTTGGAGAGTTGCATTAACTACTCTTGATGCTCCAACTGCTTTAATACTAAGCCGCCAAAATCTCCCGATTTTAGATAGAGATAAAACGGGTAAAGATGGTTCTTTGCGTTATGGTGCATATATACTGAAAGATGTGGACGACAAATGTGCAGGCAATGGTATCAAGGATAGAGATGCCACAAATGCGGGTGGCTGCACGAATTCGACTAATAAAAATGAGATTGATATTATTCTTATTGCCTCTGGCTCAGAGGTACATCTTTGCGTTAATGCCGCAATTGAGCTTGAAAAAAATGGTATAAATGCAAGAGTTGTAAGTATGCCAAGCTGGGAGCTTTTTGAGAAAGCACCTGCATCATATCGTGAGAGAATTTTGCCACATGATATAAAGAGAAGAGTTGCTGTTGAAGCTGGTATTACAATGGGTTGGGAGCGTTATGTTGGTGATAGTGGAAAAGTTATTGGAATCAATAAATTTGGTGCATCTGCCCCAGGTGAAAAGGTGCTTGATGAGTATGGAATAAACACAAAAAATATTGTTGAACAGGCAAAAGCTCTTGTTGAATCTTGTTGAATAAGATTTTAAAGTTTTGTTAAAGTTTTAAAAAAATCGTCAAATCGTTAAATTTATCAAAAATTTAATTTGTTGGTTGACATGATCTCATAATTTAGTTAATGCTTACAAAGATAGTTGTTCAGGTGCTTTAGAAGATGCGGTTTTTTATTCTCGCTTTTTCTAAAGATAATAGGGAACTCCGTGAGAATCGGAGACGGGCCCGCCGCTGTAATTGGGGACGAACGCAGCATTTAAGTCACTGACCTGTTGTTTTTAGGTTGGGAAGACGCTGCAAGTAGAGTGATCCAGAAGTCAGAAGACCTGCCTGAGCATAAAGCACATTATTTTAGCTTACGGACAAAGCTGACGTGCATTTCATTCGATGGATAAAAAAGGGAATCCCCGAATCGAGTAGTTTTCGATTCGGGGATTTTTGTTTTTGCAGCCAGCGAAATCTGCCTCAACAAAAAGTCCTTAGGATTATTTCAGCAATAAATATAAAATTGACAACTTAGTAACAACAAAGATGTTTAAAAGGGGAAAAAAGGAGAAAACCTTATGGAGTTAAAAAGTCTGTTTCTTGGGATTCTGTTTTCTGTCGGCATATTTAGTTTTAAAGCTGGATTAGGAATGAACTATCGTCTTAAACAAAAAGGTAATAGAGCTGCACTCTTGGGCTGGGCAGCGTTTGCAGCCGTTTATGCGGTTCTATTTTATTCAATTGCTGCCGCAGTTGGTAAAATTGATATTATGGCAAATATAGAAAATATCCAGCAATTTGTTCAAGGAGGAATGGTTATCCATTTTCTGTTTGCAGCTATGCTTATGTTTTGGGGAATTTATCTTTTAAAATTCAATAAAAAACTCTCAAAACCCTTAATAGCAGAAAATCAACTTACACAACTTAGTCCAAGCTGGCTTTTATTAGTCGTTCCTTGTCCTGTCTGCATGACTGTAATTGGAGTCTCTACAGCTTTTCTTTTAGCTCTCTTTCCTGACATAGCTCTCTTTTCAGTATCAATATTTTACATACTCTTTTTAACTCTAAGTTTTCTGACTGCTGTTTTTATGGGCAGATTAGAAGCAAGGCTTAACATCTCTCCAGAATTGCTTCTTGGTTATGCCATGACCGCAATTTCTGCCTACTTTCTGCTTTCAATAATAATCATGCCTCAATTTTCAGGGCTTGATGAGATTTACAGCATTGCCTCAAATAGCTACACGAACCAAGATAACAGTCTAAATTTAATACTATTGACGCTTGTTATTGCAACGGCTGGCTCACTTTTTCTAGCTGGTTATCTTTATATGCAAGAAAGAATCATACGCTATATGTCTAACATTAATAAATAGATTTATTTTAGAAATTAAAAAGTAGAGAGACTAACATATATAAAAAATACAAAACGGAGAATCTTATGCTCAACATTGGTTCAATTCTAAGCACTACAATTTACCTTATTTCCTCTTCACTGCTGTATCCTACACTCTTTTTTTTGGTTGCTGGATTTATCTTTACAGTTATCTATGCAGGGTCATTTTGTGCCGAGTGGCTTGAGAGAGCCAGACTAAAACACTGTTCTGCTGGAGAGCTTCCTTCTGTAATTGTCAGCAAAAACAGTGCAGATGCTTTGCCGCACCGCGTTAAAAACTACATAGTTACCCTCAGAGATATTCTTAATAATCAAAAACACATTTCTGAAGATCAAAATACGCAAAATATACAAGTTGAAAATCTTGTTCAGGAATCAACGATTAGCTGGTTCAAATCAATGGACAGACTCCGCATTATGGTCCGCTTGGGACCTTCTCTTGGTTTGATGGGAACCCTCATTCCTATGGGTACTGGTTTAGCATCTTTGGGGACAGGAGATATGGCACGCCTCTCTTCTGATCTTGTAATTGCATTTACTACTACTGTTGTAGGTCTTGCCATAGGCATGACAGCTTACTGCATCTACACTGTTAAAAACCGCTGGATTCAAGAAGATATAAAAAATATGGAGCTTGCTACAGAGCTGATAATCTCTGAACTGACAGTAAGGGAATCAGCTTTGATGGAACAGGGAGACCGAATGCCATGAGATATTTCAATAAAAGAAGAATCACTACTAAAGGATTGACAAAGGCGTATGGAGAACAGCCCTTTACAGATGAAGACCCAATTAACGGAGTTGCAAATCTTTTTGATGTTGGATTGGTATTTATTGTGGGGCTTATTTTGACTCTTTTTTCAGCATATAGACTGCAAGATATGTTCAGTGAAGATAGCAAATTTACAATAATGAAACAGGCTGAAGATGGTCAGCTTGAGATTATAAAAAAAGATGGAAAAAAGATAAGTGCAGTAAAAGTTACTAAAGAGAGTGCCAAAGGTGAAGGAACAAGACTTGGCGTTGCCTATCGCCTTGAAGATGGTTCAATGGTTTATGTGCCTGAATAAAACAACAGGATATTTGATATGGGTAAAGGTTTAGTAATCTTAAATACTGGTAATGGAAAAGGCAAGACAACCGCAGCATTGGGGCTTGCTTTCAGAGCTATGGGACACAAGGAAAAGGTATGTCTTATTCAATTTATTAAAAATAAATCAACTTATGGAGAAATTATCTCTTCTGAAAGATACATTGATATGCTGGATGTTTTTAATGTTGGCAATGGTTTTGTCTTTGAACCAGAAAATATGGAAAATAGCAGAATAGCAGCAATTAAAGGGTGGGAATTGGCAAAAGAGCAGCTCAATTCTGAGAAATATTTTATGGTTATTTTGGACGAACTGACCTACCTGATGACATTAGGGTTTATAGAAATAGATGCAGTTATTGATTGTATCAAAACAAGAAGAGAAAACCTCCACGTAGTTATAACAGGGCGATATGCTCCCAAAAAACTTATAGAGTCAGCCGATTTGGTAACAGAAATGCAGGAGATAAAGCACCCTTACCATTTTGGTGTTACGGCACAAAAAGGCATCGAATTTTAGTCAACATAACTTTAGGTTAAATATAAGGAATCGTAAAATGAACAGATGGATAAATATCCTTAAAATTGCAATATGCTTTCTAATAATGGTCTCAAATGCTGAAGCTGAAGATGAGAATAGAGCCACTACAACCCTTGAAACTTTGACTGTAACAGCAGAGCGTTTTCCTGTTCAAGAAAAGGAGAGTTCAAGATTTATTACAGTAATCACATCTGAAGAGCTGAAAGAGAGCGGTGCTGTCAATGTTGTTGATGCTTTAAAGCGTTCTGGCGGGTTTGCTTACAAGGCTTATGGACCTTTAGGCACAAGTCATGGAGGAATGAACAGCACTCTCTCTATTCGCGGAGTTAAAGATGGAGAGCTGATCCTTATAAATGGTGTTCCAATTCAAGGTTCAGCAGGTCATGCGTATGATCTTAACACCATTCCAGTTGAACAGATTGAACGAATTGAAGTTCTAAAAGGTGCTGCTTCAACAATATATGGAGCAAATGCAATGTCTGGTGTTATCAATATCATCACAAAAAAAACAAAGAAAAAGAGTGTCAAGAGTGATGACTCTTCTGTCGTTGATGATACTGATAAAGCAAAATCTGTAAAAATATCTACTGAAGCTGGTTCAGAGTCGTATCAGAACCACACAATTTCAGCATCATGTCCTGGTGTCAATATTGGAGCAAACTATCAGCATCTTGGAGAACAGGAAGAGATTTCCCGAAGCTATACAAATAAATACCGTTACGCAACTGATCCTACAGAGAGATATTCTCTAAACCTCAATGCAAATATGTTTGATAATCTCTACTTTGACTATCTTGCCTCTTTTAACAAAACTGGTTTTAGAAAAATTTTTGATGACCCAAAAAAGGCTTATGAGGGAACAGACCAAGACCAGCTCAAACACTTTGCAGATGTCAGGTATGAGACAGCAGATTTTAGAACAAAAATATTTGGCAATTATGACATCATGCGCCGCTCTCAATACACAGCTAAAACACCAGATGATGATAACCGCAATTTTAACGCAGGTATTGAAGGAGATTACAAATTTAATATTTCAGACTGGAGATTTACAACTGGAGCAAGCCTTATTCATCGAGGTGTAGATTACTCAAATCAGTATCAGGAACACCACAGAAATGATGCTGCACTCTTTATGGAGATTAAAAATACTTTTGGAGAACGTCTAACAGCAACGGCAGGCTTCAGAGAGCAGGTTATTTATGGAGAAACTGGAACTCCTGATTATGACCGTTTTCTTCCAAGTTTAGGATTGACCTATAAGATAAATGAACAGCTCAATATTTTTGCAAACACAGGCAAAGCGTTTCGTGCCCCAACATTTAACAACCTCTACTATGAAAGCTCATTTATGGTTGGAAATCCTGATTTAAAACCAGAAGAAGGCTGGACTTATGAGACAGGTGCTAAATATGATACTGATATATTACGAGTTCGTTTTGCACTATTTCACATGGCATATAGCGAGAAAATAGAAATTGACCGCAGAGGTTATCCTCAAACCTATTTTAATGCAGGAGATTATGCCTCAACAGGAGTGGAGTGGGAGTTTGGAATTTCTCCTTTTACTAATCAAAGCGGCTGGCAGCAAGATATTCTGCTCTACACGGCTGGATATTGGGCTGACCCTACAGCAGAAGATACAAGCGGAGTTGAGTATCAATCTGGTCCAAAATTGCAGAACAGCGTTGGCTTTTCATATCTTACAGAACCGCTTGTCCTTGATTTGAACTGCCAGATACTGACATCAAGAGAGAGAAATCTTGACAGTTATGCTGCTCTCAACTTTTACGGCAAAGTGAAAGCATGGAGAGGCTATGTAACCTTTGGAGTTGATAATATCTTTGATGAAGATGTGCAGGTTACTGGAGATTTGAGCGAAGGAGCATCAAATCTCTATGTTTATGAGGATTTAGGAAGGCTTTTTAAGGTGGGGTATGAAATTGCTTTCTGATTTTTTATCTTTCTATTTTCTATAAAGGTAAAAGGCTTTTTTTATGAAAACTTGGCAGTGTGCATTGTTTTCTGCGGCATTTCATGGACTGGTGTTTTTTATTCAGCCAGCAGTGCTACAAATGCCAAAAGAGCCTGATAAAGATATAATAAAGTTATTGGTTCTGGAAAAGCCTGCTCTAACGTGTGAGGCTCAGGCAGCATCTGCACCTGTTGAGAAAGCAACGCGGTCAGAAGCTGCCAAAGAACCGCCGTCTCCACCGCCGCCATTGCCTCAACCAAAGCCTATAGTGGAGGAGCTAAAAGAGACTGAACCTATTGAGAAGCTAAAAGCACCAGAGCTTGAGCCACCGCCAAAGCTTATTGAGGAAGTAAAACAACCAGAGCCTGAACTGCTGCCAGAGCTTATTGAAGAAGTAAAACGACCAGAACCTGAACTGCTGCCAGAGAGTGTTGAGATTGTAAAGCTACCTGAACCTGAGCCAGTCAAAAAAATTGATCCTCCAAAAAAGAAGCAGGCAGCACCTAAAAAAAAGATTCAGCAGGTTGTAAAAAAAGAGAAGGTAAAACAGCCGGAAAAAAAGAGAAATCCTGTAAAACCTCCTGAAAAGATAGTTCAACCAGTTGTTAAGCAAAAAGTACCAGCACCTGCAACGGAAAATATTCAGGCAGCGGTTTCTCTAAACAAGGAAAATCTATCGGCTATAAACAATAAACGTATAAGCAATACAAGTAGCACAGAGGTTAAAGCAGATAAAATGTCTAATCCGCTATCTCCTGTAGCCGCAGAATTTGGTGCATTGGGTGGACCCAAATTTGCCAGACGGGTTATGCCCAAATATCCAAAAGTTGCCCAAAGGCTTGGCATTGAAGGAGAGGTAACTCTTAAACTCTTGATAGATGCCTCTGGAACATTAATTAAAGTGGAAGTTGTAAAAGGTGCTGGAAGGGGATTTGATGAAGAGGCTGTTCGGGCGGTAAAACACTCTAAATTTTCACCTGCTGTTCAAAATGGCAACCCTGTAGGCTGTGTTGCCTTAATAAAGATTCAATTTAAATTGAACTCTTAAGAGTAAGCAATTAGAGACACACGGCTGTGCGTCTCCACATAATGCTAAAGAGCCTAAAATTAAAAGGAATAAAATAGTAATGTTTGATATGTTTTTAAAAGGCGGTCCACTAATGTGGCCCATTTTGCTGTGTTCGTTTCTATCAATTACAATCTCTTTGAAAAAAGGCTTTCAATTTCAAGGAGTTTTAAAAGAGCTTTCATGCGAAATAGAGATGATTATCAAGAAAAATCCCTCATATCTGGCTCCTATTTTTGATGCTGTTAATGCAGGCAAAACAGAAAAAGAGGTGGGCTTTATTGCTACTCATCAAATTCGCTTGATAGAAAAAGGGCTTGGATTTCTTGCCCTGGTTGCAGTTATATCTCCTCTTTTGGGTCTGACTGGGACGGTAACTGGTATGATAAAATCATTTCAGATTATTGCTCTTAGCCAGACCCAAATCAACCCGGGAATGCTTGCAGGCGGAATATGGGAAGCACTTATCACTACAGCCGCTGGTCTGTTTGTAGCAATTCCAACGCACGTTGTATGCCATTTCCTTGAAAATCAGGTTGATGAAATTGCTCTTATTGCCAAAGAGAGTGCAATTTTTGCTTTGCAGCAGAAGGAATGTAATGCGGCATCATCCACCATCAACCACGAAAATGCTTCAACACTCTATAGTCAGATAGAAGCACGGAGGCATAATGGAGATTGAAAGGAGAAGAAAACGGCAGAATTATATTGATATAGCACCGCTTGTTGATGTTGTTTTTCTGCTTCTTCTCTTTTTTATGCTCACCTTTAATATGGCAATGGAGCAGGCAATCATGATTCGTCTGCCAAAGTCTGAAACAACAGATTCTCAAGCAGATAACCGTCAGATAACTATAACCATTGCAGGTAAAAGAGGCAGTTACAGTAATGCCGATAATGGTGGAGCAGTAAGTGATGGAATGGTTTTTATCCAGAAAAAAGAGATTGGAGTTGAGGCAGTTGCAGATGAGATTAGGCAGATGCCTGAATGGTCGCCTGATGTCCCTGTAAATATAAGGGCTGACAAAGATGTCTCTGTCGGGCTTCTTGTTAGAGTTATTGATAAAGTCAAATTATCAGGTTCTCATAATTTTAATGTTCTTACTGAAAGGCAATAGAGGAGAGATGAATATGAAGCGTGTTATCAGTTATTTTGTAATAGTTGGATTGGTTCTTATTGGAGCAGTTTTTTCAGATACAGATAATGTCTTGGCGGAGGATTCATCAAAAAAAGAGATTGACGCTGTTTATGCAGCCCAATCATGGCTCTCTCTTGTTGACAGTGGGAAATATTCTCAAAGTTGGGAAGAATCTTCTGATTTGTTAAAAAATGCTATCAATAAACAGGCATGGGGACAAACAGTTGATGCTGTCAGAAAGCCGCTTGGCAGAGTTATTTCAAGAAAAGCAGACTCTAAAACATATATGAAATCACTGCCTGGTGTTCCTGACGGTGAGTATGTCGTAATTGAATTTCATACATCTTTTGAAAACAAGAAATCATCTGTGGAAACAGTTACACCTAAGTTGGAGAAAGATGGAATTTGGCGGGTTTCTGGTTACTTTATTAAATAGTTTGGTAAGAGTGTTTATTAATTTTTTATAAAATAAAAAGGTTATTTATTATGAAGAGTTCAATTGTTATTTCAAGAATAGAAAAAGCAATAATATTAGTTTTACTTATATGCTGGTCAAGTATTTCTATATCAGGCATTGCTGTAGCAGATAGCTCTAAAAATAGTGAGCAAGAGACAGTAATGGAAACTATGGTTGTAACTGCTGACAGAGTAGCTGAATCACAAAAAAAAGTTGCAGCTAATATTTCTGTAATTGATGAGGAAACAATCAGCCGCTCTTCTACAAGAGATGTTGGTGATCTGCTTGCACAACAGGGACTTGCAATCAGAAAATATCCGGGAAATCTTACCTCCATAGCCATAAGAGGATTTAGAACTGAAACGCATGGCAACGATTTAAAGGGTCATGTCTTAGTTCTGCTGAACGGACGCAGAGCAGGAACAGGCAATGTTGCAAAACTTTTGACCCAGAATGTTCAGAGAATTGAAATCATAAGAGGACCTGCTTCAGTTCAGTATGGTTCTGCTGCAATGGGCGGTGTAATCAATATAATAACAAAACAGGGAAAAGGCACTGCAACGGCTTTTGCTCAAGCAGGAGTTGGCAGTTGGGGCTATAAAGAAGGCTCTGCCGGATTTTCAGGAGAAAATGGACAGTTTGATTTTTCGGGCTCTTTTGCTCTATCAAATCAGGATAACTATGATACTGCAAAAGGTATAACATACCAGAATACAGGAGTTGATAGTGCTGACAATATAAGCCTTAATTTAGGGTGGTCATTTGCTCCTAAGAACAGATTAGGCATTATTTATACAGGATTTGATGTTGATGAAGCAGGATCGTCAGGTTATCTGAGCCAAAATGATTCAGATGATTATGTGGATAAATCCAACAACTCAATTGATGCTGTTTATGATGGTGAGTCAAGTGATGGTCTCTATTCATGGAAATTGAGATACTTTAACGGCAAAGATAAAGATAAATGGACAAGCCCTATTGCAAGCAATCCTGACGGCTGGGACGATGGAATACCAAGCGAAAACAATACAGATAATCAAGGGGCACAGGCTCAAACTTCTTTAAAACTTGGCAGCTCGCGTATCACGGCTGGATTAGATTGGGCTGAATACGATATTGAAACAACATGGTCGCCGGAAAAAACAGACTATTCCAATACAGCAGGGTTTCTGCTTGCTAAAACAGAATTTCTAAACAACAGACTTACTTTAACTGGAGGTGTTCGTTATGACGATTATGAGGTTAGAGTAAAAGAGCCGGCAGGTAACACAGAAAACGACTCTAATCTATCTCCATCAATAGGAGCTGCATTTTTGCTTACTGATTGGTTTAAACTCCGAGCAACATATAGTCAGGCTTTTGTAATGCCAGCAGCAGACCAGTTGGCAGCAGATTATCAGGTATGGGGCACCCGTTATGTAGGCAATCCATCTTTAAAACCTGAAAAAAGCGATACCTTTGATGGTGGTTTTGATGTTTACGCTGGATATTGTACAGCCAGTGTAACTGCTTTTACTACTGATTTTGAAGAAAAGATTCAGCAAAAAAGGTTGGCTGATGGTTCAAATTCATGGATCAATCTTGGAGATGCTTCAATAGCTGGAATAGAGACTGAATTAAACTATGATATTGGTTCTGCATTCGATTGGGGTATAGAACTTATGCCATACATTCAATTGACATGGTTGACCGAATATGAAGATGGTGAAACTGGAGACGACCTTTTATACACATCAGATTTAACAGCAGGATTTGGCTTAAGCCTTACAGATAGAAAAAATGGATTTAATGCAAATCTTAGTTTTACAATTATTGGTGAGCAGACAGTTGAAGATTGGGAGAGCACAGAATACCCAACCCCAGAAGTTACTCTTGACGATTCTATAGTAACAGATATCTCTATTTCTAAAGAACTTGCTTCATTTAACCATTACGGGACTATGACGCTCAGAGGCGAAATTCATAATCTGTTTGATGAAGATTATGAATATGTCAAAGGCTACCCCATGCCTGGACAGGGCTTTTTCATAGGTTTGAGATATGACTACTAAATAAAGCAGTAATTTTTGATTTGAGTGTAGCCTTTTTAGATTTAATCCAAGCTGTAGAGACGCACGGACTTCTGTCTCTACATGATATATCAGTTACAAGGAAACCATAGTAATGAGAAGAATAATTATCTCTTTTTCCATATTGTTTATGTTATTCGCTTTAATAACATCATCACACGCTGCATCTTATCCTGTTAAATTCAAAGATTTTGCAGGAAACAGCTTCACAATAAGCAAAAAGCCGACAGCAGTAGTTAGCCTTATACCATCTGTTACTGAGATGATTTGTTCACTTGATTCTCAGAACTCTTTAGTTGGTATAACATATCACGATTCACGGCTTTCAGGTGTTGATGGCAAGAAGATTGTCGGAGGTTATTTTTCGCCAAGTTTTAAGATTATAAAAGAACTTCAGCCAGACCTTTTAATTGCCGCTTCAAGCCAACTTAAATCTTCTGGTAGTTCAAAATTGCCTGAAGATATTTGTGCTTTAAAACGTATTTGTAAAAGCCCCTGTCAGATAGTGGTTATGGATACAGTTAAAATGGCTGATTATGCTGCTAATCTCAGGCTTTTAGGAGAGATATTTGATTGTAAAGAAAAAGCTGAAGAAATTATAAAGAGCAACGAAAAGCAGATTGAAATCATAAAGCAGAAAGTCTCTAAAATACCTATTGAAAAAAGAAAACGGGTAATAAGGCTTATGGGGCGGGATACAATTATGTCTCCAGGTGATGACTCTTTTCAAAATAAGATGATAGAAGCAGCAGGAGGAATAGCTCCAAAATTTGGAAAAACAGGTGATATTATCTCTATTTCAAAAGAGGAGTGGCAGAAATTTAACCCTCAAGTGATATACGGTTGTGGTCAGGATAGAGAGACGGCTGAGGCTTTTTTCAGCAAACCTGAATGGAAAGATGTAGAAGCAGTGCAAAAAAGGCAGATATACTTTTTCCCGTGCGACCTTACATGCAGAGCTTCAACACATACAGGTTACTTTATATCATGGCTTGCAGGAACCATCTATGCTGATGAGTTTGGAGAATCAATCAATACTGTGCAGCCAGAGAGCATTATCTCTACAAAAACCGTTGATATTAATCTACCTTACGTTAAAAATGCTGTGATTGCTTACAGCAATATTTACGATTTTACCAACAAATCACTTTTAATAAACTTTACGAATCCCCAAACCATCTTTTCGACACTTGAAGGGCAGCGAAGCAATATAACGACTGTCGGCAACCACTATTCACCTCCGCCAAGCTGGAATATTGACCATAAAAAAGGTCTTAAACTCTTTAGAAAAAAGGTGTTTGATGTAGTTGGGTTGAGCCAAGAGAGTGCAAGTCTGCTTTTTACAGGGGCTGACATGGATAATTTAGTAATCAGACAGGCAAAGTTCAAAGAAATTGAAGTTACAGCACTTGTTACAGCAGGAGTTGAGTCAAATGCTCAAAGAATGTCCAAAGACAGTGGTGATTTTTATGAACCTGACTGGAAATCTGCAAAATTTAGAAAATCCTCAACTGCTTCCTCTGTTATGAAACAGAAACAAGATAAACAGAGTAAACCTGGCACAATAAATATTTTAATTCTGACAAATAAACTATTAACGCCCTCTGCAATGAGCCGTGCAATCATAACAGCGACTGAGGCAAAAACAGCAGCTTTATGGGATATGGACATTAGAAGCAGTTATACATCATCAGCTAATCCAGCTACAGGAACAGGCACAGACAACATTCTTGTTGTCCAGGGAACTGTCTCCTCGACAGAAGGTAATGGTAATTTAAAAAATAATACTTCTGCAAATCTGACTTCAGAGAATCAAGACCCTGAATTTTTAGATGCAGATATTATCGAAAATACAAGCGGTCATGCCAAAACTGGCGAATTGATAGCCTCTGCTGTTTATGCTGGGGTTAAAGATGCAATACTTAAACATAATGGTTTTGTACCTGTAAGAGATGTTTTTCAAAGGCTTAAGGAGAGAAAAATCTCAATTTACGAATTAGCATCTTCAGCAGACTGCCAATGTTCATTTTCAAAAAGCGTTCTTGCAGGCGAAGTTGAAAAGACGCTTCTTGACAGCCGTTGGAGCGGATACATGGAAGCAGCTTTTTCAATCAGCGATGCTTATGAAAGAGGTCAGATTAGAGATATTGAGTCATTTCAAAAATGGTCATGCAAAATTGCCTCTGATATAGCTGGCGAAGATATTGTAACCATAAAAGATATAATTACAGATAACGAAATCTCATTTGTGTTGAAAACCGCGTTAAATGCTATTTTTACAGGGGTGCAGGCAAAATTGGCAAAATAGGGTATAAAATCTTATGAAATCATGTATGTGTTATTTTATTGTTGCTTTGATGATTACTTCTATTGCAGAAATATCGTTAGCAGCAGATTCAAAGAAAATCGGCTTTTTTGTCGGTGATGTTGATGCTTATACCTGTTTTCAGGCATTGGAAAAGGCATCTGAATTTAAAGAGATAAAAGATAGTCTTGAAATCAGGATATTTACTGATGAAAGTATAAATCCTAACTCATCTGGTTCTTCAGATAGAACAGGTAATGTTAATAAAACCCGCTCTAATAATCCAGAATATTCAAACAATATATCGCATGACGATATATCCCATTTTGTTAGTTTAATGGATGTTGCTGTAGTTGATATTATGCCTCCAAATCCTGCACAATGGCTTCTAAACAATCGTTCCCTTATAAAACCTGATGCAAAGATTTACGCTGTCAGAAGTTCAAGCCATAATCAGGATTTCTTAGATGCTGGTTTTATAATGGATAATGTTGTCAGAAACTATTTTAGCTTTACATCTTCTGAAAATCTATCAAATCTTATTCGGTTTTTAGCCAGTAGAGATTTGGGTATTGAGAGTCAAGTAAAAATCCCACCCCCAATAGTTCCTCCAGAAAATGCTCTTTATCACCCTGACGCTCCAAAACTCTTTTCTGACCTTGATGAGTATGTGAAATGGTATAAAGAGTCAGGGCATTTTAAGGAATATGTTCAAGTAGGGAACAACGATCGTTGTTCCCTACATAATCCTGTCCAAAATCGTTGTTACCTACATCAACCTGTCCAGAACTCTAATCAAGAGGGTGTCTTGAACTCTAATCAAAGAAATGTTCAAGAATCCATAAAGCAAAAAGAAGAGGGCAGGGGATTATGGAATCTTTCAATAATTTTTCCAACTTATGCAATAGACGGAAAAAATGCACCTTTAGATGCCTTGATTCATGCTTACGAACAACAGGGCATCAATACAATAACATGGTTTCGCGAGATGAAAGACAGGGATAAAAATCTTTCATCACTGTTATCAAAAGAGCCTTTGGCAAGCTCTCTTGGCTCAATCACAGGTTTTGATTTTAAATTCTCCTCAACATTGACACCCGGACTTGCAGAGATTCTTAAACAGGTAAATGTGCCTGTTTTTAATGCACAATATCTTTTCTTCAACACAAAAGATGAATGGCTCTCTTCGCCTCAAGGGGTATCAGCAGCAGATATTACAATGCAGTTTTCCACGCCTGAAATATCTGGACTTGTAGAACCTACAGTTGTTGGAGTTAAAGAGAAGATACCGCCAGTAAATATTTTAAAAAATCGTCAGACAAAATTCGATAATGAGCCTCAATCTAAAAGCAACATAAAGCCTCAAGATAGTAATACATATATTTATACGCCTGTAACCCAAAATATTGAAAAGTTGGCAAAACGTGCAGCCAAATGGCACGCCCTCAAGAAAAAATCCAATAAAGATAAAAAGGTTGTTCTTGTTTATTACAACCACGGAGCAGGAAAACAGAATATCGGGGCATCTTATCTTAATGTTTTTAGAAGCATAGATACGATTATCAAGAATTTAAAACAGGCAGGCTATACCATCAATGAAGAGTCAACTAATGGAAATATGATAGACAAAAAATTGAATGAAATTGAAAATAGTAAGAACAGTAATAGAGATAAAAACAGCAATAGAGAAAGAGAATTGACAGAAGAAAAAATCAAAGACCTTCTTTTAAAATCAGGCAGAAATATCGGCTCATGGGCACCCGGAGAGCTTGATGAGCTGATTGCACAGGGCAACGCAGCTTTTATTGATATGCAAGATTACAAAGATTGGCTATCAAAGACTCCGCAAGAATTTCAGGCAGCAGTTGAAAAAGATTGGGGCAAACCAGAGGATAGCAAGGTGATGGTAAAAGATGGCAGATTTGTTATTCCATGCGTTCGTCTTGGTAATCTGATGCTTGTTCCCCAGCCTGTCAGAGGGTGGAGCGATGACCCTGACAAGCTCTATCACAGCACTGTTCTTCAGCCTCATCATCAGTATGCTGCATTCTATTTGTGGCTGCAAAACCAGATTAAGCCAGATGCAATGATAAGTCTTGGAACACACGGAACACATGAATGGCTTCCCGGAAAAGAGGCAGGACTCACATGGAAATGTCCGCCAGAGGTTTTGATTGGAGATATACCAAGCCTTTATCCATATATTGTTGATGATGTAGGTGAGGGGATTCAGGCAAAACGACGGGGCAGGGGAGTTGTTATTGACCATGCTGTTCCGCCGTTTAAAGAGGGTGGAGCTTATGGGGAATATTCTCAGCTTGCAGCACTTATCAGCGAATATGAGTCATCAGGTTCTGATAAAATACGCTCTTCAAAATTGGAAAGAATTGGAGAGATGGTTGTAAATCTTGGTCTTGATAAGGATTTGGAATTTTCAGATAAAAGAGTTGCAGAGAAAAAAAACACAGATAAAAACCATGTATCATCAGAGACAGCCAAAACAAAATATTCCATAAAAGAAGATGATTTAGAGAAAATTGAACATTATCTTTTGACCCTGAAAACTCAAATGGTGCCTTATGGTCTGCACACTTTTGGAGTCTCTCCGTCTGGTGAAGGGCTGATTGAAACAGCAAATGCAATTGCAGACAGAAATGGAGTTGTGCAATCATCTGATGTGATGCAGAAAAAGATTCTGTTCCCGTTGGATATAAAGAAAGAGGGGCAACATACTGGTGATAAACAAGAAGATAAAACAGCACAGTTTTATAAACAGCAGCTTTCAGCCTGCGGTCCGTCAGAAATGGAGAGTCTAATAAACGGGCTTTCAGGTGGATACGTTCCATCAGCTTCTGGAAACGACCCAATCAGAAATCCAGAGAGTCTTCCAACAGGCAAGAACTTTTACGGCTTTGACCCTGAAAAGACACCATCAAAAGAGGCTTGGGAAAATGGAAAAAAAGCAGGTTTGGAGATAATTGAGAGCTATCAGAAAAAGCATGACGGTAAATATCCAGAACAGGTTGGAGTTATTCTCTGGTCAGTGGAAACTATCAGAGATGAAGGAATAAACGTTGCAACTGCACTATATTTGATGGGAATGCAGCCAGTTTGGGATCATCGGGATAAGATTAAAAATTTTGTGCCGATTGCAGGTGCAGAGCTGAACCGCCCACGCATTGATGTTCTTTTGCAGATGTCAGGGCTTTTTAGAGACACATTTCCAACAGTTGCCCTGCTGTTAGACAAGGCTGTAAAGCAGGCATCAGCATTAACAGATGTTGAAAATTTTTTACGTAAACATTCGTTAGCACTTGAAGAGTCTCTCTTAAAAGAGGGACACACCAAAGAAGATGCAAAAAAGCTCTCTTTAGTCAGACTTTTTAGTGCCCCGCCCGGAGCTTACGGCACAAAAGTTGATGACATGGCAGGAGCAAGCGGATTGTGGGAAAAAGATGATATTGTTGCTGAACAGGGATTTGTCCAGATGCAGTCATTTGGCTACTCTTCTGATATGTGGGGAGAAAAGGCAACACCAGTGTATCGCCAGCACCTTAAAAAGGTTGATGCCACAGTTCACACAATATCGTCAAATCTTTACGGCACAATGGATAATGACGATATGTTTCAATATTTAGGCGGGCTTTCAATGGCAGTAAGAAAAGCCTCTGGAAAAGAGCCTGATGTGTTTGTCTCAATGCAGAGAGATAAAGGTAATGGTCATATTGAGTCTATCGGCACTACTTTGGGAAAAGAGCTTCGTTCCCGCTATCTTAATCCCAAATGGATAGAGGGTATGAAAAAAGAGTCTTATGCAGGGGCAAGAGATATGGCAGAATTTATGGAAAATATGTGGGGCTGGCAGGTTACAACTCCAGAAGCTGTTGATAGCAAAAAGTGGGAGCAGACATACGAAGTCTATGTGGAGGATAAATATGGACTTGATATAAAAGAGTTTTTCAACAAAGAAAACCCTTGGGCATATCAATCAATGACAGCAAGAATGCTTGAGGCTGTTCGCAAGGAATATTGGAACGCTGATGATAAAATCACAAAAAAACTTGCTGCTGAATATGCGTTGAATATTGTGGAAAAGGGAGTTGCCTGCTGCGATCATACCTGTAATAATCCTGTGCTAAATCAGATGGTGGTGAACATTATCTCAATTCCGGGTGTTTTATCTCCTGAAATTGTAGAGAAATTCAAAATTGCAATCGAACAGGCAACTGGTGCTGCAATAGATAAGCAAGTTATAGATAGAAAAGAGCTTCTTGAAAAGCTGTCAAAAACGGTTGTTAAGCCAGACTTAATTCCAGAGTTAGAGAAAATACCTCAATCTGATAACTCCTCTGAATCAAAGAAAAATAATGACCCCAGTAAATCTGCACAAAAATCTGAGAATGCACCTGAAATTGTAGAGGGGTATAAAATGGAAGAGATAAAATCAGAAGATAAAAAGAGTCAGGTTGCAACATCAGGTGTTCAGTGGTTTGCATCTTTTTTTGTTCTAACGCTCATCGCCCTTTTTGTCATTGGAACTCAGACAAACAAAATTTATAGAAAAGAGAGATTATCATAATTTTTGTAGCCGAGCGATAAATCACACGGCTAAAGATTTAATGAAGCCCTCTAAAGAGGGCTGTTATAGTTTTATAAGTTAAAACGGTATTTAAAAGCTGGCTTTAGCCAGCTTTTATCAAATTAGCCCTGAGCTTTATCTCTGGGCTAATATAAAGAAAGGATTCTGAATTATGACCACTCCGATTGTAATAGTCGCGTTTGGCACAACTACCCATGCACAAAAGACTTACGCTTATATGAATCAACGTTTTAAATCTCGATTTGCTGACCATGAGATACGCTGGGCATTCTCTTCACGTATGGTCAAGGAACATTCAAATAAGCGTTCTTGTAAACATGGTGCGAAACACTCAATGGAAAACATCAATAGTAAATCGATAGATAGCTCAAACAGCAATTATCTAATAAATATCCAAAGTCCGACAGAAGTTTTACAAGAGCTTTATGAACAAGGTCATTCATGGGCAGTGGTTCAGTCGCTTCATATTATCAACGCACATGAACTTTATCGTCTTGTTGATGAGGCAAAAACTATACCGATAAGAACAAGTATAGGGCTACCCCTTCTTACCTCCTATTCTGATTACACCTCTTTAGCAGATTCAATGATTTCTAAATACAAAAGCCACATTTCAGAAGAAGAGGCTGTAGTGTTTGTGGGGCATGGAACTGATCACCCTTCATGGTCATCGTATTTGGCGTTTGAGTCTATTATGAGAAACCATTTAAATGTTTTTTATGTAAAACACAATATTGATTATTCTTTGAATCAAAATCCATCATACCAGAACAAAATATTTATGGGGCTGATTGAAGGAGAGCCAGAGCAGCCAGAGATTATTGAAGCTGTGATAAAATCTGGAGCAAAAAAGGTCTATCTTGTGCCATTTACGCTGGTTGCTGGAGTGCATTTTAAAGAAGATATTGCAGGCAGCGAAGATTCATGGAAATCAGCTTTTGAAGATGCTGGATTGAGCGTAGAGATTGAACAGCAGGGAATTGGGTATCAAGATTCAGTTATTGATATATTTATGGAGCATATTCAAGAGGCATTTTCAATAATTCATAAATAGATGAAAATAGTAGGTTAAAAATGTGAATCTGTAGAGTCGCACATCTGTGCTTCTTTACTTTGGTATAAAAACAATAATAAAACAGATTTAAGGAGAATTAAAAATGAAAGGCAGTATGATTAAAAAAAGTGTTATCTTTACTATTGCAATGCTCTCTCTTTTGCTCATTTCAAATTTTGCTAATGCAACTCATGGAGAGAAACGAGAAGTGAAAAAAGGAATTTTGCTTGTGGCATTTGGATCGAGTGAGGAGAGTGCCCAAATATCTTTTGATAATATTGATAAAAAGACAAAAGCTGCGTTTCCTGATGTTCCAGTTTATTGGGCTTACACATCGCACATAATCAGAAACAAACTTGCAAAGCAGGGTAAAATTCTTGATGCTCCAGAGGTTGCATTGGCAAAAATGAGAGCAGAAGGTTTTACCCATGTTGCGGTTCAAAGTCTTCATACAATTGCTGGCGAAGAGTACCACGATTTAAGAAAAATAGTTGGAGCTTTTAACCAGATGGGAGGATTTGAAAAGGTTATTTTAGGCTATCCAATGATGTCAACTCAAGAAGATATGGTCAAAGTTGTTGATGCAATCTTGAAAAATACCCCAAAGGATAGAAAAACTGGAGAGGCGGTTGTGCTTATGGGTCATGGCACTCCACACCCTGCAAATGCTTTTTATGCAGCTCTCATGTTTCAGATTCAGCTTAAAGACCCAAATATCTTTGTGGGAACTGTTGAAGGTTATCCTGGAATTGAAGATATTAAATCACTGATGCTAAAGTCAAAAATAAAAAAAGCATACCTTATGCCATTTATGTCTGTTGCTGGAGATCATGCAAAAAATGATATGGCTGGAGATGAAGAAGATTCTTGGAAATCAATTTTAACTAAAGCTGGTATAAAATGCGAGCCAATTTTAAAAGGAACCGCTGAATTTGAAGATTTTGTGAATATTTGGATTGAGCATATTAAAATAGTTATTGCTCACTTTTAAATCCTACTTAAATATATAGCTCTTCTAAATGATTTGTATAAATAACAATCAATATTTAAGAGTATAGACGCACAGACCTGCGTCTATACTATCAGTTTAGGTATTACTTAAATTCTCATTCCTTAAGAATAAAAAAAACTTGTTGACATACTGTTCGCTCTGGTTTAACTTTTTTTGCAAAGCATTCGCAAAAATAACGCTAACATAAAGGAAACATTATGAAAACAAAATTATTTTTTTCGATGATTCTCTGTATTCTTATTTGTAGTAGCAGTATTGGACAAGCAGATGCGGGAGAAAAGAAGCTCAGTGTCATAACTACCATCTTTCCAGTTTACGATTTTTCCCGTCAGATCGGAAAAGAGAAGATTGATGTAGCCATGCTCCTTCCTCCCGGGGTAGAAGCCCATACCTTTTCTCCAACTCCTAAAGATATAATGAACATCAGCAGAGCAGATGTATTTGTCTATACTGGAAAATATATGGAGCCTTGGGCGGAAAAGATGCTTAAAGGTATCGGGAACAAAAATCTGCTGGTGATTGATGCAAGCAAAAATATTGAACTTAGTGAAGAAAATCACGCTCATAAAGCAGAACACCAGAATGATCACGATTCAGAGCATGAGCATGATGCCGAATATCATCATGATAACGATGCCGAAGATGAGCATGATCACAAAAAAGAGTCTCACAAAGATAATGATAAACATAAGTTAGAAAAGGATACTGATCATCAGCAGCATCACCATTCTGGTAAAGACCCGCATATCTGGTTGGATCCTGTTTTTGCACAGGCAATGGTAAAACAGATTGCAGAAGGCTTTGCATCAAAAGATGAAGCAAATAGAGCATTTTACATAAACAATGCTTCTGATTATATAGCTCAACTCATCAAGTTGGATCAAGAAAACAGGGAGGCTCTCAGCGGCTGTAAAATCAAAACTATTCTATATGCAGGGCATTTTGCATTTGGATATTTTGCCAAACGTTACGGATTGACCCATCTTTCTCCTTACAAGGGATTTTCGCCTGATGCAGCTCCAGGAGCTAAAAGCATTGCAGAGCTTACGGAGAAAATCACCCAACTCGGTGCAAAAACCGTTTACTATGAAGAGATGATCGAGCCAAGAGTTGCAAAGGTGATTGTCGAAAAAACAGGCGTTGAAATGGTTCTGCTGCACGGAGCTCATAATCTTGCTAAAGAGGATTTTGCAAAAGGCATCACTTATCTTTCGATCATGCAGGATAATCTTAAGAAACTAAAAACAGGTCTGCAATGTCCATAAATGTGATCGAAGTTACTGACCTGAGTGTCAGATACCAGCAAAATCCAGTATTGGAAAATATTTCGTTTTCAGTTTATGCAGGTGATTATGTTGCCATTGCAGGAACCAACGGATGCGGTAAAACAACCTTGATCAAAACCATTTTAGGATTAAGTCAAGATTATTCAGGCACAATAAAGCTATTTGGAGAGAAAATTGAGAGTTTTTCAGAGCATCGTAGAATCGGTTACCTGCCTCAGACCAGCTACTTGTCCCGTCAAGGATTTCCAGCAACGGTAAGGGAGATCGTTGCATGCGGTCTCTTATCAATAAAGAAGTTCCCCAAACGCACTGAAAAAAAAGACATAGCTTCTGTGGATCGGGTGCTATCCATGCTTAAGATTGAGCGGTTGAAAGACAAGCTTATCGGCAGATTGTCAGGCGGAGAAAAACAGCGTGTATTGCTTGCAAGAGCATTGGTGTCTGAACCTGAACTGCTCATTTTAGATGAACCGACAACTTCACTCGATCCTTCTGCTCGAAATGATTTCTATGAGACCGTGTCAGAGCTGAATAAACAAATCAATGTAACAGTTTTGATGGTAAGCCATGACAGTGCAACTGTAGGCAAATACGCTTCAAAGCTGCTCTATCTGAATAGGCAGATTGTTTTTTACGGAAGTTTTCAGGAATTTTGTATATCTAATGAGATGAGCAGATATTTTGGAAAATTCGAGCAGCATCTAATTTGCCGCCAGCACAACGGGAATAACAATGACAAAATTTCTTGAAATACTCCATTTTGAATTTGTCCAAAGAGCATTAATAAGCGGAATTTTTATTGCTGTATGCTGTGCAGTATTGGGTGTATTTTTGGTGCTGAGGCGGTATTCGCTTATCGGGGACGGCTTGGCTCATGTTTCATTTGCCGGAGTAGGATTGGGACTTATGCTGGGTATTTATCCGCTTTATGTAGTAGTGGTTCTGGCACTCCTCTCCTCATGGTTGATTCTTCATCTATCAGAAAACTCCGAAATTCACGGAGATGCGGCTATCGGATTGGTATCTTCTGTCGGCGTTGCGGGAGGCGTTCTTTTAGCAAGCGTTGGAGAAGGCTTTAATGTGGATCTGTTCAGCTATCTTTTCGGAGATATTCTGACTGTCGGAAAAGCAGAAACTTATGCAGCTATTTTATTATCGCTGATCGTGATGATGGTCGTTTATCTTTTTTACCATGAACTCTTTGTTCTATCTTATGATGAAGAATATGCCCATACGCTTGGAATACAAACAAAAAGACTCAGTAGAGTTCTGCTGATTCTTACAGCTATAACAGTTGTTCTCGGCATCAGAATCGTTGGAACTATGCTGGTCTCCAGCCTGATTATATTTCCTGCTGTTACAGCTTTGCAATTGGCAGAAAGTTTTGGAAAAGTGATCTTAACTGCTGCGATCATAGCTCTCATCTCTGTTGTTTTGGGGCTGTGCATCAGCATTATAGCTGATCTGCCTGCTGGAGCATCTATAGTGATGTTGAATTTTGCAGGATTTGTTATTGCTTTTGGGATAAAACGTATTGTAAAAGGCTGAAAAATCATTGACAGAGGCAGATATGAGACAAAACTTGTCAATCAAACGCAGAACAATTCTTGATACTGTAAACCGTTCAGATACTCCGATGACGGCAAAGGATATTTTTGAAATACACAAAAAAAATATCAATTTAGCAACAGTATATCGAGCATTGGGCTATCTTGAAAAATATGATATGATAAAGGCATTTACGCTTGCATGTTCAAAAGAGGGTATTGTTCGGTTTTATCACCGTAAAATAGAGCCTCATGTCCATTTTTTTCACTGCGAACAATGCCATAAATTTATCCCTGTGAGTTCATGTCCTCTGGCATCATTGCACAATACCATCACATCAGAGGGGTGTATTGTGAACACTCATACCCTCTATTTCACAGGCATCTGCAAATTGTGTTCTGATGTTAAAGCCTAAAGGTTAAAGTAAGGATAACCATTGAAATTATCTGCTGTTTTGCAAATTTTGTTTGTATGTTTTGCGGCTGCTTTAACTATCTTTTTCCGGCAGACACCTGAATTTGCAACCTTAAGTATTACTTTTGTTTCGATTTTCCTCGAAGCTCTGCCGTTCATGTTGTTAGGTTCCTTAGCAAGCGGTATTATTGAGGTGTTCGTGTCTCAGGAACGCATTGCTGCCTTATTCCCAAAATCAAAAAGCTATACGATTTTTCTTGCTGCTGGAATGGGGCTGGTTCTTCCAATCTGCGAATGTGCTATTGTTCCTATTATCAGACGTCTGCTTCATAAAGGGTTTCCGCTTGGAGCTTCAATTGCATTTTTGATAGGTGCACCTATTGTCAATCCCTTAGTGGCAGTTTCCACAGCCGTAGCTTACGGCTATGATGGTTCAATCGTATTTGAAAGACTTGCTTTTGGATACCTGCTTGCAGTGGGGATAGGTCTTTTGGTAAACCGTTATTCTGATTCCAAAAATGTTATAGCTGTCCATCTCCCTTTTTATTCAGATATATCTATTTGCGGATGCGGTCATAATCATTGCAGCTATCAACTTGACAGCTTTCTCGGCAGATTGATACAAGCTATCCGCCATGCGGCAGAAGATTTCTCTGATGTTGTCAGATTTCTCGTATTTGGAGCTTTTATTTCAGGCATATTGCAGACATACGTGAGCAGGGGAATATTCACAGCTCTTTCCGATTCTGTTGTTCTATCCGTATCTGCAATGATGTTTTTGGCAATCATCTTGAATCTTTGCAGCGAAGCAGACGCATTTGTAGCGGTCTCTTTTCGTTCCGCAGGAGTTCCACTTACAGCACAGATGGCATTCATGGTGCTGGGACCCATGCTGGATATCAAGCTGATGCTTATGTATCTGAGCGTATTTAAAAAAAGATTCATCATATCACTTTCCTGCACAACGTTTCTGCTTGTATTTCTTTGCATGATATTCAGAGGATTTTTCACGCAATGACAGAGACTATCATACATTTTTTTAGATTTTTATATCGCCATCTGCCATATTTTGTCTATATTGTTTGGCTGAATCTACTGGGCTGGCTTTTGTACAGTGAAAACTACAAGGCATATCTTCAGCCAGGATTATATCCATTTTTGATGATCGGGACAGTGGTATTAGTTCTGTTTCTTGTATCGTTTATTTTTTCTCGGTCTCCTATGACCATAAAACCGCTTCATTCGCTGATTATGTTGATTCCTGCTATCTTTCTGTATGCTTCTTATGGAATGGGTCTGGGTGTTCAGGCGTTTTCTAAAAAAAATACAGCATCTGATAACCTTACAGAACTATCCCTATCTTCAGGCATATATCAATCTTCAGACAACTCTCAAAATGTCGTTTCCGAATCAGGTATCCAAGAAAAAACATTGACAAATATTATAATCAATGTTGAAAAGTTGAAGGGGCAGCACATTCTGACTCAGGGTATCATTTCAAAGAAGGAGGAACTGCCAGCAGGTTATGCAGTTATTTTTAGGTATGCAGTTACCTGTTGTGCAGCGGACGCTGTTCCAGTTTGGGTTTTGGTTAGAAGTGATAAAACTGCATTCCCTGAAGATGGAAATTGGGTGAAAATAAACGGGATATTGCAGATTGAAGAACTTCAGGGAGAGAGATTACCTGTAATCATGGCTGAAAAGATTATAGAAATACCAAAACCAAAGCCAAAGGATCAGTATATTTTCGAGTATAATTAATTATCATAGGTAAACCTCCGGCTCTGCCGGAGGACTCCCAAAGTTTGACATATACGGGAATATAAAAGAGAACTCCTTAGATGAACCGCTCAAAGTTCAATAAGAAAGGAGTTCTCATGGAACATATAGTTACTTTAAACCATACTAAATGGGATTGCAAATATCATGTTGTATTTATCCCGAAATATCGCAGAAAAGCTCTTTATGCTGAATTGAGAAAAGAGTTAGGTCAGATATTTAGGTCATTAGCGGGACAGAAAGAGTGTATAATAGAAGAAGGTCATTTGCTTCCCGATCACGTTCATATGATAATGTCAATACCGCCGAAGTATGCGGTATCTCAAGTTATAGGATTCATAAAAGGTAAGAGTGCTATCCATATAGCCCGCACTTTCCTTGGAAGAAAGCAGAATTTTACAGGTCAGCATTTCTGGGCGAGAGGATATTACGTTAACACAGTTGGAAGAGACGAGAACGTGATAAGAGAATATATTCGGCATCAGGAAGAGGAAGACAAACGTCTTGAGCAACTAAAATTATGGGAATAAACATGCCTTTAGGCATTCACAAAGCCGCTCGTGAGCGGCTAACAAAATAACCGCTTTGAGCGGTTCCATCTTTCAAGCCTCCAGCTCTGCTGGAGGTCTTTGACTCATTTTATTCAGTAATATAGATACCCTTCAATCTTCTAAAAGTTGTCAAACTTTTAAAGTTTCTAAAAGGAATATTTACCATGAACGATTTCAAACCAAATTGTCTGCCGCTTCTTGTTGGCAGCCTGCCTATGGATAACCACGTTGATGCAACTAAACTTATGCTGGAATATACTCCTGAGATTCCTTTGTGGGTGCAATTACCAATTTATAAAGAAGAGGGAATGTTGTATCAGTTTTTATCAGGAATGCCAGGACTTGTTATAAAAGAGAGCGATTTATCTAAAGAGAAGGTTTTTTATATTGATACAACAAGAGATAGCTTTGAAGATGAAGTTCTTACCTTTTATGAATCTTATATGTCAATTGTTGAGAGCCATTCTTTAGAATCACAAGATTGCGATGTCTATGACAGTACAGCTCTAAAATCAACTGTAGATGACTCAAGATTTGCCCTAACTGAGGTTACTGCAAAAGGTTTCTTGGTCTTTATGGAGCTTATTAAAAATCTTCCTTATGTGCCTGTTGCGGTAAAGGGTCAGGTTACAGGACCAATTACAATGGGCATTGGCGTTAAAGACCAAAATGGACGGCTTCTCTTTTACGATGAGCGTATGAGAGATATTGTAACTAAACAGGTTGCAATGAATGCAAGATGGCAGACAGTTCAACTCTTAAAGTTGAAAACTCCTTGTAAGCCAATTATCTTCTTTGATGAGCCAGGAGTTGTAGGTTTTGGTTCATCAACTTATATAAGTATTACAAGAGAGCAGATTACAGAGTCACTTAAAGAGGGAATTGATGCTGTCCATCAAGCAGGAGGAGTTGCTGGTATTCATATCTGTGCAAATGGTGATTGGACACTTGCATTGGAATCTGGCACAGACATTATAAATTTTGATGCTTACTCATACTTTGACAGGCTTATTTTATACCGTGAACCACTAAAGCAATTTATAGAAAAGGGCGGTATTCTTGCGTGGGGAATAGTTCCTACCGCAAACCCTGAATATGTGGAAAAGGAGACTTTAGACTCTCTGTTTAAGATGTGGAATGGGCAGGTGCAAGAGTTAGAGTCAATTGGTTTAAGTCGCGAACAAATTTTATCTCAAAGTCTTATTACTCCAAGTTGTGGCACTGGCTCACTTAGCTTGAATCATGCTTGTAAGGTGCTTTCACTTACAAAATCTCTATCTGAGTTGATTAGGAAAGAGCGTTAATTGTTGGTATTTTAACTCGCATCAGACCCAACAGCACAGGATAGTCTCACATAAAAGCTCACCAGATATTATAGTGAAATATTGCTATTGCATGGATATTTCACTACCACCATCAATAAAAAAATCAAATATCATCACTTAAATCCCGCATACTCGGTGTTTTCTACTATCTTGTTATCTATCTGACTTTTTGCATTCAATATTCAAAAAAACAACACATGTTTATTTACCCAAATAATTTAGGATAGTTATAGCATCAATGTGAGAGAGCATATTGTAAGCTCGATCAAATCAAAAATTCCTGTCTCAATACCCCTGTCCGACTTAACGGAAGGTAAATTCCTTGTGGAGTTGACACAAAAGGCGAAAACCTTGAAACGCCGTCTCAATACCCCTGTCCGACTTAACGGAAGGTAAACGTTCAAGTAACTATTTATCAAACATTAGTTCCTAATTTGTCTCAATACCCCTGTCCGACTTAACGGAAGGTAAACGGGTGGTAATCTTGCTGGTAACATTAACAACGGTGGAACGTCTCAATACCCCTGTCCGACTTAACGGAAGGTAAACGGGATTATTTCCTCAGGGACAGAGATTGTAATTCCTACGTCTCAATACCCCTGTCCGACTCAACGGAAGGTAAACAGTATTTGTTCTTTTGGCAATCGTGGGTTCTGCTTACGCGTCTCAATACCCCTGTCCCCGAAACGGAAGGTAAACAACATTGGTATAGCTGTAGCTAAAAAAGTAGTTTGTTGCAAGTCTCAATACCCCTGTCCGACTTAACGGAAGGTAAACTTTAAACAAGGTTATTATATAGCAATTAATCCAATAGGAATGTCTCAATACCCCTGTCCGACTTAACGGAAGGTAAACTATCAAAAGATATTGCTATACACTGACTATGATTGGTCTCAATACCCCTGTCCGACTTAACGGAAGGTAAACTATCAAAAGATATTGCTATACACTGACTATGATTGGTCTCAATACCCCTGTCCGACCTAACGGAAGGTAAACAGCTAATGATAAACACCCAGGAGGTGCAGAACATCGCACATTGTCTCAATACCCCTGTCCGACTTAACGGAAGGTAAATTTTATCGCAATACTTATGCTATTGCAAGCGATGGTTAATGCAATGGGTCTCAATACCCCTGTCCGACTTAACGGAAGGTAAACAGTTGTCAGTCTGGGTTTTTGGACAGCATGCATGGGAATGTCTCAATACCCCTGTCCGACTTAACGGAAGGTAAACTATTTTTGGGAGAAAAGGACATGTTGGAAATTCTTTAATGAAGTCTCAATACCCCTGTCCGACTTAACGGAAGGTAAACTATTTTTCGGAGAAAAGGACATGTTGGAAATTCTTTAATGAAGTCTCAATACCCCTGTCCGACTTAACGGAAGGTAAACATAAAGACAAGAATTTCACAACTCCAAAATGGATGTCTCAATACCCCTGTCCAATTTAATGGAAGGTAAACGGTCTTTGAAGATTTAACTCAATATCAAATAGATTTGTCTCAATACCCCTGTCCGACTTAACGGAAGGTAAATAAATGGAAATAATATCTAACAATTTCTGAGCCTTATAATATCTGCCCATTTTTCTGATTATCTCGAATCATTTTCACCAAGAATCAATTTAATCCTTTGAACTCTATCTTTCTGGTTTTTTTTCTGTTTCTTCCACTTATTATTTTTACTCCAACATTCTTTTATAAACTCTGCGGCTTTTTTTTTATCTTTTTCTTCAAAAGCATCAAGTTTTTTATAGAACTCAGTTAGTTCACCGTCCATTTTATCTTTATCTAACATGCTGATCCGAGCTATTTCACGCTCAACTGGATTTTCAATCTTATTAAGTTTTTCTTCTATATTGCGTCTTCGCTCATTTGCGTCTCTTTCCTGCTGTTCTCTTTGAACTCTTCTTGTTTCAGCATAAAATGCCGTTTCATCAAACTGCCCATATCCCACGTTAGTCTTTGCACCAACGCCAAAATCAAAAAGAATGGTTGTAAACAGGTTTAATTTTTCATCTTTTGTAATTGTTATAGTGCGATTTTGCCCATTTTTTAATCTGCCATCTTTTAAATCAAAAACAAACCTAAAGGTAACTTCAGGAGATACTTTTAGAAACTTTAACGGGGTTGGATTTTTAAGCGGATTATCTCCATGAGGAGTTAAAAAATCATCGCTAAAGAGCTTGCTGCCGTCTGTTGAGCCCGTTTTAACAGGAAAAGCATCATGGAAAATATCACGCTCATATATTGATTGATATTTATCACGCTCTTTGTTTGCGTTTATATCTTTAATTCCCTCAAAAATTTCATTTTCTAATGCTTCAACATCAATGGAGTTGACATCAAAGGATTTGGAATCAAAACCCTGTCTTTTCTTCAGAATATCTTCGAGAAGGTCTTTGATGTAAGCTGTTCTTTCGCCTTTATACATTTCCCCTCGTCCCGGAAATGCACTTCTTAGAACTCCTTTAACAGACGAGCCTGTTATTACAGGCAGTCCTGTTGTGTAGTCAAAATAGAATCCGATTTTGAATTCATCTTCAACCCCTGTTTCGTGAATATAACCAGTTCCAATAACAAGACCAGGATAGGTTGTTTTTAAATCAAATGTTTGTAAATTATTACTTGATTGCTGAAAAGGTTGGTTAATGTTGGTTACAAGTTCTAAATTTAAAATTTGTTGTGATTTTTCTTTATACTTTTTTTTATTGGGATCGCTTTCTAAGTTACGCCAGTCAATACCATCATAATAATCTTTATAAAATAAGTATCCTGCATTACCGCCCATACTATGCCTCCTTTTTGAGTTCAAAAGTTCTGATAGCAAGTTTAATTGCAATTGAGGCATCCATAATTTTATCTCTTATTTCAGATTCGTTTTGATTATTGGCAAGAACATATTTAATAAGTGTTTCCCCGCTATTTGGCTCTCGTCCCGCAGCAACTTTTAAAATTGCATTCATAAGAGGTTTTTTGTTTTGTTCAGAACCTGACAATTCAGCACTCATTTTTGCAGCAGCAGCTTTTAAATTAAACTGGCGGCTTATAGATGCACAAAATGATGCAATATAGCCGTTATACTCTGAAGGTATTGCTCCCTTATATTTTGCGTTTATAGCGTCATCATTTACAATATATTCTTTAACTGCCTCTATTGCTTTAGGGATAAACTTGTCAATTCTTCTATTCATTTGCCCGCTCCCTTGCCTTTTGGTTCTCCGTTTGATTTTAACATGCTGATTTTTGTGAATCCATATCCAATAGAGGCATTACCTCCAATCTGGATAACATCTGAAGAGATTGCTTTTTCAAATTCAGAGGCATGTTCTTCTCCTTCTCCTACTATAAAATAGAATAGTGCTTCTCTTGGAACTACTTCTTCATACCAGAGATTTGTGCTTCTGCCATTTTCAAGGTTGTTTCTTGCAATAATAGGAAGAAGGTTGGTAAGTTCCTTAAAATTTTCTTCGGAAAAAAGAGCAATGTTTGAGAGTGGGCTTGAGTCTGTCAACGTAATGTTTTCGGGGATATTAGGATTTTGAATTGAATCCCAATCTTCAATTCTTGTGTTTTGACCTTGCTTTATCTTGACTTTTTCACGCTCATTTGCAGCATGAGTGATTTTTGACAGTTTTTCAATATTCTCAAGTGTTGGTTTATCAATAGTTTTATCAATACCAAAAGTTTTTAGATTAGATAGAAACTCCTTTAAAATTGAAGGAGTTGTAGCCATATAATATGGTTTATCCTTGCTTCTTACTGGTATTGCAATGAGATTTGCAGAGAAAAAACGATAAACACCTGGTTTACTGCTTTTCGTGTTATTACTATCAATCTCTTCTCCACCAAAAACATATTGGATAAATGATTCATCTTTTTTGCTGGTAAAAAACTCCCTCAATGCACCTTTAAGGCTTGATGAATATATTGCTGGATAGTTTGTTACAGGGTCTCTTTGCACAAGTTTATCTACTGCTCCAAATGTATTATCCCCGCTGCCAACATGCATATTTGTAAGATTTCTTATTATAAACGCTTTGTATTTCATGGATTCTCCTAAAGCTCCTAAAATAGTTATGAAGTTTTTTGTAATACTCAATCAATGTTCGAGGAATATTAAACAAGATTATCAAAATAGTGTGATTGTTCAGCCTTAAGTCTTTATTCAAAAATAGAGACGTGAGCCTCTCTATCTAAAAATGTTATAGCCGATTTGTTCCAGTTTAGGGTTTTTCAGCTTTTCTTCTAACTTTTGTCTGTTTTCTTTTGAATCTATAAAAAAGACAGAACCTCTTTTAAGCATTGTATATTTATCTGCTCTCTTACTAAATCTGCCGTTTTCCATTGCTATTGTTCTAAAATCCATTGTTTCAGTTATTGCAAATTCGCAACAGTCATATATATCTTCACTAACAAGTGTATCACTTAGAAGGGTAATTTTTTTATCCTCTTTAGTTGCTTCTGAAATAAAAAGCTCCTCAAAGGTCTGATCATCTTTTTCAAATGTTTCAACGTTCATCTTAAAAGAAGAGTTGTCTCCTCCCATAAAAACAATAGAGTCTTTAAGCTCGACAATAGAGTCTTTAATATGGCAGTCAATTTCCGCAAAGAGTGCAAAACAATATCCCTTGGTCATTGTGTAGAATTTCTGCTTGAAAAACTTGTTGTCATCATCTTCGCTTTTATCTTTAGCATTACCGACTTTTACAAACGCCTTAAACACATGACTAAATTTGATAGGTGTTCCTATTAAATAAGGTGAAATAAAGCTGTCAGGCAACCCATCTTTGGGCTTATAATTTTTTAGCAATGGAATAATAGCTTTTGTCTGGTTCAGGCAGGACTTAGCCTGTTTTTTGGGTTCATAAACAAAATCATGATCCTTAGGGGTTGAAATGAAATAATCACAGTGTTTAGCAAGAAATAGTGGTGATATTTTTTTAATTGCTCCAAAATTATTAGAAGAAGAAGGAAATTTATCAGCATCAGGAAGTGTAAAAGAGTCTCCAATCAGTTCTTTTATTTGGCTCTTCTCGTCATCTGAATATTTACCACTCTCTTTATAAACATTGCTATTCTGGATTAGAATCTCTTTTCTGAGCATTCCTAAAACTGTTGTCTGCTGGGGAAAAGTGTTTGATTTTGCAAAGTAGTTGGCGTTTTCTCCATCTCCAAAATTTTTTTCACCAGCAAAGAAAAATGGCGAAAGAGGAGTCAGTTTTATAAGGTAGTTTGTCATCTTTCACCTCCCATGAATTTTTTTAATCTGAGAACAGAATCAATAAGCTTAGTTTTTTCCATTATTTCTTCTTCAGGTTTCTCAGTTTTTCTCACAGACAAATGTATTTTGTTCACAAACTCTGCTGTTAAATCTATAAGCTCCTTGAATTTATCATGTTCTGACTCATTAAAAAAATTTGTAAAGTAGTTCTTTAAGCTGGTCTCATCTTTTCCTATTAATTCAACGACTGCCTTATGAAGATTAAGTTTGTGGATAAGTGAAGTGAGCATCTCCTCTTTGCTATTACATTTTATTAGCTTTTGAAAGGTTTTATATTCACCTGAACTCTTATTAAACACTCCTGAAAAATTCTGACCGCTGTGTTTCTCCACTTCAAAAGCTACGGCATTTTTACCTTCAAAGTTTTTTGCTTTGTTAAAAAGAAGGTCAGCAGCATTTTCAAGAGCCTCTCCCATTGGGTATTTATAATATGTTATTGAAATACCTGCTGAAAGTGTGGGTGGATTCTCAAATTTTTCGAATTTGTCTTTGAAAATCTTCCCAAGATTATCTACAAGATCGAAAACTGACTGTTCGCCAGATATAACAGGGGCAAAGAAGAGAATATCATCACCGCCGGCAAATATGGTTAATCCTCCATAATCACTTACTGCCTTATGTGCTTCTAACGAAAAATCAAGCAAAGCTTTTGAAAGTTTTCCAAAATCAGCGTTGCTATTTAACTCATTTATTGTTGAGGTAAGGTTGTCGCCGTCAGCTTGAACAATTGCGATATATTTATGGTATTGCTTAAATGTATTTGGATTGTTTTTTATTAACTGTTCATAAATATTTGAATCATCTACGTCATATTCGCTTTTAGAATTGTTCTTTTCGTTTTCAGAATCTTTCTTTTTAGGAGAGGGGGTTATTCCTTCCCAGTTTAGTTCACACTTATCCTTATTTTTGTCATATTTTTGTTTAAGAGCTGCAATTTCTGGAATTGAAAGAAATGAATGTCGTTTTTTCTCACCAAAAGCATCTTCAACAAGAAATGAAGAGTTGACTCTGTCAAAAAGTTCAAAAAGAGGATTTTGACCTTGTTTATTTTTTTGTCCTTCTTTTTTAATAAATTTTGATTGCAGTTCAAGAGAGTCAAGATATTGATTTATTTCGTTGTTAGCTGCCTTATAATCTCCTTCAATCTCCATCTCGCAGAAATATATCTGGAAATATTTATCCAGAAAGTTAAAGACATTGTCATTGTCTTCTTTGTTAATCTTCTTTGCAATTTCGTTCAGGACTTCGTTTTTGACTTTTATAACTTTGTCAAAATCATCTGTTCCAGCCTCGAAAATAAATCTGTCGTGAAAAAGCCCAACCTCTTTACCTGCTTGAAATATCTGGTCATCACCAGTGTATGGAATGACAAATTTTTTGCCGTTTTTAAGTTTTTCGACCATTTTTTTCATAATGTATGAAAAAATATAACTTGCTCCCCAAAGCTCTCTTGTCTGCTTGACACTTGTAAGTGTTCTGTAGAGAGGACCGATTGTGAGTCCGATGTAGTTTTTCTTATCCATACTTAGACCCTCCTTATCAAACCATTAGTTTCTACAAAATTCAGAAAGGCTATTAAATCAAATTCAGTTTGAGATGGAGTATCTATATCAAACGCCTTACCATTGTAAGAAAACTCAAAAGTTTTTTCCATTATTGTTTTATATGAATCATCAGGAAGAAGATATACACTTTGATTTATAACTTTATATAGTATTGGGGTTTGGAATCTTTCAATCTTTTGTTTCTTATCCGCTGTTTGATGTTTTATCTTAACTTGATCATTACCTCTATTATATTCGTTTATTTCAGCCAACCCAAGCATTGCCCTTATATATCTAAATTTATTCTCATCTATGATTTCGCAATCAATAGGTGATCTCCCTACAGCCAAAATTGGAAATTGTTGTTTTATTTTTCTTTTTTCCCATCGTATGTTCTTACTATTACACATATACTTGAATAATAGAGATTTCTGATAACCTCCAAAGTTTATTCCTGCTTTAATTCGTTTATGAAAATTATCAATTTTACTTTCCCAGTTATCATTATTGACTGAGAAAGATAATTTATATACATTTGAATAATGTTTCTTTAAAATTGCATCAATATTGTTTTGATTGTCTAAAGAAAAACTTCCATACCCCTTGCTTGATCTGGTTCCAAAATTGGTAATAAGGAGAAAATCTCCAAAAAGTTCTTTTATTTTCTTTAAAATCTCTAAATCAAAAGAAGTTATAATCACTTTTAATCCTGTAAACGTTATCATTCTATGTTCTTGTGAAAAATAGAGAAACCTGTTGGGGTTAGTTGATGGATTTTTATTTTCAAAAGTTATTTTTATTTTGTAATCCAAATCTCCTTTGAAAGTAGGAATTTGTTTTTTTAAAAACTTATCAAGTTTCGGCTTAAGTTCTGTGGCTCTTAGTGTTGCACCTGCCTGATCATGCTGAAAATGTATGAGCGGCGTGTGCTGCTTGAGTGTGAATTCTATCTTAAAGTTTCCAGCCATTAATTTGCCTCCTTTTCAGTTTTATTTTTCTTTTGTCTTATATAAAGAACGTCTATAACTCCTGCAAATGCAAGTCCGACTACTAACGGTATTAGTGATTCAAACCCACATAATTCCCACTGACCCAATAGAAACTGTTCAAGCCAATTACTCCAACAAATCCAAGGTTTATCCAATATATTCATTCCAAAAAAACCTGTTACAAGAGTTGGTATCATCACGTACAAACCTATTTTAGTTATTTTATTTATTACTTCATTGGATTTCTTTTGCTCTTCCAGTTCTGCATAATCGTGTAGCTCTCTTATCTGACCAGCAAGGTCTTTTATGTTCTCTTTTATTCTCATGCGATTAAGCATCATGTCGTACAGCTCAATTCCTTGGTCTTGTGCTGTTATCTCATTGAAATATAGTTTATTGACAAACTTTATGTAATCTTTGTGAAGTTGGGAAACATCTTTGGTTATATTATTTTCAATGTTGGAAATGTCAGTTATCCGTTTTGAAAAGTTCAAAATAGAAGTTCTTTGTGCGAGTGTTAATACCACAAGTTGATGATACATGGTCTTAACATGATTAACTATAACCTTAGCGTAACTATCATTCTTTGATAAAACCATGAAAGAGTATCTGGTTATACCGTAAATGGTGTTATATCCTGCCCATCTATTATATGTATGATTCCTTAAAAGTTCTGGCAGCATTGTTTTTGACTGGGATGTTGGATCATCTTTATCAATAAAAATAAAGGAGTACCAGAAGTCATCATGTTCGTATTTATATTGATTATCGCAAAATTTAGTAAGTCTCTCTGATTCTTCATTATTTCCATACCAGCAGATAACAAACATTCTGTCATCAATGATTGGATTAACAAATACCTTATTTTCTTTTTCATTCTTATTATTTGTGAAATTCTTTCCAAGAATGTTTTTAATGAATTTAGGTAAATCAGCAGGATTTTGATTATTTGAAATGTTAAAATCCTTATTTTCATTCTCATAAGAGCTAAAATCTTCTTTTAGGTCTAATTGCAAGCCGGTAATGTCAATATATTCGGGTAAAAATTTTTTTCTAACTACATCAAGAGGCAGGAATTGGGGATAGGTTCTTCTTCCATAGTCATTAATTTTTTTGATATCTTCTTTGTTTGAATATTTGAAGTTATCCATCTGAAAAGAAAGAATTGCAATGCCTGTTTCGTAAAGCTTTAAAGATATAGATTCAATGTCAAGTTCGTATGGCGTATCTTTATCTTTAATTTTAATTACATATTTACTATTATAACTTTCAAAATTAAAATGATATGTGGTTTGATTGGGTTTAAATTCCTTATTGGTATTATAGATTCCATCTCTTGCGTATTCATAAAAATATACAAATTCACTATAATTTTTCTCTGTTTGTGTTTTCTCTGCTTTTTTGATTTCGTAAGGTTCGTATTTCCAGTGTGCTTTTTCAAGAGACTTTGCAAATGTTTCTAATTTAATCTTTTCATCAATTTTCCATGTAAACGGAAACAAAAAGGCATGATAACTGTAGAGCTGTTTCTCCTCACTCATAATTTTCTCCTTTATTAATAAAAGTCTTCTTATCTATTAAGATTTAAAAAAAGTGAGCACTAAACTCACCAAATCCTTGAGTTGGGGATTTTCCAATACGAAAAATCTCTGCTGCTTTAATCCATTGGATAAAGCAGGTCGGGATATCTGTAAAAACTATTTCGCCTGTTAAACCAATTTTGTCGTAGTTGATTCTTTTATTAACTCTTTTTTCGTACATCTGAGGTGCTGTGCCAATTTTATCTTTAAGAGCATCAAGAGCATAATTGGAAATTGTAGTAATCTCATTTTTTTGAAGAAAATTTCTGCTTGTCTGGACATTTGGCGACAAACCGAGGCAGTGCTTAACTTCTTTGTCTTGAACTTCTCTGTCTATGGTTGTACCAAAATAGTGGATAAGCTCTTGCATACGTCTTCTTATTGCATTGTAAAAGATGAAAAAATCAACATTGCTGCTTGGGATATTTTTTTGCTTTTTTTTAAGCTCCACAGGAGAAGTAAAATTTACTCTCAAGTTTGTTTTTCCGTTATCTTTAAATCCTGTTTTCATTTCTAAGGATTCTAATACAGGAAGCTGGGTAATTGATTTATCCATGTATACTGTGATGTTTTTGCCATCAAAAATCTGCTCTATTTTTTGAAGACGGAGTTTCCCATTCGGACTGTTTATTGAAGATGATATATTTGGAAAAGAAAGAGCCTCTATCTCTTTTGCTGAATAAAAAGCCTTGAACTTAGAGATGTCATAGCAGTTCCATGAGTCAAGTGATTCAATGATTTTTTTTTGCACAGCTATGTTATTTCCAATTAGAATCAGTTCAAAATTAAATGTAGAGCCTTTAGGGATATAATGCTGATTTTCATTTGGACACGAAATTATATAGGGCAGAACAGTATCTTCATTAGTTTCTGATATATGTTCTGCTGTAATAGCATAAGTGCAGGTTCTAACTTTTGGGCAGAATTTATCCTCTGTCTCTATAACGTTATTTTTATTATGTTTATTGGGTTTGCATTGTGCTCTTTTTTCATCACAGCAGGTATCTCTTAATGCTTTTTTGAAAATTGCCGACAGTGTAGCCCCTTTATAAGAAGTCAAAATTAGATCAGAATCTGCTTGATAGTATATTTTCAGTTTTACGTAGTTAAGTGTAGAAAATATCATAGTGGTTTATCATACTCCAGTATACAGTGGTTCGGTAAAAGACATGCTGCTATTATGAATGGTTCGGCAATGTTCAGCAGGGGTGAAACAGGGGGGAAACATCTTCTGGTCAGTCCTAACTAACCTACAACCTCGAGTGGTGAATCAGCAATTTTAATTTTAGCATTATACATCGTCATCTTTTCATTTATTTTAGCCCTGAAATAAATTTCTGGGCTAAATATAAATGAAGTCGGCTAAAGCCGACTATAAAAATTAAGGTAACCTATTTTCAAAATTAGAATTGCTGGGTATTGAATAGCTATCTACTAATTTAGATCTCATATTTTTCTGAATAACCTCTTGGAGTAAACATAAAATCAAGATATTGAATAGAGCTTTCATTGCCAACAAACAAAATTGTCTGCATTCCTACATCTGCTATATCCATATCTTTCAATGTGCTTATTGTGATTTTTTGCTCTTCTCTCATGGCAGATGTAACCACTCCAACTGGAGTATCTCCGTCTCTGTGAGCCATAATTAGCTCTTTTGCCCTTTTAAGCTGCCAATCTCTTTTTCTGCTTTTTGGATTATAAATAACAATTACAAAATCAGCAGCCGCAGCAGCAGAGATTCGTTTTTCTATCTTTTCCCAAGAAGTTAAAAGATCGCTTAAACTTATAACAGCAAAATCATGAGTTAGAGGTGCACCAAGAAGAGATGCTCCAGCAGCAAGGGCTGGAATGCCCGGAACAACCTCAAGTTCAAGACAATTTTCTCTTTCAAATGCTAAATCTTGTGTAGTAGAATTGCTTAATTCAGAATTATTTTCTGACCCATGCCTAATTAGCCGAATACCCCTTTTTTGGCAGATTTCAAATACTAAACCCGCCATTGCATATATCCCAGCATCTCCACCAGAAACGATAGAGCAGCTATTACCTTTTAATGCTTCATCAATAGCAAGTTCAACTCTATCAACCTCTTTTGTCATTCCTGTTGAGATTATCTTTTTATCTTTTATAACATCTTTAATAAGATCGATGTAGGTTGTGTATCCTGCGACACAATCAGATGCCTGTAAAAGTTCAATAGCTCTTCTTGAGATGTGGTTTAAATCTCCCGGACCCGTGCCTATTACAAAAAGTTTTCTATCTTTCATACCACTATTCTTGCCACTGCAAGGGTTGCATTCCCTTTTTTTATCTTTGGCACAATCAATTTGCCCTTCTGTGCCGCAAGAATCGCTGCTGCTTCGCATACGCTTTTTACTCCAATATGTTTTTCCACCATTTTTGATGGGTTTTGAATTGTTTTAACTGAATTTAATTCTGTCTTACTATAGAAATTTATTGGTTTACCCAGCTCATAGCTAAGTTCTAAAAGACCTTTCTCATCTTGTTTTATTGATGTTGTAGCAAGTGCTGCAACGCTGTTTATTGATAAGTTATGCTCATTAAAGGAAGTTATTAATAGTTCTAACAACTCGGATTTTGTTGTTCCTCTGTTGCACCCCATACCAACAAAAAGTGATAGAGGACGCAAAATAAGGGTATTTTTAACAGATTCACTGTTAGAACTGGTAATTGTTTCATGTGAAACGACATCAACTACATCAGAGCATAAAACCTCTACTTTAGGTTGAACTTCTTGAGAGGTCATTCCAAATAAAACTTCTTGAGATGTTGTTTCAGATAGAACTTTTTGAGATGTCATTTCAAATATTTTTTTCTGAGATTGGGTGTTAAATAGGAGTTCTTGAGATTGGGTTTCACACAAAAATTCATGAGGTATATGTGGTTTTAGAAGGTTAAAAGGATCGATCAACGCAATCTTTTTTTTATGAAGAAATGCCATATTAACCTTTTTTATCATATCAGGATTTTCAATAAATAGGTTTTGCTTCTTTGCCACAATATCAATTGATGGTAGGTTATTAACATCTGTAGCTGTAGTAATAACAGGAGTTGCACCAGTTATCTCTCCAACCTCAAGAGCCAACTCATTTGCACCACCAATATGTCCAGATATAAGGCTGATAGCATGAAAGCCTTTATCATCAATAACAACAACTGCTGGATCACTAACCTTTGATTTAATAAGAGGTGCTACCATTCTTACGGCAATGCCTGTTGAAAAAATACAAATATGGGCATCATAGCTTGTGAAATGTTGTTGAAACATTACTGCAAGTTTATCAAATAATATAACATTAGTAGTCTCTTGAGCTTGTGATAATTTAGCAACAGTATTAGAGATAAAAAAATTACTACTTGGCAGAGCTTTTAAAAGTTTTAAACCAATTTCCAAGCCTCCTGATGTAATTGCCCATATAGCTATTTTTCTCACGATTTAGATTAAACCTCGCCTCTCATTTGTTTAACTATTTTATTAAAATCTGATGTATCTCCAACCATTATACAACCCACTATTTTACCATTTTCATCTTTGACTAGTTTTTTGTAAATAGATTCTGTTGAAACTATTTCTGACTCCATCTTTCCTTCAACATCGATCTCGCCTGCTGAAGCAACTGCTATCCCAGCAACTTTTAATATATTTGATGGAGGGACATTTTTATAGGCAGCATCTTTGCCAGCCATGTTCATTCCAGCAACCCGCCCTTGTTCCATTGCCTCTTGCCAGATACAGAGATTGACACCATCATACTCTGCTACATCTCCAGCAGCATAAATTGATGGAATTGAGGTCTCCATTCGTTCGTTTACAACAACACCTTTATTTACTGATATGCTTTTGTTTGTCATAGCACAGGCATTAAATTGTATGTCTAAGTCAGTTGTTGACTGATCTGGCATTAATGATAAATCAGGACGAACCCCAGCAGAAAATAGAACAGCATCAGCTTTGATTATATCGCCAGATTTAAGTTTAACGCCTTTAACTTGAGGTTTTAATTTTAATCCTTTGATGACAGTTGCAAGTTTTGCACCCCTTTCAGATATTTTGCCTAATATCTCCTCTGTCCCTTCTCCTAATCTAAAGATAACTCCTATCTTCTCAAGAAAGATTTGAAGAAGTTTTGCCCCTTGATAGTCTAACTGACGTGGAAGTAATCTATCGCAGAATTCAACCACAGTAACTTTTATACCAGCATGGATCATAGCAGCAGCAGCTTCAAGACCTAAAAGACCGCCACCAATTACAACCACCTCTTTAGGATTATCTATAGCAATTCCTTGATTGTCATTTGGAGTTTGAGTTGCTTTAATCTGATCTCTATCTTTTGGGTTATCTACTTTTGCGTTATCTATTTGCAGCCTTTTTATAATTAACTTTGCATCATCAATTGTTCTTAAGGAGAAGACGGACCCAAACTCATTTCCTTTTACTGGTGGAATGAAGGATTTACTTCCAACAGCAAGTAAAAGTGAATCAAATTCAAACACATCTATATCTTGTGAAATGCTATCTTCTTTTACAGAATTTTTTATTTTATCTATTTTATTGGATTTTTTAGAAAAAACCTTTTTTTCTAAAAAATCAATTTTCTCAATTTCAACACTATGTATTAGTTTAATATTGTGTTTATCATGCCACTCTTGGTTTTTAATGATTAGCTCTTTTTCGCCAATTTTTCCACAAAGAAAGTCGGGCAGTCTTATACGGCTATATAAAGGCAAAGACTCTTTGGTTATTAAAAATATCTCACCTTCTGTATCATGTCTCCGTATCTCTTCTGCTGCTGTTGTTCCAGCAATACCATTACCAATTATCAAATATCTTTTCATTTTAATAATCCTTAAATTTTATATAAGATATTGTTATATTTGTTGTATTTACAAAGTATGAAGGTGGTTATTTCAAGTTAGGTTTGTTTTCAATATGGCGATTTTCACATGATTTTAGGCACTCCATGCACTCTTGCCACTCTTTTTGACCATGAGAACAAAATTCTACAAAGGAGTTGATCCAATTTTGCCCACTTCTTGGACAACGATCAATAAACTCCACAAATTGCACTAACTTGTCAATAGATTCGCGATCTATACTATGTTCCATTCTACACGCCATAATATCAGCTTTGTCAGGAGCAATTTGTATTACCCGTGTTAAAAAATCTTTTAGTATCGAGTGTTTTTGTGTAATTTCAAGAGCTATTTTTTTTCCTTCATCAGTCAAAGTTACATATCCATAAGGTTCATAATTAATAAGCTCTTTTTCTGAAAGGTTTTTGAGCATACTTGTTACTGAGCCTCTCTGAATTCCCATACTTTCTGCAATATCTTTGGATCGTGCTACCCGATTCTTCTCTTGAAGTTTCAAGATAATTTCAAGGTAATCTTCAAGACTTTCTGTCAATTCCGTTTTATCCGTCATTGTTTTATCTCTTATTTTATTTAAAAGTGTTATATGAAACTTTTTCCGAAATTATTATTTAGCGTTAAAGTTTTAATGAAATTTTACTGCTCTTTTTTAGAAAATTTACATAAATATACACTAAGAGTCAATGCAACAATCTCTTAGTTTATAAAAAAATCTTGACTTAAAAAAAAGTTTGCTATATCTAACTTTTAAATAAAAAGCTATAAAGTATGTGCATATTAAATAAATAATAACCATAAAACTATTTAGGGAGAGTTAAACTATGAAACAGATGAGATTACGTAACCGAGGTAATAGAATAGCGTTAAGACAAATGGCAGATAACCAAAAAGGTATTATCAGTTCTGTTAATGCTAATGGTGAGATGGGAAGAAGGATAAGAGATATGGGGCTTGTTCCCGGTGCTTCAATATCAATTCAAGGCAGAGCTCCTCTTTATGATCCCGTTGCAATAAGAATTATGGGTTTTACTTTGACACTGAGAAATAACGAAGCGGATCACATAATGGTAGATTTAGAATCTTAAAACCTACTCTTGATGTTACAAGTCGTCTATTAGCTTGGAACTATAATGGGTTTTAATTTTGACACAATATGGAGAAAAAAATAATGAGCAAAAACAATAAAAAGATGATGCTTCAAATGGGTATGTGGGGTTCACTTGTAGGAACGATATCAACTGGATTTATAGACAAAAGAAGTCATATCCTATTATCAACTTTATTTATAGGATTTATTATATCACACTATCTATTTTATAAACCAATATTTAAAAAGGATAAAAAAATTCAGGAACTCTTGGAGAACTGAGATGTATAAAGATTTTATCAACAAAGAAAAATATGAACTTTATTGCAAGTATAAACAAATTCACATGAATGATGTTGAAAAAGCCTATTTGAATGCGGACTACGCAATAACTAAAACAAAAAAATCTCCTTTTTTTTATAACGATAAAATGTCGGAAGATATGGATTCTTTGGTTTCAATGCTTAAAGACTACCGCATGGGGTATTATAGGAAAGTTCCATGGCGTTCTATAACATTAGTTATTATAGCAATTTTATATATTGTAAATCCATGGGATATAATGCCAGATATTACACCTATAATAGGATTGATTGATGACGCAGGGGTCGTAGGGGTATGTATTAAATCAATAAAAGACGATCTTGAGGAGTATAAAGTTTGGAAGAAAGCTCTTTCTAAATTAGTTCCATTTTATAATTTGGAACTTGGATCACACCGTTCCAAACTAATGAAAAATAACAATATCAATTATGACTTCAAGAGTGAAACCACTACATATTCTATGCAAAAAGTAATATGATCCAAATGCCCACAATTTGATTTACAGACTCTTATATTTCAAAGGTCTGCCATAGTATGTTGCATCTACAATCTAATCATGGTAAAGTCTATTAAAATCAATGGGTTCTGAACTCAAATATACTGACACAAACTCATAGATATTATGTGGAGTTACCTATGGAGGGATTGGAAAGAGAGGGCAAATCCAAAAAATTAAAATTGCCAGTTATTGCATCAGGTCTATTGATTACCATTCTAACAACAACGCTCTATATCTCAGATATAGAGTTTTTAAGACTAATTGACAATAGACTGTATGATCTGTGTATTAAAATTGTTTTCACAAGCAATTCAAATATAGAGTCTCTCAATGATAATGGTAAAGAAAATAGTAAAAAGAGCTATACATCGGCTATTGTGGATATTGATGAATATAGTCTAAGAACTTTTGGTCAATGGCCATGGTCTCGTTATCACATTGCAAAACTTCTCCATAAAATAGATGATGCAGGTGCTGCATCAGTAGGGATAGATATTTTATTCTCAGAACCAGATAGGACATCTTTAATTGAAATTCAAAAGGCTTTAAAAAATGAGTTCAATATTGATGTTACCTTCTCTAATCTTCCTGCATCTGCTTCTGATTCCAACATTGATCCTCTCAAACTCATGGACAACGATATTTTCCTTGCCCAAGCCATTAACCAAACATCTTCAACACTTGGATACTATTTTAATTTTAACAGTAATTCTCTTGAAAGTCGTAAGCAAAATTTTGAATACAATAACAATAGCCTCTCCTACCTTGCACCTCTATCTACAAACCTTGTTTTTGAATCTGGAAGTAAGCCATCTGATATATTTGGTTATCTGTTTAAAGCAGTTGACGCTATCTCCCCCATATCTGTTTTAAGCAACAAAGAGACTAATACAGGTTTTATGAACACCCTTGCAGATAGTGATGGTTTCTTGAGAAGAACACCTCTTTTTATCTCTTGGAACGAAACAATATATCCACAGCTTGCACTATCTACCCTTTTGAACTCAAATGATGAGAGCCATAAAATTAACTTTTCAAATCCAACTATAAAGATTTCATCAAATGGTGTTGAAGCAATAAAATTTAACAATACCTCAATCCATTTAGATAGAAAAGGCTCAATATTATTAAACTATCGTGGTCCAGCTTACACCTTTCCATATATATCTGCGGGGAAAATACTTGAAAATGACTTTAGAAAAGAGGATTTAAAAGGCAAAATCATCTTTCTTGGTAGCTCAGCAGCGGGTTTAAAAGATATTAGAATGTCTCCTTTGGATCACAATTTTCCAGGTGTTGAAGTCCACGCTACAATTGTTGATAACATAATCAAGGGTGATTTTATCTTAAAACCAGATTGGACATCTGCACTTGAAGTTCTTTTAACTATTTTATGCGGCATTGTTGCCACATTCTCAATTGGGTGGGCAGGTGCATGGCTGATCTTGATATTGACCATATCTCTTAGCACAATAATTTTTACTGCAACTGTTTGGGGAGTTATTACCAACCATATTTGGGTATCTCCTCTTTTTCCTCTTCTTGCTCTAATGCTAAATTTTTCGATATTAAACCTTGTCAAATATGGACTCTCTGAAAAAGATAAAAAATTTTATCGCTCTGCATTTAGCCATTATGTATCTAAATCTGTAGTTAATCAGATAATTGAATCACCAGAAACATTTAATTTAGAAGGTGAAGAGAAAGAGATCACAATATTTTTTTCTGATATACGAAATTTTACATCTATCTCTGAAACACTATCTCCATCTCAGGTAAGTAGATTGCTCCACAACTACTTTACCCCAGTAACACGAATGATAATCGACCACAAAGGAACATTAGATAAATTTATTGGAGATGCCATAATGTGTTTTTGGAATGCTCCTATAAATATTGAAAACCATAAAGAGTTGGCTTTAAATGCTGCCATGAAAATACTTAAAACACTTGAAGAGTTAAGTATCTCTTTTGAAAAAGAGTATGGTGTTAAAATTAAAACAGGTATAGGTCTTCACTCAGGTATTTGTCGTGTAGGCAATATGGGTTCAGCAGAGCTATTTGATTATACGGCTATCGGAGATCATGTAAATATTACCTCAAGACTTGAGGGATTAACTAAATTCTATGGCGTTGATATTATATTTAGTGAAAACATGATACCAAATAAAGTAGAAAATATATTAGTTCAATATGTTGATAGAGTGAGGGTTAAAGGGAAAACAGAGCCACTTAATATTTATACTGCACATTCAGTCAAAACAAACGATGATTTTTCAACTTCAACCATACAGATTGAATTAGAAAACATAAAAATTGAATTAGAGCAATATCATCATGCAATTGAACAATACAAAAACAGAGACTTTAAAGGGGCTTTTGAGATATTTTCAGAGCTTGATGAAACAAAAAGAGGCAGGAAGAAACTTTACTCAATTTATAAAAAAAGAGCTTGGGAATTTATGAATGATCCACCAGATAAGAGATGGGACCGGGTTTTTAACCACTCTTCAAAGTAGATTGATAAAAAGTGCATGTATAGCTCTAGTAAATCATTTGTAAAAATTTATGTATATAAAAATTATAAGTATTTACATGTAGAGACGCACGACCGTGCATCTCTACTTTTAGTAAAAACAACAAAAGACACGCCAAATGAAATTAGGAACGCTATATACTCTAATATACTCTTAAGATGGCATGAAAATTGTCTTGACTTTGGCTGTTAGCATAGAATAATCCTAAATTTCAAAGTAGTGATAAATACAAATAGCTTTTTATTATCAGGAATATAACAAATGAGTTACTCAATAATTGATTCCATAGGAAATACCCCATTAGTTGAAATTAAACGACTTAATCCTGTTAAGGAAGTCAGAATTCTTGCAAAGTTAGAATATCTCAACCCTGGTGGCTCAATAAAAGATAGAGCTGCACTATCCATGATTGAAGATGGCGAGAGGAGCGGTAAACTAACTAAAGATAAAATTGTTGTTGAGGCAACAAGCGGCAATACTGGAATTGGTCTTGCCATGATCTGTTCTGTTAAGGGTTATAAAATTCTTCTAACAATGTCAGAGTCTGCAAGTGAAGAGAGAAAAAGCATTCTTAGAGCAAGAGGAGCAGAGATCATGCTGACTCCTGCACATAGAGGATCAGATGGTGCAATAGAGGAGGCTTACCGCCTTGCACGCGAAAACCCTGATAAATACTTTATGACAGACCAATATAATAACGAGGCAAATTGGAAAGCCCATTACAACACCACAGCAGTTGAGATATGGAATCAGACAAATGGAGAGGTGAATGCCATTGTAGCAACTCTTGGCACAAGCGGAACTCTTATGGGCTTATCAAGACGACTTAAAGAGTTTAACCCCAAAATCCGTATTATTGGCGTTGAGCCTTTCTTAGGACATGGCATTCAAGGACTTAAAAACATGAAAGAGTCCTATCGTCCTGATATATTTGATAAGAAACGGCTTGATGAAAAAATAAATATTGAAGATGGCGAAGCATTTGAGGCAGCAAGGTTGCTTGCTCGTGAAGAGGGCTTATTTGTTGGAATGAGCAGCGGAGCAGCTATGGCAGTTGCACTAAAAGAGGCTTTGAAAATAAAAGATGCATTGGGTGCAAAACATACAACCTCTGTTGATCCCTTATCCCTTGAATCATCATCTGGAAAGGGCGAAGATTATCCTCCCATTTACACAATTGTAGTTATTTTACCAGATAGCGGAGAGCGTTATCTTTCAACTTCTCTATTTAAATTCAAAGATAATATAACTTTAAATATCTTTAATACCATTGAGCGAAAAATTGTGAAGTTTGAGCCTCTTGTTCAAGGTAAAGTATCTGTTTATACATGTGGACCAACCGTTCACAGACCTCTTGATCCTTCTCTTTTTAGGAGGTTTGTATGTGCTGATCTGCTTTGCCGTTATCTTGAATATAGGAAACTTTCAGTTAATCATGTTGTAAATATCACAGATATGGACGACAAAACTATTCAAGGTTCTGAAAAAGAAGGGCTGACTCTTTCAGAGTTTACTGATAAATATATTAAGCTGTTTAAAGATGATTTAAGACTTCTTAGAGTAAGAGAAGCTCAATCATATCCAAAAGTTAGCGACAACCTTGATTCAATGGTCAACCTTGCATCAACTTTAGTTGAAAAAGGGTTTGCTTACGAAAAGCTCAACTCTCTCTACTTCAATCTATCTGCACTTTCAGATTATGGAGAACTATCAGGCGTTGATCTTGATAAAATCCGTGTTGGGGCAACAGTTGATTTAGATGATTATGAAAAAGATCATCCAAGAGATTTTACTTTACTTAAACGAGTAGGTTTATCTGAGCTTAAACGCGGAGTCTGTATTAATACTAAATGGGGAAATGTTCGTCCATCTTTGCATCTGCAATGTGCGGCTATAACCAAATCGTCTCTTGGAGAGCAGTTTGATATTCACACTGGAAGTCGTGAACTTCTATTTCCACACCATGAAAATGAAGTGGCAATATCTCTTGGTGCAACAGGGAAATCTCCAGCAAGATATTGGATGCACTGCGAATCTGTGCAGTATGACGGAACTTTAATTGAAAGTGAATTTTCAAATATTAACACTTTATCTGAAACAGAAAACAAAAACTCCTTTTTTGCAGATAAACTTGAGAACTTTACGTTAAAAAAACTCATGGATATGGGTTGGAGACCAAGAGAGATTCGTTTCTGGCTTCTATCTACCCATTACCGTAAAATTTTAGTTCTATCTAAAAAGGCTCTTCTTGACGCAAGGCGTTCTCTTGATAAGTTAGATCGCTGTGTTGGCACATTATTAGAGATTAAAAATGGAACTTATTTTAATGATGATAACAAGTTAGATAAAAATAGCTATGATACGTCAAATCAAATTAGTAAAGAGAAGCTAAATCAAACTGGTAAAGATTCTCAATCAAAATCAATTGAACAACCTTTTGAGATAGATATTGATATAGAGCAGTTGATATATGATCTAAAACATGGTTTTAGTCAGGCAATGGATGATGATTTTAAGATTACAGATATATTCGCTCTAATATTTAAAACTGTAAGAAATTTAAACCGCATGATTGATAACAGCAAAATTGGCATAAACGGTCATACATTTAATAAAAATCATGCAGCATCAGTGCTTGATATGTTCCATGAGATCGATGATGTTTTACAAATTTTTGATTTTAATCAAGATAGAGAATCCTCTGCTCTATGGGGCTCTTCACCAGAGATAAAAAAACTAATTGATGAACGAGAAGCTGCCAGAAAAAATAAGGATTGGGGAGAGTCTGACCGAATCAGAGATAAACTGCTTTCAATGGGCGTTGAAGTGCGTGACGGAAAGATATGAAATTTTGATAGCTACGCAAAACCCATATTTGACCTCTTGCAGAACTTGGGTTTGTCCCTTTACTTTATTGGATATAAATAGAGTTCTGCAAGAACTCTATTTAACAAAGGTGGCATAACAGAACTGAAATTTATATTTATATAATTGGAATAAGGTATTGAGCATGAAACCAATTTTTTTTCCATTTACATCTTTAACTCAATTTGATGCTGAGTCTATTATAAATTACTTTGATTCTTTTATTTATCTTAGCACATCATCTGTTGATGAGCTTCACACATCTGAATCTGATTGGTTTAACATATTGTGGAAAGAGAAAAATTTTATTGAGCCAATCACATTAACTCAAGAAGAGTTGCAACCTTTGCTAAGTTCGGTTAAGTCGTGGAGAGCTTGGGCAGATGCAAATTATGGTAAACAGACTAAAAAAGGTTATTTGCAATCTATTTTTAGGGAAAATCCTTATTTCACAAGTGATAGCGATATTTTTGCAATCAGATCACAAATAGAAAAAGGGCTTATATCTAACAATCAGAGAAAAATTGACCAAAACAATTTTAATAGTACCAAAGTTAAAGAAAATATTGATAATGCACTTCTTTTTTTAAGACTTGCATCTATTGCAGATAAAGATAATGAAGATATTGATAAAAAATTATTATCAATTGAGGAGCTTGAGTCAAATATTTTTGCAGAACTAAAAGGAGATATTGAAGATAACTATATTAGCCAAAATATCCTTGAACCTAATACCCATTCACTCGACGAGAGTCAGACATTAAATGAACAGATATTGACCAACAAGATATTGACCAATCAGCCTTTGATTAAAAATAAAATCCCATTTATGACGGATAGAGGAGAATTGATGACTGAGCAGAGAGTTTGCTCATGGCTATCTTTTTTTCTTTCAAAAAAATCGATTTTTGGTGAACTATCATCTAACTCTTTTATCACAACGAGTAGGGCTGTTGTAGATTTTATTATATCTATTAGCGAAAAGAGTAAATTGATGCTTGACATTGATAATTTAAAAATGCACAAAGAAAAAAAATCAACTTTAAATGATGATTTTCAATTATTCCAACTCTCTGGGCATATTATGGAACAGATTATAGCCATAATATGAGATAGTTAGGAAAAGTTGATGCTCTACTAAGAATTACTTTATAGTTGTAATTGCTTAACTATAAAATATATAAAATACTTGATTTGAGTTTTTACCTGTTATAAAGGCATTTTTTTATTGTAATGATATTGGTTATACCTTAAATTTAATACTGGACAGTGATTCTTTCTGCCAGTTAATTTGTTGTTTTACTTTTTATCTTAATTATTTTTTTTATTCCTTAGGAGGATTTTAAAGATGGCGTTTAACCCAATTGTTGATGAGTCAAAATGTGTAGGTTGTGAAGAGTGTGTTGATGTATGTCCTGTTCAGGTTTTTGAGATGGAAGATGGAAAATCAGTTCCTGTAAACGCTGAAGAGTGCATGGGTTGTGAAAGCTGTGTAGAAGTATGTGAAGAGAATGCTATTGTTGTAGAAGAAGATTAAAACATTTTCTAATGTTGTTCTCCAATACCCCTTTTTACAATGATCCTTTAGGATTGTGGTAAGAGGGGTTTGTTGTTTTAAGCCTGCTAAAATTTGCGAGTCCCTTTGTAATTTTTTGCTATAATCTAAAATAAAATTTAAGTGCCAACTATAATGCTCCATGATAACTTTACAGTAATTCTTGTTGAACCTCAGGGACCTATCAATGTAGGGTCTGTGTGCAGAGTTATGATGAACTTTGGCTTTAAAAACCTCAGACTTGTAAATCCTTGTAAAAATTATAGCTCTCTACAGGCAAGAAAGATGGCGTTAAATGCCCAACATCTGCTTGTTGATGCAAAGGTATTTAATACACTTTCTGAAGCTCTTGCAGATTGTCATTTAGCTTTTGGAACTACTCGAAGATTTGGAAAATATAGAAAAGATTTTTTTACACCAGAACCTGCTGGAGAGACAATTGCAAAAATTGATGATGGTATAAGATGCTCACTTGTTCTTGGTCGTGAAGATAATGGTTTAACAACTGAAGAACTTACCCTTTGCCAGCACTTTATTACAATTCCAACTGACGATGGTTTTCCATCTATGAACCTATCTCACTCTCTTGGTATATTGCTCTACGAGATAGCCAAAGCCATGAAAAAACGAGTGGTTAATCAATCTATTGAAAGAGAAATTGTTACTGCACAAATAGAGGCGAATAACAACTTTACAAATCAAGAATCATCTACTACGGAAACCTCCGCAAAAGAGACCAAAGCAACAGCTACAATTCAAGCACTTGAGCAGATGTATGAGCATACTAAAAAGGCTTTGTGCGAAATTGAGTTTCTTGATCCTCAGAATCCTGACCATCTTTTAAGAACTTTTAGAAATATCTTTGGGAGAGCTGGATTAACAGAGCGTGATGTAAGAATTATAAGAGGATTGATGAGTAAAATAGAGTGGGTCAATAGTCAAAGAAATAAATAGGAGTGGTACTAATGTTAAAAAAATTCAAATTCATAATATATACAAAGCCATTTATTGCCTTTATCTACTTTTTCATAAGACTCTATGCCATGACATTTCGTTTCAAAACTGTAAATGAAGATAAATGGCAAAAGCATCTAAAAGAGGGAAAAACTGTGCTTCTTTGCGTATGGCATCAGCAATTTTTTTCCGCAATCCGCCATTTTAAAACTTATGCCCACTTGAATCCCGCACTTATGATAAGCCAAAGCCGCGATGGTGAACTGATTGCAGGAGTTGCTAATAGAACAGGGTGGTACACAGCAAGAGGATCATCTTCAAAAGGTGGCAAAGAGGCAATGGTTGAGATGATAGAGCATTTGAATCGTTATCACTTTGGTGCTCATATCCTTGATGGTCCAAGAGGTCCTATAGGGAAGGTAAAGGCAGGTGTTATTAAGATGGCAAAAGAGAGCAATGCAATTATCGTCCCTTTCTACACATTTGCTGATAAAGCGTGGTTTTTTAATTCATGGGATAGGTTTATGGTGCCAAAACCATTTGCACAGGTTACACTATTGTTTGGTGATGAGATATGCTTTGAACCAGCTAATACGCCTGAAGAGTTTGAAGCTCAACGTCAATATCTTGAACAAACTATGACTCCAAGGCTTTTTACTCAACATTAAATAGTTTAGTTAAACAGTAGAGACGCACAGCCGTGCGTCTCTACTAAATATAAAAAGCTCAATTTATGCCCGCTTAGAATATAACTTATGATCTAAAAATAAAATATACAGCCCCAAGAATACAGAAACCAGCCCAGACAAAATCAAGCTTAACAGGCTGTCCCATATAGAAAATTGAAAATGGCAGAAATACTGATAGGGTGATAACCTCTTGTAATATTTTTAATTGGGCAAGAGTTAGCTCCGTATGCCCTATACGATTAGCAGGGACTTGAATCATATATTCAAAAAAAGCAACTCCCCAACTTATAAGTGCAGCAACAATCCATGTTTTATCATTAAGTTTTTTTAAATGAGCATACCATGCAAATGTCATAAACACATTTGACAAAATTAATAAAAAAGCAGTTTTTGCTATAACAGGCATAAGACTTTCTACTACTCCACTTATTATACATTGTTTAAAATATTAATAATAACTTTAACAAACTATTGTTCTCTTAAGATTAAAGTGCCTGAATTAAATCTCTGGCATTTCAATGTTTTCCACTATTTTTATATGTTTTCCTATAATTTATTAGAAAGACCTATTAATTGTATTATCTTTATTCCACCGCTTAAAATAAGAAAATATACAATAATAGTGTCAGTAATTGATCTTGATCTGAATTTGAAAGCTGTTCCAGCAGACTTTTTAAACTTTGGAATAAACCCATATTTTAAAGTTATTGAGTTAGCTTCATCAATCAAAAGGTGAGTTAAAAAACCTATAAATATAGATATTCCAACTGCTATAGCCATATTTTTACCAGATGGTATAAATATAAAAAATCCTAACTCAGAGCATAGTAATGCAAATGGAATACTGTGCATAATTCCTCTATGAACAGTTATTTTTTTGACTAATGTGCATAAGCCATACTTAATAAAAATAAAGGAAATTACAAAATAGGTTATTATAAATTCAGGTGTCAGCTCTTCAATATTTGGAAAATGATTAACCTTAATTGGCAATGGATTCAATGAATTATAGAATTGGTTTATAATCAAGTTTAATTTGGAAGGTAAAAAACTCAATGTAAAAGAGATAATCTTTGAAATATAGACAAAACAATTTTGAATATATGGAATAAGGTAGAGCCATATAGCTGAAATCTCTTTAAAAAATAGAATAGGAACAACCATTGATAAAAGAGTGAAGAATATCGAAAAAGGTTTGCTTGTGTCGCTATCAAGATCAGGCAATAGACCACCAATAGTTCCTGTTAAGAAAATCCCTAATAATTTTGTTGGCTCAAACATTGATGGATATTTAAAAAATAAAAATGCAGATGTAGTTACTCCAGCAGCCATACCACCATATAAATGGGTTTTGAATCCTGACATTACAATCTAATCCTTAAAAACATTACAAAATTCCAAGCGGTAGAGTATCAACCTATACTTCCCAATTAAAGTGTTTTTAAAATTAAGTTTGAACTAACTCATTTTTTTTTGAACTACTAAAATCTAACATATCCTTGGCAGTTGCTCACCTGTTAGCATATCGACAATTCTAAAACCTCCAACTGAGGTTTTTAGAAACACTCCAAAAGTTTCTTTAGATGCTTTCTCATAAGAAAATTGATCTGCTTTATCAGGCGGGTCAATAGCTGCAACCTCACCTATTATTGCTGCATCTTTTCCATATTCATCTTGTTTGATAATTTCAAGAACTCTATTTGCAGATTCAGGTGAAACAATAGCTATAAGTTTTCCTTCATTTGCAAGATATAGCGGATCAAAACCTAATAATTCACACATTCCTCGAACACTGTTTTTTATAGGAAGAGCATCTTCCCATATATTTATACGAACATTAGATTGAGATGCAATTTCATTAAGAGTTGTTCCTACTCCCCCGCGAGTTGGGTCGCGAAGAACATGAACACCGTAGTTTGATTGTAAATTCTTCTGTTCTGATAAACAGGTTGAATTTAAGAAGCTATTTGTATCTGTTTTTGATAAATTGTCTGACTCTGATAAACTTTTTGATTCTAAATTAGATATGCTAAGAATTTTTTTAACCATACCATTTAGAGCCGCACTATCACTTTTTATATCAGAATCAAACTTCAACCCCTCTCTTGAGCTTAATATTGTAATTCCGTGATCGGCAATAGTTCCACTTATGATTACCTTATCTCCTGGTTTGGCATTACTTCCTGAAACATAGATACCGCAAGGAATAACTCCAAAACCTGATGTGTTTATAAAAATCTTATCTGCTTTCCCCTTTGGAACTACCTTAGTATCTCCAGTTACAACAACAACTCCAGCTTTTTTGGCAGCTTCTGCCATAGTTTTAATAATTGTAGTTAGCTCATCAACAGGGAAACCTTCTTCCAAAATCAGAGCAACGCTTATATACTTAGGCTCTGCTCCACACATTGCAATATCATTCACAGTGCCATTAATGGCAAGGTCTCCAATATTACCTCCGGGGAAAAAGATTGGATCAACCACATAAGAATCAGTTGAAAACGCAATCTTTACTCTGTTTTCACACTCTTCTTTTGCTGGATTTTGAAACTGCCCTTTTACTTCAAACTCTTTTTGGTTTACATGTTGTTCTGATACCTCTTTTATCTGTTTTTTGTATTGAAAAGCAGGAGCAATATCAAGAACTGCTCCATCATCAAGCCTTGATAGAGTATCATTGTTAAACAGAGGAATAATTATCTCACTTAAAAGAGAGTGTGCAATCTTTCCACCACTGCCATGATCTAATAATATTGTGTTGTTATCCATTTAGCCGTTATCCATTTGCTTATTATTGATTTAATCTCTCTTTATCTATTTTTTCCTATTTGTTCTTTTCTATTATCCTTTATATCTATAGTAGGCAGCACACGCACCCTCACTTGAGACCATGCAAGGTCCAATTGGGTGAGAAGGGGTGCATCTTTTCCCATACATTATACATAGTTCAGGGGTTTTAAGTCCCATCAAAATCTGACCACAGGCACAACCTGCTGGCTCTGGAGTATCTTTTAATTCTATCTTAAATTTTTCTAAAGCATCAAATTGGCTATAGATTTTTTTTAACTTCATGCCACTTTGAGGTATCAAGCCAATTCCACGCCATAAGGTATCGCAAGGCTCAAATACCTGATTCATAATATCTCTTGCTTTTATGTTTCCTGATTGTGAAACAGCACGTTCATATCCATTTTCAACTGCCGCAACTCCTGATATTGCCTGTTTAACAAGCATCAAGATAGCTTTTAAAATATCAACAGGCTCAAATCCAGCAATTACTGATGGAACACGATATTTGTCAAAAACTTCTTGATAGCCAGATGTCCCTGTAATTACAGAGACATGACCCGGCAAAATAAAACCATCTATTTCAACTTTTGGATTCTGCATTAAAGCACTAAGGGCAGGTGGTGTAAGTTTGTGTGCAGAGTGTATTGAAAAGTTATCAACTCCACGCTCTTTTGCCATAATAATTGAAGCAGCAACCGTAGGGGTGGTTGTCTCAAATCCAACGCCACAAAAGATAACCTCTTTTCTCTTATTTTCTGCTGCAATTTCAACAGCATCAAATACAGAATAGACAACTCTTATATCTCTTCCCTTAGCTTTTTCTTTTTGAAGTGATGAAAAACTTCCCGGCACTTTGATAAGATCACCAAATGTAGCAAGAATAACATCATCTTGTTGGGAAAGCTCAATAAAGGCATCAATATCTTGTTGAGCAGTAACGCACACAGGACAACCAGGTCCTGATAAAAGTTCGATAGTATCAGGCAGAATGCTTCTTATACCATGCCTAAATATAGACATAGTATGAGTTCCGCAAACCTCCATAAACCTTAGCTTTTCATTGGACTCATCTAAATTTTCACACTTTTTTAACCTATTTAACGCAAAAACATTTGACCTGATACCTTCAATCAAGATATTTGCAAGTTCACCGTCTCTGTATTCACTAACGTATTTTAATGCCATTAGATGCTCCTTAGGAAAACAACAAATAAAAATTTGCAAAAAATTTAAAGTTTGATTGATATAAAGGAAGTTCGGTGATTTTAAAAGTTTAAAGTTTCTGTTTCTGTTTTAGATAGGTTAATTGTTAATAGAGTTCCTGCAAAACTTGAATTTATCTCTTGATTTTACTGGAGATAAAATCGGTTTTACAAGAGGTCAAATAAAGGAGTGATTTTAAAATGAAGATAGCAAATATTATTGTAAAACAGGGAGCTTTACGTTCTCAACCCTCTTTTATTGGGCAGATGCTCACAAATCTCAGTTATGGCGAATCTGTTGAGATTTCACAAGAGGCAAATGGTTGGGCAAAAATAAGAGTTATAAAAACTGGACAAACAGGGTGGGTACATCTTTCTGCTCTCTCAAAAGATGCAATGACTCTTAAATCTGGTTTTTCAAACTCTGGTAACTCTACTTTAAACCACTCTGCAACAACCGATGAGCTTGCCCTTGCTGGTAAAGGATTTAATAAACAGGTAGAAAATCAATATAAATCAAGGAATCCAAATATTGATTTCTCATGGATAGATAAGATGGAACATCTCACAATATCTGATATTGAGATACAAAGATTTCTACAAGAGGGACAAGTTTATCCTATAGGAGGGCAATCATGAATTTAGAAGATAAACTAATTAGCTCATTGACAAGAAGAGAGCTGTTGGAAGCTACTTGTCGATATTCGATGTTAGGATTAGCAATGATTCCTGTCTCTGCAATATTGAGCGGTTGCGAGACTATGAACGCTATGACCCAAGTTGGAACACAAATAGGAGCAGCTTCTGGATTAATCTCATCTTCTCAAGCAGCTTCTATACAAAAGGTTGCTACCGCAACAACTAAAAGTTTTGAAGATTTCACACCTGAACAGGAGTATTATATTGGCAGAACAGTAGGGGCAGTTATATTGCAAAAGTATAGACCATACAGCAACCAAACTGCCAATAAATACATAAACATTCTTGGTCAAACTCTATCTCGTGCATCTGATCGTCCTCAAACTTATGGCGGATACCACTTTCTTATTCAAGATTCTAATGAGATAAATGCTCTTGCAGCACCTGGTGGTTTTATATTTATTACACGAGGACTCTTAAAATGCTGCAAAAGCGAAGATGCCTTAGCAGGTGTCCTTGCCCATGAGATTGCCCACGTTCAAGAAAAACACGGAATACAGGCAATTGAAAAATCAAGAATAACCTCAGCACTTACAACTATTGGGATTGAAGGTGCAAAAAATTTTGGTTCTGCTGACCTTGCAAGTTTAACCAGCACATTTGAAAGCTCAATTACAGACATAACAGGCACGCTTATAAACAGCGGTTACTCAAAAAGTTTTGAAAAGAGTGCTGATTTGAATGCAGTAACCATTTTAAAGCGTGTTGGTTATAACCCAACTGGTTTGCTTGATATGCTTCAAATTATGAAAAATAGACTTATTCCGGGTAAACAAGATTTTGGTCAGACACACCCAACACCAAATGAGCGTATTGCTCTTCTTGAAAATAACATAGGTGCATTCAAACCTATTCAAAGCCCAAGTATCAGGCAAAAGAGATTTGATAATTTTAGCAGAACTCTTTAAGTCAACTATTCACCAGATGCTACAACTCTAATGTTGGAAGTTACATTATGATAATTTTTATAGCCGAGCGATTTGGTTATTGATGAATTTAAAATCTCTTTCTTTAAACACATGGATTCAATCAACTATTGTAGGGCTTTTATCTGCATTTGTTGCCTTAACTATTTGGGCTGCTGGTTTTGTAGATGTATGGGAAGGTAAAACATGGGATTGGCGTGCATCTTTAATGGCAAAACCATCTTCTGCAACTGAGAATATATCTTTAATAGTTGTTGATCAGGCAAGCTTAGATTGGATGGCTCAAACTAATGGTTTAAGCTGGCCCTGGCCACGGGAAATATACAGTGTAGTTGTAGATTTTTGTAAAAGAAGTCAGGCAAAAGCCTTAGCTTTTGATGTTTTGTTTACTGAACCATCTTCATACGGCGTTGAAGATGATAGAGTATTTGGAAAAGCAGTTGAAAATTACGGGAAAGTCGCATCTGCGGCTTTCCTAAAAAAATTAAGTGGCAGCCATACTAAATGGGTAGAAAATACTCCATTTGAGCCAATTACACTTGAAGGTGTAAACTCTTGGGCAGATACTCAATCTGGAAAGGCTTGCACCTTTCCAAAAGCCACAATGCCAATACCTGAACTTACATCAACATCAGCTATGCTCTGTAATGTAGAGCAAGAACCTGACTCTGACGGTATCTATCGCCGTGCAAGAATGATAAGTATATTTGATAACCATGTTATCCCATCTCTTGGTCTTGGGGTATATTTTGCTGGGAAAAATGGAATTAATAAGAGTAACGCTAAGAGTTCAGAATCAGCTAAAATTGCTATAAGAGATAAGATTGCTATAAAAAATAATATTGCTGCAAAGGATATAATTGCTGGCACCATTAATAACAACGTTTTAAAGATCAATAATAGAACCATACATTTAGATGAGAAAGGAGAGGCTATACTAAGGTATCGTGGTCGATCTGGAACACACAAAACTTATAGTGCAGCAGCAGTTATTCAATCTGAAATTGAACTTAGAAACAGAAAAAATAACTCATCTCTAAATGAGAATGAGTTATCAGACAAGAGTTCCAATCTTTCCCAACAAAATATATCCCAAGACCAAATAATCAAAAACAAAATCCCAATTGACCCCACTGCATTTAAAGATAAATATGTTCTTTTTAGTTTTTCAGCACCAGGACTTTTTGATCTTCGCTCTTCTCCTGTAGATAGCGTCTATCCGGGGGTTGAAATTCAGGCAACTATACTTGATAATTTTCTCTCTGGAGACTTTATCTGTGAAGCTCCAAAATATGGTGTAGTAATTTGGGTCATACTTTGGACAGCTATCTGTGCTGTATCTATTACATTTTTAAAACAAACTTTTTTGCTATTTTTTTCTGGAACTTTAGCAATAGCTCTTCCAGCCGCCATCTCTCTTATTTTCTATGATGTTGGAATATGGCTGCCTCTTGTAGTTCAAGAGATAGCGGCAGTTTTAGCAATTCTACTATCTCTTATCCTTAGCTATTCTCGTGAAGGACGTCAGAGACGTTTTATTAAAAATGCGTTCAGCCAATATCTTAGCCCTGTTTTTATTGAACAGTTGATTAAGCACCCTGAAAAGCTAAAACTTGGCGGTGAACGCAAAGAGTTATCGATCTTTTTTTCTGATCTTCAAGGTTTTACCTCAATATCTGAAAAACTATCTCCTGAAGAGTTGACCTCACTTCTTAACAACTATCTATCTGCCATGACAGAAATTATCCATGAAGAGGGAGGAACAGTTGATAAGTATGAAGGAGACGCAATAATTGCTTTTTGGAATGCTCCTCTTGATATTCAAAATCACGCATCTTGTGCAGTGAGAGCAGCTCTTAGGTGTCAAAAGAAACTTGAAAAGATGAATCCTGAGATGAAAAAAATCGTGGGAACAGATATGCGTATGAGAATTGGGTTGAACACAGGTGTTGTAGTTGTTGGCAACATGGGTTCACATTCACGGTTTGACTATACTATGCTTGGTGATTCTGTTAATCTTGCTGCAAGGCTTGAAGGGGCAAATAAAGAGTTTGGAACTTACACAATGGTCTCAGCATCTACACAAAAAGCAGTTTTAAGCCAAGTGAAGGAATTTGCATTTAGAGAGATTGCAAAACTTGCGGTTGTTGGTAAAAAAGAGGCAATTACTGTGTTTGAACCGATGTTGCCTGATGAGTTTGAATCTAATATTGATATTTATAATGTTTATAATAAGGGATTATGCCTTTTTTACAACGGAGAGTTTAGAAATGCGTTAGAGCAATTCTCTTCAATTGCTGACCGTGATGCACCTTCATATTCATATTTTAAAAAATGCAATGAGCTAATTAAGACACCACCTGCAAACTGGGGTGGTGTCTGGACAATGACAAACAAATAGCAAACTATATTTTATTTAATTTTGAAATAACTTCTAAAGATTTAACTTTTGCTCTCTCAGCAATATTTTCCGCCTCTTTTAGTATCTCTTTTCTAAAGTTATCATCTTCAATATCTTGCATATTTATAGAGACATTCCTAAAAGCTCCCCAAATACCTGCTTCCAATGCTTTTGCACCTACCTCAAGGTCAGATTTTGACGCAGGATTTATATAAGGTGCAATTTCGCATAAAGCCTCCCAAGCAGAATCGCCAAGACGCATAGTGGTTAGGGGGACATTAATAGCCGTTCTAAGACCAGATTGCAGTTTTTCGTTACGTGCATGAGTTACAGGATCGCCAATACCCGTTCCTTTTGGCATTCTCAACCCCTCCATATATTCGTTAAATGCTGATGTATCAGCATCAATCATTGGGATCAGTTTGCGTGTAAGCTCATGCAGTAAAGGAATATGTTTTTGCATATATGGCTGAACGTTCTCAAATTTTCTAACTCCATTAGTGATTTTGGCAACCATTGAACCAAGCCCAACACCCATGGAAGCCATAGCAGCAGATGCTGAACCACCACCTGGAGCTGTTGAGCGTGCTGCAATCTCTTCAATAAAGGCTCTAACGCTCATACTAACAAGTGGTTCGTTTGGCTGTTCTGCAACAATATACTCAATTACTTTCTCTTTAGGTTTAAATGGTGCAACGGAGTTTAGACCAAGACGCTCAATTGCAAGACGCAGCTTTTGATCCTCTTCATAGACAAAAAGATTCTCTTTTTCAATATAGTAATCAGCAGCCATCAAAAGCGACTCTAAAGGTACAATTCCAACAATTTCAGACCCTGCAACCCCAACATTTAAGAGAGCTGCCTCTTTTTTCACCTCTTCAAAAAGAACATGGATAGGAGTTACGTGATAATTATTAAGATTTACAGTAACTTGTGCCATATTGTATTCATTGACAAACCAACCCATGCCTTTGACATCTTTGAGTTTCCCTTTTTCGCTCTCTAACTCTACAGTTTTGCTGCAATTATCTTCATTCTGATTAGTGCGACCAGCTTCACGAAGATTTAATGCAATTCTATGAGCCTGATTTGAAGTGCCAAGAATATTTACATTGTAGGCGATCAAAAACATACGGGCACCAGTTGCAGTTGCCCCCCATGTTGGAACAAATTCTGCTGGTCCAAAATCTGGCTTCCATTTTGGGTCTTTTAGACGCTCTTCAAGAGCTTCATATTCCCCTTTTCTTACATCAGGTAATTTGCGGCGATAATCGTGTTCTGCTGCCTCTTCATAGAGAAAAAATGGGACTTTAAGCTCCTCTGCTGCCTTTGCAGCAAATTTTTTTGCTATTTGAGCACAATCTTGCATTGTAACACCAGCAACAGGAATAAATGGGCATACATCCATTGCCCCAAACCTTGGGTGTTCGCCTTTATGATGACGCATATCTATTTTTACCCGTGCAACCCTTGCTGCTGCTAAAGCACCTTCAATTACACTATCAGGGTCTCCCACAAAGGTATAGACAGTCCGATTTGTAGATTGACCGGGATCAACATCAAGCAAGGTGCAGCCTTTTGTTTGGCGGATTGCATCAGAGATTGCATCAATAACTTCTTTATTGCGACCCTCAGAAAAATTGGGAACACATTCAACTATTTTCTTCATTTAGACAATTCCTTGATACTATTAAAAAATTATTATTAACCAGTAGGTTCATTTCTATTTATGGAATTACTGATTATTCATCATTCAAAATAATCGTACTACCTAAATTAGGTCCTCTTTATACCACTTTACAACACGCTCTTTCAAATTTTAAAATTTACAGTAATAAAACTCTTTTAAAACCGTTGTATTGTGTTATTTTAGCCATAAAATCCATTGTTTTTTACGCCAAGACTCTAAAATATTTAATTAAACTGGAGATTATAAAGATATGCACGAAATGGGTGTTGCCCAACAGATGATAAATATTGCTCTTTCGTCAATACCAAAAGATATTGTCAATCCAAAGGTTGAAAAACTCAATCTAAAAATTGGAAGATTGGCAGCAGTTGTTGAGGATAGCCTTAGATTCTGTTTTGATATTATTGCAAAAGATTCTCCACTTGAAGGTGCAGAACTTGTGGTTGAGCATGTTGCAGTTAAAGTAAGATGTAAGAGCTGCGATAAAACTTGGGAAGTTGATGATCCCATCTTTTCATGTAGTTCATGTAAAGATGGGGCAGTTGAAATTATCTCTGGTAGAGAACTTGAAATTATCTCTATTGAGCTTGCTGAATAATTTTAAACATAGATAGAAAACAATCATCAATCTATTGTTCAAAAAATAATGGTCCCAACCGTGTTACACGATACAGAGAGTCAATGGTTTAAAATAGGTAAAGTTGTGATAAATATATCTTCAAAATAGAGGAAATTATTGAGTATGGAGATTAAAATTCAGAAAAAAATGCTTGAAGCAAATGAGAGTGATGCTGAGAAAAACAGAAAAAATTTTAAAGATAAAAATATATTTGTTCTTAATGTGATGAGTTCTCCTGGTTCTGGTAAAACAGAAACTCTTTGCAAAACACTAAAAATGGTTATGCCAAAGATTAGAACTGGTGTGATTGTTGGAGATATATGCACACACAATGACGCAGATAGGCTTGAGGCTTCAGGTGCAAAGGTAGTTCAGATTAATACAGATAAGTTTGGCGGAGATTGCCATCTATCTGCCAATATGATCGACAAGGCTGCAAAGGAGTTTGATCTTGACAACCTTGATCTTTTGATAGTTGAAAATATTGGCAATTTAGTCTGCCCAGCAGAGTTTGATATTGGAGAAAATGCAAGAGTTGTTCTCCTTAGCGTAACAGAAGGAGAGGATAAACCACTTAAATATCCATTAATGTTTCAGGTTGCAGACGCAGCAATTTTAAATAAAATTGATCTTTTGCCTTACCTTGATTTTAATGCAAATGAGGCTGTTGATAATATGAGAAAAGTTCACCCTCAAATGCCAGTTTTTCAACTGTCTGCCAAAACAGAAGAGGGATTTGAACCTTGGATTGAGTGGCTTTTTGGCTGTGTTAAAAAATAGATATAAACAGATACCAATTTTATATAAATTTCTCTAATACGCAACATTTAAGATTGTTAAGTAACTATTGAAAAATCAACAAACATAGGAGCATTTGGGGGTAAAAATGGATATAAAAAGAGCAGCCTTTGCAGGTTCATGGTATCCAGCAAGTTCTTATCAATGTAAAGAGTTTATTGATAAATGTTTATCTGAAAAAAAAACAATATCAAATGGGCGTTTTTTAGGTGGAATAATTCCTCATGCGGGCTGGTTTTTTTCAGGCTCGATTGCCTGTCGTGTAATTGCCTCAGTTGCTTTATCACAAAACTTTTTGTTATCAAACACTCAAATATCTTCTGTAAAAAGAGATTCTACGACTGGCAAACAACTTGATGCTATATTTATTTTTGGTATGCACATGAATCCTAAAGGGACACCTTGCGTAATGGTGAACGGCGCATGGCAAACCCCATTTGGCGATTTGCCTATCCATGAATCCCTTGCTACTGAATTTTCTTTAAACCTCAAATCAACTGCAAATTTAGATCGTAATAAAATAGATAGAGCAATTTCTATAAAAATAGACTCTCCATCTTCATTTCCTGAAGAGAATACAATTGAGCTTCAACTTCCATTTATTAAATATTTCTTTCCTGATTCTGCTATTGTTCCTGTTGGTGTGCCACCATGCGATGTTGCAGAGAGAATTGGAGAGATTGCGGTTTATAGTGCTGAAAAACTTGGACTTAATATAGCAATTTTTGGTTCTACAGATATGACTCATTATGGGGATAATTATGGTTTTACTCCAGCTGGTTCTGGCACAAAGCCTGAGGATTGGAAAAAATCTCTTGATTGGGTCAAAAATGAGAATGACCCAAAGGCTATAAATGCTATCTGTGAAATGAACTCTACTGATATAATTTTTCAAGGGCTTAAAAATCGGAATCTGTGTTGTGCAGGTGCAGTTGCAGCAGCAACTTCTGCTGTTAAAAAGATGGGAGCTGTGAAAGGGATTCCGCTTGAATATGCTACAAGTTACGACAAAAACCCCGGAGCAAGTTTTGTAGGATACTCAGGGGTTTTATTTTCTTATTGATTGAAGTTCTTTGAGATTATACCCAAAGCAGACGAATAAATTGAGTTTTTTTCTGGCAGGGTTAAGTAGGAGTTAATTATGCAAGGAGACTCCAATGGCGTTAGATTTTGAGAAATACAAAAAAGAGGAATTTTGTTTAAACAAAGAGCGTTTAGATTACGGCAAAAAAAGATACAGATAATGTAAGGATAAAGAGTCGTAAAAATAATCAAGCTCACTGTTAGAGCCTGTTTAAATATTCAGGCTCTAAACACGGATCTCAATCTATCAAACAATAGTGCAGTTGAAGTCCAAGCTCTCCAGCAGAGATGGAGAGCTTGGACTGTTAAATTGGCTTAACATCATTTTGTTGATGGGTCAGGGTCAAAGCCTCTTTTGCCCTCATTCTGGCATTGAATCTTTTGACATGCTCTTCAGCAATGCGTCCAGCCTCTTCTGCTCTATGCTCTTTAATTGCAGAGACTATATTTTTAAGGTCTTGGTAATTTTCTGCCAATCTACTATCTGAAAAATCAAGGAATTTGATATAGTATCTCTGGATATTGTCATGCACAACCTTCATAAGATATTGATAAACAGAGTTTCTTGCAATTTTTGCAATCTCTTTGTGAATAGACTCATCTAAATAGAGAAAATCTTGCCACCCAGACTCACCTTTTTGTGCTATCTCAAAGGCATTTTTGAGCATTTTTTCTAATTTTTTAATATCTTTTTCATTAGCTCTTAAAGCCGCAAGAGAGGCGATCTTTGCCTCCATTCCCTCTCTAAACTCTCCTATATCAACCACAGGCAAAGTGCCTGAGCGAATCATAAAAGCTAAAGTTTCGGTCAACTGCTCTGTTCCCGCTTCCCTTACACGGGCACCACCTCCTGTTCCGAGACGAATTTCAACTAACCCTTTTTGTTCAAGAACTCGTAAAGCCTCACGAAGAGTTCCTCTGCTTACGTTAAAAGTCTCTCGAAGTTCCCTTTCAGGGGGCAAAACATCTCCTGGAGTTAACTTACCTTCAAGAATAGCCTCTTGTATCTGGTCAACAACATCTTGAAAAATTCTGTTCTTTTTGGCTTTCTGAAATTCAGGTTTTACTTTATCAGACATCTATATTTTGCTCCAAATACGTTCTAAAATATTTAATCTATAATTAAGCTTCTCGCCGCAAAAGCGGAGTATCTTTAAAAACTTTACAGCACCCAAGGGTGGTATTAACCCGAGCTTTGCAATCAATTAATTGCTCCTAACTACACAATTATATTAATGGTCTAACCAATGACTATGATATAGTGTTATTTATGTCAAGATATATGTATAGTTAATTGAATAATATTTTTACTTTAGGAAAATAGAAGTTGGTTTAAAACTCACAGAAATGGTTAAAATCTCTTGACTTTCAAATGAAAAATGAAATATTTTTTAAACTGTTTAGAGCTTATCATAATTACTATTTTACAAAATAGTATGAATTCATAATTAGAATCTTTAAGACACTTATAACACTTCTAAGGAGATATAACCGCAATCATGTTTATTCTTGGTAATTTTTTAAAGGCTGTTGCAGTAGTTCTTGATTACGCATTGAATATATTTATGTGGATTATTATTGCACGGGCAGTGCTTTCATGGGTCAATCCTGATCCTTATAATAATATTGTAAGATTTATCCACAACACTACAGAGCCTGTTTTATACCGAATAAGAAAGCATATTCCTGTTAACTTCGGTGGAATTGATATATCTCCTATTGTTGTTATGCTTGGTATTATTTTTTTGCAAAATTTTCTTGTTGGAAGCCTTCATAAACTGGCATTTTCATTTATGTAAAATTTAACAGTATAGATATGTATTTACAATATCTATTTTTAATAATGGTTCTAACTTGTTCAATTTTGTACAGAATATAATAATTTAGTTTATTGCGAAACAAATACCCCGTAGCTGCTATGTGGGTTCTATTTTAAGGAGAATTAGTTAATGGGTATTACATCGGCTGTTATTGAGCAAAAAGAGTTCACTCGAAGATTCAGAGGTTTTGATATTGAGGAAGTTGAGCTATTTTTATGGGAAATAGCTCAAGAGGTTGGAAATCTTAACTCTACAATTAATAGTATAAAAGGTGAAAATCATAGGCTTGAGCTTGAAAATCAGGGATACAAAGCACGAGAACAGTCGATCCAAAAAGCACTTGTCCATTCTGAAGCTGTGATTGAAGAGATGAAAAATAGTGCAAAAAAGAGTGCTGAAGCCATTATTGCTGAGGCTGAAGTTGAAGCAGAGAAGATTCTTAACAAAGCACATCAGAGGCTTTCTCAACTACACAGCGATATAAGTGAGCTTAAAAGGCAGCGTATGCAAATTGAGATACAAATTTCATCAGTTATTGAAAGTCATTCAAGATTGCTTGAAATGAGTAAAGCCGAAAACAAAGCAGCAGAGCAACATGATTCAACTCTCCATTTTCTAAAACAAGCCTGAAAAATATTTTTACTATCTGAGCAAGTTACATATTGTTTTTTATATTGAGGATTAAATAAATATACATGTGAATTTTATCTGCCTAATTAGGCAGTTACCCGCAACTAAATAATTGAGGATAACTCATGGCAAAAATTGATGCTTTTTTTAAGTTAATGAATGATCAGGGTGCATCTGACCTCCACCTTACAGCGGGTCTCCCGCCAGCATTAAGGTTGCATGGTGATATAGAGAGAATTAAGTATAATGTTCTTTCAAATGACGATCTTAGAAGTATTTTGTATGAGATAACCCCTGAAGATAAGATTAAAGTATTTGAAGAGACTGGTGATGTCGATTTTGGCTATGAGATTCCTGGACTTGCTCGATACAGGGCAAATTTTTTCATGCAGCGTAACGGTATAGGGGCAGTATTTCGCGAAATTCCTGCTGAAATTCTAACTGCTGAGCAATTGGGGTTACCTAATGTAATATCAAAACTTGCAGGTCTTCCAAGGGGGCTTGTATTAGTAACAGGACCTACTGGAAGCGGTAAGTCAACGACTCTTGCAGCCATCATTGATCAGGCAAACAGAACCAGAAAAGACCACATTATTACAGTTGAGGACCCAATAGAGTTTGTTCATAAAAGCCAAGGATGCATTGTAAACCACAGAGAAGTCGGGCTTCATACAAAAACATTTTCATCAGCATTAAGAGGGGCACTTCGTGAAGACCCTGACATCATTCTCGTAGGCGAAATGAGAGACCTGGAGACAATCTCTCTTGCAATTGAGGCAGCTTCAACAGGTCACCTTGTATTTGGAACACTTCATACATCAAGTGCTGCAAAAACTGTGGATCGTGTTATCGAAGTTTTTCCAGCTAATCAACAAGCACAGATACGCTCTACCCTTTCAGATGGTATAAGGGCTATTGTTGCCCAGGTGCTATTTAAACGCATTGATAAAAAGGGACGTTGTGCAGCTCTTGAAATCCTTGTTGCAACCCCTGCTGTGCGTAACCTTATCCGTGAATCAAAAACTCACCAGATTCCTTCTGCTATTCAAACTGGAAAGCAGTATGGAATGCAGCTTCTTGATGATGCAATAATGCAGCTTTACAACAAGAAATGGATAAGTGCTGAAGAGGCTTATGCAAAATCAAATAACAAAGCCCTATTCAGACCATTCTTGAAAAACGCACCAGCAGATTTCACAGAAGCATAAACTATATATGGTTTGTTAATTCCATAGAAATAGGTTCTATAGGATAGAAAAAAAGCAGCTTTATAGAAGCAAAAAGGGATAATAAAAAATGCAAAAACAGGAAATTGACTACATATTGACTAAAATGCTTGAGTCAAACGAAAATGTATCTGATTTGAATTTTACCCCGGGTAAGCCACTTCAGGTAGAGACGTCTGGAGTGCTTGTTCCTGTAAAAATGGATCCTGACTTTAAAATATTAACACCTTTTCAAACTGAAATCTTTGCCATGAATCTCATAAAACAGGACAGACGACTCACAGAGATGCTTTTAACCCACGGCTCATGCGATCTCTCTTATGCCCTTGGAGATAAGGCAAGATTTAGGGTAAACGTCTTTTCAAGAGCAGGACAATACTCAATTGTTTTAAGAAAACTTGAGACAAAGATGCCAACCATTAAAAGTTTGAACCTTCCACCTGCATTTAACAAAATGGTATTGGAAAAAAATGGAATTATTTTTGTTACAGGTGCTACTGGAAGCGGAAAGACCACATCTCTTGCAGCATTTCTTGACTACATCAATGAGACAAGATCGGTTCATGTAATAACATTAGAAGACCCAATAGAATTCCAACACCCTCAGAAAAAAGCCACTTTTAATCAAAGAGAGCTTGGCGCAGATTTTGACACCTATGCTAATGGGCTTAGAGCTGCACTTCGTCAAGCACCTAAAATTATTCTTGTAGGTGAGATGCGTGATAGAGAAACTGTAGAAATAGGACTCTCTGCCGCAGAGACAGGTCATTTAGTACTTTCAACTCTCCATACAGTTGACGCGGGTCAGACAATTAACCGTATTATTGGTATGTTTTCAACAGAAGAGGAAAATCAAATTCGTATTCGTCTTGCAGATACTGTTCGTTGGATTGTCTGCCAAAGATTATTGCCAAAAGTTGGTGGAGGACGAGTGGCTGCATTTGAAATTATGGGAACTAACCTTAGAGTAAAAGATTCTATTCTTAATGCAGAGTCAGAGGGTAAAACTTTTTATGAGATAATAACTGATGGTGAGCCTTTTGGTATGACGACTTTTGACAAATATATAATAGGTCTTTACCAGCATGGGCTTATTACTGAAGATACTGCCATTGCCTACGCATCTCGTAGAGCAGCGGTAGGAAGAGGTCTTGACTTTATTAAAGCGTCTCGAGGTGAAAAAACTACTGACATTGATGGTCTTGAAATTGATGATGAGTATGAAGGATAGTTATAGTAATTACTTATAAAAAATATTTGCTAACCATCAAGATTAATTAGATAATTTAAGTATAATAATTATGAAGGATTAAGACAAATCATGGAAATAGCCTGTAATCACTGCCAAACCCAATTTAATATAGCAGACGATAAACTTCCAAAAGGAAGGAAATTCTCCCTTAAGTGTCCAAAATGCAAACAGACTATACAAGTTACTCCTGGTGAAGAGGGAGTGCAAAATGTTCAACAAACAGTAACACAAACAGAAAAGACAGGTGCAGAACACAATATTCCAATTTATAATGCTGCTGACAGACCTTTTGGTGGAGTTCTTGATAAAGATGCAAAGACAGCCATGCTCTGTATTTCTTATCCTCATGTTAACGAAATTGCAGTTAAAATTTTTAACAGTATGCACTACCATATTTTAAATGTTGATAACATACAGACAGCTATTACAAGTATGACATATCACCTGTTCAATATAATTATAGTTGACGATGATTTTGATATTAATCGAAGAGGTTCACGCCGACTTATGGATTATTTAAACCAGCTTGATATGATGTCTCGCCGCAAAATAATACTCCTTCTTATATCTAAGTCAATGCACACTATGGACAATATGTCAGCTTTTCATTCAAGTGTTAACCAAATTATAAATTATGGTCAGGTAAATTCAATGGAGAATATTTTGCAAAAAACCATACTTGAACACGAACGATTTTATTCTGTTTATAATGAAACATTAGTAAAATTAGGGAAGATAAGCTGATTTACAATGGAAATCTACCTAATTTTTCAGCTTCGTAGGAGCTTCTTACAAAAGGAGCTGATGCAACTGATGAGAAACCAACTGACTCTGCAAATTCTTTGAGTTGAGCGAACTCTTCTGGAGTGTAAAATTTAACCACTGGAAGGTGTTTTGCTGAAGGTTGAAGATATTGACCAATTGTAAGAATTTTGCAGCCATTTTGGTAAAGATCGATTATGGTATCTTTAAGCTCTTGCTCTCTCTCTCCAAGCCCAACCATTATTCCAGATTTTACGGGCATCATCTTTAATTTTACAGGTATTATATTTACCTTGTTTGTATTAATGACTCTATCTCTATCGTTTATATCAGACGGTGAATTATTATTACTAATTATAGGAGATAACGCTTTGTAATTACTTGCTCTTTTAAGTAGCTCAAGCGATCTGTGGTATTTAGCTTTTGGACGAACTGTTGGATATAGAGAAGGCACAGTTTCAATGTTATGGTTCAATACATCAGGTTGAGCTTCCATTACAATATGTAGTGCATCAAAATTTCCCTGAAAATCTGGAATTAGCACCTCAACCTTTATTTTTTGTTCTATCTCACACCTTACTTCTTTATCAGTTTCTTTTATCAAGTTCTTAATCTCTTGAATTGTTTTTGCAAAATGAGATGCTCCACCATCTTCAAGATCATCACGAGTAACTGAGGTAATAACAACATATTTTAATCCAAGTGCATAAGCTGCTTTTGCAACACGCAGTGGTTCGTCGGGATCAAGTGGTAGGGGGCTACCACTTTTAACATTGCAAAATCTACAATTTCTGGTGCATAAATCTCCCATGATCATAAATGTTGAAGTATGCTTTGAAAAACACTCCCACATATTAGGACATTTTGCCTCTTGGCATACTGTGTGTAAATCTGCTTTTCTTAAAAGTTCTCTTACCTTTTCATATCCAGAGCCTGTTTTAGGAAGTTCTCTTTTAAGCCATGCTGGTTTTTGTTCTCTTGTTTGTAAGGTTCTCTCCATAATTCAATGCCTATAATTTTTTTTAAATGATAGAGGATTATCTCTTTTACATCTTTCATATAAATGACGACTTCCTTCTCACCACTCTTTTTAATCTCATTTTCAAGAGAGGTCATAGATACACCAGCCATACCGCACGGATTTATCCAACTAAAAGGCGTGAGGTCGAGATTTACATTAAGTGCAAGACCGTGAAATGATATACCATGTTTGATAGATAAGCCAATGCTGCCGAGCTTTGATTTTATTGCTCCTCTCCCATCTTTAACCCAGACCCCGTGATTTTTAGAATCTCTTATTGCTCTTACTCCAAAATCTTTAGCACTCTTTATCATCAACTCTTCTAAAGCATAAACAAAATCTGATACACCAATTTTCCTCTTTTCAATATTTATAATTGGATAAAGCACAAGTTGCCCTGGTCCATGATAGGTTATATTTCCACCACGCTCAGTCTCAATAATTTCTATATTTTGAGTTTGAAGATACTCCTCTGATACTACAAGGTTTTCTCTCCCTCCTCTCTTACCAAGTGTAAAAACTTTAGGATGCTCAAGTATAAGGATAACATCATGTTTAATATATCCATTTAACATATCAAAAACTATTTTTTTTTGAAGCTCAAAGGATTTTATGTAATCAGTTATGTTTAAGTCAATAACTTGTGCGGGAAGTATATTCATGGAGGCTATGTAACGGTCGGCATAGGTTTGACAACTTTGAAAAAGCTGTCAAACCTATAAAGTAGTAATTTTAATATTTAGCCCAAAAGATGAAATTCTTAAGCTCTCTTTAGGAGGGATAATTATAAAAGTAAAAAAAACTATTTAGGTACAATATCTGATTCTAATTTCTTTGCAATCTCTAAAGCACTATTTAAAGCATCATTAATTGTAAAGAGCTGAATTTTAAGGGTTTTGAGAGATGCTGGAGTTGTTGTAATTTTCTCTTTACTTGACAACACTTTTGCCAATTCCTGCGATTTTTCTGAAAATTGGATAAGTTTATGACTAAACTCATTTACCTCTTTTGCCCATTTTGACCTATCTTCTTCTGAAAATTCAATTTTCGCATTTCCAGTTCCCTTAATAAGGTCATCAAGTTTATAATCTTCAGGGTTTGCTATTATTTCATACATTATAATTGCTCCTTCTCTTAGATGTTTATTTTAGAATTCTTAGGTGGGATCACCTGTCAGGTTACTTCATGCAGCTTTTTTTAAAGTTTTGTGAGTTTCAAGCATAAAGTTAGTTAGAACAATAAGTTCTACACCATTGGCTTCTACTTATAGTTTAATTTTATTGAAAGTCAAGGTATAATATGTGATATGAAAATTCTCATTTTGAAATCTTTATATCAGCTTTTTATACATACCAAACTGATTTTTTAGAACGAAAAATGAAACTCACCGCACAACGGTATCTTAAAGACATTACAATGCCTCATTGACTGTATGACCCGAGATTCGCAATCAATTACAAAAAGCTCTTTTTTGCTTCATTGTAGAGGGTATTAATCACCTTTTCGTCCCAATTTTCGTGAGGATGAGGAGTCAAAAATCCCTCTGCTCTGAAAAGCCTTGCTACATCATTTGACGAAAAATCTTTCTCCTCTTTGAGCCATACGATATTCTTTAAAAGTAGCTTTGAGTAGTTTGCATCTAACACGCCCTTATTTGTTGTATATTCACCAGAAAAACGCTTATCTGCAATGCTCTTTTCAAGCTCTAAAATCTTCTTTTGCTGATTACTTAAAAATGAGTGATATACCCTAAGCTGCTCTTTTAGTTTAAACATATCCTGTTTAAGCCTATTCATATCATCTCGCTGTGAATCTGTTATCTCAATAATACTTGTTAGCCTTTCATCAATAATTGTTGGTGCTGTTGGTGGTTGAAATTGGTTTTTCTGATTATCTTCAATTTGGTTATATTCTTCTGGATAGGTCTCGTCAGCTTTATACAGATTATCTTGATCGTTTTTGTTTTCTACGATTTTTTTATCTTCTTTTGCTAAAGCAGCCTCTTTGACGTTATCTCCCTTTTCAATAACCAAAGCTCCTGAATTAGCTTCTATTTGTGATAACTCTTTCTGTTTTTCATCTTCTCTTTTTTGTACAAAAAGCTCTATATCAAGCAATGAAGGCTTCTTTTTCATATATAAATTCCTTTTATATTCAATACGTTTAACTTAAAATAGTAAGTATCTCTTTTGAGAGATCATTGATTTCAGTAGCAGCCGCATCATTACTAAACATCTCAGTAACAGCTTTTCCATATATGAGAGAGTATTTGTAAGCCACCCTATTTGAAATCTGTGTCTTTAAAATGGCTGTCTCATACCTGTTCGTCAATATTTCAGCCAACTCTTTTGCAAGCACTGTGTTAGGTTGAATACGGCTCAATAGAAAATAGCACTTTAAATCAGGGTTAAGTAGGGTTGCCTTGCGTATTAGATCAACCGTTACCTTAGTACTTCTAATATCTAAGGGAGAGTCCTGAACAGGAATGATAACAAGATCAGAGCATACAACAGAAACAGTTACAATTTCAGTATCGTGAGGAGGGGTATCAATCAAGGCATAGTCATAGTCAGGCTCATATTTTTCAAGATTTTGATATATGTCTGAATATACCCCTACTACTTTAAAAAGTTTATCTTCACGCACTTGAAGAGTCTCATAGCTGCTCTTTTGAGGGTCTGTGTCAAACAGAACAACCCGTTTTTTTTGTAGAGCAAAATTAAGGGCAAGGTTAATTACAATAGTACTTTTTCCACACCCACCTTTTTGGTTTGCCAAACTTATCACTTTCATTTTATTTCCATTATTTCACCAGTTATTGTTATTGTTTTTGTGTCCAAGAATATCATGTTTTAGAGTTGTTCTCTGGGCTATTAATTATTTTAGTCAACATGACTTTATCTGAAAACAAAATAGTTGACAAGGAATTTGCAGAACCCCACAACGCCTCTGTTAAACCTGAATATCTCTTTATAGGATTTTCTACCATACGGGTAATTGAATCTTTTGAAGCCATAATAACCACCTCTTTTTTTGCCCTTGTTATACCTGTGTATAGCATCTCTCTTGTAAGCACTGGGCTTTTACTATCTGGAATAACAAGAAGCACTCTGTCAAATTCTGATCCTTGACTTTTATGCACCGTTAAAGTGTATGCTATCTCATGTTCGGGTAATCTGCCCGGCATAAATTTTCTAAAACCACTCTGACCTTGAAAAAAGACCTTTAGCCCACCATCTTTCTCTTTTAAAAATATCCCGATGTCCCCATTATATAGATTTAACCCATAATCGTTTCTTTTAACAATAACAGGTAGTCCGTTGTAAAGAGTGCCATATCTGCCTGCTAACTTATTATCAATATAGCGATTTATCTCTTCTAAACCACCTTGACCTTTTCTAATTGGTGTTAATATCCTAAACTGAGTTAAAAGATCAAAAGCCTCTTGCGGATTTGATGCTTTTAAAGATTTTCTGTATTCCTCAACAGCAATATATTCTATCAAGGAGTTGATGTTATTTTGTTCAACACTCAAATCAATGAAACGGACATCTCTATATTGACCATCTACAAGAAGCTCTATTGCCTGCTTTGATTTTCCACCATTTACCAAAGAGCTTAAAGCACCAATACCGCTCTTTTCGTCAAATCTAAAACTTTTTTTAAGCATTACAATAGAGTTGGCAATTAAAGGAAGGCTGGTGTTTGGAATAGATGAAGATAAAATAGATTCAAAACCCGATCCCATTGACTTTATCTTGTCAGCAAACTCTTTTGTAAATCCATCAGGACCAGAACAAATATCTCCAAGCACTGCCCCAGATTCAACTGACGAAAGCTGATTATTATCACCTAATAAAATTATCCTTGATTTTGGAGAAAGAGCGTCAAACAGCTTTGACATAAGCGGAAGATCAGCCATAGACGACTCATCAACAATCACAAGATCGTAAGGAAGTGGATTATCTTTGTTGTGTCTAAAAAATGTTGAGCCGTGTTTGTATCCAAGTAGCCTGTGTATTGTGTGTGCTTCAGTGGGAATGGTCTCTTTAAGTAGATTATTAAGACCACCTAAATCCTTTGCCATAAGATTATTGACGGCTGTTTTAGGAAGATTGGCGATTTTTTCAAGTGTAGGGGATAACTCTTCTATAAAAAGGTCACTCTTTTTTTCAAGGGCAAAAGAGAATGTTTCAAGGATAGGGACAACCTTTTCAACTGCATTATTTATAGATTCCATAAGCCTTGCCGCAGCTTTTCCAGTTGGAGCAGTAACAGCAGCAGAGAGTTTTTGTCCATTTTTCGCTTCAAGAATACAAAGAGCGATAAGAATTTTGGCAATTGTTGTGGTTTTTCCTGTTCCCGGTCCCCCTGATATAACCGTGAAGTAATTAATAAGAGATGCTGCCGCTGCTGCTTTTTGCCAATCAAGTTCGCTTTGACAACTTAGAGTTTCTGTTTTTATATTATTTTTACTTAAACTCTCCTTAGGTAGTAAATCAGATGAAAAGTTAGACGGGAAAAGGGTATCAAGCAAGAAAGAGATAAAGGGATCATTGTATGGCTTATATGATGGCTCAAGAGCAATTGCTATCTTATCTTTTATCTTACGAGCAAGCATATCTTCGTAATACCAATATCTTTGAAGGTATAATCTGCCGCTTTTATCAAGTATCATTGGGACAAAATCGTTTGGTTTTCCTACTGCTCGACTATTTCGTAAAATTTTTGTCCATTGCTCAAGCTCTGGTAATAGCAGATTGCACTCTGTGTCAACAACTACATCTTTAAGAGCTTTACCCGCAAATGAAGGAAGATATAAACAGACATTGCCTGCCATTGTTGTATAGCTTACAAGCAAAGCTGCTAAAGCGACTTCGTATCTTTTGTCAATATTTGATATAAAATAAGAGAACTCCCTGTCTATGTCAGAAAATATCGCCTCTTTTGAGATTTTACTAAGATCAATAGTTAAATCAGCCATTAAACTCCTATAATCAATGCACAAAAATCATGGTATAAAATAAAGGACGTTTAAAATAAAAACTACTTATTTCGGGTTAATTACAACAACGGGGAAAATGTTAATTTTGTCTTAATTTTACTATCTCTTCTTCTGTCAAGCCTGTCTTTTCAGATATTGTTTTAACATCAAGAACATTTATAAGATTTTTTGCAATTTCAATTGCTTTTTGCTTTTCGCCTTGTTCAATCCCTTTTTTTATCCCTTTTATTATACCAATAGTATATGAAGATTCAACCATACTTGCTTGATAATGGAGATCATCTTGATACCTTGAGTAAGCAAGCCTCTCTTGTTCTGGAAGTTTCAAAATATCAAGCTCCTGCTTTGCTTTTTTTAAACCTTGTGCATTGAAAGTATCTTTTATCTCTTCATTTTTTAAAAAATATATCCACTCATCAAGTGTATCTCTTGCTATATCATCAAAATTGTTCACTTTTATCAGATAATATTCAGGAAATATTTGATGTATTTCCTGCTTGTTATATAATTCCTGCTGCTCTTTTGATAATTGCAGCACATCTTGTTTATGAAGACCTCTAAAATGAGTAAAGCCGTGATATATATAATCATCTCCCAAACCAAGATCAAAATAGAGAATATTTATAGAGATTATTTTTACTACTTTAGAGTAAGGGAAACTCTCGTCAAGATGCTCAACTATAGCTTTTGAAGTGCCATATAAAATTCTTTGCAGATAGTCAAATTCTCTTTCATACTGCACTTCAATTATTAGGAGTTCACCATTTTGATTCTTAACCTTTAGATCAACACGATTAAATTTATCTATTTTCTCTTCTTTATTGCTTTCACTTTCTAAAATCTCAATTATATAGATACTCTCTTTTAGAAGCTCACTTAAAAAACCCTCTAAAATTTCAAAGTTAGCTTTATTTCTTAAAAGTTTTTTTAATGCCCAATCAAAGCTGATTAGTCTTCTTTTTGCCATTTTCTATTTACCTCCGTATCACAACAATTAATCCCAGTAATTGTAATAGTAAGCTCATCTACAAGTGCCTTATCTGGACGATCAAGATAAATTCCAGTTTCAGAATTGGGTTTTATTCCTCTCATAAATAGATAGAAAACACCACCAAAATGGTTCTCATAACTGTAGTCTATAATCCTATTTTTTAGATATGCGTTTAACGCAACAGTGTAAATAAGATATTGGAGAACATAGCCCGATTTTATCATTTCAACGCTGAGTAACGGCAAAGAGTAGTCATCAAAGCTATTTCCAAGATGGTTGGTTTTCCAATCAAGCAGATAATATCTTCCGTTGTAAAAAAAGATCATATCAATAAAGCCTTTAAGATAGCCATTTTTTTGCGAAAAACCAAGACTCTGCATAGTTGACGCAAAATCAGCAGTTGCTCCAGAACCATACTTTTCCATAATAGATGCAATTGCAGTTGAGTTTGCGTTAGAAATTGGAAGGAAAAATTCCATTTCGTTTATTCTATTCTCATTTTTTATCTGTTTAAGATAGATTCCACTGTCAGGCATAAGGTCGGACGAAAGAACACGAGTAAGCATATCCTCAACTTTTTGGATTTCGCTCTCCTTAAATCCAAATTTCTCAATTTTCTCCTTTACCACCTGAATATTTGGTTTTGTAAAATCAATATTTTCCATTATCTCGTGAATACAGCTTCCAGCCCTTGCTCCTTTGGGAAAATGAAAAAAGGTGTATTCTGATAACTCTTGTGGTTGGGATTTTAACAGTTCTTGAGAGTCAAACTCTGATAAACCTTCTGATTGCGATTCAGATAAAGTTATTTTATCTTTTAATGCTTCTGTTTCTACTAATGGCTCTTTTTCTGCTTTTAATGGCTCTGCTTTTAATCTTTCTATTAGAGAAGCTGAATCCTCTATCTCATCATGATCTGGCATTTGAGAATCTCTGCCTGTTATTATAGATGTAAAGCTCGATATTTTCCAACCATAAGGGACAAAACCTTTTCCTTGTTGAAAATTTCTGTATGCAAGGTCAGGTTCCCTCTTTTTTGCCGGCAGATAAGGTTCATAAGTTATATCGCCAACAATCTCGACTCCAATAGTGTTATTTGAGCTTTGGGCTATTTTATCTACATCTGACTTTATCTCTTCCCACGTAAGGAGAGCTAAATTTTCCGTTGAGCTTATCATCTTTTTTATCAAAGATGAATCGTTGTTTACTACCTTATCGCCATGAAAAATCCATGAAAGTGCTGAATGTTCAGAACTGCTGATTTTCCCCCATATTGTGAAACAGGCATATTTAGCCCTTGTCAATGCTACATAAGCAAGGCGTATTGATTCAGCAAAGTTCTCCTCAATCATAATATTTTTGTTTTGATCAAAATATTGAGACCCAATATCAAGTGTTTGACGTTTCTCTTGATCGTGAAAGCGGACAAAATCATCATCTCCAGCTCCTCGTACATCGTAAAGATATGGAGAGAAAACTATAGGAAATTCAAGCCCTTTACTCTTATGAATTGTGATTATCTTAACCGCTTTTTCGTCAGTTTCAAGCCGAATTTTATACTCCTCTGAATCTGATTTATCGTCAGTAGATTGGCTTTGACTGCCATTAGATAACCTTTTTTTAGCCAAAAAGTTTATAAGACCATCAATACCCGGTTTTAGCTTAACATCAGCAATATGAAGAAGCTCTGAAATGTGAAGATAGTTTGTAAGTTTACGCTCTCCGCCTGTGTATGCAAGCAACTGTGCCTTAACCTCTCTTTTTACAAGCATATAGCGGAACATGGAGATAAAACCCGATTTTTTCCAAATAGTGTTGTAATCCAAAAATTCGCTTTGAATAGAATCGTAGAGATTTTCGTTGCTTGTAAGCTCTAATATCTTGCTGCCATCAAATCCAAACAAAGGAGTGATAAGAGCGGTTTTAAGCTGCCTTTCGTTTGAGGGTTCAGCTACAGCTCTCATAAATCTCTCAATCTCAACAGCTTCAATCTCATCATAAACTGAGCCAGCCCCATAAATAACCCCTGGAATTTCAAGTTTTCTCAACTCTTCAAGAATAAGAAATCCTTGTCTGTTTGTCCTGACCAAAACAGCAATATCTTGCGGCTCAACACTTTTTCCTTCATTTTTACTCAACAAACTTGTTTTTCCTTTTTCTATAATAACCGCTCTACCCTTTGCACCTAAATTTACCAATTCACTTATCTTACCTGCTGTGAATTTAGTTGCAAAATCTTCTGCATCACTTTTTGTTATGAACCCTTCTGGCTTTTTAGATTTGCAAAGGCTTTTATCAATAAAAACTATATTCATTGGCAAAAATGGCTTATCATCAACATACATAGAGCCTTCAATTCTATCTGGAGCGTGATTGACAGGAATATAGCCTATTCCATCAATTAAAAATGGGTTTCTTCCTTTCATATCAAACAAATTATTTACCGCAGTTACAAGTCCACCATCTGATCTCCAGTTTGTTCCCAAGGTGTAAAATGAGCCAACATTATCTTTTGCCTTGAGATAGGCGTAAATATCAGCACCTCTAAAGCCATAGATCGCCTGTTTAGGATCGCCAATAAGATAGAGAAGTACATTATTAAATCTCTCACTATTTTGTTGATCTTGTTTGATTTTCTCCTCTTTTGCAGAATATAAATTTTTGATAGAATATATATTCTTAAATATATTAGTAAAAATAGCGTATTGCAAAGGGTCAGTATCTTGGAATTCGTCTATCAATGCGGCGGAAAATCTTTTTCTAACTGCATCTGCCATAAGGCTTTCACCATTGCCAACTGCTTTGTGCATTGAGAGCAAAAGATCGTCAAAAGCTCTTACATTTCTCGTCATCTTAATCTTATTAAGAGCAGCTCCAGCAGATTTAAGAAAATCAAGTTTAATCTCTAAACAAAATAGACTTACCATGTTATCAACCTTATCAAGTAGATCGATAAACTTCTCTATTTCGTTAAAAAAATTATGAACAGGGAGTTTGGTAATATCTTTTGCCTTTTCTTGCATAAATCTATTTGTCAATTTTTCTATATATCTTTTTTTACTGCTATCAAGTTCAATATTCCAACAATCGCCATTATAAATATAACTATCTGTTTCCAAGCAAGTTTTTTCATAAGAACCCGTTTTTATATATTTCCCATTAAAAGCCTTATTGTTTTGGGCATTAATAAGTATTTCACCGATATTTTTGCCCTCTTTTGCCCACTCATTTTGAATATATGAATAGAGGTTTTGAAGCTCTTTTGCAGCTTTTAACAAAGCATCTTTATCGTAAAAGTCGTAAGGCAAATTATCGGGAACGATATGAAAATCAGGATCAACAGAGAGGGTTCTTATTAATTTTAACAGATAATCAGGGGTTATATCTTTAATTTTAGGATTACTAAACAAAAAGGGATCCATGGTCAAAAAATGCTTTCTATAGTAATCTCTACACACTTGAATTAAGAGATCGTTTGAATCTGCAACAAGTTCAGTATCAAAAAGAGAGTTACTTTCAAAGGCATTTTCAGAGAGCATTTTCTGGCAAAAACCGTGAATCGTAAAAATTGCTGACTCATCAAAACAGACAAGAGCCTCTTTGAGCCGATTAAGGGCATTATTGGCACCATTTTTATTGTTGTTATATTTTTCTACAAGCCACAAAAGAACAGGATCACTCCCTGTGTAACCTCTTGTTAGAGCGTTTAAACCCTCTCTAACTCTTCTCCGTATCCTATCTCTTAGCTCTTCAGTTGCGGCTTTAGTAAAGGTTACTACCAATATTTGATTTACTTTAAGGTTTGTTTCAACAACAAGCCTTAAAAAAAGCCCAGCTATTGCGTAAGTTTTACCTGTTCCTGCACTTGCCTCAATAACAGCTCTGCCTTTAAGTGGTGCTGATGTTATATCAAATTTTTTCATTATTTCACCTCAAACACCCTAAACCCCTTATTCCCAAAACAATAGATAACATATTGAGATATTTTGAGATTGCAGTGTTTATATTGACTCGTATTGTTAGCGTATTGCTCTCCTGAGTACTCATTTTTTAACCCTTCAACATAACCCGCTATCTGGATAGTATCCTCTTCTCTCAGGCTAAACTTTTTTACTGTTGTTTTCATCTTTTTCAGCTCTGAATTTGAGAAATATTTAAACTCAATTACAATTCTAACTCCCGCAAACCGTTCGTGGTATTTGCCCACAAACTCCAAATCGCTTCTGCCTTGTGGATATGACCGCTCAACATTGAACGTAAACCACGAAGATAGATAACGGCTGCAAAGCTCAAAAAATGTGGTTCGGTAAAAGTTTTCGTTCATTTTTTGGAATATTGCCTCTGGAAGCTGGGAAACGTAAAGATTCCAATAATCTTCAAATAGTTGATGGATATTCAGCGTGTCGATAAATCCTTGCATCATCTCTGCATATTTTGTTGAAACATCGATTCTGTGAAGCTCGTTAAAATACTCCACAAAAATCTGACGCATGTTTAAATTTGGCAGCTTTAAATAAAAATCATCATGGCGGGTCAGCATTCCGAGATAAAAAAACGATACTGGAAAAAAGTCTTTGTCAAAAAACTGGTGCATATCAAATTTGGTTACTAAAAATCTGTCATCATAACGGATAATGTTCTCCGTTGTAAGCTGATTTACAAATTCCTCTGTAGTATGGGGATTTGAACCCGTAAGCCTTCGTATCCAAGAAAAATCTGTTCTTAAATTTAAGTCTGTAAGATGTTTTGGGATTTCTCTGTTTTCGCAGAACTCAACAAGAAAATTGGTTAAAATTGTGGAGTTATAAACAGCTTCGCCTTTGGGGTTTACAAAATGGTAGCCGTTGTAGTGGTTTTTTATGATGGCATCAACTTCATGGCGAGTAGATGGGTCAAATTCGTAGTCTGAATATATTGAATCTAAAAGAGTATCAACTTCGTTTTGAGTGAACCCAAGCATGTTTTCAAACTGCGGGTTAAGCGTTATAAATCGTGCAATATTAAAGCCAGATGCCAATTCGTCCATAGTTATCGGCAAAACTCCAGTTATGAATACATTGGTGATTGCCCCTGTTTTTCGCCCCTCTTTAAGTGTCTTAAAGAACGTCTTTAAAAATCCGTCATCTGCTGTAAGTTCGCGGTAGAGTTTATCATCTCTTGCAATAATAAGCTGGTTGGCAAAGTTGTCGTATTCATCAATTATGATGTATAATTTTGGCAAATCCTTTTCCCATACAAAATCCAATAATCTTTTAAGATTTGAAGAAGCATTTTTATCCATTTGAACTTCTATTCCACCTTTAAACCATGATTGCAAGCGTCCTAACACAGCCTTTAACCTTGAGTTGAAATTCAAATCAAAACTTTGCTCAATCTTTGAAATATTTCCAGTTGGATCAACGACCGAAAAATCAAGAGGCAGCACAAAAAACGAATTTCTTAGCGGCGTGGGATTTTTTCCAATATATGTATCGCCAAATAGTCTATCAAAATCATCTTTTTGTCTGATATTGTAGTAGCACTCCAAAATCCTACACCAGAGCGATTTTCCAAAACGTCTTGGACGGAGGAAAACGGGGTTTTCAACCATTTCTAATTTTTCAATATAGTGAGTTTTATCAACAAAATAGCCGTTTTTACTGATTATTTCTTCGTAATTTGCGTTGCCGTATAATATTCTTTTTTTCATTTTTCACCTGCCATTTTTTAGTGGTTCAATAGTCTGAATCAGGATAACCATGATTAAAGGATAAAGCAGGAGAAACCAATCCTGAAAATCATTTTTTATCCTGTAAATCCTGATTCTAAATCTATTTCAAACAACAATGATAACTATAAGCCGCTTATTTGTCTGTTTTTGCCAACGCCACCCTGAAAACCGTCCGTCCCGCCTCACTTTCAACCGTGATGCTGCCGTTGTGTTTTTCCACAATCTTTTTGCAGATACCAAGTCCCAATCCGCTGCCTTGACCCCTCTCTTTTGTTGTGAAAAACGCATTAAAAATCCGCTCTAAATTCTCCTTTGGAATGCCGCACCCGCTGTCTGTAACGCTCACGATTACGTGCGTGTCGGTCTGGTCTGCCGTGATTTCCATTTTGCCCTTGTGATCCATTGCCTGCAACGCATTATGAATAAGATTTGTCCAGACCTGATTCAGCTCATCAGGATAACAGGGAATTGGCGGAATGTTCTCAAATCCCGATACAGTAAGCTCAACGCCAAGTTTAATCTGATTGTAGTAGAGCGTCAAAACCGTTTCGATTCCCTCAAAGATATTAGCCTTGATTTTATTGCCTGTCCTATCGTAGTGGGCGTAATTTTTCAGGGCAAACACGGTCTTTGATGCTCTGTCAACTGCGGTTATGATATTGCCAGCATTGCGGCTTTGACCAGAAAGCAGGTAGGCAAGACGAACAAACCACTCAGCATCTTTTTCTCTAAAAAGCGGCATAAACTCCTCAATATTATTCACAACTCCCATATCAACCAGCAAATCGGCAATATCGTCTGCCTCCTCTATCTGGGCATCTTCAAGCTGGGAGGTAAGCTCTTTTTTAAATTGCCTGCCCTCTTTTGCCGTAATTGGAAGCCGTTTTGCAATCGCCCTGTTGAGAAGTCCGAAAAAGTAAGGCTGTTTTTCAATGCTCAATCGTGAAAAAAGTTCGGAAAGCTGGGGCAAAGCATCGTTAAAACCTGTAAGCATGTTTGACGCCCCGCCCTTGATTACTCCAAGGGGCGTGTTGATTTCATGGGCAACTCCAGCGATAAGCTGACCTAAGGCTGCCATCTTTTCCGATTCGATAAGCTGGTCTTGCGTAGATTTCAGGTGTTCAAGAGTGTCGGTAAGTTCGCGGGTTCTCTCAATAACAAGCTCTTCAAGATTGGCGTAAAGTTTGGCGTTCTCAATCGAAATCGCAATCTGGGAAGAGAGAAGACGCAGCATTTCAAGCCGTTCAGGTGTAAAAGCTCCGTGTGTCAGGGTGTTCTCAAGATAGCCGATTCCGACAAGTTTGGTCTGGTGGATAATCGGAACGCAAAGGATTGATTTTGGTTGATTGGCAAGAATGTAAGGGTCTTTATTGAACTGCTCTTCATCGGAAATATTGTTGAGAATCAGGGGGTTGTGGGTTCTGATGACGTAGTGGATAATGGTTGGAGGCAGGAGCAACTTGCCATCTTTTTCGATTGAATCCAACGGAATTGACTGCATTGACTCCACAGATTTAACCTTTTCAGAGCCTCTCTTTTCAATGCTTCCAATCGCTTCAATAAACCAATTTCCGCCTTTTTCCAAAAGCAGAAAACCCTTTTGTGCCCCTGCGTTTTCCATCACAATTTCTATCATCGTTTCAAGGAGTTTGTCGAATCGTATCTCTTCGGAAATGGTTTGGGAAGCCTTGATTATCGTGTTCAAATCAAGTTTTTCAGTGGTGGTTATCTGCCCCACCCCGCCTATCCCAGCAGGAGAGGTTATTTGCCCCACCCCAGCCCTCCCCACAGGGGAGGGAGGAGTCATCTGCCTCTCCTCAACCGTCCCCAAGTGTGAAGGAGTTATTGCCTCCCCCTCACCTTCGGGGAGGGGGCAAGGGGGGTGGGGCTGAGTAATATCAGTTGTCTCTGCTTTTTCTTCTTTGTTTTTCTCTTTTTCTTTCTCTTCTGACGCTGCTTGCAAAAGTTCTGGATAGGTGTCGTTAAGGTGTTTAACCTTTGCCATCGCACCCCATTTGAAATATCGGTCTCTTGCTTCCGTCATGTATGAACGTGCAAGAAACTCTTTATCGTTCTCAAGGTAGAATTTCGCTGCAAGTTCATACGCCAAAGCCTCTTCCTGTATGTATTCGTTCTCTTTCGCCCCGATAATTGACTTGTCGTATAAATCCATAGCCTTGTAGTATCTGCCCAAAACTCTTGCCCGTTCTGCTTCGACAAGCTGCCATTTGTGGAGGTGGTTCATCGGGGCGTGATATGCCCATTTTTTCATCTTTCGTTGATTTCTGAAAACTCTGAAAAGAATGCTGATTTGCTTTGTTTTCGGTGAGTTGGGGAATACTGCAAGATGGGCGAGGGAGTCGTAGAAGTGGAAAATGGGAACTGTTATCAAAGATAGTTGTGCACTTAATGTCTCTTGTGCAATTTTAGCATTTTTAATTGCCTGATTATATTCATAGAATAGATAACATAGAGTGAGTTTTTCCAAATGTAAGCCAGCAATTCCGCTTTTGTCATTTTGTTCTATGTAAAGATTTAAAACCTTTTGTTCATCAAAAATATCACCAGTGATTATTGTAGGATTTTCATTATGACCCATCAAGTTTAATATTACCTGCCAAATTCTCTCATTATAATAGAGAAATGTTTTTTGCTTAATTTTTTTGATTAGATTATTGTATTTTAATGTCTTTGCTTCTAATTTAGATAATTCTATCCCTGCGGGATATGAATAATAAGAGTATATAAATGCACTGGTAGCAGCACTTTCCAAATCTCCTGTTTCAAGAGCAATTTGCGATGCAGTTTCTAATGACTGTAGTGTTTCTTTGAGATGTTTCTTCCAATGTAGTATCCCAAGATTAAATATAAACTGTGTTTTAGCTTGAAATAATATGGCATTTAACTTTTTTGATAATCTTAGTGCAAACTCTCCAAATTCAAACCCTGTATTAATATCTCCTATAACTCCGCATAAAATCATTCCATATCCACTGTAGTTAACAATTGACGATGCAGTATTTCCATATTTAGATGATATTTGTGAAGCCTTAAAAAGCAATAACGGAAAAAGTTCAGGAGCAGCGAAATAGACAGGAAATCCCATGCTTTGCATAATACGAATCAGAGCAATTTTATAAGGGTCGGTTATTTCTGGTAGATTTAATAAATCATCTGTTGTTTTTCCCATTAATGCTATTTTTATCTGTATATAAGCAATCAAAACATCTAATTTATTTGGTTTTTCAGGAAAATTGACACCTAAAACTTTTAGAACATGAAGCCCTATTCTTACTGCATCAAGCAGTTTATGTTGAGACGTTAATGCTTTAATCTTAACATCATAAACATTTATCGTATCCAGAACATCTTTTGCGTAATTTAAAACAACTTCCGCTATACGTTCCATCTCGTCAAATTCACCACATAGAAACGCTGCCTCTGCCGCTTCCTCATAAATCGACAACGTAAGATTATACTGACTCTGCCAGCAATCTTCCTTCAATATGTTCATTCCTGATTTCAGATAGTCAAAAGCTGGATTGTATGCCGCAGAGAGTTTAGCTTTTTTGCCTGCAATCAGGTTGAGCTTGGCAAGTCGTTCTCGTTCCGCTTCGTCTTTCATCAGTTCGGAACTCATATTGAGCTGGTCAACTATCGTGAAAACATGCTCATCAAGCTCGTTTTCAGGTGTTGCTTTCAGAAGTTCCCTGCCGATTTTCAGATGAATCTGCGATTTTGCGTTCTCTTCAATCATGGAATAGGCTGCTTGCTGCACGCGGTCATGGAGAAACCTGTAAACAGGAATTATTTCTGTAGGGGCAAATCCATGTATTTGCCCGTCTGTTTCTGGTTCATCAGGGCAGAAACAGAGTTCTGCCCCTACGTTTCCCCCAACGTTTGCCAATTGTTGAGACGAACCCGCAACATACTTGTATGAGTCATCAGTCGGCACAATCAACTCCTCTTGCAACGCTTCCGCCAAATCTTTTGAAGTATCGGCAGCAGATTTACCGTAAACAATCGACAACGTGTCAAGGTCAAACCTGTTTCCGATACACGCTGCAAAGCTCACAATATGACCTGTGTTTTCTGATAACTTCCTGATTTTGCTTGTCATCAACTCAATTACGTTATCGGTAATATCTGTCTGCCTTATTTTCGCCTCATTCCACTCCCAGATGCCGAGATTGCCGTTAAATTCAATCAAACACTCACGATAAAGCGAATGGATAAACTGACTGAGAAAAAACGGATTGCCGCGGGTTTTGGAAAAGCAGAGTGCTGCAAGAGGCTTTGACCGTTCAGGTTCACAGTAAAAAGTCTCTGAAATCAACTGGTTGACGTGCTTTTCACTTAATGGCTGGAGATTGAGGTTATCGACAATTGCACCGCTTTTTCTGATTTCCTCTATCGTCATTGTCAAAGGGTGTGCTGCATCAACCTCATTATCGCGATAGACACCAATAAGGTAAAGATAACTTGCCCTTACAGTGATAAACATCTCGATAAGTTTCAACGATGCTGAATCTGCCCATTGCAAATCGTCAAGAAAGATGATTAGCGGATGCTCTTTTGAGGCAAATGTTGTGATGAAATTCTCGAACACGTAGTTGAAACGGTTAAAATTCTCAACAGGTCCAAGCTCTGGAACTGCGGGCTGTTTACCGATAATCAGCTCAACATCAGGAATAACGTCAACGATAACCTGACCGTTGGGACCCAGTGCTGCAAGAAGTTTCTCCTTCCATTTGGCAACCTCAGCATCGCTTTCAGCAAGAATATAGTGAATCAACTGCCTGAAAGCCTGAATCAGCGGGGCATAAGGAACGCTTTTTTTAAGCTGGTCAAACTTGCCTGAAATAAAGTAGCGTCTTGCATTTTCTGCGGTTCTATTAACAATCGGTCTTTGAACCTCATGCACCAACGCAGTTTTTCCGATACCTGCATGACCAGTAACAAGCACGAGTTTACAGCCACCGCTCTTTACAGCGTCAAATCCTGAAATGAGAATCTCCATCTCTGCCTCACGACCGTAGAGCTTTTGCGGAATACGAAGCCTGTCGGAAATATCGCGTTGTCCGATTATGAACGAATCTAACGCAGAGTGTAGAGACGCACGATTGTGCGTCTCTACGGTGTTATCGTTAATTGTTCTCTTTATGGAATATAAATTTGGATTTGGAAGGATAAGATTCAAACATTGAATCAAATCATATTTCACGCCAAACGCACTCTGGTAGCGGTCTTCTGCCATTTTTGAGGTGAGTTTTACGACCATATCAGACAAAGGTTTGGGGATTGCGGGATTTACCTCAATTGGCGGAATCGGCAGACGTGCAATGTGCGAATGGACAAGCTCCATTGAGTCTTTTGTGGTAAATGGCGGGTTGCCTGTAAGCATCTCGTAGAGCGTAATTCCTAAAGAATACAAATCAGTTCGATAATCCATTGAGCGGTTCATACGTCCTGTCTGCTCTGGCGACATGTAGGCAAGGGTCCCTTCAAGAACATTGACGCTTTTGATTAAAGGAGTCTCTCGCGGCAGTTGCGTTGAGATGCCAAAGTCGATAATTTTCACCTGCTTTGTTTCTGGATTCCAGACAATGTTGTGCGAAGTTATATCCTTGTGCATGACGTTCTGCTGGTGAATCTTGCCAAGTGCGTCTGTTATCTCAATTGCAATCTTCAATATTTCAGGCAGTTCAAGCTCAATATCACCAGAATGAAGATGCCGATATATAGATTCTCCTCCAAAATCTTCAAGAACAATTGCAAGGGTGCTGCCTGACTTTTCAAGCCCGATAACCTTGATTATACCCTCAGAGTCAAACATCTTTGTCATCTCGTATTCGCGTCTGAATCTTGCAACTTCTATCGGCAGAGGGTTCTCTTTATTGAGAATCTTCATTACAACAGGCAGCTTGTCAGAGTTTCTGTATCCACGATACACTGTGGAGTAACTGCCATCGTTAAGATGGGTTGTGGTGGTGTAGTTGGGGAAATTTATCATGTAGATAAGTCCTTTATATTGTTGTCTGAATCAGGGTAAATAGAGCAATTCTAATTTTTATAGCCGAGTTCATTTTACAGCCGAGCGATAAATCGCACGGCTAAATATAGGAAAGTCCACTAAAGTGGACTATAATAACAGTCGGCTTTAGCCGACTTCAGTTATCTTAGCCCAGAAATTTATTTCAGGGCTAAAAAAATCTCCATCTGTGCCATCAACGTCAATTCGACAAAATCTTTATCATCTTTTGCCATCTCTTCGTAACCCGCTGCCATCAACTCTTCGGTTCTCTTTTTTAACCACAAAGATAATGCTTCCTGTGCAATCTGGCTTTTTGCCATGTTATAAATTTGAGCGGCTGCTTCCAATGAATTAAAAATCTCATTATCAATAGTTAAACTTATTTTCCTTTTTGTTTTCACTTTCAAGCCTCCTGTATTTACCTTGATATATATTCTCAGTCTGTATAATAATTTCATCACAACGCTCTTTGTCAAACGGTAGCGTCAGCTTTTTTTTAATTGTCTTGTGTTAATAAATATGATAACTTTTGTCTATACAAAAATGCTCAATTAAGGATTTGCAATATGGTCAATATTGAAAAACATATCGCTCACTGGAAAGATGGAGCAATTGAAGACTGGGATGTCTCAAAGCAACTGATTAACTCAGGTAAGACCCGCCATGGTCTCTTTTTTACACATTTGGCATTGGAAAAAATTCTCAAAGCCCATGTCTGCAACAACACAAAAGATATTGCACCAAGATTGCACAATTTAGTCAGACTTGCCGAATTGTCAGGACTTGAGCTTGACCAAAATTCTATAGACCTTCTGGCAGAGATGAATCCATACAACATTGAAGGTCGTTATCCTGAAATGTTGGGACCTCCACCAACCATAGATGAAGCAAAAAACTGTTTAAAAAAATCAGAGGATATATTCCAATGGCTGACAGAGCAATTAAAAAAATAGTCAAAAACTATCTGAAAGAATTGTCAACTACAGGTATTCCAATTAGTTATGGCATTTTATTTGGTTCATATTCAGGTAGCCAAAAGACAGACAGATGGAGCGATATAGATTTACTTGTTGTATCTCCAATTTATGACAAATTATATACAAGAAATGAGATAAATCTTCTATGGCGTATTGCTGCTCGTATTGACAGCCGCATTGAACCAATTGCGGTTGGAACACAGCAATTTGAAATAGATGATAAAAGCACTATTCTTGAAGTAGCAAGACGAGAAGGTGAAAAAATATATCCTCAAGATAAATAGCACAGCTAAATTAACACTCCTTTATCTGGTTACACCTTACCAAATACATCTTTGCAATGTTATCAAAAGGGTTTTGCGTGATGTATTTTTCAAGTAATTCAGATGCGTTGCTTGTATCTTGAGCGTGAAAACGATCGACAGCTTCTTCAAACATCTTTTTATTTTTGAGCTTTGCTTTTCTGATGTCTGACGGATCAGTATCAAAGACTTCATAAATGGATATAGGCTCTGATTTTCCCTTTACCAAGACACGATCTATAAATCGAATGGCATAACTTGCTGGATTTTCAAGGTCATTGAAAGTGTGTTCGCTTATGATCAGAGGTATTCCATAATGTTTTGTAAGCCCTTCCAATCTTGAGGCAGCATTCACAGCATCGCTTATAACTGTTCCCTCCATTCGGTTCTCTTCTCCAAGTGTGCCAAGTATCAGATTTCCAGTATTGATGCCTATTCCAATCTGGATTGGTCTGTATCCTGCTCTTTGCCGCCCCTGATTATATGCTTCTAATCTAACCAGCATTATAATTGCTGCTGCAATTGCATCATCAGCTTGCCTGTCAAAAAGAGCCATTATTGCATCGCCTATGTATTTGTCGATAAATCCGTGATTTTCCCGCACTAACGGTCCCATCTGGTTAAGATATGAGTTGATAAACCTGAAATTCTCTTCTGGAGTCATGGATTCAGAAAGATTTGAAAACAGCCGTATATCTGAAAAGAGTATGGTCATTCTCTTTTGAACCTGATCGTTTAGCTGCACATCAATTATACTATCTTTTCCAAGAGTTCTTAAAAATTCGTGAGGAACGAAACGCTCGTAGGCGATGTTTAGTTTTAAAAGATGCTCCTGAGCCTCTTTTAACCGTTTTGACTCAAAAAAGCTGTTTAACGCTTCCCGTGTTGTCAAAACAAGATCATCTTGTTCCCAAGGCTTGGAAATGTAGCGGTATAGATTAGCATTGTTTACAACATTACCAACCGAGTTTGCACTTGCCTGACCTGTTAGAAGTATCTTGCGGGTGTCAGGATTGAGCTTGTGGGTTTCTATCAAAAGTTCATCACCTTTAAGTCCCGGCATTGCATGATCTGTTATGATAACAGGGACATAAACCTTTTTTGCCAACAAATCTTTAAAAACTTCAAGAGCCTCGTCTCCACTTTCAAGCGTTTGGATTTTAAACTCTTTTCCAAAAGGGCGTTTTAACTGCTCTTTCATGGTTTCTAAAACGATATTTTCATCATCAACGCATAATATGACGGGTTTCTTTGTGTCCATTTTTCATAACTTCTTTCATGGTTGTCTGCACAGGTTTTTTATGGTTATTTGCGTAAATGTCTCATGGTTATCTTTACGAACTCTTCTGACTGCCATTTTCATAACTTTGCCACGCTGATTCAATTGCCTCAATCAACTCTGTTTCGTCCCAAGGTTTGGATAGACACCTATAAAGATTGGAGTTCTTTTGTGCATACCTGATTGATTCGTCATCTGCTTGACCTGTAATCATAATAGAGATTATCTCTGGAAACCGTTCATTTACCTTTATGATAAATTCGTCTCCTTTCATGCCGGGCATCATCCAGTCAGTAATGATTATGAGAATCTGTATTCCATCACCATAAAGTTCTTCAATAACTTCCCACGCCTCGTCAGGGCTTTCTGCCATCTCGTAAATGTATTTATTGCCAAATCTTCTTTTAAGCTGCTCTTTTAAACTGCTTAATACTATCTGTTCGTCATCAACGCATAAAAACGCTTTTTGCGGCATTTTAAATCTCTCCTTTACTGATTGGTAAATTGTTATTGAGTGTTTCTAAATGGTCTAAAATAGGTATCCACACACAATTAGATAGAGAGCAAAACTCATCATCTAACGGTATTTCAATTTCTCTAAAACAAAGTTTTATATCTTCTGATTCTCCTTCGCCACTCTTATTAAAACTGCCTTGAAATGCAGCCTTTGCTTTACCAATTCCTATACGCATTGCTGAATATGAATCAAGTTTCTTCTTAAAAATCGCATCTTTATAAGCATCTGCATAAGCCTTTGATGACTCTGGAAAGAATTGGATTGGTTTTGTAATTCCCTGTTTATAAATAGTTATAAGGCTGTTAAGCAAAGAGATTGGACTATCAGGAGTTTTAAACTGATAAATCTTATCTTTACCAATTACAAAAGTCAGGGACGATTGATGATGACAGGAACAAGCAAGGTGTGTAATCCATGCTCTTAAAATATCTTTTGGCTTTACAGAGGCTACCCTAAAACGGACGATTTTATCGCCCCACACATCAGAGACCGTTCCCTTTAGCCTCCATCTGCTACCTATTATTTGATCAGAAGAGCCGTTATATATAATATCAACCTCAAGAGAGTCTGAGCTTCCAGATTCAATATATTGAGCTATTTTACGATAAAATGATCGGACAAGGATTTGATTCTCTTCATAAAAAGCTAATCCAGGCGTGCCGTGGGGAAGAACTCCTTTAGCTTTGTATATATCTATTATTGAGCTGTTTTTTTGTGTTGACTCTTTTTCGCTATTTTGTGCTAATTTATCTTCTCTTTTTTTTATGATGCGATTTAACATCTCATCTTTTAGTTTATAAGTTTCAAGATAATCCAAACTAAATGGCTCACAATCATCTAATTTTTCGCCTTGCTCTTTTAAATATATTCCTAAGCTGTTTTCTAAAAAATATTTTTGTGGCGAACTGAAAAATTTAAGCAAGTTATTTAATGAAATAATGTCATAGCCATAACCACTTGAATCACAAACAAACTTACCATCGCCATAATCAACAGACTCGCCTATATAACAACCAGAGTCACCACCTTTAATAGAGGGTGAGTCATCTTCCTCATTTATGTTCTGTTGAAATTTGCCTACAATTTGCTCTGATATAAATGGCTTTATCGGCTCTTTTTTCTTCAATAGTGCTGATGCGGCAAGAAAGTTTGCTTTAGAGTAGCTAAAATGAGTCTTCTTCTCAAAATAGGTGGGACTAAATGGCTGAAGGCGGTGTCGTGTAAGAATATATGAAGATAGTGGTTTCGAGCTAAAACAGTTTGAGTCTGAACTAAATGAGCTTGCTGCGTCTGAGCTAAAAGAACTTGAGCTTGAATTTAATTTTGAACTAAAAGAGACTAAGTTGGAATTACAAGAGTTTGTATTTGAATCACAAGAGTTTGAGACTACAACAAAACTTTGATCTAAATAGTCCATTAATTCGCTTACAACTACAGAAGGTGGAATAACGCTGTTATCTTCTATTCCCTGCCCCGTGTAGCTAAGATATAGCCTCTCTCTTGCTGATATAATAGTTTCAAGAAAAAGATAGCGATCCTCATTACGCAAAGAGCGATCTCCTCTTCTTGGGCTCTGTTTTATTAGATCAAAATTTGGAGGAGTCTCTACTCTTGGAAAGATGCCATCATTAAGCCCAATAATGCAGATAACCTTTGCTGGAATACTTCTCATTGGAAGCATGGCACAAAAAGTAACCCCGCCGTTGAGAAAATTAGAATCACGATACTCTTTTCCTATTGCCTTATCACACCAACTTTTTATAACTTTTGACTCTATTTTTGAGTTAAATTCTGTTATTGCTTCCATGTTTTTTAGTTCACTTAGAGTATCTCTTATCTGTTGAACCATTGAGTTGTTCTCTACATCAGGAAGAAAAAAATCATCTAAAACACTCATAAGAAAATCGCTCCATTCAGACAAAGTCATCTTTTCAGCCATCTTTTTTGCTGTTTTAGATAGAGTATTAAAAAAACGTGAAAGAGAGCCAAGAACCTTACTTGAATTTCCCTCAACACAGTCACAGGGCAGGATATTTATGTTGAGAAAATCATCTTTCTTGAAAAATTGTTCTCCGCGTCCTGTCATGGCATAACCAGCCATGAGTCTGTCAAGTCCTGCTCTCCAACTGTTTTCCTCAAAACATGGCAGCCCTAAGCTCTCTTTATATTTTCCATCTATCCCCCATCTTATGGCACTCTCCTTAATCCAATCTCTTACTAAATCCACATCTCTTGGCTCAAGCCCAAAGCAGCGGGCAACATCACTGCACTCAAGAATATCCATGATAAAAGGAACTTCAAAACGACTTTGAGGAAGAGAGAGTATCTGCATAAAGACATCTACAGATCGACTAACGCTTTTTATACTAAGATCAGCAATGGAAAATGGAATTTTAAGCCGTTCTTCTTCAGGAGTTGTAAAGACAGCTCTTATAAAAGGTGCGTAACTCTCTATGTCTGGTGTCATAACTAAAACATCTGCTGGTGTGATTTTATCTTCAGAGTTTATTTTGCCCGAAGCTGAATCAAAAAGCTCTAAAAGATAGTCATTTAAAACCTCAACCTCTCTCATTGGGCTATGACATGAATTTATTACGATAGAGCGATCTTTACCTATTTCGTCAATGGAAATAACTGTTTTAGCAATATCGCCCCTGCCCTCTGATTCTGCCTCGCTCAATTTGGAGTCGCTTAATATATTTCCTCTATCTTGCATTAAAAGTATATCTTGCTGAACCATTGAAAGTATTGTTTTTCCTGATGGTTCAATAAATTTAAGATCAATATCTTCTAAATTATCAAAGTTTAGAAGATTCTCCATAAAATCAGCACCAGCTCTGCCAAGAGAAGATAGAAGTGGATTTCCAGTATCTATGTGGAGCAAATCTGGCGATATGCCCATATAGTTACCAAAATTTTCGTGCTTCATTTTAGCCTTTGCAGATTTTAAATCGCTAAAATACCCTTTTGCCGGAGTCATAACATAAAACGCTATTTCAATAAGTTCAGAAAGAGATGCAAGTATATCTAAATGAAAAATAGGAAGCGATGATATTCCAAAAACTGATACTCTCTCTGGCAATCTTTCTGGCAAACGCCCTATCTGCCTATAGTTTTCAAGAGCCTCCATAAACTCTTTTCTTCGAGCAGCTTTGTGTGTAACTCCATCTTTTCTTTTACAAATTTCTCTCCAGAGAGCTGCCTGCCAGTCATTTAAAGGCTTATGCTCTCTTATTTTTTGAGATTCCCATAAATAGATAAAATCTGGTCTGTAGAGAAGATATTGATCATAGGTCATGGCAAGTTGACGGGCAAGCTGAAAGGCTCTGAACTCTCTATCCTCGCCGTTACAGTAAGTCGCAAGGTGGGCAAAGATGTTATTGAAATTTATTTGATCAAGATTGATTAAGTAATCAAATATTATCCATGTCATCATCTCCCTTTCTAAAAACAGCTTTTCATCAACATTTGGAAGCACTATAGAAAATAGCCTATTTATAAAAGGGTTAGGAAAGACAAAGCTGCTGTTTGCCCATACACCAAGCCTATTTGCCATTTCAAGATTTAACCATTTTGCCATTCCAAGACTTTGCACTAAAATTATCTCTGGTGCTAATGGTGAAGAGAGCGGGTGTTTTATGTTGTCTGCCAAAGCATCTGCAAGCTCTTCAATACCATTACTTCTATAAAGTTTTATGCCAGCCATTATTTTCTCCAAATAGTAGATTTAAAATTGTTTTATGATATTTTTTATAGCCGAGCGATAAATCGCACGGCTAAATTATAAGAAAGTCCACTAAAGTGGACTGTAAGAATAGTCAGCTTTAGCTGACTTCTGTTATTTTAGCCCTGAAATTTATTTCAGGGCGTTAAAAAATCAACATATTATGATACATAATGCCAAAATTAAAATTGATGCCATTTTATGAAGCTATTTGATTTTTTCATTAAATTGTGGTTTGCTTTAAATCATAATTTGCTTTAATTAGCCTTTAAAAGTATTACCTTTCTATTAAAAATTAATTATAAAGGCATCTTAAGTGATAAATAGCAATACAACAATACCAAAATTTATTCTGTTTATTCAGGCTTTTTTAAGTTTTTATATAGCCTTGATAAATAGTGCCTCTGCTCACGACACCCCTTCAAATAAACTATATGTTGCATCAAATCCTAATATCACAAATTCTCAAATAGTCCGTGCTGCTGGGGATCATAACTACCCACCTTACGAGTTTCTTGATCCAAGTGGTCAGCCAACTGGGTTTAATGTCGATATATTTCGTGCGGTATGTGAAGCATTAAAAATAAACTATCAGATTAATCTTGATTCATGGGATACTGTCCGTAAACAGTTAGAAAATGGAGAGATAGATGTTATAACTGGCATGTATTTTTCACCTGAAAGAGACAAAAAAGTTGATTTTTCTACCCCCCATATTATTGTCTCACACTCTCTTTTTGTCCATAAGAACTCAAACATTAAAACCCTTGAAGATTTATCGGGTAAAGAGGTTCTTGTGCAGCAAGGAGATATTATGCACGATTTCCTCCAATCACAGGGACGCTCTTTGGCGATAATTCCTGTTCCTGATCAAGTAGATGCACTAAAACTGCTTTCTGAAGGAAAGCATGACTGTGCACTTATATCTAAACTACAAGGGCTTTATCTTATCCACAAATATAAATTTGATAATATTGAAGTTGTTGGCACTTCGGTTCAACAAAGAGATTACTGCTTTGCAGTTCGTGAGGGAGATCAAAAATTGCTTTCCCAGCTAAACGAAGGGCTTTCGATTCTACATAATAGTGGCATCTATCGGCAGATTCATAATAAGTGGTTTGGATTGTATGAAGACAATGAGCTATCTAAGAAGTTTCTTAAATACCTGCTATGGGCTGCTATCCCGATCTTATTTCTATTTTCTTCTATTATTATATGGAATCGAATGCTTAGAAAACACGTTTTGGCTGCCACAATAGCATTGGCACGAAGAGAAAATATCTACAAAGATTTTGTGGAGCTTGCTGTTGATGGAATAGTGCTTGGCTCTCCTGAAGGGATAATTATTGAGGCAAACCAAGTTTTATGTGAGTTCCTTCAACTTCCTCATGAAGAGCTAATCGGAAAACATATCACTCAATTGCCTTGGGCATCTGGAGTTCTTTCAAAGACACCGCTTAGGTTTGATCTTCTTAACAGCGGAGAGATTATTACACGTATGCGTGAACTTGAACGAAAAGATGGTTCAAAACTCTACATTGAGATGAGAAGCAGACGTATGCCTGATGGTTGGTATCAATCTATTTTTCGAGATATAACTGAGCGTATAAATGCTGAAGATGAAAAAGAAAAACTAATGTCTCAGCTTGCTCAATCACAAAAGATGGAGGCAGTAGGTCGTCTCGCAGGTGGTATTGCCCATGATTTCAATAACATGCTTGGCGTTATAATTGGTTATGCAGAGATGGGAATGCTTGATATTGATTCTAAATCTCCTGTTTATGAACAATTACAAGGAATTCACAAAGCTGCGAGTCGTTCCGCCGAGCTTACACGCCAACTACTTGCTTTTGCACGCAAACAGCCAATACTACCAAAGATTGTCGATCTAAATTTAAACATTGAAAATATGCTTGACATGCTTCAAAGACTTATGGGCGAAACAGTAGAACTGCTCTTTATCCCTTCAAAAGAAGAACTTTGGAATGTTAAAATGGATCCAAGCCAGATAGATCAAATTCTTGCAAATTTATGTGTAAATGCAAGAGATGCTATAAAAGATATGGGAAAAGTAATAATAGAGACTAAAAACATCACAATTTCAGAAGAGTATAGTGCTTTGCACAAAGAGTTTTGTTCAGGTAAATATGTGCTTCTTACAGTAAGCGATAATGGTTGTGGAATTGATAAAGAGATCATCAACCATATCTTTGAGCCATTTTACACCACAAAAGATATAGGGCATGGAACTGGACTTGGGCTTGCAACAGTTTATGGGATAGTTAAACAGAATAACGGATTCATCAATGTTTATAGCGAGTTTGACAAAGGCACTATATTTAGAATTTATATCCCGCAGGCTTAAAAAATATTGAAATTTACAATGCAGATAATTAGCAAATTTTATTAACTGTAAATTGTAGGAATATTAAGCAGCTTCTGAAAGCTGATGGTTTATAACTTGCCAAAACTTAGAAAGAGCTTCTGTTTTACCTTCAAAATAGTCTTCAAAAAATCCAATCTCATTCAGAATTGGTGGATATGAGTAACGTTCTCCATCGTCTCCATAATCTGTTATCCAACTACAAGGCTCGTTGGTATCAATAATTTGAAAAATATGTGAAGGATAGAGATAGGGTTTCCCATAGTCATTTAATATACGGTAATCGTTGGCTTCGATTCCAATTATAAAATAAGGTTGCTCAGGTGTTATATCAGGATAATCTGAATTTTTATTCTTAAGTTTTACAATCATAATTATACCTTTTTTATTTTTATTTCAAATCGCCCTAGTCCATGATGTTCATACCAATGATACTCATATAATTCTCCTTCAAACTCAACTATTTGGCTGCTCTTTTTAATCCACATAGATGATTGCCCACCATATTCTTGAACAAGTCTTTTCAAATCTCGTATTGCCCTGCCTTTTGCTATTACACGAGAGTTGGTTATTAGTTCTTTTGTAAGATCAGGAAAAATATTTTTAATCATTTCGCTGATCTCTGGATAGCCTCTCCAGCTTTTTCAATATCTTTACCTACCCCTTTAACTGTATTGCAGCCCTCAATAGAAAAGAGAACAAAAAATAGTGCAAACAATATCATCACAACCTTTTTCATTAATACCTCCTGATGACACTTTTAAAAAAAATCTATCCTTTTATTTCTTATGAGTCATTACTCTCTAACTTTTTATCATAAGCCTGCCTAATTTTATCTAATAATTCGGGCATAGGGGCAGGTTTCATAACATAGTCAAAAGCTCCAAGTTGCATTCCAGTAATACCAAACTCAACTGAAACATGACCAGTAAGCATTATTACTTCTATCTCTGGTTTTTTTATTTTTATCTGTTTTAGAGTCTCAATACCATCAATACCGGGCATCTTAATATCCAACACCACTACGTCAAAATCTTTTCTATCCAATATTTCAAGAGCCTTAACTCCAGTTTCTGCACCTTCTGCATACATCTTTCTGTTAATTAATCTCTTAACAATAGTCTCTCTAAAATCATCTTCATCATCAACAATTAAAACTCTCAATTCGTTCATAAAGGCATTCCTTATATTTATTTTTATACTATTTTATCTTATTTTTCTCAAGAGATTCAATACAAACTTAATTTGCTTATAAAGCATCTATCTTACAATACAATTTTTGTATCAGAAACGAGGGTTAAATCATATTAAATATTAACAGTTATAAGAAGCCATTTGACGATATTGTATTCGCCCAACCATACAACCCGGTTTTATTTTAGGCATATTAATCACAGCACTTGAGGTCTCTTTACCAATATTATCTACAACAATTTCCGCTAAAATATCACCTGACTCATTAAATAAATTCATCTTCTCGCCAGCCTCAAGTCCATGCTTTTTGCCAAGTCCAAAAAATATTTCAAGCCCATTTTCATGTCTGCTAACCCTATATACCTCTGCAAAGCCATGTTGAGCCATATCTGTGTCAATTCTACCTGACATTACAAAAACCAATGCTCCTGATATAAGCACAATAGGAAAAAATGCAATCGCAATTGACCACGGAGAGATTCCAGTAAATCTTTTTATAAATGAGAGAGAACCCTGTCTTAAGGCTTTAGCATCACTATATACATTAACTGTATAGGTGGAGAGTTTTTCAACTTTTATACGATCATCGGGTTTAATATTTGAGGTATCATTGAAAATAATTTTTATCTGATATTTACCCGGCAGTAAAGAGTAATCTGTCTTGATCTCTCCTCTCCACATACCTTCACCAAGCCAATAACCTGAAAAGAGTTTTTCATCAAATATAAGTTTTAGGTAAGGTGAATCTGATGTAAAACCAATATCATTGATATTTTTCACATTACCATAAATTTTTCCTACTATTTCAGAAGATCGCCCTGTAATTATATCAATCTCATTAGCTCCTCTTCTATAAGATGCTGCTAAAGCGTCTAATATTGTTATGATAACAATTATTGATGCTACAATAGATATTCTACCAAAAATAGCTCTATTATTAGTAAGTTTGCTGTTATCAATAAATAACTTTTGTGCCATGATTTCCGCTCCTCTCTATTATGTTTCTATTTTAAAATAAGAAGACAGCGAGTTTATGCATCAATGGGCGAGAAAGTGCATGAACCGCTGCCTCTTATTATCGATGGCAACCATAACCACCTTATTATTCTAAATATCTTTTAATATTTGAATAAATTTAAAACCTTATTTCTTAGTCTATTTTTTGAAAAGGTCTGTTGTAGTAACATTCATCATACGAATAGCTTTTCCCGGCTCTTTGTAGTAGATTCTTACTTCATCACCTGCTGCCCATGTCTCGTCAGGCAGAGAGAAATACTCTTCTGGAAGAGAGAAGGTTACAAGAATTTTCTGACGTTTTGAGAAAATCTGGATCGTCTTTGCATTTTTATCAACAATTGGGAACTTCTTGTCTCTTACAAGAGTACTCTCTTTAGATACATTATCTTTTTTTTCAATAAGGGTGTATTGAATCTCTTTAAATTGCTGGGTTGCTGTATCAAAGATGTTTATGGTGTTTTTGTCAACATCAAGTTTCATTCTCTGACCAACTGATGGATGTGCTCCCATCTCATTTTTATCTTCAGGTGTTGTGAAAACAACTGGTGGAAGAAGAGTATATTCAGGTTTACCTTTTATAATGCTCTTATCTTCAATAAAAGTAACTTTTTTATTCTCTTTATCATAGGCAATTACCCGTCCTTGGATAACTTTACCCTCATCATTGCAGCCTGTGATTACCATCACAAAAACTACTGCGAGTACGAGTCCGATAAATCTTCTCATATTAATCTCCTTAAATATATATTCTGGTTTTCATATATTGTTATAGTCTGTTTTTCATATAGATTTCATAGAGTTCACTATAATATTCTATATCAAGCTGTATATCCTTAACTTATATAGCAATTACGCAGCTTCTATTTTTTCTTTGCAGCAATCTCTGCCTTTGCTCCTTGAACCATCTTTACTGTTATGTAAAGCGACATAGCAAAAACAAGTCCAAGAACCAGAGTTGTTGAAGAGTTATCTAAAAGTACTTTGTAATCTGGCATCTCTTTAGCAAGCAGTTTCAAAATAATTGACAATGCACATCCAATAACCGCAAGTCCAAAAGCAATACGAATACCATAACCTTTTATGTATTTTGTAGCTACAGTTCCAATCTGTGCTCCTATTGCTGCCCCAACAAGCATAATAATAGCAGCAACAAGCTCAGTACGTCCTTTCATTGTGTAGGTAAATGCACCATAAAGACCTGAAATCATAACCTCAAAAAGGTCTGTTCCAACTGCTACATGGGTTGGGCATCCAATAAGATAAATAAGGGCTGGCATACGGATAAGACCACCGCCGATACCAAGAATACCTGCAATCCAGCCGGTTGCAAAACTTATGAAAATTGGAAGCCATGCAGTACAAGTAATGCCTGCTGCTGTAAAGTGGACCATAGGGGCAATGTTGATTTTGTGAAGAGTTTTATGCCACTCTATACCAGTTGAAAGAGCATCAACAGCCTGACCTCTTGCAATGGCTTCTCTATCTTTTCTCATCTTTTTAGCAACATCAGCAAATACCATCCATGCAATTAGTCCAAGAAGAACAAGATAAAGAATACGGACAACAAACTCAACGTTTCCAAGTCTCTCAAGCCACATGATCATCTGGGCTCCAACCTCAAACCCGACTACAGTACCAACCAACATTATGAAGCCGAGTTTGTAGTCAACATTTCCAAATTTACCGTGACGCATTGTGGAAATAAGAGACTTTCCTGCCATGTGGGCAATGTCAGTTCCAATTGCAAAAGCCATTGGAAAACCAAGAATATTAAGACCGGGTGTTACCATCCACGCACCACCCATACCAAAGAATCCACCGATAATTCCTACGCCTACACCGAGAATGATAAGACCGGGCCAGAAAATTGTAACACCAGAAATAGGCATCAATACATATAGCCAATCCATAAATATATCCTCCATTTATTAAAGTAATATTCTAAAAATAATATTAGATTTGCCAAAGACTTATTATGGCTTCAGCATCAATGTTCAGCAAGTTCTCTATGTTCGAGATCAATACCAATACCTTTCATTACAATATCTGCCACAGTTCCAAAAATAAGACCTATCACAGGTATTAATACAATTGTGAGCAGGGAAAAATAAATATGACTCTCATTGTAAAGAGTTCCCCACGCATGAAGAACACCTGTGAGCCCTCTGGTGTCTGCCACAATTACAATCATTGCTGCCTTTTCCCCTGCTGCAAGAACAGTCTGAGGCATAAGGACGCACACCATAATAATAAGGGTGCTTATTTTCATCCAAATTCCTTTAATCCCTTTAATCTTTTCTTTCATTTTTTCCTCCACAGATTAATTTTGTTTAAAGTTAAATACTTAAGATAGCTTAAAAAATTTACTTACTTTATTTTCAAAGCCTTTTTTTCTATGGCTTTGGGTTCGTTTTCTCTGTGTTTTGTTATACCAAGTTTCGTGCCACACATTTTTAAATAAGATAAAATAGGTAAGAGCTTGATTTTACAGCGTGTTAAAAAACAGTGTGTAAAAAAAAATAAGAAAAAATTTAATAGATTGTATTTTTTAAGGTGTCATATTTTTTTACACCTTGTAAAAGAAAATTAAAATTGTGTGTAAATGGGATAGGAATAGAAAAAAGCTGCACTCAAATAAATAGTATGCTTCCGCAACTCTTTTAAAGGCATAGATTTGACAACTTTATAAAAGTTGTCAAATCTTAAAACAACAGTTACATAATAGGTGGTTATTTAGTGATGGTATGTTTCTTGATTCAGATTTTAAGAAGTTATGTAAAAATATATGAAAGCTAAAATTACAAAGGAGTTTTTCAACTATGCCAACCATTATGGGTAATATCAAAAAAATTATCCGTTCAAAGTTAAAAAAAGCAAAAGAGAATAGGCAAAGTCTAAATTCAGAAGATGCTCGTGCTGAGTTGAATGCTGTTTTCAGATTCAAATATACCCTTTTTAAAGAACTTTTGGCTGCAAACTCGGAACTTCTCAATATTTTGTCTGATATAGAAGAAAAACTAAAAGGTAACCATATCTTTGGTGGTTCATATATTAAGAGTCAGGCAAACCGCTCTTTGATGCACTCATTTAAAATGGTTAAAAATCTCAATGTATTATCAGGAAGCAAGTATCCTAAACTCTATGAAGTCTTAAGCAATATTAACCAGAGCATCAAAGCAGTTATAAATGATAAAAAAGAGCAAGAACCTCCATATCATGTGATTCCATACAGTAATATTTTTAAAAAAGATGCTGACTGGGTAGGTGGTAAAAGTGCAAATCTCGGAGAAATTCAAAACAGCCTTAAAATTCCTGTTCCAGAAGGTTTTGCCATTACAACAAAAGCATTTAACCATTTTCTTGACCATAACAATCTCAGAGAAGAGATTTTGAACAGGAAAAATCTAATTGGTGCTGGTGAAGATAATCTGGGTCTTTCAGATAGTGCCGTTAATAGTTATGGCGTAAACGATCTTGCTCTTTTGAACCGACTTAGTGAAGAGGTAATGGAGCTGATACAGTCAAAACTTATTCCTTATGACATGATGGCTGATATTATATCGTCATGCGAAACTATATGGGGAGACAATCCAAATATAAGGGTTGCAATGCGAAGCAGTGCAATAGGAGAAGATGGTGATCTCTCTTTTGCAGGTCAATATCTGACGCTTCTTAACGTTACGCCAGAGCATATAGGGGAAGCATATAAGTCTATCATTGCAAGCCTTTACTCTGCCCGCTCAATATTCTACAGAATTTCAAAAGGAATCTACGATGATGATCTATCTATGGCTGTTGCCTGTATCAGAATGGTCGATTCAGTTGCAAGCGGAGTTATGTACACTCGTCATCCTTATAATCTTGTTGATGAAAATATAATTATCAATGCTGTATGGGGATTAGGACCTTATGCAGTTGACGGAGTTATATCTCCAGATACCTATGTGGTTGCAAAGGGAAATTTTCCAAACGCTGATTATGCTTTGGGTGATGCAATTGAAAGTGGAATAATCGTAAGTCGTCAAATATCTGAAAAAAAGGTGCAGTTGGTATGTAATAATAATTTGAACGACTCTAAGACTATTAGCCCCACCCCCGTCCCCTTCCCCAATGGAGAGGGGGATAATAATTACTCCATCCCCTTGGGGAGGGGCGGGGAGGGGCAAAATAATTATCTGGAAAGCGATAGTAATAGCGGTGCTGGTGATAATAGAGATAATACAATTGAAAGCGGGGTCAAGGAGATACCTGTGCCACTTTCAAAACAGTTAGCACCATGCCTTACAGATGATCAAATAAGGCAGCTTGCCAATTATGGGCGGCAACTTGAAGAGCATTATAACTGTGCTCAAGATGTTGAATGGGCTCTTGATAAAAATGGCAAAATTATGATTCTTCAATCAAGACCTCTTAAGATAAAGGCTTTGCCACATAAATCAGGATTTAATAGATCAAGTTCAGCATCTCTTGCTGAGGGCTGTACAAAAGGAGCCTCATTAAAAGCCCCTCCAATATCAGGATATAAAGTTCTTATAAATGAGAGCGAAGTTGCCTCACAGGGCATTGGAACAGGAAAGGCGTTTCATTTGAACTCAGACTCTGATCTGACTGCATTTCCCAAAGGTGCAGTTTTGATTGCCCACCACTCTTCACCTGAATATGTTGTTGTTATGAAGCAATGTAGCGGAATTATTACCGAATCAGGCAGTGTCAGCGGACACATGGCAGCTCTTGCCCGCGAGTTTAATGTGCCAACTCTTATGGGGCTTGAGGCACAAGATGCTTTAAATATTATTCCCAATGGCATGGAGATAACTGTTGATGGTTATACGGGCAGAGTCTATGAAGGGGTTGTAAATGAACTTATTTGGGCAGTTGAAAAAAAAGATGCCCACATGAAAGGCACACCTGTCCATGATCTTCTTACAAAGGTGGCAGAATTTATGACCCCGCTCTACCTTATTAACCCCAAAGCTCCAGAATTCACAGCTTTAGGTTGCAAAACTTTGCATGACATAGCCCGTTTCTGCCATGAAAACTCTTATATGGAGATGTTTAATGTAAGCGACATTGCATCAAAGCGTCATAAGTGTTCATTCAAACTAAATGCCTCACTTCCGATTGATCTGCATATTATTGATCTTGGTAGTGGTTTTAGCAGTGCATTGAATTTAGAATCTCAAAATAGCTCCAACGGGCTTCTATTAATTTCTGATATTAAATCTGTCCCATTTCTTGCACTCTTAAAAGGAATGCTAAATAAAGAGGTTAGTGGGGCTGAACCACGACCTGTGAATTTTTCAGGACTTTTATCTGTTATGCAAGAACAGATGCTCTCCCCAGGTCATGCGGGTTCTGAGAGATTTGGAGATAGAAGCTATGCAATAGTTGCTGACAAATATCTAAATTTTAGTTCAAGAGTTGGATACCATTACAGTGTTGTTGATGCTTACTGTGGTGAAACTGTTAATAAAAACTATATAACTTTTTCATTTAAAGGCGGGGCAGCAGACGATGTACGAAGAAACAGAAGGGTTAGATCAATTGCCCTTATCCTTAAAGAGATGGATTTTACCGTAGATGTTAAAGAGGACAAAGTTGATGCAAGGCTTCAAAAATATCCATGTTCTTTTATACAGAATAGATTAGATACTTTAGGAAAACTTCTTATCTTTACACGGCAGATGGATATGCTTATGACAAGCGAAAATAGTGTTAAATTAGTTGCTGATAAATTTATTGCAGGGAATTATAAACTTTGTTAAAACCTGTTAGAAATTATGAAAGCATATTCAGCACTCGGTTGTATGAACCTCTGAAAGAATATAATCTTATTTGACAATCACATAACTTGAAAGTTAATACTACCGTAGTTTTAGAGCAGTGATTGCAGGCTAACTTGACCTAAATATATCTAAAAGCTCAGGATTAAAAAATGAGGTGTAAGTATAAAATCATATTCAATATTTTTGTGTTTTTGCTATTCTTAACTCTTCCTCTACCAATCTATGCAGACAACAACCATGTTAATCCGCCAATTGAACATGAAGATGCACTGGTAGTAGCTTTGAGGAACGATCTCCCGTTGATCTCTTTTCCTAATACTTATGGTCAGCCTGCAGGTTTTTTTGTGGATATATGGAAGCTATGGGCTAAAAAAACAAGACGGAAAATTGTCTTTCAGATGGCTGAATGGAATGAATGCCTCGACTCTTTTAAAACAGGTAAGACAGATATTATCGGTGCAGTCTATTATTCTGAAGAACGAGGTCAATGGATTGGATTCTCACAACATCTTTATGAAGGTGCCAGCTATGTGTTCTATCCGAAAAGTCAGGGCAGAATCCTTAAGATAAAAGAGCTTTCTGGACATAGGATCGGTGTTGTGAAAGGCTCTATTCAGGAACAGGAATTGCGGAAGAACTATCCTTACATCGAAGTGGTTCCTTTTACCATGCTTGATGAGGCGATTCATGCTGCTTGGGAAGGGAAAATCCGTGCTTTTGTAGAACCACCTACAGCAACATTGGCAATTCTGAAGCAACTTGGTCTGGCAGGAGAATTTGAATCAGCAAGTGAGACTCTTTTTGCCAGAAAACTTTATGCAGGTGTGCTTAAAGAGAAAAAAGAGCTGCTTGACCTTGTGAACAGAGGTTTTGATGCTGTAACCAATCAGGAGATGGCAGACCTCGAAGCACAGTGGATAGCTGATCCTTTAAAACGGTACTATAGGAAGTCAGATATTATAAGATTGACTGGAACTGAAGAGACATGGCTGAAAAATAATAAACAAAATGTAAAGGTATCGCTTCCTACTGTGTTTCCACCGATGATGTTTTATAGCGAAGATACATTTCAAGGGATAATCCCTGATTATCTTGCTCTGTTATCCGATATTTCAGGCATACGATTCGAGCTGGCTTCAGCATCTATGTCAGAACTACATGAACTTGTAAAAACACGGCAGACAGATATGTTTCCAAGTGTCATAAATATAAAGCCAGATATGTCTGCTAATATGACTTCTCCCTGTTTTTCAATAAACTGGGTAGTTGTTAATCGTACAGATGGACCTTTTGTGAGAAATCTGAACGATCTGGCAGGGATGACTGTTTCTGTGCTCAAAGAGAGCCTGATTTATGACTCTATCATAAAAGATTACCCGAAAATCAGGATTCATAATGCAGAGACCCCTTATGATGCTCTTAAGGAACTTTCATCGGGAAAGACAGATGCGTTTGTAGGTGTGCTCCCTATTGTCGGATATATGATTCGTAAATACAATCTTGTAAACCTGAAAATAGCAGGAGTCACAGGGTATGATAATTCATTATTCGGATTTATAGTTCGAAACGATATGCCAGAACTTACAGGCATTCTCAACAAGGCGATCCAGTCGATCTCTTCGCAGAAACATGACGAAATATTCCAGAAGCACATGCCTGTCCGCTTTGAGCATGAAGTTGATACAGGTGAAATTATGAAACTTGCAGGATGGATGACAGGTGTTTTCATATTGATTCTGGGGATAAGTATGTTCTGGAACCGTCGGCTTTCAAGAGAAATTAAAGTTCGCAAATGTATCCAAGAATCCCTGCTGGCAAGCAAAGATAAATTTTATAGGTTTTTTCATTCAAGTCCTGTATCGATGTCTATAACTTCATTGGATGAAGGAATATTCATGGATGTAAATGAACAATTTACAAAAATAACAGGATTTAGCCGTGAGGAGGTTATCGGTCATAAAGCTGCTGAATTTAATTTATTGCAAAGCAGCAAAAGAACGGAAATGATAAGTGAAATACAGAAACAAGGTTCTGTTCACGGTATGGAAGTCGAGTTGACCACGAAGTACGGCAGCACAGTTCCTTTGTTATGGTACGGAGAACTGGTTCACATTAATCATGAACCATGTATTATTGTTTCGGCATACGACCTCACAGAACGTAAAAAAACAGAGGAGGAGATGAAAAAGGCAAAGGAGCTTGCTGAATCTGCCACTCGTGCCAAATCTGAATTTCTTGCAAATATGAGCCATGAAATTCGTACCCCAATGAATGCAATAATCAACATGACCCGACTGCTTTTAGATACCCCTCTTGATGAGGAACAGAAAGATTATGCAAGCTCTGCAATGCTCTCTTCTGAAATGCTTCTCTCTCTGATTAACGACATTCTGGACTTTTCCAAAATCGAGGCAGGGAAACTGAAACTTGAAAACAGGTATTTTAATCTGACTGACATTATCGGCTCTGTTATAAAAATTATGCAAGCCAAAAGTAGAGAGAAAGGGCTGTTTCTTACCTACATTATTGAACCTGATGTCTATCCTTATCTTATAGGTGATGCTGCACGAGTGCGTCAGGTTCTTCTCAATTTCCTGAGCAATGCAGTTAAATTCACGGAAAAAGGTGGTATAACTGTCCGTGTCTCTTTGGAAACTGAACCCGTATCTTCCAAAAATGAAAACATTGCACTGGAAAATCAGATTGACACTCATTCTACCGTAAGATTTGAAATTAAAGATACTGGTATTGGAATCGCAGAAGATCGCAGGGATCGATTGTTCAAATCCTTTTCACAGGAAGAGACATCTATTTCCCGAAAATACGGCGGCACAGGACTCGGTCTGGCAATTGCAAAACAGCTTGCCCAAATCATGGGGGGAGAAGTTGGTGTTAAGAGTGAAAAAGGAGTGGGAAGCACATTCTGGTTTACAGCTAAATTTGAAAAAAGCATTAAATGCGATATAGCAAATGGTTTGAAAAAGGAAACGTCTATATCAAACATCAACTTGCCCTCATCTATCCTGACACATGCCACAATTTTGTTGACAGAAGATGACATAATGAACCAGAAGGTGGCAGTGGCAATACTTCGAAAGTTTGGTATTTCGGTAGATATAGCCAATAACGGCAGGGAAGCACTGGAAACTCTTTGTAAAAAGCATTATGACCTTGTCCTTATGGATATGCACATGCCTGAAATGGATGGTATAGAAGCAACACGAATTATCAGGGCGGGACGAACAAGCCCTGATTCCGATATAAAATGGGATTTTGATTCCGCCATTTTAAATCCTAACGTGCCTATTGTGGCAATGACAGCAAATGCCACACAAGAAGATCGCCTAAAGTGCTTTGACGCTGGAATGAACGACTATATCTCAAAGCCGATTGATCCTGAAGTGCTTCTGTCTGTTATCAGAAAACAGATTACAGGCGTGGAGTCAGTACAAGAATCAGTTCAAAATGAAGCGACAGATAAGCTGGCAGAAATAGCATGGAGTTCATCTTTTTCTTCTGATCATCCACAGCATCACTCTGGGCTAACTGATGTATTTGACTATCAGGCTCTGCTGAATCGACTTGGCGGGAATGAAGCATTCTTAAAAGAGTTTATAGCAAATATTCCTGAATATCTTTCATCAAAAATCGGAGAACTAAAAACTGCTATTGACAGTAGAGATGCAGCCCAGATAAGATTTCATGCCCACGCGATGAAGGGAATAGCTCTTAATGTCTCTGCCAACATAGTGGTATCTGTCTCCCAAAAAATTGAAGCTGCAGGAAGAGAAGAACGTGTTGATGATGCCTGTTCCATAATGGCGGAACTTGAACGGCAGATTATCGTATTTCAATCAGCATTATCAGAAATCTATCCTGAAATTTTTCATAAAAGTTAGGCTTATCGTCCTTGACCCTGCTATACAACTTCCCTCTCTCCTTATTTTTTATCACTTGAGAACAGAGTTCTTCGTCAATTTTATCAGGATATGAAACCAACTCCATAGAGAAATTTATTGCTGAGGTATGAAATATTTTGAGAAAAATCTTGACATGATAATTTGAGCATGATTAATAATGGTCAAACCATTAATATGGTTTACAGATAGCTATTTAAAAAAAATACTTGGATTAATTAAATAAATCAACAAAAAGAGGAAACACAATGACAAGTAAAAGAATCACTCAACATCCAGTCCTTGATATTCCAGAAGGGAATAATGTCTCCTTTACATGGAATGGAAACAGGCTGGAAGGTAGGGAAGGGGAGATGGTATCTTCAGCCCTTTTTGCTAATGGAGTTCAGATTTTCGGACATCACCATAAAGATAACAGTCCGCAAGGTATTTTCTGTGCCAACGGGCAATGTTCCCAATGTCTTGTCATTGCTGATGGATTGCCTGTAAAATCTTGCATGACACCTCTTCGTGAAGGAATGAAAGTTCAGAGTGTTGAAGGGCTTCCAAAAGTTCCAGAAGATGATAACATTCCAACTTTTGAGGATATAGATTCTCAAATTAAAGATGTTGATGTGCTAATTATTGGTGGAGGTCCTGCTGGTCTTTCTGCTGCTATAGAGCTTGGACAATTAAATATAAAAACTTTGATTGTTGATGATAAAGATCGCCTTGGCGGCAAATTGGTTCTTCAAACTCACAAATTTTTTGGCTCTGTTGAGGATTCTCATGCTGGCACAAGAGGTTTTGAAATTGGTCATATTCTTGAGAAAAAACTTGCTCAACTTCCGTCAGTTGAAGTGTGGCTTGAAACTACTGCTGTTGGTGTTTTTTCAGATAAAGTTGTTGGTGTTGTAAGAGAAAATATAAAAGATGAAAACAGTGGGAATAAAGCATATAGCAAATATATAAAAATTAGACCTCAAAAGACGTTAGTTGCAACTGGTGCAAGAGAAAAAATGCTTCCCTTTCCCGGTAACACTCTTCCCGGAGTTTATGGTGCTGGAGCTTTTCAGACACTTGTAAACCGTGATCTTGTTAAATCATCTGAAAGGGTTTTGATTGTAGGCGGAGGCAATGTTGGTATTATTGCTGGATACCACGCTATTCAAGCTGGAATTGAGGTTGTTGCTGTAATTGAAGGGTTGCCAGAAGTTGGCGGGTATAAGGTTCATGCTGACAAATTAGAGCGTCTCGGAGTTCCAATTTACACAAGACACACGGTTCTTTCTGCAAATGGAAAAGATGCGGTTGAGTCTGTTACTATTGCCCAGCTTGACGATAAGTGGAAAGCTATTAAAGGAACAGAGAAAACTTTTAAAGTTGATACTGTTCTTATTGCAGTTGGTCTATCTCCTGTAAATGAATTTTATCTTAAAGCAAAAGAGTGGGGAATGGACGTATATTCAGCAGGAGATGCTCAAGAGATTGCAGAAGCCTCTGCTGCAATGTTTACAGGAAAAATTGAGGGAATAAGAATTGCCAAAGCACTTGGAATTTATGAAGGTGGTATTCCTGACGAATGGACAGAAAAAGCCGCAGTTTTAAAGTCTAAACCGGGTGTTCCGTTGAGTGAAGAGGCATTATCAGCTTTAAGATCATATTGCTGCGATAAGAAAAAAGATTCTGAAGGCGGTTCTAATGACGCTTTAGACGGCAGAAGTGTTGAAAATGGCGTAATGCCTGTTTTCCACTGCACGCAAGAGATTCCATGTAACCCTTGTACATCTGTATGTGAAGAGGGAATCATTAAAACTCAAGATGATAAAATAACGGGTCTGCCATATCTAACTGACATAACAAAATGCAAAGGTTGTATGAACTGCGTTGCAATCTGCCCAGGTCTTGCTGCAACACTTGTTGATTATAGAAAAGATGGTGAAAACCCAACGGTAACACTGCCTTATGAGCTTTGGAGAGATACGGTTGAAAAAGGTCAAGTTATTACTATTACAGATGTAAAAGGAAATCTGCTTGGCGATTATCCTGTTGAGCGTGTTGTTGCAAATAAAAAGAAGTTTCCCGGAACTCTGCTTGTTCAAGTTAAGATGGGAAAAGATGTTGCTAAAAAGGCAATTGGAATCAAATTTCAAAAATCTCCAATTGAGTCGCTTGATGTTCCAGATACCTCTGCTTTACCTGATGAAGCTGTTATCTGCCGCTGTGAGCGGGTAACTGCTGGAGAGATTCGCTCTGCAATAAGAAATGGCGTTCGTGATGTAAATCAGCTTAAAGGTATAAACAGAACTGGTATGGGTTCATGCGGTTCAAAGACATGCAGAACTATGGTGCTTGCAATTTTTCGAGACGAAGGTGTTGATTTAAAAGAGGTTACAGAGAGAACTGACAGACCGCTTTTTGTTGAAGTTCCTTTTGGAACATTAGCTGGTATGAAAGGATAATGCTGATGAAAATAAAAGATTGTTATAAAAATATCAAGATACTCTTAATCATATCAGGGAGGGTGAAATAATGGCTAAAAATTATGATGCAATAATTATTGGTGCTGGCTCTGTGGGGCTTCCAGCAGCTATGTCCTTAGGTGCTTTGGGTGTTAAAACTGCTGTTATTGACAAGATGCCGTCTGCTGGACAAGGCGAAAATAAACATGCTATCGGCGGTATTCGTGCAACTCACTCTGATCCCGGTAAAATCATTGCCTGCATTCGGTCAATTGAGATTTTTTCAACATGGAAAGAGACTTATGGAGATGATATTGAGTGGCTCACAGGCGGCTATATGTTTCCTGTTTACAGAGAAAAAGAGGAAAACCTTTTAAAAAGTTTTCTTCCTATTCAAAGAAAATATGGTCTTAATATTGATTATGTTTCGCCTGATGTTATTTCAGAGATAGCCCCGGGAATTAATCGTGATGGTCTTCTTGGCGGAACATTCTCACCAAATGATGGCTCTGCCTCTCCTATGAATAGTGCAGCCGCGTTTTTCAAAAGAGCTAAAGAGACAGGTAATGTTGATTTTTATTTCAAAGAGAGCGTAAAAGGGATAAAAGCAACTCATGCTTCAAACAGTGGTTTAAGAGCTGACGGTAGTTCAAGTGCAAATAATGACTCAAACAATTTTGTTGTAGAGACAGATAAAGATACTTATAACACTCCAATATTGATTGACGCTGCTGGACCCTTTTCAAGACAATTAGGTGAAATGGTAACTGTTGATAGTAAACCCGCAAATCTTGATATTCCAGTGTTTCCAGACTCTCACGAAGGCGGAGTTACAGAACCAGTTGAGCCTTTTTTTAAAACAATGCTTGTAGATTTGCGTCCTGCTCAAGGATCAAAAAATTACTACTTTTATCAAAATGCTCATGGGCATATAATTTTTTGCATAACTCCTGATCCACCAATCTTGGGATTTGACAAGAGAGAGACATCTCTATTTCTTCCGCAGGTTGCATCAAGAATGTTAAATTTAATGCCAAGGCTTAAAAATATCAGAGTAAGAAGGGTTTGGAGAGGGCTTTATCCAATGACACCTGATGGTTCTCCAATACTAAGCTGGAACAAAGATATTAAAGGGCTTTTACATGCAACTGGAATGTGCGGGCAAGGTTATATGTTAGGACCAGGTCTTGGAGAGATTATAAGCAGAATGGTTACAGATCAGTTGACAGAGTCAGACAAAATCGTTACAGATGAATTTTCACTTTACCGTTCTTTTGGCGGTGAAGAGGCTCTAAAATAACAGCAGAGACGCACGCCCGTGCATCTTTGCCTAAATAAATAAATCAAAAAGATGTTATCAAACCGTATAGACGCCATTGGCGTCTATACTTGTTTATAAGGACTATGCCAAAATAGGCACAGCGAATAATCAATATTAAAAAAAATTGCTTTATATCGATCTATCCATGACCATAAGATGTTGATTTGAATAACAAAATAAAACTTAAGGAGTAATGCAATGGCAGACTTTACATTAAAAGAGATAAAGAGCTTAGAATATGTCCGACCTGAAATAGAAAAAGGTTATACTGATCACTCCCTGCATGTTGATCTATCTTCCAAAGATATTAAAATAAATCCCATAGAACCAAAAGTGAAAGAGAAATTTATAGGTGGCAAGGGCTATGATTTATGGTTTATGTGGAACTCAGTAACAGGAAAAACAAAATGGAATGACCCTGAAAATGCTATCTGCATTGCATCAGGACCACTTGGAGGAACTCCTGGCTATCCCGGCGGTGGTAAAAGCATTGTTACTACAATTTCACCACTAACTGGAATTCCTATTGATTCTAATGTTGGCGGATATTTTGGACCATACACAAAATTTTCTGGCTTTGATGCCCTTGAAATCACAGGTAAATCTGATGCCCAAATCGTTGTTCTTATTGATGGGATTGATTCTAAAATCAAGCTCTATGAAGTAGAAGGTCTTACTGATGACTCATATACCCTTTCTGCTCAACTCACAGAATATTTTGACAAGGACAAACCTGTAAATATCTCTGTTGTTTCAACTGGCTCTGCTGCAAAACATACTGAGCTTGGTTGTTTAAATTTTACATGGTTTGATGCAAAACGCAAAAGAGTAAGATACAAACAAGCTGGACGCGGCGGTATTGGAACTGTATTTGCCCATAAAAATATAAAAGCTGTGGTTGCAAGATGGGGTTCTGTTTCTTTGAAAAGTAACAATCCAGCAGATTTTGACGCTATGAAAAACGTTACTAAACTTCATGCTGGTGAAATTAACGAGCTTGATCCAAAGCAGAACCGTATGGCACTTGTTGGCACAACCCACCTTGTTCCAATTATGAATGACCACGACTGCTTGCCTGTAAATAATTTTAAATATGGAATGCACCCTGAAGCCCACAATATTGGCGAAGCTGTTTATGAGCATATTTTTGATAAAGGTTTTGATGGCTGCTGGAGAGGTTGTGCTGTAGCGTGTGCTCATGGAGTAAAAGATTTTGTTCCATTTACAGGACCATACAAAGGGCAAAAGGTTTTTGTTGATGGTCCTGAGTATGAGACAGTTGCGGGTTGTGGTTCAAACTTAGGGGTTTTTGATCCGTTCTTTATCTTAGAGATGAACTTTTATTGTGATACTTATGGATTAGACACCATTTCAATTGGCACTGGTATTGCTTTTGTGATGGAGTGCTTTGAGATGGGGCTTATTACAAAAGAGCATACAGGTGGAATGGATTTAAGTTTTGGCAATCGCTTAAATGCTCTCGAACTTCTTCACCAGATGGCAAGAGGCGAAGGTTTTGGTTTGATTGTTGGTAAAGGTATCCGCAAGATGAAGGCTATTTTTGCCAAAGATTTTGGAGCTGATTCTTCCATTATGCAAGATATTGGTATGGAGGCAAAAGGTTTAGAATTCTCTGAATATATGACTAAGGAATCTTTAGCACAGCAGGGCGGTTATGGTATGGCTTTAAAAGGTCCTCAGCATGATGAGGCATGGCTTATTTTCCTTGATATGGTTCATAATTTTATGCCAACATTTGAAAACAAAGCAGAAGCTCTTCATTGGTTTCCAATGTTTAGAACTTGGTTTGGTCTTTGCGGGCTTTGCAAACTCCCTTGGAATGATATTGTGCCTGAAGATAACCGTCAAAACCCAGAGCCAGCAAAGGTTGTTAAGCATGTTGGCTGGTATGCTGATTTCTTCTCATCTGTTACTGGCAGAAAAGTATCTCCTGATGATCTTATCCCAATGAGCGAGGCTGTTTATAATTTTCAGAGATTATTTAATCTAAAAATGGGTTATGGAACGCGCGAATTTGATACTTTACCTTACCGTGCTGTTGGTCCTGTAACTGTTGATGAATATCTATCAAGAGTTGAGCGATATGACAAAGACCTTATTGAAAACTACAAAGTAGATATTACAGGAATGGAGACTGCTGACAAGGTTGCTGTTCTTCGTAAACACAGAGAAGCACGCTATGAGCAGCTTAAAGATGCAGTGTATAAACGGCGTGGCTGGACTCCAAATGGCATTCCAACTCTTGAAACAGTAAAGAGACTTGGTATAGATTTTCCAGATGTTATTGAGCTTCTCAAGGCAAATGGGGTGGAGTAGTCAGGCAATTCCAGATAATTTTTGCCCCACCCCGCCCTCCCCAAGGGGAGGGTGTCATATTGTCCCCCCTCTCCATTGGGGAGGGGCAGGGGGGTGGGGCTATTGACGATACTTATACAAACCAATGATAACTGTAGATGAAAAAAAAATGGAATGGCATCAGGGCATAACAATCAGAGAGCTTCTGAACATGATTGAACATACTCAATTTTGTGCTGCTGTTAGATTAAATGGCAAACTTATCTCAACTCCTTCATTTGACACCACAAAAATACCTGACAATGCTGTTATCTATCTTCTGCCGCTTATTGCAGGTGGATAAAATTATAATTTGGCTAAAATAACCATAGCCTCCTCTTTTGCAGCATCAAAGTCAAACTGCTCAATTTTATCCATCAAGTTTTTAAATTCTAATGGATTCATAATAGGTTGGAGTTTTTCTAAAAAAGGATATACTTCGTCAGGGCTGTATTGTTCGCAGGCGGCTATTAGATCATATAGTATAGATTTTACGTCATTACCTCTTACATCTTCTTTCTCTTCTTTTTCTTTTTTTGTCTGAATCTTTGACTCTATCTTTATTTTATTTTGAGTCTTTGCTTCTGATTGCGTTATTATATTAGAGCTATTTCGCATTGCTTCTATGTATGAAGGAACTTTATCAAGCTCTTTTTTGAGTTCTGATAAAAATGACTTAACAATGTCAATTCTTCTCTCTACAGCAGCTTCATCCATTGCTGTAAAGATGGCAAAAAGAGGAGGAAGAGACAAATTACCAGATAACCCTTTTAGTGCATGGGTTATTCTACGAATTTCAGAGATATTTTCTTCTGCAATAAAAGCCTCAATTTTTCTATATATACCTTTGTTTTCATTATAGAATCTTGACAATACATCTGCAAAAACAGAAGGTGTTGACCAATTATCAATTGCTCTTTGTATGTCAATACCAGAAGCTATCTCATCTGGAAATTCTAATTCTAAAAAAGAGTTATCTTCTTTAGATATTACGTCAGATATTATCTCCTCTTTATAAAGATTACCCATATCAACAGATAAATTCTCTTCTAAAATGTCATTACTATCATTAATTTCATCTTGCAATAGCAATAATGAGCCATTGGTTTTATTCGTACGAACGGCGACTTTCTTAATTAATTCATCAAGTTCTTTAAAATTAATCGGTTTACTTATAAAGGCATTCATGCCAACACTCTCGTAGAGTTCTCTCTCTTCATTCATCACACTTGCAGTAACAGCAATTATTGGAATCTGTTTACCCGTCTCTTTCTCTAATTCCCTAATTTTTATAGTTGCTTCTATTCCGTCCATTTCAGGCATGTGGACATCCATCAATATTATATCAAAAATTCCTCTCTTGAATTGATGTATAGCATCTATTCCATTATTAACACCTGTAACTCTATGAGAAAGTTTTTGAAGAAAAAGTTTTGTAAGAAGTATATTTTCCTCAAGGTCATCAGCTACTAAAATATTCAGCCCTGAAAATGTCTCTTTTTGTGTCATACTATTATCATTTATTGCCTCCGTTATTTCAGTAACCTGAACCATTTTGATGGTAAAATAGAATATGGTTCCCTCTCCCTCTTTGCTTTGAAACCAAATTTTACCACCCATTAACTCAACAAGGTGCTTTGAAATGGAAGTTCCAAGACCTGTTCCTCCAAACCGCCTTGTTGTTGAAGCATCTGCTTGCGTAAACGGCTCAAAAACATATCTCTTATGTTGTTCTGGAATTCCTATGCCAGTATCTTGTATCGAAAAGAGTATTATCTCTTCTCTATTATTGTTTGTTTCAACTTCGTTTTTATAACTATTATCAATAAAGTTGCTTGATGAAACAATATCGTCTTTTTCAGGAGTATATTTCCCAACCTTTATCTCAACTCTGCCTTGGTTGGTAAATTTAATTGCATTACCTACAATATTGACGAGTATCTGACCAATTCTTAAAGGATCACCAAAATATTTTTCTGATAATTCTGGTGCAATTTCACATTTAAGCTCAAGACCTTTTTGAATGGCTTTAATAGCAAGAAGGTCTAATCTTGTTTTAATAAGCTCTCTAAGATCAAATGATCTAACTTCAGTTGTTAGACGTTTCTGTTCAACTTTACTAAAATCGAGAATATCGTTTAGCAAAGAGAGTAGAGCATTGGCAGATGAATGGGCAATAGATAACTTATTTCTTTGACTCGCGGTTAATTCGTCTTCAAGAGCAAGTTCAAGAAAACCAAGTATTGAATTCATTGGGGTACGGATTTCGTGGCTCATGTTTGCTAAAAAATCACTTTTAACCCGAGAGGCGTTTTCTGCCCTCTCTCTTGCTTCGTCAGCCCTTTGTCTTGCCTCATCAGCCCGCTCCTTTGCTTCAATGAGCTGTTTTTCCATCTCTTTTCGTTTTGTGAAATCTGTAATAACTGCAAATGCCCCAATTCGTCTATGTTTCTGGTCAAAAATTGGTGTATGGCTTATAAGGCAGTGGACACGACCACCGTCAGGACGAAGCAGCACCACCTCAAAACTGCTTCTTGAGCTTGGACTCCAATGACGGATATATGTCTTAATTTTATGTTTATGCTCCTCATCAAAGAAGTCATAAATACTTCTTCCAATAAGTTCTTTTTCACAAACACCAACCATTTCACATGCAGCAGTATTTACTTCAATGGTTCTCCACTTCTTATCAACCATCCAAAATCCCTGCTCCATTGAGGCGATTATGCTTTTAAAGCGATACTCACTGTCTCTGATTACCTGTTCAGCTCTTCTTGCATCAGTAATATCTAATTTAACCGCAACATAATGCTCAATTTTTCCTGAATTATGGTCAATATTATTCTGATTGTTAATACTGCCTTGATGTTTAATATCTCCATTTTCATAATCAGATGGCTTATTCTCTCCATAACTCTTTTTTACATTAAACTGAATTCCATTGTGATTATTTAAAATAGGGGTAATTACTACCTGTTCCCAAAACTCTTCACCATTTTTTTTTATATTACACAGCTCACCTTGCCAAACTTCTCCGTTTGAGATCGTCTTCCATAAATTTTGATAGTAATCAGCAGAATTTTTCCCACTTTTAAGAATCTTTGGATTATTACCTATTGCCTCGTTATAGGTATATCCTGTTATCTTTGTGAAATGGGGATTCACATAGCTGATATTACCATATCTATCCGTTATAATTATAGAAACAGGACTTTGTTCAACTGCCTTTTGTAGAATCCTAAGTTGGAGTTCATTATGTTTATGTTTGCTTATATCTTCTTGAATTCCAACATAATTGACAATGTTACCCGCTATGTCTTTCATTGGGGCAATCCTTACAAATTGCCACTGCAAATCCCCTTGTTTTGTTTTATTTAGAATTTCTCCTTGCCAAAGTTCTCCTTTTAGAATGGTATCCCACATATCTCTAAAAAATTCAGGAGATTGTAAGCCAGATTCAATAATAGCTGGTGTTTTACCAATTGCCTCTTCTTTTGAGTAACCTGTAATTCTTGTGAATGCAGAGTTCACATATTCAATTATGCCGTGTTTATCTGTAATTAAAATAATGCAAGGATTTTCTTCAATTGCAAGGGAGAGCTTTTTGAGATTGGTAATATCGTCTTTATAGTTCTGGATTGTATTATGTATATAAGAGTAAGTTTTACTGCTATTCATATATGAAAATGGCATGACTTTCTGAATTATCTGCAATATTTTTTTAAAGTAACTCTTCAAGGTATCCATTTTTTTCACTCTAATTAATAATTTATTGCTCAGGAATCTCAATCCAATATTAAATTGTAGAGATGTGCGGTCGTGCGTCTCTACTTATATTCTATGATGTTAGTAAAGTTTTATAATACCATTTATAGACATTAGATAAGCCTTGTAATAGATCAATCTTTGCACTCCAGCCAATATCTTTTAACCTTGTAATATCAAGAAGTTTTTGAGGCGTTCCGTCAGGCTTTGATGTGTCAAAAGATAATTTACCCTCATAGCCAACAACCTCTTTTATCTTTTCTGCAACCTCTTTTATTGTAAAATCAATACCTACACCAACATTTACAAAACAAGGTTTAGGATAACTTAAAAAAGTTTCAGTAATTACTAAATCATCGAGATTCATAACAAATATAGAAGCATCAGCCATATCATCTACATGGAGAAATTCCCTGCGAGCAGAGCCTGTTCCCCAAACAACAACTTCAGGTGAATTAGATAATTTTGCCTCATGGAATTTTCTTATAAGTGCTGGAATAACATGAGAATTTGCAAGATCAAAGTTATCATTTGGTCCGTAAAGATTGGTTGGCATCACAGCAATAAATTGTGTCCCATACTCTCTATTGTATGATTCACACATCTTTATGCCAGCTATCTTGGAAATTGCATAAGGCTCATTAGTTGGTTCAAGCACTCCTGTTAAAAGATGTTCCTCTCTCATGGGCTGAGGTGCCAATTTAGGGTAGATGCAAGAAGAGCCAAGAAATAGCAACCTTTTAACTTTAGCTTGATACGCTGCGTGGATAACATTGGTCTGAATATTTAGATTCTCTCTTATAAATTGTGCTGGAAATCTGTTGTTTGCATTAATTCCACCAACTTTTGCCGCAGCAAGAAAAACATAGTCTGGTTTTTGCTCTTCAAAAAATTGGCTGACACTATTTTGAGATGTAAGATCAACCTTAACAAGGCTCAACTCTTTTGGCATTAATTCAGATAACTCCTTTGGAATTATCTTTGAACTTTCTGCTGATGTAATCATCTTTTTTGACTCTGACAGATTAATAAACATATCTGGTTTAGGAAGATGAGAGTTAAAACTCCCAACAAGATTTTTAAATCCATTTTTAAGAAGTTTTCTAATAATGGCACTACCAACCATTCCAGTTGCCCCTGCTATGAATATTTTGCTATTTTTATCCATTATTATTTTCCACGATTCTGTTTCTATATATCCATTTGTTAAAAAAAATCAATTTTTTATATGCTAACTTTCTTGACAATTAGAATTACAGCTCATTTATTCATTATAGCTATAAACCTGAAATCCTGCCCTCTGGCATAAAGCATCTTTTTTTGCCTCTTCAAGGTCTGCTTTTACCATCTCTGATACAAGCTCTCTAAAGGTAATCTTTGGTTGCCAGCCAAGATTGGCTTTTGCTTTAGATGGATCGCCAAGAAGGGTCTCAACTTCTGTAGGGCGAAAATATCTTGGATCAACAGCGACAATGGTCTTTCCATTCTCAATGTTAATTCCTTTTTCGTTTACTCCTTCTCCTTCCCATTTTATTGAAATTCCAAGCTCTTTTGCAGAAAGTTCTACAAATTCACGAACAGAGTGCTGCTCACCAGTTGCAATAACATAGTCGTCTGGTGTCTCTTGCTGAAGCATAAGCCACTGCATCTCAACATAATCTTTAGCATGACCCCAATCACGTAGGGCATTCATGTTACCAAGATAAAGACACTCTTGCATTCCAAGATAAATTCTACACAAAGCTCTTGTAATTTTTCTTGTTACAAAGGTCTCGCCTCTTAATGGAGATTCATGGTTAAATAGGATACCGTTACAGGCATAGATGTTATATGCTTCTCGATAGTTTACAGTTATCCAATAGGCATATAGTTTTGCACAGGCATAAGGTGAGCGTGGATAGAAAGGAGTTTTCTCTGTTTGGGGAATCTCTTGCACCTTGCCATAAAGTTCAGATGTTGATGCTTGATAAAACCTTGTTTTTTTCTCAAATCCTAAAAGTCTTATCCCTTCAAGAAGCCTCATTGTGCCAAGTGCGTCTGTGTCTGCTGTATATTCTGGAGATTCAAACGAGACTTGAACATGGCTCTGAGCAGCAAGGTTGTAAACCTCGTCAGGCTTAACTAATTGCAAAATCCGTATGAGGTTGGTTGAATCTGTAAGATCGCCATAGTGGAGAACAAAATTTCTTTTTGTCTCATGCGGGTCTTGGTAAAGGTGATCAATACGATCTGTGTTAAACAAAGATGCACGTCTTTTTATGCCGTGAACTTCATACCCTTTTTGCAGCAAAAATTCAGCAAGATATGCACCATCTTGACCAGTTATTCCTGTAATCAGTGCTTTTTTCATTATATTATTCTCATTATTTTTACTCAGAAATTTCAATATAATCTTAAATGTTAGAGACGCACGGCTGTGCCGTCTCTACTTATTAGAATCTTTGTCTGATTTTGTAATATTTTCTGATTTAGATAGATTTTCAAGTTTTGGAATTTCTTTAGGAGAGACAAAAATTTTTTCCAAAATCACCTTTGTTATCATGTAAGTAGGCTTAATCCCTTCTTTGCCCATTGCTCCAGCAGCAAGCGTGCTTCCAGTTTTTAGAGGGTTGTCAGAAGCATAGTAGGCATATCTAACTTTTGTATTTAGGGGGATATTTCCCTTTATAATCGAGGCGTTTATCGCCTTATGATAATACCCGCCTTCCATTTCAAGTCCTACTGCTTTCCAATCTGACATAAACATCCTAAGAACATCTTTATTTTGAAGAGATGTTCCAAGAACAGTTGCCATAGGTCCAACAAAGACGCTAACTTCGGGATCAAAATCTGAAGGGGTTAAGTCATTTTCAAAAATATAGTTATCTGAAGTTCCTTCACAAACATGGGCGGTTGCAAGCATTATATCGCCTTTATCTCCGGGCAAAATTCCAGCCTTTCCCATGATTGAGATAGAGCCGTTTGTCAATGCTTTTTTAGCTCCATTTTGCTCGAATGGCTTTAAAAGTTGCTCCATTGCTTCAAAAGCCTGTGCTCCAAAAGCATAATCCATTACCAATATCAAAGGTTTATCCTTCATCTGTGCTATATCAATTTTTAAACTTGGATAAAATTCAATATCTCCAAGCAAAGCGGTATCAATAAGCTGGCAATCAATATTTGCACCTGATTTATCAGGTAGAAGATATAAACCTCTTGAAGTTGCGAATTCAATTATTTGGTTAGTTTTATCTTTTAATGATGCACAAAAGGTATATATGTCTTCATTGATATGGGCATTTTGTTCTTTGATTACAATATCTTTATTTAGATTTTTTTTGTGTTCACAATGTTTGCTAAGATTTTTAATTGCTGCATAGCCATAAATCAGATTTACAACACTGTGAAGATTTGCACTTATAATATGTAAAGGGCGGTGTTGAAGGTTTAAAGCAGAAATTTCATGGTCAATTCTTGATGCCCAAAGTTTTCCATATCTTTGATGCCCAATAATACTCATAAGAGAAGGAGTAAAATAGATTACTAAGGCATCATCTCTTGACTGCTGATCTCGCTGAAGCCGTTTACCAAGATGATAGATCAAAGAAAAAAGTCCATTGCTGCTTTGATGCTCAACTCTATTTTTCTCTAAATATTCGTAGAGTTCTCTTGTCTCGTTGTATGGTCTGCCAAGTATTATGCTCATGTTCCAGATTGCAGAATCAAGCTCTTCTGGAGTAAGCTCGGCAGCTTCAGTTGTCGCATGTTTGGTTGAACAAGCGTCCTGTCTTCCTGATGTTGAACTTAAACGGCGGTCTGTTTTAAGGACAACTTTCTCAAGTTTGCTCCACTCTGCCCTTATGTTTCCATAATCATCGTGCATTCTTTTAAATATTTTTTTAGCCTCAATATTTAAAAAAGTCATGTGTGTAATTATGTCGTATATTTCACTTATACCTCTTGAAATTATAAAGCAAAGTTCGTTGTTGTTGATTCGGTAAGATTTTCTTCTTCTTTTTAAAGGCTCAATTTTAATAAATGGTGTGTTATCAAATTGATCTTCGTCAGTTAAAATTATCTTTGTGGCTTGCTCTATTCCTTGAGGCAGACGGTCAATAACATACTCAAGTCCTTTGAGTTCAACAATTCTTGGATCATTCATTGTGCCGTATATTTCAGGGCTAAGTTCTCGCAAGCAGTTTTCAAGAGCTTTCCCAAATCTTCCTGAAGGACGATAAAAGCCTCTAATCGCAAGAGATTCTGTGATTGTTTTAAATTCTCTTATTGCACTTCTTGCACGCTGAGAATTGGTAAGTTCAAGCATTGTTATATCCTCTAATTTTTAATTTATATGAATAGTTATCAATTGAGCTATTGTTGCTTAGTCAATATCAATACCATAATTGGAATAAGTAATCCTCTAAATTTGCTGAAAGATTACCACATTTTGACATATACGGGAATATGAAGAAAACTCCTTTATTAGAACTCTAAAATGTTCGGCAAAAGGAGTTTTTATGGAGAATATAGTTTACTTTAAACTATACTAAATGGGATTGCAAATACCATGTTGTGTTTATTCTGAAATATCGTAGAAAAGTGGTAGAATCTTAACTTACGATAATCTTCATCTCATCAGATAACCTATTAAGTTTCACCATCTCAAACCCCGCAAGCTCCATAAGGTAATCTCCAGACTCATCAACAAGATCAATATTGAATGTGTCTGTCTCTTCGTTAGAATCTATGCGGTTGGTAATACAAAAATAATCTCTATCTTTAACTGCTCTTTTGAAAAATTTAAGGCTTTTTATTTTGTATGGAAGCACAATATAGCTGTCAGTTAGAAACTCAAACACTCCACCAGTTTGGAACATTGCATCAAGAAGCACAACATCAGTTAAAAAGATGGGGCAAGGATCGTCTGCGAAGAAGGCTGCTTTGCTTCTATCTGCAACTCTTGTGATTAAACTCTTTCCATCAAATGAGATAAGCTCTTCAATTGTTCTGAAAAGACCGTCCATAAATAGCCGCTGCGGGTGGTAGATAAGATTGGCAAATTTATTATCTATTTTTTTGACATTAGAAGTAATAGGAGAGAAGTTGATTATTTTTTTAAGATCAATTGGTGTTATAGATTGAATTTGCTTTATAGATTTCTCTTCAATTACTGGTTTATCGTGCTTTACAGATTCATCTTTATCACCAATTACAAATTCAGCCTGATAATGAAGTTTAGGTTCACCCATAACTACGCCAGCACTGTTTACAAATTGAGAGGTAATTGTGCATTTGCTAACATTTTGATTTTTATTCATATCATTTTTATTAATAATTTTATCTTCTTTATTACTACTTTCATCTTCATTCAAACTTACAGTGATTGTAATATCTTTAGGTTTGTTCTGTAGAAGTTTTATTCCATAAGGGATTGAAAAATTTTTGATCTCTTTAATTTCTACTTGTTTTGGAGGTTGTTCATAACTCATTATTTGAGTAGCTATAACCGCTTCTGCCATAGTTTCAACTCCAGTTGCACCTAAAAATATAGGTGTTCCATCCATAGCATGGTCAAGCAAGAATCTATCTCGTTTTATTTCAAGTTGTCTTGTAAATGAAATGCTTTCAGTTTGAATTGATGAAACAGAGTCTAAGAAGGGAGCAATTTTAAGGATTCCATCTCTATCAAATGATTGATCCAAACCAGTGATAACAACCTCTGGAGTTGTTGAATCTTCCATCTCATTCATAAAAAACTGAACGCCAGCTTCTAATGGCAAGAATTTAAGACCTCTTTCAGTCAAAACCTTCTGGACTGTCTCACGGGTTGCCATGCCAGCACCGCTCCATGCTGTCCAATCAATTATCTTGCATTTAGGTGAACTCTTCTGAGAATCTAAAAAAGCTTCAGGTTTACTATCTCTATTTTCACTATTGGATTGGACACCGTGAGTTAAATTGAGCAAAATCGCCGCCATCATCTCATTTGCAGCAGTATAATCTGTCTGACCTTCATTGCCGAATTTGGCTGTTACTGAAGAGAATCCAACGTGGAATTTTACACTTTTACCTTTAAGAGCTTCAATTACATTTAAACATCCTTTAACTTTTGTGTTGAAAACTCTTTCAAACGAATCAAGGTTTTTCTTCTCAAATGGCATACTCTCCTCAACGCCAGCAGCATGGATAACACCATCAATACAGTCAACATCAAGAGATTGAATGGCAGAGATAACAGCTTCTCTATCTGCAACATCTACAGCAATGTAGGTTACATAGCTTCCAAATGATTTGAGAATCTCAATATTTTTTCTAGATTCCAAAGCTGAAACAATACGCTTTGTTGCTTTTTTAAGCTCCAAAGGCTTTGCTCCCTTCATGGTTTGTTTTAGTCTCTCCATTATTGCTGTTTCATCAATAGAGACAAGGTTGTTAATATCAGCAATAGCATCATAAAGCCCATCAATATTATAAATTGGGCTTCTTCCAAGTATGATAAGGTTTGCCTGATATTTTTTGACAACTGATTTAAGGATTTCAAATGTGATTCCTCTTGCCCCGCCACTTACAAGAATGGTATCGCCTTTTTGAATCAATCCTTTGTTATGTTTGCTGTTATTAATCTCATTACTATCATTACCAGCAAATTGAGATTCATTTAATGGGCGATCTTCAAGATAAACTACATATTTTTCGCTGTTACGATAAGATATTTCAACTCTTGGGTCTTTTGATCTTATTTCGTCCATAAAAACTTGAACAGGTTTTGGAGTGTTAAAGATTGAAACTGCTTTGGCTACAGTATTTGGCATCTCTTTAGCAAGGCTTTTCATCATACCGCATATTCCAGCAAAAGATGGATCATTGCTTATCAAATCTGTTGAATCTTTGAAGTTTATTGAATCTTTTGAATCTTCCGAGTCTATAGAATTTGCTAAATCTCCACGAAACGCTGCAATAAATTTGTTGGGTTGATTTAACGATACAAACATCTGTTTTAAAATGAGAAAAAATGATTTTACGTCAAATGGTGAAATAAATATTAAGCCATCTGCATCTGGTATTGACTCAATTTGCGGCATTAATTCAACTTGATTTAAATAATGAGCATCAATTTGAAATACAATGCCATTATCAGATTTTATGAAATCAGCAATGCCATAAATATCATCTCCAGCAATTACGACTGTTTTACCCGCAAAGCTCCATCTTTCAGTTAATGGCAACCCTGTTTTTCTCCACACAGGAACAAGGCGTTTAATCCCATGTTGTTCATGTTTAACAACAATTTTATCTTGCACTTTAACTTGTTCAATCTTCTTAGCCTCTTCCACTATTAGAGAGCTGTCTTTTTCTATTATAGAGCTATCTTTCTCATCTATTATCTGGCTATTTGTTAATAAGTCATTATTAAAATTCCCTATTTTAGAATCAATGTAAGCTGCAAGTTTTGCAATTGTATTTAAATCTCTCAATTTTAGGTCTTCTGGAACTGCAAAGCCAAAATGAGAGGCTGCATTTGCAAAAATCTCAACTTGTTTGACCGTATCAATTCCAAGGTCTGCCTCAAGATCAAGTTCTGGTTCAAGCATATCTGCTGTGTAGCCCGTCTGCTTGGCAATTATATCTGTAACCACTCGAACAACCTCTTGACCATCTTTTATAGGTGTTGGAGCAATTATTGACTCTCTATTTTGGGCAGATGCTACCTCAACCTCACTATGTTGTGCGATTGGCAATAATGTTGAAGAGATACTATTAGAGCCTATTTTAGAGTCAATATAACTTGCAAGTTTGGAGATGGTGTTTAAATCTCTCAACTTTAGGTCTTCTGGAACTGCAAAGCCAAAATGAGAGGCTGCATTTGCAAAAATCTCAACTTGTTTAACCGTATCAATGCCAAGGTCTGCCTCAAGATCAAGTTCTGGTTCAAGCATATCTGCTGTGTAGCCCGTCTGTTTGGCAATTATATCTGTAACCACCTGCATTACCTCATTCCCATGTTTAACGGGTAAAGAAGCGATTGGAGTTATTTTAGCCTCTTTTATCTGGAAAGAAGGCAATTGTGCATCTGTTTTCTCTTTGATTTGGATAGAAGGTTCAGGCAGTTTTAGAGGTTTTGTTGCTTTCTCTCCAACAACACAGAGCATATTATCAATAATTTTTAGTTCTGGCTTATCGCTTCCGCTAATTTTTTTGAGCCATGAATTATAAGATTCAGAGTGAACTCTCTCCTCAATCCTTCTGATAAACAAAAACGCAAAATGAGAACCAAAACCAGCAGCAAGATGCAGCCCGTATTCTGCTTTTTCCCCGCGTCCTCCAGCAGAATCTAAAGATGCAGCAGTATAGCCAGAATTACTTAAATTAACGTTAGAACCACTTGCGTTTATAGTTGCAAAATTAAGTTCTCTAAAATGCTCTGGAATATTTACAAGATTGGCGATTGGCGGAGCTTTTCGTTTCTGTAGAGCCTTTACCATAACAACATCTTCAATTGCTGCCCCAAGCGTATGACCTGTAAAGCCTTTTGTGTTAGTTATGCAGATGTTTTTTAGATTCTGACCAAATGCGGTTTTTAGAGCAGTAACTTCAGCATCAGCACTACCACCGCGAGCTGGAGTATAAGTTTCATGCGACATAAACAAGAGTTTATCTGCATATTCAGATTGCTTTAGGTTATGCTCTCTCTCCATCTTTGAGATAAATTTTTTCATCTGGCTTGCCATGTGGTCAACATCAATGTTGAAGGTGTGATAAGCACTATTTGCCATGTGAGTTCCAAGGACAATTGCCTGTCCCCTCATGCCTCTTGCATGAACTTCAGACGCTTTTTCAACCACAAGACCCACCGCACCAGCACCCAAAATCGTGCCGTTGCGGTCGCTGTCAAAAGGTTTGGCAGCTTCAGATACACGTTTTTTAACTGTTGCAGCACCAAGAGCTAAAAATCCTGAACCAATCCACTGATTTTGTGCTGGAGATGTCGCATTTTCACCACCAATGACAATTACCCGTTTGCACCGTCCAAGTTTTATCCAATCTTCAGCAATTCCAATTGCTTGCGTTGTTGATGCACAAGCACTGCTTATAAGGGTGTTGGGACCTTTTGCCTTTATAATTTGGGCAAGATGAGCAGAACCTAAAGGACAGGCATTAACCATAAAATTGCGGTCAAACTTGTATAATCCAAGCTCTTCTCTTTTCCGTTTCCTGATCTTAAAAAACCAATCTGTAACCTGCTCTTTTACTGCTGGCTCTTTTATATTTTCCATAAGATAGAAATAGATACTCTGAAACTCCTCATAAGGTTTTAGAAAGAGCCTATCGTAGAAATATTTTTCCATCTCATTTATCAATGTTTCGTTGCTTGGAAATAGCGAAGTTACGATAACACCAGTCTCATCTTGCATCTCTTCAGGAAGAGCAAAACCATCAGGAATAAGCTCAAAAGCTGCTCCTGAACTTGAGAAATTACCTCCTGAACTTGAGTTTGTTAAACTTAAATTTGTTGAATCTGTTTTTCCAGCAATAAATTCTTTAAACCTTGATGGAGTTTTATATTTCATTACAAGCGGAATACTCGCATCTTTTAACGCTTCAATTCCAGCCGCAACCGCCAACGCCATGCTTATGTCATATTGTGCCTTTATTCCATACTCTTCATTAAGGTTAAAATATCCAAGCTGACCCGCAAGATGAATTACATCTTCAGTCTTTGTAATCTCAACAAAACGGGCATTGCCGTCAGGCTGTTTTAAAATTCTGGTGATATTTTTATCAACGATCTTTTCTTGATCTTCTAATGTTAAAGGTTCAATAAAGTTTCGTCCATCAAGGATCATATCAAAATTATCAGATGAAAAGACACGTCTTGCTTTTCCCGGAAGTCCAACAGATACACCAGAAATTAAGATTGCATTCTCATTTACAGTTGATAAAAACTCTTTTTCAGATTTAACAGAGGCTATCGAATCTAAAGCAACGGAAATTGTATAATCTTTAATGTTGATATGTTTAAGGAGATTAACCAGCAATTTGCGTGGTCCAATCTCAATAAAATGGGTATCTCTACTATTGCCAACTCCATGCACATATTCAATTGATTTTATAAACTCAACAGGTGTGGTTATCTGTTTTGCAAGAAGCTCTTTAATCTCGTTTGCATCTTGAGGATATGGTTTTGCAGTAACATTAGATATGACACGAGAAAAATCAACCTCATTAAAGGTTATATTTTTTAGATAACTCTTTAGCTTCTCAGAAGCGTTGCTAAAAAGAGGAGTGTGAAATGCCCCAGAGAGATTAAGCCGCTTATATACAACATTTCTTGATGTTAAAAATTTACAGAAAATCTCAATATCTTGTTCACTGCCTGACACTGCAGTCTGTTTTTCGCTGTTTTTATTTGTAATATAGAGCCATGATGCACCAGATTCTTTTATAAGTGAAGCTGTCTCTTTTTCATTGCCAAAAACAACCATAATTCTGCCGGGATATTCAATAGCCGCCTCTTTCATTAAATCTGATCGTTTAATGATTAACTTCATGGCATCATCAAAATCTAAAATCCCGCTGCAAAAAAGGGCTGTATATTCACCGACACTATGACCAATAAAAAAATCAGGGTTAAAATCTCTATCTTTTTGCAATTTGCTAAATATTGCTGCTGACGATAAAAACACCGCTGGTTGAGTATTTTCTGTAAGATTTATTCTATTGTCATCTTGGCTAAACATAATATTTAATAGAGAATAGCCTCGTTTGGCTATAAATATTGCCTCGCCACGCTCCATAACCTGTCTAATATCTTGATCACGTTCAAATATCTCTTTCATCATTCCAGAGCTTTGAGAACCTTGACCTGACAAAAGTGCTACAATATTTTCTCTTTTTGGATTCATAATTTCAGGTTGTTGAACGTTATAAGAGATTGCACCCTCTTTTTCTCTAAGCTCTGTGTCTTTAATCGCGGTTGATTGCACAACTCCTGACTCTGTTCCAAAAATAAGTTCAAGATTTACCATACTCAAAACTGCATGGCAGTGGTTTCCACCAATTCCATTTACATTAAAAGCAAACCGCGATGGTGCGTTATAGTTTTTTCCAGCAATGATTGGGTTTTTAAGAGTTGAGAATTGTGGATCGTAATCAAAATTTGGCAGAAGAGTTCTATTTTTATTCATCAGAACCATTTTTGCCAAAGCAACAGCAGGATTAGCAGCTTTAAAATATCCAAATTGGGTTTTGATATTCCCAAAATATAGCTCTCTATAGCTTTCCAGATAATTATTTTGCCCCTCTCCATTGGGGAGGGGGACGGGGGTGGGGCTAATAGGAATTGCCAATTTATTTATATGGTCAAAACACTTTTCAACCACCTGTTTTTCAACCATATCGCCCATAATATTTGAAAATGCAAAGAGATCAAGATAGCCAACATCTTGTTTTCTTATTCCATTTTTTATGTAGCACTCGTTTATTGTGGAGACAAAAGTCTGTTCAGATGGGGCAAGAAGATGATCAGGAACGCTTGATTTAACTACGCAATCGCTTAACTCTCCTAAAATCTCCATTCCAGCATCTTTTGCTTTTTTTAAAGTTGTCAAAACGTGAATTGCTGCACCTTCTGACATTGCATAGCCATCAGCTCTTGAATCAAAAAATCTTGGCTCTGTAGATGATAGAAGCCCTAATCTTTTGAATGCCATTAAAACAGCAGGATAAAGGTTTGCATCAACTCCGCCTGTAAGGGCAAAATCAAGTTGTTTTGATGCTATATCTCTCATGGCATTACGAATCGCTATAACTGAAGATGCACAAGATGCATCAACCACATAGTTGACTCCATTTAAACCAAAGTGGTTGGCAATTCGCCCTGATATGATGTTTGATAAAAGCCCTGGTGTTGTATCTTCGTTATTTTCAGGAATTTCCTGCCTTATTGCTTGAACAAGCTCAGATGCAATCTTTTTTGATTTGTCAGAATCAATGACACCGCTTTTTTCAATTATTTCAGCGATAAAATTTTTTCGCACTCTTAAAATATTTTTACTCTGCCTCTCCCCTTGAATTGTGCCAAGAATCACGCCGATTTTATTGGATTGCCCTTGAGATGAAGCAACTGTGATAGATTTTAAATCTCTCACCATAGATTTAGATAGGTGTGATTTAGTTTGTGCTGATTGTGTAGCTGACGATTGAATAAACTTTGAAAGCCCTGACGAATTTATTGCCTCATCTGCTGCATCTAATCCAAGCAACTGTGAACGATCTAACGATCTCACAATTGATGGAGGCATTCTATACTTGATGTTGTTGAATTTAAAATCTTGAATTACACCAGCTTTGACCATTGGCAGGTGAAAATGAGATTTTTTGTCAAATTGTGCATAAGATTGATTGTCAAAACGCTCTTTTGGGATTTCTGATAACTGCTTTTGTCCTGATTTTAGATTTTCCCAAAAATGATTAACTCCACGTCCACCGGGCAGACATACCCCCAAGCCAGCAATAACAATACGATCTTCATTAAAATCGTAATCAGGATTTGCAAATATTTTGCGAGGTAGTGCGATATATGAATAAGATGACGAGGAATCTTTCTCTTCATTTGTTGAGCTACAGAGCAAGTTTGAAATAGTATCTGCTAAACGGAACTCTTCAATAACTAGATGGTAGTTGATTCCACCAAAACCATAGGAGCTGATAGCCGCCATTCTTGTCTTATTTTCAGGGGTAATCCAAGGTTCTGGATTCTCAATCACATAAAGCCCTGTTCCTGCAAGGTCGTGGTTGTGCGAAAGTTTCTCAAAATTTGCGTTAGGAGGTAAAATTCCTTTTTGAACAGCAAGCAAAGCCTTAACAAGTCCAGCAGCACCAGCACCACCAAGTAGATGTCCAATCTGAGATTTTACAGAGCTGATACCTATTTTCTTTAAGCTATCTACGTTTCCCCCATTGGTGGGTAAATGAGAAGAACCACCTCTATTTTGGACGACAGAAAGGTTGCTGACAGCATAAATTTCTTTAAGAGTTTGAAGTTCTGCCTGATCTCCCATGATTGTTGAAGTGCCGTGAGCCTCAATAAATCCAATATCATTTGGTGAAACTCTGTTATCCATATTTTCATAACAACGCTTTAATGCAAGAATCTGACCTTTTACATTTGGTGCTGCAATAGCTTTGCCTCTACCGTCTGAACTTCCGCCTATCCCTTTAATTACACCTATAATATTGTCATTATCCCGCAGAGCATCTTTGACTCTCTTTAGCACAAAAACCGCAGCTCCTTCACCAAGGACAAAGCCATCTGCTCTTTCATCAAACGGAAAAGAGCCTTTTGCAGATAATGCACCCATTTTGCAAAATCCAACAAACGATTCTGGTGCAAGATGAGTGTTGACACCTCCAACAATAACATGATCGCAATCACCAGATAGAAGCTCTTTAATAGCAGCATCAATAGCACTAAATGAAGATGCACAAGCAGCATCAACAACGTAATTCACTCCGCGAATACCAAGATGTTTTGCTATTCTTGATGCTTCAATATTTAAAAGCATACCATGAACAGGGTCATAACCTTGATGTCTGCCCTCCATACCTTTTTGAAGCTCTGATATAACCACTGACTTCTCATCTTCACTTAGTTTGTTGAACTCTTCGGTTCTTCGTAACATGGATAGAACTTCTGGAAAGTGATATTTAAGTTGAAGCTCATTTCCAAGCTCATTTCCAAGACAAGTTGCTATAATTACTGCTGTTTTCTCAGGAGATGTTCCACTTATTTTTCTCCCGTTGGTTGGAAAGTTTTCTCCAACGGTGAGGCTTGCAAGGGCAGAGTTTCTCTTTCCAAAATGAAGATTTTCATCTAAATATCCTGCATTTTCAACAGCTTGATAGGCAGCCATAAGAAGAATTTGTTGGCTTCTTGAGAGGCGGTTAGCCTTATTTTCATCATAACCAAAACGTTCATAATCAAAGACAAAATCTTTGATATAGCCAGCAAGCATTGTGTAAGATTTATCTTCTGCTGTTTTATCAGGATCGTAGTAAAGGTCTTTTCTAATTCTGCTATCTTCCATCTCTCTTATTGAGTAACGTTTTGAGAGTATATTTTCCCAAAGTTCTTCTGGATTTTTGGCATCAGGCAAGATGCAACCCATACCAATTACAGCTATTTCGTCATTAATACTTTTTGTCTCAGAAGATAAGACCTCAAGGCGATTTAGGTTACTCACAAGAGTGGCTTTAACATTAGGTAAATAGGTGTGGGCATTAGATGATTTAGGAAGAGCCATATCAAAAAACATTGAGTGAATTTGATCAACAGTAGTTTTCTCTTTAAAAAATGCAAGAGCATCGCCAGATAAGAAATTACCCCGTTTTTTGTGTTCTTCTCCTTCAAACCAAGTGTAATTCTCTTCTCCAGCCTTTTTAAAATCTGGCAAAAATCCTTTTGCACCAATCAAAAGAGAGCCAATATTATTTCTTTCAAATGCTTTTTTGCGATCTTCTAACTTTTCGCCTTTTTTCAGCATCTCTTTTTCTTTTTCAACCATCATTTTGGCAAAATCTGTTGGTGCTGTTCTTGAAGCAAGTCCAACGCTATTTCCAATGACAACGGTTTCATTCTCTTCACACAAAATTGTTTGATACTGCTCTTTTATGCTTTTTGTCTCAACAATCTCTTTTGAAAAAAGATATGCAGTTCCAACTTGGATACCAATTTTAATCCCCTTAGCAGCAAGGCAAGATGTAATGCCAGAGATAAAACATGATGCAAAACAGGTCGATATTCCGCCGGCAAAAACCAAACTTAATTGATTAACTCCTCTAATTTCCTCAACTGAAGGAGTTAAAACTGAATCTGTCCTCTCCATTGATTGAGCGGTTGCTGCTAATTTCTCTTTTAATTTTCCAATTGCAGCTTCCCACAGCACAAGGCTTGAAAGTGATCCCACATGACCTCCAGCCTCTCTGCCTTCAAAGATGAAGCGTGTGCAGCCACTTTTTATTGCATTTTCCATCATAGAAATTGAAGGCGTATGCAGATATGTCTTAGTGCCAGCTTTTTCAAGCTCAATAACTTGAGATGGAATACCACCAGCAAATAGAGCAAACGGTGCTTTATATTTTCTTACAAGCTCAAGATGCTTTTCAACTGCTGGATTAAATGCCTCAATTCCCACAAGTCCAGCACCAAACACAGAGACTTTTTCAGACCCATTTTTGAGCATAGTTTCGGCAAGAGCTGGAGGGAGACTGCCTACTGCAAAAAATGGCAATGCCCCAGCTTCCAAAACTTTTGCTGCAAAATCAGCGTTATCGCTCACATTTGCCATAGGTCCCTGAATCAAAGGAAGGTGTGTGCCATGATCCTTTGCCATTGCAGAGTCAGGTTTCATTGGATCAAAAGCATCAACATAGCTAAGTTGTTCTCCTATCTCCTTAAAAAATCCTGAAATCATATCTTTAAGATTGGGAAAAAATTGATTTGAAGATGGCTCATTTGAAGGTAGTTGCTTTGAAGAAGATGAAGTGGATTTATTTAGATTATTACTAAAAGAGATAAGGGCAAAATTTTTGGCAAAAAATCCATCTTGCCCAATAAAAAAGAGAGACTGGACAGCTTTAGCGTCTGATTTGTCAAGAGGTGTTATATTGTCCCCAATCTCTTTATAAATCTGGAAAACATTATTTCTATTTATTTCACTATTTTCAGGATTAGATTTATCATCATTAATACTATCATCATTGATTAAATTTGTTTTCGTATCTTTGTAATCAGATTTATCATCAATATAACTGTCAGAGATCAAAATCGCCTTCTCTTTCAGCTCTTTTGCAATTTTAGTTCCTAATTTTGCAAACACGCGAAAGATATGTTTATTATCAATTATAATTTCAAGCGAATCGCTCTCATCAAGGCTTGATAAAAGATTTCTGAAATTTTCAGATAATGGAGACTCTTCAGCAAGCCATACTTGACTATCTAAAACAACACCGCTGACTCCAGCCGCAAACATGCCTGATGCAGTATTTCTACCTACACCGCCATGAATGAAAATTGGAAATTCACTGTTTTTAAGATACCACTGCATAAGTATAAATGATGAGTAGTTTGAGACTCTTCCGCCTGCTTCATTGCCTTTAAGTATAAGTGCATGAGGATCAATATCTTTTATCCTATCGTTTATGTTAATCTCCCGAACTTCAAGGATAATTTTTGTCTGGTTAGACCATCTTCTAATTGATTTTCCAATAGATGATTGATTGTCAGTTGAAGAATCTTTATCACTTAATGATTGTTTGTCAGTTTCGATTGACAAAACAAGAGTGTCTAAGCGTGATGGTTGAAGCTCTTCTATTTGAGCAAGAAGAAACTTGTCAGGATCGATAAGTCTAATCCCAAAAAGAATATCTGCCCTGATAAGTGCTTTAACGCCTTCAAGAATCTCGTGTAATGACATAAATTCAGTGTCAAATACAGGTAAGCCTCCAGCATTAAACACAGCTTTAAAAAAATTAAGGGAAAAGAGTTTTGATGGGTTATAGATAATTAATGGTAGTCGAGAATTTAGTATTCTTGTAAACATGTTTTTTCTCCATCTGATTCGTCTATTTTTCTACATTATATTTAGTTGCGATAGTTATTTTTTACACTATTATTCTTTAATGTCTCCTTATAATCATTTGCCTGAATAGTTATGGCGTAATTAAGTAGTTCAGAATTAAAGAATTAAAAAAGATAGACAAAAAATATGCCATGCAATAAATAATTATACTATATTGCTGAAATACAAAGATATTATTTATTTTATATTAACTTTTGTTGTATTAATGTTGTTTTGTGAGGATATACATAAATTGAACATTGTATGGACATTTAGTGATATGGCTGGTAATATAGATTTTAGATAAAGAATTATCATAAAACATCATGGCAAAAGTTCTTGACAAGGATATTTGCCAATGCTACTTTTCTCGCGTTTTATATGAAAGGATGAACAGGTCACAGTATTGTGTCCTAATGTGTATAATTAAAACGACATAGTTAAGATGTCGTGTATCATTAACAGAAGTTGCTGAAACTAAACGGTATCAGCACATTTAATTAAGGGAGGTATTTTTAATGCCATCTTTTGTAATTGCAGAAAAATGTGACGGCTGTAAGGGCGGTGACAAAACAGCATGTATGTACATCTGCCCAAATGACCTGATGGTTCTTGATCCAAATGCTATGAAAGCTTATAACCAAGAACCTGATCAATGCTGGGAATGCTATTCTTGTGTTAAAATTTGTCCTTCACAGGCAATTGAAGTAAGAGGTTACTCTGACTTTGTACCAATGGGAGCTTCTGTACAGCCAATGATGGGAACAGAAGATATCATGTGGACATGTAAATTCAGAAACGGTGTTGTCAAACGCTTCAAATTCCCCATTAGAACCACTGCTGAGGGTGAAGCTAACTCTTATGATGATCTTAAAGGTAAAGACCTGTATTCTGGCTTACTTTCCACACAGGAAGCTGACGGCAAAGTTCTGATCACTCCGACTGAACTAGCTTAATTTATAGGTATCCTAACTCATTTCTGAACATAAATAAAAATTTTGGAGGTATATTAAATGGCATTACCTAACAAACCTGTTGGTGAATTAAAGGTCGTTAGAGACCCAGCAGTTGAAAAGAGAGACGTTGATATCCTTATTGTTGGCGGCGGTATGGCGGCTTGCGGTACAGCGTTTGAAATTAAAAAATGGGCAGATCCTAATACAAAAATTCTTCTTTGCGACAAAGCTGCTCTTGAGAGATCTGGTGCTGTTGCACAGGGACTTTCTGCTATTAATACATACATTGGCGAGAATAAATGTGAAGATTATGTCCGTATGGTTCGTAATGACCTTATGGGTATTGTTCGTGAAGACCTTATCTATGACCTTGGTCGCCATGTTGATGACTCTGTTTATCTTTTTGAAGAGTGGGGACTTCCTGTATGGAAAAAGACAGAAGACAACAAGAACCTTGATGGTAAAAAAGGTCAGAAACAGGGTACTTTAAAAGCTGGTGCAACTCCAGTGCGTACCGGTAAATGGCAGATAATGATCAACGGCGAGTCTTACAAAAGAATCGTTGCCGAAGCTGGTAAAAAGGCTCTTGGAGCTGACAATATTTTAGAAAGATGCTTTATCGTTGAGCTTCTTAACGACAAAGCTGATCCAACCAGAATAGCTGGTGCTGTAGGTTTTTCTGTACGTGAGAACAAAGTTTACATCATCTCTGCTAAAACTATGATGGTTGCCTGCGGTGGTGCTGTTAACATTTATCAGCCACGTTCAGTTGCTGAAGGTAAAGGTCGTGCATGGTATCCTGTATGGAATGCTGGCTCAACATATACTATGGCACTTCGTGCTGGTGCAGAACTTTCTATGATGGAAAACCGTTTCACCCCAGCTCGTTTTAAAGATGGTTATGGACCTGTTGGTGCATGGTTCCTTCTTTTTAAAGCTAAAACTGTTAACGGTCTTGGCGAAAACTATGCTGCAAGCGATGCTGCAAAAGCTGAGCTTGAGAAATATGCTCCTTATGGAACTGCTGCTGTTACCCCAACCTGTTTAAGAAACCATCTCATGATGAATGAATATAAAGAAGGTCGCGGTCCTATCATCATGAAAACTTCTGCAGCTCTTCAAGAACTTGGCAAGACCATGGATAAGAAAGAGCTCAAACATCTTGAGTCTGAAGCTTGGGAAGATTTTCTTGACATGTCAGTAGGTCAGGCAGGTCTTTGGTGTGCAACAAACACCGAGCCAGAAAAAGTTGACTCAGAGGTTATGCCAACTGAACCGTATCTTCTTGGTTCACACTCTGGCTGCTGCGGTATCTGGTGTTCAGGTCCAGAAGAAGATTGGGTTCCAGCTTCTTATAAATGGGGCTATAACAGAATGACTACTGTTCGCGGTCTTTTTACTGCTGGTGATGGTGTTGGTTGTTCAGGCCATAAATTCTCATCTGGTTCTCATGCAGAAGGTCGTATTGTTGCAAAATCAATGGTTCAGTATTTGAAAGCTGAAGGCGATAAAGTTACTGGCTTTGCTGAGACAGATCAAGAGCTTGTTGATTTGGTTTACAAACCCGTACGCAACTATCTTGATCACTGCGGATATACTACAGCTCAAGATGTTAACCCAAATTACTGCAAACCTGCTGGTATGGCTATGCGTCTGATGAAGATGACCAACGAGTATGGTGCAGGTGTTGGTACTTACTACATGACCTCTGGCAAAAACCTTGAAATCCTCATGGAAAAATTTGAAATGTTCCGTGAAGACCTTGATAAAATAGCTGCTGGCGATCTCCATGAGCTTATGAGAGCATGGGAAATTTTCCATCGTCTCTTTACAGTTCAGGCACATACCCGTCATATTCAATTCCGTGAAGAGACCAGATATCCTGGTTTCTATTACAGAGGCGACTTTATGGGACAGAATGATGCAGAGTGGTTCTGCTTTGTCAACTCTAAGTATGACAAAAAGACAAATGAATGGACAATGAAAAAAGAACCTTACCACAAGATCATTTCTTAATTAATGAGGAAAATGGCTGTGTGCTTAGATCAAAAAACGATTGAGCAACTGTCAGATCAAAATGGATTGCGTTAGTTAATAGATATAACCTCCAAGTGCAACTTATGTTTGTGCTTGGAGGTTTTTTAAAATTTTGGTGTATGAATTTTAACGCCCGTGCCTTTTAAGAGTTAAATGTGCTTTTTTAATAAATTAAATTGAGAGTTGGAAGCTGCAATTTGAAATGAAAGTAGAATTATTATGCTATTTTCGAGTTTTAGTTTGCGAATCTCAAATTTAAAAAGGACACGGGATAGTGGGTGATATTAAAAAATTCCTACATCTTTAAATTATTTTTTTTAACATCTTTACGTATGCACGGAGGGATAGCATGACAATAGAGAAATCAGCCCTGACCAGCGGAAGCATCATGATAGTTGGTGGTGGAATAAGTGGCATTACCACTGCTTTAGAAGCTGCCGAGGTAGGGTATGAGGTGCTTCTTATTGAAAAAGAACCTTCATTAGGTGGAAGAGTATCTCAGCTTAAGCACTATTTTCCAAAACTTTGTCCGCCTACATGTGGACTTGAAATTAATTACAAGAGAATCAAGGATAATCCTAAAATCAAAGTCATAACTATGGCTGAGATTGAAAAAGTTGAGGGAACTGCGGGTAATTATACAGTTGACGTTAAGATAAGCCCAAGATATGTAAACGAAAACTGCACAGCTTGCGGTGAATGTGCCAAAGTTTGTGAATCTGAGATAGCAGATGAATTCAATTTTGGTATGAACAGAAAAAAAGCTGCTTATCTTCCTCACAACATGGCATTTCCATCACGTTATGTTATGGCTCCCTCCATGAGTGCTGATGATAGGGCAAAATGCAAAGAGGTATGTAAATTTGACGCAGTTGATTTTGATATGCAGTCAAAAAATCTTACTTTTAAAGTTGGTGCTATAGTATGGGCAACTGGCTGGAAACCCTACGATGCTGCACGAATAGACAATTTAGGATTTGGCAGATACCAAAATATAGTAACCAACATGATGCTTGAGAGACTTGCATCAAAAAATGGTCCAACTCAAGGTAAAATTGTAAGACCTTCTGACGACAAAGCACCTGCAACAATTGCCTTTGTTCAGTGTGCAGGCTCAAGAGACGAAAATCACCTTCCTTACTGCTCATATATTTGCTGCATGGCATCTCTTAAACATGCAACATACATAAGAGAGCAATATCCTGATGCAAAAATTTATATTTATTACATTGATTTAAGAACTCCTGGCAGAAAATATGAAAATTTCTACAGCAAACTTAAACAAGACAAAAATGTCTTCTTTGTTAAGGGAAAAGTTGCTGAAGTGAGTGAAGACAGCTCTACAGGCAATATAAATCTTGTTGCTGAAGATACATTATCTGGAGAAAAGGTGAGACAAACAGTTGATATGTTGGTACTTGCAACTGGAATGCAGCCAAGTTTATCTGATGATAAACCGAATGCTGACTTACAGTTTAATCCAGATGGTTTTGTTATCAATGACTTTAAAAAAGGCGGCATGTTTGCTGCAGGATGTGCCAATAAGCCGGCTGATGTTGTCTCATCTAACCAGAATGCAACCGGCATGGCTCTTAAAGCCATTCAGACATTGGTGAGGAGGTAATTACCATGAGTAAGAAATATTGCGTATATATCTGCACAGGATGCGGAATCGGTGATACCTTAGATATTGATGCCTTAACTGAAATACCTGATGATGAAGGTGTTAATTGTAAAACCCACCAATTTCTCTGCGGTAAAGAGGGTGTTGCCATGATTCAAAAAGATGTTGATGATGGCAAAGTAAATGCTATGGTTATTGGTGCATGTTCTAAAAGAGTCAATTTTGATGTCTTTAATTTTAACGGCTGTATTGTTGAGAGGGTTAATCTAAGAGAAGGCGTTGTTTGGCCACATTCTCGTGAAAAATATCCTGCTCTTACAGAAGATCAAAAAGATGATAGTGCTTATTGTGATCGTATTCAGATGAAAGCGTCTGATTATATCAGAATGGGAATGGTTCGTATTGAAAAAGTAAAACTTCCAGAACCATATAAAACACAAACTTTCTCAAGAAAAATTTTGGTTCTTGGCGGTGGAATTACAGGTATTTCTGCTGCTCTTGATGCTGCAAAAGCAGGGTTTGAAGTAACTATTGTTGAAAAACAAAATAAACTTGGCGGTTACGCTGCTAACATGAGAAGCCAGATGCCTGTTCAAGCTCCTTATGAACAGCTTATTCCTTCTGTAATTGATGAAAAGATAGCAGAACTTCAGCAATATCCAAATATTGAAGTAAAAACTTCAACTGAGGTTGCCCGTATAGCTGGTCAACCAGGTGAGTTTACAGTAACTTTTAAAAAACCTGGTGAAAAAGTCCCATTTGACGTTCCATTCCCACTTCCACCAGAGATGCTTGTTGATGAAAAAGGAAAAGAGCTTGATGCAGAGGCTCAACACGTCAAATATCTTGAGTTCAATAAAGGTAAAGAAGACATTTTAACTCTTGATCCTAATGGAGAGTTATACGGAGCTGTAATTTTAGCTGCTGGCTGGCGTCCAGATGATATAAAAGGTAATAATGCCTACTCTCATCTTGGAGTTGATCTTCCCGATGTTATTACAAACGATCAGTTTGAGAAAATCGCTGCTAAAGGTAAAATCGTAAGACCATCTGACGGTAAAGAGGCAAAATCAGTTGTATTTATTCAATCTCCGGGAAAAGACGAAGATGACGCAGATTTTCCATACTGTGGTTCTGTTACAAGTCAGGTTGCCTTAAAGCAGGCAAAATATGTAAGAAATGATTATACTGACGGTAAAGCATACATCATCTATCAGCACATGAGAACCCCAGGTCTTCAGGAAAATTTCTACAAAAGTATGCAGCAAGACAATGGAATTTTTATGTCTAAAGGTGCTGTAACCAGCGTTACCCAAAGTGGAAGCGAGCTTATTGTTGAAGCTCAAAACACTTTGCTTGGCAAGAATCTCAATATCAAAGCAGACCTTGTTGTCATTGCTGCTGGTATGGTACCTGTAACTGTTGATGATCCAGTTATCAACCTTGCATACAGACAAGGTCCAGGTTTTAGAGATAATGCAATTTTTGGTGGTTATGCTGACTCAAATTATATCTGTTTTCCTTATGAGACCCAGAGAACTGGTATTTATGCTGCTGGTGCAATAAGAAGAAGCATGACAATTGATGAATCTATAGAAGATGCTGCTGGTGCAGCTCTTAAAGCTATTCAATGTATAGAGTCTGCAAACAGAGGTGTTGCAGTTCACCCAAGATCAGGCGATATGTCATTCCCTGAATTCTTCTTCCAAAGATGTACACAGTGTAAAAGATGCACAGTTGAGTGTCCATTTGGTGCATTAGACGACGATGCAAAAGGAACTCCAAAGGCAAATCCAACACGCTGCAGACGTTGTGGAACTTGTATGGGTGCTTGCCCTGAAAGAATTATCAGCTTTGCTGATTACAGCATTGACAGTATCGGTTCTCAAGTTAAAGCTATCAAAGTGCCATCTGAAGATGACTTTGATGAGCCACCTTTTAGAATTCTTGCCCTTATCTGCGAAAATGACGCTTATCCAGCTCTTGATATGGTTGGTATGAATAGAATTGACTATTCACCTGATGTAAGAGTTATACCTGTTAGGTGCCTTGGTTCAGTCAACACGATATGGATAAAAGATGCTTTGGCTCAAGGTATGGACGGCGTTATACTCATTGGTTGCAAACATGGCGATGACTACCAGTGCCATTTTGTCAAAGGCAGCGAACTTGCACAGGTAAGGCTAAAAAAGATTGGTGATGCCCTTGCAAGCCTTGCTCTTGAAGAGGAGCGTGTTCGTTTTGAAGAGATTGCTATTGATGAATATGACAAACTTCCCGAACTTCTTAGCTCTTTTGTAAAAGAACTTGAAGATTTAGGTCCAAGCCCATTTAAGGGATTCTAATTCTTTGAAATAAAATAACCTTTCAAACTAATTAATTGGTTTGAAAGGTTATTGGGTACCACCCCATTTAATAGTGGTTGATGTTGAATTGTTGTATTATTTAATAATAGTGGTTTTCTATTTGTTTAATTTGAATATATTCTCTACGTTAGAAAACCTACCATATACTGACTTAGGAGGTTATAGCAGTATGAGTGAAAAATATTTTGTTCAGCCTGATCTAAAATTCATAGACGAGATAACAGGTTTAGGTGCAGAGACCCTTAAAAAATGTTTCCAATGTGCAACTTGTTCGGTTGCATGTCCAATTGCCCCTGAAAATAGCCCTTTCCCAAGAAAAGAGATGATTGCAGCATCGTGGGGATTAAAAGATAAGCTGCTTCCAAATGCTGATATATGGCTTTGCCATGAGTGTGGGGATTGCTCTGAACTTTGTCCAAGAGGTGCAAGACCTGGTGATGTGCTTTCTGCTGTAAGATATGCAGCGATTAACGAGTATGCTCAACCAAAATTTCTTGCAAATGCGGTAAAAGACCCACAAAAACTTCCATTCCTGCTTGGAATTCCAGCTATCTGGTTTGCGATTCTTGCTTGGATTACTATGGTTGGTGGTGATACCATGACAAAACTTTTCCACAATATTGGTTTAGAGTGGTCTCATGGTGGACACGATGTAATTGCCCATGCCAATTTTGTCTCAACTTGGCTTGTTGATCTAACCTTTGTTCCACTTGCTGGATTTGTGGTAATTGTTTTTGCACTTGGTCTTCACAGATTTGTAAGAGATATACATGCAAATGCTGTTGCAGAAGGTAAAACTGATAAAGAAAACATTGATCCTAAAGGATTTTTACAGGCTCTTATTAAAGTTGTTCCAACAATTCTTAAACATGATAAATTTAATAAATGTGAAGCTAATCAAGATAGAGCTACAGCTCACATGATGGTTTTATACTCTTTTATTGCTCTTTTTGTAGTTACTAATATCTTTTTTGTGGTTCTCTATATTTTCCATATTCCAGGACCATACTCACAGCTTAACCCTGTAAAATGGCTTGCAAATATCAGTGGTGCAGCTCTTGTCATTGGAAGTGCATTGATGATTAAAAACAGGCTTGAGAAAAAAGATCAGGTATCTTCATATAAAGATTGGTATATTTTAGGACTTGTATTGGCTCTTGGTTTAACTGGTCTTTTAACAGAGATGACAAGGCTTGCGGGTTCTGAATATCTATCATATTTTATCTACTATCTGCATTTAATTGCTATTTTTAATCTGTTTGCATTTTTACCATTCTCAAAAATGGCTCATTTAGTTTACAGATTAGTTGCACTCTCTTATGCAGAGTATGGAAATAGAAAATAATAAAGCTATTGTAGCAGTATTTTATGGTATATCCCTTTCTATTAAGTAATAAAGGGAGTTGTTGGTGTAAAAGCCGAAAGATGATATTTTTAAGGAGGTAGAGTTTTGGCACAAGGAACAGTAAAATGGTTTAGCGACAAAAAAGGATTTGGATTTATTGAACAAGATGGCGGTAGTGATGTTTTTGTTCATCATACAGCAATTGTGATGTCAGGATTTAAAACCCTTTCGGAGGGAGATAGAGTAACATTTGACATTGAACAGAACGACAGGGGACCTGCAGCCAAAAATGTGGTAAAAAAGTAGATTCCTCCGCAACAATATCTATTGTGAAGTTATCGATTCTGTAATTGAAGTTCATATAATTCTTTAGAAGAAGAAATATAGTAAACAAGAGGGGTGGAAAATATCAATTTTTCATCCCTCTTTTATTTTTGACGAGCAAATATTTTCTAGAGGCAAACATTTGCCTTATATAAGAATAAGCTATTGATAAGCCTATATTTTTTAGTATTTGAATAAATTTAAATTTTCTTCTTAAATGAAATTTGAAAATTTTGTATTGCAAAGATTATCTAAAATGGAACGTAAAACAAGCAATGAGAAAAGCTTCAATCTTTTCAATCGCTCAAAATAAAATTTATCAAGTCAAAAGCTAATTTTGATAATCCAACACTCACTCACAGTTAATCAAAAAAAATTATAAAAAAAAGAGAGCAAGATATTATGAAAATCAGAACAAAACTTATTTTTATTGTTGGTATGGTAGTGTTTTTTACTTTTGGTAGCACAATTGTGTTTGTTAATTTTGAAGCAAGAAAAATGGCAAATCACACAGGAGAAGAGCTTGCCGAAGAGATGGCATACCGTTATGGAACAAAGCTGCAAGCTAATTTGGAGGTTGCAATGGACGCAACCAGAACCCTTGCCCATACTTTTGAAGGAATGAAACAAAATGGTAATCTTTACCGTAATGTAATGGATAATATTCTTAAACAGGTTCTTGAGATGAATCCTGATTTCTTAGCTGTTTGGACATGCTGGGAACCAAATGCCCTTGACGGCAGAGACACTGATTTTATAAATAAACCAGGGCATGACTCAACAGGGCGTTATGTGCCGTATTGGAATCGCGGAGCTGGAATAATCGCAGTTGAGCCTCTTGTTGATTATGAAACTTCTGATGGCAGCGGTTATTATGTTCCTATTAAAAAAAGTGGTTTAGAAACTATCATGGAACCGTATCTCTACCCAGTAGCTGGAAAAAAGGTTCTTATAACAAGTGTTGTTGTGCCTATTAAAGTAAAAGGCAAAGTAGTTGGAGTAACAGGCGTTGATATTACACTTACACTGTTTCAAGAGTTGGCAGAAAAAATTAAACCCTATGAAACAGGTTATGTTTTTGTGATGTCCAACAGTGCGGTTATGGCTGCCCACCCTGATTCTGATTCTATTGGTAAAGATGCTGTCCAACGCCAGCCTAAAGAGATTCAAGATTCATTTAGAGAAGCTGTTTTAAAAGGAGAAAAATATACTTTTCATAAAAAGAGCATTGTAAAAGGAACTGATAACTATTTTGTAATAACTCCATTTAATATTGGAAAATCTATAACACCATGGAGCTTTGCTGTAAGTATCCCTATGGATAAAATAGAGAAAAATTCTAATGAACTTACCTTGTCAATTATCACAATTGCTATTTTTGGAATGTTAATTTGCGGTATTGTAATGCTTCTTGTCAGTAGCTCAATTGTAAGACCGATTAGAAAAGTTATATCAGGACTTAAGGATATAGCCGAAGGAGAAGGAGATTTAACAAAACGGCTTGATATAAAAAACAGTGATGAGATTGGTGAGCTTGCCAACTGGTTTGACAAGTTTATGGAGAATCTGCAAGGCATTATTAAAGAGAGTGTAAAAAATGCAAACGTTATGGATAAGTCGTCATCTGAGCTTCTTGATATTGCATATACTCTTGCAAAAGGAACAGAAACAACCTCTTCGCTTTCCATGAATGTTAGCAGTGCCACAGAACAGATGACAAATAATTTAAGTGCTGTTGCAGCTTCAATGGAGCAATCTTCAGTAAATTTATCAATGGTTGCAAGTGCTTCTGAACAAATGACCACAACTATTAATGAGATTACAAAAAACTCTGAACGGGCAAGAAATATCTCGGATAATGCCTTAACTCAAGCAAAAGAGACTTCAAATCAGATAGAAGAGTTGGGAAAAGCAGCTCTTGAAATAAGTAAGGTTACAGAGGTCATTAACGAAATATCTGATCAGACTAATCTTTTGGCATTAAATGCAACCATTGAAGCAGCAAGAGCTGGATCTGCTGGAAAAGGTTTTGCAGTTGTAGCAAATGAGATTAAAGACCTTGCAGCACAAACCGCAAACGCTACTCAGGATATAAAAATAAAAATTGATACTATTCAAGTGAGAACACAAAGCTCTGTTGAAAAAATAAATAGTATAACCTCAGTTGTAGAGGATATTCACAATATCATCAGCACAATTGCGGCGGCAGTGGAAGAACAGTCTGTAACCACTTCTGAAATCTCTTCAAATATTGCTCAAGTTGCAGATGGTGTTCATGAGGTAAACCGTAATGTGGGAGAATCTTCAACTGCTTCAGTAAGCATAAGTAAAGATATTGAAAAAGTTAATAGTGCTGCAAGCGAAGGAGCAAAAGGTTCGGCACAGTTGAAGATGCAAGCTCAAAAGCTCAAGCAAATTGGGGAAGAGCTTCAAACAATATTGGGGAAATTCAAAACAACGAAATAACACTATATTAAAATGGTTTAGAAAACAGATAAATAATGCCCAGTCAGGAGTGGAATATCATGGATTTTGAAGATAAATTCATTGGGGTAAAAATTGAGTCCGCAAAACAGGAGGAAAAAGATAGCTGCCCATTTGGGATTATTGGGTTTGATAACAACGGAATCATTAGGGAATACAACAAGACAGAATCGGATAATTCGGGTTATTCAAAGGAGTTTATCCTCAATAAACATATTTTTTTAGATGTAGCACCATGTATGAATAACTATTTAGTTGCCTTGAAGTTTGATGAAAAAAAAGAGTTTGATGAGACAATACCATACATTTTGAGCTTCAAGGTCAAACCTATTAAAGTGCAATTGCGTTTAATTAAAAACAAAGAGTTACAATTAAATTATGTGCTCATCAAACGATAATTTGAACGATGAACTGTTGGAGTTCATCTATCAGACTCCTATAGGTATATGCGAAACCGATGAAAACGGAAAAGTTCTCCGTCTGAATCCGTTTATGGTTCAATTGATTATGAAAATCATTGATATTTATGACGGAACGGAGATTCCAAATTTGATCGAAGTCTTGAACTCCTTTGATAGCAGCCTCAAAACAAATGTCAAATCAGGGATTGATAAGGGAGTTAAATTTATTTTCAATAATTACGATATTGCTGTGGACAGGCACGGAGTAAGAAGAATCAGGATTAAATGCTCGGTGCTTAATAAAAATCGTCTGGCATTCACTGTTGAAGATATATCTGTTGCTGCGGAACTTGAAGATCGGAAAAAACAGGCTGAGATTCTTGAGGCGAACATGTCCACTATATTTGCACTTGCCAAGCTCGCTGAATCTCGTGATGATGACACAGGCAAGCATATTGAAAGAGTGCAGATTTTTTGCAAACTTCTCGCTGAAGCAATGCGGACGCACCCTGATTATTGCAGTTCTATTAATGAAGAATTTATTGATAATATATTCCTTTCAAGCCCTTTACATGAGCTATTCCTATTGAAGCGAGAATAATGGCTTTAGCCGATATCTATGATGCACTGCGTTCCAAACGAGTTTATAAACCTGAAAAATCCCATCTTGAAACCTGTAAAATGATTATAGAGTCAGCGGGTTCTCATTTTGATCCTGAAATTATCAAAGTATTCAAAAATATCCACCATTACTTTGAAGATTACTTCATTAATCTGTCAGGAGATAGTTGACAGTAAACAGATGAGCCTGTTTCTTTCATTTTATTTTGGTCTGCTGCATATCAATAGACCTGACCATTTTCCAAAGACAGAGCTAAAGATTGCCTATGGTAATATAACACCACTAATTAAGCAGCGTGGCAAGTGGATCATCTAAATTAGTGGTGTTAGTCCATCTATTTTGTTTGTCCCTTTGAATAGAATTGGGATAACCGCTCTCTAGCCTCACTGAAATCACCCAGACTGGAGTATGCATTAAGGGTTTCGATACGGAGTGCATCGTCCAGCGTATGACCAATTACATCAAGGATCGTTTCCTTTGCAGATTTTATAGCCTGTTGGCTATTGTTCATTATCATTGATGCATACTGCTCTGCCTCCTCAATGAGGTTTTCGTGCGGTACTACCTTATTGACCAATCGTAAACGGTAAGACTCTTCTGCATCGACTTCGCGCCCAGTTAGCGTAAGTTCTAAAGCGGTTGCGAGTCCCGCAATCGCAATTAACCTTACAATTCCGCCGTCACCTTGATGAAGACCGTAGCGAACTTCGAATACGCCGAATTTGGCTTTTTCCGAAGCTATACGAATGTCGCAGGCTAAAGCCAACTCGAAACCACCCCCAATGGCATATCCATTTATAGCAGCTATAACAGGCTTTGTTATCCTATGTTGCCCTCTTGTTATTCCACCGCCAATGCCATTTGGAACATTCCTCCGAACATCCAGCATATTTGCCTTTTCCCATTTGGGAATGAACGTTTTAAGGTCTGCTCCAGAACAGAAGCTCCTACCTGCTCCAGTGATAATTGCCACATCAAGTGAATCATCGCTTGCGAAATCCTCCCAGACCTTCCAAAGTTCCTCGTTAAGATCATCGTCGAGCGAATTGAGGGCTTTTGGGCGATTCAGAGTAATGTAACCAATTTTGTTACGTTTTTCATAAAGCACTTTGTCCATGTTGCTGACTCCTATCTAAATAGTTTGCACTGGATTCTTGATGTAACTTTCAGGGAAAATGATAACCGTATTCACAGGGTCATGCACCAACAAACCTTGACATAATAAGATATTTTGCACTTAACCTTATAAAGTCTGATAAAACAAAAAGGTGGAAAGTTATGCGTAAAAGGGCGGGATGGGATAACAAATATCTTTCACAACTTCTTGGAATATAAGATTTCATGTGATTGCCCTGTAATTAACCTGACACCTGATGATACAAAAACCTAATAACCAAGAGGAGTTTACTTCAATTCAATTCCGAAACTCAAGGAAATTATCACAGATGTTCTCCTGAAATGTAAATACAGTAATGGTTATGTGTTTAAAAAACCTATGGTTGTAAATTTTTCGGGGATAAAGGGACTTTTAACTTCCATGATAAAGGAGCGATCCTTAAATATTTATAGGAATATAGATAATGAAGAATTGTAAAAAAACTAACTATCCTTTAAAAAATTAAAGTCTCTTTTTTTTCTATGGACAATTAAAATAATTTCAACTATTTCTAAAATCCATTACTGATTAACTATGAGCATTGGCTTTTAAAATTAGCCCTTAACTTTTGCCTGAAAGTTGGGGAGTTATTTTACACGGTGAAGTAAATAAATGATAACCTGTTAAATTAAGAGGAGATTATGATGAAAAAGACTCAAAAAGTAATTGTATTGATGATGGTGTTTTTTAATTTGCTTATTGCAGTTAATGCAATAGCTGGCATTAATTGTATTAGCATAAACCAAGATTTAAGTTTCTCTGTGCCATGTGCAAAATATGGCGATGTGTCATTTAAGTTTACATTGAAGCCATATAATAATCCAAATAGTGATATGCAGTCTGATTTTCTTTGGAAACTTGACTCTTTCTTAGTAATTGACTCTTCTCAAACAGCTTTAGAACAAGCTTGTGCTGCCCCTTTTGCAGTTCCATCTGATCTTATTTTGACAGTAGATTGTGCAAATTACTATGGCACACACCTTAAGTTCCGCTTACTCCCTTATAATAACGCAACTTCAGGTTCTGAACTTTTGTGGAAACTTGATATTGATTCTCTTGAATCACTTAAGCTACCTGTAACTACTTCAAGAGATGATAAGGGGGTGTGGTTTATAACAGGAGACGATAAAACAGACACTTACACTGTTTTTGAAGCAATGGGATATGCTGTAGCTACAGATCGTCTTTGGCAGGCAGAAAAATACAGAAGAGTTGGAAGAGGCAGACTTGCTGAAATTTTTGGTTCAACTCAGCTTTCAAGCGATATTTTGGTTAGAACGACAGGATATTCTGATGAAGAGTACCAACAAGGCTTTAATGCCCTTGATCCTGAATCAAAATCCGCTATTAATGGATATGTGGCGGGTTTTAATCGCAGAATTGCTGAGGTGAAGAGTGACCGCAGTAAATTGCCTTATGAATTCCATATACTTGGTAAAAAACTTGGCATTGATTTTGTTCCTGAAGATTGGACTACAACAGATGTCTTAGCATGGGCAACCAATATGCTGCGTTTTTTTGATGGTGAAGCAACTGAACAGGGACAAATTGAAAATATTGCTCTATTGCAAAAATTAAAAGCACAGTTTCCAGATGATTATTTGACAATGTTCCAAGATTTAAGATGGCAAGATGATCCTGATGCAGTAACCTACATTGCAAAAGAATCAGAGCCTCAAACTAGCAATAAAGATAAAAACAAGAATTATATTTATGCAAATAACATTGATCAAAACTGTGATTTTCAAGAAATTGCAGATTATATGAAAGCAAAAAATGAAGAGATTGTTTCAAATCTCAAAGAGATAAATGCCTATGTAAAGATTGGAAGTTACGCATGGGTTGTTTCAGGAACTAAGACAGCCAGTGGTAATCCAATACTTTATTCAGGTCCCCAAATGGATCATGCTTTTAATTTTTCAGCACCATCTATTGTTACAGAAGGTTCTATAAAAGGTGCTGGTCTAAATATTTCAGGAATGACAATCCCTGGTATGCCAGCAATTGTTATAGGAAGAACTCCTCACCACGCATGGTCAATGCAAGTAGGACATGCACATACCGTTGACTACTATATTGAAGAGCCTTCAGCTATATTTTTGCATCGTACAGAAACCATAAAGGTTGCTGGTGAAGAAGATGTTAAATTGCCGATTTATAGGACTTCCCACGGACCTGTAATTAATTCTGAACCTGTAATATCATGGAAATATTCACATTGGGGTAAAGAGTTTGAAATCGTAAAGACCTATCTTGATCTTGCAAGAGCACAAAGTATGGACGAGTTTGGTGATGCTATTGACAGAGTATCTCTTTCTCAACATTACTGCTACGCAGATAATGATGGTAATATTGCATACTGGATGTCTGGTTTTGATCCTGTAAGACCAGAAGGTATTGACTCAAGATTTCCACAGCCGGGTGATGGTACGGCTGAGTGGTCTAACCCTGTAGTATATAAACCAAGATCGCATTCTCGGAATGCAGCAAGAGGTTTTTATAGCGGATGGAATAGTAGATCAAGCCATGACTATATGAATTCATCAAACACACCTACATATTACTTTGGTCCATTTCACAGGGCACATGTTCTTGAAGATTATTTATCAACACATGACAATCTTACTTTTGAAGATGTAAGAAATCTTGCTATGTATATCTCAACTACAGATTCTGTTAGAAATGAGTATTTATCATCTAAATTTGAGACTTACGGAGATGGTGGTAATCCATGGAAATATGTTAAGGCAGATTTTATTCCTGCGGTTGAATCTGCAAAAACTGATACTCGTATAAATGCTATATCTTTACTTAATGAATGGGATGGACATTTTGTTGATGGAGGAGAATCTAACTGGGCTAACGGCAACGATCGTTCAGATGCTTGGATTTTAATGAATCAATGGATAAGCGAAGTTCTTAGATTGACATTTGAAGACGAACTTGGTGTTACTGAAAACAGAATTGTTCTTTTTAATCTTCTTTTACATGGATTACCAAACTTAAATTCAACTATTAAGAATAATTACAATTGGTTTGAAAATAAAGTAGATGAAACAGCACCCCAGACACTTGATGCTATTATTGTTGCTGCCTTAGACAATGCGTTGACAAAATTGGGTGAAATGCCTTGGGGAACAGATAAACGAGGTAATATTTCTTATAAGCACGAAATATTAGGTGTTCTGCATCAAATTCCTACCTCATCAAGATCAACATATGCACATTGTGTAGAGATGGGAAGCTCAGGACCTATCAGAGTTGAGAGCATGATACCTCTTGGTGAATCTGGTAATATTCTTATGGGAGCTGATGGCAAACCTCAATTTGATCCCAATTTCTTCAGCATGTCTGATGTTTATGATGGATTTCAACATAGAAGTTTCCCATTGAATCAATGAAGATATAATAGAATCCCTGCAAAACTTGAATTGCCCCCTTGATTTTACTGGATAAAAAATGGGTTTTGCAGGAGTTCAAATTTACATCTAATTTTATTTTTCAGGAATTTCAATTCAACAATAATGGCAGCAAAGCTGCTTATGTTCTTTTACCTGATCTGTTCAACAATACCTATTGCTGTTCCCATGAGATTTGAAAGTCAAAGGCGTTAAACAAAAATAGGCAATATTGAAACAACTACTTATACTTTTTGATAGATTGTCAGAAGAGACGGATGCGAAGTTCTTATGAAACTAACCAGAGAAGAGAAAAGCTGGATACTTTACGATGTTGGAAATTCTGCATTTGTTCTTGTGATGGTAACCGCCATCATGCCTATTTTTTTTAAGGATTATTCATCAAAAGGTATAGCTGATGCTGTTTCAACTGCCAACTGGGGATTTGCCAATTCATCAGCTTCTCTGATTCTTGCATTGCTCTCTCCTATTTTAGGAACGCTTGCAGATTACAAAGACCAGAAGATGAAGTTATTTAGATTTTTCCTCTCTATTGGTTTGCTGTTTAGCTTTTCACTTGTGTTTGTAGGTGAGGGAATGTGGCTTATCTCCTTGATACTCTTTGTTCTTGCACGGGTTGGGTGGGCTGGCTCCAATATCTTTTATGATGCTGCTATTGTAGATGTGGCATCAAGCAGGGAAAGAATGGATCAAGTTTCATCAATGGGTTATGCCTGGGGATATATTGGCAGTGTAATTCCATTTCTGTTTATTATTTCACTTATCATCTGGAAAGACTCTGCAACAGGGACATTACCTGTTTTTCAAACAAAGGCAGGGTTTATTATCGTTGTTATCTGGTGGGCTGTCTTTTCAATACCCATGATAAAAAATGTTAAACAGAAAAACTCTCTTCCAGCATCTTTGTCTCCTATTTCAGACAGCTTCAAACGTATAGCTCGAACATTTAAAGAGATTAAAACCTGTCATCGGCAAGCGTTTCTGTTTTTAGCAGCCTATTTTTTCTATATTGACGGTGTTGATACTGTTATCAGCATGTCCAGTGCTTATGGCAGGGATTTAGGATTCAGTGTTACTCTGCTTATTGTTGTTATTCTCTTCATTCAGATTGTGGCATTTCCTTTTGCACTTCTTTATGGCAGACTTGCAAAGAGATTTTCAACCAGAAATATGATTATGACAGGGATTATTGTTTACTGCATTGTCTCATGTATTGCATTTGCATTGCCTTCAATAACTGATTCGACTCTTCAGGTTGCTGCATTTTGGCTTATCGCCTTTCTTGTTGCATCATCTATGGGAGGATTACAGGCACTTAGCCGAAGCTATTTTGCATCTCTTATTCCACCTGAAAAGAGTGGTGAGTTCTTTGGATTTTACAATATATTTGGCAAGTTTGCAGCTATTACGGGACCATTTCTAATGGGAGTGGTGAGCAGAATAACAGGTGAGAGTCGATGGGGTGTTCTGAGTCTTCTTTTTCTGTTTATGGCAGGTGCTTTTTTGCTGATGAAAGTAGAAAAGAGCAGAGAATAAAGTAATACATAATTATTTATAATAGCTCTGACACAGGCGTGGGGAAGACCTATTTTGGTAGTCCTTAGCTCCACCAAAAACAAGAAACACCCCCACGGGCGTGGGGAAGACTCGGCATCAGGAACAACACTATCATTAACGGGAGAAACACCCCCACGGGCGTGGGGAAGACAGAAAATGGGATTGAGATTTCTGATTCAGATTTAGAAACACCCCCACGGGCGTGGGGAAGACTAGAGTTTCCCGTCTCTTTCAACACAACTTGCAGAAACACCCCCACGGGCGTGGGGAAGACTATAATGGTTATAATGAGAAAACACAGGATTTAGAAACACCCCCACGGGCGTGGGGAAGACTGCCAATATAATACAAATAGAAAACCCACCACAAGAAACACCCCCACGGGCGTGGGGAAGACCCTCCTGATGATTTGTTGTGAGACTCACATCTGGAAACACCCCCACGGGCGTGGGGAAGACAACATATCAAGACCGTATCTATCAAATGCTGTAGAAACACCCCCACGGGCGTGGGGAAGACGTATCTGTGGCAAAAGAAGAGGATTTTCTTCAAGAAACACCCCCACGGGCGTGGGGAAGACTCAACTGTCAACACTTCTTTTTTCTGCTTTGTGGAAACACCCCCACGGGCGTGGGGAAGACAGCAATCATACTGCTATTACTACCATCTTCATAAGAAACACCCCCACGGGCGTGGGGAAGACCATTTTTTTGACATATCGGCTTTGCCCCTTTTGGAAACACCCCCACGGGCGTGGAGACGTTGCTGCTGCTTTTCTTGATATTGTCCATGCTGGAAACACCCCCACGGGCGTGGGGAAGACAGCTCTTTTTTCAGATCAGCAATACGGTTGCAGGAAACACCCCCACGGGCGTGGGGAAGACTGCTTGATAAGATAATCCAACTCCATGACAGAGGAAACACCCCCACGGGCGTGGGGAAGACCATTGTCTCTTGCATTATAAAACTTCCTTCAAAGAAACACCCCCACGGGCGTGGGGAAGACAACGACCATTCTTCAGCGTCAAACTCTTTAATGGAAACACCCCCACGGGCGTGGGGAAGACTTTTTAATAAAAACTATAAACATCTTGAAGATAGAAACACCCCCACGGGCGTGGGGAAGACACGGAAACAGAGATAACAGGAAGCGATAAACCGGAAACACCCCCACGGGCGTGGGGAAGACCAGCCACTGAGTAAGAAGAATTTCTGGTATATAGAAACACCCCCACGGGCGTGGGGAAGACCCAAAAAATCACTGGCTGACTGGGAGGATTTGGGAAACACCCCCACGGGCGTGGGGAAGACACCTGCCTATCAACTTTACCAAAGCAAATATTGGAAACACCCCCACGGGCGTGGGGAAGACGTTCAGAATGCGGCACTGGCTTTGACAATGAAGGAAACACCCCCACGGGCGTGGGGAAGACTTTCCTTCTACTTTTAAATTTACTTTCATTCCAGAAACACCCCCACGGGCGTGGGGAAGACCAGACTCATTATGTAACTAAAATCATAGCTGATGGAAACACCCCCACGGGCGTGGGGAAGACTCAGTTTATCAATAAGCTCATCTGCTCTGCTTTCAAGAAACACCCCCACGGGCGTGGGGAAGACTGCCCGTAAAAAAGGTTGCAGGCAGGATTCTGAGAAACACCCCCACGGGCGTGGGGAAGACAAGCTGGTTGGACTCAATACGATATTTCAGATAGAAACACCCCCACGGGCGTGGGGAAGACTGAATCATCTCAAGAAGTGTTACAAGATGCTGAGAAACACCCCCACGGGCGTGGGGAAGACTTTTGTCAACGATACGTTTACGCAATCCTTTGGGAAACACCCCCACGGGCGTGGGGAAGACCTACTCTTGGCAGTGCTTTTTTTTGCATCCTGGGGAAACACCCCCACGGGCGTGGGGAAGACTGCATCTGTCTCCTTGACCGTGATGTTTGTTTTAGAAACACCCCCACGGGCGTGGGGAAGACCTTTTTTATTTTTTGCTACCATACCTGCTACCAGAAACACCCCCACGGGCGTGGGGAAGACACCAACAGTTTGACATCACATTGCAGCTTTATATCAAGATGTTGTGGTTTTGGCAATACCGTCTTTTTCCTGAACTAATTGCATCCCACTGATTTCAGCCAAAGTTCTAATATGATCACCCAAGCCCCTTATTTTATAGAACGGAGGGATATTAATTCGTTGAAAAATGATAATTCCTGATTCTGGCGGACAATGTTCCATGAGATAATCAACTACCTTATCAGCAACTGAATCTTTAATGCCAGAGACAAACACATTTGGACGCGGCTCAATAAACCAAAGCTTCATTCTTCCTCTTACTGCTGGCGGTAGATCATTGGCGATAACTACAATCATTTATCACTTCCCTCCAACATTGCTTTAATATCTCTGCCAACTATTCCAAGTATATCCATTTCAATGACCCTATTTATAAATGTCTCTTCAACAAGCTCCCTGCTGTATCTGCCTCCCATTTTTTTAGTCAATGCAAAAGCAAGGTCAATACAGAGCTTATCTTTATATAAATCTGCCATATCATAGATAAACGGTAATGGACTCCCTGAATGGATAAAACCAATATGTGGAGAGTATCCCATACTATAAATCGCTGATGTTAAAATCCCATATAATGAAACATTTGAGGAAGTTAATATTTTATTTGTTATATCACTTAGCTCAAACTTACCGGGTTTATAAACACGACCTTTCCACCCAACGCCATATTTTTCAGCCATTTCAGCATAATAATGGTTCACTCTATGACCTTCCATACCCATCATCTCTTTAAGATTTTTTCCCTTTAAATCTTGGTCTGGAAATCTTCTGGCATACATTCTTCTTGCAACTTCTAAAGATTTTTTTGGATCGGAAGCTATCTGCATTTGTGTTCTCATATTTCTTGAATCAGATGTAGGGCTTTGACCAACAGCATAAAACACCAGACCATCTTCACTTACCCAGCAGATTGAGCAATTAGCAGCAGCCATAACTTTTACTGACTCGTGAGTTATACTTGTTCCAGGTCCTAAAAGAATAGTATTGATTGTGGCAATAGGAAGACGAATTACGTTAGCATCGGAATCAACCCATTTCACGCTACTATCATCAATTGATAATCTACCGTGTTCAAGATAGAGAAAGGGATATTTGTCTTTTATTTGTGGAAGACTATTTCTTGTTATTTTGACAAATAGCCTTTTTTTACCTTCGTGTTTGTAGCTATTTTCGGCATTAGTTAGTTGTAATGCCGAAAATAGCTCATCATCAGATGAAATTTTATTTAGCTCCAACTCTCTATCGTTTATATTCATGATCGCACCACCGTAACACGTCTGTCTCTGTATTTTTTTACAGTTCCAAACTGGACAGGGACATCATTTAATGTCATCATCATATCACCTTCACTCTGTTCGCCATCTAAAACACGAAAATCCTCAATCAGATTTTTATCTTCCATAAATGATAAAACACGAGATTCTGCATCTTTTTCACTGTCAAATGTTCCTTGATATATAAATTCTGTAGGAACACAGTTTTTGCGACCAAGATAGAGATCATAAACAGGATTTTGCAATGCAAAGGCAAAAGATTCTGCAAGGTCAGAAGGAGTCTCCATAATCACTGCAAATACAGCGTTTTGAAGATAGTATCTGTAAGTCAGCTTTGTTCCGCCACCTACAGCAGGTTTTCCATCGTTTGTTTTTGGGATATGCAATTTCTCCCAAGGGTCTTTATCATCATATCCGCTGCCAACCATCTGAAAATCAGTTAAAAAAGGGTCTCGCTCTCTTTTTGTAACACCTTGCTTGGTCTCTTTTGCCGATATACAAGATATTACAGTCTGGCGAAGCGGCAGTCCCATACGTGCAAGAAGCTCTTTTTGCTCTCCTGACGCTCCAAGTGCACAAAGAACAATACCCAGCACCCCTGATCGTGTAGGAAAAGGCAGAGTATCTCTACGCCCAAACTTGGAATCTGAACCCCATGATTGGAGGGGAGCTTCAAGCCAGAGAAGTATATATTTATTGTTTTCCATATCTTACACCTTTCTTTACGCCCTAAGCTAAAGCTACGGGCTAATTTTTACCCAAGCCCTCTTAAAAGGGCTTCTTTTATGCACTAACCCCACGGCTGAAGGATTGAATAAAAAAAACTAAATTTATGACCGTTAAGAATATATGTGGTAAGGTTATTTTTTAATTATTGTTTGAATGGATTCAATGAGCTTATCAATATTGAAATTTTCATCTTCTCCAAAGGTAAAATCTTTAATTTTGCCAAACAATGAGCCAGCAAGTTTCTCTTTTTTGCTCAGATATTCACACAATGCCTCTTTGCTTGAATCAATAAATCCATTGTTTTTAAGTTTTACAGCAGTTGTAAAAGGCATCTGCAACCGCTGACCTTTACGAACAAATATCTTTGCAAATTCCCAAGGACAATATCCTGCTTGAGTGGTTTGGCGTGCAGAGGGAACAGCAAGGTAAATAGATTTTACAAATGCCTCTACAGCTTCAGATATAGATTGTCCGCCAAGATTTTCCCAAAGCTGCCCCATATCAAGACAGATGTAGCGGTAATATGTGGCTGAATTAAACTCAAGACTTCCCATGTGTGCTGAACCTTGTTCTGTGTTGCAGTCATCAAGTGCTGTGAAAAATTCCACTTCATTAGTTACCTTATGGGTAGATATTGCATGGCTGAAAGATGATGCAGCTTCAACATTTAGATTAGCAGCTTGAGCAACCATTCTTCCAAATAGTGCTATGTCCAAACCATCTAATGAAAATTTAGGTTTTCCAATAAGAGACTCTATCTTCTTTTTAATATCAATTTTAGATGTTTTAGCCTTTCCTTTAGAGTCAACTTTATCCTCTGAAAATTCTGTATTAAAGCCGTTATCTTTTAGTGCTTGTGAAATAGTTCTTACCTCGTCTTTGCTGATAAAAAGCAATGCATCACTTTTTCCAGAAGATTCTTCTGACGAACCAACATTATCATCTTCATCAATTTCCTCTTTCTTTCCTTTTTTTTGCTTGCTATCGCTTTTTTCTTTAATAAAGACTGCTGCAACTTCTCTACCGCACTTTTCAGCCTGTTCGTCAGTTGCTCCTAATGCTTTGCACTCATCAGAGATAAGTTTGTTAATCAATTTTGTTCTATCTCCAATTGAAATGCCAAGCTCTTTCATTGTAAGTCTAATACTTCTTTTCCAGCACTGGCTGCTAACTCTGGCTCTTAAAGTTCCGCCTATCATTGCGGTTTTTGGTGCACCTACATCATCACGATTTAAACAAGATACAGGAAAAGATTGAAGAATATGAAATTCAATGCGGACATTGCGGTATGGATTATTAGCGTTCATTACAGAGATCTCCTTAATTTTTTGTTTAGATTTTAAATGTGTATAAAAACACTTCAATTTATTTATAACTCAACTTGCCATCTATGAATTAAAGCTAAATGGCGATAAAATTTTAAATAGTTATAGGCACAATCTGCAAAAGCCCAAATCCAAACCCTTTTGCCCGACCAATCCCTTTTTCAAAAGTTTGGATAAATTTGGAACGGTCTGTAACTTTGAGTTTACCTTTAAATGTTGCTGTATTGTGTGTGCAGGTTGCTCCATTTTTTTGGTAACGCAGCACACCTTCACGGTTTACTTGGAGCGTTTTAGAATCAACTGTAAATCCAAGTTCTCCTTTTTCTGTTTTATCAATAAACCATTGCAAAAGATTTTGCCTGCCTCTAACAGAGATCAATTTACCGCTTTTGTTATCTCGTTTAACAGGATTAAGAACTACCTCAAAACCGTAGTTGTCCATTTGCAAGAATGATTCTGGTATTATTTTTGAAGAAATTTCTCCATATTCAGGCAAAGCAGGTTGAGACAAGGATAAAATTAAAATCTCTCTTGCATGAAAGTCTCCGCCTTTATCAACAAACAGAAAATCACGAGAAGATAATTTTTCTGCTTTATCTGTATGAGGCTTATTTCCATAAGGTTGTTCTTCTTTTTGCTGCTGAGTATTTTCATTGTCAGGTTGTGGGAAAAGAGAATAAATAACTTTGTGAATGCTATATATATCTTTGATGTTTAAAGCATTACAGTCAGCCCTGCTCAATTTAAGCATTGAGAGAATCATCATCTGACCTCCTTCCATAAAAATCAGATGCCCAGAGGATTTTCTTTTTAGAACCATCGCCAAAATATAGAAGTTCATCTAACAGCCTACCATAGCAAAGAGGCACACTGTTTGATTGAATAAGGCTTAATAATGGTCTTAAGATGCTGCAAACCTCTTCTATAGAATCACAGGCAAGAAGCCTTCTTAATTTAGCTTTAGCAGGGTCTGAATCTTTTCCATCTTCATAACAAGAGGCAAGGCTTTTACCAATTCCAAACCTTCCGTCTTTTTCAGGTTTTGCTCGTGCCAAAGCTGCACCAATTGTGCAAAATGGCAGGCGTTCCCAAGGTTTTTCAATGTCGCATCCAAATGAGATAAGGTATTCCCACGCCTGATATTCAGTAGCAGGATTATCAGCTCTTCTTAATATTGCTCCAAAGGCATTATCTTTACCTAAACCATGCTCTTTGCCGTTTATTCGTTGAATTACATAATCTGCAAAACGTTCACCTCGTCCTTTTCTTTTTAAAACATCTCCATCTGTTCCCATTGTTCTACGCTCTCCTTTTTATGGTCTGTAATGTTTTTTGGTAAATCAGGCATAAATTTTGATAATTTTGGTCGGCAGGCAGCCCACGCATCAATTTGCCGTGCTGTATCTCTTGGACAGAATGTGTTGTATGCCTGATTTGCATATTCTATGAAAAAATAACGCATTGCTTTGGTTTCATTTCCGCTTGTATCACCACAGGAATCAATAAGTTCCTGAAATCTTCGTTCGCTAAGTTGCCAGAATAGGTGGGTTGATTGTTCTGCCTGTTTTTTTCCATCAGCTTTTTGATGCTTAAAATATGAAATGGTTGAGCCATACAGATTTTTGGATACCTCTTGAAGTATCTCCATTTCTTGTTTTAGTTTGGTAAACCAAATTTCTCCTAACCACTCAGCTTTAAGAAGAGCTTCAGATTCAACAAAATCATCACTACCAGAGACAAATTGTTCTCCTGCATTGCTGCTCACTTTAAGACCACCAGACCATATACTGAACTGCTTTACTGCTTTTCTTGCTCGATAGATCGAAAGCCTAAGCTGCGGACAATCAAATTTCGCATCACCTTCTGATGAAAAGAATGAAAGAAGTGATGTCAATTCTCGCCATGGTCTTTTATCAGGATCAACCCATATTGCTTTTGAATTTTTTTTGGAAAAATCTACTGCAATTGATAGATCAAAGCCTCCTTCTTTGTGGCTTGGGTATGCAATTCCTTCTGAATAGTGCATTCCATTATCACTAAGTAATGTAAAGCGGCATAACGGTATAAGTCTTCCCATTAAAGTTGATTTAAGTTCAATTGCTGCGGGACAGTTTTCACCTTCTGGCACACGCTCCCAAGGCGGTATTCCAACTCCTTTATTAAACTGACCAATATTTTTAATATCTTGTTGTGTTGCTAAATTAAGCCAGATATTTTCACAAATAGAGTTCCCACAAAGAAATGAATGCAGATAACCCAAAAATCCAATTGATGGACCAGGTTTAGCTGTAGCAGGTTTTCCTTTGTCATTTGTTTTTCCAGAGTACCCTTTTGTCAAAACAACGCTGTTGTCTGTCTTTTTACCTCCAAGAGCAAAACCTGATAAAAACACAAGAAGGCGGGCTTTTTCATCATTTTTTAATGTTCTTTCAACCTGACTTTCAATAAGGATTGTTGTATTGCCCGTTGCTATATCAGGAAGTACAGCACTAAAACTCTGTATTTGTGCCTTATTAATCGAAGGCATCTGTAAAAAAGGCTTATCTCCATACAGCCAGAAACAATCTTTTTTTTCTTCAAGATAATTTAACGCTTTTTCTGCCATGCCTTTTGCCCCTAATTCTCTCCAATCTTCATCACTTTTTGGTGTGTATGCTGCTTGGGCAATTGCAAGAAGCAGTTTGGTTAGAGCTATCTTTTCAATAGGATTTCCACCAAGAGCTTTAAGGGTAGGATCAGTAAAAATTCTCTTTAAATTGACCTTCCCCTCTCCAGCCACTGGAATCCAATCTTCATCAACAAGGTTAAATTGTCTTGCAGGTTCTTTTTTCATCTCTTTCCTCCAATCCTGATTAAAAATTAGGATGTCTGAATTACTGATTAACCTGATTACACCGATTGCACTGATTTTTAATCCGTGCAATCACTTAATCAATGAAAAATCCGTGATTCAGACAAAGTAAGGTTTCTATTTTTCAGAACTCTTTTTTTGAGCAACGTACCCAATCAATGAATCATAGTGTAGATAATATTTATCTGATGCCTCACGCTGCCCAAGACCAACAATTGTGCCGCTACTTTTAACTATTGCTGCACGAAAGGGGTGATTTGCTTCATTGTTATCAGTATCATATTTATCGTTACCAAGATAGACAAAATTTCCTAAAAATTTCATTTCAAAATAAGCGGGAGATTTATCAACAGGCACAGCTACGCAATTTTTCTGTAAAGCAACTGCAATTTCACGCCACGCTTTTGTCCCTTTTCGATTAAGTGAAATATCATCAGATAATCGCAAAGTTGAGCCATCATAAAGCTTAAGATTGACACCATTATCATCATTCCATTTTTCTAAGATCAAAAGCAGATCAACAGTAGTGCTTTCTCTTTCAGAATAGCGGGTTGAAGCATTGGTCTCTGGCAGAGTCTTTCCGCCTTTGGATAGCCCAACTCTTGCAAGACCTCTTAATTTCTCTTTATTTTTTTCAAGATTGTATTTGTATTTGGACATAAGCTCAATTTCATCTCTCTCTGAATATGTTGCTTCAATAAGTTCTCTTATTTTAATGCCATTTAATTTAATAATATGGCTATCAAGTGAGCCAACAGAATCTCCACAGTTAATTACTAAAATATTTTCATTGAGCAATACCTCAAGGCTACGATACAGCACATAAGGTGCATAAACCCAACGGCTATTCCCAAATTTATCAGGATCCGATATTGTATCTTCAAGCAAAGGCGACAATATCCAAGCCTCTCTTTTTGCCTGTTTAGGTCTTAGTGGATCGTTGGTTCTATGACGCCACAATCTTCCAATTCTTTGCAGTATCATATCCACTGGAGCTATGCGGGAGACCAAAAAATCACTGTCAATATCTAAAGATTGTTCAAGAACCTGAGTCCCAATTAGGATACAGCCTGATTTTGAGTGGTTAGCTCTACTCTTACGCCCATTTTTTCCATAAATTCCTACCCATCTATTTTCATTAGCTGCTCTATCTATTTTTGTAAAACGAGAGTGAATAAGACCGCACTCAACACCAATTTCAGATGCTCTTGCACCTATTATTCTAAAAAACTCTTGAGCCTCTGCAACGCTGTTTTCAATCCATAAAACTAACTCTCCATGCTCTGCACGAATAAGGGCTTCTTCAATAGCAAGTTCATCTTTATGACAAACAGAGATTAAAATTTCTGGCTCTTCAACTGCTGGGGCGGAAAAATATAGAGGTATCGGCTTTTGGCTAATTGCTGATAGTAGTTCTGGCTTTTGGCTGTTTTCTGATAATGGGAGTAAACTTTGGCTATCTCCTAAAGGCAAAGCAGAGATAAGCGGGTATGCAAATTCAGATTCTTGAGATGTAGGCTTTATAGATTCATTATAACTTGGGCTGTTATCCAGTGTGCCAATAATAGCTTTTCTACGATTTACAGAAAGAGTTGCACTTAAGATGATCACGGTGCAGTTGATTTCTCTTAAAACTTTTACTAAATGGTCAATAATAGTGCCTATATATGAGTCGTAGCAGTGAACCTCATCTAAAATTACTACTTTACCAGCAAGACCAAAAGTTCTGACAAAACCATGTTTTACGTTCATAGCTGCCATTAAAGCCTGATCAATTGTTCCAACGGCAAATGGAGCAAGAAGCCCTCTTTTGCGATAGTCAAACCATGAACCACCAGGTTTGCAATCTTCGCCCATCTCTGTTTCTCTTAGCCATGCGTTACTATGTAAAAGTAGAGAGTTTCTGTGTGGTGAACTTTTTGACAAAATATTTTCTAAAAATTCGTTCATACGCTCAACCATTTTATTTGATGTCAATTGGGTAGGAAGGGCAAAATAGATACCAGTGGCAAGATTTTGTTCAAGCATCTTGTAAGCTGCAAAGAGTGCTGCTTCTGTTTTCCCAAGACCCATTGGAGCCTCAACAACATAAACTCCTTGAGCAGTAACTGCCTCTATCATTTTTTCTTGCAATGGGTGAGGAGTATATGGGGAATATGGCGGGCTGCTATCTTTAAAAATATCTCCAAAAGATAAGCCTTTAGATATTTCAGGACAGACAAATCCAGCTTTATCTAAGGCATCTGAAACAAGAGAACATAAAGCAGAATCAGAAATATCTTTAATCTTTAGATTGTCAAAATCTTTGCCTGATCCTATCCAATCAGCAACAGTTGTCAGTCCAGAAAGGATGTCTGCCTGAAAATCAGAAGTAATAGCAATATCAGACCAATCAACACTAAAATAGTGTTGAAGTTGGGAGATAACTTTTGCTCGTGCTTCCTGCCATATTTCTCCGCCATAGTTTGAGCCATTTGGTTGACCAGAACTTGATATGGATCTGCCATGATGACGACCAGCAATTTCGCAAATAAAATCGCGTCCTCTAATATCAAGAGGGATAATACCATCAAGAGCTATCTTACTGACTGTAAAATGGTATCCAACTTCTTTGTCAAAATTATCTGGTACAAAATCAAGAGATTTTATAAAGGATTGTGTGGACTCTATATCCACAGATTTAACAATGCCCCTGTAAATTTTCTTTTGAAATCCCGGACTGATTTTTCCAATATCGTGAACTGCTGCTACAAGTTCGCTTCCTTGTGTAAAATGTTTTTGTCTAAGCCATAAAGGCATTCGTTTAATCAACTCTTTAGCAACAAGCCCAACAACTTTACAGTGAGTATAAACATCAACACCCTTTGAAACTTGGTTGTTTGGCAAACGGATAGTTTTGGCAAGAAAATCAATATCCGACAAAAATGATTTTGTAGTGTCAGTTTTTCTTTTAGGGGATTTCATAAAAAATTATATCCTTTGATTAAATAAAGATTTTGAAGTTACCAATTGGTATGAAACCAGAAATGAAAATATCTCTAAGATTGATTATGGATCTACTAACAAAAATGCAGGGGTAAAATTAAAGCGATTATATCTAACAGTTAAATCTTGAGAGAACACTACTTACTTACAAAATTGAACTTGATATCATATATCAACCATTTGATTTAATAGGCGATATATTATTCAACCAAGTAAGAATAATAACTGATAAAGTTTAGTACTATATCTGACCATAGATAATGCCAAGTTTTTTCATCATCATAATTTTTATTGCAAAGAGAGTCATATTCTATTTATAAAGGGCTTTGTTTTTACTAAATTAGTTGAGATAGTCTTTGTGTATCCTGAACTATTTAGTAATCCGAGGTAACCATATTGGGTAGCCTTAATTCTTCGGAAATCTTAATTTCCAGAAACTTATTTTAATGACAAAGGAGATTTTAAAGATGATTCACAGTAGAAAAAGTAGTAGTGAAAAGGCAGTTGTTATATCCTCTCTAACAGTTATAGCTGTTATTATTAGTTGTTTTATTGGTGGTATATTTACCCAAACCGCAAAGGCTGCTGATCCTGTTAAACTTACATACGCTAATTTTTTCCCACCTGTTCATGTTCAATCTCAGCTTGCTGAATCTTGGTGCAAAGAGGTTGAAAAAAGAACCAATGGTGCAGTTAAGATTGATTACTATCCAGGAGGAACTTTAGCAAAAGCCCCTCAAATATATGAGAGCGTTGCTTTAGGAGTTGCAGATATTGGTATGACAGTTTTAGCCTATACAAGGGGAAGATTTCCAGTTATGGGTGCAGTTGATCTGCCTATGGGTTATACCAATGGAGTTGTAGCAACAAAGGTTGCCAATGCTGTTATGGAAGAGTTTAAACCTAAAGAGTTTGAAGATACTCAAGTGATGTTTCTCCATGCACACGGTCCAGGTTATATCCACACAAAGAAGAAAGAGATAAAAACTTTAGCAGATATAAAAGGGCTTAAAATAAGATCAACTGGAATGAGCACATATCTTGTCAATGCACTTGGCGGAACACCTGTGGGTCAAAGTATGCAAGAGACCTACACAAGCCTTCAAAAAGGTATTGTAGATGGTAGCACACACCCAATAGAGTCAAACAAAGGTTGGAAACTTGCTGAAGTTCTTGACTACTGTGTTGCTGAAAATTCAGTTGGCTATACTGCTACTATGGTTGTAACAATGAATAAGGCTAAATGGGCATCTTTATCTCCTGAAATTCAAAAGGCAATCTCTGAGATCAATAAAGAGTGGACATTAAAACATGGTCAGGCATGGGACGAGATTGATCTGGCTGGTAAACAATATTTTACAGAAGCTGGAAATAAAATAATAACTCTTGATGCTAAAGAGTCAGAAAAATGGAAAAATGCAGTTGCACCTGCAATTAACTCTTATGCCCAAGAGCTAAACACAAAAGGTTTTAAGGGAACAGAAGTTGTAGATTTTATTAAAAAATCAATTGAGAGTAGTAAGTAGATTAGTTGTCAATTTATTAAAGTATCAAGATTAAGATTTGACAACTTTTTGAAAGTTGTCAAATCTTTCATATTTAGAACACAAGGTATTATATGAATTCATTTTGGTTTTTTATTGATAAAGTTCAAGATTACATGAAAAAAGGGGCGGCTGCCTGTATTGTGGCAATGGCTGCAATTACATGCAGCGATATTTTTCTAAGAACCGCATTTAACTCTCCAATATTTGGTTCAGAAGAGCTTGTATCTATATTTGCTATTCTTGCTATGGGTTTATCTCTGCCTTATTCTCATAAACAAGGTGTTCATATTGGAGTTGAGATAATTATAAGACTATTTTCAAAAAAGAGTCAGGCTATCATAAAATTTATTACAAACACCCTCTCTGCAATACTTATGGCTATAGTATCATGGCGTATATTTATTTTTGCACAGGTTAGATCTCAGTCTGGAGAGAGTTCTATGAATTTGCAACTTCCAATGTACTATTTTGCCTATATATTGGGAGTTTGTTTTTTAATTTTTTCTTTATTTATGTTGAAAGATATAATTTTATTTTTAGGAGAAAACAAAAAAAGATGAACCCTACTTTAATTGGTGTTATCGGTATTGTTATAATGGTTGCAATGTTTATGACTAAAATGCCGGTAGCTTATGTGATGACAATGGTGGGGTTTGTGGGTTTTAGTATTCTTATATCTTTTGAAGGATCTCTTAATCTTCTACCAAGCAATTTTTATGAATCATTTATATCCTACGATCTTTCAACTATTCCTCTATATGTCTTGATGGGTCAACTTGCATTTAACAGCGGTATAAGCAGAAAACTTTACAACACCGCTTACACTTTTTTAGGTAATACAAAAGGCGGACTTGCAATGGCAACTGTTGCATCATGCACAGCTTTTGGTGCTGTCTGCGGCTCAAGCCCAGCAACTGCTGCTACAATGGCGACCGTTGGAATGCCTGAAATGAAAAGATTTGGTTATTCAAACTCTTTATCTGCAGGTTCTGTAGCCTCTGGCGGAGGACTTGGAATGATTATGCCACCAAGCATTGTGCTTATTATCTATGGAATATTAACGCAGCAATCTATTGGAGCATTATTTGTATCTGGAATATTTCCAGCAATTTTGATGACCTTCCTTTTTATAGCCTCAATTTACATCACATGCAAAATATATCCTGAACATGGACCCAAAGGAGAGAAATTCACCATTGCACAAAAAATTCAATCTATAACAGGGCTTGTGGATACTCTTGCTGTTTTTGTCCTTGTTATGAGTGGTCTTTTCTGGGGATTTTTTACCCCAACTGAATCTGCTGCTGTGGGTGTCTTTGGGATTATTAGCGTTGCTTTAATCAGAAAACAGCTAACATGGGGTGGATTTGTAAAATCTCTTTATGAAACTTTGCAAACTACAAGCATGATAATGTTTTTAATTGCAGGGGCTGTTATTTTTGGCAAATTTCTTGCTGTAACAAGAATACCATTTGACGTAGCAACATGGGTTGCTGGATTTGATCTTCCTCCATATATGATAATGGGCATTATCGTAGGAATATACTTTATCGGTGGCTGTTTTATGGACTCTTTAGGGCTGATTATGCTGACGATTCCTGTATTTTATCCAGTTGTAATGAACCTTGGCTACGATCCTATTTGGTTTGGGGTTATTATTGTGCTTGTTACTGAAATGGGTGTTATTACTCCGCCTGTTGGGATAAATGTTTATGTGGTCTATGGGGTCTCACAAAACGTTGTTGGTGAGATACCTCTTGAATCTATCTTTAAGGGAATTTTTCCATTTTTAGTTGCAACAATAGTTGGGATCATAATTTTAATGATTTTCCCACAAATTGTTCTGTTTCTCCCTAATTTTATGTATTAATGTATAAATAAACAAAACAATTGGAGTTTTTATGCAATACAATATTTTGAAACAAAATATTTATACTACCTACAGATTGTCTTTATCGTGTTTTAGATTCTTTAGGCTTTTGATGGTGTGCAATCTGATTTTTATATTATCATTTATTTATTCAAACCCAACATTTGGTCAAGAGTATGCTCTAAACACCAAAACAGCTCAACTACCATTTAACGCGGTAACAGAGCGTTTAATTAAAGATGGATTTTCAGTTGACGAAATTGGTAAAATATATAGTAACCCTAAAGTTTCACTTGAGCTTAAAGGGGTCTCTCTGTTTTTTGTCCACTCAGAGTCTAAAGCCAATTATGAGCAGTTTTTATCAGATAAATCAATTAACAGTGCCGCAGCCTACATACAACAACATCAATCAGAATTAGACAATGCCCAAGCAATATATGGAGTTGATAAAACGATAATCACAGCCATAATGCTTGTTGAAACTCGTCTTGGAACGTATCTTGGCAACCGTGAAGTTATAAATATTCTCTCAACAATGAGTGCTTTATCTGATACTGCCGAAAAAGAGAGGCTTTGGAACTTTTTGTCAGAAGAGAAGAGGATAGAGCGAGATAAATTTGATAAAAAGGCAGCCTCAAAATCAAAATGGGCATATAGCGAATTAAAGGCTTTTTTAAAATATGCAGCAAGAGAGGGGATTGATCCAGTTGAGATAAAGGGGTCTTATGCGGGTGCTATGGGTATCTCGCAATTTATGCCAAGCAATGCTTTGACACTTGCAAAAGATGGCAATTTAGATGGTAAGGTTGATCTATTTAACCACGCAGACGCGATACACAGCATTGCAAATTACCTAAAGAAACATGGTTGGAAACAAAATTTGAATAGAGAAGAGGCTTTTCAGGTTCTCTACAAGTATAACCACAGCAACCCCTATGTTGAGACACTTTTGAAAATTTCTGATCTGTTGAAAAATAACTCTTCTATTTGAAAGTTCACGCCCTGAAATAAATTTCAGGGCTAAAATAACAAAAAGTCGGCAGCCCCGACTATTATTACAGTCCACTTTAGTGGACTTCTTTACAATCCTTAGCCGTGCGATTTATCGCTCGGTTAATAAATTATCTTTCCCCTCTCTTGTATGGCTCTCCAAGTTGTGCTGGAGCGTTTAATCTTCTGCGATCCCTTAATCCCATACCAAATAGAATCAAAAGTGTAGCAATATATGGAAGCATTGCAAGAAAGTTTGGCGATATTCCAACAGGTTGAAGAAGATATTGAAGCACAAAGACTCCTCCAAAAAGAAAAGAGCCAAAAATTGCCTTTCCCGGGTTCCATAGTGCAAATATAGTTAAGGCAATAACAATCCAACCTCTTCCCGCTGTCATACCTTCAATCCACGATTTGCTGTATGATGTTGAAAGATGTGCCCCTGCCATAGCTGAAAAAGCCCCTCCAGTAATTACGCAGATATATCTTACGAGAGTAACATTAACACCCTGTGTCTCAGTTGCCCTTGGATTCTCTCCTGTTGAGCGAACTTTTATACCAGCAAGTGTTCTTTCAAGAAAGAACCATGCAGCAAGTGCCAAAAGAATTGCCATATAAAAAAAAGGACTTTGCTTAAATAACAGTGGTCCTACAAATGGAATATCTGAAAGCCAAGGTATTGCAAAATCGTTCATCTTTACTGCAAGTGGCTTGCCAACATAAGGTTTGCCAACCATACCAGAAAGTCCAAGACCTATCATAGTTAAAGCAAGACCAGATACAACCTGATTTGCCATAAGTGTTATAGATGCAAAAGCATGAATTAGAGAGATAATCATGCCAGCCAAAATGGCAGCTATAAGTGCAAGCCATGGATTTCCAGTGGTATATGTAACAACAAATGCTACAACAGCACCAACAGACATAACACCCTCAACACCAAGATTCAATATTCCCGAACGCTCACAAATAACCTCGCCAACAGTTCCAAGAAGCAGTGGAGTTCCAGCCACCATTGTTCTATGCAAAACCGAAATTACAACATCTTCCATCTATCTTTATATTCCTTTTTTCATTTTTTTGCTGCACAGGCTATTTTAGAGTCATTATTTGCAAAACTTACAATAACTTTGTGTTTCAAAAAATAGTCCCCCATAATAAGAAAAACCAGCAAAATTCCATTTACAATCTGGACAGTTGCACCGGGCAATCCTAAAGATATTTGAATTGCATCACCGCCTACAAGAATACCTGCAAAAAACAAAGCAGAAACTAATACATAAATTGGATTAAGTTTGGCAAGCCATGCAACGATAATTGCTGTAAATCCATATCCTGAAGATATTGATGCAGGATAGCCAAGATAGTGGTGGATACCAGCAAGTTCACCAACACCTGCAACACCTGCAAGACCTCCGCTTAAAGTCATAATAACAAGTGTTGTCTTAAAAAAATCAATTCCAGCATACTTCCCTGCCTCTGGGTTTTCACCAATAACTCTAACTTCATATCCAAATCGTGTTCTATATACAATAATTGATAGTATTAAAATAGATATAATTGCTATAATCAAAGTAACATAGTGTATTCTTGACCCTGATATAACTCCAAGAAGTGCAGCATCATTAAGGTTGTTTGTCCCGGGGAATCCAAAACGGGTATTGCCCTTCCAAGGTCCAACAATTAGCATGGTTATAAGTTCAGCACAGATATAGTTGAGCATTAAAGTTGAGATAACTTCATTAATAGAAAACTTTATCTTTAATATTGCTGGAATAAGCCCAAGAAATGCTCCTCCAATAAAACCCGCTGCAAACATGATAGGAATCAAGATAGACGAGGGAATAGAAGAACCCCATGTGAGTCCAATCCATGTTCCCATCAATGCCCCCATAAGAAGCTGACCTTCAGCACCGATATTCCAAAACTTTGCTCTAAATGCAAGGGCAAGACCTCCGCCAATCAATATTAGAGGTATTGCTTTGGTTATAGTCTCTTTAAATCCATACATTGAGCCAAAAGAGCCAGTAAATATCTTTGCAATTGCATAGAGAGGATTAACACCGCACAGAAAAAAGACAATGCCAATGGCTAACAAAGAAGCCAAAAGAGAACCTATATTTGTCATAAGAGATCGAAGCGGAGTTATTGAATCTCTGTCATAAACATTTATTTTTAACATATTATTTAACTTAATTGACCCCTTAAATTTTAGTTAATTGTGTTCTAAACAATTGAAATTACATTATCAAGAATTTAAAAAAAATTATTAATAAAGCTCTGCCGTGCGGAGGGGTATCTTAAAAACATTACAACGCCCCAAAGACGCGGTATGATCCCGAGCTTTGCAATCAAAAGATTCTCAATAACGAATAGCTCCTGCCATCATCAAACCAATATCAGATAGTTTTTCCCTTTCAGATGAGTCAAGAACTCCTGTAAATTCGCCTTGAAACATAACTGCAATTCTATCGCATAGCTCAAAAATCTCATCTAAATCTTCAGAAAATAGAAGCACAGCACCGCCCTCGCGTCTTCTTTTAAGCAGCTGCTCTCGCAGATACTCAGTTGCTCCAACATCTAAGCCATAAGTTGGGTGAGATGCAACAAGAAGCGGAGGATTTTCGCTTATCTCACGTCCGAGAATCAGCTTTTGGATATTGCCACCTGAAAGATTTTTAATCTGAACATCTATTGAGTGTGTGGCTACCCTGTAACTATCAATAAGAGAGCGGGTATGTTTTTTAATTCTGCCATACTCTAAAAAGATGTTTTTGGAGAACTTATCAAGGTGATGCTGTTTTAAGATGGCGTTATCATAGAGAAAAAGTCCCGGGGCAATACCAAATTTAATACGCTCTTCTGGAACATGCGAAACTCCATGATCGTAAATTTTTCTTGGGGACATATTGGTGATATTTTTACTACCAGCAAAGACGCTTCCTGATTTAACAGGTCTGATTCCAGTTATCGCCTCTGCAAGCTCTTTTTGACCATTGCCCGCAACTCCTGCGATCCCAAATATCTCATTTGCATAAATATCAAACGATATATCTTTAACTGCTGGCACTCCTTTATTACCAACTACATGCAAATTGGATACTTTAAGAACAAGCTCGCCTTTTGGCAATGGTTCTCGGTTGACATTAAACAACACTTCTCTTCCAATCATCATTCTTGCAAGAGACCTTTTATCCATAAGGGCAGTGTCAGCATGACCTGAAATTCGTCCCTTTTGAAGCACTGTTACTCTATCGCATATCTCCATAATTTCATCTAATTTATGGCTTATGATAATAACCATGTGTCCTTGTGCTTTCATATCCTTTAAAATTCTGAAAAGCTCTTTTATCTCTTGAGGGGTAAGAACTGATGTTGGTTCATCTAAAATCAAAAGATCAGCACCATTTAAAAGTGCTTTGATAATCTCAACTCTCTGTTGCTCTCCTGCTGATAACTGCCACACCTTTTTATAAGGCTCAATGGCAAAGTTAAACTTTTCGGAAAACTCAACAACTTTGTCGTGTATTCTTATCTTTGGAAAAAAGAATGGGGTTTTTTCGTAGCCAAGTGCAATATTTTCAATAACAGAGTGGTTTTGTATCAGCATAAAATGTTGATGTACCATGCCGATACCGTGATGTATGGAGTCTATAGGCGAGTTAATCTTTATATGTTTTTCATTGATTCTTATCTCTCCTGAATCTGGCTGGTAGAGTCCATACAAAATATTCATTAAAGTTGTTTTACCAGCTCCATTTTCGCCAAGAAGCCCAAGTATTTCACCAGAATTTATGTGAAGATTTATGTCTTTATTAGCAAAGTTACCATGAAATGATTTTGAGATATTGACCATTTCAAGTTTTTGGATTTTTTTCATGCTTTATACTATTTTTAACCTTTTAATGTTTATATTCAAATTCCTGAACAGAATATAGGAGGCTTTCTATTTGCAAATTTTTGCTATACCACGCTCATTATGCCTATTGCTCCATTTATGTCAGCATTGGTAGCCGATGAATATCAAGAAAATTGTCGCCCGTCCCTAAAACAATGATGTTTTTGCTGCCCTTTTTTCCATGTTATTTTTAAAACAATTTGCGATATTTTTATTTGCAATATATGAATATCCATACAAAAGTTTCAGATTGCTTTTTTTCCACACGATTCATCTAATTTGAGAATAGAGTTGTTCCGTAATAGTTACGGTAAGTTAAAACACCGAGATTCGATAGAGTCTTGCAATAAATTTTTTATCTTTCTGGGTCAACACAACATCACAAATCATTTTTTATAACCTCCTATACTTTATCGTTAAAACAGCCGCACCAACATCTCTTGCGGAAAACGTCACACCTCCCGTTCACGCGGTCGGCTCGAACGACTTGTTAATAACACTTAAATTTTAACAAAACAGGTATAATTACACCCTTGGTCTTGGGAAGAAGAGTCTTGTATAAAGTTCAAGTGCATACCTATCTGTCATACTTGCAATTATATCACAAACTGAGCGTTCTAAAGAGTTTTTTTCGGGATCCCATGGAGCCATCTCCATCTTTTCAAGTTCTGCCTGAAGCAGATCAACATCAACCATAAATCTATTGTAAAGCTCAATTAGCACTTTTTTTGCCTTAACAAACTCTTGATGAACAGATGGGGCACGATAGACTTTGTTATAAAGAAACTGCCTTAATATGGTCATTGCAGAGTAGGTCTCATCTCCCATATAGAGGATAAATTTATATTCATTGCCAATATTATTATCTGTAAAATCTTTAGATTTATTCACTTTTACTTTTTTTGTCTCTGTGCCTATATTTTTCTCACCACTGTTGCTAATAATATCTTGCATCATAGTTCTTGCCCTTTCAGAGTGAGTTTTTCCAAGTTGTTTTTTGCAGATTTCAGGAATTTCGCTCTCTGTAATAACTTTACTTCTTAAAGCATCATCAAGATCATGGTTTAAATAGGCAATAATATCAGCAATTCTTACAATTTTACCCTCTACAGTTATAGCAGTATTACCGGGAGTAGATGGCATAATCTCGCCAAAACCTTTTGAGTGTTTTAAAATTCCATCTCTGACCTGATAAGTAAGATTTAATCCGTCTCCCCGTTTTTCTAACTTATCAACAACTCTGAGACTTTGGGAGTTATGGGAGAAGTGGCGAGAATATATCTCTTTTAAAGCTGTTTCACCACCATGACCAAATGGTGTGTGTCCTAAATCGTGTCCAAGGGCAATTGCTTCTGCAAGGTCCTCGTTAAGACGCATTGCTCTTGCTATATTTCTTGCAATTTCAGAGACTTCAAGAGTGTGGGTAAGGCGTGTTCTGTAGTGATCTCCAAGAGGAGAGAGAAAGACTTGAGTTTTGTGTTTTAATCTTCTGAATGCGTTTGAATAGACTATTCTGTCTCTGTCAAGTTGAAATGGGGTTCTAATACTGCAAACACTCTCTTCTTTAAATCGAGGACCTGCATTAGCACTTGGGCAACCATATTGAGAGAGAAACCGTTTTTCCCGCTCTTGATATATTTCACAAATAGATGGAATTTCGCGGGTTGAAGAGTGTTCATAAGTGGAATAGCCTTGGGAAACCGAAAAGGAAGTTGTGTCCATAAAATACCTTTCTGATGTGTTAAATATGAAAAAAACATTGTGCATACTGTTCAAATTTTGTAAAGGACTTTCTTAACTTAGATGGTTCATTAAATAGATTGTTCAAAGCATATTATGGGAATAGTATGGAGTTATCAAAAGATGAAAAATATATGGAGCTTGCAATTGCAGAGGCAAATAAGGCTTTTGATCAAGGAGAGTTTCCAGTAGGGTGTGTCATTATTTGCAATGACACAATAGTTGCAAGTGGATCAAGGTTAGGAACAACTTCAAATGAAAAATATCCAAGCGAAATTTACCACGCTGAAATTAGGGCATTGCAATCATTTGAAAGTTCTATTTCTGATGGAATAACAGAACATTATGACGGGATAAATAATTATGAGACAATAGGTGTTTGTGGTGAGATAGGCAAAATTAGCAGATCAAAGAGAATATCTGAACAATACGAGCTTATTAACAGATCAAAGATAATGCCTGGACAATGCACCCTTTACTGCACAATGGAGCCTTGCCTTATGTGTTTTGGTGCTATTATTCTATCTGGAATAAAAAAGATTGTATATTCATTTGAAGACCCTATGGGTGGTGGAACATCTTGTGATTTAAACTCCCTATCGCCACTTTATCGAGATAGTGGAATAAGCGTTATTCCTCATGTTTTAAGATATAAGAGTCTTGAACTTTTTGCTCGTTTTTTCTCAAAAAAAGATAATTTATACTGGAAAGATAGCCTTCTTGAAAAATACACTCTTGAGGAGATGATAAAAGCTCAAAATTTTAAAAAATAGTATAATTTAAAAAAAATCGCTTGAATCGATCTATACACGTCCAGATGACGTGGTTTTAAAGTTCTAATAAATTAGGAGGTTAATTTTGAAAATTGGTTTGGCTCAAATTGATTGTGTGCCTGGAGATATAGATAGCAATATTAAAAAATTTGATGAGTTTGCTCTTCAAGCAAAGAGTTTAGGGTGTGAAGTTGTAATCTTTCCAGAGATGTCTGATACTGGGTATGTAACCTCTCTAATTCCAAAAGTCGCTCAACCTTGGTCTAAATTAGGTAAACCTTACATAAGAGCTTCTAATGCAGCCAGTTCTAATTCAATTAACCTTATTTGCGGAATCTCAGAAAAAGTGGGTGATAATATTTATAACTCAATTGCCTATTTTAATACAAATGGCGAACTTAAAGGAAGTTATAGAAAGACACACCTTTTTTCTCCGTTTCCTGTTTGTGAAGATAAATGCTTTAGAGCTGGAGACTTGTTCTCTACAATAGATATTGAAGGTATTAAGTTTGGATTATCTATCTGTTTTGATTTACGATTTCCTGAAATTTATCGCTATCTAACTCTTAACGGAGCTGTTGTTTTACTAAATTGTAGTGCATGGCCTATCACTCGACCCTCTCATTGGGATCATCTAACGTGTGCCAGAGCTATTGAAAATCAAGCCTTTTTTATAGGCGTGAACAGAGTAGGAACTGATGATAAACTGACATTTAATGGGAGAAGCAGAGCTATCTCACCGACTGGCGATCTTATAGTTGAAGGAAGCAGTGATACTGAAGAGCTAATTGTTTGTGAAATAGATATTAATAGAGTAAAAGAGTTTCGCAATGCAATTCCTGCAATAAATGCCCGAAGAGATGATATTTATAAGCAATAATCCATAATGAACAAATTATTGGGAACTTCTTGATTAATAATGTTTAAATTTGAAGTATCAAAACAATGTGAGAATACTAAAGCACGAACAGGAGTAATAACAACTTCACACGGAGAGATACAAACTCCAATATTTATGCCTGTAGGAACTCTTGGAAGTGTTAAATCCGTTTCAGTTGAAGAGCTAAAAGAGTGTGAAGCACAGATAATACTTGGTAACACCTACCATCTATATTTAAGACCCGGGTGTGATGTAATTTCCCACATTAGAGGGCTGCATGAATTTATGAACTGGGATAGACCAATTTTGACAGACAGTGGTGGATTTCAGTTTTTTTCACTTGCCAAACTTGCTAAATTTAGCGATGAAGGGGTCTCATTTCAATCCCACATTGACGGCTCCTCCCATAAGTTCACACCTGAAAAAGCAGTTGAGATTCAGACAATACTTGGCTCTGATATTATGATGTCATTAGATTGGTGCATTGGACACCCTGCTACAAAATCAGAGAGTTTAGAGGCTTTGAATAAAACTACTAAATGGGCAAAAAGGGGATTAGATTTCTGGCGTTCTAAATGTTTAGACGCCACATTACCACCATCATCATCTTCTTCCTTATCTTCACTATCACCTACTTCATTATTGCCAAAATCTGCTTATGGATTACCTAACTCACTATTTGGGATCGTTCAGGGTGGAATGTATAAAGAGCTTAGAACAATCTCGGCAGAACAGCTTATTGAGCTTGATTTTCCGGGTTATGCAGTCGGTGGTTTGAGTGTAGGAGAACCAACAGAGTTAATGTATGAGATTGCTCAACATACCGTTCCACTGCTACCTTATGAAAAACCTCGATATGTTATGGGTGTTGGAACTCCTGAAAATCTTGTTGAGATGGTAGAGATGGGTGTAGATATGTTTGACTGTGTTATGCCGTCTCGAAATGCCAGAAATGGTCAGTTGTTTACAGAACAAGGCACAATAAACATCTCAAACGCAGGGTTTAAGTTTGACAGTGATCCAATTGATAAGAATTGCGACTGCTATACATGCAAAAACTACTCAAGAGCTTATCTTCGTCATCTCTACAAATCTCGTGAACTTCTTGCATATCGTCTAAACACTATTCATAATCTTCACTTTTATCTAAATTTGATGAAACAGATACGTAAATCAATTGAAGATGGCTATTTTCTTGAGTTTAAAAAGAGTTTCTACTCAAAACTTGCAAAATAACTTACAATAGAGTTCCTGCAAAATTTGAACTGACCCCTTGAGTTTAATGGATAGAAGATGGGTTTTGCAGGAGGTCAAATGTAAAGAAAATTAAAACAACCAGAAACATGGAGATAACCTATGACCATAGCAGCAAAAATTGAACAGACCATTTCAAAATCATCATGGATACGTAAAATGTTCGAGGAAGGCACTCGCTTAAAAGCACAATATGGAAGTGAAAATGTATTTGATTTTAGCATTGGAAATCCAAATCTACCGCCTCCTGAGGCGTTTCAAAATGCACTTGAAACCGTAGCTTCGCAAAAGGATAAATCGCTGCATGGATACATGGCAAACAGCGGATTTCTATTTGTTCGTGAGTTTGTTGCTGAAAAGATCAAAGCTGAGTCAGCCAAAGAGTCAGCAGCAGAGCAGATTATAAAAGATATTAATGCTGATGATATTGTAATGACTTGCGGTGCTGCTGGTGGTCTTAATGTTGTATTCAAAGCTCTTCTTAATCAGGGTGAAGAGGTGTTAGTCAGCCGTCCATTTTTTGTTGAATATACTTTTTATGCAGACAACCATGGAGGAGTTTTAAAAACTGTCCCATCAAACCAAGATTTTACTCTTAACCTTGATGAGATCGAAAAGGCAATTACACCTAAGACAAGAGTTATGCTTATAAACTCTCCTAACAACCCAACAGGTCAGATTTATTCAGAAGCAAGCCTTAAAGCTCTTGGTAAGATATTAGAGAAAAAAAGTGATGAATATGGGGCAATTATCTATCTTGTATCTGACGAACCTTATCGTAAGATTGTATTTGATAATGTTAATGTTCCCTCTATATTTCCATATTATGATCAAAGTATTGTTGCAACTTCACACTCAAAAGACCTCTCTTTGCCGGGTGAAAGGATTGGTTATCTTGCAATCAATCCAAACGCAAAATATAGAGATAAACTAAGGCAGGCAATGGCTCTAACTAACCGTATTTTGGGATTTGTAAATGCTCCAGCAATAATGCAAAGGGTGCTTCCTTTTCTTAAAGATGCAAGTGTAGATATTGACGCATATCGAAGAAAGAGAGATATTTTTTGTGAAGGTCTTGCAAGTGCTGGATACTCTTTTACAACGCCACCCGGTGCATTTTATCTATTTCCACGTTCACCAATTGAAGATGATGTGAAATTTGTTCAAGCTCTTCAAGAGGAGCTTATTCTTGCTGTTCCGGGAAGTGGATTTGGAGGACCAGGACATTTTAGGCTTGCCTTTTGCGTAGAAGATGAAACTATAAAAAAATCAATTCCAGCATTTAAAAGGGTTATAGAGAAATTTAAGTAAGGAGTTTTTTTGATTGTGTTAAAATAATTAGCTTTAGAGATAGATTCATGGGGAGACTTTCACAAGTTCAACGTCTCCCCACGCTCCAAGTTTTCCCCCCTTAATAATGATAATCCCATCAACTCCTTCAATGTTTTGTCCAAATTCAATTGCCTTCTCAATATCAGACTCTTTTTTGACAATATTGCCCAAAGCTGTGGCTGCTGCATCTGCAATGCTGCATGATTTTGAAATTACTGTTGCTGCATCAGCTTTACCAAAACTTATCGAGTGTCCAACTGTTCCTGATGATGTGCAGATAGCCATCCCTCTTTTATCTATACTTAAACTCTTTATACTTGAATTGTCCGCTTCTGAATTAGAGTTATAATTAAATTTTTGCGGAGCAATACGCACGCCTATTTTCATGCTCAATGGAGACTTTCCTGCAAATATGCTAAAAATCGTATCTGAATTGGTTTTAAAAAAAATATCTCCACCATTTTCAACAATAACCTCTGATGAGTATTTTAGAAGCTCTTGCCCTGTATGTTGGGCAATTGCTCCAGCAATTGCTGCCATTGGACCAACTTTTGCTTTTTTGCCGGCATCAATCATATCTGCAACTATTTGAGGGACAATTGGCAAGATAGGTTCAACGGGAATAAAAGATGTCTTAAATTGAGGGTGAATTGATATGTATGTTTCTATAAAACCTCGTAAAGCAAGAACTTCTCTTAACGCGATCTCTGATAAATCAGATTCAGCTTGTATATGAAGGTCTGTCTCTTTAACAGTAACAATAAAGGGAGTAAGCCCTTGTCTGTGAGATTTTGTTCTGTATTCTCTATTTTGAAACATTGGTTTTCCTAAAAACACTAATAAAATAGAATCAAACGTGTTTTGGACGAATTGATTTAGGAGCTAATGATATAAAAAAAGAGTCAGTCATTCCAGCTATAAAATCTCTTACAATCTCAACATTAGAGTGATTCTGTTTGTAGTTTTCTGCAAAATCATGAATAAAATTGCGGTAAATAATTGAATCTCTATTTTCTGTTTCAAGATCATTTAAAAATAGCTCAAAAAGATGTGCATAAATCTTGCGGACTGAGTTTAGATGTTTTTTTATGGCAGGATTACCGTAGATTCTTTCGTAGTTAAATGATTTTAAGGAGTTAAGAACATTGGATATATCATCACTAAATGAGATATATGGTTTACTTAAGCTGTTGTTAATAAGGTCAGTTACAAGGTTATAGACAATAGTGCCATTGGTATTCCCAAGAAGTTTAACGCACTCTAGCGGTAGCTCATCTCTTTTAATTAACCCAAGCCTTATTGAATCTTCAATATCTCTGCCAATATAGGCGATTGTATCTGATGCCCTAACAACACAACCTTCCATACTCATTGGGATAGCATCATATTTCTCAGCCCGCTTCATCTTGTATATGATATTATTTAGCTCTTCAAAAGTTCTCTCTTTGGCTGGTTCAATGGTTGTTGAGTGAAGTTCTCCATTATGGCATAAAATAGCATCAAGAGTTTGGAGTGTAAGGTTATAACCTTTCCCTTTCTGCTCTATATGGTCAAGAATCTGAACAGATTGAACATTATGGTGAAAATATCCAGCACCATTTTGCTGTGTAAGCTCTGAGAGTATCTTTTCACCATCATGTCCAAATGGCGGGTGTCCAAGGTCATGCCCCATGCTTGCTGCTTCAATTAAATCTTCGTTATATCCAAGGTATCGCCCAATGGTTCTTGCAATTCTTGAAACAAGCTGAACATGGAGGACTCTGTGGGTGAGATGGTCGTTTTTTATAAGTGAAAATACTTGGGTTTTATCAATATAGCGGGTATAGGCAAGCGAGTGTAAGATGCGATCCGCATCAACGCTAAAATTTTGTCTATAGCCATCTTCTGCTCTTGCGTCATACTCTCTTCTGATAGCACTGTCGCTAAAAGTAGCAAGAGGTGAGAAAAATAGCCTCTCCTTTTGGTTTAGACTACTCTTTTGATTGAGAATATTTTCCATAGAATAACCAACTATTATTTCTACTTTGTTATATTACTTGCCTCACCCCTAACCCCTCTCCTCGGGAGAGGGAAATAATATACTCCCTCCCCTTGGGGAGGGCGGGCAGGGCTGTTAAGTTCTACACTAGTTTTTTTAAAAGCTCTTTGACATTACTTGCAAAATAAATTGACGCTGCTTTGATGGAATCAAAGCCAATTTCACGACAGATGTTAATGGCTATGTTTTTGA
>JADFZQ010000029.1 GCA_015232455.1 Desulfamplus sp. | reverse complement strand
ATCTCATGTTCTCCATATTTAACTGCTTTATCGTAGAATATGGACTTACCACTATGATTTGATAAAGCTGATGACATCGTTTAGCTCCTCTTTATAATATCTACAAGTGTGGCTGTTAAAGGCGGTATATCTTTTGCCTCAACTCTGCCTCTTAGAACGTCCTTAATCTTGATTCTAAGAGACTTTAAAACCTGCTCCTTACTCTGCCATTCAAAAATAGATAACTCATCTTCAATAGCCTTTAAAATGCTTTTAGTAATATCTTTAGGATTAACCACGTTATTTAGTTTTGCTTCTAAAGTTTTAAACATGGCAAATTCATATTCAAACTTAAATCCCAACCCTTCTGCTTCACCGTGTTTATTGATAATTTTATTCTGTATATGGTCTAACTCTTTAAAAAGCTCAATCTGAGATATTCTGTTACTCTTACGTGCTTTTATAAGCTCTTCAAGTTTATCTGCAAGAGGTTTATAAAAATCAGGGTTACTGTCCATTGATGCCTGTATGGTATGTTTAAGGCGGTTGGTTATCTTCAACTCTTTAGTATCAGGGTTTTTAGTATTATCTATCTCTGCCTGAAACTTCTCTATATCCATGATTGAAACAGGTTCATCAAGTAAGGAGGTTATACCGTTTGCCCTCAGATGTTCATCTATAAGCTGCTGGAGCTTTTGGCTGTCATCTTTTGAGATACTTAACGACTTATCCATATAGGCGTTAGCAGCTTGCAGCCTTATCTCATTATAAATATTAAAATCACTCTTGTATTGAAGTGCTGACTCATCAGGTAATACAATATTTATGGACTTATTGAACTTCTTTAGCAGTTCCTTGAAGTTATCTCTTTTATCTGCTGGCTCAAGATACAGCACAGCTTTATCAATGTAATCCTGACGGTTCTTTTGTCTGTCTATGTTGAGGTGGTTAAAAAATGCTGTGAGCTTCCCATGTCTAAGATTTAATCTTGTTATCTCTTCACTTATGTTGACCATAACATCGTGTGGGTCTAAGTCTCCGCCAAATATCTTCATTGCATCAACAAGGTGGTCAGCTACTCCGCAGTAATCAACAACAAGTCCTGCTGGTTTTGAGCCTCTGGTTCGGTTCACTCTTGCTATAGCTTGCAGCAGAGTATGAGCCTTTAATGGTTTATCCAAATACATAACCATAGCAACAGGAACATCATAGCCCGTTAAGAGCATGTCTGATACAACCATAAACGCATCATTGTTAAACTGTTTTTTACCGCCTCTACTAAGCTGGGATTCATCACCAAAGGGTAGTTTAAAGTCCTCTATAACCTGTCTAATCTTATCTTCTGGAGTTGCTATTTTAGAAAACTCAGGAGGGTCTTTCTTGGCTGAAAAGCTCATAACAACTTTACTATTAAATGCGTGTTTACCAGCCTCTTGAAGTTCATCAAACGCCTTTTTATATGCAATAGCAGCTTTTCTATTATAACAGACAACCATTGCTTTATATCCATCAGGGCGGATTTTGTTACTGTAATGGTCAATAATATGTTCAGCAATTCTTTTTATACGCTGTTTAGCTGTCATCTGTTTGTCTAAGCTAAGTGCTTCCTGTTTTAGTTTAGCCTTCTTCTTCTCACTCTCTTTATCAAAATAATATTTAAACTGATTTTCAAGTAGGGTCTTTTCAACATAGAGTTCAGGTATTCCATCTTCATACAGAATAGGCAGAGTTGCCCCATCAGCTACTGACTGTTTGATGTTATAGACATCTAAGTAACTGCCACCATAGAACTTACCGAGTGTTGACTTTTGCTCTGTATCTATTGGAGTGCCTGTAAATGCTATAAACTTGGCGTTCTTAAGTGCTTGACGCATAAAGCCAGCTAAGAAGCCATATTGAGACCTATGAGCTTCATCTATCATTACAAATAGATTTTCCTTGTCAGAGATAACCTCTACAGCTTCATTGGTTACTTTTATAATATTACCATCAGCATCAGTCTCTTGGAACTTGTGCAGCGTTGTCATTATGGTTTTACCGTAGCTGTCTTTTAAAACTTTCTTGAGGTGTCTTACTGAATTAGCTCTTATAGGGTTGGGAAATCCGCACTTTATAAATGTGCTGCTGATCTGGTCATCAAGGTCAACTCTATCTGTCATAACAATAATTGTGGGGTTCTTAAAGCCCGTCTCTTCACGTCTCATCTTGATTGCAAGATAAACCATAGTAATAGATTTACCGCTCCCTTGTGTATGCCAGATAACTCCGCCTTTATTCTCTTTTTGCAGTCTATCTATTGTCTTATTAGTTGCTCTTATCTGCTGGTATCGTGGCAGAATCTTAATCTTTGACCCTTCGTGTATCTGGTAAAGGATAAAGTTTCTGATAAGGTCTAAAAATCTTTTTTTATCAAACAGGTTGTATAAAAGAATATCCTGCTGTGTTGGTTCTCTCTCAAGTAATGACTCAAGAAGAGTGTTATCCTCAGACCTATAAACCTGATAATGAGCCTCTTTAGCCCCTACAGCCCCGTATCTACCACCAACTTTATAAACTGCTGAACAGAGTTGATTGTATCTAAATAGCTTCTCGCTGTTTCTTTGATAGTAGATAAGGTCATTAATAGCGTCAGATTCTGCACTTGATGCTTTTGGTGATTTACATTCTATAACTGCCAATGGCAGACCATTGATAAAAATAACAATATCAGGGATAGTGTTCCTATCCTGACCCTTGAACTTCATTTGATTGACTACCAGAAAGTCGTTATTATCAATGTTGTTAAAGTCTATGAATGATACGCCTCTGTAGGTCTCCTTACTCTCTATGGTCTGCTTGGGAGAGTATTTCTGACTGCTGATAAGGGTATGGACAAACTCATTGGCTTCAATGGTTGAGGCAGAGCTGAAAGAGGTTATCTCTTTAAAGGCATTGTTTACATTGTTATCATTAAGCCAAGGATTGATGCGTCTAATGGCATCTTTAAGGCGGGTCTCTAAAACTACATCATTGATAGATGGGCGTTCATCATGGGTTGAACCGTTTAAGTAATTGTATCCTAACTTTTGGAATAGCTCTATTGCTGGTAGTTCTGATTGAAGATACTCAGGAGTTTGGTTCATTCTATTTTAAGCCTTTTATGTGGTAAGGTAATATGGTTTGACTTTAAAGTTTTAGTTGATAACATAAATTTAAGAATAAAAATTAAACACAATTAAACAGATGTATAAAGGATTTTACTTTGGAAAATAAAGAGAGAAATAGTGTTGATACTGAAAAAATAAAAGAACATTGGGCTGCAACCTCAGATGATGATTTTAAAACTATGAATCAGTTGTATAACTCGCAATCATATCAATGGTCTTTATTTTTAGGTCATATCTCTGTTGAAAAACTACTTAAAGCCTTATATGTAAAGCTCCATAATAAACATGCTCCGCCTATACACAATCTTTACAGGCTGGCAGAGTTATGCAAAATTGAATTACCAGAAGAATATGCCGATTGGCTTGATACAATAACATCTTTTAATATTAACGCCAGATATGATGATTATAAAAGAGAATTTTATAATTTATGCACTCAGGAATATACGGAATCATGGATTAATAGAATAAAGGAGTTGAGAGAATGGATAAGAACGATGCTCTAAAAATAGCTCGGCAGTATGCTTCTGCTGTTAAAACTAATTATAACGAATGCCAGCAGGTGTTTATGTTTGGTTCATACATAAAGGGAACTAATCGAGAAGAGAGCGATATTGATATTGCTGTTATCCTCAAGGAGTTTGATAATCCAATAGATATACAATTAGAGCTGATGAGGTTAAGACGTAAGATAGACAGCAGAATTGAGCCGCATCCTTTTAGAGAAAAAGATTTTAATATTACAAATCCAGTTGTAAATGAGATATTACAGCATGGACAAAGGATTGATACTAACTAAATGGGTAAATATGAAAAATTAATTTTTGAGATACTTTTAGGTGCGAGCGATGCCAACATTGCATTTACAGATTTGCTTAATCTATTAAAACATCTTGGATTTGAATTACGTATAAATGGAAGTCATCATATTTTTAGAAAACAAGGTGTTGAAGAGAAACTAAATTTACAGAAAGATGGGAACAAAGCAAAACCATATCAAGTCAAACAGGTTCGTAATGTTATTCTAAAATATAAATTAGGGGCAGAAGAATGATAAATAAATACGAAATTATCATCTATTGGAGTGAAGAAGACCAACTTTTTATTGCTGATGTTCCAGAGCTTTTAGGTTGTATGGCACACGGAGAGACCTATGATGATGCTTTGGCTAACATCAAAGATGCAATGAATTTATGGATTGCTACGGCTAAAGAGTTTAACGATCCAATTCCAGCAGCTAAAGGTCGCCGTTTAGCATTCGCATAATAGATTTATATTTTAACCCTCATCTGTCCAGTCAGCAGTTTAGCCATGAGTCCTTTTTTAAGTGTGCTGTAGCTGGTCTTTTTTGATTGAAGGACATCAAGTTTATCATCTACAGAAGATAGGATAGAGGCTATCTGTTGTTGTTCTGGTAGTGGTGGGAGAGGAATCTTACAATTTTTAATTGATTTTATGGATAAATTTTTTATTGTTGTACCAGTTACTTCTAATAAAAAATATTTTTGAATTTTATCAGTCTGCAGCAGATAATAAACATATTGCTTATCAATATGTTTTGACAAAATGATATACGACGCACTTTTACCTAATATTACTTTTTCGTTATTGTAAAATGCCAAATTCCCAATAGTTCCATTTATAGAAAGTAAAATAGTGTATAGATTGAGTTCTTTTTTATGCTTCAAAAATTCGGATCGTGATACACATTTGGTTTTTTCATCTATGACAATGTTGCCTTTCGATAAATTATTTCCATTAATGAAATAATACTCTGTATCAGGACAATATTTTGGAGTTGTATGAATACCATCACTTATTTTTTCAGCTGCATCTATTAATATTTTAACCTCCCAACTCTCAGGAATCCTCCCAATCTCAGTATCTTTAAATTCAGTATGACCAATCCCCTCAGTCAGCAGCTTTGCCATTAAACCTTTTTTCAACTGTTCGGTCTGTTGTATCTGGGCTTCTATAGATGATATTTTGTCATCTACTGTGGTGAGGATTGAGGCTATTTTTTGTTGTTCTGGTAGGGGTGGGAGAATTATATTGACAGTTTTTAACTCAGTTTTATTTATTTTAGGATGACCGCTTCCAGCAATGATTTTGTTTAGTTCCATTATTCCAAAATCTGATTTAAAGAATAAAAATAAATACTTGTTATCCACACTATTTTTAGAAGGTTTTATAATAATCATATTAGGAGCTATTGTTGCAGGTTTATCAATTAATGGCATCAAAAAAACTTCTCCAACATTTGCCCCTATGTTTGCCATTAATATTTCATTGCCATATAGATTGGATTTCGACAAAAAATCGTAGCTTATTTTATCAACATATTTTTGTTTACTATGTCCAAGTCCAATACGTAAATCAAAAAGCCTAACAAAGATAGCATAATTATCATTATCATGAACGGTTATATGTTCTCGAAGAGCCTTAAAACTACCGTTTGCAACATAATCAGTCATTAATTCAATAATGTTTTTAAGTTTTAATAAGTCCCACTCTTCAGGAATCCAACCAAGTTCAGTCTTTTTATATCCCGCTCTATTTTCCATAACTACAGCCCCAACTCTTTAAGATAACCAGCCAGCTTGTCATCAATCTCTTTCTCTTTAAGCTCTATATTGCGTATCTCCTCAAGAGTTGCTGCAAGGTCAATCTCTTCTTCTAATACGCTGGTGTCAATGTATCTGGCGATGTTAAGGTTGTAGTCATTTTTCGCTATCTCTTTCATATCTACGATACGCATAAACTTCTCAACTTCTGCACCAGCATCATAGGCATTAACAATTTTATTAACATGTTCATCTTCAAGTATGTTCTGGTTCTTACCCTCTTTAAACTCTTTACTTGCATCAATAAAGATGACCTTATTTTTAAGTTGTGATGGCTTAGACTTGTTCACAATTAAAATTGATGCAGGTATGCCAGTATTATAAAAGAGCTTGGACGGAAGCCCGACAACTGCCTCAAGTATATCATCTCTTAAAATACCCTCTCTTATTTTACCCTCAGAACCACCTCTAAAAAGAACTCCATGAGGAAGAACTATACCAAGTTTACCATCATTTTTAAGGACACTTATCATGTGCTGGAGAAATGCTAAATCAGCATATCCACGAGGCGGGATACCGTAAGAGAATCTACCGTAAGAATCAGATACAACTTTATTGTAATTAGGGGCAATCTCTTTGCCTTTATCATCAGTTTTTACTTCAACCTCAGCAGCGTCCCACCACTTATTTTGAGAAAAAGGGGGATTGGCTATTACTCTATCAAATATCATCAACTCATCATTCTGAATATGTTTAGGAGTAGTAAGTGTGCAGCCTTTTTGAATATCAGCATCAGAATAGTTATGAAGTATCATGTTTATTTTGCAGATAGCCCAAGTTCCGAGATTCTTCTCTTGACCAAACAGCCCAGCATCTAAGAGTCCACCTGTTTTACCACCTTTCTCAGCTATGTATCTGGCACTTTCAACCAGCATACCGCCAGAACCACAGGTGGGGTCATAGACCTTGTTCTTGGGTTCAGGCTTTATAAGCTGGACTATGAGTTTGACAACTCCCTTTGGAGTATAGAACTCACCGCCTTTTTTACCAGCATCATCAGCAAACATCTTGATGAGATATTCGTAAGCATCGCCCAGAAGGTCAGGGGTGTAGAGGTCATTATTTCCAAGTGAATATTTATTGAAGTGAAGTAATAGACGCTGGAGAACTGAATCACTTAACACCTCTTTATTACCAAAGTGAACCGCTGTCATCACACCTTCAAGATTAGGATTAGACTCTTCTATTGAAGCTAACGCCTTGTCAATCGACTCACCTATATTCTCGGTCTTTTCTATGATATTTTGCCATCTTGCATTTGCAGGAAGAAAACAAAACTGATGCTCGTCAGGGTCATTTTCAGCTTCTTCTTTACTTAAACCTTTTATATCTACAATTTTATCGACCTCTTCTTGAAACACATCATTAGCACGTTTAAGGAATAGCAGCCCGAAGATGTAGTTTTTAAAATCGCTGCTATCAATGCTTCCTCTAAGAATATCAGCAGAACCCCAAAGCCAGCTTTCAAGAGATTGTAAGTCTAATGTCATTAAATCACTCCAATTAAATTAGTAAAACAAATGTAGCTGTTAAAAATATTGCTGTGCTGTAATATTACAATGTTTATTTTTTGGCAAATTTATTCTATTAAAAATCTTTTTATTATGAGCAATAACTCATAATATGTATATTGTGTGTCACTACCCCGTTACACGCTGTAACACCCTCTGTAACAACTCATTACACTTACCCAATCCTGCACCAGCAAAAAGCCCCTTAAAGCCCCATTTTATCCATCCTCTTTTTACATAAAAATCCAGTTTTTGTAACCGTAATGTAATCACTCTGTCACAAGTAAAAAAAGTGTAATTACACTGTAAAAACAGCTTTAAAATAATGTAAAATAGTGCTTATATATCTACAACTAAACAGCAACCATCCACATTAAAAGGGAGGAAAGATTAATAAGATGGCAGAAATTCCAAGTGCTGATACAGCAGTTATTGAGTTCATTGAAAATGATAGTAATATCTTACTTATAGCTCCACATGCAGTTGAAACTACACCTTATGATGATATAGGCACTGCCGAGCTTACAAGAAGAATAGCAGCATATCTTGAGTGTAGTGCTGTTATTAATACATCTTATCGTAAACCTATATTTGGTAAACCAGAAAGAAACAATGGAATACCAAGTTTAATAAAAAAATGTCTGAATCTTAATATAGTGGAGCAGGCAGAGCGGGCTATTAGCTTCATAGATAAAATTAAAGCTGTAGTTGATACAGCAGGTCTTACATATGTTTTTTGGATACATGGTATAGCTGATAACAATATTGAAGCTATTGATGGTAATGCTCAGTGCCTGATTGGGTACGGTCAACCTGATAAGGATGAAGAACCAAATTACACAGCTGCACAAGAGATAATCCAAAAGTTGATAGAGAAGTTAAAAGACAATGAAATTAATGTATTAGAAGCTCCCAATAATAGCGATTATAGGGGCTGGAAGCCTGAATACATGAATCAATGGTGTAATAATAACACCTATAATTTTAATCAGGCACAATCAATTCAATTAGAGTTTAAATATACTGGTATCAGAGCTACTGAAAGTTTGGACTCAGCAGCAAGGTCTATAGGGCAGGCTATTAAAGAAACTACACAGGAGGAAGGAATGGCGAAGAAGAGTAATAAAGATGTAGAACAAGCAGATAAGACAGTACCTGCACAAGTTGAAACTGAAATACAAGAGGCGGAAGTACTAACCTCATCAGAAGAAACAAAAAGTGATGATACTAAGTCATCTGAGGTTGCTGGAGAAAATAAAATAACTGGCACGTTATCTACTGAAGTGAAGGGTTACACAGAGGATGGTAATGTTGGTGATACCGCCCAAGCAGATATTAACAAGAATTTACCTGAAATAGTTGAAAATTATGTAATGGATACAATAGAAGAAGATGCTGCTTATGAAGCAATTACAGACGATCAAGTAGCAGCTATGACAGAAGATGATAAGGTTAATGTAACATTCAATAAATTAAGAGGAATTTTTGTTAAGCACTTCCATAATGCTATGCTGGATGCTGGTCAATATATCATCAAAGTATTTTATAATAATGATTATCAATTAGCTAAAGAGAAAAAATATAATCACACAGAATCTATATCTAAACTGATTAAGAAACTTAAAAACGAATCACAGGGTAACAGCCCATCTAAAACATGGATTTATGATGCTATTAACCTTGCATTAGATGATTATTATTTTGATAACATTGAAAATAAAAATATATCATCCGCATACGGAAACTTGGGGCATAGTCATAAAGTGAATTTAACTTACGCTCCTGATGATAAAAAAGAACAGTTAATCACTGAAATTATTGCAATAGAGGCTGAAACTAATAAAAAATGTTCAGTTGTAAAGATTAGAGAACTTATATCTAAACATAAAAGAGAATTAAATCCTGCAGATATGCCTATTTCAGAAATACTTACAATTGACTTAGCAGCATTTGATGACAATATACTTAAAGATTTACAAAAAGAGATAGACACCCAATACAAAAAATTACAAGAGAAAACTAAATTATATAAAGCTAAATTAGATGAAATAAAAAATCATTTAAAATCAAAAACCAATTAAATATCAATGCTCCAGTTATATCATTAGCTGGAGCTTCCTACCTCTTATCTATTCCTATTTTTCATATCGTGGTCATCACTAATTATAAATGGCTCGAAAATATTTTTAGCCAGCCCCCGCTTTTTTACATTTTAAATACACACTGCAACATAATAGGCGTGTAGAAAAATTTAAACCAGTTTTGTGAATGCCCCATCCACACAATTAAAATGAACCGAATAGACATATAAAATTATTATAGGGCTAGCGTCATCATTTGCAGCTCCAACACTCCACAAACACATCTATAATACTCACATTTTAAACCACCTACTGCAAATTAAAATATCTCATTAAAACACCCCTCCCACTCTCTATTTGTTTAATTCTATGGCTTAAATTAGGGCTTTAAGGGTTAATTCTATAGGTGTTTGTATTAACCGAATAGATAGGTATGGGGTTTGTCTATGGCTCTCAAATTGGCATTTAAGAGGCTGATTCTAAAGTAAAATTTACATATATTCTAACCAACTTTAAGGTCTGTTCCAATAATGGTTCAGACCTTTTTTTATTTTTATAAACAACAACAAACAAAGGAGAATTATGAAAGCGTATCCAGCATTAAAACAACAGTATCTATTCAACGAGCATTGTGATCAATTTAACTATAAAAAATTCATTTCGATATTTCGAGTAACCCTTATTAGAGATTCCCATCTTCAGTTTGAGCAGAAACAGATAACAACTTCTCAGCAGGCTCAGGGAATACTTAAAAGACTCATAGAGACACAGGGCAACCCAGACCGTGAGCAATTTTGTATTATTATGCTTAACTCTAAAAATCAGATAACAGGATTAAATATTGTTTCTACAGGCGATCTTTCTTCTGCAACTGTTCACCCGAGAGAAGTGCTTAAACCAGCAGTCCTTAGTAATGCAGCATCATTGATCCTATGCCACAACCACCCAAGCGGCAATGTCGATCCTTCATCAGAAGATATAGCTGTTACTAAACGCATCATAAAAGCAGCCAAAATTATGGGAATAACCGTGCATGAACATCTCATAATCTCGATGTATGACGATGGTTATTACAGTTTTGCTGATCATGGGATCATAACTCAGTCATATAATGAAGCTGGCTGAATCTACAATTTGTTAAATTTAACCGAGCCTTTAGGAGAAGTCCTAAAGGCTTTTTTTATTTTTATACTCTAAATTACGGAGGCTCAAAATGAAAAAGGAAGCTAAAAAAGAGAAGGGGCATTTAGCATTAAAATTTAAACTTGCAGATGAAACATCAAGGGGGCTTTACCCTGATCTGGTTAAGGACTTGCTCCACATTAAAGCCGTGAAGGAAAACGGACATTTTCTTTTACCAGATGATAAACTTTCTAATAACAGGTCTATCAGCAAGTTAGATGCGTTTAATATGCTTAGAACGTTGGATCAAGATTATTGGGAACTTTTTATAGTGTTCGATATGCTTCCAGACACTTATGCGGAGGTGATTACATGAATAGATCAGAGACAATAACAGAAACTAACCTTATACAAAGTAGTGAGAAAGAACGGTCAGATATATTTGTTAATATCTGCAAACGCTATACATCTATTAAATTGGATTACTCAATTCCAGCAGATATTAAAATAGACCTTCAAAATATGATGCAAAAGGAGATGGAGGGGTTGATGCAGGTTAAATATTAACATGAAATTTACAATATGCTTATTAATTACAGCCACTTATCTAATGGGTAAGTGGCTTTTTTTGTTTCTAATTTAAGGAGGTAGTTATGAATATCTATGAGAAATTAAATCTGGTGCAATCGCAATTAAAAGCACCTAAAGATATGTATAATAGCTATGGAAATTTTAAATACAGGTCGCTTGAGAATATTGTAGAAGCTGTAAAACCACTACTGGCACAATATGGTCTATCTTTGACTTTATCTGATGCAGTCAAACTTATTGGTGATCGTTTTTATGTTGAAGCGACAGCTGCTCTTATAAACATAGAACAACCTGATCAATGTATAGTTACAACAGCTCTTGCAAGAGAAGCAATAAGTAAAAAAGGAATGGATGAGAGCCAAATAACAGGTGCTGCATCTTCGTATGCTAGAAAGTACTGTTTAAACGGACTTTTTAACATAGATGACACTAAAGATGCAGATTTCCCCATGCAGCATGAACACAACAATAACAACCATTCAACACATTTACAGTCTCAAGTAAATTATAGTGGTAATCAATCAACATATTCTGCTAGACAGAATTTTCAGCCCCCGCCGCCACCTGCAACCCAACCTATAAACAACTATCCACCAGCTAATACAGTTCCAAATAATTCTCAACCACAGCAAAGCCAACAGCAACCCAACAACGATGATAGTCGTCTATCAGGTAAACAATATAAGTTTATTTTAAGCCTTATGGGTAGTGCTAAGAAAAGTAAAGATGAACTGGATAAAATTTGTATTAGTAATTATGGCAAAACTCTTCAATATCTTTCTAAAAGAGATGCATCACAACTTATAGAATCATTAGTGCCGAATAATTGAGGTGATGTAATACAGTTTGTAAATTGCAGTATCGTTTTATTCAATTGAGGGGGGTGTCCATTATGGACTCTCCCTTTTTTTATTTATTCAAAAATAGGAGATAAAATTATGTCAGAACATAAAACATTGGAAGAAATAACTAATGAAGATTTACATATTTCGTATTCAGCTGTTAGCTGCTACCGTAATTGTTCATTAAAATTTTTATACAAGTATGTAGAAGGTAAGAAACCTGAGTCATTAAGTATAAATTTAATATTAGGCAGCAGCATTCATACAGCAATAAATATGCTCTGCTGCTCGCATAAGAATGCTCAGATAGAGCCATTCCAGGCCATTACAGACACCTTTCAGACATCACTTACCTTGGATATTAACAATACAGAAGTACCTGTCATTTTTAGTAAAACAATATCGGATGTTAATAGTGCTATTTCTATGGGAAACTCTATGCTCAAGGTATTTTATGATAACTTTAATTTTACAGAAGAAGTTGTGGCAGTTGATTTACCTCTATCTGCTATCCTGTATGATGAAAATAAACAACCTACTGAATATAAATTAGTAGGAGTTATTGATCTCCTTATTAAAAATAATATAGGTGAGCTTATCGTAGTAGATTTCAAAACCGCATCTAAATCTATGAGTCAAGAAGCAGTACATCAAGATCAACAGCTTACCAGTTACTCCTATATCCTTGCTGCTAATAAATATATAGACCCTAAAGCTGATATAGATTGTAGGTTTGACGTTCTTTTGAAAACAAAAGAACCAAAGCTGCAGCAAATAAAAACAATTCGCACTAAAGAAGATAGAAAAAGATTCGCTAAAATAGCTTCTGCCGTACTTAGTGGAATATCAAATAGGGTGTTTTATCCAGTTCAAAGCTTTCTATGCTCCTCTTGTGAGTATAGTAACGCATGTAAGGATTGGTAGTAATTATTTAATACAACTTAGTTTTTCAGCAGAAGCTCTTTTGGGATTCTCCCAAGAGGGCTTTTCTATTTTTGAAACATCATTAAAAAAAGGAAATAATAAAAATGACTACAAAAAGTGTTCTAAAACCAGCATCAATCAAACTCAGTAGAGCCGAATTACAAGAAAAAATAGATGATATTTTTAACAATGCAACCCACCAGCACGACTGCTTAATTAATATATATAAAATAGTACTGCCAAATTGGGATACTATTTATCGCATTATCGGCTATCCAACAGTAGGATGCGGAATGTGGAGATATATATGCCGTAAATTCATAGAATTTGACGCCAAGCACCATCCAGAGTGTGTAAGCGGTATTTGGTTGAATAACGGGTTTAGCTCATCCGCCAAATTGGATGATTGGGAAATAGACATGAGTAAATGTGATGTAAAATATAGTTAAATATTACAGTTAATTAAATAATAACATCAGAGCCATCTATGAGGCAAAAGCCTTGTAGGTGGCTTTTTTATTTGGATTAAAGGAGACAACTAATGGAAACAAATAATAAAGTGAAAGTAGTATTAGATCAGATACTACAGGCGTTTGAGAGTGGTCAGATACCAGAAGCCATTAAGATCGCAACATTCCCAATGATCGATGTACCATGCAGTCATTGGTCTTTTAATAATAGGCTGATCCTCTTTCTTAGTGGAAGTGCTGATGCAAGGGGATTTAATCAGTGGAAAGAGATACACCGTAGTGTCAATAAGGGTGCTAAAGCTATTTATATTCTTGTTCCATGTTTTAAAAAGAAAGTGGATGAAGATACAGGTGATGAGGAAAAATATCTAACATTTTTTAAAACTGCTCCAGTTTTTAGAGTTGAAGATACAGATGGAGAACCTTTAAGTTATGATGAGATAGAACTACCAGACTTACCGTTTATGGAACGTGCTAAAGAATGGGGCATCAATGTTAAAGCTGTGGCAGGTAATACAAAATATTATGGATATTATAACTCTACAAGAAAAGAGATAGGGCTTGCAAGCCCTGATGAGAGCGTGATGCTGCACGAGCTGGCACATGCTTCACATCAAAGAGTTATAGGGAGTTTAAGAGATCGTGAAAAATCACTAAAAGAAATAGTAGCCGAACTTTCATCTATTAGCCTCTGCAAAATTGCGGGGAAAACAGCATACGCAACTTTAGGAAATAGTTATCAATACATAGCTCATTACGCATCTAAATTGAAGATGCATCCACATAAGGCGTGTTTAAAGGTATTATCCGAGGTAGAACAAGTTATAAATCTAATCATTTATAATGATGTAAATGGTGCATCAACTATCCAACCAAAACAAGCTCAGGCAGCATAAAGGAGGTGTAACAATGAAAGTTTTTACTGGTCTAATTTATAAAGCCAAACGTGGACACATCTACAGAACAGACACAGCAAAAGATAAAAAATATAATTGCTACAGCCCATGTATGTCTGGAGACTTTGGAATAGTGGACTGCTGGGTCTGTGATGAATATGGGAATATACATCCCGGATTCAATTGTAGTGGAGTTCCTATAGACACCAGCGTGCTAGGTCCAGTAGTAAACAAAATAGACTGATTCAAATAACATTAAACTAACTTGAAGGGCATTAGCGGGTATGTCATCTGCTGATGCCCTTCTTTATTATAAGGATATAAAACAATGATTTACCAAATTCGTTGCAGCTACTGTGGTTGTTACATGGGAGAAAAAGAAGCACCAGCTAATAAATTTGCTTTAATGATGATAGAACATGGATTAACTGTAGAATCCCATTCTATATGTGAGCAGTGTAAACAGCATGTGCTAAATGATATTATGTCTTATGCAGATAAAGGAGGCTTTTATGATGATAAATAATTTTTTGTCCGCCCGCTCCGCTTAAATTAATAGCAGTAATATAATGAATATTGAGTAGTACCATTACATCTACATCATAACAGACTCAACTTTAATTTAAAGTAGTACCATCACATCTACACCTACAACGACCAACCCCTCTACACCTATAACAACTCAAATTCAATCCAGCACAGCTAAATCATACAACCACACTTCCAAAGCACTCCAACCAACCTGCAACAGTTACCATTAAAAGCACCTGTAGTGCCAATCATGGAACGTTCTCTACACCTGCCAATGCCATATCCAAAAGAATACACAATCAAAAATAAGTGGTCTTGGTGAGGGTGCTGGTTGGTGTAGGGTGGTAGCACTACAGTAAATATTTTTTATTATGAATTTATAATGTAAAATGTAGCTCTCTTTTACATTTGATTTTTATTCCACAATTAAATTTTAAACAGACTTGACAAAATATATTTCAAGCCTTATTTTGCTTCAAAATAGATACATATAAGTATATTTTTGCTTAAATCAATTGTAATATAGTGAATTAAAAATATTTCAATGAATTTGGGTTGACATTTTAAAATTGTGCGTTATTATGCGGATATGGGATATAGATATTGCTTATAAAGCGGCTGAGTAGGCATTTTAATGGGGTAAAATGTGAACTGCAGACAGCTTTAATTGCTGGAAACTCTCTTGACAAGAAAGATTCTAAGTCTTATAGTGCCATAAAAGAGATACATATAAATTTATTTTTGCTCAAATCAATTGAAATATAGTAATTTAAAAATATTTCGATTGATTTGACTTGACATTATGGGATTATGAATTACTATATCCCTATGTGGTAAAAAAACGGTCTTAACAAGGAGTGGGAGATGGCATCCATAGTTTATATTAAGGAAATTGATGAAAAAACCTGTTTTCATCTGGCATTTAAAAAAAATGTGTGGAAGTTACGCAATTATCAATTAGATAGCAATCCGCAGTGGACGCATCAAAATTCTCCATATTCATTGGCTGATCTAAGAGAGATGTGTCAGCAAGAGGGTAACTGGATTTATGACGCGCCGAGAAAGAAGTTCACAGAGTGGCAGTTTTGGCATGATTATATTACCAAAAAAAATGAGGAGATAATAAAAAAGAGAGAGATTGAATCCATCATAAATAAAGAAAGATTTGCACTTTCCAAATCGGATCAAGAATTATTGAAATTGTATAGCGGGCTGTCTCTTTCAAGCCAAGCGTTAATTGTCCAGATGTTGAAAAATCTGCAGGAAAAACCTGTAGATAATCAATAAACTAAATACCCGTATTTATAGTAAATCCTAAAGAGTGCCAACACTCAAAGTCACAGCAATAGTTGAATGATCGACCCTTGCTGTAAGGGGCTAGTATGAATTGCCCCTATTTTTTTAATTGTGGAAATATCCACTTATTTAATCAAAAGGATTTACATTATGTTACAAACAAGATTAGCGGGTGTTAGTTACAACAACAGACAGCACAATATCAAGAACTTCGGCTGCGGGAACATCAAAACCTACAGATTGCAACGTGACCCTGACAATGTTCACGATGCCAATGCAATTGAAGTGTTGATGGATACAATTTCTATGGGATACCTACCCAAGCCAGTGGCAGCCCAGATTGCTCCACAAATTGATCTGGGTAAAAAATTTTATGCCGAATTTGTATCTTTGAATTGTTGCTCATTTAACGACATGGTGGGATTAACCGTTAAGATCAAGGAGGTCATCGAGTAATAAGTAGAAACTAACGCCTGAACCATTGAAACAAGGGGGCAGCACCATCTGCGTGACTGCTCTCAAACGGTCTCGGAAATAGTTCTGAGACGATTCAGGAAGGGATATTTTTACTTCCTGAAGATTTATTAGGATTTTTCAATGGAGATTTTTTTTATGTTAAAAAAAGAAGTTGTAGAAAGTTTAAAAAATTCAATGGTTCAGGCAGGTCTCACAGCACCAACAACAATAGAAGAGTCTAAAATTATTAGATTTTCTACTGACGGTGGCAACAACAAAAATGGTTGGTATATTCTCAACATTAACGATGATGGTAACGCTTTTTGGTCTTTTGGTGATTGGAAGAAGGGTTGCATAGTTTCAGGTAGGTACACCCATGATGGTGTGGAATTAACCCCTGCTCAACATCAGAAGTTTGATGAAGAAGTTCAAAAGATGCACCAAAAAATCGAACAGGAGCAACAAGTTAAACATGCAGCAGCTAAAATTAAAGCTGCTGCAATTTGGAGTAAAGCTCAAGAAGCTGATCCTACCCATCCTTATATAATAAGGAAGCGTATCTCTCCAATCGGTATGAGGCAACTAAAGAATACGTTAGTTGTTCCCATATATGGTGACATCGATGACAGTGAGGACGCCCCTGTATCACTGCAATTTATAAACGAGGATGGGGAGAAGAGATTTTTGTCTGGCGGTAAAGTTGCAGGTGGTTTGCACTGCATTGGTGATACAACATCCAGCAGAATTATTTACATAGCTGAGGGCTTCGCCACTGGTTCAACTATTAATGAAGCCACTGGTAACGCTGTAGTTGTGGCATTTAATGCAGGTAATATGCAAGCGGTTTGTGAGAAGATTAAAACTGAATTTCCAGATAAAAAACTCGTGGTAGCCGCTGATAATGATTTAACAACCGAAGCTGAAACAGGTAAAAACAGGGGCAGAGACACTGCAATTGCAATCTTTGACAAACTTGGAATTGAATACGTCCTATGCCCTATTAACAGTGATTTCAACGATCTATTCACTACTTATACTGATCAAGAAGAAGGTTATGAGGCGGTAATTCAGAGCCTTAGTGAGACCAACAACGTATCCATTTATTCTAAAATAGTTGACGAGTTCAATGCAGAGTACGCAGTCACTTGGATGGGCAGCCGGTGTGCTGTTTTAAAGGAAGAGCTGAACCCGCACACTGGATGTAAGGACATAGATTTTACATCAGAAATTGACTTAAAAAAATACTTTGCAAACAGGGTTGTCCCTAACCCTGATGATCCCAAAAAAGAGATGTGCATAGTTGACTACTGGCTCAAGTCTCCTGATCGCAGACAGTATAAAAAAGTTGTTTTTGAACCGGGACGAGATATGCCGGGATACTATAATTTATGGACAGGATTTCCAGTCGAACCGAAACAGGGGGACTGGTCACTTTTCAGGGATCATATCTTCAATATTATTGTAAACGGTAAAGAATCCGAATTCAAATGGGTCATGGATTGGATAGCTCGCATGGTACAAGACCCTGGAGGAGATCGACCCGGTGTCGCTATTGTTTTAAGGGGCAACAAAGGCACAGGTAAAGGAATTTTTGTAAATACCATAGGCAGGTTACTCGGCAGTCATTACCTCCAGTTAGCGCAGCAGAATCATTTGGTCGGGAGGTTTAACCACCACCTTAAAAACAAGATTTTAGTGTTTGCGGATGAAGGGTTCTTTGCTGGAGATAAACAGTCGGAAGGTGCTATCAAACATATGATCACAGAACCTGAGCTTATCATCGAATCAAAGGGTAAAGACGCTATTACGGTCAGGAACTGTATCAACCTTGTCATAGCCAGCAACAATAACTGGGTAGTGCCTGCAGGAGAAAAGGAGCGTAGGTTTTATGTGACAGAGATTTCTAACGCAAAGCAGCAAAACCATGAATATTTCAAAGCCATATCGGATCAAATGCGTAATGGTGGTCTTGAAGCTATGTTGTATGATCTCCTACGGTGGAAATATGATTTTCAGCATTTACTCAACCCACCTAGAACAGAAGCACTTTTGGAACAAATTGAATATTCCATGAGCACAATAGAAAAATTTTGGTATTCAAAACTTCAGGATGGGGCATTGCACCAAGACCACGCAGACTGGCGAGGAGAAATATCTTGTAAAGAATTTCACGATCATTATCTGGAATTTGCTACTACAGTTAAGGAGAGATTTCCAATTGACAGTAATAATTTCGGTAAACAACTTCGTAAGCTCTGCAACAGTGTTGAAACAAAAAAAATTAATAGTGGGGGTCTCAATTTCAGAATTTACAGGTTTCCAACTCTGGAGCAATGCCGTGAAGAGTTTGAGGGCAAGCTCGGTATGACCAATATTTTCGATCTGACCGAGGAATCGCCGCAGTAGTTCCGCAGTAAAAACACACTGCGTATCACCAAGATGCCCGTCATTACTGGCTAATTCCGCAGTGGGCGCAGTGAACGCAGTGTTAATACAATTTGTTCAAGAGGTTGCTATTCTTTCAGTATTGGAGAGAGAAGGATAATGCTTTTAAGTACTTTTTATAAATATTAAATTTTGTGCGGAATGCTAGTTCTCTGAGGATAGAACCTTTATTAACAAGGGTTTGCACTGGGCGCAGAGAACTTATTTATCAGAACTCTGCGGTTACTGAGGATATAAGTATTCATTGGATAGATACTTTTTAAAATTAAAACTATTTTATGAAAACTCTGAGGGTACTGCGTCCTCTGAGGAAAGTACCTGTATTGACAAGGGTTTACACTGGACGTAGAGAACTTATTTATCAGAACTCTGCGGTTACTGAGGATATAATACTGATCCGAAAAGCACTACAATCAAGCTATTATTTGACTATGGTTAAAGTCCTTCTCCCCCCAATACTGTTTATCCCCCCCTCCCAATACAAAGGAGAGCTATAGCACCATAGCATAGCTATAATAACATAATATTATATCAACAGCTACGAGTACCAGCACAACAGTTGCTACAAGTATCACCTATTGTAGATGTTTGGGGTGTTGGTTGGTGCTGATGTATATATAAATTTAGTGATACTATCTAAGGTTAGAATGGGGATGGGTTGAACAGCATTGTAGTTCCTGTAATTAGACCAGTGCCTATTATAATGAATATTAGATTTCTTGAATCCCATTACAAGAGATTCCAATTGCAGATGTTTGGGTTGTGGGAATCCTCCAACTTTTGAAAGTCGGTTTAACCGGCTTTCCGAATTTTAGATTACTGTTAAACTTGATTTTGACTTGTTACACATAAAACGTGTAGCAGGTTTGATTACTTTTAAATTTTATTAAACTGCTCCACCTGATCCGACGAATTGCCTGATGCAGATTTGTTGTGAACCGATGTCCCGAAACGGGATAGTGATATTAGTTTGATAATTAAAACCAGTCTGCCGTCTCGGCAGGTTGGTTTTTTCATCTTCATCTAATCTATCTTTTAAATGTTTTTGCTAATAGAATTATAAAGACCTGATTCAGTAATAAAAGTGAAGTTCATGGTCATACCCCTTTTGCCGCTGAATGAAAAACAACAGGGTGCGATGTGCCCAAATGACGTTAAGATTGTGACCTTCCGTGATTTCATATCGGAAGCCATGATTCTAATGACTGCTGGATGCAGGGACAGCAAAATTCGCCTGCGCACTATTAATTTTTTAAATGGAGATTTTTCACATGCTCGAAGAAGAAACTAATTCAGCGGTAATTGGTGTTACATCAACAACAACTAAAATCAAAACAAACATGAAGGAGGATTTAAAACCAAGGGAAGATATTGAAATTATTGAACAGTACAAAGAAGACGCAGTTATTTATGGTTACAAAGGTGTTTTTGCCTACGATGCTTGGTTGGAAATCAATGAATTGTATTTTTTTAATTCATTAAAGCCGATCCAGATTATCTGGGGTATTACAAATTACAGCAGAAGTTTAGGGAACATCAATAAGAATAGAATGATGCTACACGACTCTATTTATTGTCCTGTATCTGAAATAGTCTGGGACACGGATAAAAAGATGTTTGGCAAAAAATACACTTACGATGTTATTTTGCACGAAATGATACACCAACACGCACATCAATTTCAGCCTCAATATAAAGAAAAACCATTTTATACAAGCCATAACAACCCTTTTTGGTGTAGTGAAGTCGTGAGAATCGGTGAATTGTTAGGCTATGAATTAAAAGCTGTTCCTCAAAAATTGAGAAGGATAGAAGGTAAAGTTAAAACGTTTATACCAGACGGTCATTTAACCAGAAAAGAGCTGGCATCATTCCCAGGCTGTATAAGACCCGCTGGTTATTATTTAAATAAATAATTTAACAAAGCTGGTTCAATGCCAGCTTTCTTTTTATTAGCAGTGTAAAATATAGCTTAATTTTACATCAACAAAACAATTAAAACTGCTGAAAAAATAGACAGTATAATATGTTGATTCAGAGCCATTTTAAGACACAATAGAAAGTGGTTGCTTCATGGGCATGGGATAGTATGCGTAAGGGATGCAAGGCTTTAGGATGGCTTTTAAGGGCTTATAGCGGTAGTTCCATAGTGTATAATGAAGTAGTGCTTACCTTGCTAAGGTTGTATGTCATGCTACGGTTCAGTAGCACTAATCCACAACTTCTTGTTTATGCTTCTTTTGAGGGTAGATGAGTGCCACTGCAATACTATTATGAAATGGACATCTTAATTTATATATTTAATTTTAAAGGTGTCCATTTTTTAAATCTGGCTCAGACTCATTGAAGAAATAAATACAGCTTTTATTATAGATGTAAAACATAGTTTCGTTTTACATTGTTAGGCCACTCATTCGATGAAACTTTAACCCTGATTGTTTAATTTTTAGATAATGTCCCATTGGTGATTCCTACCACGCTTTTTCGATGTTTGGGCAAATAAGCCCTGTAGGTAACTAAATATTTTCTGTTACCTACACATCATATTCAATCTTTGAGCCCGCCGCCAATAAAAAAATAGACAATGTATAATAGATGTTAATTTAGAGCCATTTAAAGACACCATAGCGAGTGATAGCTTCATAAGCAGTGGGATAGTAGCGTCAAGCTATGTAAGACTTTCTAATGCAAATTTAAGAGCTGATAACGGTAATAGTATCAATCATCCTTTGTTTTTTATGCTTCAAACTTTTGGAGGTGGATGTCCGTGTGCTCGGACACTTCTATATTTAAACACCATCTGCTAATCCATTATTATAAATAAACGTTCGGTTTTATATACGGTATTAAGATACTAAACCAGCGGGTACTTTATAGCCATATCGTAAAAAATAAGTCTGAAACTTGGTTTATTTATTCAATTCAATAGCTAAACGCTGGGGTGGCTGGAATGAAAGATTTAACTTTAAATTCTTTTCCCTTATTTTTGACCTGCCAGAGATCATATTGTGCCTGCTGGATTAACCAGCTTTCAGCACTACCTCCAAATGCTTTGGACAGCCTTATAGCCATCTCTGGAGATATTCCAAAATGTCCATTAAGTATGGCTGAAAGAGTTTTACGTGATACATCAAGAGCCTTTGCTGCCTCTGTAACTGTCAAGCCAAGAGGTTCTATACAAAGCTCTCTAATTACTTCTCCCGGATGTGGTGGATTATGCATAGCCATTTTTTTAATCCCTTATCTCAACAGTTAATGATAATCTTCATAGTCAACATCAAAGACATTACTGCTCTCAAATCTGAAAACAACACGCCAATTACCTGATACAGCCACAGCCCAAAATCCTTTTAAATCTCCATGTAAAGGATGAAGATTAAGACCGGGTAAATTCATATCATCAGAATTCTGGCTTGCATCAAGCCTTGCAAGTATGAATCTTAAGCGTTTAATATGATCAGGATTAACCCCTTTATGATTACCAGTTTCAAATAATTTCTTTAATCCCTTGTGTTTAAACGTTTTAATCATACCTGTTATAGTAACCTATCTATGGACAGGTGTCAAACATAAGCTGCTGGCAGTAGTAAGTTAGGTACACCCACGCTGTGTCAGATTTACCCTGATTGTTTAATTATAGATAAGGTCTAAAAGGCTTAAACCTTTTTAGAATAAGCGTCAACAATCAAGAAAATCACGTTTATAACGCTGTATTTGGGGGGTGTTATTAAGGTGTATGTTTCTGTACACTCGCCCCGATTAGCCTAACTAATGAGCCACAAATGTATTTATATCGATAGGGAAATTCCGCGGTTTTGGGCTAACCCCCAATATGTTATTCCTCATCATAATAAAGCTTATGTTTTTGAGAGAGAATTGCCTTAACCCAATCATCCCAAGTTAATGGCTTGCTATTGTCTGGTAACTGAAAGTATTCTTTTACTTTGGGTATTCTAGCTAATTCGTTGAGAATTAAGCAATCGCCATATTCTGTTTTAACAAATGCTGAATCTAAATCATATAATCTTTGTAAATTAAGCAAACTATAAGGTAAATGATTAGCATCAAAATCTTGAATAAGTTTAACCTGATTTTCATATAGTAAGTGGGAATGTCCGACATAAGACATGACCTCAATAGTGGCCGCTAATGTATATCTTTGTTCTAATACTATTTGGATAGCAGTGCTCGAATCTTCTTGGTAATTTGAATATAGCTTATCAATGCTTGAATTAACATCCTTTGAAAGCATTATTTTATTAATATCATCGGTTTCAGATATATATAGATTCAAAATTGGTTTTAATTTTTTTATTTCAGACTGAAAAGTATCTGTTGCGGAATCAGTATCGCTCTGTTTAACGAAGTCTAATATTTTTTTTAGAAATATATAGGCGTGAAGTAAAGATACATAGTATGGTTTTGAAAAACAATTTTCCAGAGTTGTCTTAAAAAGGTGGGGGAGAGCGACTTTTGAAGTTTTTTCAAAACTTTCCTTATCCTGTGGTTCAGTATTTTCTTGATTTGATGTGATTTTATTCATTTCTAGTGTTCTCTCAAGGTTTAAGTGTCGGATATAATCTTTTTAATTTTATCCTTGCATCTTGGGTAGTAAATTGCCAGTCAACCTTGGATATATTTTTGTTTCGGGTCTCATACCAATTGGTAACTTTTTTAATCATTTCATCTTTACTTGATATTCTCCCATTAACTACCTGACGAGTCAAAACACTGAGTTCACACTCAGCAATATTCAGCCAAGAACCATGTTTTGGAGTATTAAGAAATTCAATTTTTTCTATAATTGCTCTTGCTCTTTCTGGTGTAAAGAGTTCATACAGAGCTGATTTTTTATGGGCACTCAAATTATAGTTAATCAGCGTGATTTTGTCAGCAGATGGATACATTTTCTCTGCTATATGAGCGGCTACTTCAGCCCATTCAAGGCGGGTGTGATTATCTTTAACTAACACTTCACGCCTTCCCCTGATGGTTCTGCTGCCATATATAAATCAACCGTTCCTTCGCGTTTATATTCATAATCTGTATAGTGTTCCTTCAAGGTTAAAGTGCCTGGATTAATCTCTTCTATTTCAACAGGCACTGGGCTCACGTTATTCCAGATGGTTCAAAAACTACAAGATTTAGTATCAACAAAGTGATTAAAACCACTGTATCTTGTATGTCAAAATTATATGAGCCCAGTACCTTCAACATCTTCCAGCATTTTTATATATAGCTCTCCTACATGATTTGTGGAAATGAATATATATATACAAATCAGTGATATTGACAACACACGCTTGATAATAGGAACGCTATATATGCCACTAATCCAAGTCAGAACTCAGGTTAAATAAAGACATTACTGCTGCTTCTTCTTTGATTTCAATTCTTGCATTATTTATTTCTTTTATTGTCTCGGTATCTTTTTCTAAACTACCAGTTGGATTAATTTTATATTTTGCTTGAAATGATGCAATTGCCTTTTGTGTAGAGTCATTAAATACTCCATCAATTTCACCATGATAGTCATTAGTTGTACTAAGAACAATTTGCAGCATTTTCATATTTCTATTATAATTTACTTTTTGTTTCTCTAGATTTTGAATGTCTTCATTTGCTTTGATTATTCTTTGCGATAATATTTGATTGCAATTTTGCTCCTGAGAATTCATACAATTTGTTGGTATGATATATTTATATTTTTTCTTATCTTCTCTTCTATCTTCATGTTGTATATCTGCCTCAATCTTAAATGAAGAAAAATTGGGGACAGGATCCTTTATGTATAGGATGGAAGACCTATCTCCTTCTAAAGAGATATCATCACGGGGGATGAAATTGCTATAATTGTGATTATGATCTGAGAGCTGCTCTGAGGCATTAGTCAACACGTTGGTTTGCTTGATGTTTTGGGATGGATTTTGATTATTATAATTATTACGACTATTATAATGATAACCTCCAGCATATGTATTGGTAGAAGGTAATAGCAAACCTGATATCAAGGACATAACACTGAAATATTTAATAACTTTACTTAAATTTTGCATAGCTTTTTCCTCATATAAATTGTACATAGAACTTGTTTGTATGATTTCACTCTAATGTCAATTTTAGTTTTTATTTTGAGTAATTCCCGCTTTATGGCAACAGCAACTACGGCACGAATATCTGTGATTGCTGGAATTATTGTTTCCACTCCTTCTGCCTTATGAATGCAGAATCAACTAACCTTGGTTCTAATTTAATAGATTTAGTATAATCTTTGTCTGCTAATATTGTATCGCCTTCTTTATTCCATGCAACACTACGACTATAGTATAGGCTTGCTAATTTGTTAAAATTCGGATCGACTTCAATAGTTGTATTAAAATCTCTGATTGCCTTCTTATATTCATCTTTCAAAGAATATACCAATCCACGATTATAATATGCGTCAGGAAAGCACGGATTAATTTTGATAACTGTATCAAAATCATCAATAGCTTTATCATAAACACATTTATTACTAAATGATACTCCTCTATTGTTATAGGCTTCAATATAGGTTGATTTCAATGTAATAGCATTTGTATAATCTTCGATTGCATTATTATACTCACATTTAGCATCAAATGCCATTCCTCTATTGTTATAAGCCTCAGCAAAGCTTGGTTTCAATTTAATAGCATTTGTATGATCTTCGATTGCCTTATCATAATTGTGTTTATTGTACCATGCATTCCCTCGATTAGTGTACATATCTGGATCTATAGGATTAAATGTAATAGCGTTGGTATAATCTAAAATTGCTTTATCAAAGGCACATATTTTAAAAAAAGCATTTCCACGATTGAAGTATGCTACAGCATCTTTTGGGTTATTTATTATAATATTTCCCCAATGTCTAATTTTTTTCTGTTGTTGAATAGAATTCATTGTATTTTTAAAACTTTTCAAAATACTTTTCATTAATATCACTCCTTTTTTAAATAAATATTGATTGTAAGGTTGATACCAAGAACAAACGGTATGCAAAGTCTATATTCCCACTATCTCAAGAGCATTGTGATTCAAATCAAAAGTCATGGGTTTACTATTATCATCACGCATAAGCATTGCCATAGCAATGGGTTGAAGTATTCGTTTCTCTAATAGTCGAGCGATTCCTCTAGCCCCTGTTTTACTTCTTTTAAGACCTTCTAATAATTTACTAATAAGTTCTCCTTCTTCAAACTTTAATATAATATTCTTTTTCTCTAGCCTTTCTACAGCTTCATCAATTCTCAACTTCAATATAGCCTTCAGTTCATTTGTGCCCAACTCATTAAATAATATCAGCTCATCAAATCTACCTAACAATTCTTTTGGGAAATAACCTGATAGCATTTCCATCATATCTGGTGACTCTTTTGTGTTTCCAAACCCTACCTGCTCACGATTCAGATTTTTCTTATTTATGGAGTTTGTTGTCGCAATAATTATACATTCTCTAGTATCAAGAACCTCTCCTTTAGCACTGCAAATTCTTCCATTATCAATCATGCCGAGCAAAAGTTCTATAATCTCTTTGCTTGCTTTTTCAAGTTCGTCAAAAAGTAAAACTCCATTGGTCTGAGTGTGCAAAAATCCTGTTAAAACACCTTCTTTTTCATGCCCCACAAACCCAGCACCTGCCCCTATAAGCTTATTTATGGCATCAGATCCATTATATTCTGCCAAATCCACATGCAGTAACTTATGAGTTCCGTTAAAAAATTCACGGGCTAATATTCTTGCAAGCTCGGTTTTACCAACACCGGTTGATCCTGAAAAAAGAAAAGTTCCAAGATTTCTTTCAGTAGCCCCTATACCCTGCCTTCTGTAAATAATAGTTTCCACTATTTTGTCTACGGCATGATTTTGACCAACAATTTGTTTCTGCAAGTTTTTCGATAGCAATTGAAGAGACTTACGATCGTCACCTTGCAAAATGGCAATATTTTTACCTGTCTGCCTTGCTACACAATTAATTATATCCTCCTCTTTTATAAAGGTACCTCCATTACTAACAACATAGACGCAAGATGAATCCAGAAGATCAACACTCTTGTCAGGTTGAAATTTGTTGCTAATATATCTATCTGCAAGTTCAATAGCCTTTACAATAATCTCTGTCGAAATCTCTATCTTATGATGAGCTGATAACCCAACCGCCTGTTTACTAACCATTTTAACAACCAGTTCAGGAGACGGTTCTTCTAATTTTAGCTCTTCAAATCTTCTTGCCAGTGCTTCATCTTTGCGGATATATTGATGGTACTCCTCAACAGTAGTAGCGCCAATAACACGAATTTCACCACGAGCAAGAACGGGTTTGAGCATGTTGGCAGCATCCATAGGAGACCCTTCTGCTCTGCCAGCTCCCCAAATAAGATGCATCTCATCTATAAAAAGAATAACCGGTTTACATGCCTTTGCAGCCTCAACCAACTCCTCCATCCTTTTTTCAAACTGACCTCTATAAATTGTTCCTGCAACCAGTTTTCCCATGCTGATTTCAAATAATTTTACATCTTTAAGCGGATCCGGAATCTGATTGTTTACAATCCGCTTTGCAAGCAGTTCCACAAGTGCCGTTTTACCGACACCAGCGTTGCCGGTTATAACTGCATTCCCTTTCTGCTTTTTCATTAATACTTCTATAAGACGGTTAACATCCTCCCTGTCACATAGCTCATCAAAAATGCCTTCACCGGCAAGTTCAATAAGGTCTCTTCCATATTTTTTAATACTGTTTTCTTCAGCAGGCATTGAATGTAAATGTTGTGCCATAACATTGACTTTTGGCAAAGATTTGTATTCTGTTAATTTTTTTCTCAAAGCATTAAGATTCAATCCTGAGGCTATCATTGCTCTTGTTACTCTATGCCCAGGGGTATCAACTAAAATTTTTAAAAGATGCCATCCATCTACAGGCATTCCATGAACTTGTATGATGCATTTAGTTAGCAGCTCTTTATCTTCATCTGCTGGCTTATCAACCAAAGAGGACATAGTCATTGATAACGTAGATATTGACAGACCTGTATCTTCAAGTACCCTTCCCAGTTCATTGTCAACGTCTTGTTTTGACCATGCCAACAAAATTTTAGGAAGGGTTACATGAGTTGATGGAAACATCTCTGCTGTTATTTTATTCAGCTCTGCAAGAGTGATCATAATTACTATTCCTCAGTATAAAATTCATTCTGGTTGTAAGAACCATCTCCAAGATCAGACTCAAAATTTACAATGCCCTTAAAATTCAAATTCAGATCAGACACACCAAACAAAACTGCCAAATTCCTTTCTAGTTCCTCTGCTTTTGTAATAAATGACTCTACCTGTTTTTTCAGCCCATTCTTGATTTTTAGGTGTTCCTCCGGAACTTCCAGAAGAATATTCTTTCTTTTTGTCTCAATATCCTTAACATAACTCGCAAGCCGTTCTGTATATAACTCCTTTTCTTTTTGAAGAATTTTTATTTCATCGAGATACCAGCGGAGCTGTTCTTGAATGGTTTCCCCTTGTGGATAGTAATCTGGATCAATGTCAATGCCTGAATTCTGCAAAATAGTATTTATCCTATCCAATACGCGATGGAGCCCTTCTATAGTACGCATATCGTGACCAATGACGTTAGATGGGTATATAAGCTCATCAGGCTGTACTTTTAAAGAAAGCATAAGAATTTGTTTTAATTCATTTTTTTGATTCTCAGTTAATTGTGAATATGCAGGATTACGTCGTAATCTATCATCATGTGTCAATTTTCTGATTTGGCGGAGCAGGGCTATACACTTTTTCTTATATTCATAAATAAACTCGTCACTGACCGGAGTTCCGCTGAGTTGTGGGAAGTCATTATAAATATCGACAATAAGATTTTCATAGTTAGATCTTTCCAGTTTTTTATTAATTTCTTCATTTTCCTCTTTTATTGCATTTAGGACTCCATCTTCTGTTAGATCAGGATTAATAGTCTTTAAAAGGATATATCTTTCTAAAGTCTCAATTCGTAGAATCTGTGCTTTCAATTGAAGTTCCAATTCTCCAAAAATACGATTCCAGTTAAAATTAATTTTTTCCTTTTTTAGTTCGAGATTTTGGAGACGCCAAACAAGATTATCAACTTGATTATGTTGCTCATCAAATTCCAGCCTTGCTTTCCACAGAGCTTCTTGTTCATCTACAGAGCCTGTTTTTATTAATTCTAAACGATTTATTTCTTCCTGTGCAAATCTGTTAATTAGATCGCTGGTATTGGCTTCCCAATGCAATCTTTGTAAAATCATCTCGTTAATCAGAGCTGAAAAAGTCTCTATAGTATAGCCTGCCTTTGTGACAATCTGTCCATGTATTTCAAACAAATCAAAAATGAACTGGCTATCTGGTTTAAATGCTCGCGCATTTTGTTCACGCATATCAATTTCATTAGCTGTTTTTAAAACATCAAAAAGCGTAACTCCTGTAAAATTTCTCCATCCTTGAACATCATGTCCAAAATAGCGTTCCCATTCGTTTTTTAACACTAAAGGAAGCATATGGTATAAATCGAGATGAAAAAAGCATCCAAATCTAACCAAGTCTCGCATGGGAGGAAAAACATGATTTTCATCATAATTAAAAAATCTTTCTGCACTGGTTGATGACACAGATCCAACTGGTTGATTATCATAATAGCTATTATCAATTTCTAATAACACCAATGGTTTAAAAGAAGATTTTCTGTTATTCTGCTGCCCCAGAGAGGCTTGGGTTATTCTTTTCCACTCATTTCTCTGATTTACAGTGATAAGCTGGTTATTACTATAACCTCTCATATAATGCGTTAAATCATCTCTTAATAAGCTATATTTATTCTGTTTCATGGCATTACTCCTATATCAAGTTTACAAGGTTCAATTGTTTATAATACCCCTTAGAAACAGCCCGCTCATAATAATAGCTGTCACCGCCTAATTCTGCTCCTTTTTTCCAGTCCATACACGCTTCAAAAAGTTTGCCAACCTTCTCATACGCTCGCCCCCTGTTATTGTAAAAAAGAGCGTTTGTTGGATCATATTTTATAGCGTTTGTATAATACCCGACAGATTTTTCGTATTCACCCTTCGCATACCATGCAGAAGCAAGACTTTCGTAAGCGTTTGCATATGTTGGACTGAGCTCAACTGCTCTATTACAATTTTCAATCGCCAAGTCATAGTCTCCTTTTAGATATTGGGCATAGCCGAGGCTATTGTAGAAACTGCTATCTTTAGGGTCAATTTCTACAGCTTTAGAAGCAGCCTCAATAGCCTTGTCAAAGCTCCCTATTTCTTCGAATGTAGTAGCAAGACATCTGTAAGCATAGGTATATTTAGGATCAATCTCAATGGCTTTTGTGTGATAAGCAATAGCTTTGTCGTAAGCTCCTTTTTCTCTCAATGCAAGCCCACGATTATTGTAGGCATCTTTATATTGAGGGTCTATTTCGATCACTGTGTCATAGTCCTGAATAGCCCTGTCGTATTCTTCTTTTGCGTAATAGGAGTTCCCACGATTATTATAAGCCTCGGTATACTTCGGATCTATTTCGATTGCTTTTGTTTGCTCAGCAATAGCCCTGTCGTATTCTTTTTTTGCGTAATATACCTTCCCACGATTCTTGTAGGTATATTTATAGTGCGAGTCTATTTCGATCCCTTTGTCATAATAAGCAACTGCTTGTTCGTAGTCTTCTTTTTCGTAATAGAAATACCCAAGATCATTGTAGACCGATGCAGATTGCGGATCTATTTCCATTGCTTTTGTGTAATCAGCAATAGCTTTTTCGTCATCTCCCTTTTTTTTCCATAAATCCCCTCTACGACCATACTCCAAAGCCACTTTAATAGGGTTTAAAGAGTATTTTATAGAAAGTGTACAATTTTCAATCGCCTCATCTATCTGTCCCCTGCGGTTCTTGAATATCCATGCTCTGTTAGAATATATATCCCCGTTACGAGGATTAATTCTCTGAGCTTTATCCAAGTATTCCAATGCCTTATCTGTATCACCCTTATCATCAACCGCATTTGCAAGATTAATGTAAGCAACATCACAACCAAATGGATCAAGCTCTATTTCTTTCTTGAACACCTTTATTGCTTCATCGTATTTCTTTTCTAAGTAATATAAAATACCTATCTTATGAAGTGCGTTAGCATCATCAGGGTCTTCCTTCAACTTACTCTCATAGTACGAGGTATCATTTTTTACCTTACCATTTAAATAGCGTGGGAGTTCGATTTCCATGGTTTTCTCCTTTTGATAGTTAAATTTTAAAATATTAACAGGCTGTCTGCATTGGAATTAATTTTGGTGATTCCATAAAAAACCGATCCGAATCCTTAATGCTCATCATTTTGTGGCCATTAATCTTTGACATCACTTTTTTCTGGCTATTTAACCCCAATATGTAGTTTTCTCGATCTTTAGTTGTAACGTGTTCACCTGAATCACTATTTTTATTATCGTTCACAACCTTGATTAAATCGTATCTGTTTGTCCAAAATCGACCTGACAAGGCATCGCTATCCGGAGGTGTTGTCCATAAAAAGGCGTTTGTAGTAATGTTATGCAACATACCTGACAATTCACAATCAGATAAATTCCAAAACTGAATCTGAGCCTTAGCAGCAGATACAATAGTTCTCCCGTCTCCAGTCACAAGAATTCTATTAGCAATGCTTCCTACTTCTTTTAAAACCCTAATATTATTGCAAGATGGCATTTCCATCTGCATAACGCTATTATCATTATAGCCTACCAGTAAATGCTCACCTGCTACAGATAGTGATGTGATGGCGGTGTTAACGTTTAATACCTTGACACATTCTTCTGTTGCTATGTGCCATATCATTAGCTTTTTTCGACCAGCCGTAACGAGAAATTCTCCATTACCAACAATATAAATATGTCTCACCCCATCCGTTATTCTTAAAGTTTTATAGCATTCACAGCTATTCACACTCCAGCCTGCTTTCCAAAATTTCACGCTTCTGTCTTCGCTACCAGTAACGATAATATCATCGTTAGCACAACAGACCGTATTAACCCAATCACTGTGACCTTCAAGCCGATTAACAAGTTTTCCCGTTTCTATTTCCCAAATACAAAAGCTTTTGTCTTCACTTACAGTAACTGCATATCGGTTATTTTTTATAATACAGATACCTTTAATAATATCTGTATGCCCTTTCAAAATATGTTTAATAGTCCTTGTATTCATATCCCAGATTATTGCCTCATTGTCAGAGCTACTGCTGATCAGATATTTACCTTCAGAGGTGATACGAAGGAGATTAATAGGCTTAGTATAATCTTGCATGAGACTCACGTTTTTACCCGTTGCCATGTCATATATCTGAATTCTTCCATCTTCATCGCCTGTAATTAAAGTGGCTTTATTCTTTGTAATATCTATTGCAGTGAATTGTTTTTGACCTTCCTCTATCATATGACTCAAAACTGGAATATGAGGTGTAATTGGATCTAGAATTTTTGCCAACTCTGCTCTATAAACTGCTAATGCTTTATTCTGATTGCATGATATACTGACTATATCTTTTGTACCTGAATTAACGCTCATCTCTTTTCCTCCTTCTGCAATAGTTATTGTGGTAATTGAAAACTTGAGGCTGTTGTACTATATGTCGTCAAATCGATGCTATGTGAAAAAACGATATTGCTTTGTGAAAAAAAACAATAACTTTGTGGATGGGAATAGATTTATTGTGGATTTTTTTCGGGATTTGGGGGAAAATATGTCCACTTTCAGCGTCATACAGTTGAAGAAGCCCACTCCGTGTGTAAGGAAGTATGTAACTTCTTATGAGAAATTAAATTTTTTTTGGGGGGTATGGAATATTCTTTTGAAATTAGAGGTAAAGTCAATATTTATTGATTCTAAAATTAAGAACTTGCGGAGACTGATATAATAATTCAAGTAAGACCTGTGTAGAGCCGGTAGGTGTCTATTTACCAGACTCCCATCTTCTAACCGAAGAAAGACTTACATTCAGCAATTGTGCAAACACAGCTTGACTTATATCTATGCCTTTTCCGATATTTTTTGATTTTATCAGGGGTTATATCCATATTAGAATTAACACCAAGTTCATTTAATTCATCTTTAGTAAACTTAGTGCTGATTCCTATATCCATTAAGCCTTGAACCGTTTCTTTTAATGAGTCTTGCATTGATCTTCTCATTTGTCTACCTTCAATTCAATCAGCTCGCCTGCTGCAACTGCTTTATTAATATCATCTATATAAGAATAGAAAAGAGTTGACATAACGCCCGTTCCAAGACGCTCACCTGTCTGAATGAAGTTGATTTTCACCTGTTATACCCAGATGCAGCCAATCTCAGGTAAATTAGAGGTTGGGCATTTACTCCAAATAATGACACTAAATCAGCTGCCCCTGATCTCAAAATATCGGGGTTTTTCTTCTATTTTTATATGGGTCTGGTGCTGGTGTATTTTCTTATAAGGCGACCCACTGCCAGCAACTGCATTAGTCAACCTTTGGCTCAATCTTTTTAATCTCTGTTGGTAAAGGACTAAAATGAGCTATTTGTGTTCTCTCCATACGAATCCATCTAACTTTAGATATTGTTCCTAATTCTTTGTCAGTAATTACAACATCAGCAAGTTTTACAAAACCTGACTTTTCATCTGTTATTACACCCTCTACTATCTCTCCAGATCTCATTCTAAACACAAGTCTTTCACCCTGTTGCTCATCTCTTTCACCTGTGACAAAATTTTGAAAAAAGGACTTCTTGACGGTCTGCTGTTTAATTTGTTGTGGTTGCTGTGGCTTAGGCTGTTTAGGTGGTTTAGGCTCGGCAGGTGGTTTGACTTCAACTTTAGCCTCAACCTCTGGTTTAACAGGTGGCTTCGCCTCAACATCTTTTGCAGGTTCACCTTTAATCTCAATCACAGGCTCAGATGCTCCAAATTTATTTTTTCTCTTAATGACTTCTACCATTATTTTATCTCCTTTATAATCTGATAACATTAATACCGTTGGTTACTGTAAACTTGAAAGTGCAAATGGTGAGGTTAAGTGCAATTTAAGATCGTTGTTTTTTGTCCATTTGATATTGGGAGTCCAATCTAAACCATAGCGCCAGCAATCACACATAGTATTAACACCATCAAAAATTGAACCACTCTTGATATTACGCCATCTATTAAAACTCTCATCAGAGATCACACCATCATCTTTTAAAACATTAACTGTAAAATTCAGCAGCTCTTTCTTTGCTTCTGCTATTTTTATTCTTGCAGCCAATTTATGTATCATATACTCCTGTGATATTGTTATTGTTAGTAAAACTGGCTAAAACCAATCATAACCTTGATTTAATTGATTATTAATACTAAATTAGCCTACGGTTTCAGTAAGTTTAATATAAAACTAAATCCTTTTAACTTAAAGCTGGTAAAACTCAATAGACACTATGTTTACAATCAAATATATAGCAGATGATACTGGTCTTAGTATCCCATATATAAGAAAATGTTTAGAGCAGTTAGATGAGGTACTTAAACCTCATTATACTAAAGGAGCGTGCAACAAGATTCAGTTCTCTCAAAATGGTTATATAATATTCGACCAGATCAAGCAGCTAAAGGGTCAGGGACTTAATCTTACAGCTATTAAGGATCGTTTAGAGCAATCACTTCAAGAGTGTAAACAGGGTGAAACTGTAGGTCAAAACCTACTAAAACCAACTCAAATTTCAGCCTCAGACATTAATCTCTTTAACAAACTTTTTCAAGAAAAGGAGGAGAGATTAAAAGAAAGAGCCAAGCATCAAGAGCTTTTAATAGACTTGGAACGCCGCCACTTAAAAGAAAAAGAAGAATATCAACAGCAAATTAGTGAGTTTCAGCAGGTTTCTACTCATCTAAAAAGTCAGCTACTGTATTTAACTGATGGCAGAAGCCCAGAAGAAGTTAAACATCAATGGCAGCAGGAGCAGATGGATAAACAACGTATAGCTGCCATTTTAAAAGAAATAGAAGAACTAGATGGAATATTTTCTAATCTTAAATACACTAAAAGAAAGAAGCTATATAAGGAGTTGCAAGGGCTTATAAGTAAACAGTCCACCTAATAGTTAATAAGCTCTTGAGACTAACCACAACTCAAAATTCCGCTCATCTTCTGTAATAAATTTATTTTTAAAAAAAGAGTGATAAGCACTTCTGACAAAAATAGATGCTTCAATATTTTTTTTAGCTTTTATATACATCTCTTTTGTTACTGTATTCATTGATTCTTCAAATTCTTTAATAAGTTCAGCCTGTTCAGTTAGTGATTTTTCTTTAAATCTTTCAACTGCAAGTTGAGACAACTCTTGATCAAAATTATGTTTTAGTTGATCGAGTTTTTCTCTCTTTATGCGTTCTTCATTCTCTTTTTTACGCAATAGTTCAGCTTTTTGAGATTCAAGAGCTTGTTTATCGGCTTTAATTTGGCTGGCACTCTTTTGATTATACCATTTTTCATCATAGCACCGTCTAAGATAGCCGCCATATGAGCTTAATTCTGATCCTTTGTTTAAAGAGATATTAACTTTTTCAATACAACGTCTAATAGTATCTATATCAGATTCTGCAAATATTCTATTAACCTCATCAATTACACTCTCTCGCCACTCTTCGGGAATCAGGTTTAGTATTTCTATTGGAAGTGATGGAGAAGGTTCAGAAGGTGGGGTTAATTTTAATTGGGGTTGGGGTGTTTTCAGAACAGATGGTTGAGGTTCAGGTGGAGATAGCAGTTCATAAGATGATTCCTTTACTTCGGACTTTACTTTCTTTTCCTTTTTCGTAAATATAAATTTGCCTTGACCTCTATCTTGTTTAATTACTTTTACAGTTATATCAAGGTCTGTTTTTTCTCTTATACGTTTAGTAGCAGCTTCTATCTTAGGGATAATATGAGCTATGTATTTCTCTGCCATTGGAATCTTTTCAGCAAGTTTTAATATATCTATCTCCCATGTATTACGCTTATAAAATGTCTTACTCAAAAGTTCGTGAAGTCTAAGTGCTAATGAAGACCTAAGAGCTTTCAGTTGATTAAAATTAATAAACTTAAAAAAATTGGAGTCTCTTATGGTCATTAACCATTTTTCATTTAATGAAATTTCCAATTTACCATCCGCAGTAATACCCCAATCATTAAGAATACCAAATCTTAAAATCTTGTATTCTTTATTATTTAAAAAAGTCCCTTGAAATTCAATTTTAACATTCTCCCAAGTAACAAGACTTTCTTTTAATCTATTTCTTCTTTCTTTGTTAGGAACAATTCCACATAAAGTAAGAATTTTATATTGAGATGTTATAATTTTATGTTGCCAATCTTGTTGTTGGCAAAGCATTAAAATACAATACAAAAAAATTGCGTCTACTTTTGTTGGAACATTATCAGAGCATTCATATTTATAACCATTAATTTCTGCTAATTCATTACTTTGCATCCAAAGAGGATATTCTAAAAAATTAATATCTTGCTTAATACTATTGTCAGTTTTCAATCTAAAACTCCTAAGCTAACCTTTAAAATCTAAATTATATTTATGGTATCTATTATTATATTTTAAAAGGCTATTCAATGTTTTTTTAAATCTTAGAAACATTATAGGGGTAAATGAGCACAGTTATAGGGGTAAATGAGAACAGTTTATAGGGGTAAATGAGAACAGTTATAGGGGTAAATGAGAACAGTTATAGGGGTAAATGAGAACAGTTTGCCTGAAAAAAAAGCGCCTATAAGCCTATCAATAGCACCTCTACGCCTCTGTAACATTTATGGATAGCTTTTAGAAAGCTTTTAGAAAGCAACAGCAGATAGAGTAGATTTTTGGAGTATAGAACTTAAGAATAAATAAGTTAAATTTTAAAAAAACTTTGCTGCTGCTTTTGTTATGATAATTAAATTTATTAGACAAATCTTATATTGATATTTAGGTAGGGATATTAGGTGTGAAAATAAATATTATTTTTAACTTATAAGTTATTTTTTTATTTATTTTTAAAGTGAAATCATTTTGGGTTTTAGATGTTTATTTGTTCTTGCTGATAATGTTCTAAATCAAACTTCTTTTTTTATTTTTTATACTCAATATTATTTCATTAAAATTAATGCATTATAATTTATTGATTTTAATCAATCATGAATATTCTACATAAACAGGTGTGAAAAAGTTATATTGTTCCTATTTGTTATTGTGTAAGGACACCCCCGAAAATTTTATCTTATATTTATACTGCTTTTAACTCATATAATCATACCTCGTATCTTCTCATCAAGCTCTTGCCAGCCAGTGATAAATTTGGAGACTTCCCTGTAGAAGTTTTTAGAATGGTCTTTATGTCTTATGTGTGCAAGCTCATGGACAATGATATAGTCAATCAAACTGAACGGCAGCTTAATTGATTCATAGTTAATTATAATCTCATTATCTTTTGTGCATCGTCCCCAGCTCTTCTTTAATTTCTTAAAGTGAACTGATGATGGAGTTATACCTGTGGTCTGAATCCACTTGTCTATACGTGGTCTTATTTTAATTACGGCCTGTTCTTTTGAGAATATTTCAAGAGCTTTGTTTATAGCATGATTATGATCAGGTGTATTAGGATTCAAGCTTATTATAAATTTTGACGGGGTAAATAAAGCAGATGCGCCTTTAATCTCAGAATCATATTTTACTAAAGCATAATAAGTTTTACCAAGATATTGCAGTCTTGAACCTGTAACTATCTTATCAGCTTTCGGCACTCTCTCTACCGCCTTGAGCTTTTGCAGTATCCACTTTCCCTTTTTACATATAATCTCATCAGCTTTAGATTCATCAGCAAAAGGAGTTTTTAGAGTAACACCTTTAGATGGATCAACATTGATATAGGAGTGTTTCAGGTCATTGTTAATGATGTGTGTGTATTTAATCTCATGTTCTCCATATTTAACTGCTTTATCGTAGAATATGGACTTACCACTATGATTTGATAAAGCTGATGACATCGTTTAGCTCCTCTTTATAATATCTACAAGTGTGGCTGTTAAAGGCGGTA
>JADFZQ010000028.1 GCA_015232455.1 Desulfamplus sp. | reverse complement strand
CTTCTGGAATACAAAGTGCGTCCTCAACCATGGGTTTTCAAGGGAAGAGGACGAAGAAGTAAAAAAACACTTGAACGCATCAAAAAATGGGCAACTTTTTAAACCACGGTTGAGTGAGGTGCTACCTTAGGTTGCTAATTTATATATATTTTTTTTAAAAAAAACGTGTTAAATCAATGCCTGATAGCCCCTCCCCAGCCCTCCCCAAAGGGAAGGAGTTATATTATCCCCCTCTCCTTAGGAGAGGGGTTAGGGGTGAGGCAAGTAATATAATCAAAGTAGAATTAGTTTGTCCCTCTTCAAAATTAATAAAAGGTGTTTTTATGGCTCATAAAAAGAAGATATTCCATACCCGTTCAAAAATATGGCTTGAAGATGATGATGGAAATGTTGTTTTTGGATTAGGAAGATTGAGAATGTTAAATGCTATTAAAGAGCATGGTTCTCTTCTGGGGGCATCAAAAGCACTTAATATGGGTTATAGAGCAATATGGTCAAGGATTAGGTCAACTGAAAAGCGGCTTGGGCTGCCTCTGCTTGTTACAAAACAGGGAGGTGCTAAAGGAGGCGGTTCTAAATTGACACCTTTAGCAGAGTCGCTTATCCAAGAGTTTGAAAAGGTTTATAAGAGTATAGAGAAAATAACAGATAATGAGTTTGAGAAGACCCTTGGAAACCATATCGTTATCAACAAGTCTGAAAATTGACACCAATTCACTAATCATTTCTCTTTTAGGTTCTCTATATTCATTGTTTCAGATATTTCAAAGAGCAGTTTTTATAAAAATAGATGGAGATTAGGACGTTCAATCGTCTCTATATTTTGAGAAGATTTTGTAAAAAGTTCATCAATAACTTTATATATTTCGCCAGAGTTATCGGGTTTAAGTAGCTGCTTGCTTATGCTGTGTCCAAACTTAAATCCCGCTGAATAATAAGGGACAATTTTTTTAAACATCTTAACCGCTGTTCTTTCGTCATAATGTTTTAAGAGAAGTGTTATCATACGATTAGCTGTATTTGAGTAAATATTATCATCTGGTGAGAATCCATTGGCAATTGTTGAAAATATCCAAGGTTTTGCAACTGCCATGCGTCCAATTGATATACCATCGCAACCACTTAGATTTAACATCTTTTCGCAATCTGCTGGCTCAAAAATATTACCATTTCCAAAAACAGGTATTGAAACTGCATCTTTAATCAACTTGATATGTTCCCATTTAGGTGGTCGTAATCGCCTATCAGGAGCAACCCTTGGATGAAAGACTAAAGCGTCAGCTCCAGCCTCCTCAAACATAACTGCCATATTTACAGCGTGCATTGCAGCATCAATAGGATTATCATACCAACCACTTCTAAACTTTACAAAAAGTGGAATAGAGACAGAGTTTCTTACCTCTTTAACAATATTTTTTGCTAACTCTGGCTCTTTTAAGAGTGCTGCACCACTTCCTTTTTTGCAGATTGCCGCAGCACAGCAGCCAAAATTCAAATCAACCCCAAAAAATCCCTCTTTTTCGATTCGTTTGGCTGCAAGTGCCATTGCTTTTGGTTCAGAACCAAATATTTGACAAACAAGATAGGGCAACTCTTCATTCCGCCATTTAAAGACAGTTGAGATATTTCTGTTCTCTTGAGGAACTGCCTTTGCACTACACATACCTGTAAATAGAAGTCCAAATCCTCCAAATTCGGCAACCATTTCTCTGAATGCAACATTCCCAAGACCTGCCATAGGGGCAAGAAAAAGTCGATTATTAACTTGCTTTTCTCTTATTGTTATTGGAGATGAAATAAATGTTTTATAGCTATCTTTATATGGAGAATTGTCTATGTTCATTATAAATTAATCTTAAAAAAGTAGCCTTGTTAATAATATTTGGTATTTGCTCAATTTCCTTAACGCTTAACCCTGTCATGCTTTGAACTCCTTCTCTTTGATTTTTCTACGGCATAATTGGAAATAGTTTTTACCTTTTCTGAGTTTTTAGCAATTTCATTTACTGTATAATTAATCTGTTCCACAGCAGAGGCAACCATACTTGTATTTGTTGAAGATTATTCCATTGCAGGGTTTAATTTCTCATAATCTGTTTTTAAAAATTTAATATCCCATTTTTAACTTCACAATTTGTGTTGTATTGCTCAATAATATATTTTGCCCATTTTTCGCTAATTCGCTGAAATATCCCCTCTGATTGAAGCTCTATTGCTGCATCTTTCCATAATTTAACAGTTTCTAACGGTGTTCCTTGTTTGGACATAGCAATATAGACATCTGAAATATATGGCATTAAGACAGGCTCAAATGAGGCGATATCATAACCTAACTTGCGGCACATATAAGCCAAACCTTGCGGTTCATAAAAGAACAACGAAATTCTGTCAGCCATCAATTTTTTGAGATTCATTTCGTGATATGAGACTTCCTCAATATTGAACAATCCATGCTGTTCCAGCCATACAGTTCTGGCATCTCCTCTGACAACTCCGATTCTATCCACCTTTTTCAAATCTGCTATGCTGTTAATGTGTAAATCAGTATTTTTCTTTGCGTATAATACCCACGGCTTCCGCATGATCATAACAATCCAGTGAAACATGTTTTCCCTTTCTGGAGTTCGGGAAAAGCTAAAAAATACGATATTTGGTTCTGTCGAGGCAAAATCAAAAACTCTTGCTTCAGGTATGATCTCTATGGGAGTGGTATCGCCTATCTTACGTTGGATTTCACGAACAATATCAACGGAAAAACCTGTGATAACTTTTTTGCCAGCCTGTTCTTTGATAAAGCTGCTTGGAGGCTCATCAACTGCCCATATACGTAACTCTTCAGTTAATGCACTATCTATACTAATAGTAAGCAATATTAGTATTGCTGCAAAATATTGTTTCATCACAAAATCCTTTTTCTATTATTGTTTTATCAGTCTCAACTAATGTTAAGCCCCCCGCCTTTGTGCAGATAGATTTATCATTCAAAATATGATACTCTGTAATTTAAACTAAATAATGAGAATTTAATTAATCTCTAAACGTCTAATCTCCAAAAAAACTGAGTAGATAGGTACGGACATGCTTATCTACTCAGTTTGGAGAAATTTATGGTGTTATTTTATTGTTAAATTCACAAATCGTTTTTCTATTTCTATGATAAGTTGATTTCAAAAATAATATAAGGTAAACACTTTAAGCAGCAATGTTCTAATCTCTTTTGAGATGATAACATTGTATTTGAAATATTTCAATATGTATAAAACATAAACTTATTAAAAGTAATATAAAAAATTAGAATAATGAATAAGGATATCTAAAATGTTCGATTTTATAATGACTGAAAAACAAAGAAGTTTGAGAGATGAAGTTCGTCAATTTACAAAGTGGGTTCCTAAAGAGATGATTCTTGATATGGATAGAGAAAACATTCAGTTTCCTCATCAATATCTAAAAGAAGCTGGAAAAAGAAATCTTCTTGGTCTTAGATTGCCAATACAATATGGAGGAAGAGGGCTTTCTTGGGTTGATAATGTAATAGCGGCAGAAGAGATAGGTGTTGCAAGTTATTCATTAGCCTGTTTATGGGGTGTAGGAGCTGATATTGTATGTGAAGCTATTGTTGACTTTGGTTGCGAAGAATTAAAGCAGGAGGTAGTTGTACCGCTTTTAAAAGGTGAGGTTTATGCAGCAGAAGGTTTAACAGAGCCAAGAGGTGGGTCTGATTTTTTTGGGGCTACAACTTATGCAAAAAAAGATGGCGATGATTGGATAATAAATGGTCAAAAAAGGTTTATAGTTGGGGCAGAAGGTGCTGATTGGTTCTTAATTTATGCTGTTACAGACCCTTCTGCACCTGCACATAAGCGTCTAACTGCTTTTATGGTTCCACGAACAAAAGGAGTTGAAACAAAATATATATATGGCTTAATGGGGGTTAGAGGAGGTGGAGCAGGAAGGCTTATTTTAAAGGATGTTAGAGTTCCAGAACGTTTTGCTCTTAACGGAATAAATGGAGGTGTCGGTGTTTTTACAAAAATGATGATACCAGAAAGATTGGGAACAGCAGCAATGACTATTGGTTCGGTAAGACCCGCAATAGAAATAGCTACAAGATATACATCAAAAAGAAAATCTTTTGGTCAACCAATTATGAATTATCAAGCTGTTGGCTTTAAAATTGCTGATTGCGTTATGATGCTTGATGCAGCAAGAGGTATGGTATATAGCACTGCCCTTGCTGCTGATTCTGGCAGAGTATCCTCAGGAAGAGTTAGAAGAATGGTCTCTGAATCTAAGAAATTTGTCTCAGAAACTGCATGGGATATAGCAAATAAATGTATGCAAACCATGGGAGGAATTGGCTATACTGATGTTTATCCACTTGAAAGAATTGTAAGAGATATAAGACTCTCTATGATTTGGGTAGGTTCAAATGAGATAATGCAGCTTATTATTCAAAATGAGTGGTATAAAGAATATTTTCAAGATGTTATCAAAGAAGATATACGAGATGTTGAGTTTGATTCTGTTAATGCAGATAAAGAAGAAGAAAAAGTATATCAGGATGAAGATCAGAAAAGTATTTAAACTCAAAAAATATAAAAAGCCAAAGATTATCAATAAATTCAGTATAATTATATCTATAGTTTCCGTTATTTTGGTAGTCCTACATTTGAGTGATGATGATTTTTCTTATAATATTTTGTCCATCATTAATAGTAAATCTTTAGCTCTATGAAACTCACCTGATTGTAGGGCTACCGTTATATATTAGCTCATAATTTTTAACTTATTTCTAAAGTGCAAATAGCACAACAGCATGAAGCATTATTGTATTGCAAGTCCAATATTATCAATTAATAAGAAAAAGTGCATTATTACCAAAGACTTTACCTTTATCTTTATTTGATATTCCAGATTCGTTTATATCTTTGTAATATCTTGATGGTTTAAGTAGAGGATAGTCGCTGCCAAGAAGAATTTTATCAACTAATCCCATCTCACAAACAACTCGATATATTGCACTGTCATACAAAAAAGGAGATGCAGCAGTATCATACCAGATATTTTTTAAAATATTTTTTGCCTCTTTTTTCAAGAGATTATAAAAAAGAACCCCGCCGCCCCAATGTGCAAGAACAATTCTATTATCAGGAAAAGAGGCGGCAAGTTTATATATCTGCTCTAAAGTATTTGGAGTTTTTCCGGGATATTTATGCCCAACAGGTTCATTTGTGTGAATCATTACTGGTAAATTCCCATATTTAAAACATATCTCCATAATTGGTTCTAACTGCCGCAAAGCAATATCATCTATTCCAGATAGATAAAAGGCAAGCTCTCCAACGCCGCAAAGCCCGCCTTTAATGCACCGTTCAGTCTCTTTTGCAGCATCTTTCCACTCCACATCAAAACATGCAAATCCTTTAAGCCTATTAGGAAATTTTGCAACTGATTCCATTATGTAATCGTTGTTTTGCATTGCTGTCTTGCCATCTCTCCAAGGAAAACCAAAGATTACAGATAGGGTAACCTCATCTTCGTCCATTGAGCAGATTAAATCAGATACTCCTACCATTTTTGAATTAACAGAGTTGTAAAGGAGCTTAAAAGAAGGTTCATTATCAAAATATTTTTCGCGTGAATTGCAAATATTTTCAGGAAAAATGTGAGTGTGGAAATCTATGATCATAGTTAATTACCTCAAAATTAAGTAGTAATTGCTTACCCAATAGACATTTATCTGTTTTTTAGGCAGCAGGATTAAAAATCAATGATGAATTTTTCTGGACACTATTTTAACCCAATGTTAGTAATAATGCACACTTGATTATTATTAATGATTATTTTTTTGAATCAAAAATTTAATCGAAAAATTTTAAGACACTTTATTTACAAGGAAAGGTTATTAAAGATGGGAGTCATAGCAGATAAAATTAGAGATTTAAAAGAGCGTGAAGCAAAAATTTTTGAAATGGGCGGGTTAAAAACACTTGAAAAAAGACGCGAAGAGGGAAAACTAAATGCAAGAGAGCGGTTAGAGCTTCTATTTGATCAAGGAACTTTTAGAGAAATAGATATGTTCGTTACCCACAGATGCGTAAATTTTGGAATGGAAAAGACAGAGATTCCAGCAGACGGTGTTATAACAGGTCATGGCAAAGTTGATGGTCGTGTAGTATTTGCATATTCTCAAGATTTCACTTCAAGAGCTGGAAGTTTAGGCGAGATGCAGGCAAAAAAGATATGCAAGGTAATGGATATGGCTATGAAAGCTGGTGCCCCAATTATTGGCATGAACGATTCAGGAGGAGCAAGAATCCAAGAGGGTGTTGACGCACTTTCTGGTTATGGCGAAATTTTCTTTAGAAATGCCTCAGCTTCTGGCGTGATTCCGCAGATTACTGCAATAATGGGAACAACCGCAGGAGGAGCTGTCTATTCTCCAGCTATGACAGATTGGATATTTATGGTTAAAGATTCAAGCTATATGTTTATAACTGGTCCGCAAGTTATAAAATCTGTTACTGGTGAAGAGATATCTTTTGAAGAGCTTGGTGGTGCAATGACCCACAACGAAAAGAGCGGCGTTGCACATTTTGCCTGTGACTCTGATGAAGATGCAATTGCACAGATTCGTAAGCTCTTGTCATATATCCCATCAAACAACATGGAAGACCCTCCTTTTACTCCAACTCAAGATTCTCCATACAGAATTGATGAAGCTCTTGACACGCTGATTCCAGACAGTCCCAACGCATCTTATGATATAAAAGAGGTTATTACCTCTATTGTTGATGATGGTGTTTATTTTGAGCCTCACCAATATTTTGCAAAAAATATAACCATCTGCTTTGCAAGAATGAACGGAAGAACAATCGGTATAATTGCCAACCAGCCTAAATTTCTTGCGGGCTGCCTTGATATAAACGCATCTGATAAGGCAACACGATTTATCCGTTTTTGCGATGCTTTTAATATTCCAATGCTAACCATTGCTGATGTTCCTGGTTATCTTCCGGGCAGCGAGCAAGAGTGGGGAGGAATTATCCGTCATGGTGCAAAACTTTTGTGGTGCTATTCAGAAGCCACAGTTCCAAAACTTCTTTTAATCACCCGCAAAGATTACGGCGGAGCATATATTGCAATGTGCTCAAGACACCTTGGGGCTGATATGGCATTTGCGTGGCCAAGTGCCCAGATTGCAGTAATGGGAGCAGAAGGGGCGGCTAACATTATTCACGCCAAAGAGATAAAAAATTCAGAAAATCCTGTTGAGGCAAGAAAGCAAAAGATAAAAGAGTATGAAGAGCTTTTCTCAAATCCATACTGTGCAGCAAGTCGTGGTTATGTTGATGCAGTTATAAGACCTGCCGAGACAAGAGCAAGGCTTTGTGATGCTTTAGATGCTCTTTGCACAAAACGTGAGATGCGTCCAGCTAAGAAACATGGGAATATTCCGATGTAATTAGAATGTATGGGAGGGTTAGAAAAATTTTATAGGAACTCATAAAGAGTATGATAAAATTAATGCGGAGGAAGTATAATGATTAATAAGCTCATAAAAACTCAAAAAGAATATAATCTTGTTCTCTCCCGCATTGAGGAATTAATGGATGCTAAAGAGAATTCTCCTGAACTTGAAGAATTAGAGCTGCTTGCTGTCCTTGTTGAACTTTATGAAGATGAACATTATCCAATGGATTTACCTGACCCTGTGGATGCGATTAAATTTCGTATGGAGCAGTTAGGTCTTAATCAGCAAGGTCTTGTTCCGTTTATAGGCAGTAAAAGCAAAGTATCAGAGGTTTTAAATCGTAAAAGAAATTTAACATTATCTATGATACGTTCTCTTCATAAAAATTTAGGGATTCCAGCGGAAATTTTCCTTCAAACATTTGAAGCCGCTTCTTAAAGTTTCGGTTACAAGAAGATGGTATAAGAGCTGAGGTGTGAAAGCATTTTCTGAAAGGTGGTTGGGAAGGAATGACAGAAACAGATTATGGCAACGAGAGATAATAAAAAATTATGGACAAAAGAAAATTAGCTGCAATTACAGCAGCAGTATTTACTTATATTAAAACTCAAGAAGAGGCGGCTTTTGCCCCTCCTTCTTTTGAGCAGCAAAGTGTTTCAAATTTTATAGGTAATCCACAAAATTACCCAAGTGTTTGGGGGCTTGCTGGAAGAAATGCACAGATGAATATGCGTTCAATGATGCAGATGAGAACATTTAAATAATAAATTTTAAGGAGAAAATATATACATGGGTGAACATGGCAGAATAAATATGTGCGAAATTAACTGCGAAAAAGAGAGACCACCAGCAGCAAATCCACTTAAAATAGAAGACCTCTCCCTAAGAGACGGACACCAATCTCTTTTTGCAACAAGAGGAAGAACAGAAGATATGATTCCAATTGCAGAGAGAATGGACGAAGTTGGATTTTGGGCAGTTGAGATGTGGGGAGGGGCAACCTTTGACACAATGCACCGTTTTCTCAACGAAGACCCTTGGGAGCGTATCAGAACTTTAAAACGCTACTTTAAAAAAACTCCGTTTTCAATGCTGCTCAGAGGTCAAAATCTTGTTGGATATAGAAATTATGCAGATGATGTAGCAAAGTTATTTGTGAAAAGAACGGCTGATAACGGCATGGATATTTTTAGAACTTTTGATGCTTTAAATGATTACAGAAACTTTGAAGCTGTAGTGCCTGTTATTAAAGAGTGTGGCAAACATTTTCAAGGGTGTATTTGCTATTCTCTAACTGAACCAAGAATGGGCGGCACGGTTTATACTCTTGACTATTACATTAAAAAGGCAAAAGAGCTTGAAGCTATGGGTGCTGACAGTATCTGCATAAAAGATATGGCAGGGCTTATGGCTCCTTATGATGCTTATGAGCTAATTAAAGCTCTTAAAGAGAATGTCAAACCGCCAATTCACCTTCATAGCCATTTTACCTCTGGTATGGCACCAATGACCCATCTTAAAGCTGTTGAAGCTGGTGTTGATATTTTGGATACTTGCCTTACACCTTACGCTTATAGAACATCTCACCCAGCTCTTGAACCGCTTGTTATGTCTCTTATTGGAACAGATAGAGATACAGGTTTTGACATTGAGCTTCTTGCTTCTATAAACGAAACTCTTGAACAAGAAATCCTCCCAAAATACCGCCATCTTCTTGATGACACCAAAGTCTCTGTTATTGATATTAATGTTCTTCTGCACCAAACACCGGGTGGAATGCTTTCTAATCTTGTGAATCAGCTAAGAGAGATGGACGCTCTTGACCGTATTGGTGAAGTTTATAAAGAGCTTCCAAAGGTAAGAAGAGAGCTTGGACAAGTTCCGCTTGTAACTCCAACAAGTCAGATTGTGGGAACGCAGACTGTTAATAATGTTTTATTTGACACAGAAAATGAGCGTTACAAGATGATAACAGCACAGGTCAAAGACTTGTGTTATGGGCTTTACGGAAAAACAGCAATTCCAATTGATCCAGAGGTTCAAAAGAAAGCTCTTAAAAATTATGATAGAGGAAGTGAGCCGATTACATGCCGTCCAGCCCAAGTTCTAAAACCAGAGCTTGAAGCAGCAAAAGAGGCAATAGGCGATCTTGCTGTTGATGATGACGATCTTTTAATTTATGCGATGTTTCCTGTAACAGGCAAAAAATATCTTCAGATAAAATATGGAAAAGAGCCTGTCCCAGCAGCAATGAAGCCAATCACTATTGACGATGTGGCAAAGCAAGCAGAAATTGTTAAGAAGGCAAAAGCAGGTGAGCTTGTGGAAAAATCTGCACTTGATGCAGCAGTTGCCGCTGCTTCTAATGCAGCCTTAGCATCTGCTCAAAATTTTGATCAAAGTAGTAGCAAATCTTGTAAATGTGCAAGTCAAGCACCAGCAAAAACAGCCAATCTCAGAACTTTTAACATTTTTGTTGATGGCGAATATTTTGAAGTTGGAGTTGATGAAATTGGAGGCTCTCCTGTAATTGCCTATACTCAACAGATTGGCTACCCAACACAGCCAGCTTCAGCACAGCAGGCACCAATAAGTAAAACACCAACAAGAATTCCTCCACCGCCGGCAATGGTAAGAGCTTCTGCACCAGCACCTAAAGCACCGCCAATTCCAGCACAAAAAGTCTCAACGCCCCAACCATCAGCGACTCAAACAGCTATGGCTTCTAAAGCACCAGCAACTGCTGGAACACAACCATCAACTGTTCAATCATCAGGCGGAGCAGGAGAACTAAAAGCTCCAATGCCCGGTATGATAATTAGGTATGAAAAATCAGTTGGTCAAAGCGTTAAAAAAGGTGATATTGTTGTGGTTCTTGAAGCTATGAAGATGGAGAATGGTCTTCCTTCACCAATTGACGGTGTTGTAAAGGCAATTAATTTTGCAAGTGGCGATTCAGTACCAAAAGGAGCTGTTTTGGCACTGATTGAGTAATGGTCTTGATCTGTTTTAAAACTTGAATTGGTTTTTAGACAAAAATCCACTATTTTTCAAAAAGGCGGAACTCTTTTAGGGCTTCTGCCTTGATATTTCTATAACAGTTAATGACAAAAACAGCTTGAAAAGGAGAGTTAAAAAATGACAGAAAATGATGTAATCAACATTTTAGAGAATTCCGAAAAAGATTTACTGTTAAAGATGGTTATTGACTCTTTTAGAAGAACTATTGTCCATTATGGTCAGTGGTTTGGAGAAGTTGCCCATCAGTTGGGCATGGAAAAGGCAATGCAGATTGAAGATGGTGTTTGGGAAGCAAGTTTTGGTAATCAGATAAACAGATTAGCTAAAACTTTGGGATTTGAGATGGAAAACGGTATCCCTTCAGCTCTTGCGAAACTTTCAAAATCAGAACTTCTTGACCTAATTGAAAAGCAGGGGATAAATTGGCTTGCAAATGACGGTATTTGGTTTCAGGCTGTGGAACACAAATATAATATGAACGATGCTAAACGGTGTAATGACACCTGTTGGGGAAGATTCTCACCTTTTGAGGCATTAAGAATAAAAAAACTTCTGAATCTACCTGATAATGGTGGTATTCAAGCTTTAAAGCAGGCACTTGCATTTAGAATGTATGCTGCGATTAACAAACAGTCAATTGAAGATGTGAGTGAAAATTGCATAATATTTAGAATGAACGAGTGTCGCGTTCAGTCAGCCAGAAAACGTAAAGGGCTTGATGATTATCCATGCAAATCAGGCGGGCTTGTTGAGTATCCAACTTTTGCCGTAACCATTGATCCAAGAATTACAACTGAGTGCGTAGGATGTCCGCCAGATAAACATCCAGAAGAGTGGTATTGTGCGTGGAAATTTACAATAGTTTCAAGCAATTAACCTTAAGGAGAAGATGATACATGGGGCGTTTTGAACGCTTTGAATTGGGTATAAACAAGGTGCAGGAATATCCACTTGTTTTTGAGGCGGTAATACCACCTGAGTGCAGTTTATTTCAAGATGTTAGAAGATACCAGAGCCTAACTTCTCATCTTGATGTAAGGATTATCAACATTGACGGTAAAATTGAGATGGAGCAGGGTGTTATCCCTGTTCCGCTATCAAAAATATCATCTGCTGAAAGAAAAGAGCTTATCGAATATTTAAAAATTCGTATAAGCAGAGGTGATAATATTGGCTCTGTGTGGGCATTTTTTAGATCAGAAAATAGAAAGAGACCCCTTATTGCTGTGGGTGCGAATGTTGTTTATAAAAATCCAGTTACAGGTTATTCAAGAGCAGTTCATCTACTTTCAGAGCTTCAAAAGAGCGGTAATAAAATTAGCACTCTTTTGAAGTCAGTAGTATTTGCAATAATTATTGCAGGAATTGCAGGAGGTGGGTATTTTGCATACCAAGGGTTTATAAAAAATAGTGATTTTAAACTTTCAGATAAACTCAATTTTGGAAAATATTTTCCAGGTACTCAACCAAAAGAGATGCAATTTTATAAATCGGTGTTTCCAGATATTTATGAGTGGCTCTATTCAAAAGTTGTTGATGAGCAATTGATTGCAAAAGAACTTCTAAACCCTGATTATATAAAAGATATTATTGTTTGTATGGATAAGCCATTTTATAAAGATAGCGGCACAGATACAAGCGGCAGTATTGAAAACTACAGAGGAACTCGTTTAGCCCTGTTTATATATTTTAACTATAACCAAAATGTTAAAGATGCTCTTGAAAAATATAAGTATAAACTTGATTTAACCGAATTTGGTCGTCTTGCAAAGATATACTCATGTAATGAATCTGGTTATACAAGCAATATTTTCTACTTTAAAGTTGGTGATCTCGCGATAAAATCTCCTCAGATAAACCAATATCTTACAGATAACATGATTTCACATAACGACTATACAAGACTTAGGGATACTGAAGATTTTTCAGAGATGCTAAAGAAAGATGATATAAATTTCAGGCTTAAAAATTTTCTTTCAGATGTTTATACTTTCACTCCACTTAAAGTTGAAAATCCAATTGAAAATATTGAATGGTATCTCTTAACCAAATCTTATCCTAACGCTATAAATTTGTCTGAGATAAATAATAACTCAAATGGAAAGATAAATTTTGCAGCATTCTTTAAAATTGACGAATCAACAATGGTGCCAAGAGATATAAGCACTGAGCTTATTGTTCATGCTAATCAAGGAGGAGCTATATTTCAATGGTATAAGATTGATGATGAACAAAAAAGAAGGCTTAATTTAAGCAATAATTCAACCATGGTGTTTACAGATAAAGCTGGTCAGAATTTTAGACTTGAGGTGATTGAGAGAAAAATCAAAGAGCTTGAACTTGAGAAAATCGAAGGAGATTTCCATGTTACTGTTCACAGAGACCTTTTGATGGAAGATTCTAAAGGCAAATATGGAATTCAGTGCTATGATCCTGTAACATCACTTGTTCTATCTAATTTGATTAGCAAATCATCATTTGAATCTGATAACAAAATCAGCCTAAAACGGGATCCAATACAGATCAACACATCTTTAATACAGCTATCCAAAGATGATAGCTCATCTAATCAGGTTTTGAACATAAGCCCAGGAAAGACAGGAGTTGTAAATCTTTTCAAAAATCTTGACTATTTCCGTGCAAAACTTAGCAATGGTCAAGATGTAAAATTTGAGAAAGCTGACATTAATCTTTTTAATCCATTCTCTTTTACAGTCTATGATGATAGCATCACGTTTAGCTATAAACATGAGATAAGCGGAATGGAGTTCTCAATCAATAACAAGATACTTAAAATCATAAAATCTGATGATGGTGGTCATCAGATTGTTGAGATAAATTAGATTTAGCCTATTTGACCCTGCGGAACTCATTTTTTATCCAATAAAATTAATGGGTAAATCCAAGTTTTGCAGGGACTCTATTTTCTATAGGGAGAATAAAATATTAGTATGAGAGCAATGATTTTATTGGCACATGGAAGCAGAAGAGAAGAGTCTGCTCAAGAAGTTCAAGAGATGGCAAAAGAGCTTGAAAAGCAAGCTCTTAAAAAAGGGCAATTTGACATTGTAAAACCAGCATTTATGCAGTTTTGTGGACCAGATTTCTATCAGGTAATTGATGAGCTTATCAAGAACCATTCAAAAAACATTGCCGGCACAGAGGTTGTGGTTCTACCTTATTTCATCTCGGCAGGCAGCCACGTTTCAGATGATATCCCGAATCTAATTCAACAAGCACAAATAAAATATCCTCAACTTGCTTTCAGGGTAACACCACATCTGGGGCTGTTTCAGGGGCTAAAACAACTGATACTTGAGGAGACATAAGCAAGCTAATCCCCTTATCGGTAATCTCAATTTTTCTCTCCTTGTATAGATTGCCGATTGATCGCTTAAACTCTTTTTTGCTCATGCCAAATTTTTGCATGATAATATCTGGTGAGCTTTTGTCGTTACAGGGGATAAATCCACCCTCTTTGTTTAGAAGATCAACTATTTTTAACGCTGATTCTGGAACAGAACTATACCCAACTTTTTTGAGTCTAAGATCAATTTTACCATCTTCTCTAATTCGATGAATGTATCCATTTGTCCTATCTCCTATAAAAAGAGGCTCAAAGGTTTCGTTTTTATAGAGAACTCCATAATGTGCATTATCGATGATTGCCTTGTATCCAAGTTTAGTTATACCATAAATTAGAAGGTTTACAGCCATACCCTCAGAAAGTCCCACCATATATTTACTGCAATTTTCCTCAATATTTGTTGTTGCATATACTCTACCGGTCTCTTTATCTAAACAGACCTTAACTACACACTTTTCACCCTTTTTCAAATGTTTAGTCATCTCATTTTTAGGTATAAACAGCTCTTTTTCAAGACCCCAATCTAAAAATGCCCCAAAATGTGCTGTATCTTTAACTTCAAGAAAAGCAAAATCACCAACAACAGCGTTTGGTATTAATGTTGTCGCAATTGGTCTATCTTCAGAGTCTGTATAGACAAACACTCTTATAACTTGACCAACCTTTAACCCATCTGCAGGGACATATTTTAAAGGGAGCAACACCTCTTCTTCTTTAGGGTTTAGATAAAAACCAAAAGATACTTCTCTTTGCACTACAAGATCATTATAGCTTCCTATTTCAAGCATAACTGTTATTTCACTTATATTTTATTTTTGATTGTTAGGAACGGAAATTTAATAACATCATAAATTACTTAGAGCTGGAATAAATTTAGATTTTCCCGTGTAAATAGGGAACAACGCTCGTTGTTCCCTAACCTTATGACTTTGCTGGGTATGATTTCAGGCATTATTAAATTTTTATTCTTTAGTTTAAGGAATGTTGAAAATTAAATTTCAATTATACCTTTAAACACAAAGTTTGCAGGTCCTGTTTTATATACATGATTATCTGATTCTCTCCACTCAATATCAAGAGTTCCACCTTTTAGATGCAGTTTTACTTTTCTTGCAGCTTTTCCATTCAGGCTTGCTGCAACCATTGCAGCACAGGCTCCTGTGCCACATGCAAGGGTCTCTCCAGCTCCTCTTTCCCAAACACGCATATTCATCTGAAGTCTATCAATTATCTGAATAAACTCAACGTTGGTCTTTTGAGGAAAATTTGGGTGGTTTTCAATAGCTCTGCCGTAAAATTCAACATTTGTGTTGTTTACATCATCAACAAATATCACTGCATGAGGGTTTCCCATAGAAACAGCAGTTATATTAAATATTTGTCCATTCACATCAAGGGGAGTATTTATTGCTGTTTGCACTTGAGCTTGAACTGTAGAAAGATGAGTTGATGCTCCTTTTTCATCTTTGTAATTTAAATTTGCTGGAATAAATGGAATTTTAGATATATCAAGAATTGGCTCTCCCATATCTACACATACAGATTTAACCTTGCCAGTATCCTCCGTGATTATTTCAGGAATAACCCTGCCAGCACGAGTTTCAACTGTAATTATCTTTTTATTGATTATCCTGTTTTCAAAAATATATTTTGCAAAACATCTCATGCCATTACCGCACATCTGAGCTTCTGAGCCATCGCAATTAAAAATTCTAAATCCAATATCCTCTTTTGATGAATTTAATAAAAGTATAATACCATCTCCACCAATCCCAAAATTACGAGAGCATAGTTTAATTGCAAGTTTGGAATATCCGCCAGTATAATATGCTGATATCGCACCGTTTCTATCATCTAAAATAATAAAATCATTGCCAAGACCTTCCATTTTTTCAAATTCAACTTTCACTTTTTTTCTCTCCGTATCAATGTAAAATATTGTCAAGCCATTTAAAAAAGCGGGTATTTATTGAAAGTAGAGACGCACGTCCGTGCGTCTCTACTCGTAAATATTGATTATTTATATTTTTACAAATCATTTAGGATAGCTATATAGGCTAAGATAGTTAACAGTATAATATTTTTATAACCTCTTTTCCAATAAGATCAACTTGCCACTTTCTTATGCCATTTATCTGCAAAAGCTGCTCTTCAGATAAAGGTTTAGCAAGAACAACCGATGCAATAGTAGCATTGCTAAGTAAAAAACCAGACTCAATACCTGTTTTTTCACTTAAAGAGTCTCGTAAATTCTTTAATTCGTTTACCTTATCTTGTGCCAATGATTGTGCTTCCAACATCTTTTTTCTTGAAGATAGCCGTGTATTATCATTAATATTATTTTTAGATTCATTAGCACCATTTTTACATGACAATTTTGTTTCAATACCCCGAACAACTGCTTTAATACAACTCTCTCCATACATTGAAATCTGTTTTGGGCTTAAAGAATTCGTTTGTCTAAGCTCATTCATATTTTTAGGCTTTCTAAGTGCAAGAGTTGTTATTGATTCTGAGCTTATTATTTTAAATAGAGGTATATTTTTCTCTTCAGCAATTTTTGCTCTCATTTGAAGCAAAGATTCCAAAACAGCAAGATTCTCTTTACTCATTTTGCCAGCACCTTTAAATTTTGTAAAAAGAGGGGTATCTTCATGTTTGTCATAACGAACCTTTGTTTGAAGTTCAAACTCCTCCATTGCCCACGACAGCCTTCCAATATCAATCAGCTTCTCTCTTAAAATTTCAGAAAGCTCTATAAGATAGGCAACATCGTTTATGCTGTATTCAATCATCTGTTTTGATAAGGGACGTTGAGACCAATCAGTTTTTTGAAATCTTTTGTCGAGATTTAGGTTAAAGTGTTTTTTAAGAAGTGCTGCAAGGCTTCTTTTTTGTATCCCAAGAAATCTACATGCAATTTCAGTGTCAAATAGATTGCAGATTTTAATATCAAAATCCCTGTCAAGGCTTCTGATATCAAAGTCCGCTCCATGAAAAACCTTTGTTATTGAAGGGTTCTCACAAATTGGTTTTAGTGGTGAAAAATCAGTAATTGTTAGAGGATCAACTAAGTAATTGCTTTTAGAGGAAGCCATCTGAACCAAGCAAACCCTCTCTTTGAAATGGTGTAAAGAGTCTGCTTCAAGGTCCATTGCAATCTTGTTGTGCAATTCAATATCTTTACACTGGTTCTTTAATTCTTCATTCGAGCTTATCAGGGAATATTCAATCATTTTTTTTCTTGACCGTTTCAGGCTGTTGCCTTAATCTTTTGATTTTTTATGAACTTTTATCAATTTCTATAAATTTTCAAAATTGTTAAACTTCTTAATAACCCAATAGTTATTAACTTTTTAATAACCAAAAATAGGTAATGGATTGTAAATAATGAACAGTGAATCAATAAATAATGGGGCAGAAAATAGTGGCTCAGTGGTTAATATAACACTTCCCGATAATAGTATAAAGGTTTTTGAATCATATCCTAACGGAATAGATGTTGCTATCTCTATTTCTGAAGGTTTTTCAAGAAACTGTGTTGCAATGGAGATCAATGGCAGGCATCTTGATTTGACTCAAAAAATAAAAGAAGATTGCTCATTAAAGTTTATCACCACAAAAGATAAAGAGGCTCTTGAGATACTTCGTCATAGTTCTGCTCATGTAATGGCAGAAGCTGTGCAAAATCTCTATCCTGACGCACTTCTCACAATTGGTCCTGTTGTTGAAGATGGTTTTTATTATGATATTGATATGAAACCAATATCTGAAGAGGATTTTCCCAAAATTGAAGCTGAGATAAACAACATCATTAAGGCAAAGAAAACTTTTGAACGAAAAGTTGTATCTAAAGATGAAGCCTTAGAGATATTTAAGAATAATCCATATAAAACAGAGCTTATAAACGAGCTTTCAGATCAAGAAATTTCTCTTTATCAGCAAGGCGGATTTACAGATTTATGTCGAGGTCCTCACATTCCTAATACAGGCATGATAAAGGGGATTAAACTTATGAAGACCTCTGGTGCATATTGGAGAGCGGATCAATCTAAAGCACAGCTTCAAAGACTTTATGGCACAGCATTTTTTGATAAAAAAGACCTAAACGCCTATTTACACTTAATTGAAGAGGCAAAAAAAAGAGATCACAGAAAAATTGGCACTAAACTTGATCTTTACAGTTTTCATCAAGAGGCTGCTGGTATGCCATTTTTTCATGCCAAAGGTATGGAAATGTGGAATGTGCTTCTTGAATACTGGCGTGAAGAGCATAAACGGGCGGGTTACGTTGAAACAAAAACACCTGTAATGCTAAGCCGCCATCTTTGGGAGCAGAGTGGTCATTGGGAAAATTACAGAGAGAATATGTACACTTCAGTTGTTGATGAAGAGGAGTATGCAATTAAACCCATGAACTGTCCGGGAGGCATGATCCTTTATAAAACAGGCTCTTACTCATACCGCGATCTACCATTGAGAGCTGGAGAGATAGGACTTGTTCATAGGCACGAGAAGTCAGGGGCTTTGTCTGGTCTTTTTAGAGTTAGAGCATTTCATCAAGATGATGCACATATATTTATGACACCTGACCAGATTGAAAGTGAGATACTTGGAGTTTTGCATCTTGTAGATAGAATCTACAGCCGTTTTGGTCTTGGATTTCATTTGGAGCTTTCAACCCGTCCCAAAAAATCAATAGGTTCTGATGAGCAGTGGGAAGCTGCAACCAATGGGTTAAAAAATGCCATGAACAAGTATGGCAAAGATTATGTAATAAATGAAGGAGACGGTGCATTTTACGGACCTAAGATTGATATTCACATAAAAGATGCACTTGGAAGAACATGGCAGTGTGGAACTATTCAGCTTGATATGGCTTTGCCAGAACGGTTTGATCTCTCATACAAAGGGGCTGATAACGAAAAGCACCGACCAATCATGATTCATCGCGTTATTTATGGATCAATCGAGAGATTTTTCGGAATTTTGGTTGAGCATTTTGCTGGAAAGTTTCCGTTGTGGCTTGCACCTGTTCAGGCGGTCATTCTTCCAATTAATGACGACCTTGCCCCTCATGCTCATGACGTGAGGCAGAAACTTGCACAGCAAGGTATTCGCTGTGAGGTTGATACAAGAACAGAGAGCCTTAAAAAGAAAATTAGAGATGCACAGGTTAACTACACGCCTCTGATAATAACAATTGGAGAAAAAGAGAGAGAGACATCAACTCTATCAGTTAGAACCCTTGATGGTAATGTTAAAATGGGGGTTACAATAGAAGAGTTTATATCTCCTGTGGTGAAGCACATTAGAAATAGAGTGCTTGAGGATATTGCTATTTAATTTGGATAAGAGCTGCTCCTCTGATGATTTGCCTCTTATTGCTTCATAAACTTATTGCAATCTCAGAAATTGAGTCAGTATGCCAGACAGAATGCAGCAAGCAAAAACCATGATTAACCATAAACCAGTGAAACATCTGGTAAATGTGAAAATATCCGACAAGCCTTTAATTTTGATCTACTTGGCGAGTCGGATATTTTTCTTATAACATCTAAAATTTTTATGATGATAACTTAAATTATTTTAACTGCCTCATTGCAACTGCCCAATCTTCTAAATGGTGAACCTTAACTATTTTGCCATTCTCAACTGTATGAATGTCAATTGTCATAATTTTAAAAGATTTGCTACCATCGGTTGGCAGCCCCATGAAATCTCCTTTAGGCGAGCCTGTAGCAATGCTTCTAACTATAACTTTATTGCCATCTTGCAGCATTTCCTGAATTTCCCATTTTAAATCTGGAATAAGTTTCCAGAAAAAATGCAACTGACCAATCAAAGTCTCTTTGTTTTTGATCTCTGCCGAACCAATAGATTGAAAATCGTCAGATAGTAGATTGACCATCAGTTTTGAAATATCAGTATCATTATTTACTGTAAGGCATTTTGTGTAAAACGGTTTAACAATCTCTTTAAAATCTTGCATGTTCATCTCCTTTTGTTTTTTGTCTGTTGCCTCAATTGTTGTGCATGACACAAAAATAGAAATAAAACCCACCAAACACATCAAACTTTTTTTCATAACTTTGCTCTCCTCTTTTTTATCTAAAGGTTATAATTAAATATGAGGCAAGATTACACTTGGAAGGCTGTTTTAATAAAGGTTAAAGTAGGTATAAAAATGGTAAATGTTGGATTAAGAGATAAGGTAAACCTAAAAAGAGCGGTTAAAATGTGTGATTCTGAATTCGCTTGGGGTTTGACCAGTATGTTTTTTGAAGTATTTAAGGAAGTTAGTTGGTTCGTCAAAACCAAATTGATAGGTGAGTTCTTTTACTGCAAGAGATGAAATTGAAAGCATTCTCTTAATTTCAAGAATAATGAACGAGTCTATGAACTCTTTTGATGTTTTATCTGTGATTGTTTTACAAATTTCATTTAATTGTTTAGGAGAGATATTTAACCATGACGCATAGTCTTGGGCATTACGAGTTTTTGCGTAATTTCTCTCAATAAGTTGTCTGAGGCGTGTAAAAATATCTATAAAATTTGAGTGGACTAATTTGGAAATATGGGATTTTGAATGAGAGTTCTTTACAATAATAGAGCGTTTTATTCTCTCTGTTTTTAGGAGTAGAATTTTAAGTTGAGCTCTCAACATCTCCTCTTTGCCAAACTCTTCTAAAGAGTGATACTCTGAGTGCATATCAGATATTATAGATATAAGCTCTTGAGTGTTGTATTCACTACCGTTGATAACTGGATTATGAAGGTGGTAGTTAAACAATCTGTGCAGATATAGTATATCTGAGTAAATAAGATTTTTTATCAAGAATTTTTCCGTGAAGATTATAATTATTCCTTTTGAAGAAAATTGAGGATCAAAAGCATGAACTTGACCTTTAGATACAAAAATTAAACTCCCTTCTGAATATGAATATGGCTCAAGATCAATCCTATGAACCCCTTTTCCTTTTGTTATCAACATTATGTGATAGAAATGGACACGATGATCTTTTTCTAAAAGATTATCTAATTTGTGCCGTCTTACAAAAAGAGTTTCAAGAGAGATAGTTTCTATCTCAATTTCTCTCATATTTTTCTTGAAAAACTGTATATCAGGGATTTTATTCAATTGCCACCTTTGATAACTATCTGTTTTATCAAGACATTTGTAATGTTCCAATTTTATTTTGAAAATTCTGGATTAAACTAACTAAATAGTGCATAAGCTCAAATATAAAGGCTTTTTAAATTATTATTAACACTTTACAGTTAATATTATCAGAATCTAACCATATAAAAAGAGGAAAATATAAAATTTTTAAAAAAAATAATACTGTGTTGCTATTTGATTGTTAGATTAACATTGATACAAAAAAAAATACTTTTCATTAAAATCAAGGGAAAAATTTAGGTTTTAGTAGGAACTATAATAGCTTAAGGAGAAGAAAAAAAAATATGAACAGCGGCAATTACGATGTAATAATTATTGGTGGTGGTATTATGGGGTCATCAACAGCATATCACCTAATGAAAGCGGATAAGAGAATGAAGGTTATTGTTATTGAGCGAGACTTTAGCTATGAAAAAGCGTCTACAGCACTCTCAATGGTAAATGCAAGAATCCAGTTTAGCTTAAAAGAAAATGTAGAAATATCTCAATATGCATTCAAGGTTCTTGAAAACTTTGAAGAAGAGATGGCTGTTGATGGAGTTAAGCCTGCTATTTTTTATAGAAAAGAAGGAAATCTATTTCTCTATGATGAAAAGTCAGAAGCCTCTGCCAGAAAAGCATTTAATATGCAAAAAGAGCTTGGTTGTGCTGTAGAGTGGTGGAGTCCTGAAAAAATAAAAGAAAAATATCCAATATACACTAACCTTGAAGGCATTGTGGCTGGAACATTTGGCTCTGAAGATGGTCATTTTGATGCGTATTCGGTATTGATGGGATATAAGGCAAAGGCGAAATCTCTTGGGGCAGAGTTTATCCAAGATGAGGTAGTTGAACTTATAACTGATAAAGGTGCAATACAAAAAAATTCCGCTGAAGATGCAAGCTCTCAATCGCTAAATCAAACCGAAACAAATAATATAAGAAAGATAATAGGAACACAAAGCTCTATTCAAGGTGTAAAAACAGCTTCAGGTCAGATTTTTTATTCGTCATCTGTAGTCAACTGTGCTGGAGCATGGGCTGCGGAAGTTGCAGCAACCGCTGGCATAAAGATTCCCGTTGCACCTGTAAAACGTCAGGTTTTTGCTGTAGAGCCTGAATTTAAACTGACTTATCCTCTACCGTTAACGATTCTGCCTTCTGGGTTCTACTTTAGAACAGAGACTGGCGGATTGCTTTTGCTTGGTAAATCTTTGCCAGAAGACCCTACAGGGTTTGATTTTTCATGGGAACAGGAAAGGTTTGAACTTTTATGGGGTGAGTTGTATGAGTTCGCACCTGTGTTTGAATCTTTGAAACTTGTAAAAGGCTGGGCAGGACTTTATGCCATGAGCCTTCTTGATGCCAATGCAATAATTGGAGAGTGGTCTGAGCTTAAAGGGTTTTATCTTGCAAATGGATTTTCAGGTCATGGTTTGCAACAGGGACCCGCTGTTGGTCGTTATATTGCAGAGTTAATTACAAAAGTAGATCATGCTCTTGATCTATCTATTTTCAGCCCTGAAAGAGTTTTGTTGAATAAGCCTATTTTTGAAGATGGTATTGTCTAATTTTATAGTATAGGCGGTAAATCCATTGAGAAAAATTGATTTACTGCCTTAAATAACATAAATGGATCGTCTGAGCCTGTAATTTCTCGGATTGAGTGCATTCCAAGCGTTGGTGCACCTACGTCAACAGTTTTTATCCCTGTGCTTGATGATATAGCAGGACCTATTGTGCTGCCACACGGCATATCGCTTCGCATAACAAAGGTCTGCATGGGTATATCAGCACATCTGCATATATATCGGAACATAGCTGACGATTCACAATCTGAAGCATATCTTTGCGAACCATTAATTTTTAATACAGGTCCATTGTTTATCAGAGGTGCATGATTTAGATCATGACGTTCATTATATGAAGGGTGAAGAGCGTGAGCATTATCTAAAGATATTATAAAAGATTTTGCATAAGAGCGGATTCTGTCTTCAGTATTGGGAATTAACCTTGAGAGAACTGAACTTAAAAAAGAGCCTCTGGCACCTGATGCCGTATCACTTCCAACCTCTTCGTGGTCAGTACAAACTATCATACAAGGTGCAAAACTATTAGCAGCAGCAACATCATTCGGATTAGAATTGGTAGAAAACTTTTTATCAATAGAGCCATTGGTACTACGAACAATACTTTTAAGGGCAGCATGACAAGAGAGAAGATTATCAAGTCTTGGGCTTGAGATCATAGTTTGATTAGCTCCTGTAAAAAAAGGAGGCTGTGAATCAGAAAAACTTAAATCAAAATCAAGTAACTCTTTGATATTTATATTTGAGTGTTGTTTAATGACCTGCTCAAGTAGTATTTCTCTAAACTTCATTTTTGCCGTGCTTCCGTTTGTATTTCTAATTGTATCCAACAATGGCAGCATATCAACTTGTGGGTTTAGAACTTTTTTGGTGTTTACATCTCTGTCAAGGTGAATCGCAAGAGAGGGAATAGTTGCTAAAGCTGAATCATAGTTGACAAGAAGTGTGAATATACTCTCTTTGCCATCATCATTTAGTGAAAGCACTGTAACTCTGCCCGCAAGATTAAGCCCTCTATCAAGCCAACTGTTAAGGATAAGCCCACCATAAATTTCAACTCCAATACTAACCATTCCATTATTCTTAACTTCAGGTATTGGCTTAACTTTAAGGCATGGGCTATCTGTGTGTGCACCTACAAGTTTGATCCCGCTCTCCCAGGGGCAATTATCGCCTGTTAAAAATGCGATAATTGAAGAGCCATTTCGAGTAACAAAATATTTTGAATAGGGCTTAATTATCCATTTTTCGTCCTCTTTAAGCGGGATAAATCCGTTATTGGAAAGGGTCTTTACCATATTTGCTACAGCATGGTATTGAGTTGGTGAATGCTTTATAAAGTTAAATAGTGATTCGTTATATTTTTCTTGATTCATGGCAGCTCCGCATTAAATTTTCTTTTTTGCTTAAAGTTTTAGCCTAACATTATTGCTATTGTGGGCTTGGTCTCTTTCTTATACTTAGCTCTGAGATTCATATACTATAAAATATAAACCGTTTTCCATTGTAAACATCATTTGTGGTTGACATTGAAGCCTCTTTAGAGCATCAATAAATTTCATATATTTTTAACATTTTGATTCATAAAAAAATAGAGGAGAATAGAATGAAAATCACAAAAATTGATCATCTTGGTATTGCTGTAAACAGTATTGAAAATGGGAAGAGCTTTTGGTCTGATGTTCTTGGGCTGAAATTTGAAGGAGCTGAAACTGTTGAAACTCAAAAAGTTACAACTGCTTTTTTTCCAGTTGGAGAGAGTGAAGTTGAGCTTCTTGAATCCACATCTCCTGATGGACCTGTTGCAAAATATATTGAGAAAAAAGGTGAAGGTATCCAACACATTGCATTTAGAGTTGAAAATATTGAAGAGGCTTTGCAGGAGCTAAAGGATAAGGGAATTAAACTAATTGACGAAACACCAAGAATTGGTGCTGGTGGGGCAAAGATTGCCTTTATTCACCCAAAGGCAACTGCTGGGGTTTTGGTTGAGCTTTGTCAGCGGGATTAAATCTCTATTTATTGCAGGATTTAAGAGCATATCCTTAAACCCTGCAACTTATGAACTTGTTTGATATGGTAGTCCTAAACAAGTAGTGATTTATGCATTATAATTGCGTTATAATACCGCGTCATAAAATTTACTTTATCTATATAAATCAATAAGATATAAAAATCACGTATTAATAACGCAGTTTTTATCATCACTACATGTTAGGCACTACCAAAATCTTAACCCAGAATTTCAGCAGACAGCCCTACGGCGTGCTGTTGTGTGCTAATTGGCGTTAGTGTTCGCCGTAGGGAACCTTCATAAGATAAGGAGAATATAATGGAAGAAGTGCAGCTTTTTAATTTTCAGAATAATGTTTACGATGTTATCAACTCCGTAGTCAATTCTCATCAACCTGTAATAATAAGGGATAAAGGAAAATTTTTAGTAAAGATTGTTCCCGTTCTTTATCCTGAACAAGAGTCATGGCTTGGGTGTATGAAAAGTAAAGGTAGGATTACAGGAGATATTATTTCTCCAGCAGAAGACACTGAAAACTGGAAGGTGCTTTCAGAATGAAATACCTTTTGGATACACATATATGGCTGTGGAGTCTTATTGAGCCTGATAAACTTGACGCAAAAGTTGTGAAGGTGCTTGAGAACAAAGATAATGAGTTATTCATATCTCCAATTACGGTATGGGAAACTTTAATTTTAGCTGAGAAAAAGAGAATTGAACTTTTACCATCACCAAACGAATGGATAGCCGAAGCTTTAAAACAAAGTCCTGTACAAGAAGTACAGTTATCACACTCAATCGCCATTAAAAGCAGATGCCTTGAACTTCCGCATAAAGACCCAGCTGACCGTTTCATTGCTGCAACAGCATTGGAAAATGACTTTATACTGATTACTGAAGACGAAAAATTGAAAGAATCAAAACAGATAAAATTATTCAAAACATCTTAACCAATCAAGTAATGCTTGGAAATCAGATAGTTAATCTAAATCCAAGCCTGATGTTATAAATCAAATCTTTTAATAAAAGGCTAAAAGGTTTTAACCCAGCATTCCAACTGACAGCCCTACGGCGTGCTTGTTTGTGTCTAATATAAAGAGGCAAAATTAATGTCAAAAAGAAAACTAATTAGCAAATTACCAGACGAAGAGCGAATAGCATATCAAAAATATAGAGATGATATTCATTATCAAGCCAGTATGGTAGAATCTACTTATACAATTGGTGAAAAAAAGGAAGAAAAACAGTTGCATTAAATTTAATTTCAGCAGGTCTGCTTGATATTGATAATATTGCAAAAGTAACTGGCTTGAATATTGAAGAAATCAAGGCATTAAAGGCAAAAATAAACAAAAGTTTTAACCCTCAATAAAACAATTAGGAGATTTTTTAAAATGTCAAATATAGACACATGGAAAAAGATGGCTGAGAAGGAACTCAAAACAGTTCCTCTTGATTCTTTAAATAAAAAAATGCCAGAAGGTATAATAATAAAGCCTCTTTATACGGCTGAAGACCTTAATTCTGTTGAATTTAAAGACTCTTTACCAGGATTTGAGCCTTTTGTTCGTGGTCCAAGAGCCACAATGTACACTCATCAGCCTTGGACAATTCGCCAATATGCGGGATTTTCAACTGCCCGTGAATCAAATGCTTTTTATCGTAAAAATTTGGCTGCTGGTCAAAAAGGTTTATCAGTTGCATTTGATCTTGCAACGCACAGAGGTTATGACTCTGATCACCCAAGGGTATTTGGTGATGTTGGAAAAGCTGGCGTTGCTGTTGATTCTGTTGAAGATATGAAGATTTTGTTTGACCAGATTCCGCTTGATAAAATGTCTGTATCTATGACTATGAATGGTGCAGTTCTTCCCATTCTTGCTGGATACATTGTTGCAGCAGAGGAGCAAGGTGTTAAGCAAGAGCAGCTTACAGGCACTATTCAAAATGATATTTTAAAAGAGTATTTAACTCGTAACACCTATATCTATCCACCAACACCATCAATGAAAATTGTAGCTGATATTATTGGCTATTGTTCTCAATATATGCCAAAATTCAACACAATAAGTATAAGCGGCTACCACATGATGGAAGCTGGAGCTGATTCAGTTCTTCAGACTGCATTCACGCTTGCTGATGGTGTAGAATATGTAAAAGCTGCAATTGCTGCTGGTCTTGATGTTGATGCGTTTGCCCCGCGTCTTTCATTTTTCTTTGGAATTGGTATGAATTTCTTTATGGAGATTGCAATGCTTAGAGCTGCCCGTTTTCTTTGGGCAGAGCTTATGTCAAGATTCAATCCCAAAAGTCCAAAATCTAAAATGTTAAGAACCCACTGCCAGACATCTGGCTGGAGTTTAACCCAGCAAGACCCATACAACAACATAATCAGAACAACTCTTGAGTGTCTATCAGCAGTTCTTGGCGGAACTCAATCTCTTCACACAAACTCTTTTGATGAAGCGGTTGGTCTTCCAACTGAACTATCTGCCAGAATTGCAAGAAATACCCAGATAATTGTTCAAGAAGAGTCAAAGGTATGCTCTGTTGTTGATCCGCTTGGAGGCTCATATTATGTGGAATCTTTAACACAGAACATTATTGATGAAGTTCGCAAGATTATAAAAGAGATTGATGATCTTGGAGGCATGGCAAAGGCAATTGAAACTGGTATGCCTAAAATGAGAATAGAAGAGGTTGCTGCAAGACGGCAGGCACGCATTGATCAAGGCTTAGATGTTATTGTTGGTGTAAATAAATATAAAATTGCTGATGAACCTCCAATTGATGTGCTTGAAGTCTCTGACTCTGTTCGTGAAGAGCAGATTCAAAGACTTAAAGAGATAAAAGCTAAAAGAGATAATAATGCTGTTGCAGCAGCACTTGAAAATATCACTCGTGTTGCAGCAGCATCATGCACACCATCGTCAGATGCGAAAAGTTCTACACCTACAATGCAAAACAACCTTCTTGCAGCGTCTATTGAAGCAATTAGAGCAAGAGCAACGGTTGGAGAGATTTCTGATGCAATGGAAAAGGTTTTTGGACGATTTGTCGCTACCACTCAATGTATTTCTGGTGTTTACGCCTCTGAGTTCGGAGATTCTGAAATTTTAGCATCACTAAGAAAAAGAACCGCAGATTTTCAAGAGAAAACAGGCAGACGCCCAAGAATTTTGTTGACTAAAATGGGTCAAGATGGGCATGACAGAGGTGTTAAAGTTATTGCCACAGCTTATGCTGATTTTGGGTTTGATGTTGACATCAGCCCAATGTTTCAAACTCCAGAAGAGGCAGCAAGAATGGCAGTAGAAAATGATGTTCATGTTGTGGGAGTTTCAAGCCTTGCTGCTGGTCATAAAACACTTGTTCCAGCGTTAATTGCGGCACTAAAAAGTCAAGGTGCTGATGACATAAAAGTTGTGGTTGGTGGAATTATCCCGCCTCAAGATTATGATTTCCTCAAACAAGCTGGTGCTTCAGATATTTTTGGTCCCGGGACTGTGGTTACAGAATCGGCAAATCGCACCTTAAATATTATTGATGCTTAATTTGAAAATTTAAACAGGCAAATAATAAAGCAATATATATAAACTAATTATGGAAAATGTTTATTTAAAAAAATCAGAGGAAAGCATTAATGCCTCAAAATCTTGTTTTGAACTTGAATATTACAATTCCTGTATCAATAGAGCATATTATGCAATGTTTCAAGCTGCTGTGGCTGTTCTATTTAAAGAAGGATTCAGACCTAAATCTGCAAAAATAGGTCATGATTGGGTTCAAGCTGAATTTTCAAAAGCATTTGTTTTAGGAACAAAGCGATTTGCTCATTTAAAAGGATTTCTTAATTTAGTTCAGGATGTTCGAGATATTGCAGATTATTCTGATCAATATATTGAAAAAAAGAAAGCAAAACGCACTTTGGATAAAGCTGTTATTTTTGTAGAAGATATTTTAAAGGATATTAGGAAATGAGACTTAATCATGTTCAAGAAAAATTGATAAACGAACTGATGGACTATGCAAAAAAAAAATACCCTGAAATTGAATTAGGGGAAATTACTGATAGTCCAAGTAGTTCCAATCATTTATGGGTTATTGTAAAGGGCATTGATTGGGCTGATGATGATAAAGTAATGGATTTCATAGAATATGTAGCTGGAAAGCAGGAAGATATTTTTGTGGAATATGGATATCCTATAAGTCTGATGCCAATAAGGTCAGATAAAAATGTTAAGACGATTGGTAATTTCAGTTTTACATGGGAATGAGGGATGTCAGAATATAAAGATAAATATACCTCTGTTGACTTACAGCATGAAGCTATGAAAGAGAGATAAAAACAAAATTAATGTCATATTCATATAATTACTATATACAAGGCGTTCTTGAAGGTAACCGCCGCACTCTTGCAAAAACAATCACACTAATTGAAAGCGTTTTACCAGCACACAGAGGAATTGCAGCCCGCGTGATGGATGCACTTATTCCACACACGGGTAATTCAATTCGTGTTGGAATCACAGGAGTTCCTGGTGTTGGTAAAAGCACATTTGTTGAGAATTTAGGTCTCACTCTTGCTGATAAAGGTCATAAAATTGCGGTTCTTGCTGTTGACCCATCAAGTCGCAGAAGTGGTGGAAGTATTTTGGGTGATAAGACCCGTATGGAAAAACTCTCATCTCACCCAAATACCTTTATCAGACCATCGCCATCAGGCGAAACTTTAGGCGGAGTTGCAGCCAGAACACGCGAAATAATGCTTGTGTGCGAAGCAGCGGGTTTTGATGTTATTCTTGTTGAAACTGTTGGAGTTGGACAATCAGAAATCACAGTTGCTACAATGGTTGATTTTTTTCTTGCGTTGATGATAGCTGGAGCTGGCGATGAACTTCAAGGAATAAAAAAAGGAATCCTTGAGGTTGCAGATGCAATTGTAATCAACAAGGCTGATGGCGATAACCTTGAGCGAGCTTCAAAAGCTCGCCATGAGTATGAAATTGCAATGCACATGATAACTCCTGAGTCTCCTACATGGCACCCCCCTGTTTTGACATGCAGTTCTGTTCTTCCAAACGGCACGAATAATGTGTGGGAAACAGTGCTATCGCATCGTCAAAAGATGATGGAAACAGGAGAGTTGCATCAACGGAGGCAAAAACAGTCTCTTGAGTGGATGTGGCATCTGATTGATGAGGGATTAAGACTTAGATTTAAAGAAAACAGGCATGTTACAGAACGTCTGCCAGAAATCGCAATGAAGGTGGAGAGGCAGATGATTTCTCCAACAGCCGCAGCACAGATACTATTAAGTTTAACTATATAATAAAATTATATTTTAAGGAAATTGCATGAAAATACACGAATATCAAGCAAAGGAGCTGTTTAGAAAATATGATGTTCCAGTTCCTGAAGGAAAAGTTGCCTTTTCAAAAGAAGAGGCTCAAGCTGTTGCAGACGAGCTTGGTGGTTATCCAGTGGTTGTAAAAGCCCAAATACACGCAGGTGGACGTGGTAAAGGTGGGGGAGTAAAACTTGCATCTTCTCGCGAAGATGTTGGAACTCTTGCCAATCAAATTCTCGGAATGACACTGGTTACTCATCAAACTGGCCCTGCTGGTAAAGAGGTGAAAAAGATTCTTGTTGAAGCAGGGCAAAAAATAGCAAAAGAGCTTTATTTAAGTATGCTTGTTGATCGCCAGAGTGCAAAAATTGTAATAATGGCAAGCCAAGAAGGCGGCATGGACATTGAAGAGGTTGCTGCCAAAACCCCTGAAAAAATTATCAAAGTCTATGTTGATCCGCTTTGCGGGATTCAGGCTTATCATATCAGAGATTTAGCTTTTGGACTTGATATGCCATCTGATGCTATGAAGCCATTTTCTGGAATGGTTAAACAACTTTATACCCTGTTTGCTGCCAATGATTGTTCGCTTGTGGAGATAAATCCGCTCATTCTTACGGTTGATAATCAGGTTCTTGCACTTGATGCCAAAGTCGATATTGATTCAAATGCAATGTTTCGCCATAAAGATTTGCTTGCCTACCGCGATCTTGACGAAGAGGATCCACAAGAGGTTGAAGCATCAAAATATAATCTAAATTACATCAACTTAGATGGCAATGTGGGCAATATCGTAAATGGTGCTGGTCTTGCAATGGCAACAATGGATATTATTAAAAATGCTGGTGCAAAACCTGCCAACTTCATGGACGTAGGTGGTGGTGCAACTTCAGAGATGGTTGAAAATGCACTTAGAATTATTCTGATGGATCAAAAGGTTAAAGCAATTCTTATTAATATTTTTGGTGGAATTCTTCGATGCGATGTTTTTGCTGAAGGTGTTGTGCAGGCAGCGAAGAAGACTGGTATTAATATTCCTGTGGTTGTTCGTATGGAGGGAACAAATGTTGATACTGGTAGAAAGATTCTTGCTGAATCTGGATTAAATCTAACAAGTGCGGTTGATCTTAAAGATGCAGCAACAAAGATTGCAGCAGCTGTGTGATTATCTGGTTACCTTAATTATATTGATTTTTTAATCCGTGTAATCTTTTAATCTGTGGGAATCAGTGATTCAGAATCACTGATTAACCTGATTGCACAGATGACACGGATTTTTTTTAAAGGAGAATATTATTATATGAGCATATTTGTAAACAAAAACACACGAGTTCTTGTTCAGGGGATAACTGGACGTGAAGGACAATTTCACACAAAACAGTGTGTAGAATATGGCACAAACATTGTAGCTGGAGTTACCCCTGGAAAGGGTGGTCAGAAAATGGACGATATTCCAGTTTTTAATACTGTAAAATCTGCTGTTCAATCAACTGGAGCAAATGCAAGTTTGATATTTGTTCCTCCTGCATTTGGAGCGGACGCTATTATGGAGGCAGCAGACGCTGGCGTTGATGTAATTGTTGCCATAACTGAAGGAATACCAGTTCTTGACATGGTTAAGGTTAAAAATTTTCTTGCAACCAAAAAATGTCGTCTAATTGGTCCAAACTGTCCGGGAATTATAACACCGGGTGAATGCAAAATAGGAATCATGCCGGGTAAAATCCATAAAGGTGGAGGACCTGTTGGAGTAGTATCTCGCTCTGGAACACTAACTTATGAAGTAGTTGATCAGCTTACAAAACAGGGGCTTGGGCAGACAACCTGTATAGGAATTGGAGGTGATCCTGTTAATGGCACAAACTTTATTGATGTTTTAAAAGCATTTCAAGACGATCCTGAGACAAAAGGGATTGTGATGGTTGGTGAGATTGGTGGAAATGCTGAAGAAGAGGCGTCAGAATATATCAAAAAAAATCTGACAAAACCAGTAGTTGGCTTTATTGCTGGATTAACTGCTCCTCCGGGACGTAGAATGGGTCATGCAGGTGCGATTATAAGCGGCAGCAGTGGCACAGGTCAGGCAAAAATTGAAGCTATGAAAAAAAATGGCATTCATGTTTGCGAAAATCTCGGCGAAATTGGCGAAATTGCAAAACGTGTTTTTTAATACAAACAATGGATTTTAATAAACGTCTGAATTACTTATTATCGCAGATTAAAGAATCTCACAGAGTTTAAAAAATTTTACAGATTAAAATCAGTGCAATTCGCGTAATCAGGTTAATCAGTGATTCAGACAAATATTTTAATAAAACAAACGGAGGTAAAATGGAGAGTTTAATTATTCACGAAAAGATCAAAAAAAGCAGGCTGCCTGCAAGGCTTGATCTCATTCAGAGTGGAACAGGCTTGATTCTTGGACTGTTTATGTGGGTTCACATGATGCTTGTTGGAAGCATTGTGCTTGGAAAAGGAGTTTTTAACTTTGTTGCAAAAACTATGGAGTTATCGTTTCTTTCAAGCACAGGTCATGGTTATCCAGCAGCAGTGTTTTTTGCGGTTCTGGTAGTATTTACACTTTTTGTTATTCATGCCGCACTTGGTGTAAGAAAGTTCCCGATTTCTTGGAAACAACATGCAATTTTTAGAAATCAGATGGCAATGATGAAACATGAAGATACAAACCTTTGGTATATTCAAGTTCTAACCGCATTTATCATGTTTTTCCTTGGCTCTGTCCATCTTTACGTTATGTTGACAAATCCCGGACAGATTAATGCAGAACTATCAGCCGCAAGATTTATAACCCATAATATGTGGCCTCTTTATCTTGTTCTCCTGTTTGCTGTTGAGCTTCATGGAACAATCGGGCTTTACAGACTTGCTATGAAATGGGGCTGGTTTGACAAGTTAGAGTGGTTTAATCAAGAAGATCGCGGAGGGGCGAGAAAATATCTTAAAGTGTTGAAAAATAGGCTTACCATATTCTTTTTAGCACTTGGACTCTTGGCTTGGTTGGTTTTTACTGTGATTGGGATAAGGTTGTAATATAAGGAGAATAAATGAAGATAGTATATACAGATTCACTCATAATAGGCGGTGGTCTTGCTGGACTTAGAATCGCCATAGCAGCACGGCAGCGGGGATATGACAGCATAGTTTTATCGCTTATGCCGGCAAAACGCTCACATTCAGCAGCAGCACAAGGCGGAATGCAGGCAAGCCTTGGAGCAAGTATCAAAGGAGAAGGCGACAACGAAGATGTCCATTTTGAGGACACAGTAAAGGGCAGCGACTGGGGCTGCGATCAAGATGTTGCAAGAATGTTTGTAAACACTGCCCCAAAAGCTATCCGCCAGCTCTGTGCTTGGGGAGTTCCATGGAGCCGCGTTAGAAAAGGCGATCGTGAAGTTGTAATCAATGGTCAGAAGGTAACCATCACAGAAAAAGATGAAGCACATGGCTTGATAACTTCAAGAGATTTTGGCGGCACAAAGAAATGGAGAACCTGTTTTACATCAGATGGAACAGGACACACAATGCTTTATGCAATGGATAACAAGGCAATCCAGCTTGGAATTCCTGTTCATGAAAGAAAAGAGGCAATAGCAATTATCCATGAAGATGGAGTCTGTCATGGTGCTGTTGTGCGTGATTTAATTACTGGCGAATTGATAGCATACATTGCAAAAGCTACGGTAATTGCAACTGGCGGTTATGGTCGCCTTTATGCTGTTACAACAAATGCAGTTATCTCTGAAGGTATTGGAAATGCAATAGCTCTTGAGACTGGAGTTGCTCCGCTTGGAAATATGGAAGCTGTGCAGTTTCACCCAACTGCCATTGTTCCAGTTGGAATTTTGACCACTGAAGGGTGTCGTGGTGATGGAGGACTTCTTCTTGATAAAGATGGTTATAGATTTATGCCAGATTATGAGCCTGGCAAAAAAGAGCTTGCATCAAGAGACGTTGTATCCCGCCGAATGACTGAACATATTAGAAAAGGCAAAGGAGTTCCATCAAGATATGGCGATCACCTCTGGCTTGACATAACCTTGCTTGGAAGGGCACACATTGAGAAAAATCTTCGTGAAGTTAAAGAGATTTGCGAATATTTTTTGGGAATTGACCCTGTGAAAGAATATATTCCAGTAAGACCCACACAGCACTACTCAATGGGTGGAGTTCGCACTAAACCCACGGGTGAAAGTCCAACCATGAGAGGACTTTTTTCTGCTGGTGAAGCTGCTTGTTGGGATATGCACGGATTTAATCGTTTAGGTGGCAATTCAGTTGCAGAAACGGTTGTGGCTGGAATGATTGTTGGTGAATATGTTGCTGATTACTGTGCTGAAAATCCTCTTAAAATTGACACAAAACTTATTGAAAAGTTTATGGATCGTGAAAAAGAGAAAATTTCAACCCTTTTAAGCCGTGAAAAAGGTGAAAGTGCATTTGCACTTAAAAAAGAGATGCAGCAGATTATGATGGACAAGGTTGGAATTTTCAGAAACGAGGCTGATTTATCTCAAGCTGTAGAAGAGTTGAAGTTGCTGCATCAGAGATCAAAAAATATAGCACTTAGACATAAAATAGCATCTTCTAATCCAGAACTTGTAGAGGCAATTAGAGTTCCAAAGATGATACGCCTTGCCCAGTGCGTAGCTTACGGTGCGATGCTTAGAAAAGAGAGCCGTGGAGCACATGCACGAGAAGATTATCCAGAAAGAAATGATCGTGATTGGCTCAAAAGAACTTTGACCTTTTGGAAAGATGAAAACGCAGATTTGCCAGAAGTTCAATATGAAGAGCTTGATGTTATGAAGATGGAGATGCCGCCAGGTTCAAGAGGTTATGGTGTTGATAATACAATCCACCACCCAGACACAGAAAAAAGAGTTGCACAGTTGGAAGAGATTAAAAAGGCAAATCCATCAGCAGATAGATTTGAGATGCAGCGTCTTTTAAATCCAATAGAGATACCAGAAAAATTCAGAGGCAAGAACGAGAGAATCGGAAAGGGTTTTAAATAATAGCCAGCCTATTAAAGCATGTGTTTAGCAAAAAAATTCAAAAGCTGCATTAAATCCATTTTACCATACAGATTTATTATGGAGATATTTATATAATGAGTGATGAAAGAATATTAAAATTTCATATATTAAGATACAATCCGCAAGTAAAGGGTGATGTGCCGACCATGAAGACCTATGAGGTTAAAGAGGCACCGGGCATGACGATCTTTATTGCATTAAACGACATAAGAGAGAACCATGATCCATCATTGCAGTTTGATTTTATCTGCCGAGCTGGAATCTGCGGCTCATGTGCAATGATTATAAATGGACACCCTGATCTTGCCTGCCGAACTCTTACTTCAAAATTTCCCGATGGTGAGATAAAACTTCTGCCTCTTCCTGGTTTTGAGCTTATAGGCGATCTCTCTGTAAATACGGGTAAATTCATGCGAGCAATGAGCGAGCGTGTAGAGAGCTGGATACATGACAAATACGCTGACAGTGTTGATCTTGATAGGCTTGAAGAGAGAATGGAACCTGATATTGCAGAGCAGATTTACGAACTTGAGCGGTGCGTAGAGTGCGGCTGCTGCGTATCTGCCTGTGCAACAAAACGTATGCGTGACGGCTTCTTGACGGCTGTAGGTTTTATGCGTCTTGCCCGTTATGCTCTTGACCCAAGAGATAAAAGATCAGACGAGGAATTTTACGAGATTGTTGGTGATGACGAAGGTGTATTTGGCTGTATGACCCTTCTTGGCTGTCAAGATTATTGCCCAAAAGATTTGCCACATCAGACACAGATCGCATATCTGAGAAGAAGAATGGCACTTGTGAAATGATTAATTAACTGAATCAGTATTTTCAAGATTAAAGGATTAATAAGATTGAACTGACTTTTTTCAATCCGTGAAATCCTTTAATCAGGTTAATCAGTGATTCAGAATCACGGATTAACCTGATTGCACGAATTGCACTGATTTTTTAACGAGGAACACAATGACAGAATTTAAATATACAACAATGTTTCCGCTTGGGAAAGAGAACACACCATACAGACTCATCACAAAAGAGCATGTTAAATTAAGTCAATTTAATGGTAAAACAATACTTATTGTTGAACCAGAAGCATTGACAGAGCTTTCGCGTGCAGCGTTTAAAGATGTTGCTCATCTTTACAGACCAGAGCATCTTGAGAAACTTCAACGTATTATGGACGATCCCGAGAGTTCAGACAATGACCGTTATATTGCTCTGGAACTTTTGAAGAATGCAGTGATTGCCTCAGATAAAGTCTATCCAATGTGCCAAGATACCGGAACAGCAATTGTTATGGGTAAAAAAGGTCAACAAGTATGGACTGGTGGGACAAGTGATATAACTACTATTGACGATGAAGAGGCATTAGCAAAGGGGGTTTTTGAGGCATACACTCAAAATTATTTAAGGTATTCTCAAAATGCCCCTCTTACCATGTATAAAGAGAAAAACACCAAAAATAATCTGCCAGCTCAAATTGAGATTTATGCTACACAAGGCGATGAATACCATTTTCTCTTTATGGCAAAAGGTGGTGGTTCTGCAAATAAAACATTTCTCTTTCAGATGACAAAGGCTGTATTAAACTCTGAAGAGATTTTACTTGATTTTATGACTGAAAAGATGAAATCACTTGGAACAGCCGCCTGTCCGCCATATTATATCGCTTTTGTTATTGGAGGAACATCTGCTGAGGCTAATCTTAAAGCTGTAAAACTTGCATCTGCTCGTTATCTTGACTCTTTGCCATTAGAAGGAGATGATTCAGGACATGCGTTCAGAGATAAGAATATTGAGGCAAAGGTTATGGCTCGTGCTGAAAAACTTGGACTTGGTGCCCAGTTTGGTGGCAAACATTTTGCATTAGATGTAAGAGTTATAAGAATGCCAAGACATGGTGCATCATGCCCAATTGGTATTGGAGTAAGTTGTAGTGCTGATCGGCAAATTAAAGGTAAAATCACACGAGATGGAATATTTTTGGAACAGCTTGAGGAGAATCCTGCAAAATATCTACCTCTTAAAGAGCCTGAAATGTCAGAAGCTGTGAAGGTTGATCTGAATCGCCCGATGAAAGAAATACTTGCACAACTTAGCCAATACCCTGTAGCTACAAGGCTTTCGCTTTCAGGTAAAATTATTGTTGCAAGAGATATAGCACACTCTAAGTTCAAAGAGCGTTTTGACAAAGGTGAAGGTTTGCCAGATTATATAAAAAATCACATAATTTATTATGCTGGTCCCGCTAAAACACCAGAAGGTCAGGCCTCAGGCTCATTTGGTCCTACAACTGCTGGAAGAATGGACAGTTATGTTCCTCTATTCCAAAAAGAGGGGGCTTCAATGATTATGCTTGCAAAAGGCAACCGCTCAAAACAGGTTACTGACTCTTGCAAAGAGTTTGGAGGATTTTATCTTGGCTCTCCAGGTGGTCCTGCTGCACGGCTCGGCAAAGATTTTATTAAAAAAGTTGAGCTTATGGAATACGAAGAGCTTGGAATGGAGGCTGTCTTTATGATTACTGTTGAAGATTTCCCTGCATTTATTATTGTTGATGACAAGGGTAATGATTTTTATAGTCAACTTATGTAATATTTAATAATAACATCATTATCATTTTGTTGAAAATGCTGTTGGCTATATTAACTTATTCAGTTAATGTTGTTGCTTTGTCCAAATTTGATAATCTCACGGCAAAGCAACATAACTGTTCTGCAGACAGCAATTTAGACCAAGTTCGTTAGAAATTCATAAAAATATGGATTTTGTTATTATTTTTCTTGCCTGTCAATTTCTATGTTGATATATTATTTTTATAAAAAATAATATATGTAAAGGTGCGATTTTATGAATGAACAATTAAATGAAGAACTAAACATAGAATCAATTGAGGAACTTGATCAAGACTCTATTGAAATTATGGAGTTAGATGGTGATTCTACAGATAATGTAACAGTTCGAAAATCCTTTCGTATTCCTATACGTGAGAAGAATCGTTTTTCAATTTTCATAAATGGTACCTCTTTTCCTATTGAAGATATTAATTCAAAAGGAGCTGGGGTATTAATGATTGAAGATCACTCTTTTTTTAAAGGGCAACTATTATCTGATTGTGAATTGGTGCTTGGAAATGAGAGATTCAACGGTGTTGAATGTCAAATTGTTCATATTACCTCTGTTAAAGATTCGCCACCTCTTTTTGGTATAAAATGGCTTAATATAGATAGCAAAACTACGCTATCAGGAAAGAAACAAATTGTTGAGATTTGCGATGAGTTGAAACAAAACCTTCTTGATGAAAGTATTGAGGATACAGACAAATCTGTTTAGTAAATAAAAAAAATAATTAAATATGTAACTATGTAGCCTCTGAGTGTAAAGTTTAAGAATAGTAAATCAACTCGGACATTGATGCAATTTTTAGAAACGTTGAAAAGGAGGACAAGTGACTGTCATTGTCTGCCCGAAGTGTGCAAAACAACACCAAGTAAATATTGCTAATATTCCTGCGGGTAAAAGAGTGGTTGCCCGCTGTAAATCGTGCGATCACAGATTTCCAATTGTTATGAACCTCCTTTCCCAACCTGCGACTACACCAATATCAGATTCTATTGAATCACAGGTGGCTACAGAAAGTTCTGTTGTAACATCTACAATAGTATCTTCATCTGATACCTCAAGCGACCTATCACAAAAAACTCTAGTAGCTTCTGATTCATCTCAACAGCAAGGAATAGTTGCACCTGATAGCCTAAAAGGAGAAGATGAGCTTTTAGGAAAAAAGACCGCTTTTACAAGAAGGATATCAGTATCTTTAAGTAAAGGAGGTGTTGGTAAAACTACTACTTCAGTCAATTTAAGTGCAGGGCTTGCTCTTGCTGGGTTTAAAGTTCTTCTTATTGATACAGATACTCAGGGACAATCTGCTTACAACCTTGGTAAAAAACCCAACGCTGGTCTGACAGAACTTTTAACAGGTGAACTATCAGCAAAAGAGGCAACTATAGAAGCACGTAAAAATTTGTGGCTTCTTTCAGGTGGAAGGTCTCTTGCTGGTGTTAAGAGAATTATTGACAAAAAAACTATTGGTCAGGAGTGGACACTTTCTGAAGCTCTTACTGAAGTCGATCAACAGTATGATTTTGTTATTATTGACACATCTCCGGGTTGGGATTCTCTTACTATAAATGTTATGTTTTATGTAACAGAAGTTCTTGTGCCAGTCGCTTTAGAGGCTATGCCTTATCAAGGTCTTACAGAATTTATTAAGAGTTTAAGCTCAATTCATAAGTATCGTAAAGATGTTGCGTTAAAGTATATAGTTCCAACTTTTATGGATACTCGAGTAAAACATCCTCAAGAAATTTTCAAAAAACTAAAACAGCTTTATAGTGAATATATCTGTAAACCCATTCGTTATAATGAACATTTCAGCGAAGCACCATCTTATGGCAAAACTATTTTTGAATATGCTCCAGGTTGCAATGGAGCTTTAGATTATAAAGAGCTTATACGTAAAGTTGCTCAAGATGATACACTACTATTATAAGTTTAAAAGAATATAATCGTATAAAGAACTAATTTATATTATTAGATAATTATTATTTAATTTAATATTACTCTTCAAAATATTCCACAGTATAAGTCATAACCTCTAAGCTACCTGTTTTCCACTCATTCTCAGACAAACCTGCCTTACGGCATAAGTTAGATAAAAAGAGTGATTTATCAGGTAGTTGCTGCCACACTTGGGGAAGAAATGTTGCTCTTGCCCCATCTTTTCTTATAATCACACCGTGAACTCCTGATTCAAGTTTTGATAAAAGCTCTTCTTTATCTTTATAATTCAATTTTACAGGTTGCGAAAGGATACTAACTTCAATGTGAATATTATCGAACTCTTTTGGTGTTAGACTGGGAAATCGTGGATCATCAAATGCCGCACTTATAGCATTTTGTTCTATTCCCTCTGTAACACTTTGTGTTGACTCTAATGTTCCAATACAGCCTCTAAGTCTCTTATTTAGATGTAGTGTAACGAAAGTTCCTAGCTGATTTTTAAATACATCATCTTGCAATTCAGCCACTATTTCAGATGGTTTTGGTAAGTTTATATTTACACGAAGTTTGTTAGCAATTGAACTTCGAGCCAATTTAAGTAGTTTCTCTCCATCATTTTTTGAATAAACATAGCTATTTGTCTTTGCTGAACTATCCATTTATATATATTTATCTCCATATATTGTTGTTAAATCTTAGGTTGTGTTGGCATTTCTAATATTCAATAATACTTTTTAAAAATTATTCTAAATGGTATAACAACACACAATTTTATTGTCAATGGTATGTGGTATACTGCAAGCGGTCATAAATTGAGTTTTTATATTCTCATTTTTGCTTTAATTTGTTAATGTGTGTTTATGACAATAGAACTTGAATTCACACCAGAAATAATAGAAGAGATAAACTATGAACGTT
>JADFZQ010000027.1 GCA_015232455.1 Desulfamplus sp. | reverse complement strand
ATTAAATTCATATTCAGATAATAGTCTCCATGTCTTTCAAGTTTATAATACTTATAACTCTGAAACGCTTTATGAAAACTTACCTACTCTGTCAACACTTTGAAAAGAACTTAACAGCCCTGCCCCCTTAATGGTTATATATGACCTTAATTTATCCTCCATATAATCATATATAACCCTATACAATATTTTACGCCTTTTTATCCTTAAAAATCAATATGATACTATAACAATCTCTTTAATGTTACAACATGGCATAAATCTTGATTTAGACAGCTTGCCACGATTAAAGATGATGGAGTAAGGTTTTAATTGATTCTATGAATGACAATATAATACTGTCAAGTATTACCCGATTTTTATCGGGTAATGTGCTTTGACTCATTAAGTTTAAAGACGATCTAAGTTTTAACTACAATATGAGGTGAGGATATTCCGTGCAAAAAAATAAAAGCTCGATTGAAAGGGTCTCAACACTACGCCAAAACGCTGAAGATATTCTTAAGGAACAATCAATAGAAGCACTTGATAATATAAAATCTTTATCTTATGAAGAGATCAAACGGACTATTCATGAGCTGCGGGTGCATCAGATTGAATTGGAAATGCAAAACGAAGAACTATCCCGTGTAAATGAGGAAAAAGACGCTATAGCAGCAAGATATTTTGATCTATATGATCTTGCACCTGTTGGCTATTGCACTCTCTCTGATAAGGGAATAATTATTGAGGCAAACCTAACTGCTGCAAATTTGCTTGGTATTCCCAGAAGAGAACTTATTAAAAAACCTTTTTCTCGTTTTATACTTCCTGAAGATCAAACACTTTATTACCATCAATACCATAAACCACTCTTAAACTCTTGTCAGTTAGATGATAATACATTGGAACTGGGTTTAGATGATAATATATTAGAACTTAGAATGGTAAAACAAGATGGCACTACATTCTGGGCACATTTGAAGGCAACTGTTGGGCAGAATATGTTTTGCCCAGATGCAACAAAGCAAGAGAGAGGCGTGATATGCCGTGTCATTATAAATGACATCAGCGAACTCAAACGTATTCAAAACGAGCTTAATCAAGCTCAGAAGATGGAATCAATAGGAAGGCTCGCAGGCGGTGTTGCACATTATTTCAACAACCTGTTAATGGCGATTATTGGTTATACTGAATTATCTATTTATATGGTTGATGATGATCTAATTCGTGAAAACCTTATGGAAATACTTAAGGCGGCTAAACGTTCTGCTGATATTACACAGCAGCTTTTAGCTTTTGCACGAAAACAGACAGCTTTTCCAAAAATTTTGAATATTAATGATAGTGTTGGAGTGCTATTAGAAATTCTCAGAAGGCTTATTGGTGAAAATATTTATCTCAAATGGAAGCCATGTTTAGATTTATGGCAGGTAAAGATAGATTCTTCGCAAATGGACCAAATACTTATTAATTTATGTATTAATGCAAAAGATGCCATAAATGGTGTCGGGAATATTACGATAGCAACTGACAATGTAACTCGTGATAAAATCTATTGTTCAAACAATGAATACTCACAATTTACAGGAGATTATGTAATCCTGATTGTCAGTGATGATGGATGCGGCATGGAAAAGGAGGTATTGGATAATATTTTCGAGCCTTTCTTCACCACAAAAGAGGTGGGAAAGGGCACGGGACTTGGTCTTTCAACTGTTTATGGCATCGTTAAACAGAATAACGGTTTTGTAAATGTTCTCAGCAAACCTAAAAAGGGAACAACGTGCCATATATATCTGCCGAGATGTATGGAGAGTGTTTCTCAGATATAAATTGAGTAGGGTTTAACCATGGTTAAACCCTACTACAAATTATGACATTGCTGGATATAATTTGGGGCATTATTAAATTTCTATTCCTAAAATGGACTGCTAAATCTTACCCCGCAACACCAGTAAAGGTAATTACCGCCCCCTCAATCACATTTTCAAGAGTTCGGTAAGGCAGAATACGCATTATATAACGCCCGCCTTCGGTTGTCTCTACCTCAACCTCTTTAGGAATAAGTGTGTCTAAAACCGACTGTATATCTGGCACTAATCTGTCGTAACCTGCTAAATTGGATACAACATGACCCACAGGACGTCCCACATCGCTAAGTATAAGATTAATGAGCCTTGTAACTGCTGGTGTAAATCGAAGTATCTTAAGTTTATGATCCACAAAAACTGTACCAATGCCAGTACCTGCAAGTAGATTGTTCATGTCGTTATTTGCCCGCGAAAGATCAGCTACTTTGCTTTGGAGTTCTGCGTTGACTGTGGCAAGCTCTTCGTTTACCGACTGTAACTCCTCCTTTGATGTCTCAAGCTCTTCATTGGTTGATTGCAGCTCCTCGTTTACCGACTGCATCTCCTCATTAGAAGATTTAAGCTCTTCGTTAGAAGTCTCAAGCTCCTCCTTAGTGGCTTGAAGGTACTCTTCTCTGGCTTTTAGTGCCTGTCTGAGACGTTCGATAGTGCTGTCTTGGTCAGTGGTTCCCTCAGAAGCCTTAATATCCTCTGTTGATAAACTGCATACATCTTCTGTATCAGTGAACAATCTTTTAGCAGAAGCCTCTTGATAATCAAACTCTGCAACATTTTCTAAGCTCACAAGATATAAAAACGATTCAGATAAAGAGATATTTCCTTTTGCAAAGAGGTCTGCCTTTACAGGTCTGATTGTTAGGTTAATTGTTGTGAAACCGCCGTTTGTTCTGATTCTAACACCTTGGCATCTCACGATCTCTTTGCTTGAAGCTGCATTGTGTAGGGCAGTAGTAAGTTCTTGAGTCAGTCCTTCTCGCGACATCTTAAGGATATTACTTATCCCACTTTCACCAGGGGCAGGTTCAAGATATTTCCCTGTTCGTCCGTGTATATATAATATATCCCCGCAAGCATTAACAAGAACACTTGGCGGCACTACCTTTTCAAGCAACATTTTCTCAGTAAGTTCGCGAAATGGAATTTTTACAGAACCATCTTTTTTTGGAATTATATGCTGCAACACCTTATCTTCAGCAGTGATGTGTGGAAGAAAACTATTCGGAAGAATGTATCTCATGGTGTGAAAAACATCTTTACGCTGATATATCTTCAATTTACGATCTAATGTTGCAAACAACTCGTTGAATTCACCTGTTGTTTCAGATGTCCCGAGAAATAGAAAACCTAAGGGGTTAAGTGCGTAATGAAACATAGGAATAACTCTTTTTTGTAGCTCTCCACTCATATAAATCATAAGATTACGACAACTGATAAGATCAAGTTTTGAAAAAGGGGGATCCTTTATAACATCCTGCTCAGAAAAAACGAGCATATCACGAATTCTTTTGTGGATACGATAGGCTCTTGGAGATGCTGCATCAGTGTAATTATCTTTGGTCTCAGTTTCAGGATTAAAAAATCTTGACAAACGCTCAGGTGAAATGTCGGCTGCAATACTTGCGGGATATATACCAGCACGGGCTGTGGTGATAGCATGGCTATCGATGTCTGTTGCGAACACCTGTATCTTAAATATTTGTTTTAACGAATCCATCTTTTCGGCAAGCAAGATGGCAATGGAATATGCCTCTTCACCTGTGGAGCAGCCAGCAGACCAGACTCTGATGAAGCTGCCAGCAGGTCTATCATCAAAAAGTTTTGGAATTACAATATCTTCAACTACTTTAAATGCTTCAGTATCCCTAAAAAAACTTGTTACTCCGATAAGAAGATCACGAAAAAGTGCTTCAATCTCTGCCGGTGTTTGTTGCAGGTACTTAACATAGTCCTCCATTTTCGCAATCTGATTCACCGCCATCCGCCTCTCAATACGGCGGTTTATAGTACTTTGCTTATACTCGGAGAAATCGTGTCCAACCTGAGATCTCAACAATATAAAAATTTTCTTTAGAATATTTTCTGATTGGGGAAGATTACTGTTAGTCTTTCTTAATTGTCTATTCTTACCAAAAGCATGTGAGGTGTATGCAATGAGCTGGGCTGGCATCTCGGCAGGCGGCATTTCATAATCTACAAGACCTGTGGCTATGGCACTTCGCGGCATTCCGTCATACTCGGTTGATGCTGGAGTTTGAACCATCACCATACCTCCCTCGCCCTTGATCTCTCGAACTCCTATCGTGCCATCACTGCCTGTACCTGAAAGCACAACACCGATAGCTCGTTCATGCTGGTCTTGAGCAAGAGAACGGAAAAAGAAATCAATCGGCAGCCTCTGACCACGGGGTGCAAGTGGCTCAAGCAACTGTAAAGTCCCATTCAAAAATGCCATATCCCGATTAGGTGGAATAATATATGTACAGTTAGGCTGCACAACTATACCATCTTCTACTTCAAAGACCTGCATTCGGGTGTAACGGCGGATAATATCTGTGAGAATGCTCTTATGGTCAGGGGCAAGATGCTGTACCAGCACAAAAGCCATGCCAGGCTCAACATCAACAGGCATACCTGAAAAAAAAGCCTCAAAAGCAGCTAATCCTCCAGCGGAGGCACCAATACCAACTATTGGGAAACCTATTTCCTCTTGATTATCCTGTTGAACGTTATCAATTTTAATATCTCGTTCCTTAGTATCTTTTTTCCTTCTGGTCATGGCACGTTATCCCGTCTACTGTTATATCGTGGTTTCTTCGAATTTATTCACAATATCGGGCAACGTGGTAAAGCACTGCTTCACTCCCTGATTGAGTTACTTGTAAAAAGACATTGAAACCCAATATTAGCCTAAATTCTATTCTGTTTACGGTACCTATCAAGCCAATCTCTCTTAAAAGATTGATAATTTCCATCTTCAATGGCATCGCGAATATCTTTCATTAAATCTTGATAGAACGTAAGATTATGAATTGTTGCTAAAGTCTCTGCCAATGGATCACGTGTGAAAAAGAGATAGCGAAGTACCATCTGAGAATAAGTTTGGCATGTATAGCAACTGCATTTGGTGTCAACAGGGTATTTCTCTTTTCGAGATGCTTTATCCATTATTCTCAACTTCCCAAGCCTTGTAAACAGCGTACCCTGACGAGCATAACGTGTAGGAATAACACAGTCAAACATATCAATACCACTTCCAACAGCTTCTAAAATATCTTCTGGAAGCCCAACTCCCATAAGATAACGTGGCTTATCAAATGGCAGAAATGGAGTGGTGTTTTTAGTAACGTTTTTCATAAGCTCATACCCCTCTCCAACACTTACACCCCCAATTGCAAAACCGTCAAATGGTATGGCTGTTATCTCTTCTGCACTTTTACGGCGTAGATCAGGATAAACTCCGCCCTGCACTATTCCAAACAAAAACTGATGTTTTTGAAGTTCAAATTCGCGACACCGCTTTGCCCATGCTGTAGTTCTAATTAATGATTGTGCGACATAATCTTTTGTAGTTGGATATTCGACACACTCATCAAATGCCATTACAATATCAGCTCCAAGGTCTCGCTGAATCTCCATTGAGCGTTCTGGGCTTAAAAATAGCCTCTCTCTTTTTTTACTAACCTTTACACTTTCAATATCATTATCTTTCTTATCTTTATCATTATATGAGAACCACACTCCTTGGTCTGTAATCTCTTTATCAGGTAGAGAGAATACTTGAAATCCACCAGAGTCTGTTAGAATAGTTTTATTCCACCCCATGAATCTGTGAAGTCCACCCATTCTTTTAACCGTAGTAAGCCGCTCTTCTAAACCTAAATGGTAGGTGTTAGCTAAAAGCACCTCTGCACCTGACTCCTCTACATCTCTTGGCAAAGTTGAGCGAACAAAACCTGCTGTTCCTACAGGCATAAAAGCTGGGGTTTGCACTTTCCCATGTTCAGTAGTAAAAGAGCCTCTTCTTGCACCTGTCGGGTCTGTTGTGTAAAGTTCAAATTTAATATCTTTAAAGCTCATCTTTTTTATCCAAACACATTTATATACTTCAAACGGGAATAAATTTAGCTTTTATATATGCAAAATTTAACTTATAACCGAAAGTAGTGTAATTTAAACTGTCATAAAGAAGTTATAATTTTCGAGACTATTTTATGATCTATCTTTATCATGCCCTGTAATTATTAGCAGATTCTTAAATCCTTCAGATATTCCTTGAAGAATAAGCAGAACAAAACCTGCTGGAATCATGGCTTTAAGAACATATCTAAATGGAAGCCCGCCGGGATCAGGTGATATTTCCCTTACTGCCCATGAACCCATTATAAACATTTGCGTTGAATATATAATCACAACACAAAAAGGGATAAGAAATATAAATGTACATAAAAAATCAATCCATGCCTTTGTTTTTCTGCTAAATTTTATATAGAGAATATCTACTCGCACATGACCATCACGTTTCAGAGTATATGCTGCTCCAAGAAGAAAAATCACTGAAAATATATGCCATTGAAGCTCTTGCACTGCAATGCTGCCATTTTTAAAGACATAACGCATGATAACATCATAAAAAACTGAGACTACAAGTGCGGTCGAGAGCCATGAGACAACTAATCCTGTTTTTTCACTAAAAGCGTCCATGATTTTGATATAATACTTTAATATATCCATAATATCTCCAGTATGGTTCATCTCTAAATTTTATCTATTATACATCTACTTATATTACCAAATATTAAAAATATTTAAAGTTCATAAGGAGTTAGGCTCTCACAACCTGTCTCTGTAACCAATATTGTCTGTTCAAACTGGGCAGATAAAGCACCATCGTCAGTTACTGCTGTCCATTTATCCTCAAGAATATGGAGTTTTCTTGTTCCAAGGTTGATCATAGGCTCAATTGTAAAGACCATGCCCGGAACTAACATCAATCCTTTCCCCTTTTTCCCAAAATGTAGAATCTGTGGAAGTTCGTGAAAACTCAGCCCTACTCCATGACCTACAAACTCCCTTACAACTGAGCAGCCTTGAGACTCTGCATAACTTTGGATTGCCCAGCCAATATCTCCAAGTCTTGCACCGGGGCGAACAACACCAATTGCCTGTTTAAGAGATTGCCTTGCAACCGAAACTATTTTAACTGCTTCAGGTGATGGGGTTCCCACAAAAAAAGTTTTGTTTGCATCAGCATAATAGCCATTCAATATTGGAGTGATATCTACATTTACAATATCTCCGTCTTTTAAAATACGCTCACCTGGAATACCATGGCAGATAACCTCGTTTACTGAAACACAAACGCTTTTTGGAAACCCTCGATAGTTCAACGGTGCTGGAATTGCTCCTGCTTTTATGGTCTCTTCATGGACAAATGTGTTAATCTCTTCTGTTTTAAGTCCGGGTTGAATCATCTTTTCAACTTTATCCATTATTTCAATAAGAAGAACACCAGCTCTTCGTATCCCTTCGATCTGATGAGGCTCTTTAAGAGTAATATCAAATTTCTTTTTATACTGCTCTTTAAGTGTTGGAGTTTTAGGGGCTAATTTAATCGGTAGTTTTCCTGCAATTGTCTCAAAGATGCTTGTGGTCTGCTTTGTTGAAATTGGATTTGGCATTAAATTTGAGATAGAGCTTTTAGTCTCCTTCATGCAGCAAAATTTATATTTCTTGCCACTTCCACATGGACATAGAGTGTTTCTGCCTATTGTATTTTTAGATTCTTGTTTCATTATCAGCCTCAACTAAGTTACCCCACAAAGAGTGTGGGTAGGCGTTCTCTATATAAACACCAACGATCTGCCCTTGATTTATATTATCTGCATAAAAGTGAACAATTTTGCCAGATTCAGTGCGTCCTGTCATCTGTAATCTGTTAGCCTCAATTTCTAATTTATCAGAATGTCTATTTTTCAAACTCTTTCCCTCTACTAAAACAGCTTGAACAGTTCCAACCAATGCCTGATTTTTCTTTTGAGTATAATATTCTTGAAGTGAAAGAAGCTCATTAAGCCTTGCCATCTTCTCCTCTTCATCAACAGCCCCAGAAAATTTTGCTGCTGGTGCATTGGGTCGATCTGAATAAGAAAATGCAAAAAGACCATCAAACTCGACAGTTTTTATAAGATCAAGAGTTTGTTCAAAATCTTCACGACTTTCAGATGGAAAGCCAACAATCATATCAGATGATAACCCAATATTTGGGCAATGAGTTCTAAGTGTTGATATTCTCTCAAGATATTTTTCTCTTGTGTAGCCTCTGTTCATCTTTTTTAAAATTGCATTTGAACCAGATTGAACAGGAAGATGGAGCTGGTTACACACTTTTTTTAAATCTCTGATGGCAAAAATTAGCTCGTCTGAAATATCTTTAGGGTGAGAGGTTGCAAAACGGATACGCTCAATTCCATTAATTTCATTAATTTTTGCAAGAAGTTCGGGAAAGGTACAATTTTTCTGATGATCTTGCTGAAATACTCCGCCGTTTTGGGGTAAGCCATCCTCTTTTATAATCTTTTTTTCTATATTATATTTTCCATAAGAGTTTACGTTTTGCCCAAGCAAGGTAACCTCTTTAACTCCAGAATCTGCAAGAATTTTTATCTCTTGCACAATGCTTTGGGGTGTTCTGCTTCTCTCACGCCCCCTAACATAAGGGACAATGCAGTAGGTGCAAAAATTATCGCACCCCTGCATAATGGTTACAAACCTTGAAACTTTTTTATCCTCAAAGTTCTCTTCTTTAGCTCCATATTTGTCATTTTTAACTTCAAAGCGATCTTTTTTAACTTTAAAGTTAAAAGAATTTGCATTTTCCTCAAAGTGCGATTGAGAAAAATCAGGCTTTGAAAAATATGGCATTGATTCAAAAATTTTTGCACTATCTTCAATATCAACAATATGCTTTTTAGCGTTAGGCTCTTTTTTACTTAATTGAACCAACTTTATAAGATTTGGAAGCCTTGCAAAGGCTTGCGTTCCCATTACTATATCAAGATGAGGTATTCTTTTAAAAACTTTTTCCCCCTCTTGCTGGGCAACACAACCTGACATTATAGATATAAGATTTGGATTTTTAAGTTTTTTGTTTGCAAGAGTTCCAAGAAAGCTAAATGCTTTTTCTTGGGCTTTTTCTCTGATTGAGCATGTGTTGCAGACAACAATATCAGCTTGTTCTAATTTATCTGTTTTTAAATATCCAATGTTATCAAGAATTGAGGCTATCTTTTCAGAGTCATAGCTGTTCATCTGACAGCCAATTGTATAGATATACGAATAACCTATATAATTTATTTCATTTTTATTATTTTTCCCAATATTTTCACTATTCGTATTGATTCTATAACTCATTAATATAAATATCCTTTTTCAAATCTCTAAGAACAGCATAAACTTCATCAATAGAGTTTGGGGCAATCGCAAATCTTACAAGCCCCTCTTTAGTATCAAGAGTTGTTATTACTGCAATTCCATCATAGGCTTCAAAGATAAATTTTAAAAATCCTATTCTGCTTTTATCAACTTTGAAAAGTTTATAAATAGTTCTCATTTTTGAATCCAATTGCTTTTTACAAAATAAACTAACTATAATATTAACGGAGATTTTTGTAGTCTCTATCCATCTCTCGCTGAATATCTTTTTTCTTTATGGTATCACGCTTATCATAAAGTTTTTTACCTTTGGCAAGTCCTATCTGAACTTTGATTTTACCATTTTTGAAATAGACCTTTAATGGAACAATGGTGAAACCTCGCTCTGAAGTCCTGCCAATTAACTTTTTTATCTCTTTGTTGTGAAGAAGTAGTTTTCTGCTCCTTAAAGGATCGTGATTATCATAATAGGCGTTCTGATATGGCGATATGTGCATCTGTCTTAAAAATACTTCTCCATTTTTAACATCTGCATAGGAATCTTTAAGGTTGATTTTGCCTTGACGTATTGACTTAACCTCTGTTCCAACAAGCACAATACCAGCCTCTATTTCACCAGATATATCATAATCATGCCTTGCTTTTTTATTGGTTGCCACAATTTTTATCTTGTCTGACTCCATCTTTTTTTATGCTCCTAACAATATTACACGTAACTCCTTAGGCTTTAATATATCAATACCTTCAGAGTAAACTCTTTTATTTTTGCAAAGTTTTTTAATCAGAAAGAATTTTGCCATATTTCTCTTTTACAAGATTTACAATATCTGATACCTGTCCCATCTTTATAATCTTATCAACAAACTCTTTAGCTTCACCTACACTAAGCCTTGTAACCATCTGCCTTATAGCAGGAATGGACATTGGGTTCATAGAGAGCTTGGTCAAACCAAGACCCATCAATACAGGTAGATTAAATGGCTCACCAGCCATCTCACCACACATCACAACATCAATATTTTTCTTTCTTGCTGCATTAACAACCATTTGAACCATTCTGATAATGGCAGGATTCATTGGATTATACAGGTGAGCAACCTGTCTATTACGCCTATCAATTGCCATCGAGTATTGAATAAGATCATTTGTTCCAATACTAAAAAAATTCACATATTCTGCAAGGTTTTCTGCAATAATTACAGCAGAAGGAACCTCAATCATTATTCCAAGAGGAATATCGCTATTAAATACCTTCTCTTCCTGTTTAAGCTCAATAATTGAACGAGCAATAATCTCTTTTACTTGAACAATCTCTTCAACACAGGAGATCATAGGAATTAATAGCTTGATATTACCAAAAGCAGCAGCTCTAAATATTGCTTTTATCTGTGTAATAAAAATTTCTGGTCTTTTAAGGCAGAATCTTACAGCTCTCAATCCAAGTGCGGGGTTCTCCTCATCTATGGTATTTTTCATATATGGAAGAACTTTATCACCATTAATATCAAGAGTCCTAAAGGTTACTGACATAGGAGATAAAAGATCAACAACCTCTTTATATTTATCAAAAAGCTCCTCCTCTGACGGAAATCGTTTAAGATCAATGTAGAGAAACTCTGTTCTAAACAGCCCAACACCTTTTGCTGCATTATCTCTTACAGATACCACCTCTTCTACAAGCTCAATGTTAGCCATAAGTTCAAATTTATGACCATCTAAAGTAACTGCTGGAAGATGGCTCTCTCTTGCTCTAACTGCTTGACGCTCTTCATAGATTGCTCTTCGTTCTTCATAAGCAAAGAGAGTATCCTCTTCTGGATTTACAATCAAAATACCAGATAGACCATCAACTATAACAATATCATCGTTCTCAACTTTATGGGTGGCATTTCCAAGTCCCATAACTGCTGGAATACCAAGTGCCTTGGCTATAATCCCTGTATGTGAATCTTTGCCACCACGATCTGTAACAAACCCTTTAATTAATTCAAGTTGAATTTGACTTGTATCTGCTGGAGAGAGATCATGGGCAACCAAAATAACTCTTTTATTTATATCTGATATTTTAATATCTTGAGCACCAATAAGATGACGCATAACCTGTTCTGATACCTGAACAATATCGGTTACTCTTGATTTAAGGTAAGGGTCGCTTAACTTCATAAACATGCGCTTTACCTGACGTAATACTTTTTTTAATGCCCATTCTGCATTTATCTTTTCTGTTTTTATGGTATCAATAGTTTTTCCATAAAGCATCTTATCTTTAAAAAGAGCTAAATGAGCCTCAAGAATGTCAAGTTGATGGCTTAAATCACTGTTTAGAGAGTCTATTACTGAAGAATAATCATCGCTTGCTAACTTAACAGCATTTTTAAAGCGGTTAATCTCTGCTGGAACATCATCTTCTGAGACAGGGTATCTCTTAACAAGATCAACACCTTCACGATCAACTATATACGCCTTGCCAATACATATACCGGGAGAGCCACCAATGCCTTTTATAACGATCTCCTCTTTTGGAGATAAACCAGAAGAAGCACCACCATTTTTTTTTATCATAATATGCTCTTTTTGAATCAGTTCTTTTTGTGATTTACTCATCGGTATCTTCTCCGAAACCAGATTGAAAAAAATCTGCTAAAGTATCAAGCAACTGAATATCGTTTTGTGAATCAGCCTCTAAAATAAGAGTTTTCCCTTTTTTGCCGTTGATCGTCAAAATATCAATGACACTTGAGGCATCAGCTCTGTTATCGCCATCAACTATCCATACATTGCTTTGTGCATTTCTGGTAATCTTTGCAATCATTGCGGCAGGTCTTGCATGTAGTCCAAGACCATTTCTAATTATGACTTTACGAATTTTATTATTATTCAATTCTGTTATTTTTAATGTAGATTTTAGATTAATATTTGTCTCGTTTTTAGCCTGATACAATAGCCCTTCATGTGTAAAATGTCAATGGATTGTAATATCAGGCGGGATTTATGGCAAAAAAGAAGGTTGTCTTATAGGTATGAAGTAATATTTACAATTAAGATTGAGATTGATAATATTTTAAGGCTTAATAGTTGATAGATATTTTAAAATCGCTTTTTGGGTGGCTTCTGATGCTTCAATAAACTGAATACCATACAAAACAGTAAGTTCCTTTTTCTTAACATTTTTAATGAGACCTGAAATACTATAAATATCAACATCTCCGGGGAGAGAGAATTCAATTTTAATATTATCATCTGATCTTGCAATGTAGTTTTTCTCTGTAGGCTGATATACAACTTCAATTCTGCAGCCTTGTGGATTTATATCACAGATAATAGACTCTTTACCCGCACCTTTGAAATGAATAGTTGAAGGTAGTTTGCATGTTACTCTTACATGTGTTCTTAATCTCTTTATACTGACAGATTTTGGATATTCAAGCACAACTGCTCTGATGGGTTTAGTAAGATTTTCAATTATAGGAGATGAAAAAGAAAATAGTCGTCCATCAAAAATAGATTCAATAAAGATTTTATTTCCAGTAAAGAGTTTAGGTTTTATTGTTGTGTAAGGGGTTGGGTGGGTGATAATAAGATACTCATATCTTTGTGTTCCAACAAAATTTGCAGTAATAGGTATGGCAATTCCTTCTATTTTCAAATTTAAGTTTGTACCGCACTCAATATTTATATCTACATCTTTGTCAGAATAGACTTGGCTTATACTGTAGTTTTTATCTTTGTTTTTATTATCTTTGCTTTTACCTTTCTCTAAAGAGTCTTTTTCACCAGATGACGTTTCATCAACTTTATTGCCACCATCTTCTTGATTTGAGATAAAATTTTCAGGTGGCGGCGTATATTTATTATTCTTCGCATCTTTTAAAACTGTAATAAGCTCTTGGGAGATTTTATATTTATCTTTATACTCTTTTTCTTGCGGTTTCAATGATTGAACTCTTTGAATATAGTCCTCTTTTGAAATCACACCTACTTCAAGAAGTTTTGCCTCTTGCTGAATATTTTTTTTGATTTCAGTAAACTTTTCTGCAGCCTCCTTTTTATCTTCAATATAAGACTCTATTCTTCTGTCAATCTCATCTGATAGTTTCTTTAGACCCGGAGTATGTTTGTCTAAAAACGATCTATATTGCTCATGTAGAGAGGCAAATCTCTCCTCTGCAATATGCTCCTTTGTCTCTAATAGCTTATCAAGTTTTGTTTGCACTGTTTTAATAGCCAAAAATGTATCGCAATACTTTTTTGATAAACTATAAACATCAATTTGCACCATAGAATTAGATTGATCTGTTAAGGCTGACGAATTTTGTTCTTGTTGAGAAGTCTCGGACTCATCGTTTTTTTTACTAAACATATTTGTAAGTGGTTTAAAAAGAGATTTCATAATCTTATCAGACACCTTCTTAGATAATCGCTTAATTTATGAATATGACAATATTTTAAGTTTTGTAGGCATAGACGAAAGTTGAAGATCGTGTTTGACTCTCTTCTCAACATCAACTGCTGTCTTTAAGCCAATGCCGTCATTAAACAGGTTACAAAACATCTCTCCCCAGCTATTTCTATAGATAACGCTCCACTCTGTTATTGTCTTGGCATCTCTTGGAGCGGTAAAGTTAAGAGATATAAACATTGAAGTAATTATGCTCTTGGAACATAGTTCATCGTTTGTTATTTCTCTTTTAATATCATCGGCAAAGCAATCATACATTGATTGAAAAAGGAGCTTAATATCATTGGATTTAACAAATGTTGGATTTGGAGCAAGTTTAATATGGTTATCTTTTACATAAAGCTGGTTGTGAATAAGCCACGCTCCAAGCTCTTCAATGCTTGCTGCTCTTTTTAATATCTCATTTTGTTCACAGCCACTTTTCTTATCTCGCCATTTGTGCATTAAAAGCCATTTTTGACTATTTTTTGTATCATCACTGTATGCCAAACTCAAGGAGCTTGAAAGACCGCTTTTCGAGACTAAAAGAAGCGTATCAACCTTAGTCTTCTCATCCATACTGAACTGCACCACCATCTTACGTCCCAAGATAGTTCTATCTCTTGGTGTTAAAAGAGACTCTTTTTCATAAGATGAGTCAGAAGTTGTCCATAGCCTTCTGCACTGTTTATATGTTTGCACCATATATTGTCTAATTTTAACACTTTCACTCGCAATTTTTTGATATGACCAATTTTTAAAATCACCCGCATCAAAGACCTCTTCAGCCATCCAGCCCCACTCGTCCATACATCTTTTTATAAGAATCTCTTTTAGCCCAAATGCACTTTTTTTAAACTCTTTTTCGTCTGTAATACCAACCTTTGAAAAGAAACATGATTGAACAAATTTAGCAAAAGGATGTTTTTCATCAATTTTTTTATAGTATGCAACAAGGCTATTAAGTAAAAGATAGTATGGATCAGATTTAGGAAAATTAAATGCTAAACTTGGATTCATCCACTCTTTTTTAAATTCATTGCACAAAAGTATTCTCTCTCTCTTTTTTCCATAGATATATTTTTCAAGCAACCCCATTTTTAATACAGACTTAAAAGGGCTTTTCAGATATTTAAACATTTGCCAGACTGAAGCACCAAAATACTCTCCAGTAGGGATATTATGAATATCTCCAAAATCAATAAATCTCCCTTTTGTTGGATTAGGACATACTCGAATAAATAGATCGTAATAGTAGTTTTTACTAACCTCAACCGGAAGGGTTGCCCAAAATGGAAGTTTACCAGCTAAATGGATCATAGTTCTGTAGAACTCCTCTTTAAGAAGTCTTCCCTGTGCAGAGCCTGAACTTTCGCTGTCAGAACCTCCAAAATCTGATCTTTTTGCCTTCTCAATATCTACAATAAAAAAGTGAATTTCTGTTTTAAATTCAGATTTAGCCCATTTTTCAATTGTATCAAGTTTTTTTCGTAGCATGTTGATCTTATCATGCTCAAAAAGCTCCTCTCTTATACAGACCCAATAGTCAATATCAGAACCAGCAGTATGAGCAATTGAACCAATGCTTCCCATAGTAAATAGGGCATCAATGTAGCAAAATGGTCTCTCAATAAACACCATTCCATCTTTATAAATATATCTCTTATCAAAATATTTTTTACAAATTCTTTGCGTTTCACTGTTAGGAAGATAACCAGATATACCATGAGGTATATCTAAATTCTGAATACCAGCGGGCTTACCATCTAATCTAACTATCCCATCAACTTCAATAAGTTTTGCAAGTGCTGGATTTCTGGCTGACGGGGTGTAAAGGTCTATATTCTCATGGATAAGAAGTGGGATAAGCTCAAACAGATCAGCCTGTTCTGGTAAAAATAGATCAAATGCAGAGAGAACTGAATACCTGTTTTTTAACACAAACATATTCTTGCCCCGTTGAATAAGCTCTGTGAAAATAAGCATTCTAATCTCATTCATAAGCAACCTATCTTGAGATATAGCAACTAACTCATTACTTATATCGTTGATAGATAGCTCAATAATTCTGTGAAATAGCTCTGACTGTTCAGTCTCTGCCCGTGAAAGTGTGTGGAGAGAGAATCGGCAAAATTTACCTATTGCACCTGAAAAATCTGTTTTTTCAAGTTTTGTATCAGAGAATGTAACCATAGATATTTGAGAGCAGACAAAGGTTGCTCCAGAGAGATCTGTTTCTGAAAAAGATGTTTTAACAATGGTAGAACCAGCAAAGATAGCCTCACTCATATTAGATAACTTAAAGCTACTGTTTAGAAAAGATGCACCTGTAAAGTTGCACCCACTAAAATTAGTTCCAGTAGCTACAACATCAATAAAGACAGCATTTTCAAAAGATGTATTGATAAATGAAGTGCCACTCATCTTAACATTGTAAAAAAAGGTCTTGTTAAATGAACAGTTTTGAAATGTTGAAAGAGATAGATCAACCTCTCTTATTATAGAGCCTGTAAATATTCCAGGAGATAAAAATATAGATGAAGAGAGATCAACGTCTTCAATAATCTCCTCTCTAAGATCAACTACTTCAGGTGATGATGCATCTTTTAAACGCACTATTTTTTTCTCAAGAGTTGTTGTAAAGAGATTTTTAAAAAAACCTGCTTTCTCTTTTTTTATTTTAACAGGTGTAGTTGAGGAAATAAGTTGATCAAATTGTCGCTTTAGTTCATTTTTCTCTTCTGCAAGAGAGTTGTTTATCTTTTCAATAAGGTTTGTAAGTGCGTTTTTTATACTTGGGTCAGGGTGATTTATGTAAGTTTCAAATATTTTAAGTACTCTTTCTGGTCTTTTACGGATCATGCCGCAGATCAATGCTTTTTCAATATCACTATTTTGAAAAAGAGTTCCAGTTGGCTCTTCTGCCATATCTTGAATAAAGCAGAAAGATAACCTTGAAAAAGAGGCGATCTCATCAAGTATGAGTGGCATTAACTGAGGAATATCTCTATTAACTCGATCGATTAATTCATTCAAAATTGATCGTTTCTCAAAAGTAGATTGCTTATCAAATGATCTATTGGAAGAGTAAGGTAAGTTACTACTACGAGATATAACAGCAGCTTTGAATATATCAATTGAGTCAGTAAGAGCTAATGATGGACTACATAGAATATCCATAAGAGTGTCTGTTAAAACAGCATAAGTTCCTTCTGCAGAGCGTTCAATAACTTTGAATGCTGTTCGCCGAACCTTGATCGATCTATCACTTTTAACTATTCTTAAAAGTCTTGAAGGGTTAATAACGGGCAAAAGCATTGCCAATGCTTTTAGGGCATCTGCCCTGTCGTTATCAGAATGCTCTTCGTTATTTAGATATTTTCCAACAATAGTGTCAGGATCATCTGGTTCTTTAGTGTTACAGCAATTTCTAAGAGTTGGCTTTATGTTTTCAAGAAAAATATCTGCTGGAATCTCCTTGTCAAAAAGATCAGCGTAAAATTTTAAAACAACCCTCTGATTTGTAATATCTTTAAGAATTTTTACAAACTGTTCTGCATATTCTCGTCTAACTGAAGGAGATGATGCAAGATATTGATTTACTAATGCTAAACGACATTTTTCATCAAGCGAATTAACAATACCAATGACTGTCTGTATTGGAAACATTTTGCTTTGACAAAGTTTCCAAGCATAAAAAGGACCTCTTCCACCAGATTCAAGAAGAATTTGAAGATAAAGTTTTAGCTCGGCTGATGGAATATTATCATGGATATTTTTATAGACATTAACTGATAGCAAAGCAGATGCAAAAAGCCCTCTTTGTTTATCACCAGATTCAAGTCCATATTTTATATCTTCTTGTAATTTGATAAGAACATATTTAGCTTTGTTCCTTACTGAAAGATGAAATGAGGTAAGACCAGCCATCACAGCTTTTATTCCGTCAGCAATAGGTATATCAAGGGCATTAGAGAGCCACTCAAGCTGCTGATTAGCATCAGCATGACTCCAATCTCTTTCAAATAAAGCCATAGTTATCTTTATATTCGTTTGGTTACTCTATTTTATTTTATACTGTCAAAGCCAATTAAAATCTTCCAAAATGCCTTTATTCTTGGGTTATCCATATTTTTTTTCAAAGCACAAACGCCTATGGAGAATGGCGTAAGTTCAGGCAATACATCTAATATTGCCACTTCGTCCTTTAACGGGCTTTTTTCAAGAACAAGTTTTGGAATTACCCCGACACCACAGCCAAGGCTCACCATTGCAATTATTGCCTCATTGCCTGCAACTTGAGCATAAATATTGGGAGAGACATTCTGACTTGCTAACCATCTATCAAAACGATCGCGGCTAAGACCATGATCTGCGATAATAAGCGGGGTTTTCTGCCAATCAATTTCTTTATTGAGTCCTATATTTTTACTGTTATGTAAATCTTCTTTTAAGCTAAAAGAATTTCCATTGTGAGAATTATTCTCTTTATCACAATACCGAACAGTCTCAGGAGAGTTTACTGGAGCAATGAATACTAAAGGAGTCTCAATTACTTTCATTATGTCTATATTCGATAACTGCTTCTCTGGAATAGCAGCAATAGATATATCGACATCGTCATTCTGAAGTTTTGTCAATGCCTTTGCTGCATCACCTGTCTCAAGATTTATCTGCACTTCAGGATATATTTTGCGATATTTCTTTAGAATGTTTGGCAAAATAGCGTAAACTGCGGTTACAGAACCATAAATAGATAAAGCTCCTCTTAAATTTCCATCACGATAATATGCAAGCTCGTTTTGCAATTGATTCCACCTTTGGAGAACATCTTCTGCATATCGTTTAAATGCCTCTCCTGCGGGGGTAAGTTTTACTGTTCTGCTATCTCGCACAAAAAGAGCTTCATCTAAATCAGACTCAATTCTTTGAACCATTCTTGTAAGTGCAGATGGGGTTATATTGCAAATACGGCTTGTCTTTCCAAAATGTAGAGACTCAGATAGATGTCTAAAAAGTTTAAGTTCACGAATATCCATTAATCAGTATCCTGAAGCAACTGCTATTGCAAGCAGTTGAGTAACAGTTCCAATATTTAGAACTTCCCAACCACTTATCTCTCCTAAATAGTAAAGTTGCCCATCTTTTTCCGCAATATAAGCACCTGTGCCAATATAGTAGCGATAATAATAACCTGATAGAGTTGTTTGAGATAGTGTGCCTGATGGATTTATAATATCTGGGAATTTAGCTTCTAACCAGTTAAAAATCCTGTCAGTGTCAGATAATAGATTATTTCCACTATATGTGTATGCACCTGGAATATCTGCACTTCCTCTTAATACTCCATCTCTATCTTTAGTTATAAGGTTTGATAAGTTTCCCTGAGGCACTACAGGGTTTTTGGGTATATCACTCCATGAAAAATCAGGGATAGCGTATGCTGTAAAATTAGATTGATTTGCAGAAGAATTGGATGGTCGAAAATCTCCTCCATCAGGGTTAGTCAACTGAGGTTCAATACTATTAATGCTGTTCTCAGATAGCAACTTTGATGTGTTGCATGTAGGATTATCGTCTTTGCAACCGCTATCACTATCTAATCCTAAGGGGTGATCTGATAAACCATTCCAAATAATGTTTCCACGAATAGCAAGAGAATCATCTGCTTTTATAGGGTCTGGAATATTTTCAAATTCAAGAGGACGTTCTCTTGATGGTAATACTGTGAAATGGGTATAAAGAGTACTCTTTCCTTTAGGATTATAGAAAATGTTATTGTAGATAAAGAGATTTTTGTTTGGTATTGCCTCAAGATTTTCAGATTCAACATAACTTCCCCAACCACCTACAGAAATCAAATTCTGACAAAGTTGTGCTGGATTGGGTATTTCGTCAGTTGCACTACAGCCTCTTTCTCCAAAGACAGCCTGAAAAAAAGGAAATCCATTAGCTTGATCAGTTCCAACATTATATAGTGTATTGTATGCCATCAGGATATTATATCCACCTGCCACGCTCATCCCCACGCCTTCAATATCGTGCATTATGTTATTAAAAAACTTTATGTCATAGGCTTCATAGTGAAGCCACGGAGTTTGCATAACTGCAAGATTTGATGATTGTCCAGCTTGAAATCCTAAATAGCCATGATGTAGCTCATTTCCTTCAATTTGAAGATATGCAGAACCACCTTTGATATACATACACCATTGACCAGCAGTATGAAGATTATTATTAATAAAATGTCCATATTGAACTGCAAAATAATCTACAACGCTGTGCCAAGCTCCTGCAAATTCGCTATTTTCTACATAAATATGTTGAGACTGATTAACCTTTAAGACCTCCTGTAAATTGTTGCAATAGTCGTTATTACAATCAGGACCAACTACACTTAAACCTCGAATCAGAAGATGATCTGCTGATGCAATATGAAGAAGATTATTTCCACTAATATTAACAGGTAGTGTGCCACCGCCTTTTAAATCCAAATCAATTAAATAGAGATAACTGACATTTTGGAAATCAAATCCACCACGAATTGTTACTGTATGTTTCCCATTTACAGCCTGAATAATCAAAGGTCGTTGATATGAACCTCTTCTATTTCCAAAATAGTTTAGGCAGTTATCTGCTCTTTCGTCTGGCTCACAGGAATATGTGCCGGGCATAAGGTTTAATCTATATCCGCTGTTAGTTAGATTTTCTGTTCTTTCCCATGCCTCTGTTAAGGTGCGTAAAGATAGAGATGGTGTTACTCCTGTGTTGTTGTCATTACCATTTACAGGGTCTATCCAGATTTCACTTAAAATAGGATTGCCTATGTCGTAAAGATTACTTGTTGTTGCAGCTAACGATTTATCTACTCCATAAATATTACCATAAACAAAGATAGATAGAGCTAAAAGTAGAGTGAAGAGAAATCTATAAAAAAAACGAATATATTGGGAAAGTGAATTATACATTGCCTTATCTCCTATAAATTAATTTTTTATTGTCAAGATTAACATTTAAAACTATTTATAAAACTAATTTTCTATACTTTCAACGGTCATAAAGTGCGTCATTATTACTTCAGTAGCAGGTTGAGAAGTGTAAGTTCTCTTAAGATTTTGATAAATTAAGCCTGTTTTAGCTTAGGGCGTAAATAGATAGCTCTCAATTCAAATTTTGCTGAACTCTACTTAACTAATGCCTTGGATGTGCTTTATCATAAACCTCCATCAACTTATCTATGGTTACATGAGTGTATATCTGTGTTGTAGATAAATTAGAGTGTCCCAAAATCTCCTGTATAGCACGAAGATCAGCTCCAGCATCAAGCATGTGTGTTGCAAACGAATGGCGGAGGGTATGCGGAGATACGTGTATTTTTAAGCTGCAATCGTTAACTATTTTCTCTAAAATACGTCCCATAGAACGAGCTGTGAGACGTGTTAGGTTTTTGTTCAAAAAAAGAGGGGTAAACCGATGCCCAAGCGTATGTCGATATTGCAAAATAGCCTGCAATGCTCTTTCTCCTACAGGTACAATCCTATCCTTGCCACCTTTACCTGATGAAATTTTAATAAATTGTCTATCAAAGTCAATATCATCAAAGTTAAGAGCTGCCATTTCAGATACACGCATACCAGTTGAGTAAAATGTCTCAATGATAGCAAGATTTCTCTTTCCAAACAGAGAGTCTGTCTCTATAGAGTCAAGCAGAAAAAAAATATCATCTACAGTTAGAAAATTTGGTATTTTATGACCTAACTTTGGCATTGGAACCATATCTGCTGGATTTATCTCAATTAATCCACTTCTGATTAGATTATTGAAAAATGATTTCAATGCTGACAGTTTTCTTGCAATTGAGCTTCTTTTAATTTTAATGCCAGCAAGATGAGCTATATAATCTCTTACAACTGTTTTGTAATCTTGCCTTACAATCTGCAGGAAAATCTCATCAGTTAGCATTTCTGTATCACATTCTTCTAATTCTGCTTCAGAATCTTTTTCAAATTCACATTTTTTCTCAACTCTTTCTGATTTGCTATCTTTATCAAGATTTTCGGTTTTATATTTTTTCCCAAGATAGTTGATATAATCAGTTAGGTCATTTCTATATGCAGTAATCGTATGTGGGGAATATCCCTTTTCAGCACCAATAACATCAAGAAAAGATTTTAAAAGTGTTATCAAAGTTTACCTCTTGCTAATTCTTTCTAACTATAAACTTAACGTCAGAACTACAGCGACTACAAACTATGTTTAGTCATAAAACGAGCATACAGTAGGTCTGTCAGTTGGAATGCTGGGTTAGCCATTTTTTTCAAATAACGTCTGCTGAACCCATGGTAATTCTCCGATATTATTCAAAGTTAATTCTGAAATTCTTTCTAATGATTTGCTATGAAACTCTGGATTAGCCTCAAAACCAATAAAATTTCTATTCATTTTTTTTGCCGCAACAGCAGTTGTTCCACTCCCCATAAAAGGATCAAGCACCAAATGATTTTCTTGTGTTGTAAGTTTTATAAGATATTCAATCAATGCCAGTGGCTTTTGTGCTTCGTGGATTCTCGTTTCATTTTTGTCAAAACCAAATTCAAGCATGTTTGTTGGACAAGAACCATTAAACTTACAAGCATCAATATTCATTGCACCGACTTCATTTTCAAGAATGTTATCTGTAATAGTTCCTCCAATAGTATAAGGCTTCATAAACCAAGCTATTGGCTCCCATATCGGTGCTAAATTACCAAGCCTCCAACCTTCCCATTTTTTAGCATCCTCAATAAGACCTCTACGCTCAAAAACAATGCTTACTCTCTGTGCTCTATGATGGGCAGATGGCTTTTTCCAAGCCAAAGTATCTTTTAATAGGAATCCGCTTTCTTCAAAAGCATTGATAACTCTATGAATAGTTCTTCTTGCACCAAAAACAAATAAAAATGAGCCGTTTTTCATTTTGGGGTAAACTTTTACCGCCCAATCTTTACACCATTCTTGATACTCTAATCCGATATTTCTATCAGATTGTGCCCAGCCATTGATTGGTTTCCCTCTGCGTTTAAATCCAGATTTTCCTTCTTGTGCTGGCGAACTCCCTAACAATGCTGAATTTGTATTGCTATGTAAGACATCCCAATCATCAAGACTGATTCCATAAGGAATATCAGACAAAAATAGATCAATGCTGCTGTTCGTTAGCTCAGGTATATACCCCAAGCAGTCACCTTGAGTAATTTTGTTTAAGAATTTTTCATTCATTTTATATCACTCCAGACACAAAAGACCGTTATCAACTACGGACTTAATGGCTCTGATTTTATTTTCTATTTTACTTGATTTTAGAACTTCCTTTATTGCCTCTTCTTTAGAAAGCCTCATAATCCGCTCTCTTTCTGAAGCAAGAAAACCAAGAGATTCTTCTCTTGAAATATGGATTGACTCTGCAGAAGCCTTTTTTTCTTCTTGCCAGATTTTGCTAATGCTTGCGTCAAAATTCAATATTGTTCGATTCAGAAGTTGCCAATAGGTATTAGCATCTTTTGAAGAATTCATTGCTTCAACAGTTTTGAATACTTCATGTATCAATTCCATTGCATTGATTTTATTTTTAGCTTCGGCGTAACGGGCAAACACAGCAAGATGTGTATAAGTGGCAATGCAAACTGACCTTGCTCCAGCTTGCTGATATATCTGGCTTGTACGTAACGGCAACTGATAAACTGGACAGACGACCATTGCATAAGGCTTCCCGTGTTTCCAGCCATCCATTGCTTGTATCTTAAAGTCTTTCTGATTTTTTGCGGTTCGGCTAAGTCTGAATGCTTTTGCATCAGCAACAAAGCTATAGTTATTATTCACGCATTCAACATCAGCAACATCTGCTCGTTCTTTTAGCACAATGCTATTAAATCCCATTAACAGATATGATTGATGAATGACAACATCAGTATATTTAGAATACAGCTTTTCTTCACTTGTATCATGCCCATATCTTTCTGGTATGGCACCACATAATCTTAAATGACCAAGCAATGCCTCTATGCCGTTATCACTAATCTCTTTTCCAATTTTAGCCTCGACTTTTTCTGAATCAACACCAAAATTACCACTTAGCCTGCTAATTTCATCAATCCAGTAATTTCTGTTGTTTATTTGTTCCTGCGTGATTATTTCTAACTTCATTTTTTCCTATGTACTATTTTAAAAGAATTTTAAATGGTTATACCAACTATTCCCATAATCTGCTTCATATCTTCCCAAACTAAACGCTTTAAATTTTTGTCGTTTAATATCTGTGAAGGGTGATATGTAGGCATAAGACGGACTCCACTGTAATTGTGAAATCTTCCCCTTGAAGATGTAAGCATATACTCTATTCCCATTAAAATTTTCAATGCAGAGTCCCCAAGCGAACAGATTATTTGAGGATATAATCCATTACTTTTAACTTTTATATCGCTTATACTCTCTTCTACTTTTTGACGAATAGTAGCTATATTGTGACGCACTTTGGGAATAGGAATTCTATAATCAAGAGGTTTAAAAGTGCATAGGCATATACTGTCAATTCTTAAGTGCATAGCTTTTAGTATATTTAAAAAAAGCTCTCCAGTTGGCTCATTATAGCTAAAAGTTTCACTTAAAAAGAAAATTTTTGAATTGAGTTCTCCTTCAAAATTTATAAACTTAGCTTCTGAACCAACTATATTTTGATCTTTAATCAGAGGGTTACCACCATTTTTTAGAACAATATTCTGTTTTGTTAGATGGATATTTTGCTCTGTTAGATGGGTACGTTGTTCTGTTAAATGTGGGTGATTTTGATTTGACTGAGTATTATGTTGTGTTAAATTTCTGCCAATTTGTTGGTAAGATATTGGATAATTCTTTGATTTTATATTAGCATATTGTGTAGAGTTTTTATTACACCATCTATTTATTGTATTAAAAGATTCTTCAGATAGATCAAGGTATTGGATTCCTATCTCTTTATACCATGAGAGTAGTTCAGATGTCTGTTGGATTATCTGAAAAAAATCGGTTTTCAAAACAATTTTATCCAATCTTGAATTATTTTTTTAATCCCTAAATTAAAACAAACTACTAAAAATATTTATCTCTCCCTAATATTACCCCTTTGTAACTCGTGGAATAATGTGATCAAGAAGTTTATGAGCTACCTGAAGTTTATCCATTAAAGGAATATCGTAGGTTGATCCATCTTTGAAAAAGAATTTAACTTTGTTAGTATCTGCTTGAAATCCAGAACCTTTTATTCCCACAATATTGCCAACAATCATATCTAAATTTTTCTTTTCGATCTTTTCAAGAGCGTAATTATCAAGATTTTGAGTCTCTGCTGCAAACCCTGCAAGAAACTGATCTTCTCTTTTCATTTTTCCTATCATTTGGAGAATATCTGGATTCTCCACCAAATCAATTGAAAGAGAGCCAGTCTCTCTTTGACATTTTTTAATCTTATTTTCCTGAGCCATCAATGGTCTATAATCAGCAACAGCAGCAACTTTTATGATTATATCTGAATCGTCTAACTCTTTTATCATTGCATCTGCCATCTCTTTTGCACTCTCAACGTTTATTAAATTTACGCCAAAAGGAGGTGAAATAGAGACTGGTCCAGAGACTAAAGTTACTAAAGCTCCACGTTTTTCCGCAGCTTCTGCAATCGCATACCCCATCTTACCAGAAGAGTGATTGCTTATATACCGAACAGGATCAATTGACTCTCTTGTTGGTCCTGCTGATATAAGTATTTTTTTATCTTTTAAATCTTTTTGACAAAAAAGTTTTAAAACTCGATCAAAAATTATCTCTGGTTCAGGAAGACGTCCAGCACCACTTGTCTTGCAGGCAAGCTCACCAGTTCCCGGTTCAAGAATCAAGATTCCATCTTGCTCTAAAATATCAAGATTACGTTGAACAGCCCTGTTCTCATACATTTGTGTGTTCATTGATGGACAAAGTATTATAGGAGCAGTTACAGCCATCATCATTGTAGATAGTGCATCATCTGCTATGCCATTGGCGAGCTTGCCAATTATATTAGCTGTAGCAGGAGCAATAACAACTGCATCAGCCTCTTTTGCCCATTCAATATGTCTAACTGAAAAATCTTTAGAGTTATTAGAATTTGCTGATTTGGCTAAATTATCACCAAAGAGATCAGTCATAACATCATTTTCAGAGAGTACACTAAATGTCATCTCTCCTACGAACTCTAAAGCAGATTTTGTTGTAGCTACTTTTACATTAGCACCAGCTTTTTTTAAAAGCCGCAAAAGCTCAACTGATTTATATGCAGCAATACCACCACAAACACCAAGAATTATTCTCTTACCTTTCAACATAAAACAAACCTTTTATATGTTACGCTCTATTCAACGGTTAAATTGTCTCTTTATTTAATTTGTCAAACTATCTCTCTATTCAAATAGATTTTGACTCTCTATTTTCCCGCCAGTATTAGTTCCAGAACCAGAATTCAATCCAGAGCCATAACTTGAATCTGAGTTATAGCTTGATTCTGAAGGCATATTTACATTAGTTGAAGATGTCTCTCCAAATGATGGTGCAACCCCTATCTCTGCATAAGTGTAGTATTCTCTATCACGAAGAGTAATAACTGCCCATCTTGATGCTTTCTGAAAAATAAGAATAATCGCAGTTGGTGATCTTATTTGGCTTATTATATTCCAATTGTCTTTTTGCATGTTGTTATTAAAGAATTTTAATAAAGAATCTTTACTTATTCTTCCCTTTAAGGTGATTATCCCTGAAGTGTGTCCAGGGGTGCTTACCACAACTGTTGAACCATCATCAATTTTCATATCCCTTGGTACAAGAATATCCTCAAAATCATAATACACAGCGTTTGTCTGCTGTGATACTTTAGGACTTACAGTCTGCTTTTTGCCAGAACCTGAGAAAAGGCTATTGCTACAACCAGAAAACAAAAATAGTATGCTAATCCCAATAATTACAAAAATAACGCTTTGAATATCTATTGCCAAACGTTTAGAACACATTTTATGGTCTCCATTTTAAAAATAGGTTTTAAATTTAAGAATAATAGCTAAAAGAAGAATGGTTAAGAGATTATAACCATGAGAATCTATTATGAATTCTCATGGTTTCAGAAGGTTAAGGGGTTAGTTCTGCGGAGTATTCGACTTTGCAATGATCCATACTGCATGAACAACGCCTGGCAGGTAGCCAAGAACTGTAAGCAGAATGTTTATCAAGAACTGTTTGCCAAGTCCTGCTTCAATAAAAACTCCTAAGGGTGGAAGTAGAACAGCAAGTATGATTTTAAGCAACTCCATAATTATTTCTCCTTTTTGATAAATAAGTTTAAATATCTCTATTGCGATGGTAGAAATTTTATAAAATAATAGCAGTGATAAAAATTATTAAACAAAAATAGACCAGCAATAAAAGTGAATTTTGAAGTGTAAATTATCTCTTTTCAGTTTTAGAATCAAGGTTTGTTTCAGATGGATTTTTATTATCTTCTTTCTTTAACCCCATTGCATCGTTTATTTTGCTATCCTCTTTCTTTAACCCCATTGCGTCATCTATTTTGCTAATTATATCATTACCTTCATAGGTAGTTAGCAAAAATGGATAAACATTTTCTGAAGATATTGCTGGATAGTTCTCTTTTTCATCTTTTTTGTAGATAACAAAGGAAAGCTCTTTATTTGCATCTGCTTTTAAAGTAACTTTGGCTATCTCTTCAACTCCTTTATCTTTGAACTCATTTTTGTTCTCTGTATCTGTGAAGCTATGGCACTTTAAATCTGATAAAATTGTTAAAATGCCTTCGACAGCCTCATTCTCCTTATTTATTGCAAGATTATCAGCTTTGTTATCATCAAATTTATTTTCACCAGATTTATTCTCATCACTTTTCGCAGCTTTATTCTCAGCGGTTTTTTCATCTTTATTGCTATCTTGAGCTTTTTCCTCTTTTTTCTCTACAGGTTTGCCATCTTTAATAGCAACCTCTTTAACAATATCACCTTTTTTCAAAGTGATATTAGTTATTTTATTTTTATCAAATGAAAGAACCTTTTTATCTCTTAAATCATCAACTGTTTTCTCAAAATCACGGCGAAAACTCTTTTCAGCATGATAAACACTTTTGCTGCCATCTAATTTTACAAATGTATGGCGAAAAGATGGGGCAGTTTTGCCTATTTCAAATTTTCTAACAGTTGCTGTTTTAGATTTAACAGTAACATTGATTTTATTTTTTGCATCTAACTCATAAGGTGTTAGATTTCCGCTTTCAGAAACTAACGCAGATAGCTTTAACGCCTTTACTATATCAAGCATCTTTGTAATGCTCTCTTGATCAGCAGGATAGCTTTTGTCAACAGAAGAGCCAACTACCCATGAGCCATCTTTTTTTGAAAGCACAATACTTTTACCATCTTTATCAAGATTGACTTCAACTATATCTGCAACATTAATTTCAGGAACTGAGGGCAGGCTATAATTATCTCTATCTGTTTTGTTTGTTATAAGATAGGCTGATAATGCAATAATTATCAGTCCAAGTATAATATACTCTTTTTTCATTATTTTTTTATTATCCTCCATATTCTGTATTGTAGAGACGCACGGCCGTGCGTCTCTACTTATGTTCTATATGTTCTAACTCTAAATCTATAGGCTAAATTATCAAAGCCCTATTAAGATAAAATACTATTTCTGAAACATAAGTTTAATTGTCTTTCTTTTAGATGCCCTTTTTGCCCAAACCACAAATCCAAATAGAATAACAACTATAGGAAGCCCTCCAATGTTAAAGAGTTTTATAAAAGTTCTGGCAACTGGAGAGGTCTCTTCAAGAGGGTTTAATGTCTGGTTTTTGCTGCGCATAGAAGCAACATCATCTCTATCATTTAAGTGATCAATGACATTCAAAAGAAAAGTTGCATTGGTGGTTCTACCTTCTGGATCAAGCATATTATCTTGAAGCATTGAAGAACATGCCATTACAAAAATTTTAGCAGGTTTCCCCTTTGTGATTAGGGTATTTTGAACCTCAATTTTTGCAATCTCGTCTTTATTTTCAGTAATAATTTTTTTCTTCATGTCATCGGTATTTGTCTCAGAAATCTCGCCTGCATTTTCAGGTGCTTTAATTGGATTGCCAGAAGGGTCTAAGCCATTACTGTCAGCATCATTTTTATTTTCTAAATTTTTGCCATCTTTATCTTTAGAATCATCTTTAACCTCTTTTTGTGGAATTGGTTTACCTGCAAAATAGCTTGTAAATTCACCGTTTAACATATAGGCAAGAGGATATGATTTCATCTTTGATGCGTCTTGTGGCGGACTCATAAACATTGGATTTAGATTGATATTCCCCTGCATAAGCCACGATTTTTCTGATGATGAAAATAGCTTTGAGGCTTTAATTGCATTTTGCTCAAGCTGTTTTTCATCTAACTCTAAAGGCGATATTTTCATGGCAATAATGCCCTTGATGTTATTCATATATGGCGGAGCATTGTTTATATTAGTATCTTTTATAATTGGGGCAAAGTAAATCTTTTGCTCACCGCCGCCCTGATTTGCTGGCTTTTGCTGTTTGTAGCAGTTATCATCAAGGATATAAGATTTATCAATTTTTACACCATAATGGTTAAGAAGTTTCTCAAGCCCTGTGTCAATTGGAATATATTGAGGACCACCACCAAAAGACATCTGTTGAGACATCACCTCATTAAAGGTATCCATAAAAAATGCGATATTTGTCCCTTTCATAAGTGCTTGATCAATCTGAAAAAGCTCATAGTCTGAAAAAGGCTCAGTTGGTCTTGCAATAATCAAGGTCTTAAGACCTTCTGGAATTGGTGATAAATTAGATGCAGTGGTCGGCGGGGTGGGAGTTGATGCTGATTTGTCTTGCGAATCAGCAGAATCTTTTAAATTAACATTTTGTATTGAATATCTCTCAGAAACAAGCTGGTTAAATGCGTTCATGGAGCTTTGCTGCTGTCCTTGCATCATCATTGCCATGTTTCTATCCATAAGGGTGTGTGTGCCGTGATCTGCAAGGTATCCAATAGTTTCGTTAATGCCAATCATGGTCTCCATTGTCTGGGTAAAAAGCTCTTCAAGTGCTTCTGGTTCAACCATCTGGTATGTTGTGCCAATAATTGGGAGCTTGATACTGCTAATAAGCTGGGTTGTCTTAACCTTTTCTTTATACTCCATTACAACTCCTGCACAGCCAGCTCCCGCAGAAATACCTTTTTGAGGAATTTCAGGCCATTTCATTGCCATTATATTGTATTTCTTAGACAACTCATCAAGGTTATTGCTATTTGAAGAGCCAGTAAGGGTGTTGCTTGGATCAACATATTTATACTCAACTTTGTCAAGGCTTCTGCTGTTTAACTTTTCAACTACCTTTTCAATTCGTTTAGGCATTGTTGAAAGCTCATCAATACCCATAAGTGGTGCAACCTTTTCAAGTGATGACGATAGGTAAAGGGTAATTTTGATCTTTTCATCAAGAGCAAGCAATGCACTTACCTTGTTGTTTAGCTTCTGGATTGTTGAGGTCAACGAATATTCAAGACCATCTGTAGATGTGATTGCTGGAATTTTTTCAATCATATCACCATGAATAATAACAAGCCCCATGTATGCCTGCTGAAATTTAACCTCATCATTTTCAATTACCCTAATCTGAACAGGAGATATTCCATAATCTTCTGCCATATCACGGTTTACGTTTGTCTGCTCTGTAACGCCAGCTTCAGTTGCTGTAACATCATAAAATTTGTAGTTAAACAGCTTGCCAGATTGAGCTGCATACTCTTCCAAAAGGTCGTGAAGATAACGCTCTGTGTTGTTGTGGGGAGCTGGCAGATTTTTTGTAAAGAAAACCTTGATTGTCAGAGGTTCAGACAGAGTTGAGACAACTTTTTTACTTGCATCAGAAATTGAGTATATCTTGTTGGAAGTAAGATCAGCCCTAAAAAACAGGGTTACTCCAGCAATATTTACAAGAACCACGACAACTATATAAATCAAAAATTTAAACCATACACCCTTATTACTAAACCCTTTTGCTTTAGAGGCTTTTGTTGGGCTTACTTTATCTTTAACATTACTCATAATAGTTTTTCTCCTTAATTTCTCTCCTGCATAACAATATAAGTTCCAAAAAGCCCAATAAAGATTACACTTAAAAAGTATAGTATATCTCTTGAATCTATAATTCCTTTAGAAATGCTTTGAAAATGGGCATCAGCACCAAGAAACGCAATAATTTCTGTTATAGATGATGGAACAAAAAAGAGAAGCTGGTCAAGTATTGTTAAGGTAAAGCAGATTGCCGAACCAATTATAAAGGCTACAATTTGGTTGCGGGTTAAAGATGATGCAAATATGCCAACTGCACAAAATGCTCCTGAAAGAAGGATTGACCCAATATATCCTCCAATAACAGGACCTGGATCAACTTCTCCTATGAATGAGATAAATATTGGGTAAGATAGGGTTGGAAACAGCATACAGGCTGAAAAAATAGTTGCTGCCAAAAATTTTCCAACTGCAATGTCTGTAAATGAGACAGGCATGGTTAATAGAATCTCATAAGAGCCAATATTCATCTCTTCGGAAAATAGACGCATTGTTACTGCTGGTATGACAAAAGAAAATATAATCGGCAGCATTGAGAAAAAATTTCTCATATCTGCTGTGTCAAAAAGAAAAAATGTGGAAAAGAAAAACCACCCAGTTACAACAAGAAATATTGAAATTACAATGTATGCAATGGGTGAGATAAAGTAATCTTTAAACTCTTTAGCTGCTATATTAATAATCTGTTTCATTTTTTAATTCCTAAGTTTGATCTTTATTTTTCAATACCTAAGGTTTGATCTTTATAAAATCTAAATAAATATTAAATAAGCCCAATCCAACTTCGTAAGTTTTAATTTCCTTTAGTAAGCTCATGGAATATGCTCTCAAGAGTTTTGGATTCTCTTTTAAATTCAGCAATAATCCAATCTGTCTCTTTAATTTTAAGATAAATCTCTTTTCTTAAATCTTTTATAAAACTACCTGAATCACCACTATATTTACTATCATGGGAGTTTGTATGTATCTCAAAAGAGACAAGACCCTTTTCAAGAGGCTCTTTTTTAACTATCTCAATATTAGACCCAACATTTCTAAGATTCTTCAAAACTTCATCTGCAAAAGAGTTATCTCCATTTAAGTTATAAAGAGAGAAAAATAGACTATCGCCTGATGCAGCATAATTTTTGAGTTTTTGGGTTGAATCATCAGCAACAATTTTACCCTTATTTATAATAACGATCCTATCGCAAGTTGCCTCTGCTTCGCTTAAAATATGGGTAGAAAAGATTATGGTCTTCTCTTTTCCAATTCTTTTTATAATTTCCCTGATTTCAGCAATTTGGTTAGGATCAAGACCTGATGTTGGCTCATCTAAAATTAGAATTTCAGGATCATTCATCATTGCATGGGCAAGACCAACTCTTTGCTTCAAACCTTTTGAAAGCTCATTAATCGACTGGTGCATTATGTTTGACAGTCCACAAAGCTCTGATAACTCTTTAAGCCTTGAATCGATCTTCTCTCCTGTAATTCCTCTTATTTTTGCAACATAGCAAAGATAATCATAAACCAGCATGTTGTGGTAAAGTGGGGCTGATTCAGGCAGATAGCCCATCAACTCTTTCACCCCAAGAGTGTTATCTGAAATTGATATACCTTTGACCATAATATCACCAGCAGTTGGCTTGAAAAAACCAGTAAGCATTCTAAGCGTTGTTGTTTTTCCAGCACCATTTGGACCAAGAAGCCCAAGAATTTCACCTTTTTTGATCTCAAGGTTAATGCCGTCAACTGCACAAAAATTGTTGTAGTATTTGGTCAGATTTTTGACCTCTATCACGTCTCCTCCTTTAATTTCTTTTATTGTAAATTGTTTTGTTTATAATTTGATCTCCTGCAAAACTGGGACTTAATCCTTGATTTTACTGGATATAAATTTAGTTTTGCAGGAAGTCTATTCTAATAAGTTCCATAACCATCTTGAAATAAATTAAACCACCATAAACATTTTAAATAAACCTAATAACGCTTTGAATAGGAATAACATCTTGGCAAATATAAGGAAAAAATCTTAATTTTAAAGAGTGGTTTTAAAATATTTCAGCTTATATTTTGAGGATTAGCTAACACTCTTGATTCAATATTGGAGTTTAATTTATTCGTGAATAGTTGAATAGATAGTTAGGTAGGAAGAAGATTTGCCATTTTTTTGAAAACTGGCAAATCTTTTAAATATCAATTGGTTATAATTTAGAATCTACTCGTAAATATTGATTATTTATATTTCCAAAAATCATTTAAAAAAGCTATATATCAGACTTAAAAAAATCTTCTTGTTCTGTAACTGGAATATCTTGCTCCTCAATTTCACCTGCTGATTCTATAACACGTCTTGTTGGAAGCACACCTTCCTTAAAGCACTCATTTATAACACCATATTCACTGTCAGACAAAAGACCACTATGGGGATCAACATTGTGAAATACAACACCTTCAGGCACATTAAACTCCATAACAGGCGTGCCTTCTAATGCTCCCTTCATATACTCTAACCATATAGGAATAGCAGACCTTGCACCGCTTTCACCCTTTCCAAGAGATTTTTTCTTATCAAACCCTACCCATACGCCAGTGGTATATTGAGGAGTGTAACCCACAAATAAGGCATCATTCATGTCGTTTGTAGTTCCTGTTTTGCAGGCTGCTGGACGACCAAGCTCTTTAGCTTTAGTTGCAGTGCCTGACTGCACAACACTCTCCATCATGCTGGTCATTATATAGGCTGTAGCCATATCGATAACATTCTCTTTTTTAGGTTTAGCCTCCTCAATTACATTATTATCCCTATCAACTATTTTTGTAATAAATACAGGTTCAACTAAATAACCAAGATTGGAAAACACTGTATAAGCTCTTACAAGTTCCAAAAGAGAGATTCCGCACGATCCAAGTGCAATTGATAGGTTCTTTTCCATAGGAGATGTAATACCAAGTTTTCTTGCATATTCAATAACATAATCAACACCAATATCTTGGACAATCTTAACTGTAACAACATTTCGAGATTTAACTAAAGCCTCACGCAATCTTGTTGGTCCATAAAATGTTTCGCTATAATTTTGTGGTTTCCAAACCTTGTTGCTGCCATCTTTAAAAGCAATTGGAGAGTCAATTATTATTGAGGATGTTGTATATCCTTTATCAAGTGCCGCAGCATATATTATCGGTTTAAATGCTGACCCTGGCTGACGTCTTGATTGCACTGCTCTATTAAATTGGCTTGTATGATAATTTCTTCCTCCAACCATAGCCTTTACATATCCTGTATCTGCCTCAATACTTATCAGTGCTCCTTCCACTTCTGGCTCAAGTTCTAATGCAAACTCCCAATTTACTTTTTTTAAATTATCAACTTTATCTATCTTACCAGAATTAACAACATCATCTTCACTCTTGCCCTTATCAGCTAAGTTTAAAGCCTTTACTAATACAACATCACCTATTTTTAGAGATTTCTTAGGAACTTCTGTTTTAGAGCTTGATTCAGAATCTTCAACTTGCTCAGACTCCTCCTTAACTTTATTTAGATTTCCAATATTTGACCACGCTGTTCCTTTAAGGTTAATAAATCCACTATTTTTCCCAACCTTTACACCAGCAGAATCATTTTCAATATCAATATCAGTGATAACACCTTTATAAATTTTGCCATCTTCAAGAATACCACCATTAGGTAGAGATGCTGCTATTTTGCGGCTAAATGAGTCGATACCAAGAGATGAGACATTTTTAAGAGTACCTCCATATCCATGACGCTTTTCAAGTTCTTGAAGACCACGCTCTACAGCATTTTCAGCCATTTTTTGGAACTCTATATTTACAGCTGTATAGATATTAATTCCTTGATTGTAGATCATATCTTCGCCATATTTTTCAATTGCATATCGCCTTATATACTCTGTGTACCAAGGCACTGTTTCGCTAAAAAAGTTTTTTCTTGGCTGAATATCAAGATTTACAGCCATTGCCTGATTCATCTCATCAGTTGATATATACCCCTCTTCTTGCATTCTTTTTAAAACATATAGTTGTCTCTCTTTTGCAAGCTCTGGGTGTTTAAATGGAGAGTAACGGCTTGGTGCTTGAGGAAGACCAGCTAACATTGCACATTCAGCAAGGTTTAACTCATTTGCATGTTTACCAAAATAGTTCTGTGCAGCAGCCTCAACTCCATAAGCTCCATGTCCAAGATAAATCTGGTTTAGGTAGAGAAAAAGAATATCATCTTTTGAAAATGTTTTATCAATGCGATAAGCTAATATCGCCTCTTTTATCTTTCTTTTATATGTCCTCTCTGGTGTAAGTAGAAATGATTTTGTAACTTGTTGAGTAATTGTGCTTCCCCCTTGCACTATAGAACCAGCTTGCATATTTTTGATAAAAGCTCTGATAATGCCTATTAAATCAATTCCTACATGCTCTCTAAATCTTGAATCTTCAGCAGCTACAAAAGCGTTGATAAGAGCTGGTGGCATTGCAGTAATTGGTAAAACTATACGCCTCTCCTTGTAAAACTCTCCGATCTTTGTACCATTATCTGAAAAAATATTGGTAACAGTTGGGGGTCTGTAGTCGGCTAACTTGTTGATTTTAGGCAGATCGCTGTTAATATGAAGATATAAAAGTGTTAAAGCTGTTAAAACTCCTGCTATGCAAAGAAAAACTAACCCAAATGCCCATTTAAGAAGAGTTGAAAAAAGACTTTTTTTAAGCGGTTTGACTCTTAGACTGTGAAAAACTCTCTTTTCAAAATCTGCTTCATTATCATCATCTTCTTCTTCTTCATTAAGCTCCTTATTGAAAAACTTTTCTCTATTTAACCTGTTAAACATTGAATTATTTTTTATTTTCAATTTCTTATTTGGTGGTTTAGCTTCAGCAAACTGCTCTTCCATTAATCTATTTAAAGAGTCTTCCTCTAATTCATCAAATAACTCCTCATTTAACTTATTAAAATTTGTTTTCTCATTTTTCTTCTTTTTCAAAAAATTAAGAAAAGATGTTTTTTTCTGAAAAGCTCTTTCTTGAAAATCAAAATCATCTTTTAATGTTTTCATAGCGTTACATCGGTATCCTGAAATTTTAAATTTATAACATCTCTTTTTAAGGATTAAGTGTTACAATATCGGTTATTTACGAAAACCATCAATTTATAACATGAGACGGTAATCTATTATTTTATAACATTATATTTCAATAAAATTGAATTGTTATCAAGTTTATCAACTTGTTCAAGCTCAAGATTAATATCAAGTTCACCTGACAAAAGAGGAAGTCCATTACCAAAGAGTTTTGGCACAAGTGTGATATAAATTTCATCAATAAGATTTTCCACTGCAAATAGTGTGTTTATAGTTGAGCCACCTATCAAAGCTACAGAATCAAACCCTTCACTTTGAAGTGAGTTAAGAATCTGACTTGGAGTTTTATCTGTAAATTCAATAGCATTAAAGTCAATAGATTTATCTCCTGAAATCTTGTTGAGCATACGTGAGGGAAATCTTGTCATAACAATATTTTTTCTATCTTTAAGGTGCATACCAATTGTCTCAAAGGTGGTTGAACCCATGATCACTGCACCAGCTTTTTTTGTTATCTCAACAAATTTTTTCTTATCAGCACTTCCTGTCCAATCTACAGGCTCCATTGAGTGTCTTGCAATCTTTCCATCAAGAGTCATTGCCATAATCAAAATTACTTTAATTTTTCTATTGTTATCAAAATTATCCATGTTTGACTATACCCTCTTCTTCTTTATGCCCTGTCTTTTCTTCTTCTTGTTTAGCATCATCAATTTTAGGCCACTCTTCGTTGCTTTTTTCCTCAACAAAAAAACAGAATCTGTCACATGAAATTTGTGCATGAGATATAGGACACTCTATAACCATCTTGTTAGGGCTAAGTTTTATAACCTCCCAATCTCCGTTTCTTCCAGAACCTTCTATTCTGATCTTATGCCCTAATTTGAATGGATACGGTCTAAAAATAGTTACATCGTGTTTCATAAAGTTCTCCTTTTAATTTCTCCGATATTTTGAAACTTTAGCTCTATCGCTATTGCTTGTAATTTAACACTTAATGAACAATTTCTTCAGTCCACTTTGGTAATCATTTTCATCTTAGCTCTTAACTGACCACACGCAGCAGAAATATCATCTCCCTTGCTTTTTCTTACAATTGCGGTAACCTGACGATCTAAAAGTATCTGAACAAAACGACTCACCTCAGCAGGTGATGGACGCTTGAAATCGCTCTTTTCGTGTGGGTTAAATGGAATAATGTTGACCTTTGACTTTATTGGTCCAAGCATACTTACAAGTCGTTTTGCATCTTCATCGCTGTCATTTACCCCTTTAATTAAAATATACTCAAAAGTAATCTTGTCTCGTGCTTTTAACTTATAAGATCGACAGGCATTAAGAAGCTCCTTTATTGGATATTTTCTGTTTATTGGCATGAGCATCGATCTTGTTGTATCATCAGTGGCATTAAGTGAAATAGCAAGGTTAGCATCAGTATCCATGCAAAGACGGCTTATTTCAGGCACAAGACCGCAAGTAGATACGGTAACACGGCGTGGAGAGAATTTTAGTCCAAAGTCGCTCTCTGTTATTGTTTGTAATGATTTGACAACTGCATCGTAGTTTGCAAGTGGTTCTCCCATTCCCATAAAAACAATATTAATTAGCTGTCCTAAATTTGGGCAACTCACATTTCGCTCTTTTGGTTGCTCTAAAGGCTCAACTTTTTGACCACAGTTTCTTATTGCTAAATGCCTTCTTGCATCTCTTACCTGAGATATTATTTCAGCAGAGGTTAAGTTGCGGACAAAACCTCCTTTGGCTGTAAGACAGAACTTGCAACCTTGGGTACATCCAACCTGTGATGATATACACAAAGTGTAGTGATCTTTTTGTGGTATAAGCACAGCCTCAATATAGTTTCCATCTACAAGTTTAAAGAGGAGTTTTTCCGTTCCGTCAGCAGAAAATTCAGTTGATTCGATCTCAAGCCTTGGGATATAAAAATGCTCGTTGAGCAATTTTCTCGCATCTTTGGCAAGGTCGGTCATTTCATCAAATGTGTCTGCTTGACGTAGATATATCCATTTAAACACTTGCCCAGCACGAAAAGATTTCATATTTTGTTTCTCAAACCATTTGGCAAGTTCACCTCTTGTAAACTCTTTAATATCCTGCATTTATTAGTGGTTCCCTTAAGTTTTTCATATCTATTGGAATGTTAATTTTTTGAAAAATGTAGATTATATCCTTATAAATAAATCATATTTCTGATAATATTTCATGCCGGTGTTATTAACAAGCACTATCAGCATTTCTAATCTTAAGAATATTATCCTTGACATAAATTTCAGTCAATAGTAGTGATTTGATTAAATATTTAATCAAATCTAAAATCTTACAGATAAAATAGTTGTTTAAACCATATTTCAGGAGATAAAAATGGCTTTATCATTTATGGAGGGAAACGAGGCAGTTGCAAGGGGTGCAATAGCTGCTGGCTGCTCTTTTTTTGCAGGATACCCAATTACACCTGCATCGACTATATTTTCAAATATGCTTACAATGCTGCCGCCAAATGGTGGAATTTGCATTCAAGGAGAAGATGAGATAGCCTCAATGGGCTACTGCATTGGTGCATCAATGGCTGGGAGAAAAGTTCTAACAGCAACCTCAGGTCCGGGTATTAGCCTTTATAGTGAACAGATATCTTTTGCCATAGGAAGCGAAATTCCAATGGTCATTGTAGATGTTCAAAGACTTGGACCATCTACAGGTTCTGCAACACGCGGAGCTGATGGTGATATTCAATTTTTAAGGTGGAGCAACACTGGCGGACTTCCAGTAGTTGTGCTTGCCCCTAAAGATGCTCTTGATTGCTACGCTTTAACTGCCCATGCTTTTAACTTTGCTGAAGAGTTAAGGTGTCCTGTATTTATAGCGTCGAATAAAGAGATAGGCATGACAAGAGAGAGTGTTGATCTTGATTCTGTTGAACTTCCTCCTATTGTTGAGAGAAAATATTCTGAAATTGGTAAAGATGAGATTAACCATAAATACCTGCCATTTGAAGCTGACAAAGACTCTGTTCCTGATTTTCTTCCTATTGGCTGTAAAACCCTTGTACGCCAAACTTCTTCAACTCATGGAGCTGATGGCTACATCACAATTGATCCAAATGTGATTGGAGAAAGCCAAGAGAGACTTATAAATAAAATCCTTAATGCAGAAGAGAGACTTACACTTTATGAAGAGAACCATCGGCAAGGAGCTGATACTCTTGTCATAAGTTATGGCGTAACCTCAAGAGCAGTAGAAGATGCTTGCAAGACTCTTTCAAAAAATGGAAAAGCTGTTTCAACTCTTACTTTGAAAACTCTCTTTCCAGTTCCACAAAAGTTGATTCGTGAAAAATCTGAACAGTATCAACACATCGTGGTAATTGAGATGAATATGGGTCAATATGTTGAAAATATCACAAGATTACTGCCTGAAAAGAAAATAGTCTTTTATGGACAGATGAACGGCGTGCTAATCACACCAGCAAAAATCATGGAGGTAATTCAAAATGGATAGTTTTCTTAACACCAAACGCCCACCAGTATTTTGCCCAGGCTGCTCACATGAGCGAATCACAAAAGCTGTTGATACCGCACTTGTAAAGCTAAATCTTGAAGCAGACAAAACCGTGCTTGTAAGTGATATAGGGTGTTCTGGTCTGTTTGACACTTTTTTTAATACTCATGCTCTTCATGGTCTTCATGGACGTGCTTTAACCTATGCTGCTGGGATAAAACTTGCTAATCCAGAACTTAACGTCATTGTTACAATGGGAGATGGCGGGCTTGGAATTGGTGGTGCCCATGTTCTTGCAGCGTGTAGAAAAAATCTTGATCTTACCTTGATTATTCTTAACAACTTCAACTTTGGTATGACAGGTGGTCAATATTCAGTAACTACACCATCTGATGCTGTTGTAGGTTCAGAATTTTTAAATCAAGCAGAAATCCCAATTGATATTTGTGAGATTGCTAAAAGTGGTGGAGCAACATGGATAAGTCGCTGTTCTGGACATGACTCATCGTTGCCTGATATTTTGTGTGAAGCTATAAAACACAAAGGTTTTTCAATTGTTGAGACATTAGGACTATGCACAGGACGTTACACAAAAAGAAATCAACTTACGCCTAAAGTAATTGATGAGATGATTGAGCGTCTTCCAACTTATGGTGGCATTGTTGAGAAAAATCAGCGTCCTGAATATGGAGAACAATATCGCAACCTTGCCAATCAGCAAAAGAGTTTGCCTGAACTTTTGAAAGTAGATAAAATATTTGATCTCAAAGATATGAAACGTCAAGAGATTGTAATTCTTGGCAGTGCTGGCATGAGAATCGTTACTGCTGGTGATATGGTCTGTTATGCTGCAATTTCAGCAGGATTTAATGCCTCAATGAAAAATGACTACAACATCACAGTTCTTCGGGGTCAATCTGTAAGTGAGCTTATCTTATCCCCTGAAAAGATTGGGTATGCAGGTATTGAATCGCCAACAGTTGTAATTGCATTAAGCGATGAGGGAGTTCAAAGAAGGATAAAACTTTTTAGCAAACTTGAGCCATCAACATTTCTACTAAAAGAGAAAAGCGTATCTATTCCTGAAACTTCAGCAACTGTTGTTGAGATTGACTTTAAAGAGTATCAGATTAAAAAACAGGATTGGGCATTAGCTTCGCTTGGGTTTATTGCTGGAAAGAACCAAGGAATAACAATGGAGATGCTTGACTTTGCCCTAAAATCAAGATTCAAACCAGCAGTTTATGAGTCAGCAATAGAGATTGTAAAAAAATTGGCAACTATTACAATGTAGTTTAAAACAAAAGATTGAGCCAATTAACACTTTTCAATGATTGTGAAATAGCTTTCCCCACCGCATATTTTACAACAGGGTTTACCGTTCACAATAATCTCTTTTCCGTCTCTAACTATCTGACCACAGAGGCTACACTCTATATGTTTTCCAGAGGGTCCAGGCATATCATATTCAGAGATATTTACCTTAACCTTCTGGACATCAAAAAGTTCACAATCTGGCATAAGCTGATAGCCCTTCATCTGTTGATGGTAGTGGTTAATCTCATTAGGTGCATATTTTTTTACCAAATCTCTTGAGTTCTCTGTAGAGATAATCCGAAAAGCCTCTCCATTTTCTATATTAACAAAAGTTGCTGCATTTATACCAAAATCTTTAAATTTTAATGAACGCCTTCCCAATTTGCAACCAGTAACGCTTTCAATAGCATCAGTTGCACATCTATCAATTTCAACATAGACAATCAAATTTTTCCTATGCTCTTTTGCATTTGGATCATCAATCCCAAGAAGGCTGCACCCAAGCATAGCCATTCTAACACCAATAACTTGTCCTGCACAAAGGTGTCCATGCTGTTTAACAGATTTAGATAGCAAAATATCAAATGAGTCCATTTTATGTTTTAACTCTACCCTTTTTTTAAATAGTGTTTAGATATTTAGTAGTTATACTCTAAACGGTCAGTAATTGAGCTTTTTCAAAGTTCTGAAAATTGCAGGATAAAAGCGAATCCAATTCCAATTTGTAGGTTGAATGGGTTTGTTTTAAGCAATCTGAAATAGCAGTTTTGA
>JADFZQ010000026.1:8453-44684 GCA_015232455.1 Desulfamplus sp. | reverse complement strand
CAAAACTGCTATTTCAGATTGCTTAAAACAAACCCATTCAACCTACAAATTGGAATTGGATTCGCTTTTATCCTGCAATTTTCAGAACTTTGAAAAAGCTCAATTACTGACCGTTTAGAGTATAATATTCAATGAGCTACACACAGGACATTTCATTGTCAGCCTCCAACAAAAAAATATATTAATAATTTTTGTTGGAATATCAAACCTGAGCAAATTTGTTTATAGTAAAATCATCTATCACTACATGTTAAGCACTACCCCAAAAAATATCTTAAGTAAAAGAAAATATAATAAAATTCATCGAACTCAGGTTAGAATCAGGTTTCTTTAACCGTACCAGGTGCACCCTATTGACAACAATCTCTGTGAACAGGCTTTAAAACTTGCGATCCTGAATCGGAAAAATGCTATGTTATGTTGATTTCGAGTATATTGATAATCAGAATAATAATGAAAAGAACCATTGAACCATTAAGTATAATAAATTCCATCTTGGAATCTCTCGCAGAACCTGAAAAGTGCAGTCCTGCGAAAAATATGAACATACCGGCTCCATTACATACCACTATCCATTGAGCTGTCCGGCTTAATCCTGAATAAAAAAGTGGAATCATAACAAGCATGACGCTGTAAAGCAGAATCCATATCAGCATGATTCTTCTGAGCTGTGAGCGGCTAAACAGTACGAGCATGGACGGAAGGATGTATTTAGAGTGGGTCTCTTCGTAATCATCTGCATGACGAAGAAGAATAAGCCAGAAATGTGGGATTTGCCATACTCCAAGAACAGCCATAACCCACAGTAGTATATCTCCGTTACTTCCCAAACTATTGATATCAACACAGGAAAAAAGAGAGCCTCCGGCAGCACTCCAGCCCATTAGAGGCGGAATCATACCGCATATTACACCGGGGAATATTGATAGAAGAGTGCGGGATTTAAGAGGGGTGTAAACACCGTTGTAGAAAATGATTCCAATCAGTGCCAGAAATACGGTGAATGGAGGATTACGGGTAAAGCAGAAACCGGTAGAACCGGAGAGTATAAGGAGAAAGGCCTGAACCAGTACGCTTGTTTCTGAAACAGAACCTGACGGCAGGGGGCGTTTTGAGGTTCTTTGCAGGAGTTTGTCTATATGGCGATCCTGATAATTGTTAAGAGTACCGCCTCCGGCACAGAGGAGAAACGAAGAGAAGGCTGTAATCCAGAATGTTCTATCAGCATAGGGAAAACAGATAAGATAACCGACCATTGATGAAGATGTAATGCCAAGCGAAATCAAAACCTTTGATACTTTGATGTGGCTGCATAAAGTATTGAATAGATTATTTCTGGAAAAAATTCGCTTCAATTTGTCAAATGTCAATTATCTTCCATCTCTATGATCTATTATCTATCTTTACAGGGGTCATCTACTTGTCATCAGATTTAAGCCATACATTGTATTCCTCTTCGGTAACAACCTTTAATTCAGCCGTCATATCTGCATGTCCGATACCGCAGAATTCTGTACACTGAACAGAGAATCTGCCAGTTTTTTGAGGGTAGAACCATGCGTATGTGTGGACTTTTGGCACTGCATCCACCTTTATTCTGAAAGCTGGAATGAAAAGCCCGTGAATCACATCATCTGAGGTAATATTCAGGCGAATCGGGCGACCTTGAGGCACTACAATTTTGCTGTCAGTCTCCTTCCCACCAGGATATCTGAAAATCCATGAGTACATCTGGGCAATGGTCTCTATCTCAAGAGCATTCTCCGGCACATTTCGTAGTCCAGCATATGATGACCACCCAACCCAGAACATCGAAAGTGCAATACATGTAGGAATGATTGTCCATATAACTTCAAGTTTCCAGTTATCTCTTATGTCTGCCGGAACAAGATTTTTACTTCTTCTGTATTTTACCACAAACCAGATCATGGTAATGGTTATAAGGGTTAGCAGAACCAGTGATATACCTATAATGTAGAGAAATGCAGCATCAATTTTTTCAACAGGGTTTATTATCGGATTCATCGTAACCTCCGGAAAGTCTCATAATAATCTCAATAGAATCTGACTCATCGTAATTTTACGAATCGCCATAAAGACATCGTCATCGAAAGGAAAAAAACTCATCGTATCAGCGAAACGCAACATCCCAAAACATGAATCCAATCAAGATTGAAAGAAATCCGATTGTTGCAAGAAACGAGGCTTTAATCAGGATGGATTCATATTTAAGATGCATAAAAAAAAGCAGAACAAACGATGACTTTACAGAAGCAACGATTAGAGCCACCCATATATTTGCCCCGCCGAAATGGATGCGTGAAACAATTATTGTTAATGCAGTCAGAAAAAGCAGAATTGCAAGAACACCAAGAAGTTTTCCGTAAGATTGTATGTGAGCATCAGATTGTATATGGTCAATGTTTCCTGTCATTTTGCGAATCTCCATCTTGCAGTTTATTAGAAACTTTAAAACCACGTCCTTAAGTGTGGACGGGTCGATTCAAGCAATTGTTTACTTAATCTCAATTTTGAAGGCGAATGGGGCGTCAGTAAATAAGATAAAATAGCGGAAAAATAAAAATCCATATCAGATCAACGAGATGCCAGTAAAGCCCTGCATTCTCAAGAAGCACATATTTATGTTCTGTAACCTTGTCTGTCATGATAAAAGCCATTGTTACTGCAAGCAGGGTCATTCCAATAATGATATGAATTGCGTGAAGAGCTGTGATTGTATAATAAAGGCTGAAAAAAAGAACCCTTCCGTGGGAAGAATCTTCCATCAGTGGAGAGTTGGGAAATATCCCCAGATCAATCTTGTGTCCCCACTCAAAGTATTTATTAACAAGAAACATGGCACCAAGAAAAAGTGCAAACCCCAAAAATGCAAGGGCGACTTTTCTGCTCTTTTTCTGAATAGCAGTGATGGAGGCTGCAACTGCAAAACTGCTCACAAGAAGCATCACAGTATTTATGGAACCCATTAGAATATCAAGCTCTTTTCCGGCACCTGTAAAATCTGCCGTGTACATCCGGTAATAGGCAGCATAGAGGACAAACAGACCGCCAAAAAGCATGATTTCGGTATATAAAAACAGCCACATCCCTGTTCTGGAACCAACAATATCATAATGTTTATTCTCATTGTCTGTATGAGAACCAACCGCATCACAAGTTTTATCATCTGTGTAATTACTGTCAGATTGGTTAACGATCATAATTTGCTACCTCTGTTTAAGGAGTCATTGCTGTTCAGTGAGTTGCTCCTGACGATATCTGTAAAATCGTAAGGGTACCCTTTGGGCTTTGGAGATTCCACAAAATTGTGAAGAGGCGGGGGTGATGGAATGCTCCACTCCAGGGTTGTTCCTCCCCAGGGGTCTGACGGTGAGGTTTCTCCGTTTTTAAAGCTTATGAGAAGGTTAAGCAGCATTACAAGCACTCCTGCCACAAGAATGTATGCCCCGATACCTGCAAAGAAATTACCGGTCTGAAATTCCGGAAGATAGTCATAATAACGCCTTGGCATTCCCATGATTCCAAGAATGAACATTGGAATATAGTGGAGCATGAATCCTGTGGTTGTAAGAATAGCAGCTACGTAGGCTCTTTTGAAATTGTACATGATTCCGAAAATCTTGGGCCACCAGAAATGGAGTGCTGCAAAAAAGGCAAATCCGGTTCCGCCAAACATGACAAAATGGAAATGGGCAACCACAAAATGGGTGTCATGCACCTGAATGTTTGTGCCTGCGGCACCAAGAACAAGTCCGGTCAAGCCTCCGATAGAAAAAAGATAGATAAAGCAGAGCGAGAAAAAGAGCGGTGGTGTCATCAGAATTGAACCTTTATACATGGTGGAAACCCATGAAAAGACCTTGATTGCACTCGGAATTGCCACAATAAAGGTTAAAAAGGAGAATACAAAAACTGCCACATCGCTCATGCCGCTTGTGAACATGTGATGAGCCCAGACAAGAGAGCCTGCAACTGCAATTGCCATGCTTGATCCCACAATTGCCTTGTAGCCGAAAATTGATTTGCGGGAAAAAACCGGAATAATCTCGGAGATAACACCCATGCCTGGCAGAATCATGATGTAAACCGCAGGGTGCGAATACATCCAGAAAAGATGCTGGTACAGAATAGGATCCCCGCCTTTTGAGGGATCAAAAAGTCCGCTGCCGAATATCCTCTCAAGAATCACAAGAAGAAGTGTTATTGATAGAACCGGTGTGGCTAAGAGCTGAACCCACGCTGTGGCATAGAGTGACCATGTAAAAAGCGGAATTTCCATCCACTTCATGCCAGGCATTCTCATTCTGTGAACAGTTGTGATAAAATTAAGACCTGTAAGCATGGATGACATGCCGAGAATAAAGGCGGCAGTAACGGTCAGACCCACATTTGTCTCTGTAGATACACTGAAAGGAACATAGAATGTCCATCCGGTATCAGGCGGTCCGTCTGCAAATAGAGAGAGAATGGCAAGAAATCCTCCCAGCATGTAGAGATACCATGAGAGCAGGTTCAGCTTTGGAAAAAATACATCATCTGTGCCAAGCTGGATAGGCAGAAGAAAATTGCCGAAAATTGCAGGGATAGCAGGGATAACAAAGAGAAAAATCATTATCACCCCATGCAGAGTGAATATGGCATTATATGTCTCTGCTTCCATTATGGTGGAACCGGTAGCCATAAGCTCGGTACGTATCAGCAGCCCCAGAATGAGGGCAATGACAAACCACACCATCACAGATGCCATGTACATGAGTCCGATTCGCTTGTGATCTATTGTCAGAAGCCACGCCCCTATACCTGTAAAACGGGAAGGTGAAGGAGTCTCGTAAAATGATTTTATTGGTTGGGTTGCCTGTGTTTCCATATAAGATATTTTCCCAATTATTTCCATTTCCCCTTGTCTCTTTTTCAGTCAGAAGGCGTTTTACCGTTATGTTTATTGCCTTTTCTCAGCACAAAAAAGAAGAATCCACTCAACACGAGCAGCAGCATCACACCTGACACCTGCAAGGTTTTGAATACATATTTTTTACCCTTTGGATCATAATTAAAACAGAAGGTGAGCAGTTTTTTGATTGAGATCGCAGGCGTTCCCTTTGCAGCTTCGGTAATTGCCATGCTGACATCAAACGGAAGGTATTCGGTACCATAGAGATATCTAATTATAGTGCCATCATGTGCCAGGACAACCAGAACATTTGGATGGACAAAGTTATGCTGCTCCACCCGTTTGAATTTAAACCCTGTGGCAGAGGTAAGGGCATTTATTTCAGGAAGGTTGCCTGTAAGATATTTCCACTCATCTTTAGGGAAAGTATCCGGCATCATGTTCATGTAGTTGGACTTTGTATCTGATGCAATTGCAGGGGTATCTTCGTGGTCAAAGCTGAGCGTCACTATCCTGTAATCTTTACCAGGGGTGAATGTCACAGATTTGAGGATTGAAGCCAAGTTCGCCATCATCATGTTACAAGATTGCGGGCAGTGGTAAAAGACTAATTGAAGGAGTACCGGGCGATCAACAAATCCGGATAATTTTACAGGCTTTCCGTTTTCATCAACAAAAGAGAGGTCAAGCGGGATTTTAGTGCCGAGCCTCTCCTCCAATATCACGCTTTCAAAAAGATTTGCCTGGGCAGGGTCGGTATTGCTTTTATCTGTATTTGCATGTTCTACATCTACATGTTTATGTTCCTGCTCTGGCTCAGTTTTGAGATGATTCTGCTCCGCATCTGTCTGAACATTATTATGCTTTGATTCAGCCTTGAGGTGTTCATCTTCCCCATGATCCTGCGAGATCGCCGGGGAACATATTATCAACGGGTAAAATAAAATAAAGCAGGAGCAGATAATAAGGTGAAAGAATCTCCCCATTATAGTCTATCCTCCATACTCAAGCTGCCCACCCATGAACCCGAGACCTGTTGCAAACAGCAGGCATATTGCATAGATAATAAGGATTTTGAGATGGTTGTTTTCCTTATCTTCCCGTGTAAACTTGATTGCAAGAAGAAAGGATGTCGTAAGACAGACCGCAAAAATCATCTTCATCACAATAAGGAATCCCCACTCTCCGTCAAAACGGTACTGCCAGTCTGTAAACCCGAATAAAACTGTAGGAAATATGCCTGCCACTCCAAGACACACACAGTAATATGCAGTCTGGAGAAACTCCTTTTTTTCAAAAAGATAGAAGATGAGCGCGAAAACAAAGCCACCAATTGCCATTCCCATCGGAACATGAACCATGGCAGGGTGGAGCGGATGTTTGAATCCAACAGCTTCAAGCAGATGGTACATTGTGCTAATCATAAATTCTCCTCTTTTAGTTTAAAAGTTAATGGTCCAAAATAGGGCTTTTAAAATTCGGTAGTGTTCTAAAATTGTTGTTAGACAAGTTATACTACTTTTCCGAATTCATATCAATTAATAAATAACCAAAACAACTTTAGAACATAACCCAGCATCACTCCATACCAGATTGAACAAACGCCAAAGTATCTTTCACCTGTTTGTTAAAGAAGCAGTTTAAAGCATAGTGCCAATCATTTTCTGTCATACGCTTTCTTATATGATCTCCTACCTCTTTTTTTAACTCCTCTTTAATGCGGCAAAATGGTCTTGCAGGAGTATCAATCCACATTGAGATAATGGCTTTAGCCCGTGAAATAAGCTCGTTGGCTTCTACAACTTCATCAACAATCTCTTTTTGAAGAGCTTTAGTAACATCTATCATTTCGCCAAAATACATCACATCGCGAAATTTTTTGTCAGAATCAAGACCAAATCGCATAATAGCACTTTGAGCAACAGAAAGAGGAACTCCAATTTTTATTTCAGACATTCCAACTTTAATTTTTGGGTGATTCACAATTATTCTGTAGTCAGATGCCATAGCCAAAATTAAGCCTCCAGCAGCAGCATGACCATTCATGGCACATACCACAGGTTTGGAGCATAAGAATAGTTCAAGGAAAACCTCATCAGCATAACCAAGAAATTCAATTGCATCTTCAAGTTTTGGAAAACCCATGAATGTATGAAGATCAAAACCACTTGAGAAAAATCTGTTTTGACCAGTAAGGATAATCCCCTTTATTGTTTCATCTTGATTTGCCTTTGCTACACAAACTCTTAAATCATCAAGAGTTTGGCGTGTTATCGAATTGGTTTTACTGTGTGATAATGTGGCGATTATAATATTGTCTTCAATTTTTGTTTCAAGCATTGGAAATAGACTCCGTATGATTTTACATAAAATAGTTAAAAGATTTGACAACTTTTCAAAAGTTGTCAAATCTATATCTACTCATTCTGCCAGTCAGGGGATAACAACTATCCAATTACAATAAGAACATCACCTGTTGAAACCTGTGTCCCTTTTTGCACCCGAACCTCTTTTATAGTGCCATCTAATGTGCTTGGTAGATCATTTTCCATCTTCATGGCTTCCATGATTGCCACAACTTGTCCTACTTTTACAGTATCTCCAACCTTTACCTTAATATCTATGATAAGCCCTGGCATTGGAGCTTTAATTGCTCCAGCACTACCTGCATTTGAAGCTGTTTTTGGTGCGGCAGTTGCCTGTTTAGTAGCTGGTGCAGGAGCTGCTTTAGGGGCAGCTTTTGCCTGTGGCGGAGCTTGAACAGCAGCTCTTGGTGCTGGTTGTGGTCTTGCAGCTACAGGTTGAGCTTGTCTTGGTGCTGCTTGAACCCGCCTTGCCATTGCTGGCTGTGAACGTCTTGGTTGTGGAGCAGGAGGAGCTTGTCCAATGTTCTGAAAATTTGCTATATCTACCTCAAAAAGCTCGTCATTAACAAAAACTTGAGCATATCCATCTTGAACAGCTCCAACCTCTACATCAAACTCTCTATCATTTATTATAAGATTATATTTCATTTTATTTTCAAACCTTTCAGAATTTTAAGTTTAATTAAAATTTTATCAGATATTTTAACTTTCAAAGAACCCTTAGATATTTTTATTTATCCGGTTTTATACTCTGATATTTATTAGCGATTAGTGCGATTATAAGTTTGCTGACGCTCTCTCATTATTTGTGAACGCCCGTCATTTGACCATGTGTTAGTTTGTTGAACAGGACATACTACTCTCTGGAAGGTAGCAGTTGGCTCTGTTTTTTCTATTACAATAGGGGCTGGGGCTGATGTTTGAAAATGAAGGTGCAAAGCTGTAGCAATTGCGGCAGCAATTTCATAATCGTCAACTGCCTCATCAAAAAATTTAGCTTCTGCGTCCGCATTTGGTGCAATTTCTTCTGAATCGTGTTGAGCTTCAACAACATTTTCTTCTGCTATTATCTCAGGATCAGAAGAAACAGAATCTACAACGTCAGATGAGGTTGAGTTCAAATCATCATCTGACTCTTTTGCACCATTTTTAGAATCAGCTCTGCTGAAAAACATACCTGACAGCATCATTCCTATCATAAGAACTCCAAGAACAAGGAAGATTCCAAAAAATCGGATAAAGAGCGTGCCAAGTGCATATCCCCAAAACGAATCTCTTGGACCACCAACAAAAGTTATTGAACCATTTGCCTGCCCGTCAGAATCAAATGGTCCCCCATCTTTTACAGTAATCATCAACTCTCTGACCCGACCTTTACTTGCCACATTATGACACTCTGAATTAAACCAAGGTTGAGGCAATTTCTCATTAAACACACGATACTCTGTTCCACTTGCAAAAAAATCTGATGATATATTAACAGTAGCATCTGAGCCAGCAGGCGACACATCTCCAATTTCAACAACAAAAAGAGCTGATTTATAATTTTTAATGTCAACTTCGGGACGTGCTGCTTTCTCAAAATCCATACCTTTTACATCAAGAAGTTTACCTCCTTTAGTAACCTTAAAATTCAAAGTAACGCTTGTACTTTTTGCACGGGGAATAAGTTTTGCTGAAATTTCGCTTCCGTTACGGGTAAAAACTGGCTTTGGTTTTTCAAGCTCTTGACCAGAAACCATACTATTTTTATCTTGTTTATCATTAGAACTTGCATAAGCTGTTGAAAGTGTCATCGGAAAAAGAAAAAGTATTGCAGATAAACAGACAATTAATCCAGAAGATATTGAACTATTCCATATTGTTCTATTGTTGGATTTCCATATTTTGTTGTTCAGATAGTTATATATTTTTGTCATAATAATCTTACCCTCCTATTGAAACATGGCAATGAACATGCCAGCGGCTGCGGCTGAACCGATTACACCAGCCAAATTTGGACCCATTGCGTGCATCAAGAGCCAGTTATTAGGATCGGCTTTAAGCCCTTCAACATGGGATACCCTTGCAGACATAGGAACTGCCGAAACTCCAGCAGAACCAATGAGCGGATTCATCTTATCTTTTAAAAACAGATTCATAATGTGAACAGTCAGGATACCTCCAAATGTGCAGATTACAAAATCGAGCAATCCAAAACCGAAGATAAGAAGGGGTTTCCAGTTAAGGAAAACTTCTGCCTTCATTGTTGCTCCCACAGATAAACCTAAAAATATGGTAACGATATTCATAAGAGAATTTTGGGCAGTATCTGAAAGACGCTTTACTACACCACTCTCTCTCATAAGGTTTCCAAACATAAACATGCCCATCAAAGGGGCAACCGCTGGAATAAGAAGAACAATCAAGGTAATTGCAATAAGTGGAAAAAGAAGTTTTTCACGAGGTGAAACGTAGCGAAGCTGGCTCATTTTAATCTTTCTTTGAGCTTCAGTTGTCATAAGACGCATAATTGGCGGCTGAATGAGCGGAACCATTGCCATGTAAGAATAGGCAGCAAGGGCATTTGCACCAAGAAGATGTGGGGCAAGTTTTGCGGTTAGATAGATGGTTGTGGGTCCGTCAGCACCACCGATAATTCCTACAGATGCAGCTTCCTTGAGAGTAAAACCAAAAAATAAAACACCAATATAGGTTACAAAAACCCCAAGTTGAGCACCTGCACCAATAATAAGCGTTTTAGGGTTGGCAATAAGAGGACCAAAATCGGTCATAGCTCCGAGACCAAGGAAGATAACACAAGGTATCACCTCCCACTCCACACCATATTTGTAGAACACACGGATAAGTTCAGGCGTGCCGTGTTCAGTAAATCCCATAAGCGGTGTAAGGGGAAAATTGACAAGAAAAATCCCAAAACCTATGGGAAGCAGAAGTAAAGGTTCATACTCTTTTGCAATTGCAAGATAAAGAAAAAGCAGACCGATAAGCAACATTACCCCCTGTCCCCACGTAACATGTGGAATACCAGTTTGGGTAATAAGAATATTTTGGATAAGCTCTAACACTTGACTCCAGGACATTATTTATTTCTCCTTAAAGTTATTAAATTTTAGAATATTGTAAGTTACTTAATATTCTGACTAAAAATAGGCTATAATTTTGATGGTTAAAAATAGACTATAATTTTCAAGTTTATATTGATTTTTACAACGGAATATTACCATGTTTTTTAGGTGGGTTTGTATCCCGTTTGTTCTTAAGCATTCTTAATGCTTCAACGATTTTTGGACGAGTTTCTGCAGGATCAATTACTGCATCAATGTATCCAAGCTCTGCTGCTTTATAAGGGTTAGCAAATTTATCGCGGTAATCCTCAATAAGACGTTTGCGTTCAGAGGTTGGGTCTTCCGCTTTTTTAATATCATTTCTGAAAATGATATTAACAGCACCTTCTGCACCCATTACAGCAATCTCAGCAGTTGGATATGCAAGATTTATATCACCTCTTATATGTTTGGAACTCATAACGCAATATGCACCACCATAAGCCTTTCTTGTGATGATTGTAATTCGTGGAACTGTAGCTTCACAAAAGGCATAAATGAGCTTTGCACCATGTTTAATTATCCCACCATGCTCTTGATGAGTTCCTGGCAAAAATCCAGGTACATCTTCGTAAATTATCAGAGGAATATTAAAGGCATCACAAAAACGGACAAATCTTGCACCTTTTATTGATGCGTTAATGTCAAGGCAGCCCGCCATAACTGCTGGCTGATTTGCAATAATTCCAACAGATTTACCTTCAACTCTTGCAAAACCTACCACAATATTTTTTCCATAATGCTCTTGAACTTCAAAAAAATAGTTGTTGTCCATACTTGAGCGAATGACATCACGAATATCGTAAGGTTGGTTCGGGTCTGCTGGAACTATGTTTCTTAAATTTTCATCAAGACGCATTGGGTCATCGTCAGTTGGCAGTATTGAAGGCTCTTCCATGTTGTTTTGTGGCAGAAAGGTCATCAATTCTCTTATCTTTTCAAGACAAGCCTTGTCGTCTGGTGCAGCAAAATGGGCAACTCCACTTACAGAGTTATGTGCCATTGCACCGCCTAAATCTTCTTTATCAACAACTTCGCGGGTTACAGCCTTTATAACTTCAGGTCCTGTAATAAACATGTGGCTTGTCTTTTCAACCATGAAAATCCAATCAGTAAGTGCTGGTGAATAGACAGCACCTCCTGCTGATGGTCCCATTATTGCTGTGATTTGAGGAACTACGCCTGATGCAAGGACATTTTGGAGAAAAATATCAGCATAACCAGCAAGGCTGTTTACACCTTCTTGAATACGTGCCCCTCCTGAGTCAGAAAGACCAATTACAGGTGCCCCAACTTTCATTGCCATTTTCATTACTTTGCAGATTTTTTCAGAATGGGCAAGAGATAACGACCCACCAAGAATTGTGAAATCTTGAGCAAAAACAAAGGTCTGTTTTCCGTGGATAAGTCCGTAACCTGTTACAACTCCATCTCCGGGAAATTTTTGCTCTTCCATTCCAAAATCAGTGCAGCGATGAGATTTAAAACGATCAATCTCTACAAAAGAGCCTTTATCCAAAAGAAGGTATATCCGTTCTCTGGCAGTTAGCTTGCCTGAGTCATGCTGCTTTATTATCCTATCAGCACCTCCTCCTTCGGTAGCTTCTCTGTTTTTCTGTTCGAGCTTATCTAACAGCTCTTTGATTTCCATGTGTTCTCCTTACATGATTTTGTTGATGTTTGTTAATAATACTGGTTGTCTTATTCAGAGGGCTTTTTTATTGATAACGATAAAAGGTTGTGTGAGGTAGCCCTTTATAAATCGAAGTTATTCTAAAGCATAAAATTATAAATCTGTCGATAGAAAATTTACTAATTTCCAATTTTGAGCAAATATAAAAATAATACAAAATTGTGATATAGTATTAACGCCATTTTGTTTTACTCAAAAGGTTTTGATTGACTGAAAAGGTTGTAATATCGTAAGGTAACACGGTTTGTTTGGGTATAAAATTTATTTAAAATTTGAAGGTATTTAGTAAACTAAAGCTATTATTCAATTAGAAGGAGTAAAAAGATGAAAGTTTTTAATCGTATCGTTATTTGGTCTATCTGTATGTTTTTTGTATTTGGTATAACTTTCCAATCTCTATGTAGTGTTGCATCTGCAGCAGATAAAAAACTTAAAGCTGGTTTTATCTATGTAGGACCTGTTGGAGATTATGGCTTTTCCCATGCCCACGATCAGGGTAGGAAATTTGCAGAATCTAAACTTCCTTGGCTTGAAACAGTTATTGTTGAATCAGTTTCAGATGCGGACTGCACAAGAATAATTGATCGCTTAATTCAAGAGCAAAAATGCGATGTTGTATTTACCACAAGTTTTGGCTACATGGACGCTACAATAGCTGCTGGACAGAAATATCCAGACAAAAAGTTCATGCACTGTTCAGGTTTTAAGAATCTTCCTAATGTTGGAACATATTTTGGTGATCTCTATCAGATGTATTATCTAAATGGTCTGATGGCTGGTGCTTTGACTAAAAGCAATAAAGTTGGTTATGTTGCAGCGTTCCCAATACCAGAGCTAATTCGCCATATCAACGCATTTGCACTTGGTATTAAGGCCGTAAACCCTAAAGCATCAGTTGACGTAAGATGGACTTACGCATGGTATGGACCAGATAAGGCAAAAGAGGCAGCAGAATCATTAGTTGGAGAAGGATGCGATGCTCTTGCATTTACAGAAGACACCCCTGCTGTAATCGAAGTTGGTCAGTCTCACACAGAAAAAGGAAAACAAATATATACATTTAGCCACTACAGCCCTATGCAGCCTTATGGAAAAGATTCTGTCGTATCTGGTCAACTTATGAATTGGGGTGGAATGTATGTAAAAAGTCTTGAGGATATTTATAGTGGGAAATGGACAAATGCAGATATGTGGTGGCTTGCTGCTGAAAAGGCTGCTCTTCTTGGAGGCAGTTTTGATGAGATCATCAATTCAAAATTCATAAAAGAGCTAAAAGCTGTGAAAACAAAATCCTCCGATCTTGGTGAACTTACAGCTTATGACCTTGTTCTTAAAAGATATGAGCAGATGCAAAAAGGTGTTGAGGCATTTGACCCATACCAAGGACCAATTAAAGACAATACAGGTAAAGAACGGGTAAAAGCTGGAGAGCGTGCCTCTAAGCAAGATTTGTTGAGCATTATGTATTATGTGGATAATGTTAAGGGTATAATACCTCAATAAAAAGTATAAAAGTAGGTAAGTGTATGAAATAAATTGAAATTAGTTTAGGTAGTGCTTAGCATGTAGTGATTTATGCGTGCATTTTATCACAAAAATTGGTGCTTTATATTATTTAAAAAACAGATATTTATAAAATTAGGCAATTTTAATGCCATCATTATTTGTATAGCACTACCCAAAATTAGATGAATCGTGTAGAAAAAAGTCATACTAAAACTTTTTTATGTATATTCATATATTGCAAATAAAACATCATGCTTTTCCATAAAGTCTAAGTTTTTTTAATAGAGTTTTACGTGTAATACCAAGCCTCCTTGCCGTTTCGCTCCTATTACCATTAGCAGATTCAAGTGTTCGTAAAACAGCTTCTCGTTCAATATCTACAAGAGAACTATCTTCTGATATTGTATCAATGTAAGTTGAACTGGAATTAGATATAGCTGTATGTTGTGCAACTTGTGGTATAGCAGGACTATTGGTATCAATGTTATTGAGCCGTGTTATAAAAGGAAAGTCTTCTAAAGATAGATAATCTGACCTTGCAAGCACTACAGCCCTCTCAATAGAGTTCATAAGCTCTCGAACATTACCGGGCCAACCATATCGTATCATCGAATCCATAGCTTCTGGCGTAAACCCCTTAATATCACGATGATTTTTTTGTGAAAATAGCTTGAGAAAATGCAGAGCTAAAGATGGTATATCTTCACTTCTATAGCTTAAAGGAGGAATTTCGAGTGTAACAACATTAAGTCTAAAGTAGAGATCATCTCTAAATCTACCGTCTGCTGCCATCTTCTTTAAATCACGATTAGTTGAAGCAATAACACGCACATCTACCCTGATATTCTCTTCACTCCCAACAGGTGTTATCTCTTTTTCTTGAAGTACTCTGAGCAGCTTTGCCTGCATAGCAAGGCTCATCTCTCCAATCTCGTCTAACAAGATACTTCCTCCATGTGCCTGAAGGAATCTTCCTTTACGCCTTTTATCTGCACCTGTAAAAGAGCCTTTTTCATGTCCAAACAGCTCAGACTCCAACAATGTTTCTGTAATTGCTGCACAGTTAATGCGTATAAAAGGCATATCTTTGCGTGGGCTGTTATAGTGAATTGCACTTGCAATAAGCTCCTTGCCTGTGCCTGAACCACCAATTATAAGGATATTTGCGTCAGATGGGGCTGCAAGTTCAACTGTATCAAGCAGAGCTGTCATTGCAGGACTTTTACCTATTATATTTTCGCGATTAAAATTTTGATTTAATCGTTTTTTAAGATCAATATTTTCTCTTTTTAGATATATCGTCTCAATTATGTGGGATATTGTTAATTTTAGCTTATCAAAATCAAGAGGCTTTGTCATATAGTCATAAGCTCCATTCTTAAGAGCCTCCACAGCAGTCTCAATTGAGGAGTAAGCAGTCATTATGATTACTGGAAGAGCAGGATTATAATTACATATCTTTTCCAATGCCTCCATTCCTGACATTTTAAGCATCTTCATATCCATAAGCACAATGTCAAAATGTTCTTGATGCACCTTATCAACGCCAGAAGAGCCATCATCTGCAAGGTGTATCTCATAACCCCATCTTGTCATCAAAGTTTTAAGCATTGTGCGGTGAGACGCATCATCATCTACAACAAGAATTTTATTTTTTCCGTTCATAATACAACACAACCAGCTATTTTAATTTTAGAATTATGTATCGTAATGTTTTAACTTTTTAATGCCCTGAAATTTTAATGTGCTTTATTATAATTTAGCCGTGCGATTTATCGCTTGGCTATAAATCAACTTATGACCGAGAAGAGTATAAATATGGTAATCTTATAAAGAAAGTTGTTCCTTTCCCTTGCTTGCTATCTACCTTTATATCTCCGCCTAAGGCTTCAACTGTTTTGTGAACCATTGCAAGCCCCAGCCCGCTACCTTCTGGTCTGGTGGTAAAATAGGGATCAAAAATATGCTCCATATCTTTTTCATCAATGCCTTTACCAGTATCTGTAATTTCTATTAAGATTTTATCTTTTAAATCACCAAAATATGCTTTGTGAACATTATCATCATATATTTTCTTGCAATACATATCATAAATTCTAATTGTAAGTTGCCCATTATCCTCCATTGCCTGCAATGCGTTAAGGTATAGATTGAGCAAAATCTGATTTAACCTATCAGGGTCTGTTATTATACTTTCTCTGTTCAAATGGTAATCAACTTTAACACTAATATTTTTTTGATTTTTTTCATAATCTATCAACTTTATTGAGTGTGCTATCAACTCTTTTATATTGATCTCTTTTGTCATAATAGGGAGAGGCTTTGCAAATTCAAGAAGTTGAGTAACTGCTCTGTTTAATCTTTCTACCTCCTGAATCATTATATCTGCAACCTCTATATCCTCTTGCACATTGCTGTAGCGTTCCTTGAAATATGTGGCAAATCCTTTAATAGAACTTAAAGGGTTTCTTATTTCATGTGCAACTCCAGCGGCTAATTTGCCGACAGCAGCAAGCCTGCGGCTTCGTTCAATTTCGCCTTTTAGCTCAGAAATTGATGTTCTTGCTGACCTATATCCTTGAAATGCAATAATTCCAACAACACCTGTGCAACCCAAAACAAAAAACATAAAACCCATTGCAATCACATGACGAAGGTATTTGGCTTTGGCTATTTCAACCTCTGACATATCAAGAGCTGCAAAAATTATCTGATTCTGATGATTTTCTGTTGGCAATTTTCCATGTTTTGGAGATAAAAAATGTATTTTAAACCAATCCATATCTCTAAGGTGTAATTGCAATTCGCTATTGAGACAGCCTCCTTTAGAATCAGCGGGACAATCTATTTTACCATCAACCATGCTGCAAAATGGTATTGGCGGCTTGCCAGCTCTAAAACGTCTATGGGCAGGGGTAAACCACTTGAAAACTTGGAACATTTTATGATTATTTTCAGTTGGAAGTTCTCTATGCCATATAAGGTTATCAAAATTCGTTCCACTTGAAGCAATTTCTTTTGAGCCTGCTTTAGCTTTTTTTGAATTTAACCTATTTGGCTCAGATTTTAGAACCTTTATGTCAGGCATATTTTCATATTTTTCCCCCACTTTTGAAGAGTCGCTATGAGCAAGTATTGTTCCATCAATATCTGTTATCATCATATATTCAACTTCAGGTTGAAGGGCAGTTTCAGTAAGAAGACTTTGAACTTTTGCGACACTCCAGCTCATAGTCAACATGCCTGTTCTTGTGCCAGCTTCAAATGCCCTTATCAAAAAAATTCCTTTACCAGTGAGTTTCTCAATTGTGCGACCATTTTGTTCTCTTATGTTATCCATAGTCATTAAGACAAAAATAGGCACAAGGATTATAGCTACTCCAAAGATTATAAAAGGCGAAAAACCCTGAAGAAGTCTATTTATTTCAAATTTTTTGCTGTTTTTCATTTTTTTCACTTTACAACTAATATTTTTATTACACGCACCATTAATTATATGATAAAATTTTTTAACAAATTAAATGACCTTCTGTAAAACTTGGATTTGCACCTTGAGTTTTATTGAATGAAAAATTAATTATGCAGGAAATCTGCAAAAAACATAAGTAATAATGACGTAATCATAATCTTTCTGGTTAAAAACAGAAAGAGTTAATAAAACCTCTATGAAGAAATTGTAAAATTACAACATATCTCAAACTTATAAAGGCTAATAAACATGACATTAATTAATAAACTTGGAAAAGAATTTGTTATTACAACTGAACTTGGTCCTGTAAAAGGAGTGCAAATAGAAGAAGCTATTGAAAAAGCATCTGGTTATCTAAATCTTGACGCTATAAATATCCATGATTGCCCTATGGGAAATTTAAGAATTAATGCTACGATGATGGGTTCTATTCTTCAGCATAAATTAAATATTGAAGCAATACCACATTTTACATGCAGAGATAGAAGCCTTCTTGGAACTCAGGCAGATTTGTTAGGAGCATACTCCATTGGAATTCGTAATATTCTTGTTACAACTGGAGATCCACCAAAACATGGCTCTTTTAGTGAATCTTCAAAAGCTGTATATAACTATAATACTCTTGAATTAGTCAGGCTAATCAAAAAGATGAATAATGGTCTTGATTATAATGATAAGGAGTATGGAGGAAAAACTTCTTTTAATGTTGCATGTACTGCTATCCCCACAACAAAAGATATTGATAGAGAATTATCAAGAATGGAGAAAAAAATCGAAGCTGGTGCAGATTTTTTTCAGACACAAGTTGTCTATGATGCAGAAAAAGCTGCAAAATTTGCACAGAAAGCAAAATCATTAAAAAAGCCTATAATTATGGGAATAATGCCTCTTAAAAGCCTTAAAATGGCAAGTTATATTAAAGATAATGTAGATGGAATTGATATACCTGATTATATTATCGAAAAGATGAAAGATGGTGTAGATGGAGTAGGAATATGTTGTGAAATTATTAAAAATGTATTTCAATATTATGATGGCATTCATATAATGGCTATGGGTAATATAGTTGGTACTAATGCTATTATAGAATATATTAATTCATTAAAAAAATAAGTTATTTGGAGGGATTAAATGAAAAAAAACAGTATTCTTGGTCTATTAATGACGGTGTTGCTTATAAGTTTTGCTTCAATGGCTGGTGCAGCCTTAAATGATGGATTGGTTGGCTACTACACTTTTAACGGTAATGCAAATGATAAAAGCGGTAACCAAAATCATGGAAGTGTAAATGGTCCAACTCTAACATCAGATAGATTTGGGAACTCTAACGGTGCATATAATATTGTAGATACGCAATATATATCGTTAAACAATAATATAATGAATAATCTCGGAGATTTTACAATCATCTGTTGGATAAAATTTGGGGTTATGAATTCAGATATTAACAACATTTTGGGAATAGCTAACTCTTCAGAAGATAACGAATTTAATCTTGCTTACAATAAAAATTCCAATGATTTTATTATCGACCTTAAAGGAAGTGCATACATAAATTTTAATGGAAATATTGATCTGTCAGATAGTAAGTGGCACTTTATAGTATTTATACGAGATGATACTAAAGGGGTGCTTTATGTTGACAATAGTAAAATCGCAACAATATCAATTTCAAATCAAACAATAATCTCTGATATAAATGGTGTAGTAATTGGACAAGATCAAGATTGTTTGGGAGGATGTTTTGATAAATCTCAAAACCTGAATGGAGATATTGACGATTTGCTTATTTATAATCGTGCAATATCTGAATCTGAAGTGCAGCAGTTATACAGTGGGCAAACCACTGAATTGCAAAATAGTGAATATGATTTAGGCTATCAGAAAGGTATCGAATTTTGCAAGCAGAATCCATCTAAATGCGGAATTAATATAAATTGTGAAGAGCCTGTTTGTGCTGAAGTTGTAACTTATGCCAAACCTTCAAATATTGACTGCTGGATTATGTTTCCAACTCCATGTAGTGTCCCTTCTGGTTGGGAAACAACAAATGAGGAAAAAACTAATCTTTGTGGAGTAACAAAAGATATTGATAATTGTGCAATTGTTGAAAATAATCTTGATATTACAATACCTTGTATTGATGTTTTTGGAACTAAAGTTCCCATAAATTTACAAAAAATTATCAATACAGAAGATCCATTTGGTTATTACTGGAAACTAAATCTCAATTAGGAATGGGAATAAAATAACACCATAAATTTCTCAAAAATATATTAGAGATGCACGGCAGTGCGTCTCTACAGTTTAGGCTCAACTCACTTTATGACCTTGAACAGTATAGTATCCAGTATTTAAGGTAGATCGAGATTGAATAAGGGGATAGGAAAACCCCCCCTTATTCAATTTTTTTCTTGACTTAAAATATTTTGCTGTGCAATAAATAAATTATATTTATTAAATATAATTCCAGCATTTTATAATCCCACCATTTATTTTAAATCTTATAGTAAAAATTCAAGACAACTTCTTTACTGCCACTACAACAACTATTGCTTGATTAAAATTCCTGAACGATAAAAGAGATAAAGGCAAACCCGTTCAAAAATAGTTCTGTTATAAACGCTAAATCAATTTCTTAGAAAAAAATTAAAGGACATTATGAGCTATTTAAGCGTATCTGAAGTTACCCTATCTTTTGGCGGACTCAACGCTCTATTTGGTGTTAATATGGAGATTGAAAAGGGTCTTATCACCTCAATTATTGGACCCAATGGTGCTGGTAAAACAAGTATGCTCAACTGTATATCTGGTTTTTACCACCCTACAGAGGGTCAAATCAGCTATTGCGGAAAAAATCTTACACATGCATCACCCCATGAGGTTTCAAATATGGGTATTGCCCGTGCTTTTCAAAACTTAGAGCTATTTAGAGGGCTTTCTGTTCTTGATAACCTTCTTCTTGCCCGACATATAAAGCTAAAATATAACTTTTTTGAGGCTCTTATCTTTTGGGGAAAAGCATCAAGAGTTGAAGCTGAAAATAGAAAATTTGTAGAAGAAGTGATAGATTTTATGGAGCTTGAACCATACAGAAAGAGCCTTGTTGGCAATTTAAGCTATGGCGTTCAAAAAAAGGTTGAGGTTGCAAGAGCGTTGACTCTTGATCCAGACCTTTTACTTCTTGACGAACCAATGGCTGGCATGAACCTTGAAGAAAAAGAGGATATTGTCCGTTTTATAATGGATATTCAAAACGAGCGAGGAGTTACAGTGGTTTTAGTTGAACATGATCTTGGTGTAGTTATGGATATTTCAGATAGAATTCATGTTCTTGATTTTGGTCAGCTTATCGGCTCTGGAACACCAGAAGAGGTTTCAGCAAATCCAAAAGTAATCGAAGCCTATATTGGAAATGAATAAAGTTAGAATTTGATATTTTTTTAACTTATCAAATCTGTTCCAAATTTTTATCCCATAAATTCTCAAATCTATAAATCTTTAAGGAGGTTAATATTAATTGGAAAACAGCGATAAATTAATAGAATACTCTATACCTCAACTTCTTCGTCTTAGATCAAACTACAGTGGAGATAAAGTTGCTTTGCGAGAAAAAGATTTTGGAATATGGAACACCTATACATGGAAATCTTACTACTCTTATGTCCGCAAAACAGCCATTGGATTGAGACAGATTGGCATTAAAAAAGGTGATATAGTTGCGATTATAAGCGACAATATTCCAGAACTTCTATTTACAGCAATTGGCTGCCACTCACTTGGTGCAATATCTGCTGGAATCTATCAAACTACAATGCCAGATGAGATTGCCCAAATCATAAACTCTCTTAAAGTTACAGCCGTCTTTTGTGACAATCAAGAACAGGTTGATAAGTTAGTTGAAGTAAAAGATAAGATACCAGAAGTTAAAAAAATTATATATGAAGACCCTCGTGGAATGAGAAGCTATACATCAGACCCTTGGTTTATTCCAATAAGTGAAATTTATAAACTTGGTGATGCTCTTGACGAAAAAGAGCCTAAACTCTTTGACACCTTAATTGATGCCACCGCCCCTGATGATGTGTGCCATCTCTGCTTAACCTCTGGGACTACTGGTGTTCCCAAAGGGACCATGATGACTCACAAAAACTATATAAACATGGGGGTTCAGATTACAAAAGTTGATCCTTTAAAGCCAACTGATGAGTATGTCTCTTTTTTGCCTTTTGCTTGGATAGGAGAGCAGATGAACTCATTTGGCATTGCAATGGCAACAGGCATTACTATCAATTTCCCAGAATCTGTTGAGACCGCTATGTCTGATTTAAAGGAGATTGGTCCCCATTTTATGTTTGGTGCCCCAAGAATTTATGAGTCTATCCGCTCTTCAATTTGGCTTAAAATTGATCAATCTTATTGGTTTAACAAGAAGCTCTACAACTACTTTATTGAGATAGGTCAAGATGCGGCAAAATATAGAATGTCAGGAAAAAGTATGCCGATTCTGCTGAATTTAAAGGCTTGGCTTGGAAAACAGATTATATTTCGTCCTCTTGTAAACCAGATGGGGCTTTTACGTCTTCGCCGTGCCTATACAGGCGGTGCAGCATTAGGTCCAGAACTTTTTACATTTTATCAGGCAATTGGTGTAAATCTAAAACAGATTTATGGACAGACAGAGATAACAGGAATTGCCTATATGCACAGAGATGGCGATGTTAGACCAGATACTGTTGGAATGCCTCTTCCCGGAACAGAGTGTCGGATAAGTGAAGAGGGCGAGATTCTTTCACGCTCTACGTCCGTTTCTCCAGGTTATTTTGAGCAACCAGAAAAAACAGCAGAACTTTTAGAAGGTGGGTGGCTTCACTCTGGTGATGCAGGGTATATTGATGATTCAGGTCATCTTGTTGTTATTGATAGGGTATCTGATGTTATGCACAATCACCAAAACGAGATGTTTAGCCCAATGTTTTTGGAAAATAAGCTAAAATTTAGCCCATACATTAAAGAGGCGGTTATCTTTGGGGATAAACGAGAATATGTTTCAGCACTTATAAATATTGACCCTGAAGTTGTTGGCAAATGGGCAGAAGATAGAGGTATCTCATACACAACATACATGGACCTTTCGAGTAAAAAAGAGGTTGCAAATCTTATTCTTGAGCAGGTAAGAGGCATCAATGAAAGAGTTGAAAAAGAGCATTTTAAGATTAAGAGGTTTGTTCTTCTTTATAAACTACTTGATGTTGATGATGGAGAGTTAACAAAAACTGGTAAAATTAGACGTAAAGTTGTTATGGATAGATATAAAAATCTCTATGATGGACTTTATGATGAGTCTGTTAAGATAAAAGAGGTTGAGGCAAAATTTCAGTATCAAGATGGTCAATCAACAACTGTAAAAACCACCATCACATTTTATGACTCTTAAAAAATAATGAAAAAAACAAGAGAAAAAAAAGCCGTTGCTCTTCGCTATAACGCACAGTTAGAGGCTGTGCCAAAGGTTATTGCCAAGGGTAGCGGCAAAGTTGCAGAAAATATTATTGATCTTGCTAAGGAACATGGAATTCCTGTACAAAGCGATCCTGATCTTGTTGAAGTGCTATCTACGCTTAAAATTAATGAAGAGATTCCACCATCTCTTTATATTGCAGTTGCAGAGCTTCTTGCATTTGTGTATTCTCTTAACTCTAAAAAGAGGTAATATAGCTCTTCTAAATGATTTTTGGAGATATAAATAATAAATATTTACGAGTAGAGCAGCACGGTCGTTCGGCTCTACTTTCAGTAACAGAGATCAAGGATACACTAATGAAATAGGAATGCTATATATACAGAACCCAATTTATGACTGAGAGGAGTATATAAACTAAACAAAACAACGAGCTTTATTGAGTTATTGTTGAATCAGATTTTGAAGAAAACTAAAAAGATTATGAGAAACATTATAAAAAATATATTAATTACGCTGCTTGTATCTGCATTTATACTCACCATTAGTTTTTTTTCTTTTATGGCATATCTTCAGCATTTTGCAAAAACGCCGATTAAACTTTTAGCGACTCCTTCCCAATCTAACAATATAAACTTAATAACAATTCGACATGGTGAAAGTTTAAGCAATATTGCTAAAAAACTTGAAACTTCAGCCATTATTAGTAATAAATATCTTTTTATAATTTTAGCAAAATATAAAGGAGATAGTAAAAAGATAAAGGCTGGAGAATATGAGTTTTCTAATAAAGATACACCAGAGAATATACTTGATATGTTGGTTAGGGGAAAGGTAAAACTACATAAAATAACCATTCCGGAAGGATTCAACATAAAAGAAATTGCGAAAGTTGTCGAAAAAGCAGGGTTTGGAACAAGTGAAGATTTTATAAAAAGTGCCACAGACAAAGTTTTTATTAGTTCTCTTGGCATTGAAGCAGAATCTTTAGAAGGCTATCTCTTTCCTGAAACCTATTTTTTCTCAGCAGAGGCTAATCATAAAAAGATTATAAGCAGGATGGTTGATCGTTTTAATAAGGTCTTTACCCCTGAGTGGAAAGATATTTGTAAAAAATCAGGATTCACAATTCACAACATCATAACCCTTGCCTCTATTATTGAAAAAGAGACCGCAAATTCTGCTGAAAGACCTCTAATATCTTCAGTATTTCATAATAGGCTTAAGCGAGGAATGCGTCTTGAAAGTGATCCAACAGTGATTTACGCAATTCCTAATTTTAATGGGAACATAACTAAAAATGATCTTTTAGCTCCAACGCCATACAATACTTACTCAATAACTGGTCTGCCAGCAGGTCCCATTGCAAACCCTGGTAAGCTATCTATAGAAGCCGCCCTCTTTCCCCCCAAAAGCGATTTTCTCTTTTTTGTCTCTAAAAATGATACAACTCACTATTTCTCCAAGAATATTAAAGAGCATAACCTTGCTGTTCGTAAATATCAGTTGAATCAATAATGGCGGTTATAATAATATCAAGAGGCTAAAGTTAAATGTCTTATCGAGTTGCAATAAATGGATATGGAAGAATTGGCAGGTCTATACTTAGAGCATTATATGAATCTCACCACTACAGAGAGCTTGAAGTGGTTGGAATAAATGAGCTTGCAGATATTAAAACCATTGCACACCTTACAAAATATGATACCACTCATGGCAGATTTTCAGGTCAAGTTGAAATATGTGGCAACGATTTTTATGTAAACAATAATTATATCCGCTTAAGCCATGAAAGCGAAATACACAATCTCCCGTGGAAAGAGCTTGGTGTTGATATTGTGCTTGAATGCACGGGTTCGTTTAAATCAAGAGCAAAGGCAGAGGGACATATAAAAAAAGGTGCAAAAAAAGTTATATTTTCTCAGCCAGCAGAAGATGATGTTGATGCAACTATTGTATTTGGCATAAATGACCATATTTTAACAAAAGAACATACTATTATATCAAACGCTTCATGCACCACAAATTGCGGCATTCCTATTCTCAAGGTTATTAATGATGTTATTGGAATTGAGTCGGGTATCATCACAACTATACACTCAACAATGAACGATCAACCCGTGATTGACGCATATCACCACCACGACTTAAGGCGAACAAGATGTGCTGGGCAATCAATAATCCCTGTAAATACAGAACTTGCAAAGGGAATTGAGAGAATATTGCCTGAAATGAAAGGTAAGTTTCAAGCTGTATCAATGAGAGTCCCAACAATAAATGTCTCTGCTTTAGATATGACTCTTATTTTATCAAAATCTATTTCTGTAAATCAGATAAATGAGATTTTAAAAGATGCTGCGTACGGGGTTAAAGATTCTGCTTTAGGTGTGAGGCTTTTAGGAATACTTGGATATACAGAAGAGCCTCTTGCATCATGCGATTTTAACCACGATTCAAGATCATCTATAGTAGATGGAAATCAAACAAGGGTAAGTCGCAATAATCTTGTTAAAATACTTGCATGGTTTGATAATGAGTGGGGATATGCAAACAGAATGCTTGACACTACAGCGGCTTTGATGAGGTTGACTTGATTGAGCTTAGTAGTTTACATTATTTAAACTCCTGCATCGACAAAGAGATTCGGAATTTTTCTTGACTTGTATGGCAATAAATATTAAATTCAGGGATTTTTTTAAAGCTGAGATAATTTATACCTGATCTATGGCGTAATGTTTTATAATGATAATGCCCGCAGGTATAACAAAAAATGAAGCTGTAGATGTTAAATCAAGTTATATATATTTTCATATAAAATAGTGTTTGAGGTCTGATTTTAATTCTATGTTTGACAATCTAAGTGATAAACTTAATTCTGTTTTTAAAAAGCTCAAAGGACACGGTGTTCTTACTGAGAAAAACATAGAAGAGGGTCTTAAGCAAGTAAGGCTTGCCCTTCTTGAAGCTGATGTTAACTACAAGGTTGCAAAAAATGTTATAGCAGATATAAAAGAGCGAGCATTAGGTCAAGATGTAATGGATAGCTTGACCCCGGGGCAGCAGATTATAAAAATTGTCTATGATGAGTTTACCCAAATGATGGGTAGTACCCATGAAGGATTCGCTTTTGAAAAAGGCTCTTCTGCTTCATTGATGCTTGTAGGTTTACAAGGATCGGGTAAAACCACAACTGCTGGAAAACTTGCTCTATTTCTGAGAAAAAATGGCAGAAAGCCATATCTTGTTCCTGTTGATGTTTATCGCCCAGCAGCTATTGATCAGCTACAAAAACTTGGAACACAGTTAGATGTGCCTGTCTTTCCATCAACTACAAATATGTTACCTATTGATATATGTAGTGAAGCTGTAAAGTCAGCTACTATCAAGGGATGCGATACCTTAATTTTTGATACAGCAGGCAGACTCCATATTGATGATGAGTTGATGTCAGAGCTTGAGGCTATAAAAAAACGGATCAAACCATCAGAAATCCTTTTAGTTGCTGACGCTATGACAGGTCAAGATGCTGTCAATATCGCTCAATCGTTTGATAGCCGTCTTGATTTAGATGGGGTGATTCTTACAAAAATGGATGGAGATGCCAGAGGTGGAGCAGCTCTATCTATTAAAGCAGTAACGGGTAAGCCACTTAAATTTATTGGTGTTGGTGAAAAGACAACAGCCTTGGAGCCATTTCATCCTGACAGAATGGCATCAAGAATTCTCGGCATGGGAGATACTCTCTCATTTATTGAAAAAGCTCAGGCTGCGGTTGATATAAAAAAAGCTGAGGAGCTTGAAAAGAAACTTAAAAAAAATCAGTTTACCCTTGAAGACTTTATGGAGCAGATAGGTTCTGTAAGAAAAATGGGATCACTTAAAGACCTTATTGGAATGCTCCCGGGTGTTAATAAAAAACAGCTTAATGACATGAACATTGATGACAAAGAGTTTGTCAGAATCGAAGCCATCATTCGCTCCATGACACCTGGTGAGAGAAGAGATCACAATATTATCAAGGGGAGCAGAAAAAAAAGAATTGCATTGGGAAGCGGCACTACTGTTCAAGATGTGAATAAACTTCTCAAAAGTTATACTCAAACCATGAAAGTTGTGAAACAATTTAATAAAGGCGGTCTTCGTTCATTAAAGAATATGCTGCCGTTTTAAGGAGAAAAATTAAGATGTCCGTAAAAATAAGATTAGCAAGAGGTGGGGCAAAAAAGAAGCCATTTTACAGAATTGTAGCTGCAAATAATGAATCGCCAAGAGATGGAAGATTTTTGGAAACATTGGGAACCTACAATCCAATGGTTGAACCAGCAGCAGTTACTTTAAAAAATGATAGAATAAAATACTGGATTGGTGTTGGTGCACAACCGACAACTACTGTAAAGAGCATTCTAAAAAAAGAGGGCTTTAACTCTAACCCTTCTTAAAATTATTAATTGAATAGATTCATACCCAAATTCTCAACACCCCAATATTTAAGGATAAGGAGCAGATTGAACTATGAAAGAGCTAATTGAATACATTGCAAAGGCACTGGTTGACAATCCTGATGAGGTAGAGGTTTCAGAGGTTGAAGGAAGTAAGACTTCGGTACTGGAGCTTAAGGTGGCAAAAGAGGATCTGGGAAAGGTTATCGGAAAACAGGGTAGATCGGCAAGAGCTATGCGAACAATTCTTAGTGCTGCATCTGCTAAACTGAAAAAACGTACCGTTCTGGAGATCGTTGAATAAAAACGTAGTAAGCAAAAGTTAAAATAGGTTCAAAATACTAATGTGAATCAAATTCTTAGAAATACCAAATGCGAAGATGCAAAATGCCAATATAAGAACCAAATGTTAAAAGAGTCTGAACTTATTACTATTGGAGAGATTGATGGTGTTCACGGCATAAAAGGGTATGTTAAGATAAAATCTTTTGCTGAATCATCTGAGATATTTTCTTCTGGTCTCTGTTTTTTTATAGGAGTCAGCAGAGGAAATTTTGGAGCATGGTACAAATTAATAAAAGCTACTTCTCATAAAAAAGGAGTTATAGCTTTATTTGAAGGTGTAAACCGTGAAATAGCGGAGACACTTGTTGGAAAGAGCATTTTTATACTAAGAGAAGATTTGCCAGAGCTTGAATCAGATACTTACTACTGGCAAGACCTTGTAGGTATCAAGGTTGTAGATGTTCATTTAGGCTATCTTGGTGTTATTGATTACATCATACCAACTGGAAGCAATGATGTTTTTGTTGTTAAGTCAAACGATAACCATGAACAAAAAGATAATCGCAAAGGTAAAATAGAACTTAATAAGGGAAAGAATAAAGAGATACTTATTCCTGCTTTGTCATGGGTTGTTCTATCAGTTGACTTAGATAACCGTGAAATGTCTGTTAATCTTCCACCGGGCTTAAAAGATGAACAATAAGCTCAAGAAGGTTAATTTTACAGTTTTAACTCTATTTCCTGAGTTGATAGAGTCTTTTTTTAGCCATGGAATGGTGGGACGTGCCATAGCAAATAATATCATTTCAGCTTCTGCCATAAATATTAGGAATTTTGCATTTAACAAACATAATAGTGTTGATGACAGACCCTATGGTGGCGGTTGTGGCATGGTGATGAGACCAGAACCGCTTGCGGTTGCTATTAGAGATGCTAAAGAGTCTTGTCCAGAATCAAAAGTAATTTTGATGTCCCCGCAAGGGACTCCTTTTAATCAAGAGACAGCTTGTAAATTAGCCTCTGCAATGCAGGGGCTAATTTTTGTCTGCGGTAGATATGAAGGGGTTGATGAAAGAGTTATAAGCCAACTTATTGATGATGAGATTTCCATTGGAGACTATGTAATGACCGGAGGAGAATTGGCATCTATGGTTATTATAGATACGGTTATTAGGCTCATACCAGGTGTTCTTGGTGGCGATGAATCTGCTGAAATGGATTCATTTAGAAATGGTCGGCTTGAACATGCTCATTACACAAGACCTCCTATTTTTGAAGAGATTCCAGTGCCTGATGTTCTGCTTTCTGGAAATCATAAAAAAATTGAACTTTGGAGAGAGGAGTCATCTCTAAAAAGAACATTTTTAAAACGCCCCGATCTTTTTGAAAAAGATTGTTGTTCTAATAAAGAAAAAGCTATTTTAAGACAATGGCATCAAGAGCTTAAAGATTGGTCTAATAAAATTGAGAAACTTATATTCTAAGCTGCTGGTAAAGTGAGTAAAATTAACTTGGTAGATAATGCTCTTTTAGAGAGAACTAATTTGGATAATAATGAGAGTGTAGATAGACACGGTATTGATAATTTATATGTTGCACTTATCCACTATCCTGTATCTAACAAAAAAGGTTCAACTATTGCCTCAGCCCTTACAACAATTGATATGCACGATATTGCAAGAGCTTCAATGACATTTGGAGTTAGGGGGTTTTATGTTATAACTCCGCTTATGGATCAACAGGTTCTTGCACATGAGGTTATTCAACACTGGACAGACGGAATTGGCGGAGAGTTAAATCCATTTAGAAAAAAAGCATTAGAGTTAATAAGGGTGGTCTCAACATTTGAAGATGCTTTAATGGAGATAGAAGCAGAGCGAAATCAACCCGTTATAACTGTTGCTACAAGTGCTATTGAACATAGCAGTTTGAATAAAAATATTATTACTACACAAGAGCTTTCTAAAAAATTTACAAGTAATGAATCATACCTAATAGCATTTGGAACGGCATGGGGAATGGCTTCCACTTTTATACAAAATTGTGATTTTATTCTTGAGCCAGTCTATGGTAGAACAGGGTATAATCATCTTTCTGTTAGGTCAGCAGTCTCTATTATTTTAGATAGAATGTCTCGTAATTTAATGAATTAAATGAGTTAGTTAATTGATAATTAATATATTTTATTATACTTGATACCAATTGGAATTGTAGATTTATTGATTATTTATGATTTGATTAAAAAATATAATTATAATTTGATTTATATGGAGGAACTATAACGATGAATGTTATTAAGCAGTTGGAATTAGAGCAGATCCGCCTTGATCTGCCAGATTTTAGAGCAGGGGATACAGTTAAGGTTCACGTTAAAATAAGCGAAGGTGAAAAAGATCGTATTCAGGCTTTTCAAGGTGTTGTGATTAAAAGAAGTAAAGGGCTTTCAAGTAGCCGTTTTACAGTAAGAAAAATATCAGGCGGTGTTGGAGTTGAGAGAATTTTTCCTATGAATTCACCAGCAATTGATAAAATTGAAGTTATCACTAAAGGTAGTGTGCGCAGATCAAGAATTTATTATCTTAAAAATCTTCGCGGCAAAGCTGCAAGAATTAAAGAAAAACTTTATATACACAACTAACTATTCTGTGAACCCAACTCACACCTTCCTCTTATCAGGATGAAATAATTATACAGCGAATTCTGATAAGGGGAAACGAGGAGTAGTAATAAAGCTGGTCAAAATATGATATACCCTATGTGGTCATTTGAAGATAATGCTACATCAAAAGGTTATATGTATATAGCAGGTGTTGATGAGGCTGGTAGAGGTCCACTTGCAGGACCTGTTGTCTCTGCTGCTGTTATACTCCCACGCAACTTTTCATGCCAAGGTCTTGCCGATTCAAAGCAGCTCACCCCACTAAAAAGAGAAAAATTTTATTCTATTATAATTGAGAATGCAATTGCAGCAGCAACTGCTATTGCTACACCTGAAGAGATTGAGAGATTAAATATTTTACAGGCTTCTCTTCTATCAATGAAACGAGCAGTTGAGAATCTTGCAACGTCTAATAGAGAAATCTATCCTGACTATCTACTTATTGACGGAATATTTAAGATTAACATAAGCTCTATAGCCCAAGAGACGATTGTGCATGGAGATGTAAAATCTATATCCATTGCTGCTGCATCAATACTTGCTAAAGTTACACGAGATAGCATTATGCGAGAGCTTCATCTTCAATACCCCTGTTATGGATTTGACAGACATAAGGGATACCCGACCAAGGCACATAAAGAGGCGATTGCTATTTATGGACCTTCACCTGTTCATAGAAAAACATTTAAAGGGTGTTCATCTATAAAATAGAGTTGACTATGAGATTTGGACAACAAGCAGAAGAGTCAGTAGCTATGTTTCTTGAAAATCAAGGGTATAAGATACTTGAGAGAAATTACAGAACAAGATGGGCAGAGATTGATATTATTGCATCTTGTAAATCTACTCCAAATGATCAAGATATATCAAGTATTGATACATTGGTCTTTATTGAGGTAAAGGCGAGGAACTCTACAAGATATGGTCTCCCTGCTGAAGCTGTTTCTCTATCAAAACAAAAAAAGATAACTTCAGCAGCATTGCACTATATCAGAGAAAGAAAAGTTGTTGATACAAGAATTAGATTTGATGTGATGACGCTCCTTTTCCAAAATGGTAAGTATCAGATGGAAATTATACCCAATGCCTTTTATGCTATCTAAATCCCAACAAAGTGGCATTCTCTACGTTGTAGCAACTCCTATAGGTAACCTTGAAGATATAACATTTAGAGCTATAAGGACTCTCAAAGAGGTCAACCTGATTGCCGCTGAAGATACAAGACATACAGCAAAACTGCTCTCGCATTACCAAATTGATACGCCCGCCATCTCCTGCTACGAACACAATGAAGAGTCAAGAATCGATCTTTTTATAGAAAAATTATCCCAAGGCTTTGACTTAGCATTGGTATCTGACGCTGGCACGCCTCTTATATCTGATCCTGGATACAAAGTTATAAAAGCTATTACTGATGCGGGGTTTAAAGTAATTCCAATTCCTGGTCCCTGTGCTGCAATTGCAGGATTAAGTGTATCGGCTCTTCCAACTAACTCTTTTATATTTGTTGGATTTGTAAGTCGAAAGCAAGGCAAACGTATTGCAGAACTTAAAAATTTGCTTCAGACTTTAAAATATAATCAATCTACAGCAATATTTTATGAATCTCCCCACAGAATAGTAAAGTTAATTGAGGATATTTTAGATGTTATGGGTGATAGACCAGCAATGGTAGCACGAGAGATGACTAAACATTATGAGGAGTATTTAAGAGGCAATTTATCAGATATACTTGAAAAGTTGCAATTAAGAGCCTCAATTAAAGGAGAGTTTGTACTTTTTGTAGGCTCAGGTAGTAACATTGCTATGGATAAAAGCGTTGATAAAGCCGATACTGATATTTTAGAATCTCTTTATGATGAGATTGATAAAAATATTATCTCAGAACTTGAATCATCTGAAATAAAAACTTCTTCACTTGCCAAAGCCCTTTCACATAAATATAACCTTTCTCGTCAAGATATATACAATCGTATTTTATCTATCCAATCTAAATAATAGTTATTATTTATGGTAAAAAAAACATTAAATTTTAACGAGATTGATTAGCTTAACCGCTTTTTTAGTACCCAATTTTTTTCAATAAAAAAATAAACCCGATTTTTATATTTATATTTGACTGTTATTATATATTCATATAACATAATAAGTTGTCTTAGTTACATCATGCTTAATTTGTAAATATAATATGCCTAATGAATTAGACATTAGGTTTATAATAGCAACAAAAAAACAATAATAAGGAGATTCTAAATGAAAGCAACTATTACAAAACAGTGTATGGGTGACAGAAACTGCAATAATCTTTGTCCAGAGGTCTTTGAGTATGACGAAGATCAACTTCTATCAATTGTCAAATTTGATGTTATACCAAAACACCTTGAAGCTATTGTTCGCCAAGCTGCACATGAGTGTGGTGCTCAAGCAATAACTATTCAAGAATAAAAATAGAAATAATTTTTTTAACAGAACCCAAAAATAGAAGGAGACGGTTACAATGCTAAAATTCAGAGAGAGCAGAACAGCAAAAAATCTGCTCACAGCTTTTGCAGCAGAATCTCAGGCATCAGTCCGTTACAGATTCTTCTCTCAACGTGCCAATGATGATGGCTTTATGCAAATTGCAAAAATTTTTCAAGAGACATCAGATCAAGAGTGTGAACATGCCTTGAGATTTTTTAAATTCTTTAATGGGGGTGAGCTTGAGATCAACTGGAAATTTCCAGCAGGTGTTATTTTAAGTACTCAAGCAAATCTTATTTCTGCAGCAGACCTTGAACACTATATCCATACAGAGATGTACCCCGGATTTTCAAAAATTGCTATTGAAGAGGGATTTGAGCGGGCAGCCGACACATTAGATGCAATTATTGTTGCTGAGAGGCAGCATGAAAAACTCTATCGTCAATTGGCTCACAACCTTGCTGAAAAGAGAGCTTTTCAACGTGAAGAGGAGAAACAGTGGAGATGCCTTAGTTGCGGCTATATTCACACTGGTAAGAGTGTCCCAGAAAAATGTCCCGCGTGTGTGAAGCATTCAGGCTATTTTGAACTTCTTGGGGAAAATTGGTAGAATATAATGATCATTAAGTAGCTTGGCATGATTAAAAATTAAAAGATTAAAGATTAAAAATAGTTATACTCTAATCGGGCATTAATTGAGCTTTTCTATTTAAGTAGAGACGCACCTCCGTGAGTCTCTACAGTTTAGGCAAACTAAATTTATGACCGAAGGGAGTATAAGCAAGAAAATTATGAATAATGTCTGCATTAAAAATTTCAAAAACTAAACATTAATTTAGAGGAGATTTAAAAATGACACTTAAAGGATTTGATCATGACTATTTCAAACAAGCACTTTTTGACTATGTTAAAGAAAAATTTAGTGACTGGGCAAAAGAAATGACTGCGGATGACGTGGTAAAAGAAGTTAAGGATTACCTTTACCCTGAAGCCGCAAGTAGTGAAGAAGCACTTGAGGCATTTTATTCAGATTATGGTGCTTCGTGGGGACTTTCTCCAAATATCCATTTTAATGCTGCCGAATACAGACTTGCATGGGCAGCAAAGCAGTTTGAGCTGAATAGATTTCAAAGTATAACTAATCCACCTCTTGAAGCATACGATAAAGAGATCAGCACAAACATGGATCCCTATACCCACTATCTAAAATACGGTGCAGCACTTGGGGTTAACCCATCCAATAGTTTTGATGAATCCGATTTCCTCAAATCTGTAATCAAACATTACGGAATAGAAATGTCTGTTGATGATTTGCGTGCCCTTGCAATTGAGAAAGGAGTCTTTCCTCTGGAGTATTTTACTGATTGGGTCTCTCCTGATCCTAATCTTGTAAAAACTATGCCCGCTACTCAGGTGTCAGCAAATGAGAAGGTTAATGTTTCTCCAGCTACTTTCTCGGTGGCTGCCAATGATTCTACTGTAATCGAAGGTGGTAATGCCACATTTACTGTAACCTTAAGTCACAAGTTATATGAAAAAACAGATGTGGCATATACAATCACGGGTAAAGGCGGTGCGGTGATTGGCGTTGATACTGCTAATACGACTCAGGAAAATAGTGGTATTCTGACATTTGGTGCATTAACAACATCAAAAACAATAACAGTGCCTATTAAAACTGATTCACTCACAGAGAAGGGTGAATCACTTTTAATCACCCTTTCTGATCCGGGAACAGGAACCCAACTTGGAAGTGCTGTAAAATCTACGGTTGGAATTGAAGATATCGTGAATATCAGCGGAAAGGTTATAGATGGCTACATAGCAGGTGCAACCGTTTTTGCCGATGCAAACGGTAATGGTGTATGGGATGAAGGTGAAGCCAAGACAACAACTGATGCCAGTGGTAATTTTGTCCTGGAAGGAGCAAACACAGGTGCTATTGTTGCTTCCGGTGGTACTGACATTGCATCAGGTAAACCATTCACCGGGGTTATGAAAGCACCAGAAGGCTCTACTGTTGTAAACCCCTTGACTACTCTTCAGCAAGCTTTTGTTGAACAAGGCCAAAGCATTGACCAAGCTGAAGCCACAGTTGCAAAAGCATTTGGTTTTGATGCTGCCAAAGTAGATTTGCAAAATTTCGATCCTATATCTGTGGCACTGAACACCAGCCTAAGTACCGAGCAAAGGAGTTTTGCTGCACAATTACAAGCTAATGCTACTAATATTGCAAATCTACTTGCCACTGCCGGAAAAGCTTTGGTAGGAGCTGCTGGCGGTGATGACCAATTGACAATGCAGGATGCAACAAATGCTGTTATAACTTCTTTAGCCAATAATATTGCAAAAGATGCTGACGGAGTAATAAAAATGTCAGATACAACTCTGTTGCAAAATGTTCTTACTGATTCTGTTATGGCTGCTGATAACCCAGCACTGACAGAAGCCTCAAATACAATAGATGCTATTGCGAGTGACTTTGCCAAAATGGGAGCCGCAGCAGCAGATAATATTGATAAAGCTATTCAATCAGGGGGGGATATTCTCCAGACTATAGTTGATATCGCCCAGGTTCAAGTGCTAACTCAGGGTGATATGGCTGACAAGATAGCTCAAGCAGCAGAAACTGGAAGTTTAAGTTCAATAGTATCCAGTTTTACAGGTAATGCTTTTGACAATGCTGTCAACGCGACTGTTATCCAAGACTTGAATCCAGGCAGTACAACAGACGATGCAGCTATCAATAACAGTAATAATGAAGCACAAAACCCGACGACTCCAACTACGCCAACAACTCCAACAACTCCAACAACTCCAACTACACCAACTACTCCAACTACTCCAACGACCCCAACAACTCCAACTACTCCAACTACTCCAACTACTCCACTTGTAAAATCTCTGAGCTATAGTGCCACAACTTTTGTTGAAGCTGCCGCCAATAACGGTTCCATTGCCACTACCAGTATTATTACGCTTACAAATGATGGCTTCAATGGTACTAACGGTGCTGCATTAGGTACAGTAACCAATGTCCCTTCTGGTTTGACCGCTAGCTTGGTCAAAACCGACGGGACTCACGCCACGCTTAGCCTGACCGGTAATGCCACAAACCACGCTAACGCCAACGACATTGCCAACCTAACAGTTATCTTCGGTGATGCCGATTTCATGGGTGGTGCTGCTGCTACCGTGACTGGTGCCACTACAAACAATCTTGTGGTTGACTTTGCCGATCCTGTTGTAACTGATGTGACTGCCCCTGTTTTTGCTCCTACGACAAGCACCCCTGCCGATAATGCTACAGGCATTGCCATTTCTGGCGATATTACGCTAAAGTTTAACGAAGCCATTGCAGCAGCTACTTCCGACCTGACAAAAGTTTATCTGAAAGATGTGGCTACAGACACAACAGTTCCGTCAGCAATCACCATTGTTGGAGGCGATGTAGTTATCAATCCTAATGCTGATCTCACCAACAATACTGCCTACTATGTGAACTGGGATGCCAATGCACTCAAAGATGCAGTGGGGAATGCTGTAACTGCGGTAGCTGATGAGACAACCTTTAATTTTACGACTGTGGCAGGGGCATCTATTACAGTAGCGGAATTCAACACGAATAAAGGGACTATACAAGTGGCAGATACAGTTAATATAGAAGATACTGCCGCTAACATCCAAACAGATATTGCTTTACTTGTAACCAACGTGGCTCAGATTGATGCAATCAACGCTTCTGATAATGCTAATGGCATTAACATGACAGCTGCACAGTTCAACGCTTTAGATACTCTTCTTCTTGCAGAAGATACCATCAATGTAATTGACACTGCTGCTGGTATTCAGGCTGAACTTTCAACTCTTG
>JADFZQ010000026.1:0-8353 GCA_015232455.1 Desulfamplus sp. | reverse complement strand
GATAATGCTAATGGCATTAACATGACAGCTGCACAGTTCAACGCTTTAGATACTCTTCTTCTTGCAGAAGATACCATCAATGTAATTGACACTGCTGCTGGTATTCAGGCTGAACTTTCAACTCTTGTAACCAATGTGGCTCAGATTGATGCAATCAACGCTTCTGATAATGCTAATGGCATTAACATGACAGCTGCACAGTTCAATGTTCTTGGTAGTAAATTGGTTGCTGAAGATAACATTGTGATTGTTGATGATGAGACTGGTATTGAAGCACAGTTGAATAATATTTTAACACATGCTAATTTTGCAAATTTAGATACCATAAATTGTTCTGATGCAGGATTTGACATGACAGCAACTCAAGCAGCTACCGTTGGTCTTGGTGGTAAAATAACAGCAGCAGATGTTATTACCATTGCTGCTACAATCAATGGTGCACAAACAATTGAAACTGGTGTCTTCACAGGCGACGATGTAATTACTTTGAGTGCATTAGCAATAACTGGTGCTACTGGATATTCAGCATATTCTGGTGGTGGTCCAACTGAAGTTACGGGCAATGGTGCCACAGTTGAGCTTGTAGTAGGAGCTGGAGCTCAGGTTGCCTCATTTGCACAAGCTGCACTGTTGTTTAATACTACCTCAGGTGAGCTAACATTTGACCCAGATGGAACTGGAGTAGAAACAGCTACCACAGTTGTAACTTTAATAGGTGTTGCTGCTCTCACTGCTGGTGAGTTTACGTTTATAGTATAAAATTTGTCTGCTAAAACAGACTTGTTAGTTTAAGCTATTTTTAAGATGTTCAAACCCTGCCCTTTTTAAAAGAGGGGCGGGGTTTTTTATAAATTGTTAGATTAAGTGAGCCAGCAGATATGAAACATTCAAGAAAAGGGATTGGGAATATCAAAAAAGTGGGAAATAGTAAGGCTGGAGATTTGTTGTTAGATGCTCAACGTTCAATAATTGCAAAAAATTGGGAAGCCGCCTTAAAAAACTGCAGCCAATTGACTAAACGCACCCCTAATAATGCATTAGCTTGGATGCTAAAAGGTCAAATTTTGAAAGAAATGGGCAGATTTGCTGAAGCTGAAGAGCCTTTTCGCAGTGCTGTGAAGTTAGCACCTAACGAAAGTAATCATGCTGTTTTATTGGCAAGCACATTACGCTGTTTAAATAGACTTGATGAGGCAGAGGCGATTCTACGCAATCTATTAAAATCTCACCCTGAACTTCCAGATGCGTGGAATAATCTTGGCAATATTCTTATCAACCGCTTTCACTATCAAGAGGCTGAAAATTGTTTTAAAGAAGCCTTAAAGCATACTGGTAATCCTGAACAGATGGCGTTGTGGCTGCAAAATCTTGGTGCAGTTTTAATGCACCAAGCAAAAAATGAAGAGGCTTATAAATATTTTGAACAAGCAGGTGAGCTAAATCCTGACGAGGTTAATATTCAATCTAATCTTGGTGCTTTATTATTGAGGTTGGGAAAGGTGGATGAGGCAGGGTCTGTATTGAATAATGCCCATAAACGATGGTCATCTAATTCAGGTGTGCAGAGTAATTTAGCAAACGTATTGACACGTCAAGGCAATAGAGAAGAGGCTAAAGCTATTTATGAAAGGTTAGCCAATTCAGAACAAGCTGATATAGAGGCATTGATGGGTTTGGCTCGTATTTATAAAGAAGAGTCTAAAGAGGATAATCGCGTTACTGCTCTTTTAGAAAAGGCATTAGAAAAATTTCCAAACCACCCCAAAGTGCTTTTTGGTTTAGCTTGCCATCAGATGGAATTGGGCAATATCAAAAAAAGTTTTATATTATTAACCAAAATTCCTGAAGATGTTGGCATTCCACAGGTTAAATTGGGAATACCGCTGCTTCGCCTCTGTTTAAGTTTGCAGATAACATACCCTACAGAAGAGGCTATGAAAGAACATTATGCAAACTTTGCTTTAAAACTTGATGCCTTAGAAACAGCATGGTCAGATACTTTTTTGGAAAGTGAGCGATGGTGCATAGTTGGCAGTTCACAACCTTTTATGTTGGCATATATGCCATTTAACCAACGTAATCTTCTTGAGCGTTACGGCAGACAGATTGTATATGCAATGGAGATAAAATTTGGGACAACATTACCAGAACGTCCCACACGTTCGCGTATTTGTGTTGGTGTTGTTAGTAGCCATTTTAGGCGTCATTCAGTTTGGGATGTGATAACCAGTGGCTGGTTTCGTAATATAGATCGAGAGCATTTTGAGTTGATAGCTTATGATCTTGATTTAAGGAGAGATAAAGTAAAAGGTGCAATGGAGTCTCTCTGTGAAAAGGTAGTGTCAGGATTTACAACTACTGAAGAGTGGATAGATAAAATTCGTGCTGATGCTCCTGATGTGCTTATCTATCCTGAAATTGGTATGGAATGTGGAACAACGCAGCTTGCCTGTAATCGCCTTGCACCTGTGCAGTGCGTCAGTTGGGGGCATCCAGTAACCAGCGGTCTGCCAACAATGGATTACTATATTTCAGCAGAACTTATAGAATCAGAATTATCGGAAAGTCATTATACTGAACAGTTGATCCGATTGCCAGGCTTAGGAGTGAGTTTACAGCCTATTGACGAGATAGAAAGAACTTTTGATCTTAAAAAATTAGATTTAACAGATAGAAAAGTAAGGATTTTATGCCCCCAAAGTATCTATAAATTACTGCCAATTTATGATCATATTTTTATTAAACTTGCAAAATGTATTACTGACTGTCAATTTATTTTTTTTGAACATGAGCGTTTTCAAGAGGGCGTTAATATTTTAAAAGAGCGGTTAGAAAAAATTTTTGCTGATAATAATTTAGCAATGTCAGATTACTGCAAGTTTCTTCCATTTTTGAGTCGTGGTGAGTTTTACGGTCTTTTACGCCAATGCACCTTAGCTTTTGATTGCCCTGGCTTTTCAGGATTCACAACTGCTATGCAACTCTATCATTATGGTTTACCTATGGTAACATTAGAGGGTGAATTTATGCGTCAACGTTTGGCTGCTGGTATTTTGCGTCAAATAGGAGTTGATGAGTTGATTGCCTATTCAGAGTCAGAATTTATTGAAAAAATGGTTTATTATGCGACTCATGAAGCAGATCGCCATGAAATTTCCGAGCGTCTAAAGCAAGGTATGGCTGGAATCTATGGAGATACCCGCCCAATTCGTGCTTTAGAAGATTTCTTGATTTCAAAGTTTCAGCATCATATAAAATCCATACCTTTAACCTCAACTGCTAAAGAAGAGTCAAAAACAACAACACAAATTGAATCATCAGCCTTTAACCCAAAAGAGCAAAAAATAATGGATAAAGCACAAACTGAATTACCTGCCAATTTTGATCCACTAATTGAACCATGGAGATTCCTTGACCCTGGACAAAATAACCATATTGGATTTTTAAATCCCAATTATGCCCCGCGTGGCTTGATTGATCTGCTTGAAACACCACCTAAATTAGCACTTGATATTGGTTGTTTTATAGGGGCTACAGGTGCTTATATCAAACAAAAATGGTCTGGATGTCGAGTTGTAGGTATTGAGCCTGTTGCAGAGGCTGCGGCACAAGCTCGCACAAAAGTTGATGCTGTTTTTGAGGGATTTTTTGAAGATATGCCAGAAGGAGAAGCTGGAGTTACTCCGGGTAGTGTTGATTTAGCTGTTTTTGCTGATGTGCTTGAACACATGCGTCATCCTTGGGCAGCTCTTCGCAATATTCGTGAATGGCTCTCCCCTAACGGTGTTGTACTGGTGAGTCTTCCAAATATTCGTAATCTAACTGTGCTAAAAGAGCTTGCTATCGGCACCTTTTGTTATCGCCCTGCTGGTATTCTTGATATTACTCATATCCGTTTTTTTACACGCTATGATGCTATAAAGATGTTTGAGCAGACAGGCTTTAAGGTGGAAAAAATGGCTGTAAATCCTGATGCGTCCTTAGGTTATGTGTTGCAGCAGGTACCCAAAGGTCGTAAGATTAAATTAGAGTTGGGAAAAATCACGTTAAATGAGGTAGATTTTGCTGAAGCTCAAGAGATGTGTGCTTTGCAGTTCTATTTTTTGCTAAGGGCTAAATGATAATAAATTAATAGATTAAACATTTTAAATTAAGGAACTTTTATGACTTTACAAAATAAATATTTGGAACTGCTTAAAAATATACTTCTTAACGAAATATACCTCGAAAATGAAGTTCGGTTTCTCTATATATTTGCGATGCTATCAATAAATCAAAAGGTAGATGGTAGTCTTGTGCGAGAAATTGGTAAACGCTTACCTGATTTAGTAGAGCGAACTAAGCAAGCTCGGCAAGAAGGTCGTCCATGGTGGAATCTTAACGTGAGCGACCCCTCTTCTTCTCCACCTTCTACAAAAATGCTTAGCCTGCGTAATCTTTGTGAATTTTCTCACACTATGGCTGGACGTAAGCGTTTAGATAATATCACCTACTGTTTAGATATAATTCGTAATAACAATGTTCCGGGGGATTTGATTGAAACTGGAGTTTGGAGAGGCGGCTCTTCTATTCTTATGCGTGGTTATTTATCTATTTATGAAATGAATGATCGTAAAGTATGGGTAGCAGACTCTTTTGAGGGGTTACCTGTTCCTTCTTTACCACAAGATGCGGGATATGACTTTAGTGCATCTAAAATGCCTATTCTTGCTGTCTCTTTGGAAGAGGTTCAAGAAAATTTTAGTCGCTACAATTTGCTTGATGATCAAGTACATTTTTTAAAGGGTTGGTTCTCTGACACGTTATCAAAAGCACCTATTGAGCAATTGGCATTATTACGTTTAGATGGTGATTTGTATGAATCAACTATGGATAGCTTGAATGCTCTTTACCACAAGGTCACCACTGGAGGATTTATTATAGTTGATGATTATGGTGATTTTGAGCCCTGTCGCCGTGCAGTTACAGAATTCAGAGAAACTCATGGTATCATTGATCCTATTGAGAAGATCGATTGGGCTGGTGCATATTGGCGTAAGAGCCAGTAATGTATAAAGAATCAAAATATGAGGACTAAATAATGTCTGTTTTAGCACCGTGGCTTTTATCTAAAGGGATATTTGCGGGTCAAGGAGTATTTAATTTACACGAAAATTCAGAAGGTTTGATTTATGAAGCACCAATTCGCCTAATGCGTTGCGATTTGAACAATGTAGAAATGGGAGCATATTCCTATATAGCGGCAAATAGTCAACTTGAGAATGTGAAAATGGGTCGATACTGCTCAATTGCAGATGAGGTTAAAATTGGTCTTGGAAGCCATCCAGCAGGCTGGCTCTCGTCAAATCCATTTCCTTATGTTGTGCTGGTACCTGGCGATTTTGCTTGGAAAACTCCGTTTACATACGATTGGCAGCCTAAACCGACCTCGTTGGGTCATGATGTTTGGATAGGAACTCGTGCAATTATTCCTGGTGGAATATCTATTGGAACAGGTTCAATAGTGGCTGCTGGTGCAGTAGTAACAAAAGATGTTCCACCTTACACCTTTGTTGGCGGTAATCCCGCTAAAATTATTAAAATGAGATTTGAAGATAATAACTTGATAGAGCGTTTATTGGAAAGTTCATGGTGGCAAGTTGATTTTCCAACACTGTTACAACAAGGTGTATTCCCACCACTAAACGATCCACGATTTATGTTAGAGTGGTTAAACAAGCATGATCAGGAAAACTTGCCCACAATTAAGCCAAATACCAACCGTTTAATAAGAAATGGGACGGAGTGGAAATTGGTATAAAAACATGAAGGTTGTAATAGTAAAAATCGCCTTCTCGTGAGAATCAAGGATACGATTTTTTGTGAGCTGGTTGTCTTAAATCACGGATTGCCACTGATTAAGGGATTTCACGGATGGTCTGAATCAGGATGGTCAGGATGCAAGGATTTTTCAGGATGGGTTTATCCTGTCTTATCCTTTTATCTTGGGTATCCTGATTCTGATTTTGGCGGGTTATTCAATTAATCTGCTTTTCAAGGGAATCAAGGATACTTTGCAACTCTTCAATGCTTTTTGCTCTTAACTCTTTTTTGGTGGCTATTTGACATTTTAGGACTTTCTGCAACGCTGTGATGCTGCCGATTAGTTCGCCTTCTTGGAGTCCTTTCTGTTCGCCTTCCTGTCGTCCTTTTTGGATTCCTTCTTGTTGTCCTAACATAAAGTGTTCATAAATATCAGGATAATGTTCTTTAAGAAAAATCTCTCTTGTATATGGCATATTAACCCCCTCTAATGAATAGTGGTTATAAAGTTCATTTATGTATGAACTGACCTTTTTTAGCAGCCAGCCATCTTGTTTAAGTCGTTCGGTGCTTCAGCCGTGGGGTTAAAGTCCTCGGCTACTCCATAAAAAAAGCCCGCTTAAGCGAGCTTGGGTAAAAATTAGCCCATAGCTTTAGCTTAGGGCGAGAAAGTTCATTATCTGTGTAATTTTTTAATCAGTGGCAATCCGTGATTCAGAAATGTGAACGAGGACGGGCTGATGTGAGGCTTGTTCCCGTTTTTTGTTTTTGTGGGGCTGTTGTTTTTGTGGTGGTTTGTGGTTATAATGGGATTATACATTTAACCATTTAATTGGAGGTGGGTTATGGAAGAGGCATTGACATTAGATGCACTCTCTTTTTTCAAGGAAGTTAGAGAGATGCAAAAAGAGACAGAGAGAAGGTTTCAGGAGACTGAGCGTCTGATGAAGCAGCAATCACAAGAGACGGACAGGAAGTTTCAGGATACAGACAGGAAATTTCAAGAAACAGATAAGAAGTTTCAAGAGACAGACAAGAAGTTTGATAAGACAGATATACTGATAGGCAGACTTGGCAACCGTTTAGGAGATTTTGTTGAGGGAATGGTAAAACCGTCAGCGGTAAGGATATTTCAGGAGCGTGGAATCAAAGTTCATCAGGTATCTCGAGGTGTTGAAGCTGAGCGTGATAAAAAAAAGATTCAGATAGATCTGCTGGTTGTAAATGATGTTGAATTAGTAGCTGTTGAGTGTAAGAGTTCGCTTTCAATAGATGATGTAAATGAGCATCTTGATAGGCTCACAAAAGTAAAAATATTTCTTCCGCAATATAGAGATATGAGAGTAATGGGGGCAGTTGCAGCAATGGTTATTCCTGAAAATGTTGGAAAGTATGCTTATAAAAAGGGGCTGTTTGTGCTGTGTCAGAAAGGGGATAGTATGGTTATTTTGAATGATGATAAGTTCAAGCCTGCTTTGTGGTAGAAAAAAGGGATAAGAAATAGAGCCGGCTTTCCGTAAGAATCGGGAGGCGTCTTTTTTTGTGGGTGGTTGTCTGAATCACGGATTGCCACGATTAAGGGATTTCATGGATAAGTAATCAAAGGATTGGTGTAATCAGTGGTTCAGATTTTTGTTTACTCTTGACTGGCTGGGTGGGGTTGGTTATTTTGGTGGTATGAATAATCTTTTAAAGGAGAGTTGAATTGATATGCCAACGATAAGTATGTTTTATGGGATTGTAATATTAATGTTTTTCAGAGATAACCGCCGCCACCATCTTCCTCATATTCATGTGCGATATCAAGGAAATGAGGCATCTGTTTTACTTGGAGATGGTTCTGTAATTGATGGTTCTTTTCCGTCAAAGCAGCTTAAGATGGTTCAGGCATGGATAGAAATCCATAAGGAAGCGTTATTGATTGATTGGGAACTTGCTGTGAATGGTGAGGAACCTTTCAGGATTCCACCTCTTCAATAAGGAGAATAAAATGCTTTTAGATGTTGTGGCTGTCAAGCCCAGAACTGATTTTATGCTTGATCTTGAATTTAAAAACGGTGAATGCCGCAGATTTGATATGAAACCTTTACTTGCTTTAAAGCCATGGGACCGTATAGCAAATCCGAAAATATTTGCTATGGTTCGAGTGGATTATGGCACAGTTGTCTGGCCTGGAGGAATTGATATAGCTCCTGAAACACTTTACGACGATTCTTTTAATTTAAAGGAAATTGCAGGTAGATAATGCGTGTTCCCCTTTTTGCCTTTTATCTTGGAATAAATAATGAAGCATCCTTCTGGGAAATCGGGAGCAGCTTTTTTGGGGCGGTTGTCTGAATCACTAGTTGCTGCTGATTAAGGGATTTTACGGATGGTCTGAATCAGGATGGTCAGGATGCAAGGATGTTTCAGGATGAGTTTATTCTGTCTTATCCTTTTATCTTGGGTATCCTGATTCTGATTTTGGCGGGTTATTCAATTAATCTGCTTTTCAAGGGAATCAAGGATACTTTGCAACTCTTCAATGCTTTTTGCTCTTAACTCTTTTTTG
>JADFZQ010000025.1 GCA_015232455.1 Desulfamplus sp. | reverse complement strand
AGTTTGTAAAGAAAAAATCTCTGTATTCCAAATATTACTCAGAATTTACTACTTTCAAAACTGCTATTTCAGATTGCTTAAAACAAACCCATTCAACCTACAGATTGGAATTGGATTCGCTTTTATCATGCAATTTTCAGAACTTTGAAAAAGCTCAATTACTGACCGTTTAGAGTATAAAAAGGTGTCCAGAAGACGGCTTCGTACCGCTATACAAGACTTGATTTACATGGCGGGACGTTTGCTTTATGGGGGGAGAAAATGGTTCATTTCGTTTGGCAGAATTAATCCATTTGCAAGAGAGGCTGACCGCGTGCTGCAACGAGTGCGTGATTGCCCATGCTGAAAGACATTGAACTGAATTTTCAAAGAGCAAAAAGGGAATACTATCCCAAGTGGAGAATTGTGCTTTTAATTTAAAAAATGACTAAAACTCCACTTGCAGCCAACAAATTTTATGTTGTAATCATCATGATTCTGTGGATAGTTCTACACTACTAATCTTTAAAATAAGAAATAATGCCTTTTAGCAATATTTATGCCACTGATTCAGGTATAAATTAATGGGCTTCTAAGGAAGCTATGCTTATTTAGACGCTATATCTTAGAGGTCAGGTTTATTATCGTCTTTGTTACCAAGGGCAGCTATGAAAGTTTTGTATTTTTGATCCTCTTTTTGAATATGCCCAATAAGCCAGTTTTCAATTAATTTAATAATCTCAGAGTTGAGTTTTGAGATACCATTCTCGAAATCTTGATTTATTTTATCAAGCTGCAATTTAAAAAATTCATGTTGCAACTTATGCTCAAGCAGAGCAGGATAGTTGATTTGCTGCATATAGTTCTCTTCAAATTCAAAGTGCATTTGTACATATTCCATCATCTGTTTTAAAGCATCAATTCCAATACGCGATAGCAGAGAGTAATCACAACTCATCATTTTGTCATGAGATGTGTTAAATATCTCAATCCATCTTTTATGTTGATTATCGATCTCCTCGTTTCCAACGCTTAAAAGTTCTGACCACGTTATTTTTGCCATAAATACCCCTTAGTTATTAACAGCTTAAATATGTAAATTGTGAGTGAAATTGGTCAATCATCTAAACTATAATTAAATATAGCGGTATTTATAACGAACCTTCTTGAGATGCAAGAGCTTTTGTTTGAGGTGGTGAGCTGGTTGAAAAAAATTTGTATTAATTTGATTGGTTGAAAATACTTGACCACACCAAATTCAGAGTGATATATTGCCCAATTTTAATGAGTCGCCTGAAAAGAGTTTTTCAGGTGGTAATTTTAATCCTTGCCCTGACATAGCATTGGGGCTTTATTATCCGCAAGGAGACAAGTATGAGAAGGTACGAAACCGTTTTTATTGCTGATCCTGATCTTCACGAGGAAGCCAGAAAAACCCTTTTTAAGAAGTTTACAACCTTATTGACCCAAACAGGTGGGCTTCTTGTAAAAATTGAAGATTGGGGAAACAGAAAACTTGCTTATGAGATCAAAAAAAAATCTCGTGGACACTATCTCTGCCTTACCTATGGTGGTAACGGAGAGATTGTTAAAGAGTTAGAGAGAAATCTACGTTTAGATGAAAAGATCATGAAGTTTATGACTATTCTTCTTGAGAAGGATATTGATGAAGAGGCTCTTAAAAAAGAGATAGCCTCAGGACCAGAATATAAAGTCAAATCACTTGATGCTGTAGATGCAGACGAATATTCTTCAAATGACTCTTTAGATGACGAAGACGAAATTGAAGATGACGATGATCTTGATGATGATGATGAAGATGATGAGGAGGAGGAAGAGTAATGGTATTTCAGAAAAAAAACACCAAAAAGAAATTTTATCAACGGCGTAAAGTATGCAGATTTTGTGCAGATACCTCAATTGAAATTGATTATAAAGACTCCAAAAACTTAAGATCATTCATCACAGAAAGAGGTAAAATTATTCCAAGAAGGATCACAGGAACTTGTGCTAAACATCAGCGTTTCCTTTCAACAGCAATAAAACAGGCAAGAACTATTGCACTTTTACCATACGTTGGAAAATTAAGCTAAGTTTCTACGGCTTATTAAAAGAGTTTTGCCCACTTCATTACACTTAGCCGTTTTGTTTTATCAGGCGTTAATTGTAATTATTAAGTTGTAAGAAAGTTGAGTTATCAAGATTAGGCGATGGAGACTAAAATGGACAAGATTAAAGAAAAAAATAGGCTTATTATGGAAATAGTTTCCGGAATAGCCGTCTCCATGCTGATTGTCTTAGTAACAACTTATTTTCCTGTTTTTGGACTCTTCATGGCGTTAATATTGCCAATGCCGATTCTCTATTTCAGGTTAAAACTTGGAAGAAATTCCGGTGCTTTGATAATGTTTGCCGTCTTTGCAATGACCTTTGTAGCAACTGAACTATTTTCAGGTGGTGGCTCGTCAGAAATTACGGGTAACTTGCAAGGTGTTTCTGATAGATTCTCTATCTCAATTGATCTGCTTTTTTATGGCTCTTTGCTTCTAACAGGTTTTGCTCTTGGAGAGTGTCTTGAGCTTAGGCTCTCTATTGAAAAAAGTTTTGTCTATACCGTTATCTCAACGCTTGGTGTATGTTCTGTTCTATTTTTTTTATATGCTTTATCAACAGGGCAGGGGGTAGGCTCGATAGTTTCAGAATATGTCTCTGATAACCTTAAGCTAACCCTTGCTCTTTATGAGAATATGGGAATGTCTCAAGAAAGTATAGAGATTATAGAGAACTCAATAGAGGCTATTCAATATGTTTTAGTAAGAATGCTACCTGCTTTAATAACTACTTTGCTTGTTTTTGTTATATGGGTAAATATTCTTTTCATAAAAAAGATTTTAACAAAAAAGGGGATTTATCTTGCAGAACTTAAAAATCTAAACCAGTGGAAAGCTCCAGAACACTTGGTCTGGTTTGTTATTGTTTTAATTTTGCTTATGATAATACCCGGGAAAACCATGAAGATCGTGGCATTTAACTGCATTATGATTCTGATGCCAATATATTTTTTCCAAGGTATTGCAATCATATCATTCATCTTTGAACGCAAAAATTTTCCACCTTTGTTAAAAATTTCTATCTATATCATAATTGCTATACAGCAAATATTGGTTTTAGGAATTATAGGACTTGGCTTTCTTGATACATGGATAAACTTCAGGAAAATAGGGACACTAAATGACTCTGATAGAGAGTCATTAGATGGGTAAAACTATTTTGTATTAACCTAAAACACAAACAAATAAAATTTATTTAAACAAAATTTAACTTTAAAAACAAACCTGTTATTCAGGATGAACCTTTATTGGAGGTTGCTAATATGAAAGTAATACTTAAAGAGACTATAGATACTCTTGGCATTGTTGGTACAGAGTGTAAGGTCGCACCAGGATACGCAAGAAACTATCTTTTTCCAAGGGGAAAGGCTATTTTATCAACACCCCAAAATAAAAAGATTATTGAGCAGGCAAGATTGAAATTTGAACTCCAAATAGCAAAAGAGAAACAGCTTGCACAGGAGATGGCAGAAAGGGTTAAAGGTATTGAATGCGTAATTAAAGCCAAAGTTTATGAAGAGATCAAACTATATGGCTCTGTAACAACACATGACATAAAAGCTGCTCTTGATGCTCAGAACATTAGTATAGAGAGACGCTCAATACTTTTGCCAGAACCAATTAAACTTGCTGGAGAGTATAAAGTTCCTGTCCGCCTTTACAAAGATGTTGAACCTGAAATCACAGTTAAGGTGATTGGTGAGAAGGCTACAGCTTAGTTATCTTAGGAATGCGATAAAATAACACCCTAAATTTTCTCCTCTACAATTAGACATTTAGGGGTTAACTAAATTCTCATTCCTTACATAGTAAATAAAATTTAGTTAGCGTTAGATTTACCAACTTTTAGAAACTGCCAATTTTTTAAATAGAGTCAGCCGGACAGTAAATTGTTCGGCTGATTTTGTTTCAGACCCAATTTTTAACAATCTTAAATAGTATAATTTAATCTCATGTCAAATTTAGATACTACTGCGATAAATTCAACAAAAAAAATAACAGACATTCTCTTAGATAAAGTTCCACCAAACGACATTTATGCAGAAGAGTCGCTAATTAGTGCGATATTAATTGACAATGATAATACTTTGGAAGTTCTTGAAATTCTAAAACCTGAGGATTTTTATAAAAAAGCCCATGCAAAGATATTCATGGCTATTACAGAGCTTTTTTATAAAGACCTTCCTGCTGACCTTGTTACTCTTGCCACACGTTTAAAAGAGAAAGGTGAGCTTGAAGAGATTGGAGGAGCAGCATTCTTAGCTTCAATTGCTGATGCCGCACCAGTTGCTGTAAATGCAATACATTATGCAAAGATAATAAGGGGTAAGTCAACGTTACGCAAACTCATACATAGTTCTATGGAGATGATAGAGAGGTGTATGAAGGATAGAGGTGATTTTGCAGATATAATTGATTTTGCCCAGAATGCTGTTTTTAAAATCTCTGAACTAAAAGCAAGCAGCTCTTTTTCAACTCTCGGATCGCTTGTAAACATAAATGTCAAAAGTATTGAAGATAGCAAGAATAGTAATCAGGGATTTTCAGCAGGTCTTACAACAGGATATAGAAATTTAGATAATATAACATCTGGGCTTCAAAAATCAGACCTTATAATTATTGCTGCAAGACCAAGTATGGGAAAGACTGCTTTTGCTCTTAATATTGCCCGTAACGTAGCACTTGAAGAGTCTGTTCCAGTAGCCGTCTTCTCTTTGGAGATGTCAAATGTGCAGTTATCTATGCGCCTTTTGACGTCAGAGGCAAAAATTGATTCAAAAAGACTAAGGGGTGGCTTTCTTGACAGTGAAGAGTTGGCTCGTATTACAGCAGCAGCTTCTGTATTGGAAAAGCTTCCTATATTTATTGACGATACCCCAAATATTACAGCAATGGAGATTAAATCTAAGACAAAACGGCTTAAAATGAATAGTGGGCTGGGCTTGATCATTATTGATTATCTTCAGTTAATGAAAGCTCCTTTTCGCTCTGAAAGGCGTGATCTTGAGATTGCAGAAATCTCAAGGACGTTAAAAGGGCTTGCAAAAGAGCTTGATATTCCTGTTATTGCTCTATCTCAGCTTAACCGTATGTTAGAGCAGCGTGCTGAAAAACGTCCTTTGCTATCTGATCTTAGAGAATCAGGTGCTTTGGAGCAAGATGCTGATATTGTTGCCTTTATATATCGAGATGAAGTTTATAATAAAGAAGAAGGAAACCAGAATAAAGGTAAGGCAGAGATAATTATTGCTAAAAACAGAAATGGGTCGATTGGAACAGCTCACATGGCATTTAGAAGCGAATTAACACGATTTGAAGAACTTGCAGATGAATCATATCAAACTTATTAGTTTTGGTATTGTTTCCACAAAGAATCATCTTAAATTGGATTGCTACTAACAAAAGAGAGTTAATGAAAAAAAATATTGAAAATACAACTGGTCTTAAAGCAACACAGATAAAAGAGCTTGAAAATCTATATCTTTACAGAACACCTCCTGAAGAGCTTATTTCAGAGTCTCAGCTTGAGGCACTTGTATCTATCTCCTATGAAATAAGACGACAAGTTGCTCTTTTGATTAATAGAGACGGGAAAACTGTCTATGTAATTGTTGGCGACCCTCAAGGTATTGTAATACCAGAAACTCCTGAATATAGGGCAAGACCGGGACAGCTTAAGGGGTTGAGATGTATCCATACCCACCTTAATAGAGAGCCTCTTTCTAAAGATGATCTTACTGACCTTGCACTACTAAGATTAGATTTTATGGCAGCAGTTACCATTACTGAAGATGGCTCTGTTGATAGAATTTATCCTGCTCATATTCTCCCTTCAGATGAAGGCGAGCCATATCAGGTTATCGAATCCATATCAATCAATGCTTTGTCAATGGATTGCAAAGAGATAGTTCTTGCCCTTGAGTCAGAACTTGCAAAAAATAACTCACTTTACAAAGCAGAAGTAGGTGAAGAGAAAGCTCTTTTAATCCATGTTGCTACAGAGGCAAAGTTACAAGACTCTACAGCCTCATTAGATGAGCTTGAAGAGCTTTGCAGAACGAGCGATATTCAGGTTATTGGCACAGCAATACAAAGGAGAAAGATTATTGATCCCAAATTTGTTGTTGGTAAAGGAAAACTTGCTGATCTCACCATTAGTGCTATCCAAAAATATGCAACTATGATGATCTTTGACACTGAGCTTACGCCTGCTCAGATACGTTCAATTACAGATTTTGTTGAGATGAAGGTCATTGATCGAACACAGCTTATACTTGATATATTTGCAAGACGGGCTAAAAGTCGTGAGGGAAAACTTCAAGTTGAGCTTGCCCAGCTAAAATACCTTATGCCAAGGCTCATCACAAAAAACACAGCAATGTCAAGGCTAACTGGTGGTATAGGTGGAAGAGGACCTGGGGAGACAAAACTTGAGATAAACCGCAGAAGAGTTCGTGAAAAGATAACCTTTCTTGGAAAAGAGATAGAGAAGATAAGAAAGCAGAGAAATCAGCAAAGGGCAAAAAGAAACAGAAAACAGGTGCCTGTTATCTCAATTGTAGGTTATACAAATGCTGGTAAGTCAACATTGCTAAACACCTTAACTAAAAGCGAAATTACAGCAGAAGATAAATTATTTGCAACCCTTGATCCATCAAGCAGAAGACTTAGATTTCCAAAAGATATTGAGGTTATAATTACAGATACTGTTGGATTTATCCAAAATCTTCCAGAGGAATTAATGGAGGCTTTTCACGCAACGCTTGAAGAGCTTGAAGATGCCGATATTTTGCTTCATGTTGTTGATATAAGTAACCCAAGATATGACCAGCAGATGAAATCTGTTGATCATATAATTCAAAAATTGAAATTAGAAAAAATACCAGTTGTATATGTATTTAATAAACAAGATAAAATTGATATAGATATATTTGATAACCCTTGGCTTTTAAATCAAGGATTTGCCGTTTCAGCAAAAGATCAGGATACGCTAAAGACCCTAATTAGCCATCTTGAGGATATGGTTATGAAGATTAAGGGTAAAATATTGAAATAAACAGGTTGACCATGCTATGGGCATCTATTATATTATCAGCAATTGATATACTTTAAATGGTAATAGATGGTTCATAATAGATGATTATTGATGAGACAAACTATATTTGAAAGGGCTGAAACAACATGAAATTCTACCAAAATGATCAATTCATAACAGATGGTGAACTGATTGAAGATTCAAGAGACAGTCTTGATTGTTTCGGAGAGTTCAATAAACACAATATCGTCTGCACAAAATATTGTTCTGATTCAATATCTTGTGCTATTGAACACAGCTTGAATCCCAATTTTGATATTCTTGAGCAGATTTTAACAATGGATATTTATCAGGCAAGAATGAATTAATCCAGAAGAACTGGTAAATGTAGATGCTTGATATGGAATATCAATTTTGAGTAATTTATGGTGTTATTAAATTCCGATTCCTTAGATTATAAAAATCTTACCCGGATTTAAGATATTGTGGGGATCGAACACTCTCTTAATTCCCCTCATAATCTCCATCTCACTCTCTTTAACTTCTTTTGGAAGATACTTCATTTTAGTAATTCCAACCCCATGCTCTCCAGTAATTGTTCCTCCAAGTTCAAGAGTGTGGGCAAAAAGTTCGTCCATAGCAGATTCAGCAAGGGTGAGTTGTTTTTCATCTTGTTTATTATACATAATATTACAGTGAATATTACCATCGCCTGCATGTCCAAAACTTACAATTGTAAGCTGTGTCCTATCTTTAATCTGTTCAATCCTCTTAACCATCTCTGGAATAAGGCTAATTGGTACAACAATATCTTCATTGATTTTGTTTGGAGCAATTTTAAAAAGAGCGGCTGATAACGCTTTTCTTGCACTCCAAAGAGTTGTTGCCTCTTTTGAATCAGCAGCAATAATAACCTTAACCGCTCCTTTAGAGATGCAAAATTCTCTTATTTTCTGAGCATCTTGAGCTACAACTTGATTTGTTCCATCAACTTCAATAATCAAAATTGCGTTTATATTATAAGGAACATCAAAGCCAAATTGGCTTCTGACACAATCAATAGAGGATTTATCCAAAAATTCAAGACATCTTGGCACAACAGACTCTTTTATAATTGCAGATACAGCCTTTGCAGCATGATCAATAGTTGGAAAGAGAGCAGCCATTGTTTTTACAGATTCTGGCAGAGGTAAAAGTTTTAATGTTGCTTGAGTTATAACAGCAAGAGTTCCTTCTGACCCAACAATAAGACGGGTAAGATCATAACCAGCAACCCCTTTTGCGGTTTTAACGCCAGTATTTATAATCTGCCCTGATGAAAGAACAGCCTCAAGTCCAAGCACATAATCTCGTGTAACGCCATATTTGACAGCCTTAGGACCGCCCGCACATTCACCAAGATTTCCTCCAATTGTGCAAAAAGAAGAGCTTGCGGGATCAGGTGGGTAAAAAAGTTTATATTTCTCTACTGCCTTATGAAACTCTCCAGTAATAACTCCGGGTTCAACCTTTGCAGTAAGGTTGTCGCAATCAATCTCAATAATACGGTTCATTCTGCTCATTGCCATGACAATCCCGCCTTGAACCGCAAGCGAACCGCCAGTCATTCCTGAACCACTACCACGTGGAATAACTGGAATTTTCTCTTTAGATGCTATTTCAAGAATTTGTGAGACTTCTGAAGTTGAACTTGGAAACACAACAATATCTGGCATAAAAGTCTGACCAGTTGCATCATAAGCATAACAGCAAAGCTCTTCAGGTGAAACTGTAGCATAGCCGTTTGTTATTTTATTAAATGATTTGTAGAGAGATTCTTTTAATTTCATCTGTTTAAATCTAAAATTTAACCTATTTTATAAAACATGCTCTAAATCTTTCCAGTTTCAATCTTTTTATACAAATAATTTAGCTGTTCAGCAAATGCCCCTTGCTGCTGAATAGCCTTTTCAACGGCATTTATTGAGTGAATAGCTGTAGCATGATAACGATTAAAGCTCTTACCAATTATTTTAATTGATTGGTCTGTATATTTACGAGATAGATAGATAGCCACCTGTCTTGGGTGGACAAGTTTTGCCTTTCTTGATGTTGAGATAAGATCAACTTCAGAGACTCCAAACTCTATGCAGATAAGCTTTTTAATAGCATCTATTGTTATTGCTTTCTTACTTTTAGATATATTTTCAATAACCTGACGGGCAAGGGCAAGATCTATCTTTTCCCCCATAAGCGAGCCTTTTGCAACAACTCCTGTAAGTCCGCTCTCTAATTGCCTGACATTATCACAAAGTTCTTGGGCAATATATTCAGCAACATCATTTGGAATATTGTAGCCATTAATCTGAGATTTTTTCTTAACTATTTTAAATCTGGTTGAGAAATCAGGAGCTTCTATCTTTGTAACAAGTCCCATAGTTAATCTTGACTTTAGCTGGTCATTCATTTTGGGAATATCATCAGGAAGGTAGCAGCCACTAAAGATAATTTTCTTATCAGCATCAAGAAGATGGTCAAGTGTCATGGCAAGCTCTTTTTGGGTTGCCTCTTTTCCTGAGAGAAAATGTATATCTTCAAGGATAAGAACTTCGCATTTTTTTCTATATTTTTCTTTGAAGTTGCTGATAGTATTATTTTGAATAGAATTCACCATCTCGTTAGTAAAATCTTCAGCAGTAATATAAAATACTTTGTTTGTAATACCCTGATTTATAACATGATGCCCCACAGCTTGAGATAGATGGCTCTTTCCAAGCCCTGTTCCAGCAAGTAGATATATTGCCTTGTTAGCGTTATTGCCGCCTTGAGCTAATGATAGTGAGGCAGAGTATGCAAAATCATTGCTATCTCCAACAACAAATTGATCAAATGTGTAATCCTTTTTTAACATTCTGCCAGTGTCAAATATGCGAGGCAATCCGGGTAGAGGAAGCTGATCATCTATCTTATTTGTTTTACGAGGTTCTTTTTTGGTACTGCAATCTTTTTTAATTTCGATTTTCTGACTATCTATTTTATCTAAATCCAACTTATTGTTATTGGCAATGTCAATTGCGAGTTTAACATCTGATATACCTAACGCTAAAGAAAGTTTTAAAAATTCTTGTGTTATACCAGAAATATAGTTCTCTTTAACTCGTTTTTTGGAAAATGAGTTTGGACACGTAAGTGTTACCAAAACAGATTCTGCCGAATCAAGGGGTTGACTATTTAGAAACTGCATTGGTTGGATCCACATTCTAAAGCTGTGATCAGGCAAAAGTTCCTTTAAATTTACTTTGACTTGATTCCAGACAGATTCCATAAAGTCTCCAGATTCATAATTTGATTTGAGAGTAGTGTTGTTGCTTTTTTATTAAACGTAGGTAAGCGAGCCTCTTCCATCTCTACAGTTTAAGTTTATATAAAAAGGCTATACTCATTTGATTTGTTAAACCACTAAATATCCCCACCGCATGCTATAAATACTTTGCTTGGGGTGGGGATACTGTTTGATAACCCTAATTTAATTGCAATTAATCTCAATATGCTACTATTGCAGCTAAAAAGATTAACTTTTATTCATATAATGAATTATGCTCTATTGCATATTATTTTTTAAGTCAAATCTGATATTACTTTGTTAGGATTATATTTGGATTATATTTGGATTGAGATGATAACTATTTGAATTTATTTGAATCTTGAATGTGAAACAGCTCAATAGCCTTAAATTATAACTACTTTGCCAATTGTCTGTTATCACATGATATATTAGGATTTTAATGAGTATAATTGATTGAGAGGAATCTGTATCTTTCTATAATTTATCAAATTATCTCCTTTTTTCTTCGATTTATTCCTATTTTATAATTTTAGATTAAATTTTTATAATTTTTAGATAGTTTCACAAAAAGAATTTTTTAGAGTGGTATAACAACTCTGTCTAAGAATATGATCTGCAATAACTAAATATACCATTGCTTTACACACAGGATTTATCCTTGGTATTGCACAAATATCGTGTCTTCCTTGAGTTGAAATCGGGCATGGATTTCCATTAATATCAACTGTCATCTGCTCTTTTAAAATAGATGGAATAGGTTTGACATGAACACGGGCAATAATATCATCACCATTTGAAATACCAGCAAGAATACCGCCGCTGTTATTTGTTTCAAATCTTGCCCGTTTAATCGATTCTGCTGCTGATGTTGATGATGGTGGTCTCTTTGCTGGTATTATTGGTGCTGAGCTTGTGTCAAATTCAAATCTTGATGGCTCGGGCAATATTTGGTCATTATTTTCAAAACCTGTCATTTTAGCAGCATCGCATCCAGCCCCAATTTCAACGGCTTTTACTGCTCCAATACTCATAAGAGCTTTGGCAATATCTGCATCTAACTTATCAAATACAGGATCACCAAGCCCTGCTGGAACATTTTTTGCTGTGATTTCAACGACACCGCCCAAAGAATCACCCTCTTTTTTAACCTCTTCAATTCTTTTTTCCATTAATAAAAGAGCTTCAGGATCAGGGCATTCAAGATAGTTGGTTTTTGCAAATTCTCTATCTAAAGCAGTTTGGTTTTGGTTAATAACTTCCCCTCCACCATTAATATTACCCGCTTTAATTCCAACTCCACCAATTTCAAGAGTACAAGTTTCTACAGAAATCCCATACTGTTTTAGAAATGCCTCAGCAACTGCCCCAGCAGCAACCCTTGCAGCAGTTTCTCTTGCAGATGCTCTTCCTCCTCCTCGATAATCTCTAATTCCATATTTTGCCTGATAAGTTATATCTCCATGTCCTGGTCTGAAAATTTCTGCTATTTTTGAATAATCTCTTGATTTTGCATCTTGATTTACAATCATAATGCTTATTGGTGTGCCTGTAGTTTTTCCTTCAAAAACTCCTGAAAGAATCTCAGGAATATCTGGCTCTTTTCTCTTTGTGCTGGCAGCAGAACCTTGACCAGGTTTTCGCTTATCTAACGCTTTTTGTAAAATCTCTTCATTTAACTCAATTCCAGAAGGACAACCTTGAATAACAACTCCAAGTGCTTTTCCATGAGACTCTCCCCAAGTTGTAATCTGAAATGCTTTTCCAAAAGTGCTGCCAGACATTTATATATATTCTCCCTAAAATTAAAAAATACTCTAAAAAATCATCAACTTAAGTTGATAAATAGAGTAAAGTTTTACACTATTTCCTATTTTTTTTATGCTGCATTACTGATTTGCATAATTTACCGAAATTTTTATCTTTTTTTCTTTTTTCAAAATAAGACATCTCGTTGTAAGCGGTCTCTCTACTCATTCTGGCAAAATTTTGATAACGCTCTTCTGAAATTACACCATCTTTTAGAGCCTGTTGTATTGCACACCCTGCTTCATTGGTATGCGAACAGTTTTTATATAGACATTGTTCCGATAAATCAGCTATCTCATTAAATGTTTCATTAATGCCTTCTGACACTGCGATATTACCAAGTTCACGCATACCAGGAGTATCAATTATCATTGCACCATTTTCTAAACTTATCAACTGCCGCCTTGTTGTTGTATGCCTTCCTTTGCCATCTTTTTCTCTAATCTCATTTGTTTCAAAAACATAATCATTAGTGAGATTGTTTAACAAAGTTGTTTTGCCAACTCCTGACGAGCCAAGCAGACAAAATGTTTTTGCCGGCATGAGCATATCTTTAATTTTGTTAATTCCATAATCGGTTATGCTGCTAAACTCTACAACCTGAATATTTGGCATTAACGCCTTAATATCGGCAATTTTTTTATTTCGTTCCATATCAGTTGTCAAATCGCTTTTACTGAGCAGAACAACAGGTTCAATATTGCCTTCATTAACCATAACAAGATACCTTTCCAACCGCCTCAGATTATAATCTGCACCAAAAGATTGAATAATGAATGCTGTATCAATATTTGCAGCAATCAACTGGTAATCTGTCTTTTTACCCGCTGTTTTCCTCTTTAAAATAGATTTTCTTGGAACTATTTCATGAATAATTGCAAAAGAGTCATCGTCATAAAATTGTGCATATACAAAATCCCCAACCGTTGGAAAATCTATTGGAGAACCAGCATCAAAAAGTAGCTTTCCTGTTACTTCAGCAAAAACATCTTTTTCTCCGCTTTTTATTTGAAAGCTCTCTTTATTTACAGCAGTAACTCTTGCTACTTGATAATTGGTCAGTTTTGAATGGTCTATATTATCTGAAAACCATTTATCAAAGCCTAATTTGTTTAAATTCATCTCTATATCACAGCACATTGAACTATAAATTTAAAAATAAGCAAAACTCAAACTCCTAAGGAATCAAATTTTTCCCAATAATTTGGAAACGATTTTGCCACACAACCTTCATTTTCTATCTCAATTCCATCAACCATTAAGCCCGTAATTGAAAATGCCATAGCAATTCTATGATCGTTAAATGTTTCTATTATAGCTTTGTGCAGCACTTTATTAATTTCATCTCTATTAACACCAACTCCAGTTACTGAAAGCCAATCTCTTCCTTCTGATGCCTCTATCCCTATTTTTCTTAATTGAGAAACAACAGCCGAAATTCTATCACACTCTTTTTCTCTAAGATGCTCAATATTAACTATTTTGGTTGTTCCTTTTGCAAAAGCTGCAACTACTGCAAGTGTTGGTACAACATCTGGAATATCTGACATATCAACTTCAACAGCATTCAAACATCTATTTACTCTGTATGAATTATCCCCAGAATATTCTGAATTATCATCCAAATAATTACCACGCACACCAATACCATTTGAACTATAATCAATTTCACAACCCATCTGTTTTAAAATTTGAAGAAGCCGTTTATCACCCTGCAAAGAGTTCTGATTTATATCTGTAACAGTAACCATATTGCCTGTGATTGCACCAGCAGCCCAAAAATAGCTGGCATTTGAAATATCAGGCTCAACTGCAAAATTACCTGCTTGATATGTTTGATTTCCAGACACACGATATGTTTTATCGTCAAGCCGTTCAGCATTAACACCAAATTTTTTCATAATATCAATTGTAAGATCAACATAAGGAGCTGAAACCGTTGGTCCAGGAAGATTAATCAGCAGACCTTCGGGTAAAACAGCACCCATCATCAGCATAGATGATAAATATTGACTACTTTGAGAGCAATCCAGGGAGATTGTTCCGCCGATAGTATTGCAGTGTTTAGAATTCCCGATATGTTTAACATTACCAGCATGATTAGGGTTTCCACCTTTAATTATAACTGGCGGCGTTCCATTACCTTTTTTTGATACAGCTTCTGCACCTGCCATATTAAGAGCTGTTAAAAGATCACCCATTGGACGCTCTTGCATTCTTTTATCGCCAGTCAGTGTATATGTAGTGTTCCCAAGAGCAGCAATACCAGCAAGAAGCCGCATTGAAGTGCCGGAGTTAGCAAGATATATCTCACCACTATAAGGTTTGGGTTTCCCATTAAATCCGATTACTTTTATAGCTCTATTTCTTGTTGGGTTATCCTCAACCTCTTCAATTACAGCACCCATTCTTGAAAGAGCAGAGATTGTGTGAGAAATATCTTCACTTTGTAAAACATTTCTAATTATAGAAGTTCCATCAGCCATAGAGGCACATATAAGCATTCTGTGGGAAACACTTTTTGAACCGGGTATAGTTATAGATTTATCAGAAGTTATTTTTGTTTTTATGGATTTCATTTATAAAGTTCTCGTTGTATTAATTATTAATTTTAATCATTTGTTATTCTTAAAAAAATCGAGTTGAAAATTCAATTCCGCTATTCTTTACCGCCCCGAGCTGAAGCTCTGGGCTGATTGTTACCCAAGCCCGCTTAAGCGGGCTTCTTTTATGTTAGCAGAGAGCTTTAGCTCAACGGCTGACATATTCAACCGTCCTAATTATAATCTTAAATAATCATTATTGGTTAGGTACTTTTAACATCTTTTTAATAACAGTATCTCTCATAATCTGACGAGGCGGTTTAATACCCGTAAACAGCTCAAATTGAGCTGCCCCTTGATGTATAAACATAGAAAGCCCGTCAACTATTTTGGCTCCAGCATTTTCAGCATCTCTGAGTAATTTGGTTTTAAGGGGATTATAAACTATATCCATTACAGTGATATTTTTATGGAAAATTTGGGGGCTGACAGGGCTTTGATCAATATTTGGAGTCATGCCGACAGATGTTGTATTTATAATAATATCTATATGTTTTAAATGGTTACTCATACTATCAGCAGATGCTTGTTGATTAAATTCTAATAAAGAGAGATATTTTCCATTTACCTGAAGAGCAAGCTGTTCTCCTTTGTCTTGTGACCTATTAACAATCGTTATATTCCCACCCTCTTTTTTAATTCCAAAAGCAACAGCTCTTGCAGCTCCACCAGCTCCAATAATATAGACATTTTTCCCATCTAACGAGCCTTTTGATAAAGCAGACAAACCTTCTGGCAAGGCTAACGAGCTTCCTGATAAAGCCTCTTTTAAAGGTTCAACAGCCCCTGCACAATCAGTATTGCAACCCCAAAGGTAACCATCATTGTTAATAACTGTGTTTACAGCACCAATTTGCCTTGCAGTTTCATCAATCTCATCAAGATGTGCAATAATAGCCTCTTTAAAGGGAATAGTAATAGAAGCACCCTTAATTCCAAGATTTCTTATTGCATCAACTCCATGTTTAATATCATCAATTTCAAATGCTAAATATACAGCGTCTATGCTGAATTTATTAAAAAGCATATTGTGAATTAAAGGACTCATAGAGTGGCTTACGGGTTTTCCAAAAATGCAATATATTTTAGTTGCTGGAGTTATTAGCTTCACCATTTTTAGCCAACACCTTCCTTGTTTTTTAATTTTATAATCATGTTTGCTTAAAAAAATACTTTAAAAGAGTTTAAACACAAAAGTTCTGATGCGGTTGCCATCTCTCTCTTTGACTGTTGCTGCGTATCTATCAATTGTAATTGTCTCACCTACTTTTGGAATTCTGCCTATTTTATCAAGTATAAATCCAGAAAAAGTATCATAATCAGGGGATTCGGGTATAGAAAGGTCAAGAGTTTTATTTAGCTCCCAAATATCTGTTTTGCCAAGAACTATCCATTTGTCATCATGAAGTTTTACGATATTTGGTTCATTATTCCTATCAGTTTCGTCATTTATCTCCCCTACAAGCTCTTCAAGTACATCTTCCATTGTTACGATACCGCAGACGCCGCCATGTTCATCTACAACAATTCCTATATGGTTTTTCATCTGCTTAAAAGCGTGAAGTAATGAGTCCAATTTTTTAGATTCAGGTATAAAAAACGGCTCTCTCATTATATCTTTAATACCAAGTGCTTCAGCACTTATTGAACCATAACTGTTATCATCTGCTGCATTGTCAAGAGCTTCATCAACGCTGTGTTCGTTATTAATAGAGATGTTATGTGAGCAGCTATCATGGTACCTTGCAAATAGGTCTTTTACATTCAATATACCGACAACATTATCAATACTGTTATCAATCACTGGAATACGTGTAAATCCTGAGTTAAGTATGGCTTTGATGTCAATATTATCGTTAATATCAATAAAATACATATCAGCCCTTGGTGTCATTATCTCTGAAGCACTTGTATCATCAAACTCAAAGATATTAGAAATAAGCTCTTTTTCTTCCTCTTTTATCTCTCCTTCTTCTTCAACAACTTCAACCATTGTCATCAATTCGTCTTCAGTAACAGAAGGTGATTGTTCAGCCTTTCCAACCATTCTTGGTATAAAATTAAGTAAAAATATAATTGGAGTAAAAAGTCTTGAAAACCACATCAGAGGATAAACAGCAAACCTTGCAACTGCTATTTTATTTTGTGCGGCAAAGGATTTTGGAAATATCTCTCCAAATATCAAAATTAAAATAGTCATAACACCTGTTGCAATTCCAACTGCGTTTGATTTAAAAAAATCAATTGCAATGGCAGTTGCTAATGATGATGCACCAATATTAACAATGTTGTTGCCAATTAAAATAGTTGATAGGAGTTTGTGGGGATTTTCCTTCATTTGACAAATGAGCTGGTCTGTTTTTCTTCCCTCTTTTGCTAAATGAAGGGCTTTTATCTTACTTATTGAGAAGAGCGATGTTTCTGCGGACGAAAAAAAGCCTGATAATAAAAGACATATTACAAGCAAAATCACATTAAGTGACATATAAAAAGTTTATTTACCTCGTTTTTAGAGTTCTCGCTGCTTGGAGTTGTTTCATAAACTCCTTTATCCCTTATCAGGGGGATTAAATCTACCTGTACCAGCAGCAATTACAGGACGATTAGTTCGAGCATTATATTTCATACACGCCTCAAAATATACATCAATTAAACAGATTAATAAAGTATCTGGCTTAAAAACAACTTTGTTCTCTCGTTTTGAGGGTTAGAGAAGAAAGATTCTGGATTATTTTCTTCAATAATCATTCCTCCGTCCATAAAAATAACTCTGTGGGCAACAGATTTTGCAAACCCCATCTCATGCGTTACAACAAGCATTGTCATTCCCTCTTTAGCAAGTGAGATTATAACATCTAAAACCTCTTTTACCATTTCAGGGTCAAGAGCTGATGTCGGCTCATCAAAGAGCATTATTCTTGGCTGCATACAAAGGCTTCTTGCAATAGCAACTCTTTGCTGTTGTCCACCTGAAAGCTGTCCTGGATATTTTTTAGCCTGCTCTGCAATCTGCACTTTCTTAAGATATAGCATAGCAATCTCTTCAGCCTCTTTTTTAGGCATTTTTCTTACCCAAATTGGACCTAACGTGAGATTTTCAAGAATGGTTAAGTGTGGAAAGAGATTAAAATGTTGAAACACCATACTGACTTCTGTTCTAACCTTTTCAATATTTTTAAGGTTATCTGTAAGCTCAATTCCATCAACATTTATGCTGCCTCTTTGATGCTGTTCAAGTCTATTAATGCAGCGGATAAGAGTTGATTTTCCAGAGCCAGAAGGTCCGCAGATTACAATTATCTCTCCTTTTTTCACATTTAAGTTTACATCATTTAAAACATGGAACTCACCATACCATTTGTGCATCTCTTTTATTTTGATTATGTAATCTTGGTTGTTTATATCAGTGCCTGTTTGTTTAGCTGTGCTGTTTATATTCATTTTATTTATGCCCATCAGGTTATCAGTTGATTTCAATTTTTATTTTTAAGTTAGTAGGGAAAAAACTCTATTGTTTATAATATTAATGAGACTGTCCCGCACTCAGCTCTTTTTCAAGCCGTCTTGAATAGCTTGACATGGAGTAACAGAAAACAAAGTAGATAAGAGAGATAAAAATAAATGCCTCTGTGCTAAATCCCATCCATCTTGGGTCTGAAAGAGTTGATTGACAGGTTTTTAAAAGATCGTATAGCGAAATAATTGCAACAAGAGAAGTATCTTTAAAAGCTGAAATCAACACACCAACTGTGGGAGGGATTACAATTTTTAATGCTTGGGGTAATATTACTAACTTCATCATCTGAAAATAATTAAGCCCTAACGACTCTGCTGCCTCATATTGTCCTTTTGGCATTGCCTGCAATCCACCTCTTACAACCTCTGCAATATATGCTGCTGTAAACATTATGATTGCAACCTGTGCTCTAAAGATTTTATTTATTGTAACGCCTTCGGGAAGAAAAAGCGGGAACATTACAGCAGACATAAAGAGCATACTAATAAGAGGAACCCCTCTTATGACTTCAATATAGACAACCGCCATTGTTCTGATTGCAGGCATTTTTGAACGTCTTGCTAACGCAAGCACAATACCTAACGGATATGCAGCCGTCATACCAACAACTGACAGCATCAATGTTAGAAGAAGTCCACCCCATTTAGTGCTTTCAACAGGTTCAAGCCCAAAGATTCCACCTTTTATAAGAATCGCTACAACAACTACGCTGCCAAACCAGATATAAGCAAGAGATAAGTGCCATCTCTCTCTTTTTCTGCTGTAAACAACTGTCCATATCATAATTATAATGGCAATCAATGCCCGCCACTGCTCTTCTGCAGGAAAAAGACCAAACACAACAAACCTTATATTTGCAGGAATATAAGCCCAGCAAGCACCAACTCCAAGTTGACAGCCAGATGATGGACCAAACCACACGCTATCTATAAATGCCCACCTAAAAACAGGAGGAATCAACTTGTAAAATGCAAAAAGTATCAACACAGTTATCACTGTATTAACAGGTGAGTTAAAAAGGTTAGATTTAAGCCAACCAATAACACCAGTCTCAGTAACTGGCGGTTTTAAAATCTCTTTTTTAGTAATTTGAACAACATCATCCATATCTAAGTTATCTCTCCATTATATCTGAACTAACGCCAAATTTAGAGGCTACCCTACGCCGATAGCACCGCATTTGACCGTGGTTTAATAGTTTATTTGTAAAGTGATTTTGATTCTCTTAATGCCTCAATGAATCCGTCAATTTCAGTTTTCGTAATTATTAGAGGTGGATCAATCCTAAACGATGCACCTCGATTTCCAACTATATATCCTTTTTCAATAAGGTTATTATAAATGGAATTTGTGATTTCATTGTTTTTAATATCAATAGCAATCATCAATCCTCTTCCACGAACTTCAATAATAATTTCTTTATCAACAAGTGATTCAAGTTCTTTGTGCAGTAATAAACCATTACTTGCCGCATTAGATATCAAATTATTTTTCTCAATGTACTGAATAACACCATATACAATCGAAGCTCCCAAAGGATCGTTTTGATGGGATTGAGAATAATGAAACGGTTTTTGTTCTAATTCTTGTGCCGTAGGTTCGTTGATAAGGGCAATACTCACAGGGTATCCGTTTCCAATTCCTTTACCAACAGCGATAAAATCGGGATTAATTTCATAGTGCTGATAGCCAAACCATTTACCTGTTCGCCCGATACCCGTTGTTACTTCATTGGCTACAATTTTTCCCCCGTTGTCTCGAACAATTTTGATAATATTCTTTATCAACGACTTTGGAGGAAACCTTACAAAACCAGAAGAGCTGCCTGGTTCAAAAATAAACTCAGATACGTTTTTTGGTATTTTTTTAAGCACTTCACATGATAGATCGCAATTTTCTTTATCAGAGCATATTTTGCACTGTTCCCAATTTAACAGATACCAATTTTTAGATTTGTCGGTTATTGAAGAGTATGCACCAAGATATGAATCATGGAGTGTCAAAGATACTTTATTATCAGTCAGATGTTTAGCCATCTGCCTTGATACCTCAATAGCTTCGCTTCCAGAGCAAAGAAATAGACATTTTCCATTGTTTAAACCTGCAATTTCAAGAATTGCTCTTGCTGATTTTTCAAGTATCTCATTTGAATAACAAAAACCAGCGTGCATCAATGATTCTGTTTGGTTCTTGATTATTTTGTTGATCTCAGCATTATTGTGTCCAAGAGATGTACACCAAACACCTGACTCTAAATCCATATAGCCTTTACCTTGTTCATCATATAGGTAGAGGCCTTCACTTTTTACAATATTTGGAATTTTAAGTGCGTGACCAGTACAAAAAAATACGTGATCCATTTATTATTCTCTTTCTTTCATTTTTCACATAAAGTCAAAATTAAGCGATGCCCAATGCATAGGCATGAACGCCTATTTAGTATAATGCTTAGTAAATTTTGGTTCTTTCATTTTGTAAAAACACGAATTTCATGCATTAACGGCTGACCATCAACCTTATCTTCGAACCTGACATCTACACCCACTACTAATTTTCGACAGTTATCCATCGGCTTTGTAAGTCCCGACCAGAGAAACTCGCGACTTTGTGGAGAAAAATATTCTGATGGTGCTACATTAATGCCGAATACTGCTCGCAACGGTTGTTCGAAAATTCCGGGAATAACAAATGCCGTTGATTTAGGAATCTGTACACCAAAAGTATCTGGGATATATTCGCCAGCTGTGCCGATTCTATGCTCTGCTATCAGCATTGGTGATTTGATGTTACGCAGTTCATATCCAAGATGTCTTTTGACTTCGTCTTTCCCACGGATGAAGCTGCGAACTTCTCCACTTCCATGTATTGATATTCGACATTCACGTCTGTTGTGTATGACATCAGTTTTTTGGTGTGCAACCTGTCCATTAATAACGTATTTCTCCTCTACCTCCGTGCCACTTCCAAAATAGCTGGTGTAAAGACTGCCATCACCATTGAATACAATGTTAAAAAGCCGGATATGACTTAGTAGGCCGGGAAGAGGGATAGGAGGTTCCTCCAGTTTAGTGAAAAAACTGACCGAATTTCCATTCCATATAGGCAAACATTTCATAATCTTATTTTAGTTAGCTAAAATGTCATTAAAGGACAAAGAAGGTGTTCTCAAAAATTTACATGTTCAATTAGTCGATCATCTAATATAAAAATTAAAATACCCCCCTAAGCATTTATTTATCAAGACAATTAATATAAGGCTATTAGTATGTTAGTAACAAATACTTAAAATACAAAGGAGCAGCCTCTTATCTTAATCAATTAGGTCATTTTTTCAATCAATTCATTAATCTCCTCAATAAGTGAGGGCATATTAGGTCGTACGAAGCTCATTTTGAGTGCAGTTACTCTATTATGTTTCATATTTGGTGGTATGTGTTTATGATGTGGGTGATTGTTTGCAAGAGTTGGATCGTCAGGGTGAGGTTGTGAGTCATACCAGTAGAGTTTTTCGTTATTCTGCCACAACTTCATATCCATACCAATCTATAACTGACGGCAACCGATTATAAATAATTCGTTCACGAACCACCAATCTGATACCATGACTAAAATATAGCTCACCTGACACACGGGCAAGAGAGATACCTTTTCTTACAAATGTGAGTGTGGAATTACGAATTGATGAAAAGTGATCTGAAAGTGTATAGAGAAACAACTCATAATCTTCAGCAGTTCGTAATGGATTCATTATGCTGCAACTCTCACTAATCCTTTTAGACTGAAAGGATATTGTTGTAAATTTTCCAGTTCATTGCGATATTCTGCCTGACGAGTCAGCCATGTTCTATAAACGCTTGCCCATTCACCAAAATCTAAAACCCATCGTTCATCTTCTGGTTCTTCTCCTTTCGTATAGGCAGTGTAAAACGTTTCTGACCTGATTCCGTATTTACGTTCAAAATCAAGCAGTTCTTCTTCCAGTGCATGAATATCAATCAAAATGTCATATAATTGCATTTTTTATATTCCTAATCTCGCGTAATTTTATTACCCACTTACAAAAAGACGAGTTTTACACTTAAAAATTCCAATTACCTTTCAACAAGTGCCATTTTGTCGTTATACCAATTCATAAAAAAAGAGGTGAGAAGGCTAATCGTTAGATACATTATCATAATCAGAGCGACACCTTCAATTGCCTGACCTGTCTGGCTTATAGTGGTGTTTGATGTTGATACAAAATCAGGATAACCAATAGCTACAGCAAGTGAGCTATTTTTGGTAAGGTTTAGTAACTGGCTTGTTAGTGGAGGGATAATGACTCTAAGAGCTTGAGGTAAAATAACAAGGTTCATTATAAAAATGGGTTTTAAACCAAGTGATTCAGCAGCTTCTCGCTGCCCTTTTGCAATAGATTGAATTCCAGCTCTTACAATTTCAGCAACAAAAGCTGAGGTATAAAGGACAAGTCCAAGAAGAAGAGAGCCAAATTCAGGACTTACATTGTATCCGCCCTCAAAGTTGAACCCTTTTAATGTTGGCATGTTCATCTCAGTAGGAGAACCCATTACAAGCCATGCGGCAAGGGGGAAAAGAGTAATTAATGCACTTGAGACGGTAAAAATTGGGAAGATTTGACCTGTAAGCTCCTGCCTCTTTTTTGCCCAACGGTTTATAAAAAATATAAGTATGCAAGCAAAAAGAAAAGCATAACCCATATATGTAAAAGCAGGATGGTCTGCTGGAATACCAAAATATACACCACGATTGCATAACACCATACCCTTAAATGGAATAAGTGCTTGCCTTGGTGATGGTAAAATATTGTTAAAAACTGTGTACCAGAAAAATAGTTGAAGAAGAACAGGAATATCTTGGAGTAGCTCAATATAACTTGCTGCGATCTTTGAAACAAGCCAATTTTTGGAAAGCCTTGCAATACCAACAACTATTCCTAACGCTACAGTCAAAACAATACCAATAAACGATACTTTTATCGTATTTAAAGCACCTACGATAAGAGCTTTAAGATATGTGTCTGAAGATGAGAATTTGATCATAGATTCGCCAATTTCAAAAGAGGCTTCTCTTGATAAAAAGCCAAATCCTGTGGCAATGGATTGTTTGGCAAGGTTTGCGGTGGTATTTGTGAAAAGATAATATGCGGTTAAGCCCACAATAGATACAGCAGCAATTTGATAAATAGTTGCTCTGAATGTTGCGTTAGTCCATATAGATTCGTTTTTTTGATTAATAGACTTCATCATGTGTCCCTATATCAAGTAAGATAATCATTTCATTCATAGTTTCTTTGTTATGCTCAATTGAAAACACTATTCTGCAATCATATCCACATATACAGGCATATAATCCCAATAACTCTCCACTTAATTTATGAGTTCCCAATTCAGGGGTGAATAGATCATTGTGCATCAATTTTAAGGTCTCTTCTATATGATTTTGTAATCTATTATTGCGATTGACAAATTTACGGAAAGCTCTTTTAAACTTTGGAGTTAAGATAATCTCTCTCATATTTTAAGCCTTTTCGTTTAATGTGGTTCGCAACTCTAAGATTATATCTTCAACGGATTGGGTCTTTAGCTTACCAGCATGAAAATCAGCTATTGATTTTTTGGCATCTTCTGCAATTTCTTTACGGCGTTTTTCTGTAAGCCTATGATAAACAATATCAATAAGGATTTCCTGATCTGTTATTGGCAGCTGTTCTATTGTATTAATTGCATAATCAAGAGTAACCATTTTATCCTCATAATGAAAAACTAAAAAAGGACTCGTTCTTACTGTGTGAGGATTAAAAATTATAAATCCTCACACAATAAATTTTATCATTTATATCTATTCATTTTACCTAAAATCATTTGAAAGGTGGAGCATACATCAAGCCACCGTTTGTCCAAAGGGCATTAAGACCTCTTTCAATTGCAAGCGGAGTAGCTTTACCAACATTACGCTCAAATGATTCTCCATAATTTCCAACATGTTTGATAATATTGTATGCAAATTTTTCATCAATGCCAAGTGCAGCACCATTACCCGGGGTTACGCCAAGGAAACGTTTAATCTGTGGGTCTTCGCTTTTGAGCATTTCATCAACATTTTTTGATGTGATTCCATACTCTTCTGCTTGAATCATGGTAAGAATCGCAAAATTTACAATATCATACCACTGATCATCGCCATGTCTTACTGCTGGAGCAAGTGGCTCTTTTGAGATTATCTCTGGAAGGATTATGTAATCTGCTGGCTTTCCAGTGCTGACACGCTGGCTTGCAAGCTGAGAAGCATCAGATGTTAGGCAATCACATCTGCCTGACGCAAAAGCCTGAACAATAGCTGTGGTGCTTTCAACTACAACTGGTTTCCACTCTAAGCCATTTTTCTTAAAATAGTCAGCCGCATTTTGCTCTGTAGTTGTTCCTTGAAGAACGCAAACAGTTGCACCGCTTAACTCTTTAGCAGATTTAATTCCAAGAGATTTTGGAATCATAAAACCTTGTCCATCATAGTAGTTTACTGTAACAAAATTAAGCCCAAGTTGGGATTCCCTTGTTAAATTTCTGGTTGCATTACGGCATAAAACATCAACTTCACCTGCTTGAAGTGCTGTAAATCTTGTCTGTGATGAGAGGGGGATAAATTTTAACTTATCAGGTGTTCCAAAAACAGCACAAGAGATAGCTTTTGCTGAATCAATATCAAGCCCCTGCCACACACCTTTTGCATCAGGCATTGCAAATCCAAAAAGTCCTTCATTTACACCAACTTGAATAAAGCCCTTTTTCTTAACATTGTCGAGTGTTCCAGCAAATGAACTGCCAGAGAAAAGGATAAACATAGCGGTAAGTAGAACGGTCAACATCTTAAAGTACTTCATTTTTCAACTCTCCTTTTTAAATAAATAAAATAACGGTTAAATAAGACAATAATTCATAAAATTAGATCAGAATTGACTCATAAAATGAATTGTCATCAGTGAATAAAACTACATTAAAAATTATTAAAACAAATATGTTATAAATGTCAAAGGAAAAATTCAGCTTTCTAACATCTTGATGGCGAGTTTTGCGGTTCTTTCTGCTGCCCCAGCATCACCTAAGTATCTTTTTATCATAAGAAGGCGTTTTTTTATTGAAGCAAGTTTTTCTGGATTGATCATAGATAAGACCTGATTTGCAATCTTTTCAGGTGTTGCATCATTTTGGAGAAGTTCTGGAATAATAGGATAGTTGGCAACAATATTTGGCAGACCAATATATGGAATTTTTACAAATTTTTTTGCAAGAAAATATGTAAAAGGCGAAGTCTTATAGATAATAACCATGGGGACACCGCAAATAGCAGCTTCAAGAGTTACAGTGCCAGATGCGGCAATGAGAAGATCAGAGTGCCTGAAAATTTCTGTAGGTTCGCCCCTTACAACCTCAAATATATTATCGCTTTGAGTATTTATATTAACTTGATTATATGGCTCTAATATCTTGTTGAATGTACTAATATTAACTGATGAAGCCGCAGAAACAATAAATCTAATATTGGTTAGATTATTTATAACAATCTTAGCCCGATTATTTATAATAATTGCGGATTGAAGCATGATTTCAAGTAAATTCGCAATTTCAGATTCTCTTGAACCAGGCAAAAGACCAATAGTTAATGGCAATAGTAAACCTGAATTATTAGGCGATTTAGATAATTCTTTTTCTCTTTTAACCTCTCTATAACGGTCTAAAAGTGGATTGCCAACATAAGTTGCTGGTATATTTGCTTTTTTGAATATAGTCTGCTCAAATGGAAATATAATCGCAGCATGATCAACATATTTTTTTATCTTTTTAAGCCTTGATCTATTCCATGCCCAGATTTTTGGAGTTATGTAATAGAGAACTTTGATTTTGTTTTTTTCTGCGTATTCAGCAGCTTTAAGATTAAAACCCGGATAGTCAATGAGTATTAAAAGATCAGGTTTTTCAAGGGTTATCTTTTTGCGAAAAAGGTCAAAAGCCTGTTTAATTTGCTTGAACTGCTTTAAAACTTCAGTTACCCCCATAGCAGATAGCTCTTTTATGTGAAAAAATAGCTCCATACCAGCCTGTTGCATAAGCTCACCACCAATGCCTTTAATAACTAAATATGGATTTGCTTTTTTTAACTCACTTGTTAGGCTTGCACCATGAAGATCTCCTGAGGGTTCACCTGCGATAATTATTATATGTTTTTCTTTTTTCAATTATTAAAATACCCTGATTCAATCCTATTATTTTTGTTAAAATTTTAATGGTTTTTAACAATTCTTATATTTTTTCATCTTGGAGATAAAAATCGCTATCATCAATTGCAATAATTGATATTTTGTGAGCATCAGCTAATGAAACCATTTTATCCCTGTCAAATGTGATGCTCTTTCCAGCCTCTAAAACTAAAATTGATGCACCATATTGTGCCATGATTCTTATAGTTTCTGCCCCTGCTGATGGAAGATCAAATCGTAAATCTTGTTGCGGTTTGGAGAGTTTAACAACTACAGCACCTTTATCTGTAAGAGAAGCTCCTCTTTTTATAGTCTCATCTGTGCCATCTATAGCCTCTACAGCAAGAACAGTGCCGTTTGAGATCACAACGCATTGACCAATATCAAGTTTGCCAATTTCCCGTGCAATTTTCCAACCAATCTCAATATCTCTCTGCTCAGAATTATCTGGTTTTCTCTTTGTCCAACAACCTTTTGGAGAGATAAGTTCAGGCAGAAGAGATGTAGAAGGCTTTATGGCTATCCCCTCTTTTTCAAGTAAATCTGCAAATGATGTTAAAATAGAATCATCGTGAGTATTTCCTTTGGTAGCAATAAATGCAATTGCCTTAAAATCTGGCTTAATATCTGTAAAAATCTTTGTTTTTTTAACGCTGCCAAGCATAACAGATTCATTAACGTCATTTTTTTTAAAAAATTTTAATAGCCTGCCAACTTGCCCAAGGTGTAGCCATTCAATCTCAGCAACATATTTTTCAATTTCTCTTGACGCTTCCTTGATGTAAGCAGCTGCACAAACTTTGTATCCTTTTTCTGATGCTTTTTTAGCAAATAGAAGTGGAAATTGTCCACCACCTGCGATAAGTCCAATTGGTTTCATATATTTATATATTAAATTGTATTATAACAATCTTTTGAGATGGTAAGAAGTTGAGACAATAGGGGAATAATCTCTATTATTTTTATTATCTTGTAATTCCACGGGTTGAATTTTCAATAAAGTTGATAAAATTGATAACCTCTGGTATCTGTTCAACCTCAGCCCTTACTCTTTCAGATGCCTGCTTTACTGTAAGTCCTATCCTAAAAACAATACGATAGGCTTTTTTAAGATTTGCTATCGTATTTTTTGAGAAACCGTGTCTTCCAAGACCAACATTATTAAGTCCGTGAAGGGTTGCTCTATCTCCTGCTGCAATTACATAGGGGGGAATATCTTTTACTATTGCCGATTTCCCGCCAATATAGGCATAATTACCAATTTTTACAAATTGATGTATTGCAACAAGCCCACCTACGGTTACATAATCTCCCAATTCTATATGACCAGCAAGAGTTGCGTTGTTGGCGAGAATAACACCTTTCCCTGTTCTGCAGTCATGGGCAATGTGAGTATATGCCATAAGATAATTATTTTCGCCAACTTCTGTATGACCACCACCAACTTCAGTGCCACGATTTATAGTTACAAATTCACGTATAATAGTTCCTTTTCTAATTGTTAGAAAAGTCTTTTCTCCGTGGAATTTAAGGTCTTGGGGTGCAGCTCCAATTGATGCGTATTGAAAAATTCTACAGTTTTCTTCTACAGTAACATATTGGTCAATGGTGGTGTAAGGTCCTATTTCAGTGCCAGAACCAATACGCACATCACTTTTAATTATAGCATAGGGACCGATAGAGACATTAGGTTCTATTTCCGCAGAAGGGTCAATGATTGCTGTAGAGTGAATCATAAAGTTTTTTTCCTTAATTTGTATTTACTATACTGCTTTCGGTTATCAGTTGAGCTTTGCATTATATAAAAGCTGACTTTATAACTGTTTGAAGTATATTTAAAAATTTGACAACTTTTTAAAAGTTGTCAAATTTATTAGCGTTAATTGTTAGGAGTTAGTTTCTTTTCCAACTCCATTATTTTTTTACGTATATCAGGCAGCTTAGGCAAAATAGATGCAACTTTTAACCATAACTTATGAGGCATCGCTGGAACGCCCGAAACAATTTGACCAGATTCCACATCTTTTAAAACGCCAGCAGCAGGTCCAACAATAGCACCATCACCAATTTTAAGGTGTCCTGATATTCCAGCCTGCCCAGCAAGAATAACCCTTTTGCCAATAACAGTGCTTCCAGCAATTCCAACTTGTGCAACAATTAAAGAGTGTTCTCCAACTATCACATTATGGGCAATATGGACAAGATTGTCTGTCTTAACTCCTTTTTGAATCCAAGTGCGTCCCAATGTGCCTCTATCAATTGTGTTGCAAGCTCCAATTTCAACATCATCATCAATTTGGACAAACCCTGCATGAGGTATCTTTTCATTTACCCCATTTCCACTAAAGCCATCTTCTATATCTGAGCTATCTTGAGTAAATCCAAATCCATCACTTCCAATAACAGTGCCAGAGTTTATAATAACCCTTGAACCTATTTGTGTTCTCTCCATTATGGTGGCATTTGGCTTAATTACAGTATTATTGCCTATTGATACATCATCACCAATATAAACACCGTGCATTATTTCAACATTATCCCCAATTTTGACGTTATCTCCTATGGTTACATGGTGCCCTATTATAAGATTATTGCCATGAACGAAGTTGCTGCCAATAAAGCTATCTTTAGAAATGGTTTGGTTGGGTCTCTTTGAAGGGTGAAAAATAGATAAAATTCTGAAAAATTTACGTTTTGGGTTTTGGGTTTTTATTAGAGATAATGGAAAGATTATTTTTTTATCAAATTCTAACGCTTTGTTATCATTATCTTTTTTGCCATAAAATTCTTCTGGCAACATAATATCAAAGTCATCTGGAACAATAACAGCTCCTGCACAAGTTCGATCTAATGCTTTTAAAAACTTTGGATCAGAGGCAAAGGTTATTTCGCCTTTCTTTGCATCATAAAAAGATGAGACCCCAAAAATTTCAAGAGTCTCATCTCCAATAACCTTACCATCAATCTTATGAGCTATCTCTTTAAGAGTAAGTTTCATTATTATCACATCAAGAAAGCTATAGTTTGAAATAGTTATTAACTAAATTAGCTTATAAATTTAAGAACTTATATATAGAAGATCGAGTATAAGTAGAAAAATTATTTACTTACTGTTTTTTATTAAATTCGTTAATAACTTTATCTGTAATATCTAAACTACCATCAAAATACATTACCCCACCTTCATTCTTTTCAATAATCATCGTAAAATTCTCTTTTTTTCCTATTTCAGTTGTTACAGTAAGCACACCAGACCTAATTTTATTAAAATGTTCAGCCTGCATATCTTTAAATTCATTCATATATTTTGCTCGCATTGCCTTAAAATCATTGAATTTAGCTCTTAGCTCTTTCTGCTTTTCCTCTTTTTTATCTTTTGCCATAACAACAGAATCTTTTTCAAATTTTTTCTGAAGATCAAGAAGCTCATTCTCTTTTGCCTTCATATCATCTTCCATCACTTTGCCTTTTTTATTCAACTCCTCTGTAGCTCGTTTTCCTTGATTTGATGATGTAAGAATTCTTTGAAAATCAACAATCCCAACTTTCATACCTCCTGCTGCATTAGCAGTTGGCACAAAATTATTAAAAGCTATAAAACTAATAAAACAGACAACTAACGCACCGAAAAATACTACTGATTTTTTCATTTTTATAAATATCCTTGAGTTATTCTAAAATTTTAATTTCATTACTTAATAATATTATTAACTTAATATACTTTTTATTCTACTATTTAACTTTTTTTCTGTATTGCAAATATTTCAACATATAAATATAATATTTAATAATCTGTGAACCCAATACAATATAAGGGTTTAAAACGCACCTCCCATAGAAAATTCCCATCTTCCACCGCTATATTCTTTGCCATCTAAAATCTTTCCATACTCTATTCTTATTGGTCCCATTGGGGAGTACCACCTAAAGCCACCTCCATAGCTTGTATAAAGCTCATCTAATGCAAAATCTTCATCTTTTAAATATGAATCACCAGCATCAAAGAAGATAACACCAGCCAAATTTATATCTTCAACAATTGGAAAGATAAGCTCTGCATTAAACTGAATAAATTTCTCTCCACCTCTTTGCTCTACTTCACCTTCTGGAGTTGCATTAATATCTTGCCAATCATAACCTCTTACAGAGTTTATACCACCTAAATAAAAACGCTCATAATCAATCTCAATATCTTCAGTTCTATCATCTAAGAAACCTGTTTTGCCGTGTAAAAAACCTGTAAATTTCCAAAATAGAGGATAATACCAGCCAGTCTCTGCAATATATTTTGTAAAATCAATCTCTCCTCCAAGCCAATCTCCAGCATACTCAACTGAAATGCTGTGGTCTGACCCTTCTGTTGGATTGAACATAGCATTTGTTGAGTCGTATCTTAAAGATGTTGTGATGCTGCTTGTAATATATTGACCGGGATCCACATCTGTATATATATCTTGAACATTATCAATTGTGAAATCTTCATACCCATATCTTACACCAAATGATGTATCATCAAATATTCTATATCCAAACCTAACTGCACCACCTTTGCTGTCTTTATCATAGTAGTCATACTCTTTATCCCAGTTATAGATATCAACACCAGCAGAGAGCGGAATATCAAAGAGCCAAGGCTCTGTAAAACTTATTGTATATCTTGTTGAAGTTGCTGACACTTCAGCTTTTGTAGCAATAGTTTGCCCTCGCCCAAAAAGGTTTCTCTCTGAAACTGAGATCATGCCAAAAAGCTGATCTTCACTACTATATCCTCCACCAAAACTAAACGCCCCAGTTGCTTTTTCAGTTATTTCAACGTCAATATTGAGTCTGTCATCACTGCTGCCTTTAGATGTTTTAATGTCAACATTTTCAAAATAGTCAATTCGTCTTAAATTTCTGACGCTTTTTTGAATTTTGCTCATAGAATAAAGGTCTTGTTCATAGACCTCAAGTTGACGCCTAATGACTTTATCTCTTGTTTTTGTATTGCCACTTATAAGAATTCTCTCAAGGTAGACAGGAGAGCCTTTTGTTATATTAAAATTTATATCAACAATCTTTGTCTCATCGTTTTTAGAAATACCTGGTGCAACATCAGCATTTGCAAAACCTCTATCTGAATAAATATCTGTAATTGCAAAGACATTTGTTCTAAGTTTTTCTCGGCTGTAAAGATCGCTGGCTTTAATAGTAAGTTTTTTGTTAAGCTCTTTTTCAGATACGATAAGATCACCAGAGAAGCTAATTTTCCCAAATTTAAACTGCTCGCCTTCCTGAACTTTGAATTTAACAGCAATACTATCTTTTTTAAATTCAACTTCAGGGTCAGATATTTTTGCATCAATAAAACCATTATCTTTATAAAATGATTCAAGTCTGTAAACATCTTGCTCAAGTTCATTGCGTTTAAGCTCACCAGATGAGGTTATCCATGAAAAAAAGCCCTTTTCGTCAGTTTTCATAACCTTTTTTAAGGCTTTAGCTTTGAAAAACTTATTCCCGTCAAACTCAATTGTTGTAATTTTAAGTTTTTCACCCTCTTTGATCTCAAGGGTTATGTCAGCTTGATTATTCTCAAGCATCTTTGATGTATAGGTTATTTCGCAGTTATGGTAATTCTTGTCAGTGTAAAGTGCTTTGATTCTCTCAATATCTTCGTTTATCTTAAAGGCATTGAGAATTGAGCCTGTACCTGTCTGCACAACCTCTTGTATCTCTTTATCCTCATATACATGGTTTCCTTGAAATTTTATTTTTCTTACGCTCGGTTTTTCTGAAACATTAAATATTACAATTATACCGTTATCAACTTCTTTACCTTCAATACGGACATCTTCAAAATATCCCATTGCAAAGACTTTTTTAAGCTCTTTAGATAGTGCTTCAGAATTAAAAATATCACCTTTTTTAATCCCAACTACCCTTAAAACAGCGTCAGACTCAATGCGTTTATTGCCTTGTATTAAAACTTCTGAAACAAGTAGTCTGTCAAATATTTCGCTGCCTATCTCTTTGCTGATTTTATTCACAGCCCCAAAAAGATTCTCAACAGCCCCTGCTCTTCCAGAGAATGAAACTGGCGGTTCTGATGTAACAACATTAAAAACTTTAGCATCAATGCTTATCTGTCCGCCAGCGATAAAAATAGAACCCCATACAAGGTAGTCAGCACCTTTTTCTAATCCAATTTTTTGGATTTCATCTTTTTTTAAATAATCTTCGGTATTCTTTTTTAGTAGGCTATTTTTTAAATCCCCAGACTCTACACTTGCTGGGTCTATTAAAATAGTTTCAGCACCTTCGGTTTTAAGATTTTCAGATAACATTGATGGAAGACTCTTTTTTAAGTAGTCCATATTTGATGGGGCATTGATTTGAAAGGGCAAAATTCCAACTTTTATTTTTTGGGTATCTGTCTCTGTCTTTCCATGTTCACCTGATGTTGGAACGTTATTTTGAGCTGTCGCTAACGATATTGTTATAGGAAGCAGTAATAAGGAAATAATAAATATCTTTAAAAAAAGATGTAATTGCGTTTTATTTATTTTTAGCATGTTGTTTGTCCGTGTAAATATTTAAAAATTTTATTTCTACACATCAACTATCTTGCAATCTTGAATTGTAACTCTTTTATTCATAAGTGAGGCAAGTTCGTTGTTATGCGTTACAACCATTAAAGTCATTCCAAGTTCTTTATTAAGCTCAACCAATAAATTATGAACCTGAGAACTGTTTATCTTATCAAGATTTCCAGTTGGCTCATCTGCAAGTAAAATATCTGGTTTCATAACCAATGCTCTTGCAAGTGCAACTCTTTGCTGCTCTCCACCTGAAAGGTCTTCTGCACGATGATTAATTCTGTGTTTTAAACCAACCATTTCTAAAATTGCTTCAGAAGCAACCATAATTTGTTTTCTCGACAAATTGCTAATCAACCCTGGAATCATAACATTTTCTATTGCAGAAAATCCTTGTAACAGATGATGAAACTGAAAGACAAATCCAATTTTTTGATTTCTAAAACGGGCGAGTTCTTCTTGACTTAAATCAAAGAGATTCCTGTTTTCAAATAAAAGATAACCATGATTTGGACGATCAAGAGTTCCAATAATATGCAAAAGTGTTGATTTCCCTGTTCCAGAAGCTCCAACAACAGCGATTGTCTCTCCTTTGTAAATCTCAAAATCGATATCTTTTAGAATCTCAATATCTTCTTCAGTAACTTTAGCACTACTTTTAAATTTTCTTGAAATAGATTTTAGGGAAATCAAAGGGGATAGTCTATTATTATCCATAGCGAAGAGCCTCGACAGGGTTCATTTTTGATGCTTTGTAGGAAGGATATAATGTTGAGAGAAAACATATAATAATAGATGATATTGAAATAACCATTACGTCTAAGTATTCAAGCTGAATTGGAAGAGTCGAAAATGGATATGCAGGAGGAAGCTCAATAAATTGATATTTTTTCAAAAGAATACATACAAAAACACCAGCAAAAGTTCCAAGAATAGTGCCAATCAAACCTATTATCATGCCTTGAATCACAAATATCTTTCTGATGAGCATATCAGTTGCACCCATAGCCTTGAATACTGCAATATCTCTTGTCTTTTCCATAACCATCATAATTAAGGCACTTGCTATGTTAAACGCTGCAACAAGTATAATAAGTGTTAGAATTACAAACATTGCTGTTTTTTCAAGTTTTAAAGCTGAAAAAAGGCTCTTGTTTATCTCCATCCAATCTCTTCCATAAAAAGTTGAGCCAAGTGTATTAACAATAGAATCTTTAATTTGAGGAGATTGAAAAAGGTCTTTGACCCATACGCCAAGTGCAGAAATCCGCTCTCTCATGCCCATAAGTTTCTGGGCATCACTAATATTTATATATGCAAGAGAGCTGTCATACTCATACATTCCAGAATCAAAGATACCTGTAACAATAAAACGGGTCATTGATGCCATCTGACCAACTGGTGATAACATACCACCCGGTGCCATTAAAACAACTTTATCTCCAACAGCAACTCCAACATGTTTTGCAAGCTCACGCCCCATTATAATCTTTGGAAACACTCTTTCTGAACTTTCATCCGTTTCACGATGTTCAGCCTCCATATCTTTAGACTTACCATCTTCAGTTTTGCCACTTTCAGTCTTACTTAATTCTTTATCTTGATCATATTTTTTACCAGTTCCAAGTTTTTCTTCAAGTTCCTCTGCTGTAAATCCTTTGATTATTGAGACCCCAGAAGCAGGTTCAATTCCTCTTACAACTGCACCAGAAAGACCTGATGCAGAGCGAATAAGAGTCTGTCCAAAAACTAAAGGCGATACAGCATTTATACCCTTGATATTGCTGCTATTTTTTAGTTTTTCTTCAACATCTTTATAATTGGTGAATTTACCAGAATAATCCATTATAAGAATATGCGGCTCAACTCCTAAAATTCTTTTTCTAAACTCAATCTCAGCACCGCTCATAACAGCAATAACAATTACCAACGCCATTACACCAACAGTAACGCCAGCAACTGATAGAAGTGTGATAAGAGATATAAAACCCTCTTTGCGTTTGGCTTTTAGATATTTAGAAGCTATGAAAAACTCAAGAGACATCATTTTTTCCTATTCTATATATTTGTCTATCGGAGACTCACATTCAATATCGTAATGCCTATAATCTCGTCATTCTCATATCTAATAATTATATCATCTTCTGTCAATTCACTGTCAGTAGCACGACTGGGTTTCTTGAAATTCACATATAAAACATCAGCTTCTGCATCATAAGATGACCAAAGATATTGATATGGAGTCTTTTTTACTGCTGGAATTAAGTTTAAATAGTTTTGAAAAGCTAATTCGGCCATATTTTCACCCTTTTATTGAAATAAGACATTCTTCTTGTCAAAAAAGCTGTTATTACAAAACCATCGTTATCAGTTGAATTTTCACGATAAACAGTTATCAAAAATTTGCCACCACTCAACTCTTTAACCGCTAAAAATTCCCCATATTTCCCTACAAAAATTTTATCAGGATTAACAACCGTCTCTAATACTTCCTCTCTCATACCAGCAAGTTCACAATGTTCTTCAACAATATGTGTCCATCTCTCCGATGTAAGACGAATCTGCTTTTCATTAATAGAGGTTATCTGTTTCATAGTGAATACTGATTTTATTCCTGAAAAATTTACAGTTCTATTTATCTTATGTACTTAACACACTATTAAACATTTTTCATGTGAGGAAACAAGATAACTTCTCGGATAGAAGGAGAATCGGTAAGCAGCATAACAAGACGATCTATACCAATACCTTCACCAGCAGTTGGAGGCATACCATATTCAAGAGCTTCAACATAATCTGCGTCCATTATATGAGCTTCTGTATTGCCTTCTGTTCTTTGTGATGCTTGCTGCAAAAATCTTTCATATTGATCTGCTGGATCATTTATCTCTGAAAATCCATTAGCAATCTCTCGACCAGCGATAAAAAGCTCAAATCTGTCAGTCAATTCTGGGTTTGTATCGCTCTTTCTTGAAAGCGGTGAGACTTCAACAGGATAGCCAGTTATAAATGTTGGCTGAATAAGTTTTGGTTCAACAAGGGTGTCAAAAAGTTTTGTGAGGATTTTTCCGTAACGCTCTTTTTTGGTAATTTTAATCCCTTTTTCCTCAGCAAATTCAAGCAATTTTGCAGAATCACCAATAATTGAGCTATCAACGCCGCCAATTGTTGTTAAAGATTCAATCATTGATATTCTACGCCACTTACCATTATTTGAGGAAACAGACTCATCATTGTAGATATTGCCTTGATTATCAGCGGTATCCGTATCCGTAACAGCAACACCTCTAAAATCAATTGTGTTGCCTTGATATTCAATTTGAAGAGTTTCATTAACTTCCATTGCAATATTTCTGAACATCTCTTCTGTTAAATCCATGAGGTCTTCATAAGTTGCGTAAGCCTGATAAAATTCAACCATTGTAAACTCTGGATTATGACGAGTTGAAACGCCCTCATTTCTAAAATTTCTATTAATTTCAAAGACCTTTTCAAATCCTCCAACTACAAGGCGTTTTAGATATAGTTCTGGAGCAATACGCAAAAAAAGCTCCATTCCAAGTGCATTGTGCCATGTTTTAAAAGGAGTTGCTTCAGCTCCCCCGGGAAGCGGCTGCATCATAGGTGTTTCAACTTCCATAAAATCGCGTGCTTCAAAGAACCGCCTCATGGTGCTTACAATTTTGCTGCGTTTAATAAAAATATCTCTTGCCTCTTCATTCATAATAAGGTCAAGGTATCTTTGGCGGTATCGCTTTTCAGGGTCCTTGATTCCGTGATATTTTTCAGGGAGAGGCCTTACTGATTTTGAAAGAAGCCTAAAGCTCTTTGCAAGGATAGTCCATTCACCAGTTTTTGTCTGAAAAAGAGGTCCTTCAATACCTATAAAATCACCAATATCAAGTTTTTTAAAGATAGCATAACCATCGTTTCCAACAAAATTTTTCTGAATATATGCCTGTATCTGCCCTGTTCTATCTTTGAACCTTATAAAAGATGATTTACCAAAATTATTGACAGCCATCATTCTGCCAGCAACTGAGAAAGTTGTCCCATTTTCTCCAAGTGTAATTGACTTTTCTCCTAAAATTTCAGGTGATAGATTTGTCAGTTGATGAAGCTCTCCAATGGTGTTTGAAATTTTAAAACCATTTGGATAGAGAGTTATGCCGCTCTCTTTTAGCTCGTTCATTTTGTCTTTTCTTGCTTTGAAAAGTGTGCTTGAATCTTCCATTTTTTTTATGTCTTTCTTAAATTATTATAAATTTTAGATTAGTTATATATCTTTAAATTATCACCACTATTAAAAGTTGGTATAATTACTCCATTTTATTGTGAGGTGTCAATCAGCAATTCTAATTCAATAAAACTGATAAATTTAATTATGGGTATATTCTTTGCTGCTATTTTGTGTATAGCTTTATCAATTATCACGCATCATTAAAAATAGCTCGTATTTTTTATTTCAAAAGTAAACTCTAAATAACAACAAAGTAAAAGAGAAACCTACAACGCCACAAATATTAAATCAAAATTGGGAGGGGTTATGAAAAACAACAAAAGATTAGAAGTACACAATAAAGGAATAAGTGGATTTACATTAATTGAGTTAATGATTGTTGTGGCAATTATTGGCATATTGGCAGCAATTGCAATTCCAAATTTTTTGCTTTACCAGTGTAAGTCAAAGCAGGCAGAAGCAAAAACAAATCTCTATAATATTGCCACATTACAAGAAAGTTATTTTGTGGAGCAAGATACTTATGCAAGAGGATTAGCATCGCTTGATTTCGAAATACAGGGTGCTAATGCCAGATATAATTATACTATGATAGCAGGTGGAACACACACAGGTTTTACAGCACAAGGAACAGCTAATATAGATAAGGACGGCACAATAGATAATTGGAGAATAAACTCTACGCACAGCTTAACCCCCGTTGCTAATGATTGCGACTCATAGACATCTAAACAATATTTGTTTGACAATTATTGTCAAACAAGACTCTTTTTTGTAAAATTAATTTAAATAATAGTTCTTTTATTTAAATATTTATATATAACTTATTGAAATAATGCTATGCTAATATTGTGGCATAAACATTGCTTTAATACCCTATAAAAGCAAATTCTATTGCTTAAAAACAAATCATTTTTTTATTAATTAAACACTTATTTATTTAAGGAGGTAGTATGAAAAAACTTTTGAAAAAATCAAGCGGTTTTACACTTATTGAGCTTATGATCGTTGTTGCAATTATTGGTATTCTGGCAGCAATTGCTATTCCAAACTTTCTCTCTTACCAATGCAAGGCAAAACAGTCAGAGGCAAAGACAAATCTTGGTAATATAAGAACTCTTCAGGAAACATATTTTACTGAATATGACACTTATGGAGCTGACACTGGAGATATAAAATTTTCGGTACAAGGAGATAGTAGATACACATATCTAATAGCAAGTACAAGTTTTGGTAGTGGATACAGAGCTACAGCTGTCACAAACCTTGATAGAGATGCAACTAATGATGCTTGGAGAATTAATTCTTCTAATGATTTAGTGAATGGCACTAATGATTGTATCTAAAAGTTGTATATTAATTAATATTCAAGTATAATTAATTAAAATGAGCTATCATTATTTGGGTTTGGATAATGTTAGCTCATTTTATTTTGTTTATACTGATAACAACTAATCAAAATAAAATCTGTTTGTTAATGAAAAAATTATATTATTGCTTACATATTATAGTAATTCTTATTGTGCTACTTTTACAAATTGCTTTAACAAATAATAGAGAGACTTCAAAAAATTGCATCACATGCGAAACTACCACAGTAGATTTAGACCACATCTTTTTACCTATAGGTAGCGACATATTCACCATTATTTTTCCCGCTGATTATGACTTTGCGGCAGATCTTTTGTGGTTAAAGTTTGCTTACCTGTTTGGATATATTAGCCAAACAGGTAAGGGTTACGAATATCTTCCACCTTATCTTGACACTATAACTGACCTATCTCCAAAATGGAAATTTCCCTATATGTTTGGTGCTGTAATTTTTCATTTAGAGACTGATTTTCAAGATGAAGGCTACCATTTTATAGAAAAAGGAATTGCAAACTTACCAGATTTTTGGGAATTGTGGCTCTATAAGGGCTATTATCTCTGGAAATTTTATGATGACTATGTTCAGGCTTCTAAAGTTTTTTCAGAAGCTGCTAAAAAACCAGGATCACCTTCTTATTTAGCAGCTTTATCAACAACAATTGCTTTAAAATCAGGGGATAAAGAGTTTGCAGAAGAGTTGGCAACTGAGGTAATAAACTCACTTGGAGATCAAGAGACAATAAAAAGAATATTAAATAAGTTTAAATAATAAACAATGAAAACTAAAAAATCTATTTTAAAATGGGACAATATCTCATACTCAATAAAGAGCGGTTTTTTTAGAAGAAATATTAATATCATAAAAAATATCAATATAGATTTAGAGCATAATACTATATTGGGATTAGTTGGAGCTAACGGAGCAGGAAAGACAACAACACTACATATAGGTGCAGGATTTATACGCCCATCAACAGGCACAGTTACTCTATTTGACACATCAATATCAGAGCCTTCTGTTAAAAAACGGTTAGGCTATCTCGCAGAAATACAATACCCCTTTAAATACCTAAAACTTAATGAATGGCTTGTTATGCTTGGCAAACTCTCAGGCATAAATAATATTGAGCTAAATAGACGTATTGAACTATTAGTTGATATTTTAGAACTGCAGCCACTTTATAAAAGAGGAATCAGCACCTTTTCAAAAGGTCAGCTACAGCGTGCAAGTCTTGCTCAGGCAATTTTGCACAAACCTGATGTTCTTATCTTAGATGAACCAATGAGCGGACTTGACACCTATTGGAGACACCATTTTAAATCGTTTTTAAAATATTTTAAAAAAAATGGCGGCTCTGCTATTTTTAGCTCGCATGTTCTTACTGATATCGAAGAAATTGCTGATTATGTAGTTTTTATTGAGAGTGGAAATGTGAAATGGCAATCTGAAATTTCAGAACTAAGTGATTTAATACAGCAAAAAATAGTTGAGAAAGATTTTGCTATTTTATCCTAAAATATTGATGTAGAGACTCACGATTGTGCATCTTTAACAAATAAAATAAAAATTAAGTTAGGCTTAAAAATGGATAAATTTTTTTGGACAAAAATAAATACAATAGCATTTAATGTCTGGAGAGAATCAATAAGAGATAAGGCAGTTACAATACTTATATCTGCATTTACCATTATTTTGCTCTTTTTTCACATAATGGGTTCTATATCTGTGAATGGAGATAGGCTGATTCAAACCTCTGGGCTTTACATATTTGGAATATTTGGAGTGTTGGTTAATATATATCTTAGCGTTAGTTTTATGCAGGAGATAAATGCAAAGAGATTTTATATTATACTTGTACGACCAGTTTCAACATTTCAATTTCTTGCTGGCAAATATATTGGTATGTGTATGCTTCTTTTAACTCTATTTTTGCTTATGTCTCTTATATGGTTTCTATTTATTTTATCAAATAGCTTTATTCAATTGACCTATTTGCACGCATTAACGCTTTTTTTTATCTTTGCAGAGTGGACAATCATAGCCGCAGCTTCTGTCTGTTTTGCTCTTTTTACAAATCCTTTGCTACAAAGTTTAATTGTTGTCTCTTTATATTTTTTTGGACACCACTCTAATGATATTTACCTATACGCACAGACAAAAGTTCACATATTGACCAAACAGATTTTAATGGGATTGTACTATTCTATACCCAATCTTGAACTTATGAACTTTAGAACAATTATGCTTTATGGCGGAGATGTGGAGTTTAAACAAATTTTGTCAGCACTAATGATCGCACTGCTTTGGATTGCTGTTTTTTTTACAGCATCGTGCACCCTATTTGCAAAAAAGAGGTTTGCATGATTAAATCGAAAAACCACCTATTAACCATATCTCTTTTATCTATTATAATTGCCATTATTTATAGCAATACTCTAAATTCATCATGGCATTTTGACGACTACGAAAATATCGTTGATAATAGAAAAATTCATATGTCAAAATTGACTCTCTCTAGTATTAGAGACACATTCTATTCTCTTAATAATAATCCTAATAAGTTATATCGACCAGTTGCATGTTTTACTTTTGCTTTAAACTGGTATTTTGGTCAAGATTCTGTTGTTGGGTATCATGTTATTAATATTTTAATACACATTATTAGTGCAATATTTCTCTATCTTGCAATTTTACAGCTTTTTTTTACACCTCTATTAAACCAATACGATTACAGTGCAAAGTATTTTACAGCTCTTTTATCCGCATGTTTATGGGCTATTAATCCTATACAGATTCAAGCTATTACTTATATTGTTCAGAGAATGGCTTCTTTGTCTGCAATGTTTTATATAATTGCTATTTATCTCTATTTAAAAGGCAGACTAACTGTATCTCGTAAAAATAGAATCTTTTTTTTTATTGCCATTTTTATTGCCTACCTACTATCTTTTGGCTCAAAGCAAAATGGAGTAATGTTGCCTTTCTCACTTCTTCTTATAGAGGTTATTTTTTTCAATTTTACAATTAAACTCCCTTCTAAGAAAACTACATGGTTTATATTATTATTAGGAGTTTTTACCGTTTCATTAATTTTTATAACAGAACTACTTGATAGCTCAATTTTTGATATTCCAGGTAAGAGAAGTTTCACAATATATCAAAGACTTTTAACACAACCAAGAGTAATACTTTTTTATATATCTCAAATATTATATCCTATAGCTTCGCGTTTTTCTATTGTTCACGATTTTGAAATATCTACATCTGCTATTTCGCCTATATCTACTGCTATATCTATAATAGTCATAATATCAATAATAGGTATTGGATTTTTATGTAGAAAAAGACTACCATTATTGTCATTTGCGATATTTTTCTTTTTTTTAAACCATTTAATAGAGTCGACAATATTGCCACTTGAAATGGTATTTGAACATAGAAACTATTTACCATCTGCTTTTATTTTTACTCCTATAATATTTATATTACATCAAATGGTTGGATATTACAGAAATAATAATATTATAATTTTTTTAATGCTTTATCTATTTATATCTGGATTAATTACTGTAACAGGAACTGCTACCTACTTGAGGAATTTTGATTGGATAACCGAAGAATCCTTATGGCTTGATGCAATGGAAAAAGCACCAGATAGCGATAGAGGATATCAAAATTACTCTAAAGTATTTATTGATAGCCATGATTCAAGAACTTTAAATTTTGATTCAATATTTGAAGTAATTAGAAAATCTTTAGACAAAAGAGTTGTTGGTACCTTTATAAACAGAAATGTTATTGCATACAATAATATGGGAGCAATAAGAAGTTACCAAAAAAGATATAAAGAAGCTCTTTATTATTACAAAAAAAGCCTTGCATTAGCTCCTGATAAAAATAATTCTATAGTTTCTATCTCAAAAGTGTACTTAATGCTTAATGAACACAAGAAGGCATTAAAAATATTATCAAAATTAAGAACTAAAAATAACCATCATCTAAATTTATATAGCTTAACTTTTGTCAAAAATGGAATGTTTGATAAATCAATAGAAGTTTCTAATAAAATAAGAGTTAAAGAGCCTGATGACTATTTTGCTTTATTACATCTTGGCTCTGCTTATAAAATGAAAGGAAACTACAAAAAATCAAAACACTACCTACAGCACGCAATAAGGGTTTCTAATGGAAGTCTACTTGCATATTTTAACATGCTTGATACATGTCTATTATCTAACGACACTGAATGTATGGATATATATGCGGATAAAATTCTTGATAGGTTTACATTAAAGCAGATTTTAAAAGAGTTTGATGAGCTTAAAGAGCCTAATTTAACGGTGCCTATATCAAAGAAAAATGAAATACTACTTTATCTTAAAGATTTAACAGTAAAACGATATTCAGAGATTAAGGTCCCTGATGAGAGTCATTAAAAATAATAACCTATTCGCTATCGGAGTTATTTTTATTGGTTTACTTATTATTTTAGCAACCGTTTTACTTGCCTCTGTTCCCCCTGTGGATAGAGATGCTCTTATCCATCACTTAGCAATTCCTAAACTCTACCTTAAAGCTGGCAAAATTATTGATCTGCCCTGCATGGAATATTCATATTACCCCATGAACCTTGATATGTTGTACATGGTATCACTCTATTTTGGTTCTGATATTGCCCCTAAATTTATCCACTTCTCATTTGCACTTTTTACAGCTTTTTTAGTCTTCCAATATCTTAATAATCGCTTAAATAGGTTGTACGCACTTCTCGGTTCTATTTTGTTTCTATCTATACCCATTATTGTCAAACTTAGCATTACAGTTTATGTTGATCTTGGTCTTGTATTTTTCTCAACAGCATCTTTATTAGCTATTTTGAAATGTGTTGAGAATGGCTTTAAGGTCAAATATATTCTAATTGCTGGTGCTGCATGTGGTTTGGCAATGGGGACGAAATATAATGGTTTGATAACATTTTTGCTACTCTCTCTGTTAGTCCCTTTTCTATATTCTCGATTCAGTAAAGATAAATCACAAAATAAAAATAGTTTAAATAGTAGTGTAAAATCTATTGCGTGGGCATTCATATTTGTTTTTTCTGCTTTCGTTATCTTTTCACCATGGACGATACGCAACTATATCTGGACGAAAAATCCTCTATACCCATTCTACAACTCTGTTTTTACCTCTAAGATTGAAAATCCGTGTGTTATATCTAAGTTCACAGAAGATAGTGGGGCAACTGGTTTAGGTATATTGGGTTACAGAATGTTGTTATATGAAGAGAATTGGTGGGAAACAGCTTTTCTTCCAATAAGAATATTCTTTCAAGGCGAAGATAATAACCCTAAATATTTTGACGGCAGACTATCCCCTCTTTTACTGATATTTTCTATATTTGCATTTATTGCTTTTAACAAAAAAAAAGAACTTTACGATTACGAAAAAAATGTTTTTCTTGCTTTTGCAGCTCTATTTTTTTTCTTTGCATTTTTTAGCACTGAGTTAAGGATACGGTATTTTGCCCCTTCAATACCGCCGCTTGTTATTTTATCGGTGTATGGCGTAAAGAATTTGGTGGAAGAAGCATTAGGTGGTTTTATAGTCCAATCACAATTTAGGGCAGGAGTTATAAAAAGAGCGTTACCTTTAGCTGTTCTCATTGTAGGTGCTGCTTATATGATTATATCAACTGCTGGGTATTTTGCAGAGCAGTTTAAAACTGTAAAGCCTTTGGAGTATCTTTCAGGCAAAATTAGCAGAGATGACTATATTGCATCGTTTCGTTATGAGTATCCTGCCATGCAATATATTAATAAAAAACTTCCGCCTGATGCCACTGTTCTATTTTTCTATCTTGGCGGACGTGGATATTATTGCGATAGAAATTATATTCCAGATTCAGGTAATTCAGTAAAAATGCTTTATAATATGATAAGCTCAATCCAAAGCGATAAAGATGTCCGCTCATTTTTCAAACAGGTTGGTATAACCCATTTTCTGATAAACAACGCCATTTTTATGAGAAGCCTGGGAGCAAATATCAATACAAACGAGTCTAATGCAATATCTCTTTTTATGCACAAACACGCAAAAAAGCTTTTCGATGAAAAAGGATATAGCATTTTTCAGTTAAACTAACTAAACAATGGTTCGTTAATTTTTTAAAGTTGATTTGATAAATCCTCAACTAAAGGTTTTTCAAGATATTTAAATCTATACTTCATTGTTCTGAACAACGACTCAGAATAAGGTTTGTCGTTTATCTGTTCTCCCATCGCTCTACTGTCCTAACTGGTAAGCCCAATAATTATCATAGGTAAACCTCCGGCTCTGCCGGAGGACTCCCAAAGTTTGACATATACGGGAATATAAAAGAGAAATCCTTAGATGAACCGCTCAAAGTTCAATAAGAAAGGAGTTCTCATGGAAC
>JADFZQ010000024.1 GCA_015232455.1 Desulfamplus sp. | reverse complement strand
TTCAATTAAATTCATATTCAGATAATAGTCTCCATGTCTTTCAAGTTTATAATACTTATAACTCTGAAACGCTTTATGAAAACTTACCTACTCTGTCAACACTTTGAAAAGAACTTAACAGCCCTGCAATGGAAAGGGGGGAATAATTACTCCTCCTCTTGGGGAGGGTTGGGGTGGGGCAAAATAATTATCTGAAAAGCTCTAATAAAATTTGGGTAGCTCTTTAATGGTAAACAAAAAATTGACAGACTAAAGATGGTGTTATATTAACTTGTAATTTTTTAAACTACGTTTTCAAATTAAATTTTAATTTTCAAATAACATTTTAGATAGAGAGGATTGTATTAATATGACTGAGATCATAAGTGTAAATGCAAGGGAGATTTTAGATTCAAGAGGAAACCCAACAGTAGAGGTTGATCTTGTTCTTGCCTGCGGATCAAAGGGGAGAGCTGCTGTTCCATCTGGAGCTTCAACTGGAACTCGCGAAGCTCTTGAGATGAGGGACAACTCACAAAATCGTTATCTTGGCAAAGGTGTTATGAATGCTGTTGCCAATGTCAATGAAGTTATTGCCCCTGAAATTATTGGATTTGATGCAATGGACCAAGCAGGTCTTGACAGAACAATGATTGACATTGACGGCACAGAGAACAAATCAAGACTTGGTGCAAATGCAATTTTAGGAGTTTCAATGGCTGCTGCAAGAGCTGCTGCAAATGCTGCTGGGATTTCTCTGTTTCGTCATATTGGCGGGATAACCGCAAGAGTTTTACCTGTTCCTATGATGAATGTTATTAATGGCGGGGCTCATGCACCAAACAATCTTGATATTCAAGAGTTTATGATCGTTCCTTATGGTGCTGCATCAATTGTGGAAGCTGTTAGAATGGGAGCTGAAACATTTCATTGTTTAAGAGGAATCCTAAACAAGGCTGGTCTAAACACTGCTGTTGGTGATGAGGGTGGATTTGCTCCAAACCTTAAATCAAATGAAGAGGCTCTTCAATTTATAGTAAATGCAATTGAGTCTGCTGGTTATCGTCCGGGTAAAGATATTGGGATCGCATTAGACGCAGCAGCAAGTGAATTTTACAAAAATGGTAAATATATATTTGCTTCAGAAGGTAAAGAGCTTTCAGCAGAAGCTCTTGTTGATTACTATGAAGACCTTAAAACAAAATTTCCACTCTGCTCAATTGAAGATGGCTTGGCAGAACAAGATTGGGCAAATTGGCAGATGATGACAAAGCGTCTTGGAGATGAGCTTCAAATTGTTGGAGATGACATTTTTGTTACCAATCCAGATATATTCAGAAAAGGTATAGCTGATGGAATTGGAAATTCAATTTTAATTAAACTTAATCAGATTGGCACAGTTACAGAGACTCTTGACACAATTTTGATGGCAAAAACTTCAGGATACACCACTGTCATTTCTCACCGTTCTGGCGAAACTGAAGACTCTTTTATTGCAGACCTTGCAGTTGCAGTAAACAGCGGTCAGATAAAAACTGGTTCAATGTCAAGAAGTGATAGAATTGCAAAATATAACCAGCTCATTAGAATTGAAGAGGAGCTTGGTGTAGGTGCACTTTTTCCAGAGGAGCTATTTCTTTAAAAATGGGAGATACAACTAAATATATTTTTGTTACTGGAGGAGTTTTATCATCTCTTGGTAAAGGTTTAGCATCTGCCGCTATAGGTTTTCTGCTTGAGAGCAGAGGTCTTACAGTAACAATACAAAAACTTGATCCTTATATAAATGTCGATCCAGGTACAATGAATCCATTTCAGCATGGTGAAGTGTTTGTAACTGATGATGGTGCTGAAACTGATCTTGACCTTGGACACTATGAGCGTTTTACCACTGCAAAACTTGGGAAAAATAATAACTTTACAACTGGCAAGATTTACCACTCTGTCATCACAAAAGAGAGGCGCGGTGAATATCTCGGTGGAACTGTTCAGGTAATTCCCCATATCACAGATGAGATAAAGCAGTGTATTACCCTTGTCTCTGATGGTGCTGATGTTGTTATTGTTGAGATTGGCGGCACAATAGGAGATATTGAATCTCTGCCATTTTTAGAGGCAATCCGCCAATTTAGAGCAGATGTTGGAAAGAACAATGTAATTTATATCCATCTTACCCTTGTTCCATATATTGGCACTGCTGGAGAGCTTAAGACAAAACCAACTCAGCACAGTGTTAAGGAGCTAAGAAGCATAGGTATTCAGCCAGATATTCTTTTGTGCAGAACTGATCGCTATTTATCTCCTGAAATAAAGGCAAAAATAGCTCTCTTTTGCAATATTGATAAAGACTCTGTGTTTACAGCTAAAGATGTTGACTGCATCTATGAAGTGCCTCTTGTCTATAACAGCGAAGGCTTGGGTGATAAAATCTTGCAAAAATTAAATATTTGGGCAAGATCGCCACGTCTTGAAGATTGGCGTGAGATGGTTGAAAAACTTAAACATCCAAGACACTCTGTAACCATTGCGATTGTGGGTAAATATGTTGATCTTACAGAGTCATACAAAAGCCTAAATGAAGCTCTAACTCATGGCGGCATCTCTAATGACACCAAAGTTAATTTGATGTTTGTAGATTCTGGCACACTTAACCAAGATAACCTAAAAGAAAAACTTGAAGAGGCTGATGGCATTCTTGTTCCGGGTGGATTTGGCTCTCGCGGAGTTGAGGGTAAAATTCTTGCAGTTAAATATGCAAGAGAAAATAAAATCCCCTTCTTTGGAATATGTCTTGGAATGCACATGGCGGTTATTGAGTTTGCAAGAAATATTGCTGGTATGGAAGACGCACATGGAGAAGAGTTTGACGAACACACACCATACCCTGTGATATACCTTATGAAAGAGTGGTATGACGAACAGACAAAACAGATGGAAAAAAGAGATACCACATCTGATAAAGGCGGCACTATGCGTCTCGGTGCATACCCATGCCGCCTTGCTCCTGATACCATTGCAATGAGTGCCTACAGAGAGGAAAATATCTCAGAGAGACACCGCCACCGTTATGAGTTTAATAACGAATATAGAGAAAGATTTGAACAAGTAGGTTTAGTGATAAGCGGAACATCTCCTGATGGTCAGCTTGTTGAAATTGTTGAGTTAAAAGATCATCCTTGGTTTTTAGGATGCCAGTTCCACCCTGAATTTAAGTCAAGACCAGCTAATCCCCACCCTCTATTTAGGGAGTTTGTTAAGGCATGCCTTAAGAAATCAAGATTAGTTTAATTAAATATACTGCTCTCGGTCATAAGTTTAGTTATCTAATTTTATTTATCGCCTACGGCTGAAAGATTTAATAATAAGGAATGGGAATTTAATAACACCAGAAATTGAATAAACTGGGTAGGGAACAACGATCGTTGTTCCCTACCTATGACATATCCTTGCTCAGTGTAATTTCGGACATTATTAAATTTTTATTCCTAACGCAATTTATGACCCTTGACAGTATGAACCTACACCTTACAGGCTTATACTTATCTTTATCCTATACGGGCTTAATACGAGAAAGCCCCGGAATAAGAGTTTTACTGCTCACAACACCATTTAGCTGCCTCATCTTTTCATGAACAAAATTTGAGATAACCTCTGCATCAGAACTTAAAAGGTCTCTTGATAGCCGCACCTTTACTAAAAGATCAGCATCTCCATGAACAGCGTGAATTTCAACTATTTCATCAAGCTCAAATAGTTTTTCAATGATTTTATACTCATATTTAGCACGCACAATCATAAGAACAAAGGCTGTAATGCTCTGTTTCATCTCTGGGTATTCAACTTCATTAAGCTCTTTCATCTCTATTCTGAACTCTTCCATTGTTTCAGGTATCAGCTTACCAAGACCAATCCCATATTGAGCAGGTCGTTTTCTTTTCCAGTGTCCAAAAGAGATATAGACATAAAGATCAGAAAGGGTTCTATTTGGAAATGTCTCTACAATATTGCCTCTTTTTATAATTGAGCAAAATGGTTGATAGATAGTCTTATACCAATCTCTTGCAGCAGAAGCAAAAGTTATGGGTGTTGTAAAAGCAGCAGAAGAAGCATTAAAGGCACTATTTAAAGGGATAGAATCTAAATCGCTTTTAGTTATGCCAGCACTATTTCTTAAATATTCGTGATGCTCGTGTATCTGCTCAAGAAGATTTTGATACTGTCCAACCTCTGTAAGTTTAATACTTCGAGGAAGCCCTGTTCTATCGCAAAAATCCATCATCTCTTTATAGAGAACATTATCAAGAGTTTCGCTTGATGGAATAAACTCAATTATTGTGGCAAGTATCTCATCGTGGTTCAGTTTCTTTGCCGCAGCAACTCTATGGTTACCATCAAGAACATAGTATTCATCTTTTATTTGATAGAGTTTAACTGGAGGAAGAGAAGTTCCACAGCGCATAGCCTCAAGGATAGCTGTAAACCTTTCTGAAGGGACTTGGCTTTTAAAACGGAACTTGTCGTCAAAATCTTGATACCTGCCTACACTTCCTGCAATTTGGCTCAATTTAACGGTCTGAACTCCACGCTCCCTACTGTCAAAAGCACCCTCTTTTTTTTGGGTATTCTCAAATGAGGCAATATCTTTTATATCTGATTCTAACCCCATCTCCCGTCTTACTTCGCTGTTATCTCTATTGCTTATGGCAAAAAAATCACGAAGTTTTGCCATCATTGATTTCGATGATGTTGTAGCCATAGGTATTGATTACCTTTGTTTTATTTACAGTGGTTATCCGCTCTTCTTGGCATGTAAAATGCCGATGAATATGCCCATGAATAAAGTAATCAGGCTTATATTTATCAATAAAGTTGCAAAATGAACGAAATCCTCTATGACACCTATCCTCAGCATCATGAATATGGCGTGGAGGTGAGTGAGTTATCACAATATCTACACCTCTATTCCACCATATAGAGAATTGCATTTTTCTTATAAACTTTTTCATCTGTGCTTCTGTATATTGGTTCATTCCGCCATTATACCACCTTGAACCACCAAGCCCAATTATCTTAATTTGGTTGAATTTCACAATTTTTCCGTGAATATCTGTGCAACCCATAGGAGGTTTTAGATCATATCTGATGTCATGATTTCCACGCACATAGTATAAGGGAGCATTTAAGGAATGGAGGATAAACGAGAGATATTCAGGGGGAAGATCGCCGCATGAAAGCACAAGATCAATAGAGTCAAATTTTTTTTTGTCAAATTCATTGTAAAGTGATGGAACAACTACGTCAGAAATAGATAAAATTCTCATGGACTCTATCTTTTTTTATTATTTCCTGTTTTAACATTACTCTCCTCCCCATATATCAACAATCTTCTTATTTCCAGGATAATCAACAGTTTTATAGCTTGTGATGCTTGAGAGACGCTGGGTTATTTTTGCAATTCTATCAACATTTTTCTTGATAGCCATAATATCTTTGCTTAATTGACTTCCAGATTCTTGATCCATCATAATAAGATCAGAGTAGCCAATCAAAGCCTGAAGAGGTTGATTCAACTCATGGCAGACAGCTCCTGCCATCTCAAGAACGCCTTGAAGTTTTTCATTTTTTATCTTTTCTGCGTCAGCAAGTTTTCGTTCTGAAATATCTGTAAATGTTGCAATAATCCATGACATTGGATTATCAGGGTCAGCACTGCTTATATGGATACTTGCTGGAAATGTTGTGCCATCTTTTTTCATAAGTGTAACTTCAATCTCAGTTCTTCTGCCATGAGATAAGTTTGAATATATAGTATCGCCGTTTTTTACAAAGCTCTCATGGGAATCATAGATCATCTCAGCACTTTTCCCCTCAAAATCTTCCGTTTGTTCATAACCAAAGAGTATTAGCATCTCAGGATTTACCCACTTAAATATTCTATTTTCAAGAAGAGCAATACCCATAGGGGAAGTCTGTAAAATCTTTTCAAGAATCTTACGCTGCTTTTTGTATGCCTCATCAGCCTCTTTTCGTTCAATAGCAAGTGCAATATATTGAGAAACAATGTTAAGAATATTTAGATCACTTTTTTGATACATATTTTGATAAGCATAGCTTTGAACAGCAATCGCTCCAATAACTCTATTTTTAGTCTTTAAAGGGACACCAAGCCACACTTTGCTTAAAGTACCAACAATTGGAACGCCCATCAAAGAGGCATAGTTCTCTATATCATTTTTATAGAGCATAAGAGGTTTCCCACTATGTATAACTCTTGCGGTAAGAGAGGCAGTTTTACTTATATTTTTTATCTCCTTTACACTGCTATCTTTTTGATCAAAGTAATAAGGAAAAGATATACTATCTTCGCTCTTATGGTATATGGCAATAAAAAAGTTATCTACATTTATGATCTTAGAAAGAGATTTGTGTATAGCTTTATAAAATTCATCAAGAGTTTTTGTCCTATTGACTGCGTCTGCAATTTCAAGCATCACATCTATGGTTTTATGGGTATTTCTTATATCAGGGCATTCGTTTTTGGTCTGATTTTTTTGTTTCATTGTAACATCCATGCCATACGTGGCATAACTTATAAAAAACATATCTAATCTTACTATGTAGTCTATATTTGTTAAATAATTAAGGAATCAAAATTTAATAATGTCCTAAGTTAGACTGAGCAAGGATATGTCGTAAGTAGGGAACAACGATCGTTGTTCCCTACCCAGTTTATTCAATTGCTGGTGTTATTAAATTTCCATTCCTAAGCCAAAATTAGAGCCTCTATACAAAGCAAAGGAGAACTTTTGGTTTACACTATATTTTTGAGAACTATCTCATTAAAGGTGTCATAAATCAAGATTTATGATAATGTAGATGTGAACTTGAAGAGCGGTAAGATTAATTTTTTAGTAGCTACTTAGCCATTATTTTTAGTGTAGTTTTTTATATAAATCAAAGTTGAAGGATTGTATCAAATGAAGTCTATAGAAGAGATTTCCCTTCTTTATGAGATAAACGAAGCATTAAATGACAATACAGATATGAAAAAAGCTCTCTACAAGGTTTTAGAGATACTATCTGAATCTTTAAACCTTGTGCGAGGAACAGTTACACTTCTTGATCCTATAACAAAAGAGATAAGGATAGAGGTTGCACATGGCATCCCTGAAAAAGCTATGAAGCGGGCAAAATATAAACTTGGTGAAGGAATCACTGGAAAGGTTATCCAAACAGGAGAGCCAGCAGTTGTGCCAATTATAAATGAAGAACCGCTTTTTCTTAATAAAACCGCCTCCCATAAGGGAGAAATTGGCATGGATTACTCATTTATCTGCGTGCCTGTTAAAAAAGGGAACCGTGTTGTAGGGGCATTAAGTGCTGATAGACCATATCAGGGGAAAAGTGCATTACAGCAAGGTGAGAAGGTTTTATCTGTTGTAGCAACAATGATTGCTCGCCATGTTATTAATCTTGAGCGGCTTCATACTGAAAAGGACAAGCTAAAACAGGAGAATATTCGGCTAAAAGGTGAGCTTGAAAACAGATATAGCTTTTCCAACATTATTGGTAATAGCAATAAAATGAGAGAGGTTTTTCAGATGATCTCTCAAGTTTCAAGAAGCAATGCCACTGTCTTGATACGAGGAGAGAGTGGAACAGGTAAAGAGTTGATTGCCAATTCAATCCACTATAACAGCCACAGAAATAGCCACCCTTTTGTTAAGATTAACTGTGCCGCACTTCCTACCAATTTGATAGAGAGCGAGCTTTTTGGACACGAGAAAGGCTCTTTTACAGGAGCATTACAACGAAAAAAAGGCAAATTCGAGATGGCTCATCAAGGAACAATCTTTTTAGATGAAATTGGCACTATGGACCTCTCTGTTCAGGTAAAACTTCTAAGAGTGCTTCAGGAAAAGGAGTTTGAAAGGGTAGGGGGGCATGAAACTATTAAGGTTGATGTAAGAATCATTGCAGCCACAAACAGCAATCTTGAGGCTATGGTTGAAAAGGGGACTTTTAGAGATGATCTCTATTTTAGGCTAAATGTCTTTCCAATTTATGTTCCAAGTTTGAGAATGAGAAAAACTGATGTTATCCTTCTTGCTGACCATTTTCTTGAAAAGTATTCAAAAGAGCATTTTAAGGATATAAAAAGGTTTTCAACCCCTGCCATTGATATGCTCATGGAATACCATTGGCCCGGTAATGTTCGAGAGCTTGAAAATTGCATTGAGAGGGCTGTTCTTCTATGTAATGAGGGTGCAATTCATAGTTATCATCTGCCGCCAAGCCTTCAAACTGGTAAAACTTCACACACTCTTGCACCAATAACTATGGATCAAGCGGTTGCAAATCTTGAACGCGAAATGATAATTGACTCTCTAAAAAACACGCGGGGAAATATCAAAAAAGCAGCAGAGCTTGTTGCCACTACAGTAAGAATATTTGCCTACAAAGCCTCTAAATATGGTGTAGATTATAAAGATTATAGATAACCTGACTTTGCTGTAGATAGAACTGGAATAAATATCGGTATAATATTAAATTAAGTTAATAATAGGAATAAATTAAGTATGTTAGGAACAATAGTTAATGCAGTTGCCATTATTGCTGGAGGTCTTATTGGAATGCTTTTTAGTGGAGGAATTCCTGAAAAATATAATAAGACTATAATGCACGCCGTAAGCCTTGCTGTGCTTATTATTGGTATTAAAGGTGCTATTAAAAGTGATGATCTTCTTGTTGTGATATTTAGTTTAGCATTTGGAAGCCTTTTAGGTGAGTTGATGCACATTGAAGATGGGCTTGAAAGGGTAGGGCGTATTTTAGAAAAAAGGTTTTCAAAAGATGGAGATGACGGTCGTTTTTATCAAGGGTTTATAACAGCAACTCTTATATTCTGTGTGGGATCAATGGCAATTGTTGGTTCTCTTGAAAGCGGACTTACAGGTAACCATCAAACTCTTTTTGCAAAATCTGCATTAGACGGTATTACATCTATAATACTTGGCTCATCTTTTGGTCTTGGAGTTATATTTTCAGGCTTGCCAATATTCTTATATCAAGGAGCTATAACTATGGCTGCTGTATTTGTAAAACCTTTTCTACAACCTGAAGTTGTAAGCCAGATGTCATCAGTTGGAGGAGTCCTTATTATGGCAATTGGCATAAATCTTCTTGGTGCTGCAAAAATAAGAGTTGGAAGTATGATACCCGCTATCTTCCTTCCTATGGTGTGGTATATTATTCTGCTGATATATCCATGGTAACCTATATTCTGCAACTGAAAGATTTGGCAGCTCTTAAAAAGTTATCAAATCTATTACTATAATTCTTAAAATTAAGGACAAGGATAACCAATGACAACTTTTCCTAACATTTTCACACCAATTAAAATCGGTTCTATGTATGTTAAAAACAGGCTTATGATGTCTGCTATGAGCATAAATTTTGGAGTAGATGACAAATGCCATGTTACAGATCAGTTGACCCAATATTTTGTTGAAAGGGCAAAAGGGGGCGTTGGCATGATGCTTGTCGGTGGAGGCAGTGTTCACCCAGGAGGGCAGGAGCTTCCTGATCTGCCTGTTCTGTATGAAGATAGTTGTATTCCATCTTTGCAGAAGATGGTTAAAGCTGTGAAAGAATCTGATCAATTTCAATCTAATTTACAGTCTGCCTTTGAATCTAAATCGTCTGACAACTCAATATTTAAAAAATCAGAAGATTATAAAGTTAAGTTTGGTGTTCAATTAATGCACGGTGGTCGTCAATCTTATCTGCCTGAAAAAGTTGCACCATCAGCAATTCCAGCCCCAGCAGTTGTCAAAGGTGAAGTTAGAGCATTAGAGATTGATGAGATAAGAGAGCTTGCACAGTGTTTTGGAAGTTCTACAAGGCGTTGCAAAGATGCGGGATTTGATTTTGTAGAGATTCATGCTGCACACGGCTATCTGATAAATCAATTTATGTCGCCTAACTCAAATATAAGGCAAGATCAGTATGGCGGATCATTTGAGAATAGAACTCGATTTTTATTTGAAATTATTGAAGATATAAAGAAAAAAGCAGGCGAAGATTTCCCTATTGGTATTCGTATGAATGGTAGAGATTACATTAAAAACGGCTGGGAGCTTGAAGATGCAGTTAGACTTGCCCCGCTTTTAGAAAAAGCTGGAGTTGCCTATCTTCACATTTCAGGCGGTGTTTATGGCTCAACTGAACTTACTATCCCATCAATGTATTCAGCTCATGGCTGTTTTGTCTATATGGCTGAGGAGGTAAAAAAGCATGTCTCAATTCCTGTTATTACAGTTGGAAGGATAAAATCGCCCATACTTGCAGATGAAATCTTAAGAGATGGAAAAGCTGATGTTGTCTCAATGGGTAGAGCACTGCTTGCTGATCCATATTTGCCAATTAAAGCTCAACAGGGAAAATTATCTGAAATACGCCCATGTATTGGGTGTTGTTTGGGCTGTATCCATGCTGTTCTTGCTAAAGAGCCGGGTTCATGCGTTGCAAATCCTGATGTTGGAAGAGAGTATAAATTAAAAGAGGAGTATCAGAAAGAGAGTAGAGTTAGTAACTTCACATTTAACTTAGGGGAGAAACAGAACAAGCCTGACCAAGTATCTGCCCAACTACTCAAGATTTTGGTTGTTGGAGCAGGACCCGCTGGAATGGCTGCTGCCCGTCTTTTTGCAATCAGAGGTCATAAAGTTTTGATTGTTGAAAAAAAGACCAATTCAGGAGGGTTGTTATCTCTTGCCTCAAAAGCTCCGGGACGCGGTGAGCTTAGCGATATTCTTGAGTTTTTCAAAAATGAACTTGTAAGGCTAAATGTTGAGATACTTTATGGCAAATCTCTTGATGATGAGATTATAAACTCGTTCAACCCTGATAAGGTTGTTGTTGCAACAGGCTCAATGCCAGACATGCCTATGATTAAAGGGCTTTTTCAAAGTAAAATGGACGTTGTAACCAGCGTGGATATTTTAGATAAAAACGGAGAGCAAGATATAAAAAATAGGGATATAAAAGATTTTGAGAATAATGACTTTGATGCTGAAATTTCAGGAAAAAAAGTTATAGTGTTGGGTGGTGGTATGACAGGTCTGATTACTGCTGACTACATTGCTTCAAAGGGCAATGAGGTTTATGTGCTAAACCGAAAAAAGAGTTATGCAGAAGAGATGTCAGCAAACGATCGATATTATCTGAGAGAAAGCCTTAAAAAGAAAGGTGTCATACTCTACAAGAATGTTTCTATTGAAAAATTTACACCTTGTGGCGTGGAGTTTCATATAAAAAAAGGAGATTCCATTAAAGATACAGAAACTGTTTCTATAGGTGGATGTGATATGGTTGTGATTTCAGAGAAGCATATATCAATCAGGGATATGAAAAAATTTGAAACTCTAACCAAGGCAGAATTTCATTTTATCGGAGATGCAAAATCACCACGTCATCTTATGTATTGCATAAGCGAAGCTGAGGAAATTGCAAGGGGGTAATCAGTATGTCAAATACAATTAGAACAGCAATATCAATTCAGAAGCCTCTTTTTGAGCAAGCTGAAATATTGGCACAACGGCTCAATATTTCTAAGAGCCATCTTGTCGGAATAGCTCTCGAAAAATTTATCCATAATTATCAAAACCAAAACCTGCTGGATCAAATCAATAAGGCTTATGATGACGACGATCAGCATGATGAAAACGAGACAATTCGTCTGTCAAAAATGATTAAGAACCAAAAAAAATTAGTGGAGGGTGATTGGTAATCAATCAAGGTGAAATATACTGGGTGGAATTAGATGAGCCTATTGGTTCGAGTCCCGGATACAATCATCCGCATATAGTTATTCAGAATAATATTTTCAACCGAAGCCGCATTAACACCGTTGTAGTATGTGCATTGACATCAAACATTAAGAGAGCAGATGCACCTGGTAATGTAATGCTCGAAGCTGGCGAAGCTAACTTGCCCAAAAAAAGTGTTGTAGTGGTTTCTCAAATATTTACAGTGGATAAATCTCAATTGGGTGAATACATTGGAAAAGTATCAAAGCGACGAATTAACCAGATACTGGCGGGTATTCAACTGCTGATTGAGCCAAGAGAATTGGAATGATAATAAAACATCTTATGTATTGCATAAGCGAAGCTGAGGAAATTGCAAGGATATAACAGCAATTTTGAGTTGATAGATTTGACAACTTTTAAAAAATTGTCAAATCTATGCTGGCAATGTTCAAAATTAAAACTGCTCTTAAATCAATAATACATTATCAGGCATAGAGGAAAATAATGGAATATACAGTCAAAGATATTTTAAAACTTGAAGTAGCCCCAGCACTTGGTTGCACAGAGCCTACAGCAATTGCACTTGGTGCTGCTGCTGCGACATCTCTTTTGCCTTCAATACCCAAAAACAAGATAGATTCTATTGAACTCTGGCTTGATCCAAATATTTTTAAAAATGGTCTTGCTGTTGCCATACCCGGGACAGGCGGACTTTCAGGTCTTGATCTTGCATCTGCAATTGGGGCGGTAGCAGGAGACCCAATGCTTCGTATGGAGGTGCTTGTTCCGATAACCGATGATGACGTAAAGTTTGCATCTAAATTTGTTGAAGATGGCAAAGTTAAGGTAAATCTTCTCTCTGACCATCGTGGTCTCTATGTAAAAACAGCAATAAAGTCGGGTCAAGATTGTGCTACCTCAACTATTGAGGTTCTACATGACAACATAACAACTCTTGAACTCAACGGAGAACAAATTACAAACCATCCTCTATTGAATAATACAAATAGCAAAAAAGATCATAATGGAAATAGAAAAAACAGAGGCAATGCCGCAGAACTTGAAAAGAGTTTAAAGCAGATAACCATGAGTGAAATCATAGCTCTTGTTGATGAACTTGATAGCGAAGACCTTGATTTTATTGAGCATGGTATTAAGATGAACATGGCTCTTTCAAATTATGGACTTGAGAATGATTGCGGTCTTCAGGTTGGGGCAACTTTAAAAAAACTTGCAGATAAAGGTTTAGTCTCCAAAGATATGATCCATAATGCAAGGGTTTTAACTGCTGCTGCTGGAGATGCAAGAATGTCTGGGGCAAGGCTTCCTGCTATGAGTTCCGCTGGAAGCGGCAACCATGGTTTAACAGCTATCATTCCTGTAAAAGCTGTGGCTGACTATATTGGAGCAAAACGAGATGATCTGTGTCGTGCTGTTGGATTAAGCCACATAATGACAGCTTGCATTAAAGCCCACACAGGCAGGCTTGCTGCAATATGTGCCTGTTCTGTAGCTGCTGGGGCTGGTGCTGCTGCTGGTATTACACGCCTTCTTGGTGGGACTTCTGAGCAGATAGGTTATGCTGTTGAAAATATAATTGAAGACCTTGCTGGTGTTATATGTGATGGGGCAAAGAATAGCTGTGCGTTAAAACTTGATACAGCAGCAGGGGCAGCGGTTCAGGCTGCCCTGTTTGCACTTAACGGGCTGAATGTAAAGATGACTGACGGTATTGTTGGTGAGAGACCAGAAAAGACCATAAGAAATATAGGCATTATAAGCTCTCAAGGAATGGTCGAGACTGACCGTGTGATTCTAAAAATAATGGTTGATAAAATTATCAAATAGTTATTCCAGATAAGTAAATTGGCAGTTCCTGTTGCCCCACCTCTGCCCCCTCCCCGTCCTTCCCCAAGGGAATAATTACTCATTCCCTTGGGGAAGGACGGGGAGGGGGCTATCTTAAAAATAGTCAGGAAATTTTTTTCTTAGACGATCAGATACTTTAAGCCCTTCTGCTTCCATCTCTTCCCACATCTGTTTTATATCTCTTATCTCTTTTTCAATTTTAAAAAAACAGTGGACGATTTCAGGGTCAAAATGGCTTCCAGCCCCATTTTTGATCTCCTCAATTGCCCGTTCTAAACTCCATGGTTCTTTATATGGTCGTTTCATGGTTAAAGCATCAAAGACATCTGCTAAAGCAACAATTCTTCCAGATTCAGGAATATCTTTACCTTTCAACTGTCTTGGATAGCCTGTTCCATTCCACTTTTCATGGTGAGATATGGCAACATCAGAAGCCATTATAAACAAAGGAGTGCGTGATTTAGAGAGAATAGTATGCCCAATTTTAGGGTGAGTTTTCATAATATTCCACTCTTCATCATTTAAAGGACCGGGTTTCTTAAGTATTGCATCAGGTATTCCAACTTTTCCAATATCGTGCATTGGTGCTGCAAGTTCAAGCATTTCAGCTTTTTCAACACTCCAGCCAAAAGCTCGCGATATTGCAGCAGAATATGCAGCCATTCTCCAAATATGAACTCCTGTATCTGTATCATTGTAATCACCTGCCTCTCCGAGCATAAATACAGCAGAACGTTGGCTTGCCTCAAGCTCTGCTGTTCTTGATTGCACTAATTTTTCACATGCAACCTGCTGGTCATGCAAAGCAAGATGAGTAGCAACCCTTGCCCTTACAATTGCCTTTGAAACTGGTTTTGTAATATAATCTACTCCACCAACTGCAAATCCTTTGCTCTCATCTGAGACATCAGACATAGCAGTAATAAATATAACTGGTATATTTGCAGTTGATTTGTCTGATTTGAGTCTTTTACATGTTTCATAACCATCCATTTGGGGCATCATAATATCAAGCAGAATAATATCTGGCATAACTTTCTTTGCAACATCAAGGGCATTTACTCCGTTAATTGCAAATGAGAGTTGATATTCTCCTGCAAGTATATGACGCATGAGTTGAAGGTTATTAGGTTCATCGTCAACAATAAGGATTCGCCATTGGTGATCTTTCATAGTGTGTTGCTCCATATAGAGTAAGGTGATCTCAAGGGTTCAATTCAATTTTTGCAGTAACTCTAATTTTTAAAATCCTCTTTTTTAATGCCAAGCTGTCTCATTTTATTATAAAGTCCCCTTGGGTGAATATTCGCAACTTTTGCAGCTTGACCTACTCGACCATTAACCTTTTTAAGTATCATCTCAATGTAAATGCGTTCAACATTACTTATTACCTCTGCTGTAACCTGAGGTAAAGTTTTATTTTCCCAAGATGCTATGTTAAATATTTGATTTTCAATAGAAAGTTGGTTGTGCTGATTTCCTTCTGGATTGAAGATGCTTTCAGGAAGATCGTCTGGTTTTATGGTGTCTGTTCTACAAAGAAGCATAGCCCGCTCAATTACATTCATAAGCTCTCTTACATTTCCAGGCCAATCGTATCTGCTCATCAACTGAACCGCCTCTTCTGATATGCCAATCACCTCTCTGCCAATTTTTTTCCTAAAATAGGAGATAAAGTTGCGAATAAGTCCTGGAATATCCTCTCTTCTTCTGCACAAAGGCGGAATTGTAAGAGATACAACACTAATACGATAAAAGAGATCTCTTCTAAACCTGCCAAGTTCTATCTCTTTTTCAAGGTCTTTGTTGGTAGCAGCAATTACACGAACATCAACCCAAATCGGCTCTTCTCCACCAATTGGGACAAATTCATAATCTTGAAGAACTCTTAGAAGTTTTGTCTGTAGATGGAGAGGAATATCACCAATCTCGTCAAGAAATATCGTGCCATTGTGGGCAAGCTCAAATGCACCTCTTCTTGCACGTATCGCACCTGTGAATGCCCCTTGTTCATGTCCAAAAAGTTCTGTTTCAAGAAGCTGCTCGGGAAGAGCTGCTGTATTTACCGCAATAAATGGACCATTAGAGCGTGACCCTTCAGCATGGATAGCCTTTGCAAGATGCTCCTTTCCCACACCTGTCTCTCCTAAGATCAAAAGGGTTGCACTGCTGTTTACAACCTGTTGAACCTCTTCCATAAATATCTGCATCTGCTGGCTATCTGAAACAAAGTCACTTATCTTAGGTTTTAGGCGACCTTTGCGATCATATCTGTCCATCAGGTTAAACTGCCGCCTTGACTCTAAAATAGTCTCTATTGCTTCAATAAGACTTGTAATTGAGATACCAGAATAAAGCACAGTATCAGCACCAGCGGCAAGCAGTTGTGCATGATCTTCAGAAGAGTCATTAGGGTGAAGGACAATGGTTACTGGTTTTTCAGGAAGATTGTTCAAGACCGAAAGCCCTGATTCTATGGGCTTTGGAATTGATGCTTCACTTATAAGAAAAATATCTGCACAGCTTCTGACAAGAGATTGCCATACTCCATTATTGCGTCCAAATTTTTTTAGCTGAATATCTGAAATAGCATCTAATTTATCTACAATTCTTGATTCTAATTTCTTGTCCTTTATTGCTAATGCAAGCCTAAGCAGCATGAATTATCTCTCCTTGATCTTGAAAATAACTTAATAGAGACATTTGAGATTGTTTAATGAACATCTATAATTGAGGAACGGTATTTTTATGCTACTTTATATCAATAAAAATCATTTGTGAATAAAAAAAGTATATTGATTTTACTATTCAAGACTTTCGAGCAAGCAATAATTGTAGTTTTTAATATTTATTCTCCATCAATTATATAAAACTGGTATTATTATACTCTTTTCTTTTAATATTTAATAATATCATGCTATTAAACATGTTTATTATAATAAATAGCATGTTAATATCAGAAAATATTTACCTGAAAAATGGCATTTATTATCTTAATTTATTTAGCAACCTTATTTCAAAATAGTTTCTACCCATAAAAAAGTATTTTTTTACTTAAATAGATTATCGTCAAATAAAATAGCCCAAAAGAGGTATTTTTATGCTTATTTACAACACATATTATGAGATATTATTTACAATAAAATTGGCATAAAAATAAATTACTAATTAAATAAGGGTGATATATTATTTTATTAGTATGTGGCATTAAAGATGCTTAGTGCCATGCCATCATCTCGCCAGAGTTTATGATTTGTGCCTCTTGGTCATAAGTTGAGTTCTGTATATAAAAGCTAACTCTATTTCAGTCTGAAGTATAATTAGCATTTAAGTTAACATACAATAGAATAAAATAATTTAAATATAAACAAGGAGAATAAGTAATATGAAAATAGTGCCAATTAGAAAAATTGATCCCGCTGAAGATGTTTGGGGTATCGCATCTTCAATTGATATATATAGCTGTAATCCTGAAAAAATCAGAGATGCAGAATATATAAAACAGTTTGTAAAAGACCTGTGCGATTTAATTGAGATGAAAAGATTTGGGGAGACTCAGGTTGTCCATTTTGGTGAAGATGAAAAAGTTGCTGGATTTTCAATGGTGCAGTTGATTGAGACATCTCTTATCTCTGCTCATTTTGCAAATCTTACCAACACCACATATCTTGATGTCTTTAGTTGCAAACCTTATGATCCAGAAGTTGTGAGAAATTTTGCACAAGGCTATTTTGAAGGCAAAGAGACCATGCTTAATGTAACTTATAGAAAATGATGCAATTTTACTATACGCCCAGTCATAAGTTTAGTTTTGCATATATAAAAGTTAAGTTTATTCTGTTTGAAATATAAATATCAATATCAAAAAGGATATATTGCCATGCCACCAAAAATCCGTGTTGTAAAGGATATTGATGAGTGTGCCTTTTTATGGAAGAAATACTACCCTGTTGAGTCTCTCTTTGACATTTGGTGGGTCAGAGAGACTTTTGCAAAAAATTACATGAGAGATAATCTCTTTATTGTTCACGAAGAAAATGGCAGACTAAATGGTCTGCTTCCACTTTGTAGGGTTGTAGAGCCTACCAATGGCTTTGCTTTTTTTCCGGGTGAGATATGGAACAGTAGAACATGGATGGAACAGAACAAAATTATTGCTGAAAATAGCGATGTAATGCGGGAGATGCTATTAACGCTTTGTTCATTCCAAAACAGTGCAGACATAAGATATTTGTGTAAAACTTCATTGGATAATATTCCATCTGAGTTTAGCTTAAACGGCACAGCTGATGAGACAGGTTATCTATTTTATCCTAAAAATCATGAATATAGTTATGAGAAGTATCTTGGAGCTTTTGCTGGTAAATCAAGAAAAAAAATTTTATCTGAAGTAGCATCAATTGAAAAACAGGGCATCTCTTTTAGGTATAATGACCCTGATGACTTAGATATTATGTTTAGACTCAATATCAGCAATTTTGGAGAGCATGGATATTTCCACGATCCAAAGTTTTTACAATCTTTTATTGATCTTGCTTCCAATTTACATAAAAATGGAATGCTAAGAGTAGTTACAGTGCTTATAAATAGTGAAATTGCTGCTGTTGATATGGGTGCTATATGGAATAATACCTGTATTATGCTTGCTGGTGGAACTAATAAAAAATTTTTGGGAATTGCAAAACTTATTAACCTTCACCATCTAAAATGGGCATGTTCTGAAAAGATAGAGTATATTGACTTTCTTTGCGGTGATTTTGGGTGGAAAGAGAGATTCCATTTGGCTCCAAGAACACTTTATCAAATAGTTTTGAAATAACCCTTATCTATTTGTTAATTCAAGATAATAGTGTTAGAATAATCTTTAGTTATCTGTTAACTAAAGTACTAACTACATAAGTAATTAAAAGCTATCGGACTTATTATCAATGCAAAGCCAAAGAATCCTGATTGTTGGAACAACATCTGATTACATTGATCTTCTTCGCAAGAAGTATCCTACAAAAGAGCTTGTTTTTATCACAGATTCAACAATTAGAGAAAAGGCAATTGAAGAGAGACCAGAACCAGACGAAGAGTTGTTATTTTCTACCTCACCTCAAGAAGTCATCAATCTTATTAATAAACATATCCAACTTTATGGTATCACATTAAAGGGTGTTGCCTGCTTTGACTGTGAATCAATGGCTCTTACTGCTCATATTGCTGCTTCATTTAATCTGCCATACCCATCAATTAAGGCTGTTATGGCGTGTAGAGATAAATCAAAAACCAGAGAACTTTGGCACGCAAAAGGAGTTCCAGCTCCCAAATATAAAAGAGTAAATTCTGCGGCTCAAGCTGTTGAGTTTTTTAACTCTGTTCAAATTTTTGAAACTATTAATTTCTCTCTAAATCAGCGTAACAATGAACAGCTCAACAATGAAAATTTATTAGATAAAAATAAAATATTCAAAATAACACCATGTGTTCTAAAACCTGTTGACAGCAGTGGCAGCGAACGAGTTTTTAAGTGTAGCACTGCAAAAGAGTGCGAAACTGCATACAATCTTATCTGTAAACCTCAAAGTTCACCTGATATTATTATTGAAACTTATGTAGAGGGGACAGAGTATAGTTGTGATTTTATAATTGGTGCAAAAGAAGAGCTAAGAGATATATTGGGTAATAGGGAAGATGTTTATGAGCATAATGTTATTCCTATAAGATTTACACGTAAAATACCTTCTCCTATTCCTGTTTTCGGAACTACTATGGCTTATGAAATTGTTGATATCTCATCTCTTAATATTGATAGATCATATCTAATATCAATTTTAGCAAAAGGTGCAAAAGCACTTGGTATAACAAGGGCTATTTGTATGGTTGATTTTATTGTAGATGTTCACAATAAAGTGTCGCTGCTTGAAATGACACCAAGACCGGGTGGAGATTGTCTTCCTTGGCTTATTCAAAAAGCTATGAATATTGATATATTGAAACTTAACCTTGATTTTGCATGCTGCTCTAACCAGAGTTTGAAAAAAGAAGAGTTTAAGTTAAAATATTTACCAACTTGTTATGATAAACATTTGTCAGATTGTTATGATAAATATTTACCAGATTTTGATGATAAACTTATTGGTCTTAGAATTCATGCAACTCAGTCAGGATTTCTCAAATCAATTGACACTAAGAAAGTTGAATCTGATTCAAGAGTTAAAGAGATTTTCATAAAATATAAAACTTGCCATCAAATTACTCTACCACCTGAAAATTATGATTCATGGAATTTAGGACATATTATTTTCAAACCTTTTGAAGATATACCCTATAAAGATCAGTGTACGGAACTTTTATCAATGCTAAAAATAGATGTGGTTGAAACTAAAAGCGAGGATTATAATGGTTGATTCATCAGAATATAAAAATCAGACGTTTCAGCAATTTCAGATATCAACCCAACAAAATCAAGCAACTTTTCAGCAGGTTCAGGCTATATTAAATAAAACAACACCACTGTTACCTAATACACTTCTGCTTAATTTCGTTGAAACAAATTTTATGAAAGGAAGGCAGATTCTCCATACAATAGGTGGACATCTTACACCTTGTTATATTTTTGAGCCGGGAGTTATTATAAATAGAGCTAAAATATTTAAGAGAGTTTTTCAGCAACGTCTTCCAGAGACAGGATTTTATTTTGCAATGAAGAGCAACAACTTTCCTGATGTCTCCAAAACTGTTCTAAGTTGTGGATTTGGGTTAGATGTCTCAAGTGGTGCTGAACTTGAAACTGCATTAAAGCTTGGTGCTGATGATATTGTCTTTAGCGGTCCTGGTAAAACAGCTCAAGAGCTTGATATTGGAATTGCTAACAATAAAAAAGTAGTTGTATTGATGGACAGTTTTACAGAGATGAAACGTCTTGAAAAGCGTGCTGCTCGCCAAGGTAAAAAGGTGAGAGCTGGAGTTAGGCTTACAACAGAACCTAATGGTTTATGGAGAAAATTTGGAATACCTAAAGAAGATTTAGCAAAATTTATTGATGAGTCCAAAAAATATAAGTATATCAATTTTCAGGGAATTCAATTCCATTCAAGCTGGAATATGACTCCTGATCGTCAAATTGCCTTTATAAAAGAGATTGGAGACACTATTGCTGCTTTAACTAACGAAGAACGGCTTATGATAAAATTTATTGATATCGGTGGTGGGTACTGGCCTGAACAAGGAGAGTGGCTTCAACCAGCAGGAACTCCACAAGGCATTATGCGTAACGCATTGGGAGCTTCATTAAACCCATCTTCATTAAATCCATTAACTTCACCTGTTCAACATAATTCTAATTCTCTGCCCCAGACTTCTGGAAGTTACGGTTCTACTGCTGAACTATATCCCCATTATCTTAATCCTTCTACTTCAATTGAGACATTTGCTCAAGAACTTAGCAGTGCTATTTGTGATAACATTCATAATCAAATATCTTGCAAAATCTGCTTTGAACCAGGGAGATGGATATGCAATGATAGTATGCACATTATTATCAAAGTTATGGATAAAAAATATGACGATCTTGTTATAACTGATGGAGGAACAAACGCCATAGGTTGGGAGCGATTTGAGACGGATTACTGCCCTATTTTGAACATTTCACGTCCTGCTTTAACTGAAAAAGAGTGTCTTATCACAGGTTCTCTTTGCACCCCTCATGATGTTTGGGGATATAGTTATTGGGGCAGAGATATTCAAGATGGCGATCTGTTAATGATTCCGGGACAGGGGGCATATACATACAGTTTACGTCAACATTTTATCAAGGCTGTCCCGGAAATTATATCATTTCCATAATATTGCTGTAATCACGACATTTAATGGTTTTGCTAAAGTATGGTAAAAATAGATATATTACCAATTAAACATCGTTTCATATCCACGCCGATTTACAATCTCATCTTGCAACTTGTAAAAACGATTCCCAACAACCCCAGCAAGGTTTGACATCATCACATAGCCTGCTTTTGAGTTTTTTTCGCATAAACTCTTAAGGCTTTTTCCATCAACTCTAACAATCTTGCAGGCTCTTGAAGCACAGTAAGATGAGAGTCGCGTTTTGTGAGGGGCTACAAAAGTTGACCACTGAAATGCCTTACCTTGTTGAACTGATGATATAGTATTTTTTTCAGAGGTTGGCGAATGTGGCAGATCAAAACGTAAATCCACCTGCCCCTCTAATACAATACAAAGATGTGTCGCATCATCTCCTTCAGAAAATATTTTATCGCCTTTACGAAACTCTTTTATATCACAATAGTTTTTAATCTCTTCAAGCTGATCATTATCCAACCCTTTGAAAATTTCAGATTGTTCAAGAAAATCAAGACTAATCATAGGATGTTCCTCCTTGTCTGGTATTTGTTGTGTAGTGTAAGAAAGGCAAAGATTACGACTTAAAAATTCGTAATCTATTTACTCAAAGAATTCAACAGTTATTTAAAGAGTAAACGATTATTTACAGAGTTCAACAATCTTACGCATAATATGAGGGGTTTTGCTTTTGGAATAAAATAAAGGCATCGTCTAAATTCTCAAATTCAACTGAGTGATGCTGACAACCATTTCTTGTGCAGAAATTAATTCTTCCACCTATATCTAAATTTAGAGTTGCAACAGGTGCATTGCATGAACAGACCTTCTGAATAGGAAATGGTTTCTGACATTTAGGGCAGGAACAATCTACAACTGCATCATTAATATTTTCAACATCGACAAATTTTTTTTCATAACTCCCGTAAATTTGGCTTAAAAAAACCGTCCCAGTTTTACCGCTTATCTTTGCTAAAATCTGAATTGCTGGAAGATCGTCAATCTTCACTGTTGGATTCATCAATGATTTCAAGCAAGATGGACAACTTACCTCAACTTTTATTTGACTGTTCATAACGCCTGCCTCCTTTTCTATTGTTGATAAATTAAGCTATCTTGTTCACGTTACAAGATGGGTCTAAGAAGGGTCTTTCAAGAGTTAATAGAGTATAATTAACATCTTTATTTTAATTACCCTGTTTATATCTGTTTGTCAAAAATATAAAAATACTGATATACAAGCATTGTTAGTTTTTTAGATTTACAGAATAATAAATCATAACTATCTTAAATCTATTTTAATTTAATTGAAAATAGGATTAGAAAAAAATGCAGACCCAAGATTATTATAAAATACTTGAGCTTGATAAAAATGCAACCCAACCTGAGATTAAAAAAGCCTATAAAACTCTTGCCATAAAATACCACCCTGACAGAAATCCTGATGATATAAATGCTTCTGAAAAGATGGCAGCTTTGAATGAGGCTTATGCTGTACTTTCAAATCCAGAGAAAAAAAGAGAATACGACATCCTAAGAGAACGATTTGGGGAAGATGCTGCTGGTAGATTCCGTCAAAGCAACAGCTATGACGATATTCTTAAAAATTCTGATCTTGAGAAAATTTTTCAAGAGATTGCAGAGGGATTTGGCATAAGAGGATTGAATGAACTTTTTAGTAATGTGAATTTCAATATAAAAAGCGGGAGTTTTAGCAGCACAGATTTTAGTAATAGAGCCATTAATGGAGGCGGTTTTTTCTTTTTTGGAACATTTGGACAACAGCCAGATGGAGGATATAACAATATATCTAACAATGAATCGGTTAAATTAAAACCACATCAAAAAGTAATCCGTGAAGTTGGTGGTAAAATTGTGAAAAAAATGGTTGATAAATTAATCAATGAGGGTATGAAAAGACTCAATGTCTCTAAAACAGATTTAATGGGCTACTCTGAAAAAATGGATATATACGACACTATAACTCTTTCAGCTTCTCATGCAAAAAAAGGCGGTCCATACGCCTATTATCAACAAAAGAATGATAAAAAATTGATTGTCAAAATTCCTGAAAATATTAAAGAAGGTCATAAGATACGATTAAAAGGTGCTGGAGTAAAAAACTCCGAAACAGGAGAAAAGGGTGATCTTTTTCTCACGGTAAATATAAAAGATAGTTTGTTATCTAAGATAACAAATTTTTTTAAATAGACCTGCCATAGCACAAGCTAAGAGCTATTAGCTTCACAATAATTGCAATGAATATGGGAAATGGATATGGTTAAAATGACAAAAATAATGCTTATTGAAGATAACCCTGAAATTGTCAAAGAGCTGAAGATGCACCTTGGTTATCTTTACGTTGATGTTATTTCTGTGATGAATTCAGGAGAGCAAGCCCTTAAAACTCTAAAAAAAGCATCTAATGAAGATATAAAAGGATATGATTTATCCGAGTCAGAAGCAGTAATACCAACAGACTTCACTCCAATATCAAACATAAATGGAGAGTTACCAGATATAATACTTATGGATATTGCTCTTAGTCTTGGAACTCCGCTTTTGAATGCAACAGAGACCGCAAAATCTATCCGTATGTCGTGGCAAATTCCAATTATATTTATAGTTGGACATACAGATGAAGAGTTTATCTATAACGTGGAACTTGATTTTCCATTTGGCTATATTTTAACCCCAATATCAACAAGAGAGCTTAAAGTAACTATTGATGTTGCACTATATACTGCCAAAATTGAGGCAGAAAGGAGTAAAGCATTAAGTGAGCTTAGAAAAAGTGATGAAAGATATAAGGCGTTAGTGGATAATATGGTATCTGGTGTTGCTATATACAAAGTTGTAAAAAATGGTGAGGATTTTATATTTCTTGATGTTAATAAAGCTGCTGAAAGAATTGATGGACAAACGAGAGAAGAGCTTATTGGTAGAAGTATATTTGATGCAAGACCAGGAATTAGCGAGTTTGGACTTATAGATACATTTAAGAAAGTTATTAAAACTGGAAAACCACAACATCACCCAATAAAACTATATAAAGATGATAGAATAAATAAATATTATGATAATTATGTTTATCAACTCTCTTCTGGTGAAATTGTGGCTATTTTTAGAGATGAGACTCTAAAAAAGCAATCTGAAGATGATATGAAAAAACTTGAAGCCCAGCTTAATCAGGCACAGAAGATGGAAGCAATTGGAACTATGGCTGGCGGTATTGCACATGATTTCAATAATATTTTGTTTCCAATACTTGGCTGTGCAGAGATGCTTATTGAAGATAGCCCAAAAGAAAGTTCTCAAAGAGAATTTTTAAACGAGATTTTAAAAGCTGGTCATAGGGCAAAGGAGCTTGTGAGGCAGATTCTCACATTTAGCCGTCAAGAACAACATGAGGTTATGCCGTTGTCAATTCAGCCAATTGCAAAAGAGATAATCAAACTCTCAAGAGCTATGATCCCTTCAACAATTAAAATAAACCAAGATATTGCAAGAACTTGCTGCATGGTTATGGCTGATCCTACACAGATGCACCAAGTGTTGATGAACCTTATTACTAATGCTTTTCATGCAATGGAAGATACAGGAGGAACTCTAACTGTAAAGATTTATGAGACTCAGAAAGTGGTTGCTGATACTAATAATAGCTACACCACTACAGTTTTTACCCAATCTACACCTTTATCTAAACAGGCAAATGGAAAATATCTCTGCATAGAGGTAAGCGATACAGGTGTCGGAATTGAAGAATCTATACGCAATAGAATTTTCGAGCCATATTTCACAACAAAAGAGCAAGGAAAAGGGACGGGTCTTGGTCTTGCTGTGGTGCATGGAATTGTTAAAAGCTGCAAGGGTGATATTGTAGTAACAAGTGAAGCTGGACAAGGTACATCTTTTAAAATATATCTGCCGGGAATTGAGCCGCAAAAGTTTAATCTAACTGAATCGTTACCGCTTAAAAAGCATACAGGTAATGAGACAATTATGGTTGTTGATGATGAACCTGTTGTTGCAAAGATGTTAGGCACAATTCTTGAGCGTTCAGGTTATAAAGTTTCTATTCAAACAGACAGCCTTGAGGCTTTACAAGTTTTTAAAGAAAAGCCTGATATGTATGATCTAATTATAACTGATTTAACAATGCCGGGACTTACAGGAGAGAAACTTTCTACGGCTTTGAAAGTTGTTAATCCAAGTATTCCAGTTATCCTTTGCACAGGTTTTAGTGCAAAAGGTGCTGATTTGGAAAAGAGCGGCTCTGGTATTGATAGAGTGGTTATGAAACCTATAATCAGTCAAAATTTACTTAAGACAGTTAGAGAACTTTTGGATTGATGAAAATTACAATGAGATATACTCAACAAGCTCTTAATTTGAGCTTTTAATTTATTTTTTAGCCCAGAGCTAAAGCTCAGGGCTGAATTCTCCAAGTCCTCTTAAGAGGACTTTTTTAAACTTAGCCGATGGTTTTAACCATCGGCTGGAAAGATTGAATAAAAACTCAATTTATAACCGTGCTAAGTATATAATAACTTTTGGGAGAATATAAAAAATGTTTAGTAACGTAAGACTTGGAGTAAAAATAGCTGGTGGTTTTTCAATTATTATCTTGTTTGTGGCTATTGTCGCATATATAGGATACATGAGCTTAATTGGTGTAGCTGATAGGGCTGACAAATCAGATGATGTAAATTTAATGGTTAAGATGATCCTTGAAGCAAGACGACATGAAAAAAATTATATTATTCGTAATGACACAAGTTATCTGCAGAAGGTAGATGAAATTGTTAAAAATATTATAAAACATGCTTCTCATGTAAAAGAGCAGTTTAAAGACCCTTTTAATAAAGCTCAAGTGGATGAGGTTACTGAAAAGGTTAATATCTACCATCGTGCATTCAATGATTATGTAGAGTTTACAAATCAAAAAAATGCGGTTTTAGCAAAAACTCAAGTTGGTAATGCACAGAATCTACAACTTGATACCAATGCCAATTTACAGCTTGATACCAAGTTGCAACTTAACATCACTTCACAACTTGATAGTATCATCAAAAAACAAGAATATTTTGACACAATTATGGTCAAAGCTGCCAGAGATGCAATTAAAGTTTGTGAAGATGCTGCTGCAAACCAAAAAGCAAAAATGGAGTCTGAAATATCTCACGCCAATAGTTTAATGCTGATAACGGGCATTTTCGCTGTTCTGCTTGGAGGATTACTCTCTTTTTTAATAACAAGAGCAATTACAATACCACTTAATAGGGTTATTGATGGGTTAAATGATGGGGCAGAGCAGGTTTCAGCAGCTTCTGAACAAGTTTCAAGTGCCAGCCAATCATTAGCAGAAGGGGCATCTGAGCAAGCAGCATCTATTGAGGAGACAGCATCATCTTTAGAGCAGATATCATCTATGACAAAACGCAACTCTGATAATGCAAGTCATGCTGATAAGTTGATGAAAGATGCCAATAGCGTTGTAAATAAGGCAAATGAGTCAATGAATCAACTTATCCATTCTATGGAAGAGATTTCAAAGGCAAGTGATGCAATTTCAAAAATTATCAAAACTATTGATGAAATTGCATTTCAAACCAATCTTTTAGCTCTTAACGCTGCTGTTGAGGCTGCAAGGGCTGGTGAGGCTGGAGCAGGTTTTGCTGTAGTTGCAGAAGAGGTAAGAAATCTTGCAATGCGTTCTGCTGAAGCTGCAAAAAGCACAGCAGTTATGATTGAAGGCACTGTTCACAAGGTAATGGGTGGTTCAGAGTTGGTAAATAGAACAAATATTGCATTTAATGAAGTAACTCAAAGCACCACAAAAATTGGGGCATTAATTGGTGAGATTTCAGAAGCATCTCAAGAGCAGGCAACTGGAATTGAACAGGTAAATGTTGCTGTTGCTGAGATGGATAAAGTAATACAGCAAAATGCTGCAAATGCTGAAGAGTCTGCAAGTGCGTCGGAACAGATGCACGCTCAATCTGAAGTGATGCTGGGTCTTGTCAATGAGTTAATGATTTTGCTCAGAGGGCAACAAAGAGGGTAAAAAGTTATATACTCTACACGGCTTATTAGGTTGAAATTCATAAGCAACAAAATAAATACCTTGACATAATGAAACTTCTTTTTTAATGATGCCACATTACTTATTGATTATTTTCTTCCATAATACGCTCTTCCAAACAAACAGGTTATCTATAACATTATGACTTCTATGACAACACAACCCGCATTGTCTGTTTACGATTTACATAAAAGTTTTGGTTCTCTAAAGGTATTGTCAGGAATATCTGTTTCTGCATTTAAAGGTGATGTTATCTCTATTCTTGGATCAAGTGGATCAGGTAAAAGCACTTTTTTACGATGTATCAACATGCTTGAAATACCAGATAGCGGCAGAATTATTGTTGCTGGAGAAGAGATATTGATGAAAAAAAATAGGCATGGCGAGAACACTCCTCAAAATATGAAGCAAGTTGAACAGATAAGGTCAAGGTTATCTATGGTCTTTCAACAATTTAACTTGTGGTCTCACATGACTGTGCTTGAAAATGTTATTGAAGCACCTGTTCATGTTCTTAAAGTTCCTAAAAAAGAGGCTCTTGAAAGGGCAAAAATTTGTCTTGAAAAGGTTGGGATTTATAATAAAGCAAGCTCATACCCAGCTCACCTTTCAGGAGGGCAGCAGCAGAGGGCAGCAATTGCAAGAGCTTTGGCAATGGAGCCAGAGGCTATGCTATTTGATGAACCAACATCAGCACTTGATCCTGAACTTGTTGGAGAGGTTCTAAATGTTATCCGTTCTCTTGCTGAAGAGGGGCGAACTATGCTTGTTGTAACTCACGAGATGGCATTTGCAAAAGATGTCTCAAGCCGTGTAATATTTTTAAATCACGGAGTTATTGAAGAAGATGGTGATCCAGAACAGGTTTTTGGCAATCCAAAGAGCGAAAGATTTAAGCAGTTTATCGCTGGTATGTAAGTAATTAGGGGTGGGTATTGCTCAAGAATTTCAATTCAATCTCAAATTGTAGAGACGCATCGCCGTGCGTCTCTACTTATTTTATTTATTACAACTTATTTTAAAGGAGAAATATTGTGAAAAGAGTTTTATCAAAGGTTGCTATTTCTATGTTGTGTGTTTTTGGATTGGTTTTAGCTTTTACATTGTCTATTGATAATGTAAGTGCAAAAGAGTGGAAAGAGGTGCGTATTGGAACAGAAGGAGCTTATCCTCCGTTTAACTTTACAACTCCAGAAGGAGAGCTTGCAGGTTTTGATGTTGATATAGCAAAAGCACTTTGTAAAGCTATGAACGTAAAATGCGTTCTTGTTAAACAAGATTGGGACGGCATTATTCCAGCTCTTTTAGCAAAAAAATATGATGCTGTTATTGCATCAATGTCAATAACTGACGAGAGAAAGAAAAGCGTTGCATTTGCTGGAAAATATTACCAAACACCTGCCAAATTTATAACCAAAAAAGGAGCTATAAAAGAGTTTTCTAAAGAGGCTATAAAGGGAAAAATCGTAGGTGTTCAGAGAGCCACTATCCATGACAGCTATTTAACAGACAACTATGGAAAAGATGTTGAGATTAAGCGATATGGCTCTCAAGATGAGGCTTATCTTGATTTAACTGCTGGTCGTGTTGATATGCTACTTGCTGACAGCGTTGCTCTTGATGATGGTTTCTTGAAAAAACCAGAGGGCAAAGATTATGAATTTGTAGGTCCAGATTTAACAGACAAAAAATGGTTTGGAGATGGTGCTGGAATTGCAATAAGAAAAGAGGACAAAGATTTAGTAGATATGTTTAATAAAGCCATTAAAGCCATTCGTGCAGATGGGACATATAAACAGATACAAGATAAATATTTTAAATTTGATGTTTTTGGGAAAGAGTAATTCCTTAAATTAGTTGTACGGGTTAAGATTTGTATTTTTGTAGGGTTTAAGCATGCTTAAACCCTACTACTTCATCTTATCAGAATTACCGCCTTGAGTGTATTCTCAACCACAATTAGATTATAACTTTGGTGAATTTATCATGCTACTAAATCTTCATGGATATGGTCCAAGTATTTTAGAGGGAACACTCTTAACTCTTAAAGTATCAGTTATCTCTTTAATCATTGCAATGGTGCTTGGATTTACAGGTGCTATGTTTAAATTATCAAAATCACGTATTTTGAATTTTATATCACAAAGCTACACAACTATAATAAGAGGAATTCCTGACTTAGTTTTGATGCTACTTATCTTTTTTGGTGGTCAGGTAATGCTAAATCAGATTGCACCTAAATTTGGTTATGACTCATATATAGATGTCAATCCATTTATTGCTGGAGTCTTAACAATTGGCTTTATATTTGGTGCATATATGACCGAAACCTTTAGAGGTGCTATATTGGCAGTATCTCCGGGTCAACTTGAAGCTGGCTATGCTTTTGGAATGGGAAAGATAAAGGTATTTTTTAGAATTTTGTTTCCCCAAATGATGCGTCATGCCCTGCCGGGATTTGGAAACAACTTTCTTGTTTTAATAAAATCAACCGCACTTGTATCAATAATCGGGCTTGATGATATGGTAAGGAAAGCCTCAATTGCATCTGGTTCAACACGTCTGCCATTTACATTTTATTTTGCTGTTGCAATAATATATCTTATTATAACATCATGTTCAGGCGTTGTGTTAAGCTGGCTTGACAGAAAGTATAGTGTAGGAGTTTTAAAAGGATAATAGCATCTTTTTTGGAGTTTTTATGAATTTTTCAATTATTGCAGAAAATATTGGAATTTATTTTGAAGGGCTTAATAACACTATCCAGCTTGTATCTTTGGCTTTGGTTATTGGTTTTGTGATGGCTGTTCCTCTTGCTGTTATCCGAACATCTAAAAACTTGTTTTTTGCTGCACCTGTTAGAGCTTATATCTATTTTTTTAGAGGCACACCACTTCTTGTGCAGATGTTTATGATCTACTATGGTCTTGGTCAGTTTGAACTTCTAAAATCTACATTTTTATGGGCTTACCTTAAAGAAGCATATTTTTGTGCATTGCTTGCGTTTACCCTTAACACCGCTGCCTACACAACTGAAATATTGCGAGGTGCGATAGAAGGGACTAACTATGGCGAAATTGAGGCTGCAAAATCAGTTGGTATGTCAAGATTAAAAATGATGCAGCGTATCATTTTGCCAAGTGCTTTTAGACGAGCCCTTCCAGCGTACAGCAACGAAGTTATATTCATGCTGCACGGAAGTTCATTAGCAAGCGTAATCACAATTATTGACATTACAGGAGCTGCCCGTATTATCAACTCACGATACTACACCCCTTATGAAGCATTTCTAACAGCCGCATTGTTCTATCTTACCCTTACATTTATGATAGTTTTCTTATTCAAAAAATTGGAATATCGCTGGTATGCCCACCTTAGACGTGATGATACAGCTTGATATATTTTCTGCAATAACTTTGGACTATCCCTTGATTACGAAGCTCGGATTCATACCTGCCCTTGAGTCGAGGAGCTTAATTGGATAAAAAAAGAGTTTTGCAGAGTGTCAACTATCTAATTTCTATCACAACCTCTCCTTACCCAAAAACAACTCTTTAATATCTCCTTTTGCCTTTAAACTTGCAAAAAAGAGATATAAGCTGAGAAAAAGGCTGCCACCAAACAGCCCTAATAACCCAAAGATTATACCAACAGTTGAGAAATTATGCCGCCACGACAGCCATAATGCAGATAGAATAAGAAAACAGGTAAAATCAAGATTAAATTGTCCTGCCCATGTCATAGCAAAAATATCGCCAAAGAAGATAGGAAGCAGATTCCAACCGTGATTAAAGCCTACAATAGCTGTGTAACCAAGAATAACTGTAAAAATAACAATTAAAAGCGTTCTAAAAGCATTCAAAAGATTATCTCCTTTACAGTAGAAAGTTTCATTAAAATTTAAAAAAGTTAGAAAAAATATGGGCTACAAAAATTTTGAATGTTTCATTGATAATCCTTTACCCTTAAGTGTCATAAGAGAAGATGTCCCATGAGCAATAAGCTCCCTGTTTTCATCAAACACACTTGCTTCTGAATAGCTTATAGTTTTTCCCGCTCTTATTGTCCGCCCTTCAGCAGTTAAAACCCCGCTATTTATAGATTTAAGATAGTTAAGTTTAAGATCAATATTTACAAGTCCTGCATCTTGCGGAATTCTCATAAATGCAGACCAGAATGTTGCTGTATCAATAAGTGTTGCAATTACTCCTCCATGGACAATTCCAAATGGCTGAAGGTGGCAATTCCCAATTTCAAGTTTTACAATAGCAGAATCAATATCTATAGAGACAAGTTTCATGCCCATGTGTGATGGAAAAGGGCTTTTACAGAGTTTTTCAATCAATTCATCAACACATTTTGGATTTATAAGTAATTCAAGATTTTTTGCCATTTCCATTCTCCATTATCATACATGTAGCTGTAGCGTGTGCGTATAACTTCCCATCTTCGTCAATTAATGATGCCTCAGAAATACCAAGTTTCTTTGATCTATAAATCACTTTTCCGATAGCTTTAAGCTCTTTGTCAACTGGAACTGGTCTTAACATTTTAACATTCAAGTCAATTGTCCCATAACCTTCTCCTGGTGCAAGAACAGTGTGAACAGCACAACCAGTTGCAGAGTCAAGTGCAGTTGCAGCAAATCCGCCATGAACCCCGCCTAATGGATTAAGCAACATTTTGTTTGCAGTAACATGAAATTCGCAAGCTCCTTTTTCCACCTTACCAAGCTTCATAGGAATAGTTAATGCCATAGTTGGTGCTGGAATTACTCCATCTATAAGCAGCTGCATCATCTCTAAACCAGATAATTTTGTAAAATCCATCAGAAATTCTCCTTTTTTAAAATGTTGTATTCAAAAATCCTACCCTTTAAACTTTGTCCTAAGATAGCATTTGACCGCATAAATAAAAAGTGGCATAGATGCCAAATTAAGGGCGAAAAAAGACATCGTAGCATTTGTCCGTTGCCTTCAGGGGAGAAAAGGCAACAGCATTAGCAGTAATAATAAAAATTATTTGTTTTATAATGATAAAAATGAGATAAAACAAATTATGCTTAATATTATTGAACAAAATATATTGAAAAAATTAGGGGAACGCCTCAAACAAGCAAGGCTTGAGCGTAACGACCCTCAAAAAGAGTTTGCCTTCCGAATAGGCGTATCTATTCCCACTTTATACAAGATGGAACAGGGCGATCCATCAATATCAATAGGAGTTTGGGCAAAAGCTCTTTCGATACTTGGCAGGCTTGATGAGTTAGATAGATTAATAAGCCCGAAAGAATCACTGTTTGAACGGTATGAAGCAGAGAAAAAGATAAAAAAACGTCAAAGGGCAAGAACCGCGGTTCAAAAATCGGACTACCCTAAAAAATCTGAATTATGAGAATTTGCTAAAATATTAAAACTTGAGTGGGGTATAAATAGAAGGTTGGAGTGTTTGCAAAATTATCGGTAAACGTCTTTCCGATGAGCAACTGAAAATATCTCTATCTGTTTATCTGTTTCAGAAATTTCATACAGAATCCTATAACCACCAACGCGAATTCTGTATCCTGAACGTCCTTGTAGTTTTTTTACACCTTTTGGTAAAGGCTCTTCTTTTAATGCTATCAACTTTCGCACAATTTTATTGTGCGTTTTTAAACTTAAACCCTCAAGCTCTTTTTCAGCAGAATGTTTTAAAAAAATTGTATAGCTCATTTAGACTTTGCTCTTTCTGCAAGATAGGATTCCAAAGAGCGTGAAGGCTCACTCCGCCTCTGCTCTATAATTGATGCGTCAACAATGTCCTCATAAAATTCTTTGTTTTGCAAAAGTTTAGCCATAAACGCCTGTTGAGCCTTTTTTGAGAGTGCATGAAAGGCTGTAAAAAAAACTTCTGCTGTTGCTTCTGCTGATGATACGGTTTGCATGGTATTTTCACTCCTTTGTTTAATTAATCAGGAAAATTCAGAGTTAATTTTCACTTCTTCAATTCATTTGCAGGCATAGTGAATATCATAACATTTTTCAAAGAATTTTTGACAAAAAAATAATTTCAATGCAATCTTGAGATAATATTACTAACAGAAAAAGTGAGTCAGTCAAATCCGTTATAACCATAGTTTATTTACAAAAAAAGGAGATGTATTCTTTGGAAACATTACGCAAAATAACCAATGAAGAACTCCAAAAACTTCTTGCGGAACATGAATTATGGTTAGATTCTAAAAGACAACAAGGTAAACGGGCAAAACTGAATACAGCAGACCTCAGTGGGGCAAACCTCAGTGAGGCAGACCTCAGTGGGGCAGACTTCAGTGGGGCAGACTTCAGCGGGGCAGACCTAAGAGGAGCAAATCTCTTCGAGGCAAATCTCAGTGGGGCAAACCTCATCAATGCAGACCTCAGTGAGGCAAACCTCTTCAAGGCAAATTTCAGTGGGGCAGACCTAAGAGGGGCAGACCTCTTCGAGGCAAATCTCAGTGGGGCAAAACTAAGAGGGGCAAATCTTAGTGGGACAGACCTTAGCATTAGGATAACAAACTTGAGTTGGACCAATCTCAGTGGGACAGAACTCAGTGGAACAGACCTCAGCGGGCAAAATCTCAGTAAGGCAAACCTCAGCAGGGCAATCCTTAAAGGAGCAGATCTTAGATTAGCAAATCTCAATTATACAAATTTATCTCAAGCTAATATAACAGGAGCAATACTTTACGGTACTATTAGGGATGATTGGATTATCGATGATATACAATGTGATTATATTTTTTTTGACGATAATTGCGAAGAGCGTGTTCCCAAAGAAGTAAATTTTAAAAAGGGGGAATTTGAAGAACTCTACAAACACCTACATACGATAGATTACTATTTTAAAGAGCAACTTACACCCATCGACATGCTTGTCATGAATAGAGTTGTTCAAGGCATCAACGAAAAACACCCTGAATTTGATTTAAAATTAGATAGCTTCCATTCGAGAGGCACTCCTCATGCTGTTTTTACCGTTACTCACAAAGAAGATAAAGACGAAGCTTTACGAGAGATAACAAACAAATATGAAACTCAAATCAAAATTATAGAAGCAGAGAGAGATATAATAAATATGCATTTAAAAGACATGACGTCAAAACTTATTGAGCAAAGAAATACTGTTTTTAACGGTGATGTAAAAGAAGCAAGTATAACCACTGGTAATAATAGCAAGATAACGCATACACAACACATCAAGAAGAACAAAAAAGAAAGCCGTTTTAGCGTATTGTTTTGGGGAGCTTTAGCCAGCATAATAGGGGCTATAATATTCGCATTAATTACATATTTCGTTAATAATGAAGATGCTGTTAACAAAATTATCCAAATAATCAAGGATTCTTTATAAAACTTTCTGGTTCTAATTTATAGAAAAGAATAGGTTAAATATGATAAAGATAACTTTTATTATTTATGAAAAATGTTCTCTTTCAGGAATTTTATCTCTTATAGATGCCTTTACAATTGCAAATTTATGGAACTTAAAAATAGATGCTGATAATAGAGCCTTTGGTTATGATTCTGATACGCAATTAAGAAAGACTTTGTTTGTAACTGAAATGGTATCTGTTGATGGAGAGCCAGTTAATGATAATAATGGTATTGTTATTAAGCCTGATAAAGCAATAAGCTCTGTTGAGAATACAGATCTGATTTTAATACCAGCTTTCATCTTTTCTGAGCATATTCAAAAAGAGCCTTTTGCAGAGATTCTTGAATGGCTTATAAAGAATTATAACAAAGGAATACCTTTAGGCTCTCTTTGCACAGGAAGTTTTATACTTGCAATGACAGGACTTTTAGATGGGAAAAATGCTACAACAAATTGGCAGTTTGTGAGAAGATTTAGAAAAAAATACCCTAAGGTCAACCTTACACCAGAAAAGATACTAACCGTTGACTCAAACCTTATCTGTTCTGGTGCAGTAACTTCAATTTACCATTTAGCACTCTATATTATTGAAAAATATGGGTCCCAACAGCTTGCCTCAATATGCTCCAAGTCATTTCTCATAGATTCAGGCAGGGAGAGTCAGTTGCCATATATGGCGGTTGATTTTCAAAAAAAACATGGAGATAAAGCTATTATTAATGCTCAACAGCTTATGGAAAAAAAATATAGAGAAAATTTTACCATAGATGATTTAGCCAAAGAGGTCGGTTTAAGTCCTCGCCATTTTAAGCGAAGATTTAAAAAAGCAACAGGAGAGACACCTCTTGCATATCTTCAGCAGATACGCATTGATGTGGCAAGAAAAAGACTTGAGACTACAAATGAGAATATTAATGAAATTACATGGCAGACAGGTTATGAAGATATAAGCACATTTAGGAGGCTTTTTAAAAAACATACATCACTTTCTCCTAAAGAGTATAGAGAGAGATTTATGGCTTCTCGGAATTAAACTTAACTGGTATGACCAATTTATGAGCTTTAACAGTATAATCTGAATTGGGTGTGTTTCATCTCAGTTGGAAGAACACTCAAAGATAAGCAATATGCCTTGAAACACCAGTTTCAACTCAAATGAAATGCACTAATCTGAATTTAGTTGTAATTATTTAAGATATTGAAAAAAGGGGGATAATATGGCGAGAATTATAACAGTAACAAGCGGTAAAGGAGGGGTCGGGAAGACCAATATTAGTGCTAATCTCGCCCTTCATTTAGCTGAACTTGGATACAGCACCTGTCTATTTGACGCTGATTTAGGTCTTGCCAATATAAATATTCTCCTCAAAATTTATCCTGAACACAATCTTAAAGATGTGATCTTATATCAAAAGGATATAAAAGAGATTCTTATCGAAAATTATGAAGGAATTGATATTATCCCTGGAAGTTCAGGTGTTGAAGAGATGGCAAACCTCAATCCTGATCAGATCGTAAAACTTATCAAGCAGTTCTCACAACTTGATGCTTATGATTATTTTATAATTGATACTGCTGCTGGTATCTCTAAAGATGTTATCTCCTTTTGCCTTGCATCATCAGAGCTTATGGTTATCATAACTCCTGATCCTACCTCATTAACTGATGCCTACTCTCTTCTTAAAATACTTACTTTAAATGGATTTACAAACTCTGTAATGGTGGTTGTAAATCAAGCACCAACTATTCAAAGTGCTAAAAATGCACTTGGCAAGTTTGTGGCAACTACAACAAAATATTTAGGATTAAAACTTATACCTATTGGCGTAATTGGAAGAGACCAAAATGTTGTAGCCTCGGTTTCAAAACAAAAACCATTTATAATGCTTCATCCCACTACATCAGCGTCAAAGAGTATAAAAAATATTGCTCAAAACCTAATAAGAAAAGAGAGAGAAGGTGTAGTAACTTTTACAATGGAGAGTTTTTGGGAAAAGTGCTTAAATTTTTTTGCAAGAACGCTTACAACAGGAGCTAAAAAGCAGAGTAATTCTCAAACATTTTTATCTGAAATTGAGCCAGACCCACTTGTAGCAAAACCATCAGAATCTGCTACACAACAAAAGATAAATCTATCAGGGATGCCAGAAGAGACTCAACTTTCACAATTGCCTGAAATCACTTTACCTAAGCTGCCTGATATTGCCACTCCTCAATTATCAGAGATACCTGTTCCAGAGTCCAACAATAGAAATTCTATTGATAAATCTAACATTCAATCTACTACTAAAGAAGAGCCTATTAAAGACACTCCTTTTACACAAACACCACCTCCTGATACAACTCAACTTATATTTCAAACAAATCAGCTTTTGACACAAGTTGCTCAAAGTATTGCATCAGTTGCCAATGAACTTAAAGAGATGCGAGAGCTTTTTGCAAAGAGCCAAGCACGTTCAGAAGATTGGGACAACTCTCCAGTTTATATTGAAAAAGAATCTAAAGTAAACACTCCTCAAAAAGATATGAATCAATTGACTTCGCTTCTTTCTGGTTACTCAATGTTCCAATCTCTTGAGGATAACGAGATAAAAAGTATTGTTGAGAGGCTTAAACTTAAAGAATATCAACCAGATGAAGTTGTAATTAAAAAAGGAGAGCCTGGTAAAAATCTATTTATAATTGTCTCTGGTAAGGTCGAGGTGATTGATGATCAAGGCACTGTATTGGATACAATGGGGAGCGAAGATGTTTTTGGAGAGATGAGCTTAATGAGCGGCGATCCTGTAAATGCAACAATAAAAGTTGTTGAAACCTCTAAGCTGTTATATCTTAATGGTAAAGAGTTTCTTTCTATGTTGCGAATATATCCAGCTCTTCAGATGTATTTTGCAAGGCTATTAACTAAGCGACTCTCAAATCGTCTAAAAAAAGCTGATATGGCAACGTCTGAGTATCTACAATCAGGTCTTACTGGCTCTATTTCTGATACAAATATCACTGAGCTTTTACAGATGCTTAATATGGGGCAAAAGAGTGGCATGATCTCATTTAGATTTCCTGATGGAAATGCAACTATATCGTTTCATAATGGAGAAATTGTTGGCTCTCAGTATAAACAAGATATTGATAAAGAGGCATTCTATAAAATTTTAAGAGAAACTGAAGGAAGATTTACATATACATCAGCTCTTCCCCCAAGGGATAGGCATAAACAAGCTATTGGACATTTTATGAAGTTACTAATGGAAGGTATAAGTTTTATTGATGAACAGAATTAACTTTATGTTCTACTCTTCTTTATAGCTGTAACCGTAAGATTCTTAAGTCTTTGCATCAACTGCTTTACCTCGTCAGAAAATAGGTGGGTTCTGTTGCTATCCCAATCAACATAGATAAGCCCAACTTTTTTTTGTTCAACAACAACTGGATAAATAGCAAATGAGTTTGCAAATCCGCCTTTAATATACCAATCTGGGATTCTGCTATTAAACGCCCTGTTACTTACATCAGCTACAACAAGATCAAGCCCTGTGGTAAGAGATTTATTGAATGTATCATCACTATCAGAAACTACAAATTTAAACTCTTTGCTAAATCTTTCAGAATCTGCTCCCAAAACAAACCTTACAGCCATAATTCCCTTCTCCTTATTCATAATACATATTGAGATTTTTGAAAAAAAGAACCCTTTATATATTGTGGTAATGATAAGGTGTAGAATTTCGCTAAGTTTAAATGCAGAAATTAACGCATCTTCAATTTTTCTAATATTATTTTCTATCCATTGAATAGCATTGTCAGAGATCTGTCTAACGCCATCAGCTTGACCATTAGGAGTAATTTGTGATGTTCTCCAAAGCTCTTCGGCAGATGTAATTTGTAAATCTACTGATGGATCAACCGCACTTCTATCAAACCTGCTATTTCTAAGAGAAATTTTGAGAACTTTTGCATGTTTTTCAACTTTTTCAATAGCATTTTTCAAAAGTCCATCTGCAGCAGATAACCCTAAGTTTAAAAAATGACCATAACGCTTTATGATCCCTTCAACCTTTTTTTGCCGAACGCTTTCACTAACACGCCAGTCAATACTTGCTAACTCATTTGTAAAAGAGGCAACAAGGCGTTTTAGACTCTGACCAGTTAATGCAATTGGATCAATATTAAACTCTTTAAATGGTTTGATGCAATCAACAATACTTTGTGGAAAACCCCATCCAGAAGCAATTCCATTGCCAATCTGTGAAAACGATGCCCCGATTAACTTCTTAGATACGATCTCCATATCAAGTTGTTTTTGCTCAGAAATTTTACGAATCCTTTTATATGCTTCAGGATCGCAAAAAAGAATTATCTGCTCCCCTATATCATAGAGCATTGCAACAAGCTGGAATTCGTCAGGAGTTTTGTATTTTGCACCTTGAGCTATCTCTTTTGCCATCATGCCACGCATAAGACTTGAAAGAGATTTCTCCTTTAACATCTCACTTTTAGAAATATCTCGCATGAACTCAAAAAGTAGCAATGTAGCTGCTGTTTGTTGAACCTCCTCTGTTCCAAGAATCACCATTGCCTCTGGAATGCTTGAAATTCCTTTTTGGCTGAATTGTCCATAATAACAAGAATTTACGATTGAGAGGACTCTTGATGATAGTGCAATATCTTTAAGTATGACTGTTGCAATATCTCTTGTAGAGGCGTACTTCATTTTGATGACTCGGTTGATCTCTTCAATCTGTGCTGTAAAAGTGTGAAGAAATTTTCCTGATTTCATCTTTTTATCTAAATCTTCAAGAATGTTTGAGAGTCTTACCTGTTCATAGTTATCCTGCTCTACTATGGTCGGAACTTGATTGATAACAGCTTGTCCTCTCTGCTGATTAGAGTTGTTTTCTCTCTCTCTTTCAACAAGTTCTTCATCATCAAGTTCAGGCAGGTTTGGAAGCTCAATTAAATCAAGTTCAATTCCTGCACCTGTTTTACCATTACCTCCCATTTTAATTTCCCATCATAACGAGTTGCTAAATAGTTAAATTAACAGTTACGCAGCTTTTTAAATTTTATCTACATTGTGGCAAGATACAACTCTGCCTGCAATTTGTCTTGGTTCAGGGGCTAAATTTTTACAAATATCACTCATATAGGCACATCTGCGGTGAAATGTGCAGCCAGACGGAGGATTTAAAGGAGATGGAAGCTCTCCTGAAAGTCGTATCTTTTTTTGTCTTGAATCTGCATTAACTCTTGGAGTTGCGGCAAGAAGTGCCATTGTATAAGGGTGAAGCGGGTTATCAAAAATAGTATTTTTTTCTCCTTGCTCAACAACTCTTCCAAGATACATAACCATAATCTCATGTGATATTAGGCGGACAACACTCAAATCGTGAGATATAAATAGATAAGCAAGGTTCATCTCTTCTTGTAAATCCATAAGAAGATTTAAAGCCTGTGCCTGAACAGAGACATCAAGAGCAGATACAGGTTCATCGGCAATTACAAGAGAAGGGTTTAACATTAATGCCCTTGCAACTGCAATTCTTTGTCGTTGCCCTCCTGAAAACATGTGAGGATAACGATTGTATTGCTCTTGTGTTAATCCTACTTTTTCCATAATTGCCAAAGATTTCTCTCGCCTCTGATTTTTATCCAACTCACTGTTTATAATAAGTGGTTCTTCAAGAATATCGCCTACTTTTTTACGTGGATTAAGCGAGCCATAAGGGTCTTGAAATACAATCTGAACTTTACTTCTAAGCGTTTTTTTCTCTTTTTTGCTGCTCTTTACAACATTTGTGCCTGAAATCGTAAATTCACCAAAAGTCGGTTCTTCGATCATGGTTACTAAACGGGCAAGGGTTGATTTTCCGCAGCCAGACTCACCCACAACAGCAAGTGTTTTACCAGCATCTATAGAAAATGAAGCACCATCAAGAGCTTTAAGATTTATATCTTTCTTAAAAAATCCATCTTGTTTAACAGGATAATATTTTTTAAGGTCATTCGCTGTAATTACGGGGTGTTTATCTTTGGTCATTTTGCAAAACTCCATTAAATAATTCTCTATGAAAACTTACGAAATATTTACTTTTTTATAACCAGTTTTCTCTTTCAATTTTGTTTTCAACCAGAAAATCTATATTGTCCATGTCTTTATCATTTGAAATAAGCAAAAGGTCATATCTTTTTGCTGTTGCTGCGATTAGTAAATCCATATCATGAATCAGCCTGCCTATTTTACTTAATTCTACCTTTATTCTTACATAATCATTCCAAACTTCGTTATCTATTTTTAACTCAGGAAAAGCCTTTTTTAGTGTATCGACTCTTTTAAGATTTGCTATCCTATTTTGAGATTTTTCTGCTCCAAACCGCAATTCTGCAACACCAGCTTGGCTTAGATATAAATTTACTATATCTTTTATCTGTTCAATTTTTTCTAAAATACGTTGCTCTTCAGTTGACCTTTTATCTATATTCTTTCTTAACGCGTTCAAATAGTTCACACAAATATTGGTATCAAGTAAACAGTTTTTCATAAAAATTACTCATTCCGAATCAAAGAAATTATAAAAATTGGGGTCTTTTGTGCTTCTTGATTTTTTAATCTCATCTATACTTAGATCATCGCTGTTACTATCTGACTCTTCCATAAGAGATTGCAGCACCTTATTTCTTATCTCCTTTGAAATATGAGGAAGAATAATGTTTTTTGTTCTGTCTCTTTGAGTATTTATGCAAGTATTGTTTTGCTCTACATTAGGTTTTACTTTAATAATTACCTGAAATATTTTATCAGGAGTTTCTCCAATCTGTTCAAGCCATTCAGGAGGTAGAATTTTTCCTCTAACATTATCTATCATTCCAGTTGGCATATTTTTTTCCTTTTTAATTGCAGATTTACTAATAAGTTCTAACTAATTACATATAAATTAAATTTTAATAAAAACGTTGGTCATTTTGAAAAACTCCATTAAATAATTTTTATATCTCTATAAACTCATATTCAGGCTTATCAACAAAAAGGTCATTTTGCACTCCTTCAAGTTTTTCAATGGTCGCTTTTATGGCATGTTCTGATTGATCAATACCTATCCAATTTCGTCCATTAATTTGTGCTGATTTAAGAGTTGTTCCAGAACCGCAAAAACAATCTAAAACTATGCTTTTAGAATTAGATGATGTGCGAACAATTAAATCCAATAAGTCAGCATTTTTTTCTGTAGGATAAACAGGATATTGCGGGTCTTTATATTCCCAAATATCTTGAACTCTTTTACCTTCTCTTTCATCTGCAAAAATTATTTTTCTTGGATTACCAGTAGATGACCATTCAATAAGCCCCTCTTTATCCCACTGTTCAAGAGTTTTAATATCATTTCTCCAATGTATTCATTTGGACACCAGCACATTTTTAAATTTTTAATATTTCCGAAATATTCGAATTATGATAAATAATACTCGCTTTTTCAATGTAGATTTTCAGAAGAGATATTAAATCTATTGTATTTGCATCACATTGAATATTTTTTTCATTATTTATTGAGTCATTGATGACCTCTGTTAAACAGACAATAAAATAAGCATTATTATATGGAAAAAGATGCTTAATTTCATTTAAGAATAAGTAATCAAATTCTTTTAACAATTTTTGTTCGAGGATAGCAATGTGTTCATATAGTGTATCAGTCATATTGTATCAAATTTTATTTCTTCAATTTGTTTTGTTTTAATAATATCTCTCGTTGTTGCAATAAAATCATAAAAATCCTGATTAATATCCGCTAAAAAATTCATAAAATTAATATCTGCAACTTCTTTTTCTCTTGCAGAAACAATAATCTCACTTTTTATAGGATTTTCAAGGTTCAGTTTTATAATTCCTATGCCATATCCATTATTTAGCCTTGCAAGATTTGATAGAAAAATCGAATCAGTATCCAAATCTCCGACTACTAAATATCCTAAATTAGCCCAACTTGAATTTGAAACAGCCTGGAAATAACATTCAGTTATATTGCTTTTATCTATTTTTAGTTTCAATTCAAAACTATAAAACTGAATCACTTTAGTCGAAAACATTCCAAGTTTCTCAACCTCTTTTTGAAAGAGAGCATTAAGATTTAAAATTACAGGATTTATTCCTACTATATCAGGATTTGTCCACTTTCCAATTTTATCTTTCTTTTTTGCGACTTTGAGAGCATTTATGGTTTTGCAATGGACATTAAAACGGTTATTTGCGAATTTTACTAAATATGGGTGAAGGCTTGATTCTGGAATAATTTTTACTTCTGGAATATCTTTTGTTCTAAGAAAGAATTTTTTTTGACTTTGTTTGTGCTTTCCTTCAAAAAAAACTCCAAATATTGGGTTGCTCCCTCCTGAATATTTAGTAAGACATCTTGCGACAGCAGAAAGCGGTACATTAACTCTGTGAAGTTCTACACATTCTGAGTAATTAGGGTGTTGCTCAGCTAACTGCAATATTTCACCTTGTTTCAAAGGTAATTTTGAATGTTCTAAAATATCAATAATAATTTCTACAAGTTTCATTTAAGATCAATTTTTAGGAATTATCTTATAAGATTATAATTATCTTTACTATCGAAAAAACGCTCAACATTATTCCAGATTTCTTTATTAATCTCTCTTATTCCTTCTGGAATTGTCGGATAAACCTGAAATAAATCGTCAAGATAAGAGCTTTGGTTAGCGTATTCTATGCTTAATTCAATCCAGCGGTTCATTCATCTCCTTCGTTATATAGCTAATAAATGTCTTTTATTTATGATGATAAAGATTGTATTTATTGCGTTAATCACAGCGGGAAATGACACCTCACCGCCACTTTATCTTTTTGGAAGTAGGCAGGAGTTTGGGTTTTACAAATATCTTGAACAAAGCTGCATCGTGGATGAAATAGACACCCTTTGGGTCTATTATACTTTCCGGGGACAATGCCGGGAATTGTTGGAAGTCTTCTTGAATTAAGGTTTCTTTCGGGTAAGGCGTTTAAAAGAGCGTAGGTGTAAGGGTGAGATGGTGATTTAAAGATATTTTCAGTGCTGTTTTTCTCAACAACCTGCCCAGCATACATTACAACAACATCTTGGACAGTTTCAGCAATTACAGCCATATCGTGGGTAATAAGAATCAGAGCCATGTTATTTTTTTTCTGAAGATCAATAAGAAGCTCTAAAATCTGTGCCTGAATAGTAACATCAAGGGCGGTAGTTGGCTCATCAGCAATCAAAAGGCTTGGGTTACAGGCAATCGCCATAGCAATCATAACTCTTTGGCACATACCGCCAGATAGTTGGTGTGGAAAACTTTTAAGCCTATCTTCAGGCACAGGAATCCCAACTTGTTTTAAAAGTTCAATAACTCGTTCTCTTCTCTGCTTTGAAGTTCCACCTTCATGAACTTTTAGAGCCTCACTTATCTGGTATTCCACCGTAAAACAAGGATTTAGGCTTGTCATAGGCTCTTGAAAGATCATGGAGACCTCTTTGCCTGTAATCTGCCTTCGTCTCTTGTCTGGCATTTTAAGAAGATCGTTTCCATTAAACATAAGGGTGTCAGCTTCAATAATACCCGGATATGGAATAAGACCCATTAAAGCCAATTGCGTTACGCTTTTACCAGAGCCAGATTCTCCAACAATACCAACAACTTTTCCAGCCTCAACTGTTAGATCAACGTCATCAACAGCTTTAAAGCCATCAAAGTCAACTGATAATTTTTTTATCTCTACTAATTTTGTCATTATATCTTTGCCATTTCATAAGATTTTAACGTCAGATTTAATATTATAAGTAGGACAACCAAGGCACAGCCCTTACTTACTTGAAATTTATCAACACTATAGACTAAAAAATTTAGCGTTTCATTTTTGGATCAAGGGCATCTCTTAACCCATCACCAGCAAGGTTAAATGCAAGCACGGTCAACAAAATCGCAACACCCGGAAAAGTTACAACCCACCACGCTCTTTGGATAAATTGCAAAGAGTTTGCAAGCATTGCACCCCATTCAGGTGTTGGAGGCTGGGCACCCATTCCAAGAAATCCTAAAGCAGCAGCATCTAAAATTGCAGCAGAAAATCCCAAAGTTGCCTGAACAATTAAGGGAGCCATGCAGTTTGGCAAAATAACATCAAACATCATTCTAACTGGACCAGCTCCGCTTACCCTTGATGCTGTAACATAATCTTTATTTTTTTCTGAAATAACTGATGCACGGGTAAGTCTTACATAGTGCGGAAGCACAACAACTGCAATTGCAAGTATTGCATTTTGAAGGCTTGGACCAAGAATTGCCACAATTGCCATAGCAAGCAGAAGACTTGGCAGAGCAAGCATAATATCCATAAGCCTCATTATAACAGTCTCATAGAATCCGCCGAAATATCCAGCAGTAACACCAAGAAAAATCCCAGCAGCAAGAGATAAGGTTACTACAATGACACCCACAAGAAGGCTCAATCTTGCTCCAAATATTAGTCTTGACAAAATATCTCTTCCAACATCGTCAGTGCCAAGTATAAATTTGCTGTCTCCCCCATCTAACCAAAAAGGAGGTTGTAAAATTGCATCGCGATATTGGTCAAAAGGGCTATGGGGTGCAATAAAATTTGCAAAAACTGCACAAAGAACTGCACATACAATAAAATAGAGTCCTATCACTGCCCCTTTGTTTTCACTAAAATATTTCCAAAACTCTTTTAAAGGGTGGGGCGGGGATACCTCATTTTCCATTAGAATAGCGTTTGTTGAATTACCCATAATTTCTTTTCCTTTGTTACTATAGATTAGTGAAAATCATAAAATCATTTCTAACATTATATAATATACTCAAAGAGGGAATAAATTGAGCTTTTTTATTGAAGTAGTAGGGTTTAACCATGGTTAAACCCTACTACAATTACAGCAGATCGTTTATGGTATTTGGTAATAGATCAAAACCTCAACTTATGGGTAGCACCTCACTCAACCGTGGTTTAAAAAGTTGCCCATTTTTTGATGCGTTCAAGTGTTTTTTTACTTCTTCGTCCTCTTCCCTTGAAAACCCATGGTTGAGGACGCACTTTGTATTCCAGAA
>JADFZQ010000023.1 GCA_015232455.1 Desulfamplus sp. | reverse complement strand
ACGTTCATAGTTTATCTCTTCTATTATTTCTGGTGTGAATTCAAGTTCTATTGTCATAAACACACATTAACAAATTAAAGCAAAAATGAGAATATAAAAACTCAATTTATGACCGCTTGCAGTATAGCAATTGCTAAATTAAGAACTCATTAGCACGAACTCTTAACCTTGACAGATATGCCTTATTCAATTAAACAGCTCAAAAGAGGTTTGCCAATTTGAGATGTAAGCAAAGGTTCAGGAAAGTTATATAATGAATCAATCTAAGGATATAGAAAAATCTTGGACAGATAAAGCAAGAGAAGATTATGGAGAGATAGTCTCGCTTCTTTTTCAAAATGGATTGGTTACACAACAACAGATTCAGTATGTTGTTCGTATTCAATCCAAATTGCCAAATCCACGACCCATGATCCATATCTTAAAAGAACTTGGATATATCACTGATGAGGCATTATGGGATACAATCAGAAAACACCATGTATCTTTAAAAATAGGCAGCCTTCTTTTTGAGCTTGGAATTATTACTCAAGAAGATTTGAAAAAAGCGTTTCAGATTCAATCAGAAGAGACCCCCAAACGCAAAATAGGGGAGGTGTTGGTTGCTCATAGAATTGTTGATGAGAGAAAAATGGTCGAAGTTCTTTCATTGCAACTTGGATTTCCATTTGTTGAACCTGAATTTCTTGATATTGATCTGAAGCTCTTTAATAGAATTCCTCCAAAAATTTATGAAAATAACACCTTTATTCCAATTAAAGTTGAAGAAAATTCGGTTTATGTTGCTTTTATCGATCCTACAGATAGCGAAGATATAAGAAAGGTCAAAGAGCTACTCAAAGAGGATATTATACCCTGCTTTGCCCTTAAAAATTCTATTAAAGAGGCTATCAATAGACTATTTAGCAGGCAGATAGATCACGGAAAGATCGCAAGCGATTCAGCAGTAGGAATCGTAAATCAGATGATCATTGATGCTATGACTGATAATATCAGCGACATTCACATAGAGCCTTTGCCAGATCGTCTTCGTATCCGTTTTAGAAGAGATGGAGTTCTTGATTTATATAAAGAGTTAGGAGTTGAAATTATTCCGACTCTAACAAGTCGTATCAAAGTTATGTGCGGTGCTGATATTACTGAAAAGAGACGACATCAAGATGCAAGGCTGATGTTTGACCATGCTGGTCATAAACTTGACCTTAGGGTCTCTTTTTTTGCAACAGTGTTTGGAGAAAAAGTTGTTCTTCGTCTTCTAAACCTTAAAAGAGAATTGGTAAAACTTACCGATCTTGGAATGTATCCAAGAATGCTTCAAACCTTTAATAACGATGCTTTAGAGCTTCCAAGCGGAGTTATCTTAGTAACTGGTCCTACTGGCTCTGGCAAAACTACAACCGTATATAGCTGCATAGATCATCTAAACACCCCGCAAACAAGCATCATCACTGCTGAAGAGCCTGTTGAGTATGTTATCCCAGGTATTGCCCAGTGCGGCATTGATCCCAAAATCAACCTTACATTTGAGTCAACTTTACGTGCAATGGTAAGACAAGACCCAGATGTAATTGTAATCGGCGAAATAAGGGATAACTACTCTGCTGAGATAGCAGTTCAAGCAGCTCTTACAGGTCATAAGGTTATTACCACATTTCATACAGAAGATAGCATTGGCGGGCTTGTTCGGCTTATGAATATGAATATAGAAGCCTTTATGATCTCATCTACGGTAGTAAGTGTTCTTGCTCAAAGGCTTTTAAGAAAAGTCTGTTCAAAGTGTGCTGAAGATTATAAACCAACTATTCAAGACTTAAGACGGCTAAAATATACGCTTAAGGATATTCATGGCGGAAAGTTTAAAAAAGGCAAAGGGTGTTCATACTGCCGTCATACAGGTTATAGAGGACGTATTGCATGTTTTGAACTCTTAGTACTTGATGAATCTGTTAGAAATGCAATTTTAGAAAAAAGGACAAGCCACGATATTCGCCGCACAAGCATTGAATCTGCTGGGTTAGTAACGCTTTTGGAAGAGGGAATTGTTAAAGCTGCCTACGGTATTACCACAATTGATGAGGTGCTGCATCACACACCTCGCCTGTTAAATCCAAGACCTCTTATGGAACTTAAAAGGCTTCTGGGGGCGGTCTAACGAAATATTTAATAATTATCTTGCCCATTTCAGAATCAAAATAGTAAGGGATAGTAAGGATTAGAATACAAGATAAATAAAGAGAGTCTGCTAATCCTTCCATCGTTAACATTTTGATTTTGAAACGTAAGCATAAATCAAGGAACATAATGGAAAAAAAACGCTCATTAATTGATGTAATAGATGAGTATGTTAAATCAGGAAAGGTAAAGCTACCCGTAATGGATCAAAATAGCCTGATGGTACAAAAGGAGATAAGTAAAAGCGAGCCAGACCTTGACCGTATTATAAATCTGATTAAAAAAGACATCTCATTAACTACAGAGCTATTAAAAATTTCAAACTCGTCATTTTACAAAGGGCTTGAAGCGGTTAAGACTGTTCAAGAGGCAGTTATCAGATTAGGCATGGTTGAAGTAACTAATATTATTCTTCTAGTATGTCAGAAAAATGCTTTTAAAGCACAAGATCCAATATTGCAAGAATTTATGAACAAAATGTGGATACACTCTGTTGGTTGTGCTGTTGGTACTCAATGGCTTGCCCGCTACTATCAATACAACAACTTAAATGAGGCATTTTTAGCAGGTCTTCTGCATGATGTTGGTGCTTTTTTTCTTTTATCTATTATGGATCAAATAAAATCAAAAAACGCTACTATTCCACATAAATTAATAGTTGATATTGTTTCTAAAATGCACACCCATTATGGTAGTGTTCTACTTACAGATTGGAGTTTACCTGAGCAGTATTGCAAAATAGCTAATGATCACCATAATATTGAATTTGATACAACAAACTTGCTTTTAGTCATGCTTCGGTTTGCAAATAAGGTTTGTCAGCAGATTGGAGCGGGTTTCATTGAACACGATGATAGTGATGTTTTTGCATGTGAAGAAGCTGCTGTTTTGGATATTAATGATGTTACCATTGCACAACTTCAAATTAAAATGGAAGACTCTTTGAGGTTGTCATAATGGTAAATAAAACAAATTTTATAATTTTAATTCTTTTAATAATTCTGATAAATTTTCCTCTATTTTCAGATGCAAATGAAGAGGCTCAAACTTTGTTAAAAAAAGATATAAAAATCCTTTTTCTTGGAGACTCCCTTACAGAAGGCTTTGGAGTAGAATCAGAAGAGGCATTCCCATCACTTCTTGACTCTATGCTCAAGCAGAAAGGATACGATAATGTAAAAATAATCAATGCAGGAATCAGTGGTTCAACAACTGCAAGTGCTGTCTCAAGGCTTAAATGGTATTTGAAAAGCAAACCTGAAATAAGACCAGAAATTCTCTTTTTGGCACTTGGAGCAAATGATGGGCTCAGGGGCTTATCTTTAAAGGCAATGGAGCAAAATTTAAACAGCACAATTGAAATAGCTATCTCTTCTGGAATGAAGGTTATCCTTGCTGGAATGGAGATTCCTCCAAATTATGGGGTTGAATATACCAATAATTTCAGAGATGTTTTCAAAGCTCTTGCAGATAAACATAAAATAGCATTTATGCCTTATCTTCTTAAAGATGTTGGGGGATTTGCCCATCTTAATTTACCTGATGGAGTTCATCCAAATGCAGATGGTTATAAAATAGTTGCTGCCAATGTGCTGCCATATATTTTGGAAAAACTATGAAGATTAGCTCTAAACAGATTATAACACCTGCGTTGAAGATACTTGAGGTAAAAAAGTTGTATAAATCTTACACTCAAGCAAATTTTGGTCGTTTAAAAGTAATTGACGATATAAATTTTGAAATAGATAAAGGTGAAACAGTTGCAATCACAGGGCAATCAGGCAGCGGAAAGACCACGCTCATGGCACTGCTTGCTGGTCTTGACGCACCAGATTCTGGCGAAATTTTTATTGATGGGAATAATCTTAACAAGATGAACGAAGATGCTCTTGCAAAGTTCAGAGCCCAAAATATAGGTATAATCTTTCAGCAATTTCACCTAATGCCTCATCTTTCAGCTATAGAGAATATCTCTCTTCCACTTGAAATATTAAAGGCAGAAGATATTGAAGAGCGAGCCAATATAGCTCTAAAACAGGTAGGGCTTGAACAGAGAAGAGAACATCTTCCAAGAGAGTTAAGCGGAGGAGAGTGCCAAAGAGTAGCAATTGCAAGAGCAATTGTAGTAAAACCTACTATACTTTTGGCAGATGAACCTACAGGAAATCTTGATACTAAAACAGGAGAACAGGTATCTTCTATTCTTTTTGATTTGGTTACTGCTTCTGGAATGACTTTGATTGTGGTAACTCATAATATGGAGCTTGCAAGGAGGTGTCAGAAAATTCTTAAACTTGATTCTGGTAAGTTTAAGTAATTGATGGTACCGAAGAGAAGACTTGAACTTCCACACCTCGCGGTACTAGATCCTAAGTCTAGCGTGTCTACCAATTCCACCACTTCGGCACATCATTATTCTGGCATAAAGATTTGAACTTTTATTATTAATTGAAGTCAAATTTTTATGAGAAATCCATTTATCCTATATAAGATATTAAGTCAACTATTTTGTAATGTTTGCAGAATCCACTTTGCAAGATAACAAAGGAGAAAATATATAGAGTAACATAAGAATAAAGACTAAATACCCAAACCATGGAGTAAATACAAAAATTATCAAAAGAGTTAAGTTACTCCACATAAACCATGGGTTTCTATCCATAAACCTTCCCATGTGAAGATATTTAACAGGATAAAAATTCATAAGAGCGGATGTAAATATAAAAAGTCCTAAAGTAAAAAAGCCCAAAAATGTGTATAATTCGCTGTTTATATCTGAAATATGTGCCATAATTACAATAGGTGATGTAACAAACAATGCTGCTGCTGGAGTAGGTAAGCCTTTGAATAGCCCCGGAATTGGATTCGTGTCTAATGTGAAATAGACAAGCCTTGCAAATCCTGACAAAGCATATATTGTCGCAACAAAACCAAAAGGCAATGATGACATCTCAGAAGTTGAATGAGTAGAGAAATAGATATAAAATATCCAAGCTGGAGAGATACAAAAACTTATGCCATCAGCAATATCATCCATAATACCGCCAAATGTGATTCTTCCTTTAGTTACACCCGGCAGAGGTTCTGTTAAACCAAGTTTTCTTGCCATTGCTCCATCTAATTTGTCAAAAACAGCAGCTCCTATAAGTAAAAGATAAGATTCTGTCATTTTTCCCTGATATGCAAAAAATACAGCTAATAGACCCATAATTGCATTCATTGTAGTTAAGGTGTTTGGAAAAACAGATAAAATTCTTCGTCTTAAAATATTATTGTCAAGACATATTTCATCTAAACAATACGTGCCATATTTTCTGCAATATCCAGCTATTGAGCCAAAGTTAATTATTAGAAATAGTATCTCAATAATAAATAGATTTTTGAGCGGAAGATTACCAAGTTTCCCTATCAATTTATAAATTATTTCATAAAAATACCCTTCATTTATAAGAGGGACATAGAATGCGTGGACATAGAGCAGTAACCCAAGAGGGGCTGCAACAATTGTGCGAAGTCTTGTTAATTCAAGAAGTTCAGGCTCTTGACCGAATCTTAATGCAAAACCACGCATAAAATGGGCAAAATTATTCCTCACAAGAACAGTAACGCATATAATCAAAACAAATATAGCGTGTAAAAGTTCTAAACGGCTATGGACAGGAGAGACAAAAAGTAGTCTCCACATCATTCCAACTGCAACCAAAGGAAAAACAATTGAATAGACAACTCTGTCCATAATTAGATCTGCAAGTTCAGCAAAAGTTGGATTTGAGCTAAAACGCTCAGAGAACCAACCATCAACAAGATCAAAAAACATTGATGTAAATAGCAGCATTGTTCCTGTAAGATAAATAACAGGATTACGAGTAAGCATGACTGACATTGCACATATCATTCCGATCAAGACTAGAACGGGTCGTCCATAAACTAACACAGGAGTTATTTTTCTTAAAATTGTCTGTTTTGTTACCATTCTATATTCCTCAAAAAAGGAGATTTCTATTGCAAGATAAAATTTGACATCCTGCAAAAACGATTGTCTATCCAGTAAAAATAAAGGGGAGATAAATTTTGCAGGTACTCTATTTTATTATACAAACTTCATTAAAATCATAGAATTATTAACCAATTGATTTTATACCAACTGCCTTTCTTATTTTTTCGATAAACGGAACCGAATACTCTCTTGCTTTTGATGCACCTTGTCTCAAAATAGTATTTAAATCACCAGGTGCTTTTATAAGCCTGTTGTATGTCTCTCTTGGTTCTCTTAAAATTTCATTTAAGTATTCAAAAAGCTCTTGCTTCATTGTTCCCCATGCAATTCCTTCCATATATCTTTTTTCCATTGCTTTAACCTCATCTTGGGTTGCAAAGGCTTTGTATATTGCAAAAAGAGTGCATGTTTTGGGATCTTTTGGCTCTTCTGGTGCAAGCGAGTTTGTGGTAATTTTCATTATCAACTTACGAAGAGCTTTATCAGACTCAAAAAGAGGGATTGTATTATTGTAGCTTTTGCTCATCTTTCTTCCATCAAGCCCTGAGAGAACCGCACTTGTTTCATCAACAACCGCCTCTGGCAAAACAAAATGTTCTCCATACAATTTATTGAATCTACCTGCAATATCTCTTGTCATCTCAATATGTTGAATCTGATCTTTGCCAACTGGAACTTTTCTTGCGTTAAACATTAAAATATCTGCTGCCATCAATATTGGATAGCAAAATAGCCCCATTGTTATATCTCTATCTAGATCATTTCTCTCTTTATCAAAATTTAAGTAATCTTTATCAGCATGTATTTTTATATTGGCTTCATTATCAGCAACCGCAGCTTTGTAGGCGTGTGCCCTGTTCATCAAACCTTTTGCAGTAACACAGGTTAATATCCATGTTAGTTCAGGAATTTCAGGAATATCGGTCTGACGATAAAAGATAGATTTATTGGTATCAAGCCCCATTGCGATCCAAGTTGCTGCAACTTCAAGAGCTGACTTTTGTATCCTTTCAGGCTCCTGACATTTAATTATTGCATGATAATCTGCAAGAAAATAGTATGATGTTTTATTCTCTTCTTTGCTTGATTCAATAGCAGGGCGTATAGCACCTACATAATTTCCAAGATGTGGTGTGCCTGTTGTCGTTATTCCAGTTAGAATATCTGCATTTTTCATTTAATTGATTTCCTTAAAGATATATTTAATCTGTTCATTTTTTGAGGTATGTTTTACTATCATAATCGTAAGATAAAACAAAGTAGAAGCAAAAAATTTTATCAAAACAACTTTATAGTAAAGAGGAAGCAAAAAAAGATAAATATGAAAAGAGTTAAAATAAATACACTTCTTGCATCAGATGAGCAAATAGAGAAAGTTATTGTAAAAGGTTGGGTTAGAACTAAGCGTGATTCCAAAGAGTTTTCATTCATGGAGTTAAATGACGGTTCATGCCTAAAAAATATCCAGATTATTGCAGATAGCAAACTTGAGAATTATGTTGAAATATCATCTATAACAACTGGTTCTGCTGTTTCAATTGAGGGACGGCTTGTAGAGTCTCCGGGAAAAGGTCAAAAATGGGAAATTCATGCTGATAAAGTTGACGTTATAAGCATTGCACCTGAAGATTATCCTCTTCAGAAAAAAAGACACTCTGATGAATTTTTAAGAACTATTGCCCATCTACGTGCAAGAACTAACAAATATGGTGCAATATTTCGCATAAGATCAGAGATGGCATTCGCAATTCATAAATTTTACAATGAAAAGGGTTTTAGGTATCTGCACACACCTATTATCACAGGGTCAGATTGCGAAGGGGCAGGAGAGATGTTTAGAGTTACAGCTCTTGATCCTTCATCGGTTGCGAAAGCAGGCAAAATGGATTTTCATTCTGACTTTTTTGGGCAAGAGGCAAATCTTACTGTATCAGGTCAATTATCTGCTGAGATGTTTGCGTTAGCTCTTGGAGATGTTTACACATTTGGACCAACATTTAGAGCGGAAAATTCCAACACCAGCCGTCATGTCGCAGAGTTTTGGATGGTTGAACCAGAGATGGCATTTTGCGATCTTAATGGCAATATAGATCATGCTCAAGAGCTTCTAAAATACCTAACAAAACATGCGATTACAAATTGTAGTGAGGATATTGCACTATTTACAGATTTTGTTGACAAAGAGCTTAGAAAAGTTTTGGAGACTCTTATCAATGAAGAGTATGCAAAAATTAGCTACGATGAAGCTGTTGAGCTTCTTATTAAATCAGGAAAAAATTTTGAATATAAAGTGGTTAATGGAAATGATCTTCAATCTGAACATGAGCGTTTTCTTGCAGAAGAGTACTTTAAAAAGCCAGTATTCTTAATGAATTACCCGAAAACTATAAAGCCTTTTTATATGAGAGTTAATGACGATGGTCGTACTGTTGCTGCTGTTGATCTTTTGGTCCCAAGAATTGGTGAGCTTATAGGTGGCAGTCAACGAGAGGAGAGACTTTATATTCTTGAAGAGAGAATGGAGCAGATGAATCTTTCTAAAGAGTCATATTGGTGGTATTTAGATTCAAGACGGTTTGGAACTGTTCCCCATTCTGGATTTGGTATGGGATTTGAGAGGCTTTTAATGCTTCTCACAGGAGTTAGCAACATAAGAGATGTTGTTCCATTTCCAAGAACTCCGGGAAATATTGATTTTTAAGATTATAGTTGCAACTTCTATAGAACAATATAGAGAATTAAATCAAATAAATACTTACAGCGTCTTAATTTTAGGTTTTAACTTCATTTCTCGCCATAGCTTTATCTATAACTGAGAGCTTTGTGCGAGAAAAGACATCACTATCAAGATTGCATAATTTTCCATCTTTAATTAGCATGCAGCCTCTTGCAGCTATCATTGCGGCATTATCGCCGCATAGGGCAAGGGGTGGCAGGTGTAATTTTAAATCTTTAGCTCTGATTGAGCTGTTTGATGCTAAAGAGTTGCTTGATCTGCTTAAAGAATCTGGTAATTTAAGATAGTTATTCAATAGTGAATCTGACGAATTGATAAGTGATATAATCTTCCTTTTTAGAGCAGAGTTTGCAGCAACACCACCAGCTACAGCAATATGTTTAACGCTTCTGCTCAATGCAGCACTAATTAATTTTTGAGCCAAAACCTCTATAATAGACTCTTGAAAAGATGCGGCAATGTTGGCACTTATATTTGGATCATTAATGTCTATTAAACCAATATTATTATTGTCTTGATTACTGTTATTATTTTGATTGCGGCTAATATCACCACTCAACATTTTACTACAATTAGTATGTTCAGTGATATATCTTGCAACTGAAGATTTAAGACCGCTGAAACTAAAATCAAAGCTATCTTTTTCAAGATATGATTTTGGAAAAGATATAGAGAAAGGATCGCCTTTTTCAGCTAATTTTTCAATAACAGCTCCTCCCGGATAACCAAGTCCAAGCATTTTAGCAACCTTATCAAACGCCTCACCAGCAGCATCATCTCTTGTTTGACCCATCAGCTCAAACTCATTATATGATTCTACATAATAAAGATTAGTATGACCGCCTGAAGCAAGAAGAATTACAAATGGAAACTTGGGAGGGTCATCTGACAAAAGAACAGAGTATATATGACCTTCAAGATGGTTTACACCTGCTAAAGGGATACTCTTTGCCCACGCAAATGATTTTGCAAAAGAAAATCCTACTAATAAAGCCCCTATTAATCCTGGTCCTCTTGTTGCCGCAACTCCTTGAATTTGATCTATGGATATACCTGCCAATTCAATAGCATTCATAACAACAGGGATAATTGACTCAATGTGCATTCGAGATGCAAGCTCAGGTACAACCCCACCATATTTATGATGCACAGCAATTTGTGATGAGACTACAGAAGAACGTATAATGTTACCATCCTCAACAACTGCTGCTGCTGTTTCATCACACGAAGATTCAATGCCAAGTATAATCATTATGGTTGTATTCTATAATTCTATAGGTAATGTGCTGTCCAAGAGATAATGTGTGGTATAAGAAAGAGGATTTAAATAAAGAAGTTTCTCGAATACCAAGTTATATCCATTCTACCTGAGTTTCTGACTCACTTCTTGAGGCAATCTCTCCAATAATATAGGCTTTCTCTTCCATTGCATTTAGTCTATCCATAAAATCTTGAGCAGAATTTTCAGGAACCACGGCAATCATGCCAATACCATTATTAAATGTTCTGTGCATTTCATTCTCTTCAACACCACCTGCATCTTGAAGTAGTTTAAAAATGGGGGGAATATCCCAGCTCCCTTTACGTATCAAAGCTTTGCAGGCATCAGGAATAACTCTAATTATGTTCTCATCAATTCCACCACCTGTAATGTGTGCAAGTCCATGAACTGGAAGATCACGAATAAGTCCAAGCACTGTTTGTGTGTAAATTCTGGTAGGGGTGAGAAGTTCCTCGCCAAGAGTCTTTCCAAGCTCAGATATATGGGTTTCAACAGTGTAACCGCATTTTTCAAAACATATTTTACGCACAAGAGAAAAACCGTTGCTATGAACGCCACTTGATGCAAGACCAATTAGTTTATGACCGTTTCTTATCTCTGATCCATCTATGATTTTAGAGTTATCAACAATTCCAACAGTAAACCCTGCCATATCATACTCACCTTCATGGTATATGCCAGGCATCTCAGCAGTCTCTCCACCAATCAAGGCACATTGAGCTTCGCAACACCCTTTCACAACTCCCTCTATAATTTTCCCAGCCACTTCGTTATTTAATTTGCCCATAGCAAGATAATCAAGAAAAAATAGCGGTTTTGCACCCTGAACAACAATATCGTTTACGCACATTGCAACTAAATCAATGCCAATAGTGTCATGTTTATCCATTGCAAAAGCTATCTTGAGCTTTGTTCCTACTCCATCTGTAGAACTTACAAGCACTGGGTGGCTATAGTGGGAAAGATTCAACGAAAAAAGACCACCAAAGCCACCAATCTCTCCCATAACTCCTGATCTTGGTGTTGTTTTAGCAAGCTGTTTGATGATATGGACAAGGTTATTTGCCTTATCTATATCCACACCAGCATCAGCATAAGTCAAAGATTTAGCCATTGAAAACTCCTCATTATTACGGACATAAGTTTAAATTTTAAGTCAAAAACAGTAAACTTATTGAGCCAAAATGTCAAAACCTTTTTGACTTCAATCCTGTGATATTGTATTTAAACAACAATATAGATTGATATTTATGATCAACAAAAGAGATTTAAACAGTTTATTTTATCAGCATTGAAGCAATAAGGGGTAGGCAATCATAAGGATTTTTTTAAAATGAGACAGATTAATATAGCTATTTTGGGGTGCGGAGTTGTAGGAAGCGGAGTTGCAAAACTCCTTATTGAGAAACAGCAGTTGCTTGAATCAAGAATCGGGGTATCTTTAAATCTTAAATATGTTGCAGACCTTGACACTAAAACTGATAGGGGTATTAAATTTAAAGATGGAGTATTTATTTCAGATGCAAACAAGGCAATAAACGATCCTGATGTTGACATTGTTGTTGAACTTATTGGAGGCAAAACCATTGCAAAGGATTTTATAGTTAAAGCTCTGCAAAATGCCAAACATGTTGTTACTGCAAATAAGGCTTTGATTGCATCTTACGGCAATACTATTGTTAAAACGGCGATAGAAAATGGTGTTGATTTTGCTTTTGAAGCAAGTGTTGGCGGCTGTATGCCTGTAATTAAGAGTATCAGAGAGTCTCTTGTTGCAAATCATATAAATTCAATTACTGGTATCCTCAATGGAACATGTAATTACATCTTAACTAAAATATCGCAAGAGGGCTGTCCATTTGATCTTGCGTTAAAAGAGGCTCAAAATAGAGGCTATGCTGAGGCTGACCCATTTCTTGATGTTGAAGGACACGACTCTGCACATAAACTTGCAATTCTTACCGCTATTGCCTATGGAATGGAAATTAATATTGAAGATATTCATGTTGAGGGAATAAGCAAAATAACCCCAATGGATATAGAGTTTGCGAAAGAATTTGGCTATGCAATTAAATTGCTTGCTATAAGCAAAAATTGCCTTGACAAAGGGAGTGTTGAAGCAAGAGTTCATCCAACAATGATACCAATAGCCCTTCCTCTTGCCCATGTCAATGGCTCTATGAATGCAGTAACTATTAACGCTGATGCCACAGGAGAGACCATGCTATATGGTGCTGGTGCTGGTATGATGCCAACAGCAAGTGCGGTTTTAAGCGATATAGCTGATATTGCCAGAAATATCATGGCGGTAGATATAGCTGACACAAAATCCGCTGTCATGTCTGAAAATAGGATTAATATGGCATCTAATATCAGTGGACGGACAAGAGTCCCAATTTTAGGGTTTCAAGCAAAAAACATAAGAAAAATCCCAATTTTGCCAATTACTGATATAAGCACATGTTACTACATCAGACTTGCAGCAGAGGATCACCCAGGTGTTTTATCGAAAATTACTGGCATACTTGGCAGTCGTGGAATCAGTATCCAATCTGTTCATCAAAAGGGAAGAAGAGAAAACGGACCAGTTCCTGTTGTTATGATTACCCACAGAGCAATTGAGAAAGATGTTCAACTTGCATTAAAAGAGATAGCTTCGCTTGATGCTATACCAGAGATGCCTGTTGTTATAAGAATTGAAGATTATTAGATTATGGTTAATTATACCAGCAATGTCATAATTTGCAGGGTTTAACCATAGTTAAACCCTGCATTTATTCGCAAAGAAACCGCTTAATTTTTAAGGAAAATAATAATGAAGATAATCTGTTCTGACCTTGAAGGGGTTTTTGTTCCTGAAATATGGGTCAATGTTGCAGAAAAAACAGGTATTGAGGCACTAAAACTTACAACAAGAGAGATAAGTGATTATGATGTTTTAATGACAAAACGACTTGAAGTTCTTGATAAACATGGGCTTAAACTTAAAGATATTACTGATATTATTACCACAATTGAGCCACTTCAAGGTGCTTTGGAGACATTAAATTGGATAAGAGAGCATAGTCAGATCATTATTTTATCAGATACATTTGAGGAGTTTGCCAGACCTTTAATGAAAAAACTTAATTATCCAGCTCTTCTCTGCCACAGCCTTGTTGTTGACAGCGAAGGAAGAATAGCAGATTACAAACTAAGGCAGGCTAATCAAAAAAAGCAAGCAATAAAGGCATTAAAAGGGTTAAACTATACTGTTATTGCCTTTGGGGATTCATACAATGATACCGCAATGCTCAAAGAGGCGGATTTTGGTTTCTTTTTCAGACCACCTGAGAATGTAATAAAAGAGTTCCCACAATTTGAAGTAACAAATACATATAGTGAACTAAAAGATAAACTTACCTCTCTTTTATAACTATACGCACAATGTTATTTTTTACTGTTCAAGATCATAAATTGAGTTCTGCCCGCTTAAAGTATAAATCAAAGCAAAAGAGTGCTTTATTGGTAGTAATAGAGATTTTGCATTTATTCTCAGAATTGTCTTGACCTTAGATATTTTTTAACCTATATTGCTAAAGATATTGCGGGGTGGAGCAGTCTGGTAGCTCGTCGGGCTCATAACCCGAAGGTCAGAGGTTCGAATCCTCTCCCCGCTACCAAATGATACTAAGGGGGATTGGCATAATGCTAATCCCCTTTTTTAGTTGTAGTTATCCCTATAATAAGTTTTTATATGAAATTTAATAGAGAAAAATTTAAACGAACAGAACTCCTACTTGGGTCATTAGCAATGGATAAACTGGAGAAATCAACGGTTACTGTAGTGGGTCTTGGAGCTGTTGGTTCTCATGTTATTGAATCTCTTGCAAGAAGTGGCATAGGGAAGCTGAGAATTGTTGATTTTGATGAGATTGGCATTAGCAATTTTAACCGTCAGTTACTCGCATTGGAATCAAATATTGGCACTCTTAAAACAAAAGCAGCCTTTACAAGACTAAAACAGATAAATCCAGATATTGATGTTGAATGCTTTAATACTCTTTGCCATAAAGAGACATTTGACCTTGTGTTTAGTTCAGATACAGATATTGTGGTAGATGCGATTGACAGTCTAAATCCAAAGGTTAATATTCTCTATGAACTGACACAAAGAAATATTCCAGTAATTTCAAGTATGGGAGCAGCAAGACGCAAAGACCCATCAGCGATAAAAATTGGAGATATTTCTGAAACAATGGGGTGTCCTTTAGCGAGATCTGTCAGAAAAAGATTAAGGAGAATGGGAGTTGATAATGGTATTCGGTGTGTATATTCAACAGAGATAGCCCCAAAAGATACAGTTTCAAACGAACTTGAAGATAACTATTTTGATAGTGGCAGGCTTAGAAACCCAATGGGAAGCCTCTCAATGATAAGTGGAATTTTTGGTTATACTGTAGCACTTGAAGTTTTAAAGATTATTTTATACGATTTGGTAGAGTGGTAGTTTTAGAGCCTTAAATATTGAAAAAAGCTCTGCATAGAGGTGCCAGCGGTATTTATAAGATACCTTAACTTAGTAATGAGTAATGTTGGATTAAATTTTTTGAGTAATGAAAAAAGATAATATATTTACATTTAAAAGAGAGCCTGTACCTGCTTTTGAGTTCAATGAAGAGGTTGCATCTGTTTTTGACGATATGATTAAACGCTCAGTTCCTCTTTATATGGAGAGCATTAAAAGGCAATCTCAGCTTACTGCACGATTTTATAAAAAAGGCTCAAGTATCTATGATCTTGGATGTTCTCATGGCAATCTTGGAATTATGATAAATGAAGAGTTTAAAGAAGAGCCTTATACAATGATCGCGGTTGATAGCTCGCCATCAATGATTGAAAAATATCGTAATAGAGTAGAATGTATTGATAGCTATAACAAAAAACATAATATCTCTCTTGTATGTGGACTTGCAGAAAATATATCTATTTCTAACGCATCTGTTGTTATTGTAAATCTTACAATGCAGTTCATTAAACCCATAAAAAGAGATAATTTTATTCAGAGCATTTATAATGGTCTTGTTGACGGCGGAATTTTGCTGTTGACGGAAAAAATTATTAATCAAAATAAGATAATTTCAGATATTGAGCAGGATTTTTATAAATCATTCAAATTAGAAAATGGCTATTCAGAGCTTGAAATAAGCAGAAAAAGAGATTCCCTTGAAAATGTTTTGATTCCTGAAACTATCGAGTCTCATATAAAACGATTAAAAAATAGTGGATTTAGCGTAGTAGAAGTTTGGCTTAAATGGTTTAACTTTGCATCAATAATTGCTATCAAAAACAGTAAACTGTCAGAGTTAATGGTTTCTTTGAATAGTTGAGGTTATAAGTTTATGATGATTGAAAAATATGAAGAGTCTGTTTTAGAAGCCGCAAATTTTCTAAAGAGTCAACTCTTTTCTAATAACGCAAAATTGTTACCTACAATCGCATTTTTAACAGGGACAGGGCTTGGAAATAGCACCAAGTCAATTAATATATCTGCTAAAGTAAGCTATAAAGATATTCCACACTTTCCTGTATCAACTGTGGAGAGCCATAGAGGAGAGCTGCTTTTCGGAACAATTTATGGTAAACAAATTATGGTAATGCAGGGGAGATTTCATCTTTATGAAGGCTATTCACCATTAGAGGTTACCTTTCCTATAAGAGTAATGCAAGAACTTGGAGTTAAATATCTTATTATTAGCAATGCTTCTGGTGGGATTAACCTAAATTTTAAAGCTGGTGATGTGATGATTATTCAAGATCATATAAATTTAACTGGTCATAATCCGCTGATAGGTAGAAATTTGGATAGATGGGGAATTAGATTTCCTGATATGATAGATGTTTATGACAAAGAACTTACACAGCTTGCTATAAATACTGCTCAAAACTATGGAATATCTATTCAAAAAGGTGTTTACGTTGGACTTTGCGGACCATCTCTTGAAACTCCAGCAGAGACAAGGTTTTTGAAACAAATTGGGGCAGATGCAGTTGGATTTTCAACTGTAATGGAAGCTATAGCTGGGGTTCACGCTGGAATGAAGATACTTGGGCTTTCTACAATAACCAATATCAATAATCCTGATCTACCTGAAAAAGCCACGATTGGGGATATAATAAATATAGCTAATCAGGCTTCTGAAAATATTAATATTATATTAAATGGTGTTCTTGAAAAAATCTGAAAAGTTTTGAAAAATCTGAAAAACGCTTTGGTCTGATTTTGATAAAGATTTAAGGAGAAAACGCAATTAAAATGAGTGAAATCGTATTGATAAATATCAGCGGAAAAGATAGAAAAGGGATAAACTGCCGTTTTACAAGTATTCTTGCCCAATACAATGTTAATATCCTTGATATTGGGCAATCTGTAATCCATGAAAATATTTTACTTGGTATCCTTGTAGAGATTCCTGTTGAGAGCGATTTTCCAGCAATATTCAAGGATATGCTTTTTGAAGGTTATAAACTCTCACTGCATATTGATATTCAATCTGTTAAAAAAGAAGATTATGAAAAATGGGTTAGCTCTCAGAGACAGGAGAGGCGGATAATAACTCTTTTGGGTAAAAAGATAACAGCCTACCAGATAGCAAAAGTTACTTCAGTAATTGCCGAGAACAATTTAAATATTGATAATATCTCACGTCTTACTGGTCGTATCTCATTAGATAAAAAAAATATTAATAAAGATGATAGCGTAAGAAATAATGCAGATATAAGCAAAGAAGATATAGGTAAATGTGAAAATAACAACCTCAAAACAGTGCCGCCTTCAAGAGCATGTATTCAGCTTTCAGTAAGTGGTAAACCATGCAGCATAAAGTCTATGAGGGGAGATTTTATGAAAATATCCCAAGATACTGGTATTGATATTTCATTTCACATTGATAATATCTACAGTAAAAACAGAAAACTTGTTGTGTTTGATATGGATTCAACCCTTATTCAAGCTGAAGTTATTAACGAACTTGCAAAGATGGCAGGTGTTGGAGATAAAGTTGCTGCAATCACTGAGTCTGCTATGAGAGGTGAGATCGATTTTAAGGAGAGTTTTCGTAAAAGGGTTGCCTTGCTTAAAGGGTTAAAGGCAAATCAATTGGAAAATCTTGCACAGATTCTTCCTCTGTCAGAAGGCGTGGAACTTGTAACAAAAACGCTTAAGGAGCTTGGTTATAAACTTGGGATTCTTTCAGGTGGGTTTACTTTTGTTGGTAACTACTTAAAAGAGAAGCTCAATTTTGACTATCTTTATGCAAATGAGCTTGAGATAGCCAATGGAGAGGTTACAGGAGAAGTTACAGGTGAGATAATTGATGGGGAGAGAAAAGCCCAGCTACTTAGGGAAATTGCATTAAAAGAGAATATATCCATTGAACAGACAATTGCGGTTGGCGATGGTGCAAACGATCTGCCAATGATAACAATTGCAGGTCTTGGCGTTGCTTATAATGCCAAACCGCTTGTCAGGGAAAAGGCTGAAAGCAATATTTCAAATGTTGGGCTTGATGGACTTTTATATCTAATTGGTATGCGTGATAGAGAGATAAGCAAGGTAGATAATATTAAATACTAATACAATAAAGGAGTAGGTAACATGAAAATAGAGATCGCAATTGAGCTAAACAAAGAATCCCAAGAATTTATTCAGAATGCTATAAATAAAGTTGCAGAAAATATCGGTGGTTTTATTGAGATTTTGGAAAAATTTAGCACTAAAAATGATTCAGAATCTGTGAAATCTGATGATGCTAATGTAAAGAGTGATTCTGCATCTGCGAAATCTGATGATGCTAATGTAAAGAGTGATTCTGCACCTGTTAAAGCTGATGATCTTACTGTAAAGAGTGATAATCTAAGCAATGAACCTAAAAAGGTAGAGCCAATAAAATCTAAAAGTGTCAAAGCTACTAAGCCAATCTCTAAAAATAATAGCGTCAGCAGTAAGAAAAAGAAGAACGCTACAGAAGCAGTTTTTAATATTATCAAAAAAAGGGGCGGTATTAGTGTTGAAGATTTAAAAAAAGAGACTGGATTTGATTCAAAAAAGATAGCAGATATTGTTTATAGATTAAGAAATAGCAAAAAAATTCAAAAAGATGACAATAATCGCTATGTTATAGCTCAGTAAATAATTCTCTATGAAATATTATAAGATTTATAGAGAACTCCAAAAACACCTCAATTCAATGCCTATAGGGTTTCCAGCTTCAATAAATAAAAATGCTGATATAAGGTTACTTAAGCACATTTTTACACCAGAAGAGGCTAAAATAGCATGTTTCTTAACCTATAAACCAGAAACTTTGGCAGCTATCTTTGAAAAAATAGATATTTGGCAAAATGAGCAACAAAGAGATGATGCAAATATTAATATCATTATTAAATCTCCTGAACATCTTGCAACAATACTTGATAAAATTCAGAAAAAAGGCGGTATTGAATCTAAGATAAAAGATGGTGTGAGGTATTACTGCAATAGTCCCCTTGTTGTTGGAATATATGAATTGCAGGTAAATAGACTCACCCCTAAATTCTTAGAAGATTTTAGTAGATACAACCATGATATTAATTTTGGTCTTGAATTTTTAAGTCTTAAAAAGCCGCAAATGAGGGTAATTCCTATTCAAAAAAGTATTACCCCGACTCACCGTGTCAGCCATTTTGATGAAGTGTCAACTCTTTTTGAAAAAGCATCTTCGCCTTTCGTTGTGCTTGATTGTATCTGTAGAAAAAAAAGCAAAATGGAAGGAGAGCCTTGTAAAATTACAAGTCGTAAAGAGACCTGTCTTGCAGTTGGAAATGCTGCTACTACTTCTATTTTAATGGGAATTGGAAGAGAGATAAGCAGAGATGAGGCTATATCCATAATTGAGCAAAACCAAAAAGATGGGCTAGTTCTTCAGCCATCAAATACTGAAGAGCTTGATTTTATATGTTCTTGCTGTGGTTGCTGCTGCGGAATGTTAAGTGTCCATCAGAAACTGCCAATACCCATTGAATTTTGGTCATCAAACTTTTATGTTGCTATAGATTCAGATCTCTGTAATGGCTGTGGTATTTGCAGTAAAAGATGTCAGGTAGGTGGGGTAACAATTTCTAACTACTCTTTAGATAAGAAGAGTTTGGATTCAAGAGTTAAAACTACTTCTAAGAAAGCTGTTGTTGATCTTAATATATGTATTGGCTGTGGTCTATGTGTGCCGACATGTCCTAAAAAAGCCATTACTCTTGTTAAAAAACAAGAAGAGATAAAGCCCCCACTAAATCGCGAGGAGCTTTATGATATAATAATGGCTGATAAGAAACATGGTATTGCTGCTTTTGATACTCTAAAAGATACTTCAATAAAAGAGAGCCTTAATAAACTTAAAGTAGTTGGAAAACTTGCACGAGGAATGTTAAAGACTGGGAAAATAGAATTGCTTAGAAATTCACAGTCAAAATAAAAATTCTATTAAAACAAACAAATTTCTCTTTCAATTTTCTCCAATTTGTCAGAAGCATAATCTAAAGCCCTCTGAGAATAATTATCTGCCGGCAATTTGATGAGTTCCAACACACTCTCATCAAATTGCCTTTTAATTTTTCCCGGAATTCCAGCAACTAAAGAAAACGGCGGGATTTCTGTATTTTCAAGAATAACTGATCCAGCAGCAATAATGCTGCCTCTGCCAATTCTTGCTCCATTCATCACAATTGATCCCATACCAATAAGACATTCATCTTCAATTGTGCAGCCGTGAACTACACACTGATGCCCAATAGTAACTCCATCTCCAATAGTGAGCGGTTTACCATAATCTTCATGGCACATTGTCATATCTTGAATATTTGTATTTTTCCCAATTATTATAGCATCACAATCTCCTCGTAAAACACAGTTAAACCAGATAGAAGAGTTCTCCCCTATGGTTACATTACCTATTATGGTGGCATTTGATGATATATAAACTGTAGAGTGGATAGATGGTGTTTGGTTGTTAATACGGTATATTGGCATGTTGCTCCTTTTTGTTAATTTTATTTGGTTATATGCTTGAATATAATCTTGATACAATAAAAGGTACTGCTGTTTCAAGCCTCAAGATTCTTTGACCCAAATTAACGGTTGTAAACCCAGCCTTTTCTAAAGTATCAATTTCTATGTCAATAAACCCACCTTCAGGACCCATTACAAGAATACCATTTTGATTGATATTTTGTGGGCATGGCAAAACTCCTTTAGGATGGGCCGTTATTGCGGTTATATTACTGGCATTTGCTTTTAAAGAACTAAGTTCTTTAGTAATAAAAGGTGTAAATAACCGTTTTAGATGAATTTCAGGCATTACAGTATCTTTAGCTTGCTCAAGACCAAGTATCAATTCATGTTCAATATTTTTAGGTTCAAGCATAAGAGATGACCAGAAAGCCTTTTCAACTCTCCATGAATTAATAATAAAGATTTTTTTAATTCCAAGAGATGCAACGGACTGAAAAATCCGCCTTAGCATCTTTGGTCTTGGAAGAGCAATTACTAAAGTAAGGGGTAGGGGAGGGGGGGGATCGTTTATAAGTTTAACCTCTAACTCAATCTCTCTTTTTACACTGTCCATAGAAAGGAGTTTTCCAGTTCCTATCTTGCCATTTAAAATACCGACTGTCAGCAAATCTCCTATTTTGGCTCTATGAACTTTGAAAATATGTTCCGCTCTTCTCTCTTTAAGAGTAACTCTATCAGGCTTTATAAAGTCATCTTGAAATAACAATATAAGATTCACAAATTCTACTCCTTTAGTAAACCTTGTCTTCTTGCATAATAGATAATTACAACACTATAAGTTATTTGGAAAGTAAGATAGGGTATAAAAACAATTAACCTTTGAATCCCATCAATCTTGATAAGCCATAAAGCTCCAAAACCTTGAAATATAGCTACTATACAGTAAAAAGATGTAACTGCAAAATGAGTGTAGCCTAATCTATTAAATAGTTGGTATAGATGTGTCCTGTGTGCTTGAAAGACATTATCTCTATTTAACAGGCGTCTTATAAATGTGAAAAAAGTGTCGTAGATAAAGTGAAAAAATAGAAGGGGAATAATTAGAAGAGATGTATGTGCATTGTCGTAAAGCGATGCGATTATTGATAAAGTTGCAAATGCAAAACCCAAAAATGTGCTGCCAACATCTCCCATGAATATCTTTCCTTTTGGAAAGTTGAAAATTAAGAAACCTGCAACAGAAGCAGCAATTGTATAAGAGACCATGTAGGTAAAATTGCTTCCTTGATCAAGTGCGATGATGCAAAAAAAGATAGCAGCAATAACGGCATTCCCGCCAGCCATTCCATTTAATCCATCCATAAAATTATAGGCGTTAGTCATGCCAAGTATCCAACAAAAAGTTATCAGATAGCTTGCTGAACCAAGTGATTTATAATTTAAGTAAAAAAGATCAAAAGGAAAATCGATCTTATCTATGATAATGCCAAATGAGATAACAACAGTAATAGCAATAATCTGTGTTATCAACTTCATGTAAAAGGGTTTGCATTTAAAGTCATCATAAAAAGAGATTGCAGAGATCAACAAGCTCGAAAAAGTAAATCCAATAAAATATCTTTCAGTAACCATTCTTGTGTTGGCAAAAAAATAGAGAATTATCATACTGAGAAAAAACGTAAAAACAATAGCAACTCCTCCAATTGTTGGGGTGGGTTTAGAGTGGGAGGATCGCTCATTTGGAATATCAAATATTTTTATCTGTTTTACTAACAAAAAAGTTATTGTAGCTGATACAAAAAATAGAGTAATCGCAAATAGCAGATGATTTCCTAGTGTGAAACTTGACATTTTAAAGCCTTTGTTAAACAGATTTAATCGAACACTAATTAAAGCAAAATGCCTTTATTGTTATCTTTCTATATTTTTTTTAAAGATACTACACGATTATGCCCCGCATAATCTTTTATAAAAATAGGTGGCTCATACTTACAAATTTTTAAAGCCTCAAGCTCAATCTTCTCTTTTTGATCAAAACCCATCTCCATTAAAAGAATACCATCTTGCGTAAGATAATGGTGTGCTGATCTCATAATCTCTTTTAAAGATGAAATTCCATCTGATCCTCCATCTAAAGCTAAAAGAGGTTCATAATCACGAACCTCCTCTTGAAGAGTCTTAATGTCATTGGTTGGAATGTATGGAGGATTTGAGATAATGATGTCAAACTTTGCTTCTGGTTTTATAGGTGAAAACCACGAGCCAATGAGAAAAAAGAGATTTTGGGAGGGCTTCATAATCGCATTAAGGCTATTTTTTTTTGCAATTATAGCAGCTTTTAAAGAGATATCGGTTGCAAAAAAAATTATATCAGAAGAGTTCTGATTCTCTTTTGCAAGCGAGATGGAAATAGCACCAGAGCCTGTTCCAAGCTCTAATATATTAATATGTTGATCCAAGCTCTTGTTGTGTTTTTCAATCTTTTCATTACACTCTATAATATTTTGCTCTATTTTGCTATATTGCTCAACTTTGTTCTGACGCTCATTTTTTTTTTGTTTAATTAAATTAAGAGCAACTTCAACTATTAACTCAGTATCTGGTCTGGGGATTAGCACATCAGGAGTTACAATAAATTGTGAATCCCAGAAGCCTTTGCTGCCTGTAATGTAAGCAACAGGCTCTTTTTTCAGCCTTCTCCTAATCAAAGACTTATATTGGGCGAGTTCATCACTATTTAATGGACGGTCAAATTGAAGATAAAGATCAATTCTGCGGATATTTAATGCATGGCAAAGGAGAATCTCAGCGGTTAGTCTTGGGCTATCAATATCAAATTCTTTGAAATAGTTAGTTGTCCATGAGATAATTTTAAGAATTGTCCATCTATCTGAAAGGTTGTTTTCTGTCTGCATATTTTCTTGATTTTACTCAACATAGCTTTAAGTATTAAAACTTACTCAATTTATATTTTCAAAGCAATGTTAGATGGTTGGTTAATTTCTTAAAATTATTGAGCCTCTTTAAGTGCTAAAGCCTGATAATAGGTTTTGAGTTCATCAACGATCTCTTGAATATCACCAGACATTATACTTTCAAGACGGTAAAGAGTAAGCCCAATGCGATGATCTGTCATTCTTCCTTGCGGGAAGTTATATGTTCGGATACGCCCACTTCTGTCACCAGAACCAACCTGATCTTTACGTTCGGCTGCTCTTTTCTCTTCACTTGCTCTAACCATAGCATCAAGAATACGGGCTTTAAGAACTTTTGTTGCCTGTATTCTGTTCTTGATTTGAGATTTTTGATCTTGACAAGTTGCAACAATACCTGTTGGGATATGGGTAACTCTTACTGCTGAATCGGTTGTATTAACAGATTGTCCTCCAGGACCTGACGCACGAAACACATCAACCTTTACATCAGCAGGATTTAGCTCAAGCTCTACATCTTCTGCTTCTGGAAGTACTGCCACTGTAACTGCTGAGGTATGAACTCTTCCTTGAGCCTCGGTTGCAGGCACTCTTTGAACACGATGTATTCCACTTTCATACTTAAAGCTATTAAAAGCCCCTTTACCCCGAATCATTGAGACAACTTCTTTAAAACCTCCAGCAGAAGAGTCATTGCTTTCAATAACCTCAACATCCCAGCCTTTTGACTCTGCATACCTTGAATACATTCTAAATAGATCAGCTGCAAAAAGTCCTGCCTCCTCTCCACCTGTCCCAGCCCTGATTTCAAGAATCACATTTTTTTCATCTCGTGGGTCTTTTGGCATCAAAAGAAGTTGAAGTTCAGATTCAAGCTGCTCTTTTTTTTGTTCCAGTGAGTCAAGTTCATCTTTTGCCATATCTCTAATATCAGAATCAGAATCTTTTAAAAGCTCTTTTGCTCCTGCAATTTCAGCCAAAATAGATTTATATTCTCTAAATGCTATAACAAGTTTGCTTAATTCACCATGTTCTTTAAGATATTTTTGGTATTTTGTCTGCTCCACTATAACTGCTGGATCACCAAGAAGCTGTTCAAGTTTTATAAAACGCTCTTCAATGCCATGTAATTTATTTATCATAACTCATTGCTTTAATTTATTTTAGGTTTATGCGATTAGGTATAATTATATATATACTAAATTTAATATTAATTTTTATCTAAAAATAAAGGGGAAACAGATTGTTTAAAACCTGATTCCCCTTTGATGTAAAACTACTTTTTTTACTTTTTTGATGCGGCAAGTGAATTAAATGCAGCATATTTTTTTCTGAAACGGTCAACTCTTCCAGCAGTATCAACAAGCTTTTGTTTACCTGTAAAAAATGGATGGCATTTAGAGCATATCTCAATTTTGATATTCTCCTTTGTAGAGCCAACTTCAATTACACTGCCACAGGCACAAGAAGCGGTTGTTTTTTTGTAGTCTGGATGTATATCGTTTTTCATACCAATAACTCCTTATTTTACTAAATTTATCACCACAATATGAACTCATTTATAAAACCATTAATGAACTCATTAAATAAAATTATACATTAATTAAATAATATGAATTCATTGATCTAATTATGAATTCATTGAATCAAGAAATTCTTTATTATGAGCTGTTCCTTGCATTTTTTCAAGTAAAAATGTCATACTGTCAACAGAATTCAAGCCAGATAGAAGTTTTCTAAGTATCCAAACTCTATTTAGAGTTGGTGTATCTAAAAGCAACTCCTCTTTTCTTGTTCCAGACTTATTCATATTAATAGCAGGAAAAATTCTTCTATCAGCAAGTTTGCGATCAAGAACAAGCTCCATGTTACCAGTTCCTTTGAACTCTTCAAAAATAACCTCGTCCATACGGCTTCCAGTATCAATAAGAGCAGTAGCAATAATAGTAAGACTTCCACCATCTTCAATATTTCTGGCGGCACCAAAAAAACGTTTAGGTCTATCAAGAGCATTAGAATCTACACCGCCAGAGAGTATTTTGCCAGATGGCGGCATAACAGCATTATAAGCTCTTGCAAGGCGAGTAATACTATCAAGAAGAATAACAACATCATTTCCCTGCTCAACAATTCTCTTTGCCTTTTCAAGAACCATTTCAGCTACTTGCACATGCCTTTCAGATGGCTCATCAAAGGTAGAACTTATAACCTCTGCTTTAACAGAACGAGACATATCTGTAACTTCTTCAGGACGTTCATCAATAAGTAAGATCATAGGAATGATATGGTCATGGGCTGCAATCATGCTGTTAGCAATATTTTTAAGCAACATGGTTTTACCTGATCTTGGAGGAGATACTATTAATCCGCGCTGACCAAATCCAATTGGAGACATTAAGTCAATTATACGCATTGGATAGTTATCGCTTGATGATTCAAGGTTCATTTTGCGATCAGGGTATAGTGGAGTTAGATTATCAAAAAGTATTGTTTCAGCAGCAAGCTCTGGATTATTAAAATTAACAGCTTCAACTTTTAAGAGTGCAAAATACCGTTCAGAGTCTTTTGGCTGTCTTACCAAACCAGAGATAGTATCTCCAGTTTTAAGGTTAAATCTGCGTATCTGCGAAGGAGATACATAAATATCATCGGGACCAGGAAGATAGTTATAATCAGGTGCCCTTAAGAAACCAAAGCCATCAGGAAGAATCTCAAGGGTACCTTCACCATAAATCTGTCCACTCTCTTCAATTGCTGCTTGCAGTATAGCAAAAATCAACTCCTGCTTTTTTATTCCTCCTATACCTTTAATTTTATATTTCTTAGCAAGCTCAGTAAGTTCGCTAATCTTCATTCTTTGCAGCTTTTCAAGATTCATGAAATACCCCATTAATTATTATTAGTTATGTTATGGCATCAAAATATATTTGTTTAAAGCAAACAGCTTTAGCTCGTGAGTTTTTATCTCAAAGTAGATTTCTATTGTGAAACAGAATTTCAAAGGGTAGCGTTCCAAAGGATTAAAAAAGAGATAAATTGTTTTATGATGGTATTGAAGCAGTTTTTATAAATTTTTAAGATATTAAGTATAAAATAGATATTGACTATAAAAGATTATTAATCTATTGATTGTATATTAGGTATTCAAAAGGGAGTCTTTTGCAGATGATTAAAATATATGCATTTTATTGGAAAGATGCACAGTATAAAATATAGATTAATTAAGTTTTTTACAGAACTTTTATAGCTATGTCAAGAAAAGGTCAAGAAAAGTTCTGTAATTTCCAAAATCAATCATGCTAAATTGTATTAACAGAAATTTGGTGGAGGCGGCGGGAGTTGAACCCGCGTCCGAAGAGATTTAGCAGTGGCTTCTACATGTTTATCCCGAACTTTAAATTTTGCTGATAGTCTCTTTCAGGCAAGATACATATCAGAATAGCCTGATAAATTTAACCTCATACAGCTCAGACAACTGTATCAAGCTTTCCCGTATAGTCGACGCCCTTTAACTGAAATCTACAGGATAAATTTCAGCAGGACGGTAGCTGCTTTAAGCGGCTACAGCGTAGTTATAATCGTCTGCGATTATCTTTAGTTTCCATTGATTTTACGAGTCAATAGAAAGCTCGACATGCTACCAAAACCTCGTCGTCTCCGTCGAAGCCGTTTCGCCCCCCAAATTTTAAAAGAACAAAATTTATAAATAATAATATAATCACATAATTAACACTAAGCCATAAAAAAGTCAAAATTATTTATGATAGAAATAAATATCTTAAACAAGATTTAGCACTCACATGGTCATTATTTTGATGAATATCAATAAAAAAAGGGTTTAACCATATTGGTTAAACCCTTGATTTCTATGGTGCCCAGGGACAGAATCGAACTGCCGACACGGGGATTTTCAGTCCCCTGCTCTACCGACTGAGCTACCTGGGCTTAAAAAAACTGCATCTTTATATTTTAAATCTACTATAGTGTCAAGATTTTTCTAAACCTTTTTTAAATCTATAATTCTTATCTAACTATCTTTGTTTCCAAGATCACCAAATATATTTTGAATTAATGTAGATGCCACAATAGATGCTGTCTCAGCTCTTAAAATCCGAGTACCAAGAGAAAAAGCTTCAAACCCATGCTCTTTTGCAATATCTACCTCTTGCTCAGAAAATCCACCTTCAGGTCCAATCATAACGATAATTCTATTTTTCTCCACTCTCTCTTGACGTTCTCTTATTACATCAATTGGTATTGTGGCATTTTCCCAAAAAATTATTTTTTCTCCATAAGAGTTTGTTTTATTTAACATCTCATCATAAGAGACAGGTTTATGAATAATGGGTATAAGACTTCGTCCGCACTGTTTTATTGACTCTCTTGCAATTCGTTCCCACCTCTCAACTCTAACATCTTTTATTTTAGGATTTACGTTTGAGATTTCAATATTACTATTTATCGTTTCCCTCTTTGTTTTATTGCTAAATTTTGATTTAGGAATAATTAAATCAGTTCTTATTTTGTTAGTATTAGGAGATGGAACTGAGCGTGATGCAAAAAAAGGTATCCACTCTTTAATCCCAAGCTCGGTAAGATGACGCAAGATTACGTCCATTTTATTATCTTTAAGCACTCCTTGTGCAATTGTAATATGTGCTGGAGACTCTGCTTTTAAAAAACTCTTCTCTATAATTCTTAAAACTACCTTTTTAGAGGTTGCAAAGTCAATTTCAGATAAATAGTGTGTTCCAACTCCATCTACAAGTTCAACAATGTTGCCAGATACAAGTCTTAGAACATTCACAAGATGTTTAGCATCTTGACCAATAATAGTAGCATTGTTACCTTGAATATCATCTGGATTTATATAAAATCGGTGCATAAAATAATTTTTTATCAAGAATGTTATAGTTATGATCTCTATTAGCTAAAATTGAGATTCTTTACAAAGCAGTTCATAAATTCAGGTGAATCCGCAAGCTGAAGATGCTCTATATCGTTCAAAGCAGACTCAAGAAAAACACGAACATTAATATTTGTTAAAAGCATAATACTCCCATCAATACAGGCATTACCGCAAAAAATTACTTTTTTAGCACAATTTTCTGGCAAAAGACCTATTTTTTCCATATTTTTAGGATTTAAGAAGTTACCAAATCCTCCTGCAATATAAACCTTATCAACCATTTCACAAGTTATTCCCCCCTTCTGAAGGATAAGGTCTATTCCAGTTCTGACAGCACCTTTTGCTAATTGAATCTGACGAATATCTTTTTGGGTTAGATATATATTCTCTCCGTAACAAAATGCTGTCTGAGACTCTATTTTAACTATTTCAGGTATTTTATTTTCAAGCGATAGACTGCTTTGAGGCTCTTCGCTTTCCGATAATGTAAGCAGTTCTAATTTACCTGATTTGTCTAAATATTGTGTTGTTAAAAGTGCTGCAATCAAATCAATAACTCCACTCCCACAAATACCTTTTATCTTCTTTATATCAGTAGGGTTTGAACCAATTACGTGAAATATAATCTTATTATCTATTACCTCTACTCTCTCCACAGCACCATTAGTTGCTCTCATTCCGCTTGAGATGCCCATTCCTTCAAATGCAGGTCCAGCAGCGGTTGAAGTCGCAAATCGACGACCCTTTACATTTAGACAGAGTTCACCATTTGTCCCCATATCAATATAGAGAACTGATTTATGATCATCAAAAAATTCAGGGCATCTAAGAAGACCAGCACTAATATCTGAACCAACAAACGCATGAAGCACTGGTGGCAAATATACACTTGCATATTTGTTTACGTTAAGTCCAAATTGATCTATCGGAAATGTGGTTGCCCCTGCAATATCTGCTTTAAATGGAAGATGACCAAGTGGTGTTGGATCAATTGAAGCTGCAATTTGAAGCATAGTTGTATTAGCTCCTATAACAACATCAACAATTTGATCTCTTTTTGATTCAATACTTTCGCAAACCTCTCCAATTAACTCATTTAGCTTATCTCTAATTAGCTTAGACATTTTAGCAAGTCCGGTAGGAGTTGATGAGTAATTAATTCTACTTAAAACATCATGTCCGTGAACAACCTGAGGATTTAGGCTTGAAGCAGATGCCAAAATTTTCATATTGATGAGGGAAACAATAGCAATAACAAGCGTTGTAGTGCCAATGTCAACAGCAAGACCAAGAGCTTTTTGATTATCTATACCATGAAGATTAACTTTAGTTGGGCTATTCAAATTTGGATTAAATTTGTCATCTAAATTGCAACTCCAATTAAATTTGTTATCTAAATTGGAATTGCCGTTGGACTTCTCTAATAGACCAACAGAGAGAATTTTTTGCCCATTATCCTGTTTGTCATTATTTCCCCTATCGTACAGATATGCTGTCTCAAGTTTGATTGTTGTATCAGATTCTGGATATGCAATACAGGCAAGCCTAACCCCTTTTGATGCCTCTTGAGCTGTGATAGTTTCATGTGGCGTTGGTGGAATCTTGGAAGGCTCAATTGCCAAAACGCGACAACATCCACAGATACCATTACCACCACAAGGTGTCTCAATATTTATGCCAGCTCTTTCTAATCCATCATGGATAGTTTCGCCACTTTTTATATCAATAGTTAACTGAATCGGCTCTACAAAAATGTTCACCATTATGTTATTTTGCGCTCTTTTTTGATATTGTTATACGCTTCTTGAATCTCTCTAAATTTATCGTTCGCAAATTTTACGAACTCTTCAGGAAGACCTTTTGATGCAATTTTATCAGGGTGATATTCGGTAACTAATTTTCTATACTGTTTTTTTATCTCTTCATCTGATGCACTCTCATCGCATCGCAGTACAGCATAAAATCTTTTAGAACCTTTAGAATACTTTGATTTGAGCATTGCATAATCTGTAGGAGAGTAGTTGAAAATCCTGGCTGCACTTAGCAACATACGCTCCTCTTCAAAAGTTATTCCACCATCTGCAAACGATACTCTGAAAAGTATATCCATCATAAGGTCAATAATTCGTGGCTGCCCACTAAAAGTACGGTAAAATTGAGATGCAAATGCTTCAAAATTTTCAGAAGAGTTTATAGCTTGTCTAAAAATATTAATGGCACTCTCTCTGCTTTGAGCATCTAAATGAAGTTCATTGAGCATAAATGAGTCAATTAGCTCAATCTCTTTTTCTGAAACTCTGCCGTCGGCTTTGGCAATCTTTGCAAGCATAGAAAATACTGCTACAAAAAATGTCAACTGTGCCTCTTCACCATAAGAGAGCCTTTGGTATATACTCTCATTCAAAAGATACTCTTGGCTTTTTTTGTCAACAAATGTGTGGCCAAAAGCTGCACCTGCCACAGCACCAATTGGTCCTCCAATCATAAACCCAATGGTGCCACCTACCATTTTTCCAAGCCATCCCATAATAGTTATCCTTTATAGAAATATTTAATATTTCTTGTATGAAGTTAATAATTTATCTATATACAAAAAAAATTGCTCCACAAAAATAGTTAGATTTTAAAAATCAAACATCTCCCTAGATTGATACTTATTAACCTATAAATTTTTAAAGAGGAAAAAATGGTAGCAATATATCTTACTGGAATTACCATTGCAATGCTCAATCTTACTGGAATAGGTTTTGTTATATTTATGGTGCTGTTCTATAATCAGTCAAGTAGCCAGCTTAAAAAAGCAAACTTTAAAAAAAGTAATATTATAAAAGAGAGTATTCAAAATAACATAGATAGATTGTCTATCACCGAAGGAAAAAGTGCTAATAGTGGTGGCTTATCAACGAGCAAAGCCACCACAGGAGCAGCAATAGCAACTGGAATAGCAGTTACTTCTGGAGCAGATGCTTTAAATAGCAATTTAAAAAACAGCAACGTTGGTGATTTTGATAATATTGACGATATATTAGATGATTTAGATTTAAGTGATTTTGACAATCTTGACCTTGATGATTTCAATTGAATACACTTAAAAGCTCAAATTAATACCGTGTAGAGTACAGAATCATCTTTTTGCTTGCCAGCTCTTCTTTTTCTCTTTCTGTTTTATAGAACTACATCTTGTCTCAATTGAGCCTACACCAAGCAAAGCATCAACTTCTTTAAAAAGTGCTGGGTCAGGAGATAGCTTTACCCCCCCATTATCATTTGAGATTTGAACAATAACAGTAATTGTTTCTGAGACCTTAATCTCAAGAAATCCATTGCAGTTTCCCGGGTATTTACCAAAAATATTTTTAAGTTTATCAAGTGTCTTTTCGTCAGCTTTTAAATTATTGTTTTGAGTAGATTCTATACTATTTACATCAAAGGCATTGATTTTAATAATTATGGTGGCTGCCCACTCCTTTTCAGCTTTTTCCATTTCAACAATAGATTCAGCAAGAAGTTTTACGCCGTTCTCTTTTTTTTGCACCTCTGCCTGAACAATTACAACCCCTTCACTTGCGATAATCTGATTATACTGAGCATAAACTTCGGGAAAGACAACTACCTCAACAACGCCATAAGTATCTTCAAGAGCTGCAAAAGCCATTGTATCGCCTTTTTTGGTCTGCAACACCTTTACGGGACGAATAGTTCCTCCCATTCTAATTACCTTTGCATCGCTGACTTCATTAATATTTAGTGAGTTCACATTGGCATATCTTGAGATAATAGATTTATATTTATCAAGAGGGTGTCCTGTAATATAAAATCCTAAAATTTCTTTTTCCATTGCAAGCAGTTCGCTTGAATCTAACTCCTCCATATCAGGCAGTTTAGGAATGGTTATGGGGGCTGACGATTTACCGTCCATAGATGAAAAAAGATCCATTTGAGAGTCATCTTTCTCTTTCTGTATCCTGTTGCCATGATCTAAAGCACTCTCTACAACCTTCATCAACTGGCTTCTCTTTGCACCAGTTGAGTCAAAAGCACCACACTTTATAAGAGCTTCAATAACCCTTTTATTGACTTTACTAAGATTTACCCGCTCGCAAAAATCATAAATAGATTTAAACTTTCCACCTTCACCTCTTGCTTCAATAATAGAGTCAATGGCAGCAGATCCAACATTTTTAACCGCTGCCATGCCAAACCTTATGGCATCAGAAGTTACTGTAAATCCTGCATCACTCTCGTTTATATCAGGCGGCAAAACTTTAATTGCATGGCTTTTGCACTCATCAATAAATTTTACAACACTCTCAGAGTTGCTCATTTCACTGCTCATTAAAGCAGCCATATATTCACGCGGATAATGAGCTTTTAAATATGCGGTCTGAAAACAGATTAAAGCATAAGCAGCACTGTGAGACTTATTAAATCCATATCCTCCAAATTTCTCCATAAGATCAAAAAGCTCTGATGCTTTTTTTTCAGACAGCTTGTTCTCTTTTGCACCTTTAAGGAAAAGTCCTCTATGCTCGTCCATCATTGAGGCTATCTTTTTTCCCATAGCTTTTCGCAAACCATCTGCATCAGCCATTGAGTAGTTTGCAAGAACGCTTGCAATCTTCATAACCTGCTCTTGATAGAGGATTACACCATAAGTCTCTTTTAAAATTGGCTCAAGCTCTGGAAACAGATACTCAACTTTTTCGCGACCATGTTTTCGCTCAACATAAGAGTCTGCCATACCGCTATCAAGCGGACCTGGTCGATAGAGAGCAACAAGAGCAACAATATCGCTGAAAGAGGCTGGCAGCAGCCTTGAAATAAGCTCTTTCATTCCCGAACTTTCAAGCTGAAACACACCAGTTGTATCTGCTTTTGAAAGAAGCTGATAAGTGGCTTTATCTTCTAAATCTAAATTTAAAAGGTCAGGAATTTTTATAGAGTTTGAAGGATCGTTTGCCGCTGATTTTTTGATAAGCTCAATGGTGTTCTTAATAACAGTTAAGTTACGAAGCCCTAAAAAATCAAACTTTACAAGACCCAATTTTTCAACATAGTTCATATCAAATTGGGTTACAACCTCGCCCTCTTTACCTCGATAAAGCGGCAGATACTCTACAAGTGGTTTATCTGAAATCACAACTCCAGCAGCATGAGTTGATGCGTGCCGCGGCAGACCTTCAAGTAGAAGCGATATATCAATCATCTCCTGCTTTACGGGGCTTTCACTTGCCTTTTCAAGTATTTCTGGAACATCATCAAGAGCCTGCTGTAAGGTTACTTTAGGACCTTCTGGCACCATCTTGGCAATCTCATCAACTTCTGGAAGAGGAACACCTAATGCACGCCCAACATCTCTGATAACTGCCTTTGCTTTTAGTTTTCCAAAAGTGATAATTTGAGAGACATATTGACCGCCTCCATACCTATCAATTACATATTTATAGACCTGATCTCTTCCTTCAATGCAAAAATCAACATCAATATCAGGCATACTAATACGGGCAGGATTTAAGAAACGCTCAAAAATAAGACCATGCTCAATTGGGTCTAAAGCTGTGATCTCCATTGAGTAAGCAACCATACTTCCAGCAGCAGAACCACGACCCGGACCAACTGGTATATTGTTCTCTTTTGCATAACGAATAAAATCTGCAACAATTAAGAAATATCCAGAAAAACCCATATTGAGAATTACGCCAATCTCATAGTCAAGACGGTCTCTGTAGAGTTTTTCATCATGCTCACTAAATCCTATATTTTTCTCTTTAATAACAGCAAGACGTTTTTCAAATCCTTCTCTCACTTGGCGATCAAATATCTGGTCAACTGTCTCATGTTCAATATTCTCGTTACTACATTCAATTTTTCCTTCAAGCTGCTCAATACTTTGTCCACCCATCTCTTCTTTTGGAAGAGTGTATCTTGGAAAATGGTAGGTTTTATTATCAAATTCAACATTGCACATCTCAACAATCTTGCAACTATTCTCAATTGCACCTTTATATTTGCCAAGATCGCGGATCATTTCGTCAGCAGATTTAAAATAGAGCTGATCAGAATCAAACTTAAATCGTGCCTTGTTATTTATTGTATCGCTTGTCTGGATACAGAGAAGTGCCTCATGTGCCCGAACATCACCCTTTGATAAATAGTGGCAATCGTTTGTTGCAACCATTGGAATTGAGAGCCGTTCGCTTAACTCGACTATACCTTGATTAACTTTATCTTGAATATCAATTCCATTATGCTGCACCTCAAGAAAAAAGTTATCTTCGCCAAAAGTTTTAAGGTAATAGCGTGCTGAGGCATCAACGTCAGCTTGAGTCCCTTTAAGTATTTTTTGGGGTATTTCACCTTTAAGACAGGCAGACAAAGCAATAAGACCTTTACTAAATTTAGGCAAAGTCTCCCTGTCAATCCTTGGCTTATAGTAAAAACCCTCAAGTTGGGCAATTGATGCTAATTTACATAAATTTGAATAACCTTCTCTATCTTTTGCAATAAGAACTAAATGGTTAAGCCCTTTTTTATCCTCTGCTGTCTTGTCTTTTAGTGAACGAGGGGCAATATACATTTCACAACCAATCAGAGGCTTTATTCCAGCTTTGAGAGCTTTTTCATTAAAAGGGGCTGCCCCAAACATTGTGCCGTGATCTGTCATTGCAACAGCGTCCATACCAAACTCTTTGCACCGTTTTAAAAGTGGATCGAGCCTTATTGCACCGTCAAGCAGAGAGTATTCTGTGTGAACATGAAGATGGTAAAATTTGGGTGCTGTTCGTGAGTTATTGGTAGTTTGTGAATAGCTATTTGATTCTGGCATATTTTTCTCAATTCTAATGAGTTGATCATCTGGTTTAAAATTTGGATATTAACTCTTTATTATAGATTATTATAGACAAAACAAAAGCCCGACATAAAATTTAAGTTTTATGTCGGGCTTATTTTATTCAGTGGTGCCGAAGGGGAGACTCGAACTCCCACAAACATACGTTTACTAGTCCCTGAAACTAGCGCGTCTACCAATTCCGCCACTTCGGCTTACAATTTCCATAATCCAGAAAAAGGATTGCTTTGAAATTATAAGTAGTTTATATATATGCGTTTCTGGGCTTTGTCAAGCCTATTATTCTTAGAAAACAAAGGGTTGACGTGTAGGACTTATGGAAATTATAGAAGATATTAGTAAAATAGAAAAACCTTTTAAAAATGCGGTAATTACAATTGGTAATTTTGATGGCGTGCATAAGGGGCATCAAGCTCTTTTTCAAAAGGTTATAGAAGAATCTAAGAAAATAGCGGGAACATCAATCGCTATAACATTTGAACCTCACCCTTTAAAGGTTCTTGGAAAAAAATCTCCGCCTCTAATTACAAGACGAGACCAAAAATTTGAGCTTATCTCTTTATCTGGGCTTGATAAACTTATATCTATCCCATTTACAAGAGAGTTTGCTGACATATCTGCAAAAGAGTTTATTGATAAGCTGCTTATTGAAAAGATCGGCATGAAAACCATTGTAGTTGGACCTGATTATTCCTTTGGAAAAAACAGGGAAGGCGATATTGATTTTCTTTTAAAAATTAGAGAACAAAAGGGTTTTGAAGTTATTGTCCCAGATTGGGTTAAAGACCCTGATGTCTCTAACGGCTCTGAAAAAGATAGAATCAGCAGCACTATGATTCGCAACCTTGTTATGGACGGCAGAGTTGATGAGACAAAACGATTTCTTGGCAGACACTATCAAATCCGCGGAAAAGTTGTTAAAGGAAGAGAAAGAGGTGGCAGTAAACTTGGATTTCCAACTGCAAACATAAAACTCCATGATGAACTTTGCCCCAAAATGGGCGTTTATGCCGTAACTGTTGAGACTGTTAAAGGAAATTTCAAAGGGGTGGCAAATATTGGCTACAGCCCAACATTTGACGATCATCTTTTTACTATTGAGGTGCATATTCTTGATTTTACAGCAGATATTTATGGAACAAGAATTCGAGTAAATATGATAAAGCGTCTAAGAGATGAAAAGAAGTTTGGCTCTATTGAAGAGTTATCAACACAGATAAAATCTGACATTGAAACTGCAAAAACAATACTAAATTAAGCTATAAATTCAAATTAAGAATGTGAATATAAACCATGACAATATTAAAAATACTTGAATACCCAGACCCATTTCTTACTCTTAAAGCAAAGCCTGTTGAAAAGATAGATGATGAGATATTAAAACTTATAAAAGATATGGCAGATACCATGTTCAATGCCCCGGGCGTTGGACTTGCCGCACCTCAAGTTAGAAGCGATAAAAGAGTTATTGTTTATAACCCAAATGCAGGCAATGAAAAAAGAAGTGAAGATGATGATAATTGTGATGAAATAGATGAAGATGGTTTTGGGCAAACTGGTTATGATATTGATGAAAAAGATGGATATATTTCTGCAAATGAAGAGAGTGAAGATAACTTAAGCTCTGCAAAAAATTCTAAATCTGTAAAAGATAACGAACATAAAGAAGAATATAGAGCAATTATCAACCCTGAGATTATAGCTGCGTCTGGTTCCCTAATATCTGAAAATGAGGCGTGTTTGAGTGTTCCAGATTACTCTGCTGATGTAAGACGTTTCAGCAAAATTACTGTAAGGGGATTAAATGTTGACGGCAAAAAGGTTCAATTTGATGCCGAAGATATACAAGCAGTTATTATTCAGCATGAGATTGATCACCTTGAAGGTGTTCTCTATATCGATAGAATAAGTATGTTGAAACGTAATATGTATAAAAAAAAAATGAAAAAAAGGGTTAAAAGTTGAACAGACCAATTAATATAATATTTATGGGAACGCCTGAATTTTCAGTTCCAGCCTTAAACGCTTTGGCTCAATACAGCCTGCCAAGAGGCGAAAAATATAAAATCAGCCTTGTGATTACTCAGCCTGACAGACCAAAAGGAAGAGGCAAAAAAATGATGCCTCCACCAGTTAAACAGGCTGCATTAGAACTTGGGTTTGAGGTTTTTCAGCCTGAAACCATGAAAGGCTCTGATATTAAAGAGAAACTTTTGGCACTTAATCCTGATTTTTTTGTGGTAGTTGCATTTGGACACAAATTAAGCAGAGAGCTTCTTGATATTCCTTCAATTTATCCAATCAACATTCACGCTTCTCTTTTACCAGCATACAGAGGTTCATCTCCAATTCAAGCTGCTATTATGAATATGGACAAAGTTTCTGGCGTAACCACAATGGTTATGGATACAGAGCTTGATACAGGTGATATTCTTCTTAAAGAGACAACCCCTATAAATGATGACGAGACAGCTCAAACTCTACATGACAGGCTTGCACAAATGGGTGGAGATTTGATAGTCAAGACTCTTGACGCTGTGTTAGAAGATAAAATTACTCCTCAACCACAAGATCATTTAATAGCAACTCATACTCGAATGTTAAAAAAAGAAGACGGCAAGATTGACTGGTGTAAAGAACCAGAAGAAATTTTTGCACATGTTCGGGCAATGACACCTTGGCCCGGTGCTTTTACATTTCTTAATGGTCGGCGAATTAAGGTTATGGCTGTAAGAGTTATGGATATAAAAACTGACCTGCCTGCTGGAACTCTGTTTTCATGCGATTGTAGTGAAATAAGAGTAGCTGCTGGAAGCAGATCTATTGCTATTCTCCAACTTCAGGGTGAATCTGGCAAATGTCTATGCTCTGATGATTTTCTTCGAGGAAATCGTCTTGACACTGGAGAGTGCTTTCTTTAACTGATTGACCTCCTGCAAAACCTATTTTCTATCCAAATAAAATTAAGGGGTCAATTCAAGTTTTGCAGGAACTCTAATTAAAAAACATACTTATGGAGATTAAACCATTTTGGAACATGACCCCCGCTACATCGCCCTTTTAATTTTAACAGAAAACAGTCAAACAAGAAGACCTCTTGATACCATACTTGACCAATTTTCACCACAACTTGCCACCCTTTCAAAACTTGACAGATCACTTGCAAATGCAATTGTTTATGGCACTTTAAGATGGCAGGCATATCTTGATTGGGTTATTCAGCCATTTTCAGACAGAAAATTAGAGACTCTAAAGACTGAAATCATCTACATACTTCGTATTGCCATATTTCAAATAGCTTTTATGGATAAAATTCCTGTTTCTGCGGCTGTAAATAGTGCTGTAAATTTAGCGAAAAAAATCTCTCATCAAGGAGTTGCTGGATTTGTAAATGCGGTTCTTAGGAAGGCTTCTATAAATTTTTCTTCTGTTTCTCTTCCAGATTCAAAGTCAAATCCTGATAGCTACATATCAGTTACACAATCCATGCCTTTGTGGCTTGTCAAAAAATGGATAGCCCAATATGGTTTTGATAAAACATTAAAACTTTGTGATACTATAAACACTATCCCGCCTATAACAATAAGAACAAACACCCTGAAAATTGATAGAGAATCTCTTGTATCTCTTTACTCATCTGATGTTGATAATATTGCTAAAACCAACTATTCGCTGCATGGTATAAACTTTACAAAACCATCAACTCCAATACATGAGAGCGAACCTTTTAAAAAAGGCTATTTTCAGGTCCAAGATGAGGCAGCACAACTTGTAACTTTAATGTTAAATCCTCTTTCAGGAGAGAAAATTCTTGATGCCTGTGCTGGTCTTGGAGGCAAAACAGGTCATATTGCACAGCTTATGGAAAATAAAGGATTAGTCGTTGCTTGTGATATTGACTCTGAAAAACTTGCAAGCCTTGAAAAAGAGATGAATCGGCTTGGTATTGATATTGTAAAGACTCTTTGTAAAGATATTTTGAAAACTGAAATAGCAGACGTTATAACTAATTTGCCAACCTTCTCAGATAATAATGACTCATTATCTGAAAAACAGCCTTTGCCCCTTTTTGATCGCGTTCTTGTTGATGCACCATGTTCTGGTATGGGGGTTTTAAGACGTAATCCAGATGCAAAATGGAAGCGTGATAAAAAAGATATAGCCCGTCTTGCTATTAGGCAGGAGAAGATGCTTTTAAGTGTTGCAGATTTAGTAAAAAATGGCGGAATTTTGCTTTACGCTGTCTGCTCTTGCGAAAAAAGAGAGAATGAAGATGTTGTTGATAATTTTTTAAAACAGAGACCTGATTTTAAAAAGCATAGTTTTGTGGGTAATCAAGCTTTGAGCTATTATTTAAGCAGTCAATTACAATTTTCTAATAGTGCTATGGTGCCAGATAATGGCTATTTTAAAACATATCCCGAACATATTGAAATGGACGGATTTTTTGCTGCAATTATGAAACGAAATGTTAGTTAGAGAAAGCTAAAAAGGAGAATATAGATAAAATGGGTATAATTGCACCATCAATATTATCAGCAGATTTCACAAAACTTGGTCAGGAACTAAATGATGTGGAAAAAGCAGGGGCAGATTGGATACACATTGATGTTATGGACGGACACTTTGTTCCTAACATCTCTTATGGTCCAATAATTGTAGAGGCATGTAAAAAAGCGACATCTTTAACTCTTGATGTTCATTTGATGATTGAGAAGCCCGACCTTATGATACCAGAATTTGCAAATGCTGGTGCTGATCTTATCTCTGTTCATGCAGAAGCCTGCACCCATCTTCATAGAACAATCCAACTGATAAAATCTTTAGAGAGTTTAAGGTCTAAGAGTAGTAATAATAAGGATTGTGATAAAAATAGTGATAAAGAGTGCAGCAATAAAGATTGTGATAAAAGTAGTGATAAAGAGTGCAGCAATAAAGATTTTGATAAAAATAGAAATGAGCATAAAGAGAAAAAACAAGAGAAGAGTCAAAAAGATAAGATTAATATAAAAGCTGGAGTTGCCCTAAATCCAGCAACGCCATTGAGTGCTATCGAATGGGTGATAAATGATGTTGATTTTGTTTTGGTTATGAGCGTAAACCCAGGATTTGGCGGGCAAAAATTCATAGAGTCAAGCGTTGAAAAGATAAAAGCACTTTCAAAAATGATAAAAGAGCGAAATTCAAAGGCTATAATTCAGGTTGATGGCGGTATAGGTTTTGAAACTATTTCCAAAATTGCCTCTGCTGGAGCGACATCTTTTGTAGCAGGTTCCGCAATATTTAAAACCGCTAATTATAAAGAGACCATAATGAGGCTAAGAGAGCAGATTTAATTTATTCTTTTAGTTATTTTTGTAGAACAAAAACTCAATGATTATGCTTTACATTCAACCAGATAAGATATATAAAACCAAGTTTTAAATAGTTGGGCAATCTTTTTTTAAGGAGAATAGAAATGTCAAAAGAGTGTAAAATATGCGGCAAAAAACCTATGGTGGGTTCTAATGTAAGCCATGCTCACAATGTTAATAAGCGTAGGTTTAACCCTAATCTCAAGAGAGTTCGGGCTTTTGTTGGCGGACAGGTCAAAAGAATTGATGTTTGCACAAAATGTATTAAATCAGGCTGTGTAGTTAAAGCTCCCTGATTTTGACAGAATTCGTATTTTGAATCAGCAGAGGAAGCCTCTCTGCTGATTCCTTCCTACCCTTGACCTCCTATATACTATTTCTTCTAATAAATAACTTGAAAATCCTCCTTAAACTCCGTTTGGAGTGGCTTATGAAAGATAACTAAAGGAGTTATTTATGTCTCAAGCAAATTCAAAAGCCTCTATTAAATCCTCGATAATAGGTATGACGATTCTTGCACTTCTTATCTTTATTGCAATAGTCCTATTTAATCGACAATTTGAATTCAATCCAGCAGTAAAAATTCTTGCATCAAAACCTGTTTTGCCACCTGCCTCTATATCTACAACTCAAGTTGATATTACAACAACACTACAAGATGATTTATCAACTAAGCCACAAGTCAATCTATCAGAAACTAAACTTAATTCTGATGTAGTAGATAAGAAATTAAACTCTATAATAAGACTTATTACCCCATTTGAACCTCTTTCAGCTCCAGAATTGTTTGATAGCATAACTCTTTCAGATAAGATAGATGGCAAAGCAGAACTCTATTTGCCTGCTGGTTTTAAGAGCCTAAAGTGTCAACGTTTTAAAATAAATCCAAGCCTTGCTTCTGCTAATGATTTAGCTCAAAATGACTCTAATTCTTTTGAAATTAACAATGCTCCTACATCTTTAGATTCAAATAACTCTTCTAAAATTAGCTTTGATGCAGATTTATGGATTGAAGTTTTTATTTATGATATGACTCTTGCAGATAACGCTTTTGCAGTATTTAGCCGTCAAAGAAGGGAAAACTCAACCTCAACTTCAATAGCTCAATATTCCTATCAAACAGAAAATGCCCTATTTTTTGTTCATGGGCATTTTTATATAGAAATTATAGCATCATCTCCTTCTTCTGATGCCGTTAAATCGATGATCAATTTAGCAAAAGCATTTATCAACGATCACCCAAATCTTGAACCGAAAAAAATGGATGTGCCTGATCTCTTTCCAACTAAGGCAATAGATAAAGATAGTTTACGGCTAAACCTTGAGAAAGAAAGTTTGAGCCTAAACCTTGAGAAAGATAGCTTAACCATTGATAAAAATTCTCTAATCCTTGATAAAGAAAGTATAACGCTCATAACTTCAGATGCTTTTGGGTTTGATAAGTTTGATAATATTTATACTGCAAACTATACACTTAATGGAATATCTGCTACAGCCTTTATATCTAAGAGAGGCTCTATTGAGGAGGCAGCAACTCTTGCACAAGAATATTCAAAGTTTCTTATAAACTTTGGAGGTAAGCTGATTGAATTAAAGGAGCATTTAATTAATTCAAAAAATAGTCCAACTGATTCAAAAGAGGGGCTAACTAATCCCAAAATAGAAAAAGCCTTCTATGGGGTTGAAATTATGGATACATTTGAGTTTGTATTTTCATCAGGAATGTATCTTGCTGGTGTGAGAGAGACAGAAAGTTTAGAAACAGCAAATAGTCTTGCAAATCAGCTTTATGCCCAAATTGCTTTAAATAGCAAGGATAGCAAAGATAGCAAGAAAGCTGAAGATAAAAACTAAAAAGCAAGGGTTGTAGAAGATGAAAAGAGATACAATCGACCAAAGTAAAATAGATCAACGCAAAACAGATCAACGCAAAACAGATCAAGGCAAAAATGAGAATGCAAATCAGAAAGAGATAAACCGTAATGAGAATTCAAATCAGACAGATATAAACCGTAGGCAATTTTTATCTCGTTCTATTAGGACAGGATTGGCTGTAGCATCTGTAGGAGCTGTTGGTTATCTATTCCACGATCCAAAGGCGAGTTCCACAAGCTCTATCAACCTTAATGCAGATCATGTAACCTCTTTAAAATCTATTAATTCAGATTTAAGCAAAGATAATTCAAACTCAACTCAAAGTAGTGATATATGGACTATTCCTGATTTTTCAATTCCTGAGCAAGCAGGAAAACTTGCCATTGTAAGGGGTGAGGATAGAACTAAAACGCTTGATGCTGCATTAAAAGCTCTTGGCGGAATAGATAAATTTATTAAAGATGGTGATGTTGTTTTAATAAAGGTAAATGCCGCATTTGCAGTATCACCAATTCTATCTGCAACAACACACCCCGATATTCTCTCAAAAATGATTCGTATTTGCTACAACGCAGGGGCAAAAAAGGTAAAAGTAACTGATAACCCTATCAATGATCCTGCAAGCTGTTTTCTTCTCACAGGAATTGAGGCTGCAACCAAACAAAATGGTGCTGATCTCATTTTACCAAGAGATGAATATTTTGAGAATTTTACTTTGGAAAATGGCCGCCTTATAAAAGAGTGGCCAGTTCTTAAAACTCCATTTGATGGAGTAACAAAGCTCATCAGTATGGCTCCAATAAAAGATCACCACAGGAGTGGGGCATCAATGATTTTGAAAAATGGATATGGTTTGCTTGGGGGACGTAGAAATATTTTTCATCAAGATATTCATACCATTATCACTGAACTTGCAAGAATGGTAAAATCAACATTAGTTGTTCTTGATGGAACAAACACCATGATGACTAATGGTCCAACAGGCGGATCTCTTTCTGATTTAAAGCCAACTCACACCTTGATTGTTGGAACTGACCCAGTTGCAGTTGATAGCTTTGGGGCAACTCTTCTTGGAAAAAACCACCAAGATTTACCTCACCTTATTCAAGCCTCAGCAAATGGCGTTGGAACAGTTGATTATCTATCACTTAAACCAGCAATCCTATCAATATAAATGGCTTGAATGGGTTCTATCCATAGAGTATTATGCCTGTTAGGCTATAACAATTTTGCTACAATTTTACATTACAATTCCTTAAAAAATTGGCTAAATAGAATTTTTTGAACAACAAAAACATAAATAGGAAATCATAAATAGATATGCACAAATTATTGAGTAATAAAATCGGTGAAGAGATAATGCTTTTGGGTAATGAGGCAATTGCAAGAGGTGCGATTGAGGCGGGAGTTGCCTTTGCTACAACCTATCCCGGAACACCATCTTCTGAGTTATCTTTAAATCTTTTTCAGATTTCAAAAGAGACAGACCTATATTTTGAATATAGCACAAACGAAAAAGTTGCAATGGAGGTAGCTGCTGCTGCTGCAAACTCTGGACTTAGAACAATGTGTATAATGAAGCATGTTGGATTAAATGTGGCTGCGGACCCTTTAATGACACTTGCCTATATTGGCGTTAAAGGCGGCATGGTTATTTTAACTGCTGATGATCCTTCAATGTTTTCAAGCCAAAATGAACAAGATAACCGTTATTATGCGAAACTCTCTGGACTTCCTATGCTTGAGCCATCTTCAGTAAGTGAAGCCAAAGAGATGACCATTGCCGCTTTTGAGTTGTCAGAAGCTCTTCAAGAGCCTGTAATTTTGAGAACTACTACAAGAATCAACCACTCAAGTGCATTTGTAAAAACAGGTGAAATAAAAGCAAGAAATACAAAGGGATTTTTTAAAAAAGACCCAATGAGCTATGTAACTGTGCCAGCAGTTTCGCGTAAACTTCACGTAAAACTTTTGGCAAATTTGAAAAGAGCTGCTGAATTATCAGATTCTTCAATCCACAATTTTATTGTTAGTTCCAACAGTTCAACCTGCAATGCCAACAAATTGGGGATAATTTGCAATGGAGTAAGTTTTCTATACGCCTCAGATGCTGTAAAAGATTTGGGCATTGAAGATAGAGCAAAGATTTTACGTATTGGTTTTTCAAACCCTATGCCAGCAAATTTGATTAAATCATTTGTGAAAGGTTGCTCTAAGATTCTTGTGATTGAAGAGGGTGAGCCTTTTATGGAAGAGGCGGTTAAAGCCTTTGCACAGGAGGCTTCTATTATTGTTCCAATAAGTGGCAAAAATAGTGAAGAGGTAGCTCCTCCTTGTATCTCATCTTCAAGTGAACAAACTGAAGGGTGTCTTCTTCCATCAGAGCAAGAGCCTCTATTTTCAAGGCTTTATGAGTTTGACCCTGCTATGGTGCGTAAAAAAATTGCTTCATTTTTTGGTGTTGAAGATACCTACACACATCTTAAACCCGTTGATACAAAAGGAATACCTGATATTCCGCAACGTCCACCAAACTTATGCTCTGGCTGTTCACACAGAGCAACATTTTATGAGGTGAAAAAGGCTTCACAAGGTATGGACGTTATTTTTCCTTCTGATATTGGCTGTTACACCTTAGGCTTTCTTCCTCCTCTATCAACTGGCGATTTTGTAATTTGTATGGGTGGGTCTGTCAGCACATCTTGCGGATTTTCAAAGGCAACTGACCATAAAGTTGTATCATTTATCGGAGATTCAACATTTTTTCACTCTGGAATCACGGGTCTTGTAAATGCAGTATTTAACAACCACAATTTTACATTAGTAATACTTGATAATGGAATTACTGCAATGACAGGGCATCAGCCAAACCCTGGTGTTGATATGACACGAATGAACTTTGAAGGTTATAAACCTATCTCAATTGAGAATTTAGTTCGGGCAATCGGCGTTGAACATGTTACTGTTATTAAGCCATTTAAGGTTAGAAAGAGCATTGAAGCAATTAAAGAGGCTCTTGCATTCAAAGGTGTGTCAGTTATCATATCTCAAGAACCATGCACTCTTTTTGCAAAGAGCATCAAGATTTTAAAACCTCGACCATTTCATGTAACAGCAAAATGCGTGGATCATAGAGATTGCATAAATCAGATTGCCTGCCCATCTTTTTATATAGAAAATGGACGAGTTAAAATTGACGCTGATACCTGTGTTGGGTGTGCTGTTTGTGCCCAAATATGTCCTGATAATGCTATCTTGCCACTTAAAAATAAAGAGTAAATTAAAGGAATATATCGTCTAAAATGAGATTCAAATTTGATAAGGGCAAAAGCGAACGTCTCAGAAATGATCCAAGACGAACAATTGGTTTTGAAGAGGCTCAAGAATTATTTTACAATACCTTTCTTGAGGATCAACACGCTGATTATCCAAATCAATGGCGTGCAATAGGATGGGTAAAAAATCAATTGTACACAGTTGTATATGAAGAAAGAGAAGACGAAAAAGGAGAATACTATCATTTAGTTACACTCTGGAAAGCAACTCAAAAAGAACGGGGCTATTATGAAGAATACACAAAATAAAAAATTAACAATTGATGAAATATCAGAAATAGCAGCGGGCGGAAAAGATGTTTCCGAATATTTTACAAATTCATTTCGTGTCAGGCAGCCATTTAATAAACCGGAAAGTCAGAGCGTTGATGTTGATTTTTCTATAGCAATGCTCAGAGAATTAGATGCGGTAGCAAAAGAACTTAATGTCAGCCGCCGAGACATAATAAAAATGTATATTAGGACAGCTCTTGATCAATATTATATGGCCCAACAAGCCAAGAGCAAATGTTATTAATATTAAAGATTATTCTTCTGATTTTATGGTTTATCCAAAGTATAAATTAAAAAAGGACTTTATAAAATATGGATACTAAAAGATTAATTATTGTGGCAGTTGGTGGGCAGGGAAATTTGTTAGCCTCAAAAGTTCTTGGAGAGGCTGCTCTTCTATCTGGCGTGCCTGTTCGTATGAGTGAAATTCATGGAATGGCACAGCGTGGCGGTGTTGTGGAATCTGCTATTGTATTTGGTGATGCCCAAAGCTCCATTATTTCAGATGGTGAGGCAGATCTGCTTGTAGGTTTTGAGCCTGCTGAGACGCTTCGTGCTATGAATAGGTGTAACGTTAATACAAAGGTAATCACAAGTCTGTCGCCAGTTCCGCCTTTTACTGCTGCAATTGGAAGAGGTGTCTATCCTGAAATTGAGAACATTGTTTCACTTATCCGCGAAAGAACTCCATCTTTGGTAGCATTTGATGCCATGAAACTTGCTAAAGAAGCTGGAAACCCAATGACTCTTAATATTGTTCTTGTAGGTGCGTTAGTTCAATCTAATGTTCTTCCCCTTACCCGTGAAACAGTTGAAGAGGCAATAACTCTTAGAACTAAAAAAGGGTTTGTTGATATGAATATCAAGGCGTTTAATTTGGGCTTTGATGCGGCTCAAGGAGTTGCTCTATAAAATTACCTTTTGTATAAATAGTTTCTAAATAGTATAGTATCAGTCCTTTGATTTATTATGATATTTTAGATGAGGCTTAATACTATATTCTCTAAAAAAGAGCAATTGTATTTATTAATACAATTACATCGTGTTTTAAATTAATTCAAATAGCTACATTCGGTAAGTCAAAAAAAGTATTCAGAAACCCAAGAAGTTTTATTCTATCAATAGCAAAAAAATCATCATAAAGTTGACAAGTGTCAACCATGAGTGTTATCTTATGATAAGAGATAGAGCGTATTATAGTAAAAAGCAGATTAGGAATTTAATATTACAAAATAATGTCCAAATTACCGAACAAGCTCGCAGCACTGCACAAGAGTGTTTTGGTTGGGATATCGATGACATTTGTAGTGCAATATTAGAATTACCTATCAAATATTGTTACAAATCTGAAACGAGATTTGATAACCCTCAGATATGGGTTGATTACTATAGAGCCTATGATTTAAAAGGGGAAAATGTTTACACCCACTTTTATGTTGATAGTAATAATTTGATCATAGATTCTCTAAAGGAGGAATGATAAAAAGTCTTCATACTCAGGGAATTGATATATACTGTACCAAAAACAATGAAGTTTTGGTCAGTAAGGCTACTGTTCGACATGTTTAATGGTCATTGAGACCGCAAAGGAGATTGTAGAGCCGTAGCCGCAGCATTCAATGGTTTTGAAAACCGAATAGGAGATTGGAACAATTCACCTGACAGGCACTGTCCAAGACATTAAGAGGAGAGGTGCTATGAAGCTAAGTGTTGGAGTAGATCTTCACAAGACGCAATTTACAGTGTGCCTTTTAAGTGAAGATAGAAAGGTAAACGAGTCGGGTTTATATCCGAC
>JADFZQ010000022.1 GCA_015232455.1 Desulfamplus sp. | reverse complement strand
CCTCGGCTACTCCATAAAAAAAGCCCGCTTAAGCGGGCTTGGGTAAAAATTAGCCCATAGCTTTAGCTTAGGGCGAGAAAGTTCATTATCTGTGTAATTTTTTAATCAGTGGCAATCCGTGATTCAGAAAAGGCGGCTAATTTTGAACCTTCAGCCACTCTTTTTCAAGGGAATCGTACAGGGATTGAAGTTCACCGATGTTTTTTGCCAGCAACTCTGCTTTTATTGATACCGTCTGTTTGAGTATCTGCTGGAGTAACTGGATTTTTCCTATGAGTTCTCCTTCTTGTCGTCCTTCTTGTCGTCCTTCTTGTCGTCCTCTGTCTTTTCCTAATATAAACTGTGAATGAAACTCAGGAGGAAAATGGTCTTTAAGAAACATCTCATGTGTGTATGGCATATTAACCCCCTCTAATGAATAGTGGTTATAAAGTTCATTTATGTATGAACTGACCTTTTTTAGCAGCCAGCCATCTTGTTTAAGGCGTTCAGTGCTTTTTATTATCTGTTCTGTTTTATTTGAAAACAGCCCCAAAATCGGGTGGTCAAAGTTATTTGTAATAATGAAGCGAACGGGCGTAAATACCTTTAAATCATAAATCCTATTTTCTGTAATGCACTCCAAAAACTCTGTATTTTTGTATCTGCTGAAGAGCTTTTCTGGAAAATGGTGTGTTACAGCATAAAGATTTATCTTTTCTGGTGTATCTTCAAGATTTCTCATCTTTTTGTAATTTGTGAAATGCCCGTAAAATTCCTCAATTGCTGTCTGGTTAAATGATTCGTTGAAAGATTTGAACGATATGAGATTATGCAGATTTAAGTTTTCAAATCCTTGATAGTAATCGAGATTAACGCCATCAAAATTTATCGGCTCATCTTCTAATTTAGTTACAACCACCATATCAAGAAGCTGTGATTTTAAGGAGAGGTCAAACTCAACTGTTACTTCGCACTTAAGCCTCTCAAACAGCGGGGCAACCATCAAACCCCAAAGCCTGTGCCAGTTTGTTTTGTTTTCTTTGTCTGTGTTGTCTGTGTTGTCTGTGTTTGTTGTATTTTTCATGGGTATAATTTAATCAGAGATAGGGAATTTTGCAAGGGAAAAGAGAAGGTGGTTGTCTGAATCACGGATCAACCTAATTTCACTGATGGTCTGAATCAGGATGGTCAGGATGCAAGGATTTCTCAGGATTTAAGTTTATCCTGTCTTATCCTTTTATCTTGGGTATCCTGATTCTGAATTCGTGTTGTCTTTCTTATTGCTCGTGGTTATAATGAGATTATACATTAACCATTTAGTAGGAGGTGGGTATGGGTGATGCGATAACATTAGATGCACTCTCTTTTTTTAAGGAAGTCAGAGATTTGTATAAAGAGACAGACAGAAGAATTAAAGAGATGTCGCAGGAGACAGACAGGAAGTTTCAAGAGACTGATAAGAAGTTTCAAGAGACTGATAAGAAGTTTCAGGATACTGATAAAAAGTTTAAAGAGACTGATATACTTATAGGCAGGCTTGGCAACCGTTTAGGAGATTTTGTTGAGGGAATGGTAAAGCCGTCAGCAGTAAAGATTTTTAAGGAACGTGGAATCAAAGTGCATCAAGTATCTCGTGATATCAATGCCGAGCGTGACGGAGGAAGGATTCAGATAGATTTGTTGGTTGTAAATGATGTTGAGTTGGTAGCTGTTGAGTGTAAGAGTTCGCTTTCAATAGATGATGTAAACGAACATCTTGAGAGGCTTACAAAAGTAAAAATATTGCTTCCGCAATATGGAGATATGAAAGTAATGGGGGCAGTTGCAGCAATGGTTATTCCTGAAAATGTTGGTAAGTATGCTTATAAAAAGGGGCTGTTTGTGCTGTGTCAGAAAGGGGATACTATGGTTATTCTCAATGATGATAAGTTCAAGCCTGCTTTGTGGTAGGAAAAAGGAATAAAAAAAAACCGCCTTCCTGTAAAAATAGGGGAGGCGGCTTTTTTTGTGTTGCGGTTGTCTGAATCACGGATTAACCTGATTGCCAGATTTCACGGATTGCTAATCTGTGTAATCAGTGATTCAGAAAAGTCGGCTAATTTTGAACCTTCAGCCACTCTTTTTCAAGGGAATCGTACAGGGATTGAAGTTCACTGATGTTTTTTGCCAGCAACTCTGTTTTTATTGATTCCGTTTGTTTGAGTATTTGCTGGAGTAGCTGGATTTTTCCTATGAACTCTCCTTTTTTCTTTCCTTCTTGAAATCCTTTTTCTTTTCCTAACATAAACTGGCATAAAAACACAGGGGGAAAATGGTCTTTAAGAAACATCTCATGTGTGCATGGCATATTAACCCCCTCTAATGAATAGTGGTTATAAAGTTCATTTATGTATGAACTGACCTTTTCCCCCTGTGTCAGAAAAGATGTCGCCTCTGATGAGCAATTAAATTCGGGGTTTGGAGGTGATACCATCGTTTAGTCGCCCACCTGTAAGCAAGGACTATCAGATATGAAGCTTACTCCCATTTTTGTTCTTGACTGGGTAGTCGGTGTTGGTTATATCTGTGTTATATGAATAATCTTTTAAAGGAGAGTTCAATTGATATGCCAACGGTAAGTATGTTTTGTGGTATCCATTTTTTTGAAGATAATGAGCGGCGGCATCATCTGCCCCATATTCATGTTCGTTATTAAGATATGAAAGCATCTGTTTCTATCAACGATGTTTCTTTGGTTGCTGGTAGTATTCTTCACAAGCAATTGCGAATGATTCAATTCAGGTTTGGGTAGATTTCATAAAGAAGAGCTGCTTGCTAATTGGGAGCTTGTGATTTCTAGTGAAGAGCCTTTCCGTATAAAACCATTAAGATAAGGAGAAATAAGAGATGCAAACGCTATGATTTGTCAATCAGCATTTGAGAATAAATAGATAATGGGTTTTCAGGAGTTCAAATTAAAAAGTTAAATTAATCAAAGTTCCATCATCTTGAAATGTGATGGAACTCATTTTATTGGAGGTTTTATGAAAATAAATAAACTACATCTCTCGGTTATAATTGCAGCTCTTTCTTTTATGATTTTTATTGCATCTTTTGTAAGTGCAGCAGAAAATAGAGGCGGAGCAACTTTGACAGTTGATGGTGGCTCTAAAGGTTCTATAACATTTCCCCACAAAGCACACCAAGATGGGCTAAAAGATTGCAATATTTGTCATTCCACATTTCCACAAGAGCTTGGAGTAATAAAAAAACTTAAAGATAAAAAAGAGTTGGATAAGAAGAAAGTTATGAATGAAGTTTGCCTTAAATGCCATAAAGAATACAAAGCAGCGAGCAAGCCTTACGGACCTATCAACTGTAATGGTTGTCATGGCAAATAACCCAAATAAAAAATTGTGATTATTGTATTTAAAGATTTGATAACTCTTATAAAGTTGTCAAATCTTTTTCTTTTTAAAGCATCAAATTACCAGCAACTATTTTAGCTGATTGACTTTAGACATACATACTGATATTGTATTTCCTTATGAATATAGGAAATATTGTAGAATATATTGATCAACAGAAAATAATATGTGCTGTTGTGTTGCAGATAAAAAATCAGCGGTTGAGACTTCTTACAGAACATAATCGAGAAGTAAATCTCACAGATGGAAGGGTTACCCATATTTCCAGTGAACTGCTTGATATTGCTGCAAATAGAGATTTTCTTGTCAGAAACCTTAAACAGATTTCTACACTACGACAAGAGATGTCAAATAGTATAAATATCAAAGAGTTATGGGAATTATTGCATGAAGAAGAAGAGTCTATTGATCTTGAAACTATGACATCATTTTGTTTTGATCCACCTCAAACCTCAGACCATTCTGCATCAGTTATAAGAGCATTTTTTAATGACAAGCTCTATTTTAAATTCAGTCAGGAGAGTTTTACACCAAATTCACCACATTTGATTGAGATGAGGTTAAAACAGATAGGAGAGATTGAAAAGAAAGAGAGATTGATAGAGCAAGGTGCTGCATGGCTTAAAGAGATTGAAAAAGGAATTATCTCTCCTGTTCCTGATCCTCAAATAAAGAGTATTCTACAAGACTACTATATTTACGAAAAGGAGAGTAAAACTGCAGTCGATGCTCGTGCAATAATGGCAAAAAATGGTACAGATTCAACACAACAAATTTTCACCAGTTTAGTTAAAGCAGGAATTTGGCATAAAGATCAAAATACAGACTTAATAAGACTCGACATTCCTATATCCTTTCCAGAGGCAGTTCACAAACAATCTAAAGAGCTTGTGCTCAAATACAATGATTTTACAAAAGACCCTAAACGCAGGGATTTGCGAGATATTCCGCTGATAACAATAGATGGTCAATCAACATTAGATTTTGACGATGCTATAAGCCTGCAAAAATTGGACGATGGCTATATTCTTGGGATTCATATTATTGATGTTGGTTTTTACATAAAAGATGGAGACCCTATTGATAGACATGCCCGAACAAGAGGCAGCTCAATTTATATGCCTGACGATAAAATTCCAATGCTTCCACAAGAGTTATCTGAAGGGCTTTGTAGTCTAAAAGAACAAGAGGCAAGACCGGGTATTAGTACTCTTGTTAGACTTAACCGTTTTTTTGATATAATTGATTATGAAATTGTAGCAAGCATTATACAGGTTCATCACCAGATGACCTATACAGAAGCAAATATTATGAATGGCGAAGATGACCCCATAACAACACTCTATAGGCTTGCTACAGTTTTAAGAGATAAAAGGCTTAAAGCAGGTGCTGTCCATATTACGCTTCCAGAGATAAATATTTGGATTGAGGAAGATGGAGATATTGGAATTTCAAGGATAGACAGAGAGAATCCTTCCAGAATGCTTATCTCAGAGTTTATGATCCTTGCAAATTCACTTATGGCTGAATTTTTGGTAAAGAATAATATGCCAGCAATATTCCGCTCTCAGCCAGACCCAAAGCAGAGGCTCTTTCATGGAATTGAACCTTCAATCTTCTTGAATTGTATGCAAAGAAAACAGCTCAACCGTGCAATTATTGGCACAAAACCTGAAAACCATTCAGGACTTGGTGTGCGTGCTTATCTTACAGCAACATCACCTATAAGAAGATATTACGATCTTTTAACCCAACGTCAAATACGAGGGGTTCTTGGATACGAAAAACCTTACTCTAAGAATGAGCTTGATCAAATTCTTCAAGTGATTGAGATTCCAGTAAATAACACAGGCAAGATTCAAACTTTAAGACGCAAATATTGGCTTTTACGTTATCTTGAAAAGATGAAAGGGTGTAAAGAGGAAGCTATAGTACTTGATTGCAGGAGAGATTTTTACACGGTTCTTCTCAAAGAGTACATGTTAGAGTGGAAAATGCCTGCTGGTGGTCTTAGTTTAAAACCAGGTGATGTTATTCATGTAACTATTCAACATGCTGATGCAAGAAGAGATATTCTCTCTCTCTTTGTATAATTTTTTTAAGTTATCAAATCTGTTGCCTATCATTTTTTTCATATATTTATAAATTCTGAATAGATACGATTTTCAATTGACTCAAGCCAACCGCTTCCAATATCAGAAGCTGACCTATCAAGGCTTTGAATCACACGAATATAATCATTTCCATTTTCCTTGATGCCATCTTCAATTGCTCTTATAAATCCTTTTGGTGGTTTTTGTTCAGATAGCTCAAAAGAGCATGAAGCAGAAGAGGATTGCTTAAAAGAGCGAACAAAAAAATATTGATCAAAAGAGTTCTTAAAATAGTTGATTCCTCTATCCCACATATTAATAATGTCATCATGCTCTTTAACTAACGGTGTTATTTTGCCATCATTTCCAGAGAGAATAGTCTCTTTTGATTTATGAAGGCGTTTTACAAAATCATCAAGTCTCTTTATCCGCTCGTCAATTGCTGATTTTAAAGTCTTTTGCATACCTAAAAGCAACTGCTTGGACAACAACCTTTCTTGCAATACCTTCTTTGACAAACTTGATGAATCATCTGCTGATGAGTTTGAATCTGATAACAGATTCGTTCCACCTACAAATATAGGTCTGATATGAACATACCAGCTCATCAGGCTTATAAGACCAGCAATATAAAGAATATTATTTTTAAATATCCTTTTTACGTTAGAGTATATCCCAATTTTTCTATCTAAAACAGACTCACGAATACCGCCGCCAAACATCAACTTGTCAGGTTCTAAAATATCTTTTCGCCAAATTGTGCCAGCCGCTGTAACAGAACCAAATGGCATACGACAAGGACCAACAACTCCGCCTTGCCCTCCAAGAAATATTGGATGGCTTTTTATCATAACACCTTGATAGACATTTCCAAACATTGACGGTGTTGCTTTGTCTTGATTTGGAGTGTAATTAAAATGGATAAATGATGAGCCAACTTCGCTGTGATCTTTCCTACTTGTTCCCCCAGCCATTAAGCAGTCGCAAAAATTGATAAGGCTGCCAAGCGTTACAAAGGGAAATAGAATTGTCTGTTTTAATCCAACAGTGTGTGCAGCACTTGCACCCTCTTCCAAAATTGTTCCTTCTCTAACATGAGCACCAGAGCCAAAGCTGTTATTGCCAGCAAAAACACATTTTTGAAAAAAACCGCCATTGAGACGAGTTCCCTTACCCACAAGCACATTATCAAGAGTTACAGCTCCTTCAAAGCCAAGTGTGGTATCTGACATTATAAGAGTCTCTTTTCCCATGAGTTTTGTGAAAGGATATAAAGTTACGTTGTCTCCTGAAATTCTCTCTACATCAACATCATCATCAATAAATATAGATTCAGGGTTTAGGATTTTCACCCCTTTGTTAATCAATAAATTAATTTTATCCAATTTTTTACCTTAAGCTGTTAATTTTATCCGTAGATTTGACAACTTTCTGAAAGTTGTCAAATCTTTATTGGTAGTCATAAATTTAAATGATGATAATTTTTTTGATGTCTGAATCAGGATAGTCAGGATTAACGGATATTAAGGATAGGTCATCATGTTTTATCCTTTTATCTTGGGTATCCTGATTCAGATTGTGGAAATTAAAAAAACATCATCTTGTTACAGGACGACCTTTTTACACAAACTAAAATCTATAAATTACACTGCCCCAAGTAAATCCAGCACCAAAACCGATAAACATCACGGTATCTCCTTTTTTTCCAATAAGATTCTGCTCTAAAGCCTCATCTAAAGCAATTGGAATACTTGCGGCGGTTGTATTGCCATATTTTTGGATATTATTAAAAATTTTAGCCTCTTCTATCTTCATAAACTGCTGATATGCCTGATTTATCCTTAAATTTGCCTGATGAGGAAAGATTAGATCAATGTCATCTATAGTCATGCCTGTTTTAGCAAAAATCTCTCTTGTTACTTCAGGCAATTTTTTGACCGCTGTTTTAAATACAGATTGTCCGTTCATCACTGGATAATAACGGGCAATCTCCTCTCCTTCTAAGCCTAACGCCATTCTATCAGGAAGTCTTGAAGCTGGAAGCTCAGTCATCAAAGCATCAGCACCTTTGCCGTCAGCATGAAGAACTGATGCTATAACTCCTATATTTTCATCAGTCTCAACTCCCTCAACGCAAATAGCACCCGCCCCATCACCAAACAGAACAGCAACATCTCTTCCCCTTGTTGTTTTATCAAGACCAGAGCTGTGGACTTCTGCACCTACAATCAAAATTTTATTTGCAAGTCCGCTTTTTATATAAGCATCAGCAGTAGCAAGGCTATATAGAAACCCTGTGCATTGTTGTCTTATATCAAGAGCTGGTGTTGACTTTAACCCAAGTTTAGTCTGTAAGAGACACCCTGATCCCGGAAAGAATATATCAGGGCTTAGAGTTGCAAAAATTATAAAGTCAATATCTTCAGGCTTCCAGCCAGCTTTTTCTAATGCTTTGTGTGATGCCTCAAGTCCAAGATCAGAAGCTCCCATTATCTCACCTTCAGGCACCCAATAACGCTGTTTTATTCCTGTTCTTTGCTGTATCCACTCATCTGATGTATCCATCATTTTAGTGAGATCATGATTCGTAACAAGACGTGATGGAATAGCCTTTCCTGTTCCTTTTATAACTGTTTTTTTCATCATGTTTTTATATATTTCCTAAGATTTTTAGATTTACCACAATTTGAAATTTGACAATTTCCATAACTGTTCAATTAAAAACTACATTTAATATATTTAACTAATATTCTATCAAATCAGTAAGTTGAACCAAAATGAGAGAACGTCTATTTTTTTTCAAAATAGTGAATTCATAATTACTAAAAGTAATCTTATCTTTAACATTAGGTATTTTTCCTAATTTAAAAATAAGATACCCCGCAAGAGTTTCATATTGGTCATCTTGCTTCTCATCTTCAATTATTGGGTGAGGCAATAACTCATTTATATCATCAAGCGTAGCTGAAGCAACCACAGTATATGTTTTATCTCCCGTCTTCTCTACAACAGGCATCTCATTATCATATTCATCTTGTATCTCTCCAACTAACTCCTCTAAAATATCCTCCATAGTAATTATACCTTCAAAACCACCATATTCATTTATAACGCCTGCTATCTGTTGGTGATGTAATTGAAATTCATTTAGTAGTTGACCAATTCGTTTTGTCTCAGGTACAAACATCATATCACGCATTATATCACGTATGTTAAATGGCTCACTTCTCCTTGATTTTAACAAAATATCCTTGAGATAAACCACACCTATAATATTGTCTAAATTCTCCTCATAACAAGGTATTCTTGTGTAGCTTTCATTAATTGCTTTTTCAAAAACTATTTCAGTAAAATTATTTACATCTATAGTAAAAACCTTCATTCGCGGAATCATTATTTGTTTTGCAGTCTGTTCTGAAAAATCAAAAGCATTTTTTATTATTTTATAATTAGATGGCTCAATGACACCACTTTCCTTGCCTTGCTCAACCAAATATTTAAGTTCTTCGCTGCTATGCACTTCAGAACCATGTATTGAAGTAAGACCAACCAGTTTAAGTAAAAAATTAGCTATGCCATTTAATACCCAAATAAATGGTCTAAATACCCAAAAAAAGAATTGAAGTGGATAAGCTATTAATAGAGTTGTTGATTCTGAACGCTGTATAGCAATTGACTTTGGTGCAAGCTCGCCAAAAACAATATGTAAAACCGTAATAGTTGTGAAAGCTATAGGTAAGGCTATATCATGTGCTAATTCTGGATTGAGTTCCATACCAATATACTCAAAAAGGTTTTCTATTATCTTAGAAACAACGGGTTCCCCAATCCAGCCTAATCCTAAACTCGCAAGTGTTATTCCTAACTGAGTCGCTGCAAGATAACCGTCAAGATTTAATACAATATGTTTTGATAATATTGCAGCACTGTTCCCAGATTGAGCCTTTAATTCAAGCTGGGAAGCTCTTATTTTTACAATAGCAAACTCAGAAGCCACAAAAAAGCCGTTTAACAAAACAAGAACCAAAGTAATAACCACCTCAAAAAACATAAATACAATCCTTAATTAATATATAAAAATAAATAGCAAGACGTTTATTCTAAAGACTTTTTAGATATATAGGTAATCAATCGATTGCTCAGGGTATTTTCCAGTAACACCAGCATAAAACGAGCGTATAAGAACCATATCAGCATAAATATCTCCAGTTGGAATAATAGACCTTCTAAGTCCGCCAGCTTTACGTCTATAATCTATATATCCCATGACAATCGGAATATTAGCACCTCTTGCTATATGATAAAAACCGCTTTTCCAATACATCACCTTTAAATTTACTGCTACGCAATCAATGTATTGATACTTTTTAATTTCTAACACACTAATAATAGACCTTACATATAGAATTATAGTTTTACATAATTATTACAAACGTCCTAATTTCATATCTATTCCCTAAAAAGTTTTCTACTTAAAACCATTAACATATTTATAAATAAATGTGCTTGATTTTTTTGGTGTTAGATATATTATTTACTAACTGTTTGGAACAAATGCCTTAAAACTATTATACAAAAGTAACGATATTATAGCATTAGTTCGGTTTATGATTACTGTGTTTGACAGACGACTTTTTGAAAATTTTAATTGGGGCTTGATACTAATTACCATTTTAATTGGTATATTGGGACTCGGGGTTCTTTATAGTGCTGTTAATGCTGGAGGCTCTGATAATAATATGCACATTCTTTTTAAAAAGCAGATAGTTTGGATCACAGGTAGTTTTATTATTGTTCTAATATCTTTATTTTTTCCTTATAAAATATTTCATAAAGGTAGTTTTATAATATATTTACTTTGTGTTGGACTTTTAATCTCTGTAATGTTGTTTGGTAAATATGTAGCTGGTTCACAACGATGGCTTGCCTTAGGACCATTTACTATACAACCATCAGAATTTATGAAAATATCACTTATTTTTGTTTTGGCATCAGTGTATTCAGGTATTATTTCAGAGACAGGACTATCATTCTGGCATATTATCAAACCTTCTTTATTACTTTTTCCCCCTTTTTTGTTGATATTACTTCAACCAGACCTTGGTACAGCTCTACTACTTCTTTTCATTGCAGCCTCCATTACATTATTTGTAAAAGTCAAAAAAAGTGTATTCTTATCTTGTGGAGTATTGACAGTTTTTGCTGTTCCACTTGCATGGATGTTTGGTTTAAAAGAATATCAGAAAGGTAGAGTTTTGACATTTCTTGATCCTGATAGAGACCCTCTTGGAACTGGCTATCATATTATTCAGTCAAAAATTGCCATTGGTTCAGGTATGATTTCTGGTAAAGGCTTTATGAAAGGAACACAGAATGCTTTGGATTTTTTACCTGAACAACATACTGATTTCATACTATCTGTTCTTGCTGAAGAATGGGGTATCATAGGATGTAGTGTGCTTCTCTTTCTATATTTTATGCTTCTTTTATTGGGTCTTAATATAGCTTATCATTGCAGGAACATATTTGGGTCAATTCTCGCCTTTGGTATAACAATTATGATTTTTTGGCAAATTTTTATCAATATTGGCATGGTTATGGGTTTAATGCCTGTTGTTGGTGTTCCCCTGCCTCTTATAAGCTATGGAGGCTCATCTGTTTTAACTAATATGATTGGAATTGGAGTATTATTAAATATAAGTATGCGTAGGTTTCTTAGGTGTTGAATTCTATATTGGATTAGAAAACAACAATGGAGTTAAAACAATCTTTAACATATAAATTAAAGGAGAGGTAAATGGGTTTTTTGAGTAAATTAAAAGAAAGTGCTATTGAGTTACAAGGTCAATTGGTAACTCAAGTGAAACAGTTTCAAAACAAAAATTTTGCAGATGCAACTATGGCTGTATGTGCCCTTGTATCAGCAGCAGATGGCAATATTGATACCACAGAAAGAAAGAAAACAGCCACTTTTATTAGCTCTAATGATATGCTTGCGGTGTTTGATGTAAGTCAATTACAACAATCATTCAATACCTATTGCGATAAGCTGGTAAAAGATTTTGATTTTGGAAAAATAGATCTTCTTCAAATAGTTGGAAAATTGAAAAAAACGCCTCCTCAGGCACGTGCAGCGATTCAAGTAGCTGTACTTATAGCAGGGGCAGATGGTAATTTTGATGACAATGAGAAAAATGTTATCAGGGAAATATGTCGATCTCTTGATATTGATCCTAAAGAATTCGATCTTTAATTCCCCTCAATTTGGCTATAATATTCTGTTTAAGCATGTTATTTAAAAAGACGTGTTTGTTAAATAAATTCAATATAAAGTATAAGATTAAGGTAAAATTATGGCAATTTCTCTTGTAAAAGGTCAGAAAATCTCTTTGGAAAAAGAGGCTGGAACAGGGCTTACAAAAGTTATGATGGGTCTTGGTTGGGACGCTAAAAAGAAAAAAGGGCTTTTTGGTTTTGGCTCTCAAGATCAAAGCATTGATCTTGACGCATCATGCGTTGTTTTTGATGAAAATAAGAATATGATTGACACAGTATGGTTTCGCCAGCTCAAAAGCAAAGATGGAAGCATTGTTCATACAGGCGATAACAGAACTGGTGATGGAGAGGGAGATGATGAACAAATTATTGTTGATCTTACCAAAGTACCAGCACAAGTTAAAACTCTTATGTTTATTGTAAATAGCTTCACAGGACAAAATTTTGGTGAAATTGAGAACGCCTTCACGCGAATCGTGAACCATGCAAACAATAAAGAGATTGCACGGTATAACTTAAGTTGTAACGGTAATCACACTGCCATGTTAATGGCAAAAGTTTATAAGCATAACAATGAGTGGAAAATGCACGCATTAGGTGAAAATTGCAGCGGCAGAACCTTCCATGAACTTATGCCTATTATGCAGGCAAATATGTAATATTATTCCATCTATAAAATTATAATTATAAAAAGTATAAAGGAGTTATAAAATGACAGTATCTTTAAGCAAAGGTGGACGCATCTCTTTAAGCAAAGAAGCCCCTGGGTTATCAAAGATTTATATTGGACTTGGCTGGGATGCAAGAACTACTGATGGTTCAGCGTTTGATTTAGACACATCTGTATTTTTGCTTAACTCATCTGGCAAAGTTAGAAATGATAGTGATTTTGTATTCTATGGAAATCTCAAAGCAGTTGACGGTGCTGTTGAACATCTTGGAGATAACCTAACTGGTGCTGGTGAAGGAGATGACGAGGTAATCAAAGTTAATCTTGCCCAGCTTGATGCTGCCGCTTCTGACGTAGAAAAACTTGCTTTAGTAGTAACAATCCACGAAGCTGAACAGAGAAAACAAAATTTTGGGCAAGTTAATAATGCGTTTATAAGAATATTAAACGATGATAACCAAACAGAAATTGTCCGTTATGATCTTAGTGAAGATTTCTCAATGGAAACCGCTCTTGTGTTTGGTGAAGTCTATAAAAAAGGCGGAGAGTGGAGATTTACAGCAGTGGGTCAAGGTTATGCAGGAGGTCTTGCTGCGGCATGTAAAGATTATGGAGTAAATATATAAAGTTAATTTATATAGAGACGCATGATAAGATATAACCGTGCATCTCTTATCTTAATAAATAAGATTTTATAGTATATATTTAAGATTAGATTAGGAGGATAAAAAATGTCTGTAACACTTAGCAAAGGTGGAAGGTTATCTTTATCAAAAGAGTCTCCAGGACTTTCTAAAATTCAAATTGGACTTGGTTGGGACGCAAGAGCAACTGATGGTGCCCAATATGATCTTGATGCGTCTGTCTTTCTTCTTAATTCTGCTGGCAAAGTAAGAAGCGACAATGATTTTGTTTTTTATAACAATCTAAAGGCTGTCAATGGTGCTGTTGAACACATGGGTGATAACCTAACTGGTGCTGGTGATGGAGATGATGAGGTTGTTAAAGTAAATCTAAAGCAACTTGAAACAGAAGCTCCTGATGTGGAAAAACTTGCATTTGTTGTAACAATCCACGAAGCTGAAAGCAGAAAACAGAACTTTGGACAGATAAACAATGCCTTTATCCGTATTGTAAATCAAGATGATAATAAAGAGATTGTTCGCTACGATCTTAGTGAAGATTACTCTATGGAAACTGCTATGATCTTTGGTGAAGTTTATTTTAAAACTGGCGAGTGGCGTTTTACAGCAGTTGGTCAAGGGTATGCTGGTGGACTTGCGGCTGTGTGTAAAAACTATGGTGTAGATATTTAGGAAAAATTCAATTTAGATCAATTGTAGTTTTTTGAAGTTTTTCAATTAATTGTAGTTGCAAAAAGATATATATTCAAGATTTGACAACTTTTAAAAAGTTGTCAAATCTATTCTTAACATTTTGAAACTAAACATAAAAACCTAATAGATAAAATTATGAAAAAAACAATAGCTATTTCCACTATTATTTTTGTTATTTCTATATTCAAATTAAATACTTTTATACAACCTGTCTATGCAGATTCAGAAGTCCCAAATACGCCAATCCTTTCAATGCAACTTGATAGCAATAATCTTATGGTTTATTGGAGTGCTGTTGCCAACGTAAAAGGATACGCACTTATAATTGCACCATATCCAACTTTTGACTCACAAGTGTGGCCTCAAGCCTTTGATATGGGGAGTTATACGGGATTGAACCTTGAAGATGATGCAAAAGGATATTCATTTTACGTAGCAGTTAGAGCCTATAACCTTGATTCTAACGGTAATCATATTTTTAGCGGCTACTCAAATATCGGGGCATTTGCATCTTTTTATCGCGATGCAGATATGGACAATTATGGTGATCCAAACAGTATTGTAATGGGTATCTCAGAGCCATCTGGATATGTTGTATCTCAACCATCAGGCTATGTTTTTAACAATAAAGACAACAATGATTCACAAAACAATAACGATCTGCTGATTCTAAGCTCTGATGAGGTTAAAAACAGATTTGGAGATGGCTTATATGCCCAGATATGCACAAACAGAGGGTTGATTGTCTGTCAGTTAGAATTTGAAAAAGCACCTCTTACAGTAACCAATTTTGTAGGTCTTGCAGAAGGGACAATCAACCATAGTCGTGGAGCTGGAGTTCATTATTATGATGGATTAACCTTTCATAGAGTTGTTAAAGATTTTATGATTCAAGGTGGGTGTCCTGTTGGCAATGGCACAGGTGGTCCTGGTTATTCATTTAAAGATGAATTAGATACAGGTCTTACTCACTCTGGTGCTGGTATCCTATCAATGGCAAATTCTGGCACAAATACAAATGGAAGCCAATTTTTTATAACCCACGTTGCAACCCCTTGGCTTGATGGAAAACATACTGTTTTTGGTCATGTTGTGGTTGGTCAAGATGTTGTAAACGCTATTGAAGCAACTGATATAATGGGCAAAATTGTTATAACCCGCGTTGGATATAAAGCTCTATCTTTTAAATCTGATCAAGCAGCGTTTGATAGTTTAAAAAATTAAAAACTTCACTGATAGCTAAATTAATGTGAGGCAACCAAAGTCTATATCCTAAGAGCCTTTTTAAATATTTAGGCTCTTAGAGCTTTCTTATCTGCTCAATTAATTTCTTTACCTTATCAATATCTTTCTTTCCCGGTGAAAATTCCACCCCTGAACTTACATCAACTCCCCACGGAAAAGCCATCTCTATTGCTTTTTCTATATTATCAGGATTAAGCCCTCCAGCAAGAATTACTCTAAGTTGCTTTTTTTCTTTTTCACTCGATAGAGTCGTTTCATTATCTTGTTTATCGCCAGCTTTAGTCTTAATACTTATATCTGTTTTTCTTACCATTGCATCTGCTGCAAGCTCCCAATTCCAACTCTCTCCATTACCACCCGGAAGTTCTCCTTTTCCATATTCTACCAAAATTGCATAAGCATCATCATAAAGATGGGCTTTAGTAAGATGTGGTTCACGTCCAGCAAATAGAGCCTTGATAACAATAAGACCATCTTCTGCAAGTTGTTTTACTAATGATGGACTTTCATTACCATGAAGTTGAACAGCCTTGAGAGAACACGCTTTAACAACTTTGGTAATTGCTTTATAATCATCATCTACAAAAACGCCTGTAGTCATAATATGATTTGGAATTTTTTTTGTGATCTCAGACGCTTGTTCTGGTGAGATATATCTTGGGCTTTTAGGATAAAAGATAAAGCCAATGGCATCTGCCCCAGCTTCTACAGATAATAGAGCCTCTTCAGGGTTAGTCAGACCACATATTTTGACCATCAATCCTCTATGGCTCATATTTATTCCATTAACCATTGTTTTTTCATATCGATCCATAGAAATGGCAAGATTAGGATTAATGGTGCTACTGCTACAGGTTGAACCTGTATTTACAAGGCTTTGGATAAACTCTTTAGTATTTTTAGCCCTTACAATGCTTTCACCCACAAGAAAATTAAATATTTTGCAATCTAAACCTTTTTGTATATCGTCAGGAGATGAAATTCCACTTGCCTCAACTGCAATTTGTCCTTCAGTTAAAAACGGGACAACACGCTTTGAGACATTGAGATCAACTTTAAGAGTCTCAAGATTACGATTATTAATGCCAACTACTTTAGCATTGGCAAATAGAGTTTTATCAACCTCCCACTCTGAATTTATCTCAACAAGCGGCTCAATTCCAAGCTCTCTTGAGAGTGCTACATAATCTCGCAACTGCTCTTTTGATAGCATAGCAACAATTAATAAAATTGAGTCAGCTCCTGCTGCCTTTGCCTCATAAATTTGGTAAGATGAGAGTGTAAAATCTTTTCTCAATATTGGCAGAGCTGTTGCGTCTCTTACAATCTTTAAATCATCAAGAGAACCTTTAAAATAGTGTCTTTCCGTTAGAACTGAAACTGCACAAGCACCAGCTTTTGTATATTCATCAGCATATTTTGCAGGATCAAGGTCTAACTTTATATCTCCTTTTGATGGCGAGGCTTTCTTGATCTCAGCGATAATCCCAACATCGCCACCTTTTCTATTTTTTACAGCTTCTAAAAATAGAAAAGGTTTTCTAACTCTTTTTTCTGTTAAACCTTGTTTTTGTTCTATTAAACCTTTAGCAATATCTTCAGCTTCTTTTCTAATACTATTTAAAGAGACAATACGTTGAGCTTCAGCTATATCCTTTTTTTTAAGTTCAACAACTTCTCTTAAAAAACCTGAAATTCCCATCAATTATCCATTCTCCTGTGTAAATTTAGCAAGTTGTTTAAGCTTTTCCATAGCTTTTCCTGAGTCAATTGATTCTTGAGCCTTTTTTATTCCATCAGATAAATTATCAGCCGCATCTGCTGCAACCAAAGCTGCTGCACTATTAATCAATATTATATTGCGTTTTGACTTACCTTTGCCATCTTTTGTTTCGCTATCACCATTTAAAATAGCAGTTGTGATTGCTGCGTTAGTTTTAGCATCTCCACCTTTTAACTCTTCTGGGTCTGCATATTCACCGAAGAATTCAATAGGATCAAGATCATAAGAGCGAATAAGACCATCTTTGAGTTCTGATACTCGCGTTTGTGAGCAAACTGTAATCTCGTCCATTCCGTCATGCCCATGAACTACAAAAGCGTGGTGAGTTCCTAAAAGTTTTAATGCTTGAGCAAACATTTCGGTAAGTTGTGGAGCAAAAACCCCAAGTAGCTGACATCTTGCAGCGGCTGGATTTGTAAGGGGTCCCAGCATATTAAAGATGCTTCTTATTCCAACCTCTTTTCTTGCCTTTCCAGCATAACGCATTGCACTGTGAAAGGTTGGGGCAAATAAAAATCCAATTCCAATGCTATTTACAGCCTCTTCAACAACCTCTGGGTGAGTATTTATGTTGACTCCAAGAGCTTCAAGAACATCTGCACTGCCACATTTACTTGATATGCTCCTATTCCCATGTTTAGCTACTGTAACACCGCAACCCGCAACTACAAATGCTGTAGTAGTAGAGATATTAAACGAACCCGAAGAATCTCCACCTGTTCCACATGTGTCAACAGCTTTACGAGAAACGGTTTGGATTCTTGCTGCCTTTGCTCTCATTGCACGAGCAGCTCCTGCAAGCTCTTCAAAAGTCTCGCCTTTGACAGCAAGTGCTGCCATAAATGCACCAATTTGGGAATCTGTAACTGTTCCTGAAAATATCTCTGATAGCATCTCTGACATCTGCTCTTCTGATAAATCCTGGCGTTTAATAATTATTTTAAGATAGTCTGTAAATTGCATCTATTTTTCTCCGTTTATCTGGTTAAAAAGTTAAATAATTGAATTAAAAATTGCGAGTGCAATTGATAATGATTTGACAAAACATGGTTATACATACTATGAAAACACCATTTTCGTTTTATCTATATTTTTTTCAATAATAAATATATTTGGCATTAAGGAGTTCCACGTTAAAGATGAATACAGAAGGTATAGTTACTGAGAAAAAACAGAATAAAAAGAGGAAGAACAAAAAAGACCATCTAAAGAATGGGTTCTACGCTGCCATAAGCCCTGCCTCATATAAGATTAGTCAAATTGTTAATATAAACGCTGGTAATGTAAATCATGATGGTCTCAAAAGCTCTGGAGGACTTGTTATTAAATACATTGACAAAGATGACCATTATGAATCTTTAGAAAAACAAGGTAAGTCAATTTTCATTGGGAACTATGGTTATTATCTTGGAGATATACCTTTAAATGGAGATGTCCCATTTCTTATGCAACCACCTTCAATAACAATTGAAGAGGTGGATTTCACAAGTTTGACTTCTGAACATATCTCTAAAATAAGAGAGATGAGCATAATGTTTACTGAGCTTACCTTTAGTCAGATATTTGCATTAGATAAATTCATACGTGAAAATATTAGCCATAGAAGATTTATTGCGATGCACCTGACGGTTGGATTACAATAAATGCCGCACGTTTTCTATTACAAAATTTTTCAGCAAGCTCATGTATCTCGTCAAGTGAAACTGAACGATAATCTTCATCCATAGTGGCTGCCCACTCTATCTTCTCAGGATGCTGTAAAGAGCCTGCCATAACAGAGTCAAGCCAATAGCCGTTAGTTCTTCGTATATCCTTTATATATGTCCAGATTGGTTCAAGCACAAGATCAAGCTCTTTATCTGTTATTTGCTCAGTTGTCATTGAGTCTGCTATACTCTCAACATGAGAGAGCATATCATCAACCTTATCAGGGGCAACATTAATAACAGCACGAAGAACACCATACCCTTTATATGACTGAGATGAATCGTTATAGGCATAAGGGGAGTATGTTGCTCCAAGCTCTTCACGAACTGTTTTACGAAGCCTTTCTGATAGTATCTTAGAGAGAATATTCAGCCTTCTTGTCTGTTTGATTTTCCAAAAATCATCAGTTGGAAATGCCATTACAACAAGGGCTTTATCGATTTTGCTATCAATTTGCAACTCTATCTTTTTACTCTCTGGAAAAACTATGATATCCCTTTTATCTTCAACAATAACCCCTGACGAGCCTTTTGGTATTAAAAAACCTTTTCGTTCTAAACTGCCAAAATATTTTGATGCCAACTTAATAACCTCATCAATATCCAAATCTCCAACAACTGAAATCTCCATATCTCCTTGTCTAAAGAATGGAGTAATCCATTTTTTAACATCTCTCATTGTTAAAGACTCAATTTGTTCGAGTGTTGGCATACCAAAACGGGTATCACCCCCTGCTAAAAAAGCCTCTCCTTTAAACTGCATCATACCGTCAGGTGTACTTAATAACTCCTGAAACATTTGTCTGTAACGGTTCTTGAAGAGAACAAGAGATTCTTCATCAAATCCTGGATCCACTATAAGTGTGTAGAGAAGTTGAAATAACAAAGAGGTATCAGATGGAGAAGCTGAACCTGAATAGACAAAAGAGTCTGTATCAGCACTAAATGTAAAATTTATATTTTTACCAGCTAAAGATGTTTCAAGCTCATCACGGCTCAGTTTGCCCACTCCACTCTCATTGATTATACCTTGTGCTAAGATTGCAAGCCCCTGTTTTTTCCATGGCTCTGATTTTTTGCCACCACCAAAATCAAGCCTATAGATAAACTCCCCTTTTTTGAAATCGGTCTTTTTTATGTTAACTCTTACACCATTTTTAAATTCAACTACGCGTATTCCAACAGATTTAACCTCTTTATCACTTGCAATATTATCTGTATCAGAAGGGATTGGCAAATAAGGAAATATAACCTCATCGTTACTTTCAACTTGTGCAACATCATTCTTTTGGCTCTCATTGTATATACTCAATATAAATGCTTCTGGCGTTGTATTTTTAGGTTTTATATCTGCATTTCCAGTAACCTCTATAAGGCGATGCTGTGCAGACCAATTTTCTCTAAAAGCTTGAGTTACGTTATCAACAGTTAGAGTTTCGATAAAACTTTTGAGAATCTCTCTCTCCTGCTCAGGGGAGAGAAAAACTCTATTTCTATTAATTGAACTTATTAGTTCCCTTGCAAGTGTTGAGCTTTCACGAGTAGAAGCCTCTTTAACGGCAGTTTCAAGACCAAGCAGGAAATCTGCCTTTACACGATCAAGTTCGGGTTCTGTAAAACCATGTTCCAACGCTCTTCTAAGAGTTTTTTCTATAAATCCGAGTGTCTCTTTCCATTTATCTGGAGAACATTGGGCTGAAATAGCTGTAAAGTAGATATTTTGAAGAAATAGACCTGAATAGATACCAGCATTTGAAAATGGGCTATTGTCTTTCCTTAAATCTTTAGAGAGTCTGTTCTGGACAACAGTATCAGCAATACGTCTAACAACTCGCTCTTTAAGAGTATCTAAATTTTCAGGTTCAGAGTCAACCCATGTAACTGTCCCAATAGAGACATCAGTCTTGCCAGTCTCTTGTTCATAGTGATAGAAAACCTCTTCAGAAGCATGAGATTCCCAAGTATTTACAGGCAGTTCAGCAGCAGATGACCTTGGCTGCATAGCAGAAAATCTCTCGCTAATAAGATTCACGGCAAGATCAACGTCAAAATCACCAACCATAACTATTGACATATTATCGGGTCTATACCATGTATCATAGAAATCTTTTAAAAGGGTTCTATCTGCTGATTCGATAACCTTTTGATCTCCAATTGGAAGTCTCCTTGCAATAAGAGAACCTGGAAGCTCAAATTCAAGAGATGCCTTAAAAGTTCTTAATGCTACAGAGTCTCTCTCTTGCATTTCGGCAAGTATTATTCCTCTCTCTCGCTCAACCTCTGAATCTAACAGTAAAGCACCTTCAGCATAATCTTGAAGAACTAATAGTCCCTTTTCTAAATTTGCCCTGTCGCCTGCTGGAAGAAGAATATCATAAATAGTCTCAAAAAAACCTGTCTGAGCATTGGCATCAGCACCAAACATCATTCCAATTGACTGAAAATACTCAATCAACTCACCTGGCTTAAAATGGGTTGAACCATTAAAGAGCATGTGTTCAAGAAAATGGGCAACTCCTTGCTGATCATCTCTTTCGTGCATTGAGCCAGCTTGAACATTAAGGTGCATACTTACTCTATCTTTAGGAGTTGCGTTTTTGAAAAGAAAATATCTTATTCCATTTGGCAACACCCCTTCAACCAATGCAGGATCAGCAGATAACACAGGTTTGGATAAGGTGCCAGAAGGATCACTATTTGAAGATTCAGAACTACCAGAAGAGTCATTAGAAGATTTGTTATTGATAGATGTTGTATCTGAAGAATCTACGTTATTAAAGCCTTTAGAATCAGAACTTTGAGAAAGAGAGACGTCGTCAGTTTTATTAGAATCTCCAGAAGCATCTATTTTATTTAAACTACTGCACGAAGTCAGTATAAGTGCTGACATGATAATGGAGAGCAAAATAAGTCGTGAAATATTCAATGAATTTAAGACTCGCTTTTTAATAAAAATATTTTTCATTATCATGATAACTGTCCCATAAAATAGATGAATAATTTTTTTGCATTTCCGATAAACGCGGCTAAAAAATAGAGTTCTGCAAAACTTGAATTGACCTCTTGAGTTTAATGAATAGGAAATAGTTTTTTCAGGAGGTCAAACTTTCCTGCATCAGCCGTCAATTAAACCCTCTTTAATCTCAATCTTGCTTTTGCTTTTTAACTGTTCGATCCATGAAGTATAAACAGCACCCCGCTTTGTATTAACAAGTTGTTTTTTTACAGGCTCAATGTTTTCGGTTATAACAGCCTCGCCAGGTATTTTTTTCTCTTTAAATGCAATCACATAATAAGAGCCATCAGAAGATTTGATAACTTCTGATACTAATCTATTTTTTTCTGACAGCTTAAATGCAGCAGAAGCTATCTCAGGCTCTCTTCCAATATCAGCAATATTACCATCTTTTTTAAATAGAGAAGTGGATTTAACCTCAAATCCTTTTTCCTTAGCTAAATTAATAAACTTATCAGCATCAGCAGTTTTATCATCTTTTTTTAGAGCAGCTAAAAAAGATTCAGCAGCTTTTTTTGTCTCTTGAGATTGCAGTTCAGATTTGAGATTAGCTATAACTTTATCCTTTGCCTCATCAAAAGATAAAACTACGGGATCTTTTTTCTCAATTGGCTTAATAATATAATAATTATTCCCAACCTCAATTACATCGCTAATCTCTTTAAGAGGAAGTTTAAATGCCTCCATTGCAAACTCTTGACCATTTGGAAAAGCACCATTTGAGGAAGAAACACTATTTTTATTTGCTGTATCGACATCTTGTTTAAATTCAGGGTCTTTATCAGGACCTTTCATAGTAAATGGACCGACCTCAACCACCTGGTGTTTTGTAAGCAGAGCTGCTTGCTCAAGAGAATCTCCGTCAACAATGGCATCAAACGCTTCTCCTGCTGCATTGTAGGCAAAATTTTTACTCTCGTCAGCTAACAGCTTCTCTTTTATTTGAGGTGTTGATTCTACAAGAGTTTTCTTTGATGCCTCAGTTTTTGATTTTACCTGAATTATATGCCAACCAAACTGTGTTCTAATAGGCTCGCCTATCTCTCCTGCCTTCATAGAGAAGGCTTTTTCTTCAAAAGGCTTTACCATTTTGTTTCTTGCAAATTTTCCAAGATAACCATTATTATCCTTTGCAGATGGGTCTTGCGAATGTTGTTTAGCAAGAACTGCAAAATCTTCACCTGCAAGGGCTTTCTTATAAATCTCATCAGCCTCTTTTTTAGTTTTTTCAACTAACTCTGCCGATGCTTTTTCATCAACCTTTATCAAAATGTGGCTTGCTTCTACCTCTTCTGGAGTTGAGAATTCATCAGGATTTGCATCATAGTATGATTTTATACTCTCTGGGGTTATGATTACTTTTGATTTATAAAAATCAGGGGTAAATCCTATATACTGAACTTTAAGTTGAGGTTCAGATTTATAATTCTCTTTATTTTTATCGTAATACTCTTTAATTTTAGATTCATCAGGATTAACAGGATAAGAGGATTGGGCAAATTTTACATAATCAACCGCAACTTCGCTGTTGTTTTGAATATACCACTCACGAGCTTCAAGATCAGATACTTTGACACTATTCAATATTAAATCAGTAACCTTAGCCTGACGAAGTGTCTGACGCTGCATAGTTTCAAAAGTTGATGGCACTAACCTGTTTGCTGTAAGAACCATTTTGTAAGTCTGTAGATCAAATACTCCATCTTTTTGGAATGCTGGAATAGAGAGAAGAGAATCTTGAAGCTCTTTGTCAGTAACTTGTATATCAAGTTTATCAGTTTCACCAGCAATAAGGCGTTCTTCTATAAGTCTATCCATAGCCTGTTTTTTTACTTGAAACATCTTAAGTAGCTCATCACTAATATTGCCGCCAAAACGCTGCCGAATCTGCTCAATAGTATTTTGATATGAACGATTATATTCATCCATTGTAATTGGTATATCATTTATATTAGCAACTTGATCAGCACGATTTTCTCCTAAAGATCCCATGCCAAGGAATATAAATACAACAATAATAAGACCAAGAATAATCTTAATAAGCCACGACCCTGTATTTTCACGCATAAACCTGAGCATCAAATTCTCCTTAACTTTCTAATAATTATCTTTAATAATTAAAATTTACTGATACATACAATTTTTTATAGGAAATAAACTGCAAGTTAAACAAAAAAATTAAACAACAATTTATAAAAACGCACTTTTATCTTTTTATAAATAAGTGTGTCAATGGATATTATGATAATATTTATTTTAAAATAGAAATTCTTTTTTTTGTTGAAACAAAATTTTATTGACACAAAAAATATAATCGTTTATCTAAGTTCTAATTTTTGTGGGGCTGTAGCTCAGCTGGGAGAGCGCATGGCTGGCAGCCATGAGGTCAGGGGTTCGATCCCCCTTAGCTCCACCAAAATATACTTATAGATAATTTACAATAAACTCCAAAAGCTCTTGATAAATAAATTATTAAGAGTTTTTTTTATTCTAAATACATTGATTAACAATAAAATGTGTTCAGAATAAAAACTGAACCCCAAAAATAGCGTTCCCCCCTCAATTTTTAAAAAAGAAATCCAAAAACAACAATAGTCCATTATAGAAAAAAAATTAATTGCTGATTTTGTAATACTTCCGCAAAACTATGATTCGATCTTTGAGATATATGATTATTATGTTATCAAGATTGTACAAGATTAGCAAAAATTAAAATAACCAAATAACAAAGGAAAAACTTATGATAAACTACACCATTTTTGATACACCTGTTCTTAGAACAATATTTTATTGGTCAGCTCGCTTTTTTTTCTATGCAACAGGATGGAAGGCAGAAGGCAAGAAGCCTAATTTCAAAAAATATGTCCTTATAGCAGCTCCCCATACTTCTAATTGGGATTTTGTTTATACAATTCTCGTTGCGTTTATTTTAAAAATTAAAATTTATTTGATGGGTAAACAAGAGCTTGTTCGTCCTCCGTTTGGAAAAATTATGAGATGGCTTGGAGTTATTCCTATAGACCGCAGTAAGTCAAATGATACGGTTAATAACATTGTCGAGACCTTTAATAAACATGATGAGCTTGTTATTGTAATCCCTCCATCTGGAACGCGAAAAAAGGTGATGTATTGGAAAAGCGGTTTTTATCATATAGCAAGAGGTGCTAATATTCCGATCGTTATGGGATATATAGACTATAGACGTAAAGCTGGCGGACTTGGAAAGTCTATTATTCCAACTGGAAATATTGAGGCTGATATGGTTATTATACGATCGTTTTATGCTGGTGTTACTGGAAAATATCCTGAACAATCAATTGGATAGCCATTGTCAGATTTGATTCAAACTATTTAGGGTATTATCAGGTAAAAATGACCTGATAATAAATGGTTAAATGAAAAAGAGATGAAAATCAGAGTATACAAATTAGCCCATATCTTAAATATGAAAATTACTGACCTGAGGCTTAAACTTAAAACTTTGAATATTGAGGTATTAAGTCATATGAGTTCAATAGATATGGATTTACTTGACAAATTTGATTTTGAAAATATTCCCAAATACTCTTTTGCTAATGAATTAGAAAATAAATTCAACATTGATATTGAATCTATAAAAAAAAGGTATAAAGCAGAAAAGGGCTTCAATAAAAAAATAAAGCAATATAAACCCGAAACTCAAAATATAAAAATTCAATTCGATACAAATGAAATAATCAAAGCTTTATTTAAAGTCAACCTTGGGTTTAACTTTAATTCCGATTTATATATGATAGATAAGTATCTTAATATGATATTAAAATTTTTGGATAATAATGAAAAAATATACGAGCATTTGTTTTTTAGCGAATTATTAGAACATGATTTTTCATCAGAAGAAGACTTAGATGAATTTATAAACTATGGCTCTGAATTTATAATATCAAATTTTAAAAATTTTAAAGAAGATGATAATTTCAACTATATAAAAATATTAACTCAATCCCTGTTTATTAGTGCTTATTCTATGCTTGAATATTGCCTTGATGAAATTTGTAAAAAAATTTCAACTATCTATGACTATAAACTCAAATTAGCCGATATAGCTGGTAAAGGAATTACTCGATCTCACAAATACATCAAAAAAGTTATAAAACTAGATTTTCCAGATACATCAGAAAGTTGGAGAAATATTAAAAACTATAATGAGATAAGAAACTTAATTATTCACAGCCAAAGTACTATTTTACCGGATAATTTAAAAATTAAGCAGATTATAGAGGAATATAAAGGTATTAAAATCATCGATGATCAAATAATTTTATCGCAATATTTCTTGCGGCTAGTGTTCGATGATATTGCATGGCTATTGAATGATATTGAAAACAAAGTGGTAGAAAAATTCTATAATCTCAATAAATAGACTTAAAGTAGCGTATCTACCTTTAGTGCCATCGGGAATTATTGGGTTAGATGAAAATGCCACTATATCCTGTAAGAATTTTTAGCCTTATAATAGACTGGTTCAAGACAATAAACCATTGTAGATTGTAGGTAAAGGAATTAACAAAACGGAATAATCGCCATTTAACCAGTCGCTCAACCGGACAGCCCTAACGGGCTGCCGGTTAGCTCTATGTTATGCTTCAATAATGAAATGAATATTTACTTGGATTTGAATATAGAGGGAATAGCCCAAAATGGAGTAAGTCGAGGTGATTATTGCGAGGCAATTGCAATGCAATGGATCAATGCAAGGTGGCCTCATTCGCAAATAATTGATACAAGAGTGGGACCTCATGGTATTGATTTTGCGGTTCTTCTTCCAAATACAATGGATGGAAAATTATTAGCAATCGTTGAAGTTAAGGCAGCAAAAGCAAGGCTTGCGAAAGCAAAGGGTAATACTCCAGCTCAAATGAGTGAGCAGTGGATTTTGGAAAGAATCCGAAAACATAAAACTTTGCGTATTGAGGCAAAGGGATGTAATTATGCATTCAAAGAGATTATACGAGTCAACCCTGAAAAAAAGAAAGTTTCATTAATGAAACATACTGGTGAAAAAGTTGATTTGTCGGAATTCAAATGATTTAAATTGTTTTATAGGGAACTATGGAGAATTTGCAAGGTTTTGAGTATATTCTTGAAATGGCGATTAATCCTTTGCATGAAGTAATGCTTATCGCTTCAACTCTTCAAGAAATACTTCAAAAAGAACATGGGGGCAAAACACAGATATTGCCTGAGTTAGATTTGGCATATTCTTACAAATTTAAAATAGCTACATTTGATAGGGATGCGTATGGGAATGTACTATACCCGACGAAGGAAACTGCTGGAGTCGCTGGCTTATATGTTTGGCTAAAAAAAATGGGGTATGAGCTTATCTTTGCCAACGATTTTTCCTTAGATATTCATGGGATTGATGCAGTCGCTCTCGATAAAAAGACAGGTGAGTATGTAATATGTGAAGCTAAAGGCAGTTCTTTGCCAAAAATTAAGAGTTTTTCAAGTTATTTGAAAAAGACAAAAAATAAAGGAAGACAACTTTCTTATGAATGGTGTTGGGCATCATTGATAGACTATGCTTTTCAAGCAAGTACATCGGGGATTTTTATTAAACTAGTTGAGCCAATTATAATGAAAAAAATCAAGCGATTACTTTGTGTTTCGCTATTAAACAAAACAATTTATGGTTATACAGTCAGGGAGACTAAGGTATGGCGAGAAGCAGAAATGAATGAAAAAGCATGGTTCAAAGAGTCTTATGATCTCGCAAAACAACTTGACTGGTATAAAGAAATTGTAACTTTAGCAAAGCCTAACATTTCGTTCAAGCCGACCGCGTGAACGGGAGGCGTTTTCCGCGAAGGCTGTTGGCGTGGCGGCTTAATTAAGCGTTGGCTTCACAAAATAAGGATAGAACTACTTTGACTAAGATGAAGAAAAAAATTGGAATAGTTGGTGGGTTAAGCCCTGAATCAACAGTAAGCTACTATCTGTATATTACACGTAATTACGCAGAAAGATATGGAAATTATGATTATCCTGAAATCATTATATATAGCGTAAATTTAGAAAATTACCACAAATGGCGGAGTATAGACAGATGGGATCTCATTATTGATGATCTTGTCTCTTGTTTTCAAAAACTTAAGAACGCTGGTGCAGATTTTGGACTAATTGCAACTAATACTATGCATAAGGTGTTCAAACAAGTCGCAGATATTGTTGATTTACCTCTAATTAATATTATCGACGAAACAGCAATCAAAGCCAGAGAATTAGGACTAAACACACTTGGTCTCCTTGGCACAAAATACACAATGAGCGATGGTTTCTACCAAGAAAGATTATCGAAATTTGATATTAATGCCATAGTTCCAAACTCTGATCAGCAAGAAGTGGTTCATAAAATAATCGTTGAGGAGTTAGTAAGGGGCAAATTCTTAGAGAAATCGAAAAAGAGATATATTGATATAATTCAAGATTTAATTTCAAGAGGTGCTAAGGGCATTATTTTAGGGTGCACTGAGATTCCATTGCTGGTTAAAAAAGAAGATTTAGACATCCAACTTCTTGATACAGCTATAATTCATTCAGAAGCAGCCCTCAAAGCATCTGTAATTTAATATACTTAAGCCAACAAGTCGTTCGAGCATAAATATTTAAACAGGCTCTCAATAGGATTTACCAGCAATTTGAATTTTACGCCCTGAAATAAATTTCAGGGTTAAACTTAACAGAAGTCAGCCAAAGCTGACTATTATATCCCAAATGTGAGATTTTAATGTTATTTAATTCACTATCTTTTGCCCTGTTTTTTATCATTTTAACAGGGCTTCATTTCTCTTTGCCACACAGATTCAGATGGATATTGATGTTAGCCGCAAGCTACTATTTCTATATGTGCTGGAATGTGGGGTATATTCTACTTATTATCACTTCAACACTGATTACTTGGTATGCGGGGCTGAAAATAGAAGGTGCGTTAAGCAATAAGAGAAAAAAACATTTCCTAATCGCAAGCATGGTAGCCAACCTTGGTGCATTACTCTTCTTTAAATATTTCAATTTCTTTACCACATCTCTTTTCCAAATATCAGCTAAATTCAATCTATTTACTGGATATGAAGCTCCATTACTGCACATTATGTTGCCAGTTGGAATATCTTTCTACACCTTCCAGACAGTTAGCTACACAATTGACATCTATCAAGGCAAAATAGAGCCAGAAAAGCATCTTGGTATATTTGCCCTTTATGTAGCCTTTTGGCCCCGAATTGTTGCTGGACCAATTGAGAGAGCTGGAAAACTTATACCTCAGTTTAGAAAAACAGTCTCATTTGACTACTCAAATACAACTGACGCTCTTAGGTTGGTTTTGTGGGGCATGATAAAAAAGGTTGTGATTGCTGACCAACTTGCAGTTTATGTTAATCAGGTATTTGATCATTGTGGTGATTACACAGGATTTCCTCTGATTATTGCCTCAATATTCTTTACAATTCAGATATATTGTGATTTTTCTGGATACTCTGATATGGCTATTGGAACAGCCAAAGTTATGGGATATGAATTAACTGAAAACTTCAAACACCCATATTTTGCAGCCTCTTTGCGTGAGTTCTGGCAAAGGTGGCACATATCACTCTCAACGTGGTTTAGGGATTATGTTTATATTCCTCTTGGAGGCAAGAGAGTTGTAAAATGGCGATTTTACTATAATCTATTTATCACATTTTTAGTAAGTGGACTTTGGCATGGTGCTAATTGGACATTTGTAATATGGGGCGGTTTGCATGGTATCTATTTGATTATTGAGAATATTGTTGAAGAATTTCTAATCAAAATTTCAGAAAAAATGAAGAAGCAAGAAAGCAACAGAGCCAATATAACAACTTTAGAAAACTCAGATTCAAAAATTTATAAATATACCCGTATTGCAATAACATTGTTTTTGGTTAATTATGCGTGGATTTTCTTTAGAGCAAACACTGTTTCTGACGCATTTTCAATAACAGGTAAGATGTTTATATTTGATTTTAAAAATTCAGCATCTTTTATTGATAATATTTTTGTAGTTGAACCATCTTCATTTATTCTTAGTTTAGCTCTTATACTCTTTCTTATTGTTGTTGAGTTAAAAGAGCAGACAATCAAAATTGAGAACTATGTTGGAAGTCTGCCATTTGCAGCACGTTGGTCTATCTACACTTTAGGATTATGGGCAATCATCATTTCAACAGTTTTTGGTGTAAAACAAGAGTTTATCTATTTTCAATTTTAAAAAAATTGTATGAAATCTATGCCTGATAGCCCCACTCCAGCCCTCTCCAAGTAGAGAGAGTTATATTATCCCCCTTCTTCAAAGGATAGTAGGAGTGAGGCGAAGTAATTAAATATCTATAAAAAAATAAAGCTAATCAATAATGCAATCTAAAAAATTTATATTAAAATTTGTGATATTCTCTCTGCTAAATATTGCCATTATGGCTGCTTTGCTACTCTTTTTTTCGGGTAGAAACAGAGATATAAAGTTCAAAAATTGGGAAACAGAATCAAATCTTCTTGTAACAGGTGAAAATGAACATTATGATTTGGCAATTCTTGGCACTTCAAGGGGTAGAGTATTTTCTCGTGATTCAAACCATTTAACAATGGAGAGTGTTCTTGGCAAAAAAGTTGTAAATCTCTCTAAAGGTGGTGGCGGTGGTCTTATGCCAGCAAAGATTCATCTTGCCCATTTTTACCGCAGGGGAAATATGGCTGATAAAATTATCTATTTTGTTGATCCTTGGATTTTTTTCTGTCCCATAAATAATGAGAACAACACATTTTTTTTAAAAGATGAACCTTTTGAGATTTCTATTCTTTTTGATCTGATTTTAAACCGCTTTCCCTCGCAGCGGATCATCTCATATTTGCAGATGATAGCAGTTGATGATTGGAAAAGTATTAGTAAATATGCAGCTCCAAACCTTGACAAGCTAACCCTTAAAGCAATTGATCCTGTTAAACTTGAAGAGGCAAGAGAACACTATCTTGGACTATATGAGTATGATAAATTTGAACACTACAGCAAATTTATAAGTGATATTAATAGATTGGCTAAAGAGCATAATAGCAAGATCATATATATCATGCTTCCTATTTTGATGAGAGATTTTCCAGGAGCCAAAGAAGTTGATGAAAAACTTAAAGATATAATAAATAAAGAGATCGAAAGTTATAAAAACAGTGATATAAATACTAACAATACGTTTTTATATTTCAACTTAATTGACGAAATGCAAGATAGGCAACTTTTTTATGACCACATGCACTTTAACAATAAAGGGGTTGAATATTTCACAAAAACCTATCTAAAGCCTATTTTATAAAAAAGAGATGAAAATGCTAACAACAATCGAAAAAAAAGTAATCTCCTCACTTCAAGGCAATATTCCAATAACTCATCGCCCTTTTCTTGAACTTGCAGAAAATATTGGAATCTCTGAAGAGCAATACCTTGAGATAGTTGAGAGCTTAAGCCAACGCGGCATTATTAGACGTTTTGGAGCAACTCTTAAGCATCAAAATTCAGGATTTAAAGCTAATGCTATGGTTGCGTGGAACGTTGATGAAGAGAAAGTTCAAGAGGTGGGAAAAATTATGGCATCTTTTGGCGAAGTAACTCATTGCTACCGAAGAAATCCAGCTCCAACATGGCAATATAATCTATACACTATGATTCATGGTCCAGATGAAGAGACCTGCTACTCTATTGCTGCAAGAATATCAGAGGCAACAGGTGTAAAAGAATATTTGCTTTTATTTAGCACAAAAGAGCTTAAAAAAACTTCAATGAGTTATTTTGATTGATAATTTCCCTCACATACTTTGCGTAAACCCTTGGATACACGATTTTGCAGCTTTTGATTTTTGGGCAAAACCTTTAGGATTGTTGCAGCTTGCCTCAATGATAAGAGAAGGTGGGGCAAAAGTCTCATTTTTAGACTGCCTTAACAGGTTTCACCCAAAAGCAATTGAAGAGAATAATCAGATCAATAAAGTAAATGGAATTAAAATATTAAAAGATGGGAGAGGTCCTTTTAGGAAAAAGGCAATACCATTGCCAGAAGGGGTGCAAATTTCAGAAAAAGAGTTCTCCTCAAGTAAAAGTTTATCCTCAAGCAAAATGTTATCTTCAGACAAAATCATGTTTGCAGGTAAATCATTCTCACGTTATGGCATTGAACCTGAATGGTTTAGGCAAGATTTGCAAAACCTTGAAATAACACCATCGTTAGCTAATCAAACAATCTCAAGAAATCAAACCGCCTCAAATAATCGTGGAAAACCCGACCTTATCCTTGTAACATCTATTATGACCTATTGGGCATCAGGTGTTAAAGAGACAATTTCGATTATAAAGGAGGTATTTCCTGATGTTCCAGTGGTTCTTGGTGGGATTTACGCAACTCTTTGCACTGAACATGCCCGTAAAAACTCTATGGCAGATGAGGTTATAACAGGGGCTGGTGAAGAGCAGATTTATGATATTATTAAGAGATATACAGGTTTTTCACTCAAGTTTCATTCTAAATCAGCCGTTTATTTCAGCCCCACCCAGCCACTCCCCAATGGAGAGGGGTATAATTACTCCTTCCCCTTGGGGAGGGACGTGGAGGGGCTAAATAATCTTGATCTGCTGCCCTACCCCGCCCTTGATCTTATATCAAATTTAACTTACGCCCCGATTTTAACCTCCAGAGGCTGTCCATTTTCATGCACCTACTGTGCATCATCTTTTATTGAACCAACAATGAGGCGGAGATCACCAGAATCTGTTTTTGAAGAGATTTGCCATTGGCATGAAAATTATGGTGTCCATAATTTTGCTTTTTATGACGATGCTCTGCTCATAAATCCTGAAAAATATATCCTGCCTTTGTTAGAAAGAGTTCTTATATATTCTCAATCAAAATGCTCTTCATCAAATATCTTTTCATATTCCAGCAAATCTTCACTCTCTTATCTATCTTCATTGTCTGGTCAATCTTTTCTTCCCCTATCCTTTCACACTCCAAACGCCTTGCACATTAGGCAGATTAACAAAGATATTGCTGATTTGATGTTTAAAACAGGCTTTAAAACCGTCCGTCTTGGTCTTGAGACAACCGATTTTTCAAATTCACGAAAAGAAGATATTAAAGTCAAAAAAGATGAGTTTTACAATGCAGTATCAATGCTGAAACAGGCAGGCTTTCAAAAAGATCAGATTGGAGCTTATCTTTTATGTGGTCTTCCTAATCAGAACCTTGATGATGTTGAACACTCCATTACTATTGTTAAACAAACTGGAATAATTCCAGTTCTTGCCTATTATACCCCGATACCCCATACCAAGATGTGGAAAGAGGCTGTGAATCATTCACGATTTGATTTAGAAAATGAGCCTTTTTTTACTAATAACGCCCTATTTCCCTGCATTAATAATGAGCATGAGATAAAAAAGATTTCTGAATTGAAAAAAATGACAAAGTAAAATATAGTCCCCGCGTTTTGTTAGAATTACGTTAGTTTTTTGTTAGTTTTTTGTTAGGCTATTTGTTTATTGTTTTAGGGGCTTGTTCTGGTAGGGAACAACGATCGTTGTTCCCTACCTATTACTATTAATATTTTTTTCATATAAGAGAGGATTTTCTCTCTCTTTTTCAAGGGGGCTTAACATTGAATTTGGTTGAAATTCTTATCCAGACCGTAGGAGGTTTGGGGCTTTTTATACTTGGCATGAAAATGATGACAGAAGGTCTTGAGATGACTGCTGGAAACAGAATAAAAAGAATTTTGGGAGCTATTTCATCAAATCGTGTAATTGGATGTCTAACTGGTGCTGGTGTTACTGCTGTTATACAATCATCTTCTGCTACTACAGTTATGTTAATTGGTTTTGTAGGTGCTGGTATGATGACATTTGAGCAAGCAATTGGTGTTATTCTTGGAGCAAATGTTGGGACAACTATGACAGCACAGCTAATAGCATTTAAACTCTCAAGTGCTGCTTTACCAGCTATTGCAATTGGAGTACCTCTTAAATTCTTTTCAAAGCAGCGAAATTATCGCTACATTGGCGAGATTATTTTAGGATTTGGTTTACTCTTTTACGGAATGACAGTAATGAGCGATGGTCTTGCCCCAATCCGTTCTAATCCTGAATTTGTAAGTTTCTTTACAAAATTTAATACAGACACCCGTTTTGGAGTCTTGATGTGCGTTTTCGTTGGAACAGCAGTTACTATGATAGTTCAATCATCTTCTGCAACAGTTGGCGTAACTATGGCACTTGCTACACAAGGTTTAATAAGTTTTGAGACATCTATGGCTCTTGTGCTTGGTGAAAATATTGGAACTACAATAACAGCAGAGCTTGCAACAATTGGCTCTGCAAGTCTAAGTGCCCATAGAACGGCACGTGCCCATACTCTTTTTAATGTGATTGGTGTCTGCATGATGATCACAATTTTTCCGCTATTTATAACCATTGTGAAATTCGCCACCATTAAAATGGGAGCTGGAGATGTAGCTATGGCAACTAATGGGCAATATCTCAATGTTGGCAGATATATTGCCAATGGACACACTCTTTTTAATGTAATTAACGCCTCATTTTTTCTCTTTTTTCTCCCAATTCTTACTAAAACTGCCATCATGCTTTCACCTAAAGAGGGCAAAAAAGAGCGGTATAAACTTCCAATATTTGATACAAGATTTATCGACTCTCCAATTGGTGCCCTTGCTAAAGTTCAAGGAGAAGTCGTTAAAATGGCTGAGTTCACAAAAGACCGTTTGCACAACCTTTCACAATGTATCAAAGTTAGAGACGATGATAAATTAGGAGAAAGAGAAGCTGTAGAAGAGCATATTGATAAAATGCAGCTTGTAATTACACAATATTTGACAACAGTTTATCAAGGTGGTGTAAATGAATTTGAAGCAAATGAAATCTCTGAAATGATGCGTATTACAAATAACCTTGAGAGAATCGGCGACTCAATGGAAAATGCCTCAAAAGCAATTGAAAGAATGTATAATAATAGTATTAAACTAAGTGAAGGTGCCCTCAATGATCTTGAATCTATCGCAAAAGAGGTAGATATATTTTTTGATTTGGTTGTAAAAGCAATGAAGAATAAGCAAGAGCAAGAAGATTTTTTCAAAAAAGCTGAAGCTCAAGAAAACCTTATTGACTCAATGAGAGAGCGTATGCGTAATGACCATATAGAGAGGCTAAGACAGAGCAGTTGTTCTGTTGATGCGGGATTACTATACATCTCTCTTCTCTCAAATTATGAGAAGATGGGAGATTATTGCTTTAATATTGCAATTGGTGTTAATAGGATAAAGTAGGCATAAACGAGTTTGAATAAATATCTTGTTTTCAGATTTGACAACTTTCTAAAAGTTGTCAAATCTCAATTCAAAACCTTAACCAATTAACAAACAAATCTGTAATACAAATCTATAAAATCCACTGACAGGGAGATATTTTGAATGCAACAACAATCTATCCATAAAACTCTAAGAAGTTCAGTTTCTGCTGACGGGCAATTTATTTTAGGTATTCACAAACCAGCCTTTAATGTCGAACTTTTAAGAGAGAATAGTTATGTTGAGTCTCTTGGAGAGTTACCAGATGGAACGGTGGTTAAAAATGAGATAAATTTTCCTAATAAACGTGTTGAAGAGCCAGAGGCAGATGTTATCTATGAAATTCCAAATGCTTTTCCATTTAGAGGAACAACCTATATTAATTCAGCATGGGCAGATAAAAATGTTGGCAACCCTGAAAAGATAGAGATTCCAAAGCCTTTTGATTGCTCACTTAGCCAAACGTTAAAGAATTTATTTCAAGAAAAACTTAATGAGCAGCAAAATAAGAAAGATAAGGAAGAACAGAAGAAGGAGTATCAAGAAAATGTAACCCATACTTCTTTTATGAGAGACTTTTTTACTACACTGCCCTACCCTATTAAGATTGCCCTTGCCCAAAGCTCAACTGACCCTGATGATCTGCTTGCTATCATTCCTCTTTGCTGCACAATTATCTTTGATAAAAATGGAGTTCCTTCTGGTCTTATGTTTAAAAAAGGTATAAATGGAGAGGTAATACCAGATATACATGATCATACGCTCTTTGAAATTATTGTAAACAACCCTTATCTACCAGACAGCTATAAGCGGGTTATGGTGTTAAAACCGGGTATTCAAGGAAAAAGCGAAATAACTGGAGAGTGGCTTGAAGCTAATAATGATAGTAAAAGCCATGTATTTGAATATTTAAGGCGGAACAGCTACATTCCGTGGGGACATTTTGCAGCAAATACAGCAGATGACACAGTGCGATATAGCGTAAACTCTTTAAAAACGGCTGATATGGCTGGTATGCGTCATCTTTACTATCAACGCACATATCTTCGTTTAGCAGAAGCGTTAAAAATATCATTTGCTTCAAATTGTAGAACAACACCACCAGATAAACTTGAACAGTTAAGATTAGAAATTATCAACACTCTTCAAGGTATTGATCATAAATCTCTTGAAAAAAATGATGAACATAAAATTCTTGAAACAAATAGCCAAAAAAACTTTGAAAACAATAATCAGCCAAAATTATCTTTTAACGGCTCTTTGTGGGGGTGGAATTTTGGATTTGGCTATGCCCAGTCTGGCTACAGACTTCACGCATCACATCAGCAAATCCATCAACAATATGCTATGATCCCAAAACATATCTCAGCAGCAGATGTAAGTGGAACAAATAGCCACAGTTTTGCCTCTTATGCTTGTGGAGATATGATTGCTGATTTTATTAAAGATTACAAAAAGGCAATAGGAAAGCCATTTTTTGATAATTATATCAAGGCTATCAGGTCAAATAAAAGGATAGATATAAAAACAGATAACATTCACCAAAATAAAACAAATTTACCTTCAAGCCTTATTGTTTATGAAGATGAGAATGTAATGTTGTTTGTTCCAAAAGCTCAAACATCTCAGTGGGAGCTTCAACTTATGGCTATTAAAGAGTGTGGAAATATTCTCGAAGCAGATACTAATATGAGAGCTTCATTAGATAAGGCAATTCTTACAGCATTACAAATTCTCGAAAACATGGGAGCAAGCATGGTAACATCAATTGAGTTTTCAAAAAGATTTGACTCTAATGACAAAGATCAACGAATTTTATACTCTTTTATGCCTAAAATGCCAGACTCTCCTGGTGCGTTTAGCGAGGCACAGCTAAGATGGATTAATGGGCATTATCCTGAAGATTTTGCATATTCATGCAAGATACATTATGAAAAATTTATTAAAAGCTATAAAGCATAATTAAATTTTGATTAACTGTTCAAATATTCCATCTTGACACCATGATAGTGGTTTTTTATAGTAAACAACAAAATTTATTATTGCATTATTAAAAGATAGAGACAATGTGGTTAAAAAATAACAAGATGAATAAGCACAATGAAATGGAATTGGGTATCGTGCCAAATGAAGCTGTAGCCCCATCAATACCATCAGTTAAACTAAAGGGAGTTGGAGATGGATTTTTAGTTACAATCAATCCTGCCGTTCCTGAAGAGGAAATATATAAAGAGGTCTCTGAACTATTTGAACGACTCAAAAATCTTGCTGTAAATTCAAAGGTTGTTATTGATGTTGGAAATGTTGAGGGATATGATGATTTAGTAAACAACATCAAACTATTACTAAAAAGTAAGTTTGATGTTGGAAGTGTTACAAAAGCACATGATAAAAATTCAACATCAAATTACCAATTGAACAAGCAAAATAGTGTTGATAATAATCTTCGTACTAATAACAATAAAGGTTGGATAAGCGATAGAAGCGATGCACTTATACTCACAGGACGAGTCCGTTCTGGTCAAAAAATAGATACAAAAGGACACCTCATAATTGCTGGCAATGTCAATCCGGGTGCGGAACTGACTGCTGGTGGTAATATTATTGTTCTTGGTTCTCTTTTAGCACCAGTTTATGCGGGTTATCCTGATGATGATGAGGCTTTTGTCATGGCTCTTGATTTTCGTCCACCAAATATTCAGATAGGTGGAGTTGTATCTATGGAGATAAATAGCGAGCTTTCTGGCAAAATAGTATATGCAACTGTGAAAGATAATAAAATTATTACGGAAGATTATATTAAAACTCAGCCATTTGGAAAAATTCCGTGGCCAACTATCATGTAATTATTTCAAATTGATTTATTATTTATTCCAAATTTTACTAATAAAAATGATATTGATAATACCTAATAAAATAATATTGATAATGTAAATGAGGTGTTAATTGGAAGGCAAAATAATCGTAGTAACATCAGGTAAAGGAGGGGTGGGTAAAACAACTGCTACCGCCTCTATTGGTGCTGCCCTTGCCCTTGAAGGAAATAGGGTTGCTGTAATTGACATGGATATCGGTCTTAGAAACCTTGATATTGTTTTAGGACTTGAGAATAGAATAGTATTCAATATTGTTGATGTGGTTAATAAAAGATGTAACCTATCTCAAGCATTGATAAGAGATAGAAGAATTGAAAATCTTTTTTTGGTTCCAGCATCTCAAAGTGATAACAAAGATGTTCTTACTGCACTTGGAGTTCAAAGACTTGCAAAGCAGCTAAAGAGCGAGTTCAACTATGTTATCATGGATTCGCCCGCTGGCATTGAGAAAGGTTTTGAAAATTCAGTTGTGGCAGCAGATGAAGCTATTGTGGTATGCACTCCTGATGTCTCTTCTATAAAAGATGCGGACAGAGTTATTGGTCTTTTGTATGCACGCTCAATAACACCAAGACTTATTGTGAACAGGATTATACCTGAAATGGTGGTAAGAGGCGATATGTTAAGCCACGAAGATGTTATGGATATTCTCTCTATTGATCTTCTTGGGCTTGTTCCAATGGATGATCAGGTTGTTGTCTCTACAAATACTGGTGTACCTTTAGTTATGCAAAATCAATCTCTTGCTGGGCAGGCATTTAGAAGAATTGCAAAAAGAATCAATGGAGAGACAGACCTGCCAATACAGATTCCTACTGTTAAAACTGGAATTTGGAGCAAGATTACACAAAAATTAGGTTTGACTAAATGAGGATGGATTCCATGCTTAACGGATTTATGAAAAAATTTTCAGGGAAGAAATCCAGTAAGGAGACTGCCAAAAAAAGGTTACAGTTTGCCCTTGTTTACGATAAGCTGGAAATCAATGAGATGACACTTGAGAGTCTTCAAAAGGATATTGTAGAGGTGATTTCAAAGTATTTTGAAATTGATACTAAATCTTTACAGCTTGAGGTTCAACGTGAGCATGAACTTTCTGCCCTTGTTTTTAATACACCAATATTGTGTGTAAAGAAAAACAAAACATATAATGCTCAAAATATATGATAAACTATTTTAATTAATTGTGGAAATAATGATTAATACTAATAGTTGTTTAAAGTTATATTTAATCAAGATTTAAATTTAATTTTTCAATTACCTTAAAGAGACGATTACCTATTTCAATTCCAATGCTAATAAAATTGGGACCATATAATTTACCGGTCTCTGTTCTAAAAGTGCTTTTGATCTGCTCTAAGACGTTCATACCAATAGGGTAACGTTTTACAAATTCAGAAATTGGTGCTTTTGAAAACATTACCATATCCCACACTGTATGAGTAAAATTATCAGGTCCCCATCTAAATTTATCAGCATCATAAAGAGCATTAGATATGAGAGATTTATTTTGGTTCTTATCTGACTCAATATGACCATTGCCCATTATCTTCTCTTGATCTTCTTGCTTTTTTTGAAATGCTTCATGTTCGTTGATTGCACAACAAACTATCTCAATATCCTCTTCTGTAAGAGGATATTTTCCATCTGATAGAAATATTTTTGCAAACTTTGCACCTTCTGCTGAATGGTGTTTTTCCTTCCTTTTAATATCATGCAGTAACCCAGCTACCTGAACCAGCAAGATTTGTTCAATCTTGCTGGTTTCTATTTTTATATTGCTTTTGATTACAATATCACTATTTTCATTCTCTTTTATTTGAGAGGATTGAGATGACAATTTATTAATTTCTTGATTTTGTATCTCAATCTGCACTATTGCCCCAGCATCTATACACACCAAATCAGAATGACGCATACCATGACCAAAATCATCTTCAATTAATGGGGTTATCTCCTCTTTAATTTTAACCAACATAGGGTGAGAGTTTAGCATCTGACGAGAATAGTCAATCTCTCTTTGAAACTTCTGATAAAATTGAGGAAGAGGCAAAGATGCTACAATATTTCGAGCTTCTTCTCTTAATTGAAGGTATATTTCATTCATGTTTGACTTTAATTATTTGTTCATCTTAAATTATACTCAAAACAGGAGTAGTAGGGTTTAACCATGTTTAAAACCCTACTCACCCCCTACAACTAAAAAATAAAACTCTAAAATAAAATTTACACTTCACTCTTCAAGTTTTGACACTTTAATTGATAACTCCTGCAACTGAGCCATTGTTGGAACTGATGGAGCATCAGTAAGAAGACAGGTTGCTTTTTGGGTCTTTGGAAATGCAATAACATCGCGGATTGAATCTTCCTGACATAAAAGCATAACAAGCCTGTCAAATCCAAATGCAAGCCCGCCATGAGGCGGAGTTCCAGAAGCAAGAGCGTTTAGTAAAAATCCAAATTTTTCTTGAGCCTCTTCTTTACCAATTCCCAATAGATTTAAGACTCTCTCTTGAAGTTCTGTTGAGTGGATACGGATACTTCCACCGCCAATCTCTGTTCCATTTAGCACCATATCATAAGCTCTTGAACGAATATTTAGCGGATCAGATTCAAGTTTATCCATATCCTCTTCAAGAGGTGCGGTAAATGGGTGGTGCAAAGCCTGATAACGTTTTTCAGCCTCATCATATTCAAGCAGAGGAAAATGGGTAACCCAAACAAAACGATAGACATTGTTATCAATCAGATTTAATCTTCTTGCAAGCTCATTTCTTAGCTGCCCTAAAGCCTCATTAGTTACTTTAACGCTGTCAGCAACAAAGAATATTAAGTCTCCAACTTCCATATTTAACCGCTCTTTTAATGCTGCTTTTTCGGATTCTGTAAAGAACTTTGCAATTGGAGATTGCCATTCATTCTCTTTAACTTTAATCCATGCAAGCCCTTTTGCTTTGTAGATTGCTGCAAATGCGGTCAGCTCATCAATCTCTTTTCGGCTCATACCAGAAGTTCCATCAACTCCGCCACAACCTTTAGCATTTATAGCTTTAACAATACCGCCATTTTTAACAGCAGATGCAAAGACTTTAAAATTTGCATCTTTAACAATGTCAGAAACATCGTGCAATTCTAAACCAAAACGCATATCTGGACGATCAATACCAAATCGCTCCATTGACTCTTGATATGTAATACGTTCAAATGGTATTTGAACATCAATGTTACGAACTTTCTTAAAAACCTCTTTAATCAACCCTTCGGTTATCTCCATTATGTCTTCTTCGCCAACAAATGATAGCTCCATATCAATCTGGGTAAATTCTGGCTGGCGGTCTGCTCTTAAATCTTCGTCTCTGAAACAGCGGACAATCTGATAATATCTTTCAAAGCCGCTTATCATCAAAAGCTGTTTAAATAGCTGTGGAGATTGGGGCAACGCATAAAAACAGCCATGATTTACGCGGCTTGGAACAAGATAATCTCTTGCTCCTTCTGGCGTGCTTTTTGTAAGAAATGGGGTCTCTATATCAAGAAAGCCTCTCTCGTTTAAGTATTCTCTGACAGTTCTTGCAGCAGTATGCCTTGCTATGATGTTTTTTTGCAATTGGGGACGGCGTAAATCTAAGTGTCTGTATTGGAGGCGGATTATCTCTGATGCTTCAACTCTATCTTCAATCTGGAATATTGGAGTTTGTGCATGACTCAAAATTTTAAGTTCATCTACAAAAACCTCAATCTCCCCTGTGTCCATATTTTTATTAACCATATCAGTTGGGCGGGCAACAACTTTGCCTTTTACTCCAAGCACAAATTCACCTCTTATAACTTGTGCTTTTTCATGCACTGACTGGGATATTTCAGGATTAAAGACAATCTGAGTAAGCCCTGCCCTATCCCTAAAATCAACAAAAATAACTCCACCGTGATCACGGCGTCTTTGCACCCAACCCATTAAAACAATATCTTTGCCAACATCGCCTATTCTTAACTCCCCACAGTTGTGGGTTCTTCTCATATTTCCAAGTAAATCTGTCACCTAATTTTTCCTCATCTTATATATTTAATTTGTCTTTTATATAAACATTTATACTGTTTTATATTCGGTTGTTATTGCAGGGTTTTACCATGGTTAAACCCTACAATAATCGTTTTTTGACAATATTATACTCTATTTAAGAGCGTTTCAATCTGTTCAACAGGATTATCAGTAGTTATAAAAAATTGCTCTTTTGTTTTCATGTTCCTTAATACAAGAGCGTTATCCTCAATCTCTTTATCTCCTGCAATAAGAACGTTTGAGGCATTTATTTTATCAGCTCGTTTCATAAGACTCTTAAGACTTCTGCCGCTGTAATCTGTCTCAGTTCTGATACCAGCAATATTTAAAGCTGATGTCCACATATATGCAAGCCGAATTGCTTTTTCTCCAAGCGGAATAATAAAAATATCTGGCACTTTTGGAGATAAAAGATTCATAAAGTCAGACGAAGTATTACTCTGAGAGAGCCTATCAGTATTACCTTCAGAGATCGCAGCTGAACCATCTTTGACTTCAACATCTTTAGCATTTATCATCTGGGCAACAATCTCTGCAAGCCTATCAAAACCTATTGCAAAACCGATTCCGTAAGTCTCTGGACCACCTAACTCTTTTATAAGAGCATCATATCTTCCACCACCTGCAACTGCACTTTGTGCACCTAAAGCTGTTGTTAGAATTTCAAATGTAGTTCTTGAGTAATAATCAAGACCTCTTACTAATGTTTTATCAACTGTAAATTCTACATTCTGCTCTGTAAGCACACTTTTTACAGTCTCAAAATGCTCTTTGCAATTATCACAAAGGTGGTTAAGCGTTGAAGGTGCATCTTTCAAAGCCTCGCGGCACTCAGCCACTTTGCAATCAAGGGTTCGTAGCGGGTTTTTATCCATACGCCTTAAACAGTTCTCGCAAAGATGCTCTTTTTTGCCCTCTAAAAATCCTAAAAGCTCTTTTTGAAAGGTTGGTCTGCACTCTTTACAACCAAGCGAATTGATATGAGCTTTGAGTTCAGAAAGCCCGAGACGTTTAAAAAGCTCGTTTAAAATCAAGATAAGCTGTGCATCAATATAAGGTGATTCAATACCAAAAACTTCGGCATTAATTTGATAAAATTGACGGTATCTACCTTTTTGTGGTCTTTCTCTTCTAAACATTGGTCCTATTGTATAGAGTTTTTGAACAGAGTCAGATGCCCCCATATTGTGCTGTATATATGCTCTGACAACCGATGCTGTTGCCTCTGGTCTTAAAGTTAGTTTATCGCCTTTTCTATCTGGAAAGGTGTACATCTCTTTTTCAACAATATCAGTAGTTTCACCAATGCTTCTTGCAAAAAGTTCTGTTTTTTCCATAATTGGAATACGAATCTCTTTAAATCCAAAATCTTCAAAGAGCTTTGAGGCTGTTTTTTCAATTGCCTGCCAAATAGCTATATCTTCTGGTAATATGTCTCTAAAACCTCTTATGGTCTGTATCATTTTTCCTCACCATTTTAAATAAAATTTGCCTTCTCTATAGTATTGAAATTAAACCGAAGACGATGAAAATAAGACTCTTTTATACTCGGATATATGTTTTATAGTCAATGACTAAATCTTATGTATATAGTCGGCTTTAGGCGACCTCTTTTATCTTAAGAATGAGAATTTAATTAATCCCTAAACGCCTAATTGCAAAAAAACTAATAGTAGAGACCACGCCGTGCGTCTCTACTTATTTAATGGCTAACTAAAGTTAAAATTGCTGTAATTGATATTGAAGATGAGTTTAATAAATGGTAAGAACCGCTAACTATTAACAATATAAAAAATCAGGAGAAGAACATGCAAAACAGAGTAACAACAACTTCGCTTTATAAAATGAAGAAAGAGGGTAAAAAAATTACTGCATTAACAGCTTATGACTATCCATTTGCAAATATGGTTGATGCTGCTGGCATTGATATTATTCTTGTTGGTGATTCTCTTGGAATGGTTGTTCAGGGAAAAGAGAATACACTTGCAGTTACAATGGAAGAAATCTTATACCACACTTCAATGGTATCAAGAGCCTGCTCATATTCAATGGTTATAGGAGATATGCCATTTATGTCTTATCAAACATCTATTGAAAAGGCAGTTGAAAATGCTGGTAGATTTCTAAAAGAGGCTGGTGCTTCTGCTGTGAAACTTGAAGGAGGAGCTGATGTTTGTAATGTAATCAGTGCCATTTCAAGAGCTTCTATTCCTGTCCAAGCTCATATTGGATTAACACCTCAATCAGTCCACCAGATGGGTGGTTTTAAGGTGCAGCGCGATGAAGATCGGCTTATGGCAGATGCGTTAAAAGTTCAAGAGGCTGGAGCATTTTCTGTTGTGCTTGAAGGAATACCATCTCCGATAGCTGCTAAAATTACAAAAGCTCTTGAGATTCCAACTATCGGAATTGGAGCTGGTTCTGATTGTGATGGTCAGATTCTTGTTATTCACGATATGCTTGGTATTAGCAATAGAACTGTTCCAAAATTTGTCAAAAAATTTGCTGATCTGAATCTTGCTGCACAGCAAGGGTTAAAGCAGTATGTTGATGAGGTAAGAGGAGGTATCTTCCCTTCAAAAGAGTATGAGTATAAGTAGGCAGAAAATTAATATGTGAATTGTTGAATATGATAAAGGTAAATTTATAACAAATAAGGCAGACTATATGACAGAGTTTACCCATCTTAACGCAGATGGCAGTGTAAGAATGGTTGATGTTGATGATAAAAATATAACCAAACGCATTGCTGTGGCGTGTGGTGTAGTTAAGATGAAACCAGATACATTGGAAAATATAACTAACATCACTATCAAAAAAGGCAATGTGCTTGAAACTGCAAGAATTGCTGGAATCATGGCAGCCAAAAAAACATCGGACTTAATTCCAATGTGCCACCCATTGAATATAACTCATGTAAGTGTGGATTTTTTTCCTGATCATCTTCAAAGCACTATAACGATTGAGGCACAAGCATCTGTTTCAGGGAAAACAGGTGTTGAGATGGAGGCTTTAACCGCTGTTTCTGTAGCAGCTTTAACGATTTATGATATGTGCAAATCTTATGATAAGGCAATGGTAATCTCTGATATTCACCTTAAAAGCAAATCTGGTGGTAAAAGCGGAGATTTTCTTGCAGAGAGATATTTATAGAAGATACCCATGATGAAACAGAACATAAATATAACACTATTTCTAAGTAAAACACGGTATCTAAGTAGAATACAATACTTAAGTAAGACACGATATTTTATATTTACCACACTTATTCTAAGTGCCTATTTTTTTATAAATGGGTGCAGTCGGGCTGTAGTTGTTCAACAACCAATCAAAGATCAAGATAGAGCTAAAATAGAGATAAAAGAACAAGTTAAGATAGAGCCGCAGCAAGAAGGGGTTAAACCTTATGATCCATCTGTATTTAAAAAGCCAATTGAATATTTTAACGGTATAACCCCATCTTATCCGCTTCATAAACTATCAAAAGAGCAATACCCTGACTTTTCAAAAGATATTCATGGAAAAAAGGGATTAAAGAGGGCATTAAAGCAAAGCATTATCTACTACGGAAGAGTTCCTAAATCTACAAAGTTCTATTTTGGTGATGATAAATATGACGCAGCTTTTATGCGTTTATCTGCAAAGAGGTTTCTTGATTTTTTAGAAACCTCTCCATCATCTTACGAGATTAATAGTTTTATCAATAATAATTACAGCGTCTATACAACTGTTAGAAGAGGTGAATCTCAAACAGATTCATACCAAAATGGTAAAGTAAGAAATATAAAACAATATTCAAACAATCCTAATGCCTCAAAAGAGATTGACTTATCAGTTTTATTTACAGGCTACTATGAACCATCATTGCAAGGTAGCCTAATAAAAGAAGGGGATTATATCTATCCTATATACTCAAAGCCTAATAATTTAATAGAAGTTCCAAGAGGTGGCTTCTCTGGAAAATATAGAGGCACACCAGCATCAGGTGCAAGGCGTAACAGCAAAAAAGAGTTAATTCCTTACTATACCAGAGCTGAAATTGATTTAATGGGTTCTGGATTTGAAAAATATGCAAAACCACTTGCATGGGTAAACAGCAAAATTGATCGTTTCTTTTTAGAAATTCAAGGTTCAGGCAGGGTTGAATTAAAGCAAGGCGGAACTTTAAGAGTCCAATATAGTGCAAAAAATGGTCGCCCTTATAGGTCAATTGGAAAGTATTTAGCTGATAAAGGCGAGATGCGAAAAGAAGATGTTACTATGCAATCTCTTCGTAAATGGCTTAAAGATAACCCTGAAAGAGTTGATGAAGTTCTAAATCACAATCCAAGTTTTGTATTTTTCAAAAAAGGAGATGGCGGTCCAGTTGGGTGTCTTGGGGTTGAAGTAACTCGAATGCGTTCTATTGCAACCGATAAAGCCCTATTGCCTAAAGGTGCAATATGTTTTATGGAGACAACTATCCCAACATGGGCAAGCAGAGAAGATAACATAGCATGGCAGCACTATTCAGCATTTGTGCTTAATCAAGACACTGGCGGTGCAATTAAAGGTTCTGGAAGAGCGGATTATTTTTGCGGGCATGGGAATTATGCACAACTTGCTGCTGGGTATATGAAACAGATAGGCAGATTATACTTTCTCGTTCTAAAAAGATGATTGAGATTAATTTTATACCAACGATGTCTAAACGCAAATGCTACTCTGCTTTTCACTTGAACAAACAATACAATTTTAAGAGCTACATGACAGCATAGAGCATCCCGCTCTATTGCGTGCCCAGTCAGGACGTTTTTGTGCAAATTCTTCTTTGTCAGGCTGTTCGCTGTATGGATTACGCAGCAGATCAAGTAGTTTATGAATCAAGGAAAAATCACCTTGTTCAGCCTTATCAATCGCAAGCTGTGCTAAATAATTACGAAGAATGTATTTTGGGTTACGTGAATCCATCTGCAAACATCTTGCTTGATGAGGCGTGTTATCCTTTGAAAGACGCTTTGCATAATGCTTGAGCCAATTTTCTATCTGTTCTAAATAGCTGTTGGTCAATTGCGATGGAATATAATAGACATCAATGAAATATTTTAAAATAATATCCTGATTTATAAAATCATCACTTTTGAAATCCACTAAAGCAAGTTTCCTGAAAAATAAGGTCATATCTGTTTCTACAAGAGAGAGGATATTGAAAAGGCTGCTTATCAGAGTTTTATCAGTTTGAGGCTCAAAAGTCCTAAATCCCAGTTTAGATGCCATCATATTCTGCCACTTTTCTTTAAAATGAGTTGAATATAGAGCTAAAGCGTTCTTTAATGAGTCAACATCTTCTATCAGCGGGTATATGGCATTTGCAAGTTGAACAAGATTCCATTGGGCAATTTCTGGTTGATTACCAAAGCAATAACGTCTGCCTTTTGCGTCTGTTGTGTTCGGCGTCCAATTTGGATCATAGTTTTCAATCCAGCCGTAAGGTCCATAATCTATAGTAAGACCAAGAATTGACATATTATCACTATTCATTACACCATGAACAAATCCAACACGCATCCACTCTACAACCATATCAGCAGTTCGTCTGCACACATCTTCAAACCATTTAATATAAATTTTACAAGATGATTGATTAAGATATAGCGATTCTTCAACTAAATGGGGAAAGTCCGTCTTTATGGTATAATCCAAAAGTTTTTTAAGTGTTGCAATATCATTGCGAAAAGCAAAAATCTCAAAATTACCAAACCGTGTGAATGACGGAGCGAGCCTGCATACAACAGCACCTTGTTCTTCTTTAGGATGCCCATCATAAAACATATCTCTTTCAACCATCTCCCCAGTTGCTATAACCGACAAAGCCCTTGTTGTAGGAATACCAAGATGAAACATGGCTTCACTGCATAAAAATTCCCTCACAGAAGAACGCAAAACTGCCAACCCATCTGCATTTCTGGAGTATGGTGTAGGTCCAGCACCTTTAAGCTGCAATGTCCACCGTTCTGATTTGCTATTGACGATTTCGCCAAGATTTATAGCTCTGCCATCTCCAAGCTGTCCTGCCCAAGTGCCAAACTGATGACCTCCATAACATGAAGAATAGGAATCCATACCTGAAAGCAGCTTATTGCCGACAAATACTTGAGTAAATTCATCGGTTTTACAAGCTGCTTCAGAAAGGTCGAGCAAAGTAGCCGCTTCCTTGGAGTATGCAATCAGCTTCGGAGCAGCAACAGAGGCAGGTTTAACTCTGGAGTAACATGCCCCTGCCACTTGACGGCGGTAATTTGCAGTTTCATTATCTGCAGGCAGTTCACGAGTAAAACTGTTATCAAAGGTTAGTGATGATATTGTGTTATACATATATTTATAAAATTTTCATGGAGAAGTTGCCATATCTGATAAAATTATTTAATTGAGTGTGTCCAATAGCCAAGTTCGCTATATCCTCCCCAATTTACAGAAAATATATCCCCTCCATTGGTTGGCACAGATGCCCAATAAATCACATAATCGCCTTTATATAAGGAGGTAAATTGCAAAAACATATTTTTTGCTTCCATAGTATTAGTTAAAAAAGGCTCAAACTCTAAAGTCAATTTTCCTTCTTTGGAAAGAAAATAAGGGGTTCCATCTGGGAAGACTATTGCAATATAGGTATCGACAGGCTGAGTGTAACAGGGAAATTTAATTTCCATATTCATAAATGAGTTGTTAAGAAAAAATGGCAAAGCAGGAGTATTAATACCAGAACTAACTTTTACAGGTATATTATCAAAATCATCAGAAGTTTCAGGAACAATTATTTCAGATATTGAAAGTGATTTGCAAGAAGCATCATCTTGATTATCTATATCGTCTGGTTGTTCAATATTAGGAAAATCACTTAATAGAAAATCAAGTTTTACATTATCATTTCCAACTGACACAACTTTTGTTGTAGTGGCATTATATTCACATAGATATGCTTCAACTGTGAATGTTCCAGACGAATCAACACCAAGACTATAAGCACCTGCTGAAAAAGCATCAATACTTTCACCTGTTTCAACGATTGTGAGAGTAGCGTGGGGAACACCCTCTCCAACATCATAAAATTGATTTTCATTTTTATCATCGTAAATCACACCGCATATATATGCAGGCTTTTCTCCTCTTCCAAAATCGGTTGTGCTAACAACAGCATGTTCCCACTGTTTATAGTCTCCGTGGGCAAATCCAACACCAACCTCGCTATGCGAAGATGTAAGCATATTTACACGATGTCCTCTGTTTGGATAATCTTCATCTACAAATAAAATTTCATGGTGGTACGCAGCTATATCTTGGCTGATTTCAAGTTCCCCAGTTGACATATTAATGGCAATATTTTCACCAGAATAATAATTATATCCCTGTTCAATTGCTCGAGCCTGAGGCGAAGCATTATTAGGATATGTATAATGGCTGAAATAATCCTGCAATAGCATGTCCTCAGAATGGGCAAGTGCTGCTTTGTAAAGGTTTATATTAAAGGCAAGTGGTTGTTTTGGGGTGTTGGAGATCGTGCTTGACGAACTTACCCCCTCATTAAGTTCGATATTGTAGAGTTGAGCCTCAGCTTCTTGGTTTGCCCTTGCTCTATTAATAAGTTCAATAAAATAAACTTCCTCTGGAAGTGGTTCAATATCATACAGTGCAACACAATTATTGCCAGCCAATGATACCCAAGGGAACATGAAATTGATAATAGCTATACAAAATATAATAACCGTTGTTCTTAAAGAATCCATTTTACCCCCCCCTTCTTTTTGTTATGGTGTTATCTTATTTCCATTACTAAATAAGTGTTATTAAAATACTACATTGTTAATTTACACACTATTGTTTGCTGTTTTATCAAATTATGAAAAAAAGCTAAGTTTTTATCAAGTTTATTAAAAAATGGTCTTTCTCATAACTTTCCTATCTTTCACATCTGTGCTGATTTTTGCAAACTTCGGATGAACCTCAATCTCTTTGATTTTGTATTGACCATAACCGCATAATAAAACCATTTTAACTAAAAGATAGCAGTAATCCCAATTTATTTTCTACAGCATTGTGAATAAAGGATTTCAATATATCAAAGTATTCAAGGCAATAACCTAAGCTGTCATCTTCTTTTAAATCACGATTCCAAATTTCAGGGTATATTTTCTTTTTCATCATATCATCTGGGTTAAATCTTTTTCTTAAATAATCATGGTCTATCTGTTCAAGTGTTTTATCAATTTGGCTTACATCTTCAAAAGTCAAAACTCTTCCAGGTCCATATCCAATATCAATATTACCAACAACTTTACCACCAGATGTTATAAAATTTAACGGTGGGTCTGCTTCCCATTCAGATTGAGTAAAAAGATAATGAAGTCCATGCCATGCCTTATCTAAATCTACATCTAACCTCTCACCATCTTTATATTCAAGTAAGGGGACATCAACATTGTCTATATTGCCTTTTTTACCAAATAATCTTGAAAAAAAGCCTTTTTTGCTTTTTTTTACCTCTTCTATATAAAAAGAAGGGTCATCAGGAGCTAAAAAAAGCCATATTAAAAGAGGATTATCAATGAGTTTATAAATGTTTTCATCACTTATTGTCTGTAAAGCAAATATCATGCCCATATACTTTATCTCCTAATTACAGCATTTTATTTGATTGAAGTTTGATTTATTTTTTCTGTCTATCCTCTTTGATATTTTTATTAACTGATTATTAATAAAAATATCAAAATTGTTGTTTATACTATCAACTTCCAGATAAACAAGAATATCCTCAATCCCGTTAAGTTGTGGATACTCATGCCTTAAATATGGAAAATCAGCATTCTCAAGAAAAAATAGAAGATGTTCCATTTCTATCTCCAGCTTCTCTCGTTCATCTTTTGAACTTTTTTTATGACCGCTTTTATGAACGCTGAAATATTGCTGCATTAACATTTCGTATCTTGTTTTAGCAGCCTTTTCAATACAATGCTTTTTTAAATGTAAAGTAATCTGCATCAGCTTTTATTTGCTTTTTTAATGATATGTTTAATATTACTCAAAAGTTGTAGCCATGTTAATCTGAGGGGAAAATTGCATAGTTAATCAAAAAAATATAAGCTGATTATCTCAAAGGAGATTGAAACCAAAGATTTCGATTATGTTATATTCCAAGCGGGCATAAATTGAGCTTTTTATATTTAGTAGAGACGCACGGCCGTGCGTCTCTACAGTTGAACCTTTTGTTAGCAAACCTCAATTTATGATCTTGAACAGTATAAACATTTATGGAGGATAGAGCCTGTTAAATTACAGGCTCTAAAGATATTGAGAGTAATTCTTACAAACCACTATTTCTCAGGTGCATAAATCAGCTTAGGGTCAAAATCGTATGTCCAAGGTGCAACAGAATTTTTCCAGCCATTCTTATTTCTTTTACCATCAACCTTATCACCTTCAAAACCATCAACTATGTTGTAAACATTAGTGAAACCAGCTTTTGTCAAGCGATTCACTGATGCAGCACTTCTATGACCTGACCTGCACATCACCATAATAGTATCACTTTGAGCAAATTTACTTTTTACCAGAACTTCAAAATCAGCGTTCTCTTGTAAATCATAATCTTTTTTCTCCTGATTCCATTTTCCTGTCCAAAACCTTGAAGGAATATTGTAAGCCATAGGAGCATGACCAACAAAAGCATATTCTTCCTGAGTGCGACAATCAATTATTTTAATTTTATCAGGATTAGCTTTCCACATTTCATAGGCTTCCACAGAAGTTATATATTTTCCAGCTTCTGTGTGTTTTTTAGGATCGGCTGGAGGCGATGTATCACTAATTGATACAGAAACAAGATTAAAAAGAATACAAATTACTCCTAATGCAACTACAAAACTTTTTCTCATAAAATTCTCTCCTCTTTAATAAAAATTTTAATAATTTGATACACCACTGCTAATGCAAACATTTTTCATTTTACTGAAAAATACATTATTTTTTACATATAAAATACCTAATGTCAAATCTTGTTGATATTGGATATATCACTTATTTTTTTAATAGGTTAAGTGTAAGAGTCTATAAGCTACTATATTTGATTCGTTCCACGATTGATTTTCCTATTTTTAACTCGCCATTATTTACATAAATATTATATCATGGAATATTTGCTTTACTGAACTACTAATTTCTAATTCACTTTTCATGTTACATAGAATTTTTAAACAGGCTTAAAATGCGATTTAGATACATACTTATCAAAATAAAAATCCAAATTCCCCAGCTTTTCATAATTACTTTTCTTATAATTATGATTTTTGGGGCTATTCATCTTAATATTCCGATTAACTGGATTATCAACGATGCTTTAATAAGACTTGTGATGAATGGCATTCTTGTCCTTTCTCTTGTTCCTATGCTTAAAGCTGGCATTGGAATAAATTTTGGTCTTCCGATTGGCGTGGTTGCAGGGCTTATTGGCATGTGCATATCTGTCAACTTTTCTATTCGCGGAATTTGGGGATTATTTGCTGGCATGCTCTTTACAATTCCAACAGCTTCCATATTAGGCTTTATCTATTCTATTATTCTAAACCGAGTCAAAGGAAGAGAAGAGATAACAGCAACATTTATAGGTTTTTCTTTTATTCCTCTTATGAATTTTTTTTGGGCAACGGCACCTTTTTCAAATCTTTCTATGCTGTGGCCCATTGGTGGAAAAGGTATGCGTCCTGTAATTGGATTAAAAAGCTATTTTGCAAAAACTTTAAATGACCTTTGGATGGTCGATATTTACGGAGTTAATCTGCCTTTAGGATTGCTGTTATTCTTTTTCATACTCTGTTTTCTTATAGCTCTTTTTTTTAAAACAACCTTTGGAAAGGCAATGATTGCGGTCGGCGAAAATGAGCAATACGCCTCTCTTGCTGGAGTGAATATAGTAAAGGTAAGAACTGCTGCTATTATTCTTTCTACCTTAATTGCTGCTATTGGTATTTGTGTATATGCACAAAGTTACGGATTTCTTGAGCTTTACGATGCTCCTTTAATGATGGCATTTCCAGCAGCATCAGCTATTTTGGTTGGAGGCAGCATGGGCAGGAAAACCGATATTGTCCATGTTATTCTTGGCACTTTTCTTTTTCAGACAACTTATCTTATTTCTGGTCCTATTGCCAATGAGCTTATGGTGTCAGAGGTTGCAGAGATATTTAGGTTGATGGTTACTAATGGAATTATTCTCTATGCTTTATTATATGAAGGTGGTATTGGTAGAAATTTGCATGGGAAAGGGAATTATTAAGGAAAGATAGTTACTCAAGTCTAAAGAATGGAGGTAAAAATGATACCAATTGATAACTTAACCAATAATTTCCTACTCTAAATAAATCCGTGCTACTAAGCAGCTAAAAGCAAAGAAGAGTCCGCAGCTTTATTACAAGGTGGTTCTGAGCATTTCTCACGATTCTCTTTCTGCTTCTACACTTGAATACCATCATTAAATAGAAAAACTTCCTTTATAGAACCGCCGTAAATGGACACTTCCTTATTATTAATGGCTGCAAGAGCCTTCCCTGATGCCAAAACTGCTTTTGTTTCTTTAGAATTGCATTCGCTTACTTTAACAGCTTCATCATGAATAATGGCATGAATACGTTGATCGCTCAATAACGAGACTCCTGTTTGATCTTCAAGTAGTTTTGAAACTTTAGTAAACCCATAATATTCCTATAATGACCATATTTACTTCTTAAACGGTTACCCTCATAACCTCCTGAAAATTGCTCTGTGTAATCAAGTCGATCAAGATTCTTCTTGCCCATCTTCTCTTGAAACAGCTGGTTAGGAAGACTGAATTCTCCATGATTTTTCTTTATTTGGAATGAACTGCAACCATTGCATTTTGATAACGTCTTTTTTTACTGCCACTTTCTCTTTACTCTGTGCATCTGCCAATATGTCATAAGTTATCTTTGGAAAAATTTCTCTTTTGAATTCTTCCAAAGCCCCTTCTATTAGTGATATTCGGTTTATACCGAAACCCAAATCATAGCTTTTCTGTGTCTTATGATTAATTATACTACCTTCACCATCACAAACTATTATTTCTATGCTTGCCATCTATAAGTCTCCTTTTGTTTATTAGAACTTTAAAACCACGTCCTCTGGGCGTGGATAGGTCGATTCAAGCATTTTTTTTACTTGTCTGACAAATAGTCACTAAATTCCAACATAATACAGCACGGAATTATTTACAGTAAGAATTATTATATTAAGCAATTAGTTAGTGGTAGACAAACCAGTTTATTGCCACTGATTCAGGAACTATTTAAGAACAACTCTAATATAAAATTTCATGCGATTGCTCTATTGCCCTGTATTTTAGTATTGACACAGTATAATTTTTAAACTATATATTTATTAAATAGGTCCCATCGTCTAGCGGTCAGGACGCTGGCCTCTCACGCCGGAAGCTCGGGTTCGATTCCCGATGGGATCACCAATAAAAAAATCAAGTAAAATAGAGGGTTTAAAGGCAACTTTAAGCCCCCTATAGTTTTTTCAACAAATACCCATTCCAACAGCTATTCCAACACCCAAGCACATTTTTAATTTTTCCATCATTTCAAGCTAAACAAATAAAAAACATCACTTAAAAAATGTGTTTAAATTGATTTAAACAACCCTGCTGCAAGTTGTTTTAAAGCGTTGCTTCCTTGATATGTCATATATTTTTCAGCCTTTTCCCCCGCCTTATAAGCTGTGGGTAGCACCCCACTTAACCGTGGTTGAACTTGAATTTGTTATAAAAATGAAGATTTTAAGAACTTTCTGCAACCTTTCATGCATGAGTTCTTATGAATCCGAAAACTGTTTTTTGTCCCCATGAGG
>JADFZQ010000021.1 GCA_015232455.1 Desulfamplus sp. | reverse complement strand
AGAGTAGGACGCTGCCGGATTATTTATATCTTATCTTCATATTTATAAACTTATAAATTTGTGAATTTGTAAAAAAGCCTATACATTATGTTTAATTACATAATGTATAGGCTTTTTTGGTTTATTTGACTGTTGCTCAAAACCTTTTTGATATTAGAATATAGTAAAATTGTTAATTTTTTACTCTTTATTTTGACATTAATGTAATAGAGCCATCCCAATTGCTATCAAGATAAAGAGATTTTTCCAATTTACTAATTCTATCCAACATCCCAATAGATGCTTTATCCTCAGGTCTCAGGTTAAGTGCTTGTTTAAACAAATCGGTAGCTTGAATAAACCTTTGGGCTAAATAGGCTTCAAAACCATTATGATATAGCTGGTAATAATCCTCTCTATCTTCTTTATTATTATCTTGATTAGCTAATTGCCTTGTATCTCTAAAGTTAACATCTTCTTCTCTATCTATAACTTCGCCATAAACTTCGTATACACGAACAGGTTTTGTTTTGCCCTTTACTCTAATATAATCCAAGAGACGGGTTTTAAACCTTCCCACTGCTAATTGAGCATAGGTGAATTCAGAAATCATTAAGTAAGTGCCGTAGTTTTTGTTTGCACTTTCAAGTCGAGATGCAAGATTGACAGCATCTCCAATAACAGTATAATCTAATACACTCTTTGACCCCATATTCCCTACAATCATGTTATTTGTATTTATACCAATTCGACAATAGAGTTCGTACCATTTTTTTTCTATTGTATTTTGTTGTTTCCAAATTTCTCTTAATTCTGACAATCTTTTTAACATCTGTAGAGCTGCTGTAACCGCCATATCTGGGTGGTTTTCCACGGGTAGCGGAACACCAAACTCAGCCATAATTGAATCACCTTGGAATTTATCAATAATTCCACCGTTTTTCATAATTATTTCAGACATCTCTGTAAAGTATTCATTGAGCAAATTTACAAGCTCGGTTGGTGAAAGAGTCTCAGAAATTGCTGTAAAATTTTCAATATCTGCAAAAAGAACGGTAACCACTCTCTCTTCCCCGCCTAATTTAACCATTTCCGGTTGAGCAAGCAGGGTATTTACCACTTTTTCAGGGACATATCGAGCAAATGTGTTTCTGATAAATGCCCTCTCTTTTGAGCCTGATGTTTCAAGTACAGTAATAAAAACAAATAGTGCTAAAGTCAGAATAGTCATAGTTGTTATAACTGGAAAAAGATTAGAAGATAGGAATTGAAACCATGTGAATATTGGGATAAAAAGTATTGTTAAAATCCCTATTCCATATAAAAAAAATGAAGAGTTCGGAATAGAAGCCAATGCCATTAACGTTATAAGCAAAAATATCACTAATAATAGTTTTGTAAACGTCCAATCTTTGTAAAAAGTGTTGGTAAGCATGGCGTTGAGAAGTGAAGCATGAGTGATTACCAAAGGTGCATCATTTTGAAGTGGGGTATGACCTAAATCTGATGTTCCGATTGCAATATCTGCTATAAAGACAAAATTACCTTCAAATTGTTCAAGAAGGTTGCCTCTTAAATCCTCATCTTGAAACTTGGAAAGAAATTTATTAACTGACATATATCTAAAATCTTTTCCCATTGTCTGAACAAAAGGGATAAATGTTCTGCCTTGCTTATCAATTGGAATTATCACATCATTAGAATTTTTTAGTGGAATAGTTATTTTATGACCCCATTCTATCTTGACATCATTTAAAGATATGCCTGCCCAATCTAAAAAAACAGCAAGGCTAAGAGTTGGAAAATATTTATCATCAATTTTTACTACCATTGTTATATGACGATATATCCCGTCAGTATCAGCTTTTGTACTTATGTCTCCTGAACCTTTTGCCCTGATGGCAAATTCGTTTTGTTGTGTAAGTGCTTTAACTGCATAAAACGGTCTGCTTTTTTTTTCTTTATTTAGCCACCAATTCCATATTCCACCATATGACGTTTTATCTATCTTTTTTGGCTCAATCTCTGTTTCTCTAAGGCTGCCAAGATAATCGGATTTAATGCGATCGTGTGCTTTATCTTCTTTCCATTTAAATTTAGATGGTTTCTCAGAAAGTATAAGAGCAGTGGGAAGATAGACATTACCAAGCCTCTCCAACGATTGGTAAAATGCGAAATCAGACTTTTCACTACTTTTTCTTGCAAAAATAATGTCATAGATAACCGCTTGAGTTCCCATCTGGCTTAACGCATTGTTAAGATCAGCCATATCTTTTCTATCAAGATAATTCTTGTCAAAAAAATTGTAAGTCTCGTCTGTGATATTAAGATAGATAATTTCCGGAGAAAAAGATGCTTTAGGACCAGCACCATGTTCAACAGCAAGTCTATAGAAAATATCCAAAACTTTGAAATCAAAATAATTGCATATAGTGCCATTAGAATTAAAAAATGTAAACTTAGAATCAGTAGAATTTAAGAGGAGATTAAATAGAATAAGTATCCCAAAAAGCAAAGCTATAAAGGTAAAAATGATAGCTTTTATCTGCTTTTTGTTTCTCAATTTAAGCATATAGATACTATATTCAAATTAAAGTTTATATGGAGGAGCATATCCAGTAGAGTTCCTGCAAAACTTGAATTGACCCCTTTTAGTTTACTGGATAGAAAATCGGTTTTGCAGGAGGTCAACTAATATTCGCGCGATAGTCCTGATGACTTTCTTAAGTGTTAAGGAAGTTCATTTAGATTGAGAAGAGAGATAACGCTGATAGCCATATCTTGATATGATGATCTGTTGCATTTGATTACTTCCCTCAATGATCTCCATTATTTTTGCATCTCTGAAATGGCGTTCAACAGGATAACGGTCTGAGCAACCATTTGCACCATGTATCTGGACAGCATCACTTGCCACTTTTAATGCCGTACGTGATGCAAAATATTTTGCCATTGAAGTCTCCATTATAAGAGATGGATCTTTGTTTTCTTTTAAAAATGCAGCATTATAACAGAGCATTCTGGCAGCTTGAGTTTGTGTAATCATATCAGCAATCAGCTCTTGAATAAGTTGATGCTCTTTTAGACTTACTCCAAACTGTTTTCGCTCTGTGCTGTAGGCAAGTGATGTGTCAACACATCCTTGAGCAAGCCCAAGGCATCCCCAAGCAATGCAGTACCGTCCTTGATCCAAAGCTGTACCAGCAACATGAGAAAAACCAAAACCAATTTTTCCAACCATATTGGAAGCAGGTATTTTACAATTGTTCATATTAAGAGTTGCAAGCATTGCGGAACGAAACCCTAACATGCCGTTTATCGGTTCTGTAGAGAAACCTTCACGCTCACGCTCAATTAGAAAAGCAGTAGCTTTTCCATCAACTTGTGCAAGAATTAAGAAAACCCTTGCTACTTGACCAAAAGATATCCACTTCTTTTGACCATTAATAATATAGCTATCTCCATCTTGAACCGCTGTTGTCTGGGCATTTTTGGCATCGCTGCCTGTTTTGATTTCAGTAAGACCAAACCCACCAATAACCTCGCCTGTTGCAAGAAGTGGTAACCAATGGCTACGCTGTGCCTCTGTTCCCCATTTCAAAAGTGCCTGAATTACCATACTATGAACAGTGAGAAGAGAGACGAGCGAGCCACTTGCATGTCCTATCTCTTCGCACAAAAGACCCCATGTAAGTGAGTCCATCTCTTTACTGATGTTGGCACAACTATCATCATCAATATTTTCACCTCTATCATCTCGGTTATTGCTCTCTGCCGCTTTAGCAAAATACTTTGAAGGGATAAGAGCTGAAAGATACCCTTCATTAGCCATAGCCTTTATAAGTTCCAATGGAGTCTCTTCAAGACGATCATATATAGCAGCATTAGGAACAACATATTTATCAACAAACTTACGAAACCTTATTTTAGCCTCTTTCTGTTCCAAGGTTAATTCAAAATTCATAGTGGCTCCTTAAAATCTGATTCAACTTCTACTATTTTTGTGGACTAAGGCGACTTGTTCCCTAAAATAGAGATTTTTGTTTAAAACAACATCACAATAAGCAATTAAGTTTCAACCAACTGGAGTAAGTTTACGTTGAACAAATCCAAGTATGGCATCAATTGATTTGAAGTTTTCGTAATCAAGGTCTTCGTTTTCAACTTTAAAACCAAACTCTTTTTCTACAAACAAAACCAGTTGCATTGCAAAAAGTGAGTTGACCCTTCCAGACGCAAAAAGATCAAGGTCTGGGGTTATTTCGTTAATGTTGACATATTGTCCTACAAACTGGTTTAATTTGGGTATTATATTTTCTTTATTCATTTTAAATATCTCTTTGGTATAAAAAATATAGGTTATTTTGGATTTATTAGTTTAAATTATGTTTTTATAATGCTACCGTTCATAAGTTGAGTTTTGCATATATAAAAGCTTAAGTTTATTTCAGTTTAAAATGTACACAATTAAAATTAATAAGAATAAAAGCCCTTTCCGCTTTTACGCCCTAAAAGCCCTGCATCAACCATTTTCTTAAGCAGTGCACAAGGACGGTATTTGCTATCATTAAAGCTCTCGTGGAGAACTTCAATTGAATAGAGTATAGTATCAAGTCCTATGAGGTCTGCGGTTTCAAGTGGACCCATTTTGTGTCCAAAGCATTTTTTGAATATATCGTCAACCTGTTTTGCGGTTGCAACTTGTTCTTGAAGCAAGAATACTGCTTCATTTATAGTAAGCATTAAAACGCGGTTAGAGACAAATCCCGGCGAGTCATTTACAATCACCCAATCTTTTCCCATAGCCGCAAGAAGTTCTGTTGTGATTTTTATAGTCTCTTCAGATGTATGCCACCCTTTTATAACCTCAACTGTTGGTTTCATTGGGACAGGATTCATAAAATGGATACCAATAATTTTATCAGGGCGTTTTGTCAACGCTCCTACTCGAGTAATTGAATAGCAAGAGGTATCCACGGCAAATACAGTATCTTGGGGGCATATTTCATCTATACGTGGATAAACCTCACTTTTTGCTTCCCACTTCTCAACTACGTTTTCCACAACATAGTAGGAGTTCTTTAGTTCTTCATAATCTTTAGTAAAAAGAATACGGTCAATAATATTATCTGGGTTATCTAACTGACTTTTATCTTTTTTCATAAAACCTTGAAAGCGGACATTGTTGTAAATCTCTTTTTTTGCTCGCTCAAGTGCTGACTCCGCAACATCTACCAATACAACCTTAAAATCACTCTGTGCAAGGTTTTGTGCAACACCGCTTCCCATAACTCCAGCACCTATTACGCCTACTATTTTTTCAGTCATAAATTGCTCCGATTTTTAAAGTATTAAATTTTTATGTTGGATTGAAATTCCTGAGTTATTAGATTGATATGTTTTAGAATATAAATTTGGCGGGAAAATTAAAATAGTTTGAAGATACAGAAAAGAGAAACAAAGAAGCTGGCTTTATTGATACTCCAATAATATTAAAACTATAATATTATTAGCCAATTCTTAAATGATTAGTGCTATTTTTATAGATTTTGATAACTTAAAAAAGTTCTCAAAATCTATAAAAATCTAAATAATTAGCTTATTTTTGCTTCTGTTTTAGCAAACTCTTTTCCTTTTTCAAACTCTTCCTGAAAATAGCCTTTTACCTTATCAGGGTCAAATGTAAGGAATGTCCCGCCTGACTCAAAATGCTGAATAAAGACTTTTCCAACCGCATAAGTTGAAGCACCAGCAATAACAGGCATAGAAATAGAACCCATGATCTGTCCGACAACAGGTAGAGTTTTTGCAAGAGAACTTACCCAAGGTCCTGCTGCTACAGGTAGCACCGCCCCAGTTAAAGTTCCAATAGCGGTTTTACCAATATCTTTGCTAAATTTTATATCGTACAGTTTAGCAAGTGCCCTAACAGTATCCATCTGAATACCAGTCAATGCAACAATATCTACTACTGGAAACGGAATCAATCCTGCACCAACAGAAGCTATCATTCTGTTTTTAACAATGTGATTTGCTTCAGATAGCCTCTCTTTTGAAGTCATAGGGGGGGTAACAGCAGCTTCAGTATGCTCTGAAGTTGTTTTTTGTTCGTTTTTCATTTCTGTTTTGTTCTCCTTTTGTTGATTTACTGTTGAACTCTCTTGATTTATAGTTGTTGAACCTTGTGTTGTATCATTTTTTGAATTGTTTTGATTTACGTTTACAGCACCTTGTTTAATCCCAGTTGTCGAGCTATGTTGATTTGAGGTTGCTGAATCTTGCTTATTCTCAGCCATTGAATCATGCTGTTGGTTAGAAGTTATATTTTCTTTAGTTTTAGCATCAGTTGTTAAGCTATCTTGGTTTTTGACTTTTAAATGATCCTGATTTTTAGCTGTTGAATTTGATTGATTTGATGTAGTTGAAGATGAATTGTGGTTATCTTTTTGGTGACTATCTTTTTTGATTTTATCTTCCTTCACCAGTCCTCCTTTCAATATCCTAATATTCTATTTGTTGTTGAATCTCTTACAGGTGAAAATTAAATTCAAATAAATTAATTTAAAACTTTTAGCTTTTAATTAATTTATTGTCAATGAGTTTAATATCATTTGATTAATAGCACATTTAGGCGATTAAAGAGCTTATACCATCACTTGTTTAATAGTTGAAAATGGTTGATAACTTGACTCATTACTGTTATTTTACCAAAGTTTTTAATAAATATTTCAGCTCTAAAATATTATTTTTTGCTAATTGTTGCGTTTTTTTTAAACAGTTTGTAATGTACAAAAAATATAAATATATATCTCTTGAAATTATAAAGCCTTCTGAACAACTTTAGGTGTTAATTATGAAAAGAATACTGCTCTCTATTTTTCTTACATTTGTCATTTTACCATCTTTATGGTTCCTTTTTAATCAATTTGAGTTAAAAACTCCAGAACTTAATGTAAATATACCGTCTAAATATCTTCCAAAGAGTTATGATATGAATTTAGATATTACTGAAAAAGGCACTGGATTAAGAAAAGTATTTATTGCAATCTCTCAGAACAGTAAAGAGAAGGTCTTATTGGATAAAACTTACCCTCGCGTCTCATATAGTGGCTTTTTTTTTGGTTCTGGTGTTTATGATGATAAGTTAAAAATTCTTGTTGAATCAGCAAAATATGGTATGGGAGACGGTGAAGCTATACTTAAAATAAACATTTCTGACTACTCTTGGTGGAGGTGGAATAATGGAAATATATTTTCTATAGAGCAAAAACTTATTATAGATACCAAATCACCAGAGATTGAGGTATTAAGTAAAACCCATAATATTAATAGAGGTGGGGTAGGTCTTGTTATATATAGGTTAAAAGATAATGAAGAGGGAGTCGAAAGTGGCATACAGGTTGGAGATATTTTTTACAAAGGCTACTTGGGAATGTTTGACCAGCAAAATATATACGCATCATTTTTTGCTTTAACACATCTTCAAGGTGCTGGAACAGATATTTATGTGAAGGCTTTTGATGTTGCGGGTAACATGGCAAAAAAAGGTTTTTACCACTATATAAAAGAAAGAAAATTTAAAAGTGATACTCTTGAAATATCTGACTCTTTTTTGCAAAATATCATGCCGCAATTTAATTTAGGAGAGGTTGAAGCTACTTTTGACTCTACACCTAACCCTTTGTTAAGTAAATTTATATATATAAATCAAAAGCTAAGACCCATGAATATTGAACAAATTTTAAAGCCTGTAGTAGATACTGAGAATAAAATGATGTGGTCCGGTCCATTTTTACGTCTTCCAGCTTCTGCACCAAGAGCACAATTTGCGGATCATAGGACATACAAGTATAATGGGAAGCAGATTGACCAGCAGTATCACATGGGAGTTGATTTAGCGTCTCTTTCACGTTCAGATATACCAGCGGCTAACTCTGGTAAAGTTATTGGGGTTGATGACATTGGGATTTTTGGAAAATGTGTGTTAATAGATCACGGATTTGGAATCTGCTCTTCTTATGCCCATTTAAGCAATATCTCAGTAAAGTTGGGCGATATGGTTAAAAAAGGTGATATTATTGGACAGACAGGATTAACAGGGTTGGCGGCTGGAGATCATCTCCACTTTGCAATGTCTATTGATAAAACATTTGTAAATCCTGTGGAGTGGTGGGATCCATTATGGATTAAGAACAATATTGATTTGAAAATAGCTGAAGTTAAACAGGAAATTGGCAAGAAATAAGATTATATATTTAACCAATAAATAATACTATATATTTAATATGGAACAATAAATATAATATGACAGAATTCAAAGTAAATAAAACTTACGCTCAGATAAATGAAAAAATTAGAGCTGGTAAGGCTGTAGTTGTAACTGCTGAAGAGATTATTGACATTGTAAAGGAAAATGGTGCAATAGAGGCAGCTCAAAATGTCGATGTTGTTACCACAGGCACTTTTGCCCCAATGTGTTCTTCAGGTGCATTTATCAATATTGGGCAATCGAAGCCCCTTGTTAGAACCACAAAAACGTGGTTTAACAATGTGCCTGCATACTCTGGTGTCGCTGCTGTAGATTGTTTTATTGGTGCTACACAGACAAGCGACGACGATCCTTTGAACAGAATCTATCCAGGAGAGTTCAACTACGGTGGAGGCCATGTTATCCATGATTTGGTTGCTGGAAAGAAAATTGAACTTCGGGCAGAAAGTTATGGAACAGATTGCTATCCAAATCGGCGAATTGAGAGAATAGTAACGCTAAAGGATATCCCATACGCAACGATGTGCAACCCTCGAAATGCATATCAAAATTATAACTGTGCAATCAATCGATCAGATAAGATCAAATATACTTACATGGGAACACTTAAACCGCAGATGGGAAATGCAAATTATTCCACTTCTGGAGCTTTAAGCCCTTTGCTAAATGATCCATATCTAAAAACAATTGGTCTTGGGACAAGAATTTTTCTTGGAGGGGCACAAGGGTATGTAACTTGGTCTGGAACTCAACATAAACGTGATGTTAAGAGAGGATTAAATGGAGTACCTTTAACACCCGCTGCAACTTTGTTTGTCATGGGAAACTTAAAAGAGATGTCTCAAGAGTGGCTTGTCGGGCAAAGTTTTAGAGGATATGGATGTTCCCTATCTGTTGGGCTTGGAATACCTATTCCTATTTTAAATGAGGAGATAGTAACTTATACATCTGTATCTGATGAGGATATTTTTACTCAAGTTATTGACTACGGTTATGATTACCCAAATGCAGCGTCAAAAAGCTATGGACAGGTAAGTTATGCAGAACTCAAAAGCGGTTTAATTATGATACAAGGAAAAGAGATTCCTACCGTTCCACTATCCAGTATGGTTAAGGCAAGAAAGATTGCGACACTGCTAAAAGAGTCCATTAAAAATGGAAACTTTATTCTCGGAGAACCTCAGCATTTTTTTTAAATTTTATAAGGAATTGACATGACATTAAATGATACAACATATTTAGATGCAAATAAAACAACAGAGCCAAATGTGGATAAAATTGAAAATACGGAAAATATTAAGGCTCAAAAGTGCAATAAAGTTGAAAAGATAAAAAATCCTAAGATTGAGAGTAAAAAAAGTGCGATTAGGGAGAATATAGAGGCAATAGTTATTGCGGTTATTCTTGCACTTTTTATTAGAACATTTGTGGTACAAGCATTTAAGATTCCATCAGGTTCAATGCTTGATACACTTCTTATAGGTGATCATATCTTGGTTAATAAATTTATATATGGGGTTAAATTGCCTTTTACAGATGGATATACGTTGATTCCTTTAAAAGACCCAGCAAGAAAAGATATTGTTGTGTTTAAATATCCAGAAGACCCTGATAAAGATTTTATCAAAAGGGTTGTAGCTGTGGGAGGAGATACTGTTCAGATAAAAGATAAGAAACTTTATGTAAATGATGAGCTGCAAGAAGATGAACCTTATGCAGTTTATAAAGACTCTTCAATTATTCCGGGCAGCTTCACAACTCGCGATAATTTGCCGCTTACCAAAGTGCCTGAACACTCTTTATTTGTAATGGGAGATAATCGAGATAATAGCCATGACAGTAGGTTCTGGGGATTTGTTGATTTAAAAGCTGTTAGAGGCAAGGCTTTTCTCATCTATTGGTCATGGGACAGTGAAAAATTTGGTGTTAGATGGAGTAGGATAGGCGATATATTGAAATAGTTTTGTACAATTTTATAATAATTTTTTTTGCTTATTTAATAACTCTAAACGGAATATTACAAAATGCGTTTTGAACATAAAGACCTCTTAGATATTGAATCTCTATCTATCAAAGATATTAACATGATCCTTGACACTGCTGAAGGGATGAAGGAGATTTCAAATAGACCTATTAAAAAAGTCCCAACTCTTAGGGGAAAAACCATAGTTCTTTTTTTTCAAGAGCCAAGCACTCGTACAAAATTATCATTTGATATTGCTGCTAAGCGTTTAAGTGCTGATACTATCTCCATATCTTCTGGCTCAAGCAGCATTGTAAAGGGGGAGACGCTAATTGACACGGCAAAAAACCTTGAGTCAATGAATCCTGATATTATTGTAATTCGACACCCATCTTCTGGTGCTGCTGAACTTATTTCTCGAAGAGTAAAAGCATCTGTTGTCAATGCTGGTGATGGTCTTCATGCACACCCCACACAAGCACTTCTTGACATGATGACTGTTCGTGAGAAAAAGGGGCGAATTGAAGGTTTAAATATTTCGATTATTGGAGATATTGCTCACAGCCGTGTGGCAAGATCAAATATAGAGGGATTTACAAAGATGGGGGCAACAGTAACCGTAGCTGCTCCTCCCACTATGATACCAAAAGGAGTTGAAAAACTTGGGTGTAAAGTTACCTCTGATATTGAGTCATGTATTGAAAATGCAGATGTTGTTATGATGCTGCGTATTCAAAAAGAGCGTCAAGAGTCTATCTTATTTCCAACTGAACGTGAATATTCAATGTTATTTGGATTAAGTAGCCACAGACTTAAGGGAGCAAAACGTGATGTGCTGGTTATGCACCCAGGTCCAATGAATAGAGGCGTTGAGATAAATAGTGATGTTGCTGATGGGGAACACTCTGTTATATTAGAGCAGGTTACAAACGGTGTTGCCCTTAGAATGGCTGTATTTTATCTTGTTGCGGGAGGACTAAAAAATGCGGATTAGGCATAAAATCCTATTATATAGAACTAAAAACTTGCAAAGGGTTGCATTATATGAAGATTAGGTTAAAAGGTGCAAGAGTTCTTGACCCAAAAAATATTGATGATTTTAAAGATATTATTATCTCTGATGACAAGATCGAGGCAATAATTGACCCTAACATCTCTACACCTGACAATGATAATATTATTGAGATCGATATAACTGGAATGGTTGCGGTTCCGGGTCTTATTGATCTTCATGTTCATCTGCGTGAGCCGGGATATGAGTATAAAGAGACCATTGAAACTGGATTAAAAGCAGCGGCAAAAGGTGGTTTTACAGCGGTCTGTCCAATGCCAAACACCTCTCCAGTCAATGATAATAGCTCTATAACAGCTTTTATGGTCAGCCGTGCTAAAGAACTTCAAAATAGTAAATTCTCGTATAAACAATCAATTAGTTCAGACAAATTAGGAGTTGAAAGCCTATATTCAGGTGTCTGTAAACTCTTTCCAGTGGGTGCAATAACAAAGGGATTGCAAGGCGAATCTTTATGTGAATACTCTGATATGAAAAAAGCTGGTATGGTTGCAATAAGCGATGATGGTCGTCCTGTTCAAAATGCCAGAGTTATGAGACGTGCAATGGAGTATGCAAAAGGTCTTGGATTGCCTATTATCTCTCATTGCGAAGATATTGACCTTGCCCGTGATGGTGCTATGAATGAGGGGGTTGTTGCTACAAAACTTGGCATAAAAGGAATTCCTAATGCCTCTGAAAGCACAATAGTTATGAGAGATATTGCCCTTGCAGAACTTACAGGAGCTTCTCTTCATATTGCTCATGTAAGTTGTGAAGAGTCTGTTGATGCTATCAGAAATGGAAAAAAAAGAGGGGTAAAAGTTACGGCAGAAACTGCTCCACATTACTTTACCCTGACAGACGAAGCTGTATCAAGATATGATACAAACGCAAAGATGAACCCTCCTCTTAGAACCGAAAGTGATAGACAAGCTGTTATTGCGGGTCTTATTGACAGCACAATTGATATTATTGCAACAGACCACGCTCCCCACTCTTTACTTGAAAAAGATGTTGAATTTGATAGAGCTGCTTTTGGTATCGTTGGACTTGAAACATCATTAGGTTTATCAATGAAACTTGTCCAAGATGGTCAATTATCTTTTGAAAATCTGATTGAGAAAATGTCTAAGAGACCAGCTTCAATACTTGGAATAAATAATGATCTAAAAGCTGGTAACCCTGCTGACATAACAATTATCGACATTGATGCTTTCTGGTCAGTTAATCCAAAAACATTTCTTTCAAAGAGCAGAAACACACCATTTACTGGATTTAGCCTTAAAGGCGAAGTCTATATGACAATCGTTAATGGGAAAATCGCTTACCAAAGAGATAGCTAATTTTATAAATAGAATAAATAGATTTTATTGCGAAGCTCGGGTTAATACCAGCCGCTTGCGGCGGGAAATTAATTCAAAATTTTATAAAATTTCAGATAGTTATAAAACTTAAATAGAGCATAATAAAAATGGGTGATTATCTGCCAAAAATTCTTGTTGTAGATGACGAACTTAGTATGCGTGAGTTTCTTGATGTTCTTCTTACTCAGACTGGCTATGATGTATCGCTTGCAAAAAATGGCAGACAAGCACTTAAAATGATTCAGGAAAAAGTATTTGATCTGCTGATATGCGATATTCGTCTTGGCGATCTTACAGGTCTTGATATTTTAAGAGCTGCCAAAAAAAAGAGTCCAGATACCATTGTTATTATGATTTCGGCTTATGCAACTACGGAAGTTGCTGTTGAGGCGATGAATGAGGGTGCTTACGATTTTGTCCCAAAACCTTTTGACAATAATGAGCTAAAGCAGGCAATCAAAAAAGCTCTTGATCTTAAACATCCTAAATTTAAGACAGAGCTTATTGGCAAAGAGAGGCAAGCAAGGCTCAATTTTGGTAAGATAGTTGGCAATAGCCCTGGTATGATAAGAATATATAACCTGATAAGTCAGGTTGCAGCTACTAAAACCAATGTTCTTATTTCAGGAGAAAGCGGGACAGGTAAAGAGTTGATTGCAAGAGCATTGCATGAGATGAGTGAACGAAAAGCTAAGCCATTTGTGGTTGTAAATTGTGGTGGTATTCCTGAGAACCTTATTGAGAGTGAATTTTTTGGTCATGTTAAGGGTGCATTTACAGGGGCAATTTCAGATAAAAAAGGGCTTTTTGAAGCAGCTCATCAAGGAACTATATTTTTAGATGAAATTGGAGAGCTCTCTCCAATGCTTCAGGTCAAACTCTTAAGAGTTCTTCAAGAAACTTTGGTAAAACCAGTCGGTAGTACTCGTGAGATAGCAGTTGATGTTAGAATCGTATCCGCTACAAATAAAAATCTTGAGCAAGAGGTTGTTAATGGCTCTTTTAGAGAAGACCTTTTTTTTAGACTTAATGTGATTCCAATTAAAGTTCCTCCTCTTCGAGAGAGAAAAGGCGATATTGAAATACTTGCGAACCACTTTGCAGAAAAATATTCAAAAGAGATGGGAAAAGAGATAGCAAAATTATCCTCTTATGCCATTGCATTTTTAAATAACTACACTTTTCCCGGAAATGTTCGTGAGCTTGAAAATCTAATTGAACGAAGCGTTGCTCTCTCTTCAACTAACATAATTCTTCCAGAAAGCCTCACAATCTCAATGCACAAAAAGCGCAGATGGATTGAAGGAGATGCTCATAAGGATCGCCGTTATGATCTTGAAGCGGTTGCACAAGGTGTTAATTTAGATGAAATTTTATCTTCTATTGAAGCTGCTTATGTCCAGAAAGCTATGGACATCGCTGGAGGCAACAAGAGCAGAGCGGCAGAGCTGCTTGGTATTACACTTCGTTCTATTAGGTATCGCATAAGCAAACAAGAAGGTGTAGCTAACGAAGATGAAGAGCCTAAATATTTTGTTGATGAAGCCTTTAAAAGCTAATATCAGAGAAGGAGATTAATGATGGATAAAGAGATATTAGAAAGAGTGAAAAATGCGTCATTCTTTCTTGAAATTGGTAAACCTCTTGCAAAAGCTAAAACTATTAAAGATACGCTTGATGTATTAATGTATCAAGTAGGCTCTATTTTTCAACCAATGAACTGGTCTTTATTGCTAAAAGACCCCAAAAGTGGGGATATGATTTTTACAGTTGTAGTTGGTGCTAATAAAGAGAAGCTACAAGGAGTTAGAATACCAAAGGGTGAGGGAATTGCTGGTCATATTCTTAGCACTGGAGAATCTCTTATTGTGGAAAATGTAGAGGAAGATAAAAGGTTTAGTATCCGAATTGATGAATCTACAGGGTTTAAAACACAATCCATTATTGGTGTGCCTCTTAAAACCGATGATAAAATATTTGGTGTAATAGAGCTTATAAATAAACTCAGCGGCGATAATTTTACACAATTTGACCTTACACTATTAACTACAATTGCAGAGTATGCTGCAATTGCTATTGAGCGATCTTATTATAATCAGGCATTGAAAAAAATAGCTCTTACCGACTCTCTTACTGGTCTTAAAAACAGGAATAGCTTTGAAAGGGCATTAAACAACAGAGTTGAGATGCTAAAAAGATATGGTGTTATTTCTTCTCTTCTTATTATTGATATAAAAGGGTTTAAGAAAGTTAACGAAAAATATGGTCATACGTCAGGCGATACAGTTTTAAGAGAGTTTGCCGCAGCTCTTAGGGGTATGCTTCGCGTAGTTGATGATATTTTCCGTTATAGTGGCGATAAGTTTACTGTGATTATGCCTCAGACAAGTTTAGATAAGGCAGAGCAAGCAAAAGTAAGGATATTAAACAAATTGCCATCTGAAGTCTTTTTAAACGGTAAAGTCTCTCTTGAGATAACAATTGGAATGCGTCTTATAGATGAAGAGACAACTAAAGAGATACTTAACTTTGTAAATAAGAAAAACCCTCTATCGCCATCTTCAATAACACAAGATGCTGATGTTGAAAGAATGGAGAGCAATCTTAAGCCTCTTCTTGATGAAGAGGCTGAAAAAATTGAGGCAGATGAGTTAGCAGAAAAAAATAAAACGCACTATAAAAATGTTATGCTTGCTGGTGATTACACTCATTTTAGTAAAAATGACTATGGACACATCACTGTCAAAAAACTTTCAATGAAAGGTATTGAGTTTGAGACCATGCGTAAACAACACAAAATTGATATATACGATATAGTGGATGTTACTTTTAATTTAGATGATAATAAACGCTCATTAATCAAAAGAAGAGTGAGAGTAGATTCTGTCAAAGATAAGATTATTGAAGCAGATTTCTACAATCCACCTCCTTATGATAAAAATCTTTGGTTCTATTTTATGGCTTAGTATGTAGCTTTCTATAATTTAGAATTTTGTTGATTGATAAGCTCGGGTTCATATCTCGCATCTTACAGCGTGGAGTTTCGTTGATATTTATGGTTTTATATATTTCTCAGACAAATCAAGATCATCACAATAGAGGCTCATATATTCTATATATTCATCTTTATAATTTTGGGAAAATCCATCTATAAAATCGGGACTTTTTCTTTCATTTTTGAACTTATCAACATGTTTCTCAATATTATTAATTATGTTGCTATTTATTGAGATAGGGTAATTAATACAACGACTATCAATAGCGTCTTGTTTTGCATATGTTTCAGATAATTTCTGACCAGAAATAAATTCACCTGATGCTGGATGTGAATTTATAAATTGGGTACAGCCTATAATGAGGAAAAACAAAACGAAAAACAGATATGGCATAAATTGAGACCTTAGTTTTGTTAGTTTCTTTGATTTTAATATTAATGATATAGAATGTAATGTTTGCATATTTTTTTCCTTTTATGAGTTTAATTATGAATTTTAGCTTATTTAAGATGGTTTATTAACCTTTAATTTGGATCATAAATCATATAGAAGAAAAGACAAATAAAAAACAATATGGATCCCAATTTACTAGAAGCAATAATCTCAATTAATAATATAGATGATTTAAAATCATTTTTTGATGAGATGCTAACTCAAGGAGAGCGTGCAGATCTATCTCTTCGTTGGAAACTTCTCAAAGAGTTACAAAGCGGAATGACTCAAAGAAAAATAGCTGAAAAATATGGTATTAGCCTATGCAAAATAACAAGAGGATCAAAAATTTTGAAAAAGGAGAATTCAGTCGTATTAAAGATTTTAAACAAAAATGTTACACCTATTGACTAAAATAGGCAATATAACAATTGTATATAAAATCGTAGGTGCTATAAACCAAACATTGTGATTTTATTGCTTGACTCTTAATACTCATATATATTAAGTAAATTCAATTTTTAGCCAGATGGTTTTATTAGTTTTTAAGATAGTTTGGATTTAAGGTAAATTAGTTTTTAGATTGTAATTAACTATACCATTAGGATTTTTTTATTAAGTTTATCAGATTAAAAGATTTTTATGCTATTAGATTTTAATTTTAAAGGAGAAAAACAATGAAGAATTTGATTTCAAAAAGTTTATTTATTGCAGTTGCTATGTTTTTCATGGTGGGGTGTGCGGCTCAAAGTCCTCAAAAACCATTTGCCAATTTTTCACCACAATCTCTTGATGCCTCTCAATACACATTGAAACATAATAATTTTCTCGTGGTTATGGACGGCTCAAGCTCTATGGAAGAAAAGTTTGATGGTAACCAAAAATTTGATATTGCTAAAGAGTTTGTAGGTCGTATGAATCAAACTCTACCTGTAATGGGTCAAATCGGTGGTTTAAGATCATTTGGACACAAACCAAGTGTTTCACCTGAACCAACCATGATGCTCTACGGTATGGAAGCATACACAACAGAAGGATTTGCAAATGGTTTATCGAAACTTAGTGGAACAGGTGGAACAAGCCCTCTTTACAAATCCCTTAATTCGTCTTTAGGCGATATTGATGGTAAATCAGGCACAACTGGTCTTGTAATTGTATCTGATGCCAAAAATTTATCTCCAAAAACAACATCTTCTGTTAAGGCTTTAAAGGATAAATTTGGAGATACCCTTTGCATCTATCCTGTTCTTGTAGGTGATGATAAAGAGGGAAAAGCTCTTATGCAGCAAATTTCTGACATAGGCGGGTGCGGATTTGTTACAGATGCCTCTACAGCTCTCTCTACCGAAGCAATGGCAAATTTTGTAAAAAATGCTTTCCTTGTTGAGAAACCAGTTGCACCTGTAGTTATAAAAGATAGTGATAATGACGGTGTTCCAGATGATAGAGACAAATGCCCAGATACTCCTCCTGGTGTAGAAGTTGATGCTGATGGTTGTCCACTTGATACAGATGGTGATGGTGTTTATGACTACCTTGATAAGTGTCCTGGAACTCCAACTGGTGCCAAAGTAAATCCAATGGGTTGTTGGGTGCTTGGAGACCTTCTTTTTGACTTTAACAAATCTGATATTAAACCAGCAGGATATGCTGATCTTGATGACGTTGTTGCTATATTGAACAAAAACCCAAACATGAAAGTAGTTCTTCAGGGACACACTGACAGCAAGGGAACTGATGCTTATAATCAAGCTCTTTCAATGAGAAGATCTCAATCTGTTAAGACATATCTTGTAAATAAAGGCATTAATGCAGATAGATTGAAATGTGAAGGATTTGGCGAGAGTATGCCCGCTGCCTCAAATGATACTGAGTTTGGTCGATCACTTAACAGACGTGTTCAGTTGATGCCAGTTGTTCAATAATTAAATTATAACTTTAAAAATAGTGAATAGTGGCAAATGATTTAGTAGCCACATAAGAAAGCATATAAAACACATTAGGCGGCAGCATAAAGCTCTATTTATGCTGCCGTTTTTTTTAAAAAAACAATTTTAAAAAAAATGACAAAAATAATTGCACATAGAGGTGCAAGAAGTATCGCACCTGAAAATACAATTGCAGCAGCAGAGATTGCCCGACTCATTGGGGCAGACCTTTGGGAGACAGATATAAGTGTTACGCGAGATGGTCATTTAGTTCTTTTTCACGATGACGATCTTTTGCGGACAACCAATGCTAAAACATTCTTCCCCCACCATAAATATTTTTCTCTTGATACTTTTAATTTATATCAAATCCAAGTGCTTGATATAGGTGAAACCTTCATACAAAATGATCCTTTTGGAGAAATTGCTTTAGGTAATATCTCACTTGACTCACTTGAATCTTTCAAAGGGATAAAAATACCAACTCTTGAAGATGCTCTAACTTATACTCAAAACAACAATTTCCCTGTAAATTTAGAACTTAAAGAGCAGAACGGTAAATTCAAAGAGTTTCCGCTTCCAAAAGCAGTTGCCAATATGATTGATAAAATGGGGATCAGCCAGGAACTTTTAATAATTTCATCGTTCAAACATGTGTGGTTAGAAGAGATAAAAGATATCTTGCCAGATGTTGAGGTTCAAGCACTGTTAGGAGACGATTTTGAACACAAAATTGATTGGGATAAGTTTTGCTCCGCTGATAATAGCAATCTGCTTGATCAATTTAAGACATACAATATAAATAGCCAGATGATAACCATAGATGAAATAGCAAAATTAAAAAGAATGGGTAAAAAAGTTAATCTTTTCACAGTTAATGATAAAGATGATATGGTAAGGTTTATCAAAGCAGGTGTTGATGGAATTTTTACAGATTACCCTCAGGTTATGAAGCAATTACGGTGATTATGGAAAAAGTGTTGTGCATTAAACGCTCAGATATGCCAGACGAATGGTTAATGGAACAATCTGCTATAAAAATGAAAGAGGAAATTTTTTTTTCTTTTATTGGTGCTACTGACTTTAGAACTAATAGTTTGAAATATCACTGGGTTGATCGTCAAATAGCCGAAATAGATAAAACATTTAAGCAGATAATTCCATATATTATTATTCAAGCTGACAGTGGAAATTTGACAGCCATTTACAGAAGAAAAGGTAGTGAAAATCGTCTTCATGGTCTTTGGTCAATTGGAATCGGAGGACATATCAACCCATTAGATAGCCAGACTTGTGAGCATAAAACAGATTTCAAAAAGATACTCTATTCTGGTATGACAAGGGAGTTTTACGAAGAGATTATCATATCGCCTCAAATAGCTTTTATTAAAAAAAATATATTCACACCTCAATTTTTGGGAATTATCAATGACGATTTGAGTGAGGTTGGAAAAGTCCACTTTGGTGTAGTTTTTAGAGTATCGGTAGATTCTCCAGATTACTTCACTGCTGGAGAGGAACTTTTAGATTTTCAATGGGTTAAAACAGAAAAATTATTAGAAAAGAATTTGGTAAATTATAATTTAGAACTTTGGTCGCAATTAGCACTTCAAATCTTTTGACACCATAATAGATTATTACTTTTGCGATTAACTTAAGGTCATTTAACTATTTAAAGTTCTAAGAGAGGCTAACGTTGAAGATTCTTATTGCAGAAGATCAAAATATCAGCCGTGAAATGCTTGTGAAAATGCTTGCAAATATTGGTCAGATTGAGGCTTTTGCCACGGGTCTTGAAGCTCTTAAAGCATTTGAAGATGCTTTTGATAAATCTGATCCTTTTCAGATAATGATATCAGATATATCTATGCCTGTAATGAGCGGGTTTGAGTTATTAAAAGCTGTCAGAGCTTCTGAGAATAAAAAAAAGATCGATAAACAAAATCGGATTAAAATATTAATGTTTACCTCCTATGCAGATAAAGATACTATTGTATCTTGTTATAGGGCTGGTTGCGATGACTATGCGGTAAAACCTTTTAATAAAAAAGTTATCATAGAGAAAATAAAAAAGTTTGGCTTTACCATTGATGAAACAACAGAGTTAAATCAGAGCGATGAGACTAAACAAACAGAAAAGACAATGGGTCAGATGGTATCTGATGCGATCGAGGGCTTCAAAAAAGGAAAAGTTGATCTTCCCGCTCTTCCTCATATTGTTCAAGAGCTTCAAGATTTGATTAGCAGCCCAAATGCCTCTGTTACTGATATGGCAAAGATTATTGAAAATGATACTGCAATATCTATAAAGCTAATAATTGCTGCCAACTCGCCATTTTATGGAGGTGTTGAAAAGACAAAAGACGTAAAAATGGCAATAAATAGACTTGGGCTTGATGTAACTCAGAGTATTGTAGCTGCAATTGCAAATAAGGGGCTGTATGAGACAAAGAATCCTTCTATTAAAAAATTAATGGAAAAGATATGGATGCACTCATTTGCAACAGCCCATTGTGCAAGAGAGATTGCTAAAAAAGTCTCTTCCATGGGGTATGAAAAGGCTTATGTTAAAGGGCTTATACATGATGTTGGTGCTACTCTTCTTATAAAAAATATTGGAGAAAATGCAACAGAGAAGACAGATATTGATATTAATGAGCTGATTAATGCTGTTTTTGAAGTTCATGCAAGTTTTGGAGCATTTTTATTGAATAAATGGAATTTTGGTAAAGACTTTGTATCTGTGGCAAGTTTGCACGAGTGGAATAAATATGGTGATAAGACAGAAAGAGAAATTTTAATTGTCAACCTTGCAGATATACTCTCTTACAAAATAGGATATGGTTTTTTTAGCAAAGATGTTGGGGAACTTTCTGATATACAGTCAGCTAATATGCTTGAATTAACTGACACTGATCTCAAAATTATATATGAAAAAGCAGAAAAAGCGGTTATTGAATCTTCCGGTGCATTTGCAAAAATTTGATATTTCTAATACTCAATGTTAGAGATGAGTTACTCAAAAGAGAGGTAATATGATTTTTGATTCTGATGATCTTTACGATTTAGAAAGAGCAAAATGGCTTCTTGAAAATCCGGGTCTTGCAGCAAAATTAACTGATCTACTTGGGACACCAATTGAAAGGGGTTTTGAGATGCTGCCCCAAAATTGGAAAGAGCGGGTTGGCTCAATTACAACCGCTGCTTTATCAAAAGCTGTAACAGCAGCCGTTAATACTTTAAAGAATGAGCCTTGTTGTCAATCGTCTAACTTTTTGCATAAAATTGCAGTTGGCACAACTGGCGGTATTGGTGGTTTTTTTGGTTTGGGAGCATTGGCAATTGAACTTCCAATATCAACTACCATAATGTTTCGATCAATTGCTGATATTGCAAGAAGTGAAGGAGAACTTATATCAACAACTGAAGTTCAGCTTGCCTGCATGGAGGTTTTTGCTTTTGGTGGATTAAAAAGCAGCAATGATGCCCATGAATCAGCATACTTTGCAGCCCGTGCAGCTTTAGCATCTTCATTATCAAAAGCTGCTGAATTTATTGCACAAAAAGGTCTTATCGAGGGAAGTCCAGCTATAATTAGGTTTATCCTTCAAATATCAGAAAGGTTTAGTGTTCAGGTATCAGAAAAGGCTATATCTCAGGCTATTCCTGCAATCGGGGCTGCTGGAGGAGCTATCATAAACACCCTATTTATTGACCATTTTCAAGATATCGCAAGAGGTCATTTTACAGTCAGAAGGCTTGAGAGAAAGTATGGAAAAGAGATAGTTGAAAATGCCTACGCAATATTAGAACCATCAAAAGATATTTTGAATAATTAAGACAGATTTAACAACTTTTGAAAAGTCGTTGAATCTTTATAAATTAGATTAAGGAGGAAAATCGACAAAATGCCTTATATAAAATATTATTTAAAAATTCTCATTTTGTTACTTATAGGATTTTTATTTTTTAATGAAAACAGCTCAACTGCTAAGAGTGCCAACTCTACAGCAACTTTACCAGAAGGTATAGAGTGGCTGACTAACGACTCTGATCCAATATTTTCTTCTCCTAATGCAGTAAAAGGTGGAACACTTCGCACCGCAATATTGAGTTTTCCCATGACTTTCAGAACTGTTGGTCCTGATTCAAATGGAAGTTTTAGAAGTGCAATTCTTGATAATCAACTATCACTTATAAATATCCACCCTGACACAGATAAGATTATTCCAGAGATAGCCACCCATTGGGCTTTTGATAAAGATAAAAAGACCATGTACTTTAAGCTAAACAAAGATGCTGCTTGGTCAGATGGCGTTAAAGTTACAGCTTGGGATTTTGCCTACACCTTAGATTTTATGAGATCTGAACATATTATTGCCCCTTGGTATAATGATTATTACACCAAAGAGATTGAATCTGTAACTGTTTATGATGACTATACCCTTGCTGTTAAAAGCACAAAAGCACAACCTGATCTCTATATGATCGTTGGTATCTCTCCAACACCTCGCCATTTTTTCGGTACTTTGAACAAAGATTTTGTAAATGAGTATAATTGGAAAATCGTCCCAAACACTGGACCATATCAAATAGAAGATTTTAAGAAAGGCAAATATGTCAATTTTAAACTAAAAAAGAATTGGTGGGGAGAAAATTTAAGATATTTTAAGAATAGGTTCAATGTTGATAGGGTCAATTTTACAGTAATTAGAGATTTTAATATGCTTTGGGAATATTTTAAAAAAGGTAATATTGACACATTTGCCTTAACAATGCCTAACTATTGGTATGAAAAATCAAATATTGATGTTTTTAATAAAGGATATGTGGAAAAAATCTCTTTTTTTAATGATACTCCTCGTTCTGCATCTGGTCTTTGGTTAAATGAAGATAAAAATATCTTTTCTGATAAGAGAGTAAGGGTTGCATTTTCTCATGGTATGAATATTCAAAAAGTTATTGATAGTGTACTAAGAGGAGATTATTTCAGGCTTCATCAGGCATATATTGGTTATGGTGAATATACAAACAACACAATTAAAGCCAGACCATTTAGTATTGAGAAAGTTGAATCTATTATGACCGATGCTGGTTGGAAGCGTGGTAGTGATGGTATTTGGGAAAAAGAGAAGATGCGCCTTTCTGTTGATGTTACATATAGCTTTGACGAACACACACCAAGACTTGTTGTTTTAAAGGAAGAGGCTTTAAAAGCTGGGATAGAATTAAAACTTCAGCTTTTAGATGGAACTGCGGCATTTAAAAAGATTTTGGAAAAAAAGCACGATGTTGCATGGATGGGCTGGAGCACAGGTTTAAGACCATCATATTGGGAGAGTTGGCACTCAGAAAATGCTCACAAAGTTCAGACAAACAACATAACTAACACGGATAACAAAGAACTTGATACTCTTATAGATAAATACAGAGAAAGTCTTGATGAGAAAGAGAGAATTGCTCTATCTGTTAAGATTCAAGCACTTATTCACGAACAGGCATCATTTGTCCCCACATTTATGGTTCCTTATGTCCGTCATGGATATTGGAGATGGATTAAACTTCCTTCAAATCATGGCACTAAAAAATCAGAAGACCTATTTGATCCATTTGGTTCAATGGCTGGAGGACTATTTTGGTTTGATAAAAATGTCTATGATGAGACAAACAAAGCTATGAAAAGTGGTTCACAGTTTAAGCCGATAACTATTATTGATGAACGGTTTAAACAGGTAGAAGGAAGAAATTGAGACGTTCCAATGTTATTTAAGAAGAGAATATAGAAAAAAGATATAGGAAAATATTTAAGATGAAAAAACTATTTGGAACAGATGGGATAAGAGGTGTTGCCAATAGCTATCCCATGACTCCATCAATGGCTATGAATATAGGAATAGCAGTTGCAAACTATGTTAAACAAGATGGTTATGGTGCCGTTATTATTGGGAAAGATACCCGTATATCAGGAGATATGTTAGAGTCAGCACTTGCTGCTGGAATTACATCACAAGGTGTAGATGTTCTTACAGTTGGAGTAATCCCAACACCTGCTGTTGCTTTTTTATTATCAAATTTCAACCAAATAAATATTAATCAAGATGGTTTGCAACAAAATAGCGATAAAAAAGATTGTGACAACCAAAACGAAAAAAGTGAGATAGATTCCAGAATCGAAAAAATAGGTGCTGGTATCGTGATCTCCGCTTCTCACAACCCTTGGCAAGACAATGGCATCAAAATTTTTAAAAAGGGTGGCTGGAAACTTTCAGATGATGAAGAAGAGAGTATTGAGTCAATGATATTTTCACTTGAGAATCAATATCAAAAGAACTCCACAAAAATAAGTTTAACAGGGCGGATTTACCCAATTTATGATGCTAAAAAAAGATATTGCGATTTTTTGAAACAAGGTTTTTATTCTACAATAAATAAACAGCTAAAACTTGTAGTTGACTGCTCTAATGGTGCGTCAAGTGTTGTTGCCTCTATGCTTTTTGGCTCTTCAGACTATTTTGACAATTTTGATGCAACTTTTATATTTAATCAGCCAGATGGTAAAAATATCAATGAAAAATGCGGTTCCCAACATACAGAAACTCTATCTCGCAAAGTCCTTGAATTGGGTGCTGATATTGGTCTTGCATTTGATGGTGATGCAGACCGTTTAATTGCGATTGATGAGACTGGTGCCGTCATTACAGGTGATAGAATTCTTGCAATATGTGCCTCTTACGCAAAATCAAAAGGAACTCTTGAAAATAATCGTGTTGTAAGCACTGTAATGAGCAATATTGGTCTTGCAAGAACGCTTGAATCTCTTGGAATTGAGCATTTGATAACAGGAGTTGGAGATAGAGAGGTTTTGCAAAAAATGATAGAGTCAGGTGCTGTTATGGGAGGCGAAGATTCAGGGCACATGATATTTTCACAATACCATACAACAGGAGATGGTCTTCTTACAGCATTGCGTCTTCTTGAGGTTATGGTAGGAAGTTGTAAACCTCTTTCAGAGCTTGCATCAATTATGAAGGTCTATCCACAGATTCTTATGAATGTAGAGGTTGATGTTTCCCGACCTGATTTTATGGCAGTTGCATCTATTGCTGATGAGATTAAAGCCGTGGAATCTGAACTTGGAGCTGATGGCAGAGTTCTTGTTAGATATTCTGGCACACAGCCGCTTTTAAGAGTTATGGTTGAAGGTCCTGATCATGCTAAAACAAAAGAGTGCTGTGAGAGGATATGTAGTAAAATCAGAGAATATAAATTATAATTAAGCATATTTTTGTATATACTCTGTTGGGAAACTTTTGATTTATGAATTTTTTCTGATATGAAAATAAATAACTTAAGACTTTTAAGTTAAATAAAATAATTAAGGTGAATAACATGATCTCCTGTATTGAAACTGCCCTAAAACCAGAACTTCTTGACGCTGAAGCAAAGGGTTTGCAAAAAAAAGCTCATGAGTATTTTAATATTGATATTCAAGATGGAAGAACTGTGAACCTTGTAACCATTGAAGCTGAATTTCCACAAGCACAACTTCAAGCTATAAAAGATGAAATTTTAACTAATCCTGTTATTCAGGTCTCTTCGCTTGATGTTCCATTAACCATTGATTTTGACTGGTGTATCTGGATTGGATTTCGTCCCGGTGTTCGAGATAACGCTGGAAGCACGGCAATGGAAGCAATACGAGATCTGCTTAAAAGAGATTTTGCAGAAGGGGAGGGTGTCTATACTTCAAAACGTTATTGCCTAACCAGTAAAAATTTAACTTACAATGATGTTGAGAAAATTGCGAGCGAGCTTCTTGCAAACCCTATAATTCAGCAGTGGAAGATTTTTGCAAAAGATGAGTGGGAGTCCAAGAAAAGCACAATTTTGACGATACCAAAAGTTGTGCTAAACCATGAGCCATCTTTTCAGATTTTAAATATTGAGTCTGACGAAGCACTTGAAAAGATAAGCAATGAACGAAATTTGGCACTAAATCCAAGAGATATTCCAATAATTAGAAGCTATTTTCTTGATGAAAATGTGCGTCAAGCAAGAAGTAAGATAGAGATAGAACAAATCAGTAATAATTTAATAGAGCCGAACAACTCAATAGCTCAAAATATAGATCAAAATAACGCAGATTTCATAAATATAAACTCAATATCTTTAGCCAATGGTCCAACTGATGTTGAGATTGAGTATATCTCTCAATCACGAAGCGATCACTGCAACCACAACACATTCAGGGGAATTTTTAAATATCACGATCCAACAACAGGTGAAACAGTTGTCGAAGATAACCTGTTTAAAAAATATATCCAAGAGCCTACGTTAAAACTTAAAGATGAAAAAGATTGGGTTGTCTCTGTTTTGTGGGATAACGCTGGTGTTGGCTCGTTTGACGATAAAAATAACTACGTAATAACAGGCGAAACTCACAACTCTCCTTCAAACATGGAGGCTTATGGCGGTGCAATTACTGGCATTGTTGGAGTCTATCGCGATCCTATGGGAACAGGCCTTGGCTCAAGGCTGATCATGGGAAGCTATGGATTTTGTGTTGGACCAATTGATTACAACGGACAACTAAAAGCAACTCTTCACCCTCGAAGATTATTAGATGGCGTGGTTGAAGGGGTAAAAGATGGTGGAAATAAGAGCGGAGTTCCAACAACATTTGGTCAAACTCTTTTTGATGAAGGTTACATGGGCAAAAGTCTTGTCTTTGTTACAGCATTAGGAATCATGCCAAATGAGATTAACGGCAAACCAAGCCATGAGAAAAAGACAGAAGCTGGTGATTTTATTGTAATGAGCGGCGGAAGAGTTGGAAAAGATGGGATTCATGGAGTTACAGCTTCATCAGAGGTGTTATCGGAAAATACCCCCGCAGGTCATGTTCAGATAGGAGACCCATACACACAGAAAAAGATGCACGATTTTCTTCTTATTGCCCGTGATGAGGGGCTATTTGGCTTTATTACAGATAATGGCGGAGGGGGGCTATCTTCATCTGTTGGTGAATCTGCAATGATAAGCAATGGTTGTGAGGTTTGGCTTGATAAAGTGCCTCTAAAATATGAAGGTCTTGATATGTGGGAGATTTGGGTATCTGAATCTCAAGAGAGAATGACCATAGCTGTAAAACCTGAAAATATTGAAAGGTTTATGGAGCTTTCAAAAGAGCATGAAGTTGAAAGCACAGTTATTGGAAAATATACAAATACAGGAAAACTTCACATAAAATATCAAGATAAAACCTGTGCTTGGGTTGATATGAATTTGCTTGAAAAGGGTTTTCCCAAATGGGAATTTGATGCGGTCTGGCTCTCTCCCATTCAAAGAGGATTGACAGAACCTGTGCTAAAAGAGCCTCGTGATTATAGCACCCTTATCTGCGATATGATGGCAAGACCAAATATCTGCTCAAAAGAGTGGATAACAAGACAATATGACCATGAGGTGCAAGGCGGAAGCGTTATAAAGCCATTAGTTGGAATTAATAGAGATGTCCCATCTGATGCGTCAGTTATTCGTCCTGTTCTTGACTCTTTAAAAGGGATTGCATTTTCTCAATCTCTTTTGCCTTGGTATTCAAAAATTGATGCTTATAACATGATGACATGCACAATTGATGAGGCTGTAAGAAGAATCATTGCAGTTGGAGGAACTCTATCTCACATAGGAGGAGTGGATAATTTTTGTTGGCCCGATATTCAATATCACCCAATTAAAAATCCTGATGGAAAATTTAAAGCAGCCCAGCTTGTAAGAGCTTGTCGTGCTTTAAAAGAGGCTTGTATTGCATACACTATTCCGCTTTTATCTGGAAAAGACAGCATGTATGTTGATGGTTATTTACAAGGCAAATATGGAGAATCAATTAAAGTATCTGCTCTTGAGACAGTTCAATTCTCTGTAACCAGCGTAATTGATGATATTACAAAATGCACAACTCTTGATCCAAAATGTTCAGGTGATCTTATATATGTTTTGGGAGAAACTTTAAATGAGCTTGGGGCTTCTGAGTATTATGAGCTTCTTGGGAAAGTGGGGTTAAATGTGCCTCAAGTCAACTTTGATAAGTCTAAAGTTGTCTATAAAGCTATTGAAAAGGCAATATCGTCAAGAATCGTTGCATCTTGTCATGCAGTTGGAAGGGGCGGACTTGCTGTCCATTTTGCATTAAGTTCCATTGCTGGCGGATTGGGCATGGAGATTGATCTGTCAAAAGTGCCTTTGAGCAAAGGCACTTTAGGGAAAAAAGATAGCATTAGTAAAACTGTATCGTGTAGTGAATCTGTGTGCAGTGAATTTGGATGTAATGAATCTACTTATAATGAGTCTGTTGAAGAACATATAAATAATTCTACTGTCTTATTCTCTGAATCTGCTGGTCGTTTTATTGTAACTGTTTCTCCTGAAAATCGCTCTACATTTGAAAAATTATTCAAAGGAATAGCTTGTGAGTGTGTTGGAAGAGTTACAGATACACACTCAAATCTTATTGTTAAAAATATTGATAATATTATAGCAAATATCTCAATTGATAAACTTGCACAGAGATGGAAATCTACAATTTAGTATAAACATTAATTGAAGCGGTAATTACACTTTAAATTTGCTCATTATACACATACATTTGCGGTTGCTACAGCCAACTGTGCTATCTCCGTTGCAACAGTTTTACGGAACTCTATCTGCCAAAATGAAAATCTTGTAGAGATGAGTTAAGCTGCTTGCGAATAAGTTATGAGGATTGTCATAAAAACGACAAATATTGAAAATAGCCATTTGTCAAACCTCTGCTTGACCGAAATGTAAAGCAGATATATAGTAAACACCCATGAAATTCTACAAAAAAAAATATGATATCATTGTTATTGGGGCAGGTCATGCAGGGTGCGAAGCTGCCCTTGCTGCCTCAAGAATGGGATGTTCAGTCCTTATTATGACCATTGATCTTGACAAAATTGCTGCCATGCCTTGTAGCCCATCAATTGGAGGCACAGCAAAAGGTCAGCTTGTAAAGGAGATTGATGCTCTTGGCGGCATGATGGCAAAAGCATCTGATCTATCTGCAATACAGTATCACACGCTTAACACCCGAAAAGGTCCAGCAGTTCAGGCAACAAGAACCCAAAATGATAAACAATTGTACCATCAAGTTATGAAACTTGCCTTAGAAGAGGCTAAAAATCTTGATGTAAAACAATCTATGGTTGAAGATATAGTTGTGGAAAATGGCAACATAAAAGGTATAGTGGAAAGAACAGGTATGGGCTTTGAAGCTGGTGCTGTAGTGCTTGCTACTGGCACATTTTTAAAAGGTCTTGTTCATATTGGTGATAAATCTTTTGATGCTGGTAGAGCTGGTGAGTTCTCTTCAATTGCTTTGGCAAAATCACTTGAAAAGCATGGTTTTACACTTGGCAGAATGAAAACTGGAACTCCGCCAAGAATTCATAAAGATTCTATAGACTTTTCATGCTTTACACCTCAAGAGTCTGATCCATCTTTTACCCCGTTCTCATTTTCAACAAGCAATAGTATTGCCATAAATAGTAAAATAGATAGTCAAACAGGTGGAACTCCCATATCAACTTTATCTCACCATATATCGCCTACTAATAAGATGCTGCCAAGCTACATTGGACACACAAATCAGGCACTCCATGAGTTTGTGCGAAAAAACCTTCAATATTCAGCTCTTTATGGCGGTTATATTCATGGTCGATCTGCAAGGTATTGCCCATCATTTGAAGATAAAATCGTAAAATTTCCAGAAAGAGAGAGCCACCAGATAATATTAGAGCATGAGGGAGTTAAAACTCTTGAGATATATGCAAGCGGGCTTGGAAACAGCCTGCCTTGGGATATACAGGTTGATTTAGTCCGTATGGTTAAAGGGCTTGAAAATGCTGAAATAATCCGTCCCGCTTATGCAATTGAATATGACTATTTAGACCCTCAACAGCTCTATCCAACCCTTGAAACAAAAAGAATTAAAGGACTCTTTCTTGCTGGGCAGATAAACGGAACATCAGGCTATGAAGAGGCTGCTGCACAAGGAATCTGGGCTGGAATAAATGCTGCGTGTGCAATTCAAAAGCGTCCGCCATTTATACTTGACAGATCAGAAGCGTACATTGGAGTTATGGTTGATGACTTGGTTACTAAAGGCACTCAAGAGCCATACAGAATGTTTACTTCAAGAGCTGAATATAGGCTCATCTTAAGAGAAGATAACGCTGATTTAAGACTCTTTGAAAAGGCTTATGAGATTGGTCTTATTGATTATGAGACATTTACAAGGACAAAAGAGATTGAGACAGCTACTAAAGATGAGATAAATCGCATAAAATCGTTTATTGTTAAGCCTCTTGATAGCGTCAATAAGTTTCTTGAGTCTTCTTCTACACCACCTATAACAAATGGTGTTAAATTAGATCAGCTATTAAAACGAGCAGAGCTTGATTACTCCATTGTTGAGAACATTTCTCCACCAGAGGAGGAGTTGGATCATAGAGTTAAAACTCAAGTAGAGATTGAGATAAAATATGAAGGCTATATCTCACGCCAACAGAGTGAGATTAAGAAGTTTAAAGATATGGAGCGAATCAAGATACCTGAAAATATTGATTATAGTGCAATTCATGGTCTCTCCAATGAACTCAAAGAGAAGCTGATTGCTGTAAAGCCTGATTCACTAGGGCAAGCATCACGAATTGATGGAATGACCCCTGCTGCATTATCGGTAATTATGATTTCTATTACAGCCTTAAAGAGAAGTTTGCAGAACTGAATTTCAGATTTAATATAACAAAATATTTGATAACTTTTGGAAAGTTGTCAAATCTTGACACTTAATAAATTCAGTTTATTTTAGTTCCATAAATGAAGGTTAATTTATTAAAATTGAATAATTGCAATATCTTTACATATAAGAGGTAATGAAACATGGCTGAGACAGATTACTACAAAATTTTAGGAGTAAATAAAAATGCAACTCCTCAAGAGATAAAAAAGGCGTATCATAAACTTGCAATTAAATATCATCCTGACAAAAACGATGACAAGAATGCAGAGGAGAAATTCAAAGAGATAAGCGAAGCCTATGCTGTATTAAGTGATAAAGATAAGCGTCAACAATATGATACTTATGGGTCTGCTGGTTTTCAACAGCGGTACTCTAAAGAGGATATTTTCAGAAACTTTGACATAAGTGATATTCTGCGAGAATTTGGCTTTGGTCAAAGTTTTGGTGGATCAGGTTTTGGGCGGTCATTTACAAATGGTGGGTTTGCGGGTAGTGGTTTTTCAAAAGGTGGCTTTGCTGGTTCTAATTTCTCAAGTAGTATGGGCAGAAATCCATTTGAGCAGACAATGGGAGGAATGGGTGGAAGTTGTAGAGGCAACCACAATGTTCATAATACAAAGGGTAGTGATATTGAATATGAGATAGCTCTTACTCTTGATGAGATAATTAACGGTTGTCAGAAAACTGTAACTATAAACCAAGGAGGTAATAGCGAAACTATCACTGTAAAAATACCAAAAGGTATGACTACTGGTAAGAAAATTAGAGTGCAGGGAAAGGGTGAACCAAGCCCTTATGGTGGTCCAAGAGGTAATCTTTTTATAAAATCAAAACCTTTGCCAGACCCTAAATTTGATATAGAAGGCAATGATATTTCAACTATTAAAGAGATAAAACTTACTGATGCACTTCTTGGCACTAAAGTTGATATTTCAACTCCTTCTGGAAAAGAGATGACAATAAGTATTCCACCGGGAACAAAACATAAAGCAAAACTCAGATTAGCACAACAGGGTATTCCACAGATGAACACTGATGGATACGGAGATTTATTTGTTGTGATTCATGTAAATATTCCCAAAGAACTTGATAACAAACAGAAAAAACTTGTTGAAAAACTGGCAGAAACAGGATTATAAATAAATTATGACAAAACTGATTCCTATGATCTCTGCAGAAGAGATACAGACAAAAATTAAAGATGCTGCTGAACTTATCTCAAGAGATTACAAAGGTAAAAGACTTGTGCTTGTTGGTATTTTGAAAGGTTCAATTATTTTTCTCTCTGATCTCACACGGCAGATAGCTATTGAACATGAGATTGATCTTGTTGGAACATCAAGTTACAGTGGAACAGAGACTACTGGAAATATTAAATTTACCAAACTGCCAGATATACAACTTGAAGGTAAAGATATTTTGATTGTTGAAGACATTGTAGATACTGGAACAACTCTTACTGCTTTAATGAGATATTTTCAAACTCTGAAACCAGCCTCAGTAAAAATATGTGCATTGATTAACAAAAATGAACGTCGTGAATTACCAATTGATGTTCATTATTCATGTTTTGATATTGAAAAAGGGTTTATTGTGGGTTATGGTCTTGATTATAATGAAAAATATAGAAACCTTCCGGCAATTTTTGACTTAAAATTATAACATCTGCTCCATCTCATTTGTGGTATCAGCGTTAAATTGGCATTCAGCTTTCACTTAGAATTTATCTTCTAAATAAAAATTGGCTTATGGCTGAACATAAGATGACAAGAGGAAACTTATGATTATCACCTGTGAAAAATGCTCAACAAAATTCAACCTTGATGAATCAGTTATTAAAAAAGATGGTTCTAAAGTTCGTTGTAGTATGTGCAAACATATCTTTAAAGCGTATCCTTTAGGGGTTGAAAAAAAGCTCTCATCAAAAGCCATAGCCATTCCTCATGAATCTGAATATATTATTAAAAAAGATGATAATGCTCTCCATATTGGTGGTGATTTGCAGCTTGAAAGTGAACTAAAGATTGATGACGATGGACTAAAGATTAATGATGAGGTAACACTTGAAAATAATACTTTCATAGATAGACAATCAGGAACTAACTTAAAAATAGAAGATGGAAATAAGAACTCTTCTCAACAGGAGGATGACCTTGATCTTGATTTCTCTCTTGATGACGATATGGATTTTTCAGCTTCACAGAAAACGCCCGCTTCACCACCATCAAAGCCTAAGTTAGCACCTCAACCTGTAGATACAAATAGTGGTCTTGAATTAGATATAGATTTCTCTCTTGATGACGATATGGATTTTTCAGCTCCGCAAGAACCACCTGCTTCACCACCATCAAAGCCTAAGTTAGCAGCACCTCAACCCGTAGATACAGATAGTGGTCTTGAATTAGATATAGATTTCTCTCTTGATGACGATATGGATTTTTCAGCTCCACAGAAAACGCCCGCTTCACCACCATCAAAGCCTAAGTTAGCAGCACCTCAACCCGTAGATACAGATAGTGGTCTTGAATTAGATATAGATTTTTCATTAGATAGTGATGTGAATAGTTCATCAACATCTTCACAGCAAAAGATTACACAACCACCTAAAACATCGGCTAGCTCCTTAAAGACAGAGAACGATCTTGAATTAAGCATGGATTTTTCAAATATTGATGAAGAGTTATCTGTGGATAATTCAACAGACTCAGACGAAGGCTTAGAAATTGAAATGGAAGATGATTCTGAGTTCGACTTTGATTTTTCTTCATCAGAAAGTGAAACAACTAAAAATAAAACAAACACAATAAATAAATCTGATACAAATCCAAAAATAGAAAGTATCTCTCCAATTGAGATGGAGTTTTCAACAGATGATGAGATTGAAAGCGACGAAGAAGATGTTTTTGATGAAGAATATTACGATGCTTCTGAGAATGAGATAAAAGAGTTGCCAAGCAATAGTCAACAAAAAGAAAATAAAATATCTCTTAATAAATCACAGAGTCAGCAAACTACATTAGGCGGTCAGCCTATAATAGGAAACAGTGGTCAAGGTTCTACACTGTTGGGAAACAGACCTAATCTCTTTGAAGATAGCATTCTTTTTGATAAGCATAAAAGCATGACATTTGGGATTAAAAAGATTGTGATAATACCTATTATATTAATAATCCTTTTAATTGCTGGATTTGCTGCATCTGTAATGATGGGGAAAACCCCATACTTATCTGGCATTACTTCTTACATAGAGACAATACCTTATATAAATAAAATTCTGACACCTAAATTAGAGCCTATTAAACTTACACCTGATCAAAAGAGCGTAAGTGGTAAATTCATAACAAATACTATATCGGGGACACTATTTGTCATAACTGGACAAGTAACTAACCATTCAAAAATTTCATGTAAAGATATAAAAATAGAAGGAACGTTAATAGCTACAAATAAAGTAAAGGTAAAAAATAAGACTGTTCTGTGTGGTAATATTATACCTGAAGAGCATTTGAAAACATTAGACATGAATGGTATTAACTCTATCCTTTATAGTTCAGATGGGAATAAGAAATTTACAGTTGATCCGGGCAAATCAATTCCGTTTATGGTTGTTTTTTCAGATTTTCCTGATAATCTCGAAAATTTCACTGTAGTTGTAACAGATTTTAAGCAAGCTGATAACAAACAGTAGATTATTTAGTCAAAATTTAAGAGTTCAATAAATCGCTATTCAGAGTTAAACAAAGAAGAAATAAATATTGACAACATAAAAACTAAATTATATAAAAGCCGAACTTTAAGGCGATGTAGCTCAGTTGGTCAGAGCATGCGGCTCATATCCGCAGGGTCCGGGGTTCAAATCCCTGCATCGCTACCATTCAAGATTACAGGTAATTCCTACCATATATAAACCCCTTATTTTTAAGGGGTTTTTCTATTTAAAGAGTCAAATTGTATAATTCAGCTACTATAACAGAGCATTTAACAGGTGTTGTTGAACACATAACATACCATAACGCTGATAATGGCTGGTCTGTTTTACGAGTTGTTCCATTTAATAGCCCTCAAAATCAGGAGACTGTTGTAGTTCATCAAACGAAAGTTTTTGCTGGTGCTACGATGGATTTTGAGGGTTCATGGATAGTTCACCCAAAATATGGGCGTCAATTTAAAGCAACTTCCGCGTTTGAGAGAAAACCCGCAACCACAGCAGCTCTTGAAAAATATCTTGGCTCTGGTCTTATCAAGGGAGTAGGACCTCAAACGGCAAAAAAGATTGTAAGATATTTTGATGACAAAACTCTTGAAGTATTTGAGTCTGAAATTGAGCGTTTAATCGAAGTTCCGGGGATTGCAAACAAAAAATTAGAGATGATAAGTCAGGCATGGACAGAACATAAGTCCATTCGTGATGTTATGATATTTCTTCAATCTCATGGAATCAGCACCCTTTTTGCTGTTAAAATATATAAAGCGTATGGCGATAACGCAATAAAATATGTTTCTGAAGACCCATATCGTCTTGCTACTGATTTCTATGGCATTGGATTCTTTTCTGCTGACAAAATTGCTTTGAGCATAGGGTTTGCACCTGACAGCGATAAGCGTATTATGGCAGCAATTCGCCATGTTCTGTCAGCAAGCAGAAACTTTGGGCATTGCTATCTTACCCTTTCCCAAATTCAAGACCAGACCTCAGAGCTTCTGAATATAGATTTCACAAGCCGCTTATTATATATTTTAGGAAAGATGGAGCAGGAAAAGCTTCTTATGGTTCGTTATCTTTATCAATTCTCTAAAAATAGAACTGATGAAAATAGCGACAAAAAAGATAAAGAGACCTGTTACTACTCTAAATCACTCTACTTTGATGAACTTTATGTTGCCCAACGTGTATCAAAGATGTGCAAGCCAGATCATCTTCTCTCTGTAGCAAACGATCAGTTAGAACGGTGGATAACCCTCTATTGCAAATCAAGATATATTAAATTGAGTGATGAACAGGCAAAAGCTGTTATTTCGATTGTGAACCAAAAATTTTCAATTCTCACAGGAGGTCCAGGTTGTGGTAAGACAACAACGACCCTTGTAATTGTAAGAGTTGTTGAGGCAATGAATAAAAAAATTTTGCTTACCGCCCCAACAGGACGAGCAGCTCAACGCATGAGCGAAGTCATTGGCAGGGAAGCAAAGACTATACACCGCCTGTTAGAGTGGAAAGGAGGAGATTTTAAGAAAAATGAGAATTCACCTCTTAAAGCCGATTTTTTGATTGTTGACGAGTGCTCTATGCTTGATATTAGCCTAACCGCCTCTTTACTTAAAGCTGTTCCTAAATCGTGCCAGGTGCTTTTTATAGGAGATGCAGATCAACTTCCGTCAGTTGGTGCTGGAAACGTTTTAAAAGATATGATCGCCTCTGGAGTTATACCATGTTTTGTCTTAACGCAGATATTTCGTCAGGCAAGAGAGTCTTTGATTATTAGATATGCACATGAGATAAATAATGGAGAAGTCCCATGGATTGCATCTCCGTTTAAAAAACCTGAAATATGGACTAACAGCACTGACTGTATGTTCATTGATTCTGATGAAGCCACAAAAGATCAAATTCACTTTATAAATCAAGTGAAAAAAGTCTCTAATATTCAAACATCAAAGATTCATGTTGCCTATAATAATCAAGAAGATTTTTATGAGTTTGGAATAAAAGAACCCATAAAACCATATGAACCAGCAATAAACATTCCTAAAAAATTTGAGCATGTTGATATAAATGCTATCTATAAAGCCGACACTGAGGTTAAGGAGTTAATTGCGGTTTTAAAAAGCGTTCATCCTTGGTCATCTTTACATTATGGATATGCTGCCTCAGATATGGTAAGGCGGCTTTATCAAGAGTGGATTCCCAAATATTATGGTAATGGATGCGAAATTCAAATTTTATCTCCAATGACACGCGGCACTCTTGGAACTCTTAATCTCAATAGATTAATACAGGCATCAGCCAATCCAAAGTCAGAAGGTAAACGAGAGATTAAAGTTGGAGAGAGGATATTTAGAACAGGGGATCGGGTGATACATAAAAGAAACAACTACGATCTTGGCGTTTTTAATGGCGATATTGGAATTATAGTTGATATGGACATAACAGAGCTTACCTGCTTTGTATCCTTCTATCCTGACAAAAGGATCGTCAAATACCAGAGAGACGATATAATTGAACTTGATCTTGCTTATGCTATAACCATACATAAATCACAAGGTAGCGAATTTGATATTGTAATTATTCCGATTCTATCCCAGCATTTTAAAATGCTATTTAGAAATCTTATCTATACCGGTTTAACAAGGGCAAAAAAACTTGCAATATTTGTAGGCACACGTAAAGCAATGGCAATGGCAGTTAAAAATCAGGATACAACTCTTCGTCAAACCGCTCTTGAGGAGTTATTGAAGCTCTAAGTTAAGGATTCTGGTGTTATAATTTTCTGCTATCTGGAATGGTAGTATTTTAGTTTGATTGGTTTGAGCTTGGTAGAGGGCGATCTTGTTTAGATCGGATTGGATTACTTACAACCCCCACATTGCGGTGAGGGTTGTTCATTTTTATGTAATATTATTTTTTGGGATGGCAATCATTACATGATGTAGGGGCTGGTTTTTTACCTGTTGGATCACCAGCTTTTTTGTTAGAAGCTTTGTGGCAGTCAATGCAGTTTGCATGAAGAGCCTCTTTGTGGTATTTTACAATTTTCTCTTTTTTGGCAAGTTTCTCACCTTCTGGAGCTTTACCAGTCTCTTTATGGCAAGCTACACATTTTTGAACATCATCACCTGCTTTAAGCTCAAGGGCTTTCCCCTTATCATCATGGTGGCATTCACCGCAAGCAATTTTATGATCTTCAGTATGTTTTTTATGAGTGAACTCAACTAAACCTTTTGTGTGTTTTGCGTACTCTTTTGTCTCCATCTTAAATGCGTCCTGAACCGCTGTTCCAGCATAAATATAGGTCGCAGCAAAAAGAAGAGCAACACCAATAGCCAACATCAACGTAATAAATCTTTTACTCATTTTCCTTACTCCTTTAACAGTTAATAATATTTTTACTTTATCCAAATACGTCAGGGAGCATCCCAAACTACCTGACAACAACTCTAATTTAATATGTACTTTGCAGCTTAATCTACTCTAACTCTATAGTTTGGAGAGCTATTATAATATGGTGTTTAAGCATGTCAATGATAAAAAACCTATCATTTATCAATATTTTCTTGCTCTTCATTGCCTTGTTCTTCTTCTTGTTCCCCATCTTTAGTATCATGTCTCTTACCAAATAATTTTGCACCAAGAATACTTAGTTCATATAAAAACATAAGCGGCACAGCCATCATAACCTGACTAATAACATCTGGTCCTGGGGTTATAATCGCTGCAACTATAAAAATTATTAGAACCGCATATTTTCTGTTTTTTTTTAGGAACTCAACAGTAACAAGTCCCATCCGTGCCATTAAAGTTAGAACAAGAGGCAGCTCAAAAACAAATCCAAATGCTAAAAGCATCTTTGAAGAAAAACTTAAGTACTCCTTCATTGACGGCATTGATTGTATATTTTCTGAAGCAAAGCTCAATAAAAACTCAAAACCATAAGGAAAAACAACAAAATATCCAAAACTTGAACCAGCAATGAAAAAAAACAAGGATAAAAATATAGCGGGTATAAGGAATTTTTTTTCATCACGGTAAAGTCCTGGAGATATAAACATCCAAAATTCATAAAAAAGAACAGGAGTTGCAAGCACTATACCAGCAAGAAAAGAGAGTTTCATGTAGGTAAAAAAGGCTTCTGGAAGACCTGTAAAGATCATTTTGGTTTCGCTACCCATAACCTTTACAAGAGGAGCATTAAGAATATCAAATAATCTTTCCTTAAAAAAATACGCAACAATGAACCCAACAAAGACAGCTATAAAGCAGCGAATCAATCTGTCACGTAACTCGGAGAGATGTTCTGTAAAAGGTAGCCTATCTTCTTCTCTATCCGTCATTTTTACTTTATATCCTTATTTATGAACATTAGATGATTGCAAATCATCATTTTTATCTAATTTAGTTTTCTTTTCCTCTATTGTTTTATTCTCTGTCTCTTCTTCTTTTTTTACTGCTTCTTGATTATATAATGTCTCTTTTGCCTGAACAGGTTCTTTTATTTGTGTAGGCTCTTTTATAGCATTATTTAACGGGTCTGAAAAATTTTTAATATCTGTCTTAATCTCCTTAATGTTTTTAACAGGCTCATTAAACTCCTTAACAGTGGTATCTAAATCAATACTATTTTTAAAATCTTGTGCAGCTCTTTTGAACTCTCCTAAAGCACGACCTAAAGATTTTGCAAGATCAGGTAATTTTTTAGGACCAATAACCATTAAAGCAATAGCCAGAATAAGCAATATTTCAGGCATTCCTAAACCAAACATAATAAAACTCCTTAATTTATAGCTTCTTAATTTTTTTATATTGATCTCTTTTCCATGAGACCCTTTTAAATTGAGCCTCTTTATAAATTATATGTAGAGTTTGGGCAAGTTAGTATCTGAAATAAATTTTAGATACTAACTTTGAAGATTTTCAATATAGTTTGGGCAACTTCAAATTTTTACCTGTTTAAATTAAAATTTGCTTTATTTAGGCTAAAATGAGATAAGTTAAAATTTATCAAAAATTAATAACAATAATATGGAATTATTAAATATTTCTATCATGGACAAAATAAATATTCAAGAAATCCTCCCATTTGTGGAGATGCCAAGTCGCTATCTTGGTTGTGAAGCAAATAGCATCAAAAAGGACCTTTCAAAAGTTGATCTTAAATTCGCCCTTGCATTTCCTGATCTTTATGAGATTGGTACATCTCATTTTGGAATGCAAATTCTATACACTATATTGAACCAGCAAGAAAATATAGCCGCAGAAAGATTCTTCACCCCAGCTCCTGATATGGAGAAGATTTTGCGGGAAAAGAATACACATCTATTCTCTTTAGAGTCTGAAATTGCTCTTAAATCCTTTGATATAGTTGGATTCAGCCTGCTCTACGAGCTTAACTTCACAAATATTTTAACGATGTTAAATCTTGCTGGAATCCCATTTCATGCCAAAGATAGAGAGTTATTCTCTGATATAGCTATTACCAAAAGTGTAGATTCTAAAAATGCAGACTCCAACAATCTAAATTCTACTATATGCTCTTTTCCCCTTATAATCGCAGGTGGTCCATGTGCCTTTAATCCAGAGCCATTAGCCGATTTTTTTGATGCTTTTGTAATTGGTGATGGAGAAAAGGCAGTTCTTGAAATTGCTCAAGCGTTTATCAAATGGAAAGATGAGAAAAATAGAAGCAAAAATCAAACTAATAACTCTGAAAAAAAGATAGGAGTTTGCGACAAAAAGAGTTTGCTTAAAATGCTCTCTAAAATAGACGGGGTTTATGTCCCTTCTTTTTTTAAACCAATCTATAAGCCTGCAAAATCCGATCAAACAAAATTAATCCAGCACCTTGAGCCTATTTACCCTGAATATACAAGGATTAAAAGGGCAATTCTTCCTGATATTTCAACAGAACCATTTCCAACTTCGCCAGTTGTGCCATTTGGAAAGCCAGTTCATGATCGCTTACGTCTTGAGATTGCAAGAGGTTGCTCAAGAGGGTGTCGATTCTGCCAAGCAGGCATGATTTACAGACCTGTTAGGGAGCGTTCTGTTAATGAGCTTGTAGAAATAGCTAAAGAATCTTTAAAAAATACAGGTTATAGTGATCTTTCGCTTCTTTCATTAAGCACAGGTGATTACAGCAATCTTGCAGAACTTATGGAAGAGCTTATGGCAATAAACACTGGACACTGTATATCAATCTCTTTACCCTCTGTGCGTGCTGGCAAACTTACCTCGCCTTTGATGAAAATAATTAAAAAAGTTAAGAAAACTGGATTTACAATTGCACCAGAAGCTGGCTCTCAAAGACTTCGAGATGTTATAAATAAAAATATCACTGAAGAGGATATTTTTACGACAGTAAAAAGTGCTTTTGAATTGGGCTGGCGAAATATTAAGCTCTATTTTATGAATGGACTTCCTACTGAAACGATTGAAGATATTCAAGCAATTGCAGATATGGCAAAAAGGCTTGCTAAAATCAAAACTACTGGAAAAGGTAACAGCACCATCAATATAAGTTTTGCATCTTTTATACCTAAAGCTCATACACCATTTGAAAGATGTTCTCAAATCCATCCTGACAAGGCAATGGAAAACTTAAATTTTCTTAGGCAAACACTAAGACACCCTGGTATCAATATTAAATGGCAGCACCCAAAGATGAGCCTGCTTGAAGGAGTATGGGCAAGAGGAGATCGTAGGTTATCAAGCGTTCTTGTAAAGGCTTGGGAGGTAGGTTGCCGATTAGATGGTTGGTCAGATATGTTCCGATTCGATCTGTGGGAGCAAGCCTTTGATGAGTGTGGCGTTGATCCATATTTTTATACTACTCGTGAACGTGCAAAAGATGAGGTTCTGCCTTGGTCTCATATTGATTGTGGCATCTCAGATAAATTTATAAGAGATGAATTTGATAAGGCAATGGCTTCTGAACTTACCCAAGATTGTAGAGAACATGGCTGCATAGGTTGTGGAATTTGTGATTTTAAAAAAATACAGCCTATTCTTTTTAAGAGTAATGCAGATACTACAAGTCAAGTTCAAGAGCCTGAAAATATAGAACATAGTCAAATGCCAGATAATGACCTTCAAAGTAGAAAAGAAAATCCAATAAAATTTAAATATCTTGATAATAAGAAAAATGTTGAAAATAATGGGAATTACTCAAAACTTACCATCTTCTACTCAAAACTTGGTAAGGCAAAACACTTTGGGCATCTTGAACTTGCCAAAATAATCAGGCGAGCAATCAGAAGAGCTGGTTTAGAGGTTAAATACTCCACAGGTTTTAGCCCAGTAATGAAAATCTCTTTCGATAACCCTTTGCCTGTTGGTATGGAGAGCGAAGAGGAGTTTTTTTCAATACAGGTAAATCTTTCAGATCAAGTAAATATTTTAGAACAATCAACTTTATCCGAAAATAGACCTGCTGCATCACAACAATCTTTTATAAAACCAGATGATATTGTGAAAAAACTTAACGATGTGTTGCCCAGAACAATAACAATTACACGCTCTGTTTATTCAAAAGATTTAAAGAAAAACTCAGATGTGAATAAAGCAAACCCAGATGTAAATAAAGACATTAGAGAAGAAAATCAGAAAGAGACTAACTTATCTATCTCATATCAAATTAGACTCAAAAATTTTTCTATCACGGAACAGGATATAGATGAATTTATGACTTTGTCAGAGTATGTTGTGGATAAACTAAGTTTTAAGGGTATTCAGAGAACTACAGATTTAAGAAAGGTAACAGAAAAAATTAAACTAATTAGTTCTGGAAATACAAAAATTAAGACCAAGCAAGAAGAGTCAAACGTAAAACATAAAGATGGGCTAATAACAAAAGATAAAGATGGGCTAACCGCAAAAGATAAAGATGATTTAGCGGTAGAATTAGATTATACTCAACTTGAGATGACTCTAAAAAACGATCTTCAACGAACCATAAGACCATCTGAAATATTAACTGAGGTGTTTAAAGTGCCTGATAATGTTCTTCGTTCAGCAGATATTGTTAAACTCAAATCAGCTTAAAATACTTTTTAACCATGTGAGGAGATTAAGATTTTCTCTATCACCTATAATTTAAAGATCAAGATTTAATAGTATGCTAAAAGAACTTGTTGTAAATGCAGCAGCCCACGAGACTCGTGTGGCTGTTTTAGAAAATGGAACTATTGTAGAACTATTTATCGAAAGAGGCGATGAGTCCAACATTACAGGTAATATCTATAAAGGAAGAGTGCAAAGAGTTCTTCCTGGTATGCAGGCTGCATTTGTTGATATTGGACTTAACCAATCAGCGTTTCTTTATGTAGATGATATTTTAGATAATACATTTGATGATCTTGCCAGAAGGTTTGAACAAGAGGCAGAGATAGACCAAGATGAATCAGAATCAGGGGATCAAGATTCTTCTGAAGATATGGGAACAGATATTATTGATGATAAAGCAATAATAGTTAATGTAAGGGAAAATAAAAAAGAGCTTCAAAAGTTGACTACCTCATCAAACTGGAAAAGCTCATCAAATTGGAAAAACTTATCAAGTTCTAAAGGGGGACAAGATTGGAAGAATTCCACAAATTGGAAAAATAGCACATCTGTGTATAATTGGAAACCCTATTTGGCAGAAGATTCCCCAATTGACGAGCTTATAACTGAGGGACAGGAGATTTTGGTTCAAGTTGCAAAATCTTCAATGGGTTCGAAGGGTCCCAGAGTAACAACTCATATATCTCTTCCGGGTAGATTCATGGTTCTTATGCCTACGGTTGATCACATTGGTATATCTAAAAGAATTGATGATGAAAAGGAGCGTATTCGCCTAAAAGAGCTTCTCACATCAATAAGGAAAGACAACTTTGGATATATATTTAGGACAGCGGCTCAAGGAATAAAAACAAATAGGTTAGAGCGAGAAATAGCGTTTCTTACTAAAACATGGGAAGATATTCAGAAGAGAGGCAAAACAGCATCAGCTCCATCTTTAGTTTATAGAGATTTGACAGTAACTTTTCGTGCAGTAAGAGATTTACTCTCAGACGAAGCTGATAGATTGATTATTGATTCAAGAGAAGGGTATGAGAGTGTTGTCCATTTTTTAGACAAGCTAATGCCTGATCTTAGAGTCTCTGTTGAGCTTTACACGGGAGCAGAACCTATATTTGATGCCTATAATATTGAAGGAGATATTGCAAGGGCTTTAAAAAAAAAGGTGTGGCTTAAATCTGGTGGATATATCATCATTGAACAGACAGAGGCATTAGTGGCAATTGATGTAAATACTGGTAAATATGTTGGAAAACATAATTTTGAGGAGACGATCTTAAAAACTAATCTTGAAGCTGTTAAAGAGATCGCCTATCAGATAAGGCTTCGCAATATTGGTGGTATTATAATTATTGATTTTATTGACATGAAAAAGAGTCATCACAAAGAGAAGGTGATGTCTCATCTCATAGATGCTCTAAAAAAGGATAAAAGTCAGACCAATGTCCTTCCTCTATCTGAGTTAGGGCTTGTTCAGATGACACGTAAAAGGGTTAGAAAAAATCTTACCCGCACTTTATGTGAACCCTGTTTTTATTGTGCAGGCGATGGTATGCTTCTCTCTGGGAAATCAATATGCCATAAAATTCATAGAGACCTATTAAATGAGGCAACTGATATTATGGGTAACCGCTTTACTGTTAAAGTCCACCCTGAGATAGCTCAATTATTGCATGGAGAGGAAAAACACCTAATAACATCTTTAGAGGCAAAATTTGGTATGCCCATTGCAATATATCCTGAGCCACAATACCATATTGAAGAGTATCATATATTTGAGAGTCTTTTATAAATTGTAGTTGCAATAAACAGCACAACAATCTTCATTCATTCTAATTGTTAGAACCTACCCCAACCAATTCAAATAAATAACATCGCTTTGAAATAAAAAAATAAACCCCACTCTTAACGTATTCAGGAGAGCGGGGTTTCTATTATTTTTCAGTAATTTTAGCTGTTAAGAAATTATTTATTATTTCTAATCTCTACAATTTTAATGGAGAGTGATAAAATTAATTTCTAAGCAGCAGTCTTCTGCAAAAACATACTATTTTCTTCATTGGCTACTTCAACCACATCTTTTACAGTAGAATCTGACTTTGCTTCTGGTTTTGATTTAATCTGACGTGTCAACCAGCCAGCCTTGTGTGGTGTTATTAGTGCATAAGGTCTTATCCATGATAGAGCTATAAAGAAATATATTCCATAAATAAATGACCAAAGAGATGCAAAACTTCCAAACTTCCACGCATATATGATTGCTGCTAAACTTGAAGAGCCAATTACACCAATCAGAGCATTAACTCCAAATGTCATTGGGTGAAGCAAAATCAATACCCAAGTTATTACAAGGAATATCTGAGCTTTTGTGATAGCAATCCAGCCAGAGATAAGGTTTATTCTTGCACCAAGTTTTGATCCTTCACGAAAAGGTTTAAATATAAAACGTGTCATGGCAATAGTTTCACGAACATTGCTTCTTGCCCATCTTAGATACATTTTAGAAAGATTAATATATTTAACAGGGACTTCTGTATAAACTTTAGCATTTTGCTGAAAGAGAACATGATATCCTTCTCTTAGAATAAGGTTAGTCATTGCACGATCTTCGCCAATATTTGCAGGCTGACCACAAAATTTCTGATGCAACCACTCGTTCAATATGCTCATTACAACATCACTACGATACGCAGATAAAGCACCTGGTGTACACATAACAGCTTTCACCATACTATGGCTTGCACGGATAAAGTCAAAGCTATAAACAAACACTACGTCAAGCATCTTAGGAATAATTCCCTTATCCATATTAAGAACCCTTACATTGCCAGCAACAGCACCAACTTTTTTATCTACAACAAAAGGTGATACAAGGTTACGTAGAGTATCTGCATCAACGGTTGAATCGCTGTCAACCGTTACCAGAATTTCACCATCGCTTTGCTTGAATCCTTCGTAAAGAGCATGACGCTTACCTTTATTGCAAGGCTGTTTTATTGTAATTACACGATCACCAAGAACCTCTTTTGCCTTTTTAATCCACTCCCAAGTATCGTCAACACTACCGTCATCAACTGCTATAAGTTTCAGTTTATCTTTAGGATAGTCGCTTGCTGCAAGGCTTTGGAGAGTTACAAAGACCTGTTTACCCTCATTATATGCTGGAACAATAACTGTACAACCTGGTAGAAGTGCATCTTCGCATCCTTTAATTGGTTTATACATAAGAACCAAAACAGCACGCCAAATAAGTTCGACAAGAGCAAGAGATACAAAAGCTACGGAAAATTGTAGAAATAGTGTTCCAATAGAAGTGCCTCTCAGAAAACTTGCCATAGATGCACCATGTATAACTGCCTGATGTGCTGCAACCACAACAATTGCTATACATATAATTGCAGCCAGCTTGCTTGTTTTAGTAGCGTTCTCTTCAGAAATTGTATTGCTTGTAAAAGATAAAGGAGTGGTGTTTTTGTCTTCAGCATCTGATCTGTCTTTAATAAGATTATCTACTGCAATGTTTTCATTTAGATTATGGAGAGTTAGCTCATTACCGCTCTCCTGTTTCTCCGCTCTATTTTTTTCATTGTTATTTTTCTCATTTTTAACTGAGTTCTTAAGTTGTAACCCAGGATTTACTAATAATGCCATGATATTCACCTTAAATATTTATTTTTAATATGTTTATAGCAATCAAATCTATTTTGTTTCTTTTGTTATTGCTTCGCTTTGACTAATATTATAGCAATAGCTATGCCAATGCTAAAGATAGCAATAGAAATAAGCCTCCATATAATGGATTAGGTTATTTTCTATTTGGAAACTATTAAAAATTACGAAAATTTCACACTTATGCACGTATTTTGCCCACTGTTCTTTATATATGGCATACTTGATTTTTAAGCTGTAAGAATATATTAAAACGTCAAGTCATAAGCACAATTAATCAAGTTTTTAAGAAGTAATCAAACAGGAGAATAAAAATGGAAACTTATCAGGCATTATTGCTTGGAATACTGCAAGGTCTTACAGAATTTCTTCCAGTCAGCAGCTCTGGTCACCTCGCACTTGGTCAATATATATTCAATATTAAAGAACCAACTCTTTTTTTTGATATAACTCTTCATATTGGGACTTTAATAGCTGTTATTATTGTTTTTTTTGAGAATATAAAATTGATGTTCATTTCTGTCATTGATAGCGTAACAGCTATTATTGATATACTCAAAAATCCAACAAAATCAAATTTGAATCTACAATATTTTAATAAGCATATTAATGAGAATCCTGACATAAAATTAATATCTCTAATTATAGTAGGCTCGATTCCAACAGCAATAATAGGCATTTTTCTTAAACAATATGTTGAGGTGTTTTTTGGCTCAATTAATTTTGTTGGAACTATGTTAATTATAACAGGCACTTTTCTGTGGTTTACAAAGGATATAAAGAAAGAGAAAAATAGCAATAATATTCCTAATATTATTATGGATAGTAATAATACTAATAAGAATGACAACACAATTGGTGATTACTATAGTGATATAATGAGATTTGGTTACAAAAAGGCACTATTCATAGGTATTTGTCAAGGAGTTGCTGTTATACCGGGTATATCAAGGTCAGGTGCAACTATTGCAGCAGGGCTTTTTTCAGGTATTGAGAGAGAGACAGCCGCGAGATTTTCATTTCTTTTATCCATACCCGCAATTGTAGGTGCAGAAATACTTGGACTAAAAGATATTTTAGCCTCTAATGATGGATTAGCCTCAATTAACATCTCAATATTTTATGGCACAATCACGGCTTTTATAGTCGGATATATAGCACTCAAGTTACTTCTTAGAATAGTTAAGGTCGGAAAACTCTATCTATTTGCCCCATATTGTTGGGCTTTAGGTGTTATTGCTGTTCTCTTGGGTGTCTTATAAATTTTGCTCTATTATGATTGTTGTTTTACAATGATCATATAAAAACAGGGCTTATCTTTCCAATAAAGCGTTTACGAAAAATATGTTAAAAAAGGAGGTTGTTATGAACCCGGGAATTTTCAGGGAATACGATATAAGAGGAATAACAGGAGAAGATTTTAATGAACAAGATGCTCTAAATATAGGAAAAGCGTATGGAACTATGCTCTATCAGCATCAAAAACATAGTAAAATTAACTCCTCAAATGGCAGCAAAATAGTTGTAACTGTGGGAAGAGATTGTAGAATAACATCTGATGAATACGCTAAAGCATTTATTGAAGGAATTATCTCAACAGGTTGCGATGTTATTGATATTGGTGTTTGCCCAACACCTGTACTATATTTTTCGATTCACCACTGCAAAAGTCAAGGTGGTGCAATGGTTACAGCAAGCCATAATCCTCCTGAATATAATGGATTTAAGCTAATGAGTGGGTTTGACTCTATCCACAGCACAGGGCTTCAAGATATAAAAAAAATAATTGATTCAGATAGATATGGTGTCGGAAAAGGCGGATTATCTTATTTTGATGTAACTACCCCATACAAAAACTATATCATTAGCAATATATCAAATTTGATTGATACCAAAAAATCAGACAAAAAAATAAGAATAGGTGTAGATGCAGGCAATGGAACAGGTTCAATTACAGCTATCCCTGTATTAAAGGCTCTTGGTTGCGAGGTACATGAACTTTACTGTGATATGGACGGCAGATTTCCAAACCACCCAGCAGATCCAACTGTAAAGAAAAACATGGTTGATTTAATTGAACTTGTAAAAGAGAAAAGGCTTGATTTAGGTGTTGGTTATGATGGAGATGCTGACCGTATTGGTATTGTAGATGAAAGGGGTGAGATTATTTATGGAGATCAGCTTATAGTTATCTTTGCAAGGGAGATTCTCTCTCGAAAGCCCAACTCTACATTTATATCAGAAGTTAAATGTTCAATGACCATGTATAACGACATTGAAAAGCATGGTGGAAGGGGCATTATGTGGAAAACTGGACACTCTCTTATAAAAAAGAAGATGAAAGAAGAGGATGCAGAACTTGCGGGAGAGATGAGCGGGCATATATTTTTCAAAGACAGGTATCTTGGATATGATGATGCACTTTATGCTACGTGCCGCCTTCTTGAAATTATTGCAAATACAGGTAAAACAGTATCTGAACTTATTAGCGATTTACCAATCACATTTACAACACCTGAAATAAGGTTCGACTGTCCAGATGAGACGAAATTTGATGTCGTGAGAAAAATTACTGATAAATTTAAAGAGAATTATAAGGTTATTGATATTGATGGTATGAGAGCTTTGTTTGAAGATGGGTGGGGGCTTGTTCGAGCTTCTAACACTCAACCAGCTTTGGTGTTGAGATTTGAAGCCTCTACAAAAAAGAGGCTTGACGAGATTAGAGATGAGGTAGAAAGAGAGCTTCAAAAGATTATAGCAAATTCTAAAGTGTTATAAATAATTCACTGAAATTATATAGTATTCCAGATAACTATTTTGCCCGTCCCCTTGGGGAGGGGGACGGGGGTGGGGCAATAGGAATTGCTAATTTATTTAAAGGTAGCGTAAAAGTTAAAAAGTGAGGGTTTATAAAATTATGTTTAGATTTGACAACTTTTTAAAAGTTGTCAAATCTTTTTTATACAGATATTCAACTCAACATCTTTGCCATAGCTTTTCCATAATCTTGAGCCATAACAATCCCGCCTTGAAGCCAACTTGCTTTTAGCATCAAAGGTGAGCCTGTCATCTTCATTTTATATATATTTTTCATAGTATCAAATATTCTCTGAGGTGCTTCGCCACTCCAGCCAAATGCACCAAATGAGCCTCCGGGAAGATTTTCAAGATTTGCACGTTCTGCTATAAAAAGCAGCTGCTTCATTGAGGTTATCATCTCTCCGTGATAAGTTGCTGAACCAAACAAATACCCGTCAAATCCGTTAAGGTCGTTTTCACTTTTCACATCCATAGCATTTTTCAGAGTAGCTCCATGCCCTCCTATTCTTATACCTTCCGCAATTAACTCTGCTATTTTCTTTGTCTCGCCCGTTCTTGATGAATATACGATTAAAAATTCTCCCATTTTTATACCTCCCTTCAATTTTTTAAATTTTTTGCATCTTTAATAATTCGTGAACGATTGCTCACCAATTTAATCACAAACCTAAACCTAAAGGTCAAATTATAGGTAATTACAACTATGGTACCTCGATTGAATCGAACAGAGATTTGATAATCTGATCAGTTGTAATTTGTTCTGCTTCTGCTTCAAATGATAATATGATTCTATGACGCAGTATATCTGGTGCTACAATTTTTATATCTTGAGGTGTTACGTATGCCCTTCCTTGAAGGAAAGCTGTAACCTTTGCAGCTTGTGCAAGAGCAAGAGTTGCTCTTGGAGACGCCCCAAATTCTACATAATTACCAATATCCACTCCATATTTTAAAGGCTCTCTTGTAGCAAAAACAATATTCACAATATACTCTTTTAGCTTTTCATCAACATAAATTTCTTTAATTATATCAGCCATCTCCCAAAGCTGCTCAGGAGAAACAACTGGCTCTATTGTCTGTCTTTTTCCAAATTCGCTTTTTTTGAGAATTTCCAATTCTTGGGTTTTGTCAGGATAGCTAATTAGAACTTTTAACATAAATCTATCAACTTGAGCTTCTGGAAGCTGATATGTTCCCTCTTGCTCAATTGGATTTTGAGTTGCAAGAACGAGAAACGGATTAGGCAAGGCAAATGTTTCATCTCCTATTGTAACTTGTCTCTCTTGCATCGCCTCAAGAAGTGCAGATTGCACTTTTGAAGGTGCACGATTTATTTCGTCTGCAAGAATTATGTTATTAAAAAGAGGTCCCTTACGAGTAACAAAATCTCCTGTTTTAGGTCTATAAATTTCAGTTCCTACAAGATCAGCAGGAAGAAGGTCTGGGGTAAATTGAATTCTCTTAAATTGTGCTTTTACCGCTGATGCAAGAGCTTTTACAGCACTTGTTTTAGCAAGTCCTGGCACACCTTCTATCAAAACATGACCACCAGATAAAAGTCCTATTAAAAGAGCATCAACTAATTTTTGCTGCCCTACAATCTCTTTTGCTATCTCTTTTCTTATAGTGCTTATAATTATATGTTTAGATTCTACTCTTTCCCTTATTTGATCCATACTACCCCTGATTTTTTATAAGTTTATTACTAAAAAGATCAGCCGTAAGTTTTGTTATTTTTAAAATATGCTCCCTTATCTGCTCTTTATCTTTTACTGGATGATTTCTGAATGTTATTATAATCCCAGTCATTGAAGCAATAAATGAATGAACATAAAGCCTAACATCGCTCTCTGCCCCATACCTTCTGAGTAATCGTTCAAAGGTATCGAAAAAAATCCTTGTGATAGAGCCAAATTTTGCTAAAGCTGACTTATCAAGATGATCTTTAAGCAAAATATAGGTCATCATCTGAAATGTAGATTCATTTTGGACAAGGTGATCAACATAAGTTATTGCACACTCTTCAATTGTTGCTGGCTGGTCTTTTTTTACCATATTCTCAAACTCAAGACTTACAGCAGAAATATCTTGAATAAAGGCTTCAACAAAAAGCTCTTCTTGACTTGGAAAGTATCTATATAATGTTGCGGGAGAGACGCCAGCTTCATCAGCAACATCTCTCATTCCCACATCATAAAATGGTTTTTTTGCAAAAAGAGCCAATGCAGAATCTATAATGATCTGTTTTCTGGCTTCTCTTTCTTTCTCTTTTAACTCAGCAAACTTCGACTCTGTATTCACTAAATGACCTCCTGATATTAATATGTGAATGCTGCTATCATTTGTAAACATCTATCACGCATTTAAAATTGAAACAAGAAAAAAACTATAGAACCTTGTAACTTTTAGAAATTCTAATTTTTAACATATTGATATTAAAACTTTTTAGCAGGTAATTTAGAATTATTGCCATCAAAATTAATCTCTTGACCTTTATTTATTTTTAGTTGTAGATTCCAAAAATTCCATAAACGTGGAATAAAATTGTCTCCCCTATATTAATAAACAGATCAAATTTTGGAGGAAAAAAAATGCAAAAACTAAAATCATTATTTGTAGCTTTTATCGTTATGCTCGTTACTGTTTCTTATGCTAGCTCAATGGAGTTCAAAAACATTGTAATGCTTGGAGATAGCCTAAGTGATAATGGAAATTTTTTCGATGTTAGTGAAAAGGTATATCCACCTGCTCCCTATGATCAAGGACGCTTTTCAGATGGAAAAGTTTGGTTTGAGTATCTTGCAGAAGAGATTGGTGTTAGTGGGATGGCTTTAAATTACGCACATGGAGGAGCAACCACAGGAGACACAAATGTTAGCGATACTCCATTACATGGCGATTTTCCCGGCTTTGCAGACGAAGTAGAAGCATATCTTGCTGTAGCTGCTGCATCTCAAAAATATAAAGGGGCATTTGCTATGCCTGAGGATACTCTTTTTGTTATCTGGATTGGAGCAAACGATCTATGGAGTGTAACCCCAGCTACTGCTACTGAGCAGATAACTAAATCTATGTCAAATATCCAAAATGGGTTAGCAAATCTAATCCAAGCTGGAGCATCAAAGTTTCTTGTTATAAACCTTCCAGACTTAGGTAAATCACCAAAATTTAACAAAAATGAAGCTACAGCAACTGCTGGAACTCAGATTGCTTTAGTGTTTAATCAGGCACTTGAGCAGCTTCTTTCTGGAATAGAGAGTAGTTATACTAACATTACTATTCAAAGATTTGACTCATTCACTCTTCTTTCAGAAATTATCTCTAATTCTTCAGCATTTGGCTTTACAAATGTAGTTGATAGAAAACTCAATGTAGCAGATGGTTCTGTATCTGAAGGAATTTATCTTTTCTGGGACGATGTCCACCCAACAACATTTGCCCATAAAATTATCGCAAAAGAGGTTGCAGAGATTATCAATTGCGAAAACTGCAAAGTTAGCACGATGCCTTCAGTATCAAATGACTTTACTATTACAATTCCATCAGCAAAATTTGGCGATCAGACTGTTGAATTTATCCTCAAACCTAATGCAACCGAAACTGGATATTTCTGGACTCTTGATATGGAGAGTATAACGGTTAAGTAAAAATTATATTGTTAGTGGTCATAATAGAAAGATTTGACAACTTTCCAAAAGTTGTCAAGTCTTTACAACTCAAATTTTTATTTTGGAGCTATACTTAGTTTATGAAATTTATAATAATAGTATTGTCATTAATGATTTTATCCACAACTTCAGGTTGTGCTTTAACAAAGTTGGTAAGTGTTCCAATGCGTATTGGCGGTGCTGTAATGTCTATTGTGCCTGTTGCTGGGAATACAATGCACGATGCGATTGATGAGTCAGCAGATATAATTGACGAAATGCCATTCTGATTTATCGGGGACTTTGATTCATCGGGAGGTTTTTTATCTGATGTCTAAGTTATTCTAAGTTATATCGTGAATATTTATATCGTTAGACCTCTTTTATCTATTAGCTCTGGGGTTATTACTGCACAACTTATCTCCTTTTTTCATGTTTTCAACTCAAACGCCAATATTCCTATATTTCCTGCTTTTGCAGGTGCTATGTTTATATCTTTAACCGCTGGAATTGCTATCTCAACATCTTCATTCTGCTTAATTATTATCCTCATAAAATTTATCAAATCCCCTCCTAAATACTTTGCAATTACATACTTTTCTATTTGGTTAATAATTAGCATTATAATTATTTGGAAAGGTGAAGGTTTTTACACAGCAGCATACATTATCTTCATTCCTTTTGTACTCTTCTACGTTTTAAATTTATTATCAGCAAATCCCATCTGCAGCCTATTTAACAATACGAAATTGAAATCAAATCAAAAATTTTTAATTGCGATTATAGTAACAAATACTTTGATTGTCGGAATATTTTACTATTTTAATTGCGATAAGGATTTTTTTTTAAGAGTAAGGGATAACCTAATCTTATCAAGCAGATTAGGAGAGATTTTTAATAACTTCTATTATAAATACACCCTCTATGCAGCAGAGGCAATTAGACCAGCTTCATATAAATTAATGAGGTTTTTATCTCTAATTGGGCTAACTATTATTTCGCCAATTATTATATATTTAACTATTTTTTTCGCAAACCTCTATTTTATAAATTTCATAATAGAAGGATTAGCAAGATATAAAAATAATCATATAGCTATTAAGACTATAAATAGCTCAAATATTGCAGCCGCTATTTCAGGGATAATGAACATTTTAATCGCACTTTTTATATTTTATAGACTATATCCACTCCACAAAATATCTATGCCCATTATTCACACCACTAAAACTATATGGTCCACTAAAACGATGCTTTACCATCAAGAAGACTACAGAATAAGGGTTGAAGGTTTAAGAGAGCTATGTAGGGAAAATAGGGAGCATAAGGATAATAGAGGTAATAAGGATAACTGGAACAAAAATTGGGTAACTGGCAATAGGGATAATATTTGGAACTATCCTGAGTTTATCTCAACCATGAGAAAACAAAACGATTCAACTTATAAAATAAACGGAAATATTGTAGAAAAATATTGGCTTGCAAATGCTTTTGGAGCTGCGAGAAAGTTAGATGGAATACCATATCTTGAACAATTGATTAATGATCCATCGATAAATGTTCAGTGTGCAGCAATTGAAGCTATGGCAAAAATATCTATGCAGAACTCTAACTTAGATATTTCCCACTTGTTTAAGGATAAAATAGTTAATAGCAATGAAATTTATGTCAAGAAAAGAGCATATAATGCCCTTAAAAGAGTCCGAAAATTATGATAATAGCGGTATTTATAATAACTCTATCAAATTTAGCTCTTTGTCTGTTGCCACAGCTTTTATCTTAATTATTGAAATCGGAGGTAGATTTCTTTTAAATAAAATCTTCGCTCTTGCAACCCCGTTTTCAACCATTGAAAAAATTCTTATTCTCCGAATATTTCAGATAACATTTATAATTTGCATTACAATTTATTATAAATATGACTTTGAAAAGATATTTGGTTTTAAAGGACCAACTTTGAAAAAAGGTTTAAGAACGGGGCTATTATGGTCATTTTATTTTGGGATAGCAGCAATTGTTGGAGCATTTATGATTCTATATATTACACGAAAAAATCCACTTCTGTTTTTTAATTCTCCTCTTGTTTCTAATCTGCTTTCAAGCTCAAGCCCAAACAGCAAACAATTTGAAGTTGCGATATTTATGTTTACAGGTTGCATAGTAAGCCCATTTGCTGAAGAGCTTTTTTTTAGAGGTTTTATATACTCTTTTTTCAGAAAATATGGAGTTACGGCTGCACTTATCATAAGCACATCTATATTTTTATTGTGTCATATATCAGGGAGTAATAGCATTAACTCAGCTTTGGTTATTCCATTTATTGGAGGTATTATATTTGCTCTATCCTATGAATATTCAAAAAGCCTTGTATCACCAATCATCATACACTCACTTGGAAATACAGCTCTCTTTACAATAAACTTACTTCTGATTTGTTGGTAATGGGAGTAAAATATTCCATGAATTCCTGTGAACGGTTTTATCCCAAATGCCAACAATTTCAATATAGAACTTCTCATTTGTCTTGAGTTAGTCTTATCAATTTGCTCAAGCTCTATCTCCTATCTTAGAAAACACTGGCTTTACACACCTAAACCCTACATCCATGCGTTTTTCCAAAGCCTTGACAGTTTCACGACTAAAGGACTGGCAATCCTTTTCAGGATCAGCCGAAAACCATGAACCGCCTTTGATGAAAAAATCATTGTCTTCCTGAGAAATCGTCATTTCAAAAATATGCCCGACCATATTCGCCACGTTATACGGACTGTGATTTTCTCCGGGAGTATGGACTGTTTTCAGATACATCTCAGCAATTGTGGGACTCATCAATTCCATATAAAACTGTTTTTTGATGGCATTTAATTGAGGCTCGTGCACTTTATCAAGTCCCATAAACTTACGTCTTTCCTCATATAAAATTTTCAGCAATTCATCTATCTGGAATTGACTCAGGTCAGGAATACTATTAACTATCCTTTGTTTTTCTGCAACGATTAAGCTTATGCTGCCTTCTAAGTAAGTTAAAAACTCTTCCTCATCAAATGCTGTGTTGAGGTGAGATGGTATTGTAAAACGATGATTTTTAAGAACGAAAACTCCGCCTTTTTCGTTAAATTTGCTGTTCAACTCGTCATATTCTTTATCAAACTGCTGACGAATAGTGCCAGTTTTATTTTTGACAAATTCAGGATTCCAAACATCTCCCCACGGATAACGATTTCCCTTTTCTCCCCTGCACGCTTTTTCCCATTCCGCTTCTGTGGGAAGTTCTTTTCCTGCCCATTTGGCATAAGCTTTGGCATCTTCGAGGCTGATATTCACCACCGGCAATTCCGCATATTTATCCGGCAAACTGTTTCCGATCCAATGTGCCGGCATCTGATGATTAACCGCATCGCAGAATCGCTTATATTCCACATTGCTGATAGGTGTTTTGTCCATATAATACGGATATAGATAGATTTCAGTGGCTTCGGGTTCTTCGGATTTCTGAGAAACATCGGATTTGTCAGGGGATTGTTCAAGCTCAATAAGCCTATCAATATTCGACAAAATATCATCCATTGTCAATTCGACTATTTTCCCTCTGCCAATAAATGCCGTGCCTTCGGGAATCAGCACCATTTCCTTTCCGTCAGTTCCCATAATGGTTTCTGAAAGGTTATCTATCAGAAATATGGGTTTGAGTTCGATTGGTTGAGTTCGGGCTTCTATTTCGGCATACAAATCAGGGTCAAGATTATCTTCTTGAATTTTATCAAGAATCTGCCTTCTCATTTCTTCTTCTTCAACCAGATATTCTATTCCGAATCGCTGTTTGGTTTTTATGGATTTAGAAAGATATTCGATTGCCTGCGGAATATTATTTCGCTGTAATTCTGAAAATGCCAGTTGGGTATAGACATTTGCAATTTCAACCGAATTGCCTTGTTCCTGCCAAAAAATCAGAACAGATTGCAAATACGGTTCGGCTTTATCAGGTTCAAAGTTGTACAAATGGGTTTTGCCAATCCAATATTCAAGCCCTTGTTTATCAAGACAATCTTCTATTGCCGAAGAAAAATAGTGCAACGCCGCCTGAAAATACTTTTTCAGAAAAGCAAACTGACCTTCCATGAACAATATGTTGCTGGCAGAAATTCCGAGTGCTTTGGCATGAAAACGATAGTCCGTAATTAGCTTTTCACATTCTTCAGTATTTTGTAATTTGAAATTACACTCAAATAAATCAGCTATATGTTCTCCCATTAATTTAGACAACTTAGTTATATCAAATAAAATAAATAAGTTATAATACAACTCTAAGCATTCCTTAAACTTTCCTTTTAATTCTTTTATATTAACAAAATCGTTTAGAGAATGCATATAATTTATTTTTTGGTAATCCATTCTCCATGATTGCTGTTTGAAAGTCGTTTTCATTAAAGAAAAGGTGTTATCAAGTTGAAATATGTTATATAGCCATCCGATAGTTCTTAAAAAACTCCCTGTTTGTGAATAGTTGTTATATTGACACGCTTCTCGAACTCCCTCAAAATTCATTGCAATACATTCCGAATAACGGTTTAATCTGTATTCAATTGTTGCCAACGAATACAGAACAAAAAAAATCTGTTTAGTGTCATGCAGTTCCCTGTATAATACCAATGTTTTTTGAAATTCTTTGCGGGATAATTCAAATGTTGCCTGATGACCTGTTCTGCCCAATGTATCGGCAAGAGACAATCTGTACCATGCTTCTTTACTTCTGTTCTGCAAGGCAATAGCCGCTTTGATTGCTAATCGGTTCAAGAAAATTTTCTCTTTCCAAAAACCCAACGTATAAATTGTGATATTTATGCAGTCCATAAACTCAAGCATCATCTCAAACTCAAACTGTGAATCGCAATCTTGCATTGCTGCACGGATTTCCTGCACAATGCTTTTGTCTTCAGACAGTTTTTTCTTCAATGTCCCTTCTTCTTTTTCTGCCTGTTTAACGCTATCTAACAGCACCCGAATTTGTTCTTTACGCACAGCATCTATCTTCTGCATATTCTCTGAAAGAAGGTCTGAGGCAAATTCCCTCATAAGCGGATGCAGTTGATATTTGACAATTGAGTTCTCTTCTTGTTTGTTAAGATTTGACATTTCAAAAGTTATCAAATCTGTTTCCTGTTTAACAGGCTGGATAAAAGAGTTTTTAATCAAATTCTGCAAGGCATTTCCGATCTCTTCTTCCTCAGCAACTGCTGCCAATTCATATTCCTGAAACAAATCTCGAAAAATTCCTGCATATCGGAAAATCTTCTGCTCCGTCTCTGATAACTCATTGTATGACATGGCAAAACAGGTTTTGACATTCAAGTTTCTCTCTTCCACATCCAAGCCAAGACCGCTGGCGTCCAAAAATACGAGTTTTTGTTTCTGGTAGCTTTGCATCAGGTCATCAAGATTGCTGTTGTGTTCATCAACACGGCAAGCGACAATAGCAATTGCCAAAGGGAAATTTCCCAAAGCATTGCAAAATCCCCTGATTTTTTCCTCTTGAGTCTTATTCACATTGCTATTTTTCAGATGTTTTACAAACAGTTTGTATGCTTCGTCATCGGTAAGCTTATTGATGTCTATGGCATGAATGCCAGGAATTTCGATTCTACTGGTAATCAGAAGAGAGACTTTGCCCCGAAACGCTTCGAACACAAAGTGGAAACTTCGCATGTTCTGCTCCACGCTGTCCAAAACCACCAGAACATCTTTTGTGCTGAGGATTTCGGAAAGTTTTTCCAATGTTTCGATTTTTGCGGCTGTGGCAGGATCGGTAATGTCTCTGAGAATTTTGTCCGTCAGGGTTCTGAGGTTCTGAATGCCCCGCTCAAACTGTATCCACAGAATCCCGTCCTTAAAAAATCGTTTTCCTTCAAGCAAGGGACGGATGTATTGGGGAAGATTCGGCTCCTTATCCCAAGTTTTCCGCAGAAGATGACAAACCTCGTTGGCAATCGCGGTTTTGCCGATGCCGCCCATGCCTCTTGCACCGGTAATGGCAAATGCGCCACCTCTGAGCAGGCGTTGTGCGAACATTAGGATTTCATCATGTCTGCCGATAAATTTGGGGTCTTGGGCTTTGGGAACGCTGAAAAATCTGCCGATTTCTCCGATGTCGGTTTTCAATTTCAGGTCTTGTTCGGAAACAGCGGTTTTCCTGCCGATGAGTTCGATAAAATCTTTTTCAAAGCCGCCGTTATTGTCTTTATCCAAGCCTATTTCACTTGCAATTGCTTCATAATCCTCTTTATATTCTTCGTATAAACCTTGGGTGCGTTCAATTCGCTGCCTGATGTTTTTTTGCTTTTCAGGGTCTTTTTCCTGATCGAGTTCGGAGTTCAGGTTTTCGAGACGCTCAATCAAGTCCCAGATTTTCATCTTCACATATTCTGCTTGTTCTTTGTCAAATTCGTTCATAATTGAGAACCTCTGTGAAATATTTCAGCAAATTGTCGAATCGCTTCAATACGGTTTTGATTTCCCTCAAGATTTTTTTGAGAATATCAATTTTTTTATCGTCTTCGCATTCCAAATATTCTTTTGTGATATTATGTTCTGTTTTTCTGATCCGAGTTCTGTGTTCTGTTAAAGAATTGGCTTCAGCCTCATAAATACAGCAAATCGGACAACTTTTGAGATGTTCTTTGAATCTGCTCATACACATCTGATAGGAATTTGCGATTTCATGTTTTCGGATATGATGCTCAGGCAAAGGAATAACTCCCATTTCAACACTTTTGCAAAGATCATTGTACCTTGAAAGAATTGATTTAGCCGGAGCATCAAAATCAGGATACGGCTTGCACAGAATCACCAAAGTTTCATAAGCCTGTTTGTAATCAGCTTTTATAAACCACGCTTCGATTTTTTCAACCTGTATGACAATATCGTCCATTCTCAACTCCTATCCGATTAGTTGTTCCTTTTTGAATCTGTTCATGCACATCTGATAGGAATTTGCGATTTCCTGTTTTCTGATATGCTGCTCAGGCAAAGGGATAAGCCCCATTTCAACCCCTTTGCAAAAATCACTGTATCTTGAAAGAATTGACTTTGCAGTACCTTCAAATTCAGGATAAGACTTGCACAACCTGAAAAAAGCCTCGTAAGCTTGTTTGTATTCCGCATTGACAAACAATTTTTCAATTTTTTCAATCTGTAATGTAATCTGTATTTTTTTCTCTATTTCACCTTTTTCGTTGGTCATTTTATCTTCAATTCCCGATTGATTATTCACATTCAACAAGCCATACGGCATTTCCGACCAAACCTGTTTGAGCATTTCAATGGAAATGGCTATACCTTTTTCCCCATCACCTATACGATGACTCACAACACCAACAACACATTCTTTTGATTCATCAAATACAGGAGAGCCGCTATAACCTGGCTGCAATAGATACTCGTCAATAATCAAATCCCAGCCATTAAGAAGCTTTATTCCATCTTTTCCCCAAATTTCAATGGGATTGCCTAATTTTCCGTCTAATGGTCTCGTAAGAAAATTTGTACTGTTTAAGGTTAAGTTTTGAAAGCCGAATATTAAGATGGACATCCCTTTTTTCCCGCAAGAGCTTAACTTTAAAGGTAATTTATCTGATAACCTTTTAACCTTCACAACAGACAAATCAATTCCATCTTTTCCTCTTGCAATGACTTCTTCTGCCTTAATCTTATTGATAAACACATTGCCATTTCCACCAACGTCTTTGATCACATGCTCGCACGTCAGCACATAGGAATAGTTACTATCTTCATGGATAATAAAGCCAGTCCCAAATCTTTTATTATTAATATCGCTGCTCTTAATTAGTACAACTGAATCTGTCCATTTAGAAGTCATAAAGTCACGCCTTAGGTTTAAGTATCAGTCTCACAATTAAATTTGCCCCAGCTTTTGCTTTAGTAATATATACTGCAAGCGGTCATAAATTGAGTTTTTATATTCTCATTTTTGCTTTAATTTGTTAATGTGTGTTTATGACAATAGAACTTGAATTCACACCAGAAATAATAGAAGAGATAAACTATGAACG
>JADFZQ010000020.1 GCA_015232455.1 Desulfamplus sp. | reverse complement strand
ACGTTCATAGTTTATCTCTTCTATTATTTCTGGTGTGAATTCAAGTTCTATTGTCATAAACACACATTAACAAATTAAAGCAAAAATGAGAATATAAAAACTCAATTTATGACCGCTTGCAGTATATAAAGCTCATCAATTACAAAAGGTTTCCCCTTTTGATTAAGGCTTGTGCTGTTTGTTTGAACGTCAAAAAATTCATCTCTGGCTTTTTTCCCTGTGAAAAGATAAACAGAAATCTGTTCTGCAAAAATTCTAAATGGTTCAATAAGGTCAAATACAAGTGATTTTTTATTATAATTATCAGTGTGCATAAACCCCACAAACGGATCTAGTCCTGCTAAAATACAAGCCTTCTCAACTCTTGAGTATAAAACGCCGTAGCAGTAATTCAAAACCGCATTAAACGGGTCTTTTGCAGGTCTTCTTGATCTGCCGTCAAATTGGTATTTTTCAGGCATAACTTTAGATATGCACTGAAAATATGCTCTGCTTGCACTGCCTTCAATTCCAAGAAGCTGATTTCTCAGCTCATTTATATTGCTGTTAATATAATCAGAACTATCAAGTGAGTTAATAAGGTTCTGAATTGTCTCTATAGAAGAATCAAAGAGTTCATGTTTGGCAGGTCTTGAATATTTCAGTTTTTTCAAGAACTCCATTTGATTTGTAAGTTTTTGCTTTACAAGCATTAAAACTAAATTTGTGCCGATTGTGCATTCAGAGGCTTCAAGCTGTTTTCTTCTAATCAAAGCAGTAGAACCCATTTTAGAGAACCAGACTCGACCAGCGGGGTCTCCATAGCCATCGAGAAAAATTATATCTATGTTGTTTTCAAGTGCTAATATAATTGACTGCGTTGTAAGCATTGCTTTGTTTGATAATACAATAGACTCTACATGCGATGCAGCAATATCAAGTATTTTATCTTCATTTTGAAGCCTGAAGCACTCATCTTTTTGTTTCAACATAGTTCCGGGTGTATTAATGATTATTTGAATAATTAGCCTCCTTAATGTTTTCTATTAAAGAATGGAAATTTAATAACATAAGTAGGGAACAACGATCGTTATTCCCTACTTATGACCTTGCTGGGGATAATTTCTGACATTATTAAATTATTATTCCTTATCCGCTTAAAAAATATAATCAACAACTTCCTGATCCCTTTTAAACCCAGTTGTCATATCGTAATGGTTATCAAGAATAATAGTTTTAATAAACCACACTTTGCCAAGTGTCTCATCATAACCTGATTTTTTAGCACTTTGTTCAGGAATGTTAATAAGATATGGCGACATTTTTCTGTAAATCTCCTTTAATGCTATTCTTTTTTCAAATTGGTCAGAATAGATTGTCTCTTTTATCTCTTCATATCTTGTTAATATCTCTTTAGCTTCGTTATCAGCTTCAATAAAAGCAGATATAACTGGAAAAGAGTCTATTAACTTAAATATAGGCTCTGAGTTATTTTTATCTTTTACAAATGCACTATTTAACAAAAGCTGTCCTATGTTTTGGACTATTTTTTCTGATTCTGAACCTTTATTTCGCTGAACCATTTTTTCAAAATAGCATTTAGATAAAGACAAAAACTCCTTTTCTTCAAAAATACTTTTTGATTTAAGTATTTCAGAACTCACATCAATAAGAACATTATCATAAATATAAGAGTTATAAGCCTTTTTCCCATCTGTCAACATGTAGAGTTTAACCTCTGAAACTGATTTGCCGTGATTATTTCGGTTGCATCTTCCGCAGGATTGGAAAATAGAATCTAATGGAGCCATATCTCGATAAACAACATCAACATCAATATCAACTCCAGCTTCAACAAGCTGTGTTGAGACAATCACTTTTCCTTTTGGATTACGCTTTATCTCAAGAATGCGTCTTAAACGCTCTTTTGGAATAATGTTTGACGATAAATAGATTAAATCCTTCTCTACAAAACTTTTATCAAGATGCTCTTTAAGAAAACTATAAACATCAAGAGATGCCTTGATAGTGTTTAGAATAATCAGCCTGCTTTTTTCTGGCTCTTGTTCAATATCATCTAACAAAAGATATTTAAAATCATCAATATTTATAGGCTCTTTGAGATTTTCTGTATTAAGTTTGATTCTGCTTAATGAATCAAAATAGTGTTTTTTGGAGAGTGCAAGCTCTTTTATCTCGTTATCAGCCTCTGAAAATATAAGGGGCATGGTTGCAGTAACTAAAATAAACCTGATGTTAAAAAGCTCGGAAATTTCCTGAAACATGGTTTTAATCAAATCCCAGAATTTACTTGGTATTGTCTGCACCTCATCAAGCACAATAATTGAGTTTGCAAGATTATGGAATTTTCTTAGAACTTTATTTCTATTTGAAAGCATTGTGTGTAGTAACTGATGAAAAGTAGTTACAATGAATTCGCTCTCCCAACCTTCAATGAAAAATTCAGAATCTTTGGAAGAGTATATTTTATCCTCATCTTGAAACCTTGCAATATATTCAAGCTCGGTTAAATGATGATGCTTTAGAATAACGTCAGAGGTTATGTTAATGCCGTTATATTCAAGAATATCCTCAAACACTTTAGCATTTTGGTCAATAACAGAGGTAAACGGCAGACAGTAGATAATTCTCTGAATGTTATCTCTATCCCCCATCACCTGCGGGGAGGGGGTAAGGGGGTGGGGCTTATTATTCTGCTTATCTTTTAATTTTAGTGCTGCATTTAAAACTGTAAGAGTTTTGCCAGCACCAGTTGGAAGGTTTATAGAAAAGAAACGGGAATCAGCATCAAGATTAGCCTCTGTTTCTAAGTAAGACTCATTTCTGATTTTGGTTAAAATCTCATCGTTTTTTTCAAATTTCTGCTTGTAGTTATCAACAAAAGAGTCTCTCCAAACAGATTGGATAGGGTTTAATTCGTGATTGACAATAGCATCGCACTTATCAGCAGTAAGCAGAATGGAAAAAAAGTAGTTGAGAAAAAGGTAATCTTCAATTTTCAGCTCTTTTTTTATCTGCCGTTCAGACTTTATGCTTCCATTTCGGGTTAAATCAGATAGTTTTGCCTTAAAAGAGTCATGGCTGAAAAAATCAAGTTCAATCCTATTGTTAGATTCAAGGCTATTGTTAGGTTCAATACCCTTGCCAGCATCAGCATTGTAAACAAGGTTGAGTGTATTTTTGTAAATCAAACAGAGTTCATCATAATCAATGCTCTCACTAATCTTTAAAAGAGTATCAGCATTTAAAGAGTTTGTGCACATCTGCCTAAAATTTGTAAAATCTGCGTGGTGGTGTTTTATAATGATATAGCCAAGAACAGCCTGTTTCTCATCTATCTTTAATACCTCTTTTGCATAAAAATAGAACCACAAGGCAGATATTTCACCATGACGTTTTAACTCCTCATACACTTTGCCTGATTTTTTAATATATTTTTGAAAATGGTTAGAGGCTTTTCCAAGATCATGCAAAAGCAAAAGAGCAGAAACAAACTCTTTACATTCAGGAAAAAGCCCATTTCTATTAAACACATTCAAACCAATTTTATAAGCCCCTGATAAATGGTCATACAGCAATTTATCAGGGTGTGATAAAAGTTTACATTCCAATAGTTTTTTCTCCTTGCAGATTTTACAGCCCTGAAAAGTACTTCAAGGCTGTAAAATAAACAAATAGCAATTTAAGCGTTTGATTTTATATAATTTCTAAGAATAGAATTAATTTGATTTTGGTAATCCTTGCTATGAGATTTGAACCACTCCAAAATGTCATTATCAAGCGTTATTCTTCCTAATTGATTCTCTAAAACAGACTTATCTTTAAATATTAACTCATTTGGAGCAGGTAAAAAATCTTCTATTACTTTTACATTGTCCATAGGTTCATCTGTGTATTTTATTTTCTTTTTCATATATCTTTTTACCTTTCCGCCAATATCCAGCACCAAATATTCTTATTATGTTTGAACGATATGTAAATCTAACGGTTAAAATTTCACCATCAATCTCACCAATACAATAGAACCTTTTTTCATTGATGCTGTGGTTTAAATCTTCCAAAATAATACGCTTTGAATCCATAAAGGCTAATTGAGCAAAAGCAAATGAGACCCCATGCTTTTCTTGATTTAACTTGTCTTTATTTTCATTCCATTCAAAATTCATAATATAATTTTACATTCCAACAATATTATCTCCTGTGGATAATATTTTAAGATAAGAATCAACCTCTCCGCTTATTTTATTACCATTAACCTCATACAAAAACTCTCTATATTCAAGAACTTCCCTGTCATTTTTCATAAAATTTGGCAATGTGCATTGTTGGAGTATCACATCATCTTTAAAGACAATATTTTTAATCATATCTTTAGAAACAACAGAGATAAAATCAGCCTCACCTTTAGCAAGTTTAACATCAAATTCTCCAACAAAAGAAAAATTCGCTATACAAGAACTTATTCCCAAATTTAAAGTATAGACGCTTTTATGCTCTGATAAATTCTGCCGTATCTTCTGATTAATATTTTTGTCTTTATGAGCAGCAAACACTCTGAATGAAGGCTTTTTTAAATACTCAACATTGGTGGGTTTATGTTGCTCAAACTTTGAAAAGTGTTTTTCACTTGTTGTCTTTAAATAATTTGTAGGCACTTTCACTTTTTTTATTGGATTATTAGTCTTTACCGACACAAAAGAGTTCTCTTTTGAAAATTTTTCTGGATTGTCAGATTTATCAATACCAATCAACCCGCCTAATACTCCGCATAAAACAGTTCTCGGAGGCATTGAAAAGGTTAGAGGGGACATATTGGTAAAGTATTTTTTAAATTGAGCATAATCTGCGTATATGTCAAAAACAAGAATTTTCTCTGGTTGAAAAAGCATAATTAGACCTCTTTGTAGTCTATACCATCAAAACCTGTAATTGTTGTTCTGTGATTTTTCCTAACTTCAATTGACGAAATCTTATCTTTATAGATGTTGATAACAGTTTTAAGTTTTGAGAGATTGAGCTTGCCATCTTCAATATCTCGTATCTTTTCACCAGAAAGATCAGTGTCAAAAGAGATATATTTATCAAGCTCTCCAATAAAGAAATTTGGCTCTTTATACTTTATCTCAATCAAAAGTTTTGGGCTGTGTTCAAATTTTGAGCGTGAAATCAAATTTTTAGTGCCGTCCCACATTGCAAGTTTAAGCTCTTCAACATCTTGATCAGTAAGCTGTGTCTCTTTTGCTGCATTTTCATTAACAATGCCGTAAAATGCAATCAATGAATAAGGCAGAATGTACTCTTCTCTAAATGTCTGCTGGTTAGCACCTTCTTTTGCAGCAAAAGCACCAGTTCCTTTTATGTACTGCATCTCAACTTTATGAAGAGATGAACCCATCTTAAATTGAACAGGTCCAGTAAATATGATTGAGTCTTTATCCAATGGCAGAACACCGCCGAAAAGACGGATATCTATACATTTTGAAAGAATATTAGGCAGCATCTCATCTTTTTTCTTTCCAAAATCCAAACCTCTTGCCTTGCCATCTTTAATTCCGCCTTTGCTTGACTCTGTAGTTCTGACAAAAATATCTTTACCATTATCTGGATTATGCCCAAGACTTGTAAAAAGATAATCTCTTATAGTTCTTTTTAACCTTACATCAGTAACAATATTAAGCCCTGTCTCTTCGTCCATTCTTGGTTTGTTCTCATCTGCTGGATCGCCGTTAGGATTTGCATTTTTTACATCATACACAAACAAAAGCTCTCTTCTGTTTTTAATAGTCATCTTATATTTTCCTCTCTTATTAAATTGATTCATCTAAATTTATTCTAATTTATCAGTGTCGTTCTCTTCTTTTGGTGTATAAAAGACTCTGCTTAAATTCATTCCCATCACAAAATAGAAGCTGAGTTCATCATTTGACAGTTTTTCAAGTTTAGAATCTAAAAGCAGCGTAGAAATAGCCTCTTCTAAAGTTTTCAAACTTAAATAATTTTCTTCATACTGCTCTAATTTTTCAATCATTTCAGGCAGCAGCTTTCTAATTACTTTAGGATTCATCTTCAACCCATTTAGTTTTTTTCTAAATGGCGTTGCATTTCTCTTTCTACGCTGAATACTCAACAGATTCTGACAAAGCACACCCTCAAGAAACACAGCTTTTTTGCTTGAACAGTCAAAAAAATCAGAGTGTTCTTCAAAAAACTTTTGATATTTATCTTCCACAACAACCTCCTTTTCATCATGTTTAGCTGACAGGTCAATAATGCCTAAATTATTAAAAAACTTTAATGTTAAGATCATCTTTAAAACAGAGAGGTTATATAACCATTTTTCTCCCTCATTATCGTAGTTGATATTTACAAATCTCCGTCTCATTGATTCAGCAATTCTGTGCATAATAAAGCTGGAATCAATTTTTTTCTGTAAAAACACTGCCCTTGCAATATCAAGAAAATGCTTTTCAAATACCTGCGAATTTCCAAGTGTCTTATCTTGTGAAAGTGGAATGAACTCCTTCACAAATTCAAAGTGGAATTTTAAATCGTATAATTGAGCCTCTTTATCTTTTTTCTTTTCCAACCCTTTAAAAATAGAGTGATTTTCCGCCTGCTCTTTTGCATTAAAAATCGTTTTAAACTGCGATGGATAAACATCTTCTACGCTCAACAAAATTTTGAACTCACTGTTATTCTCTTCAAAGAAAAAGAGCGTGTAATTTACTCTGTTGTCAGATTCTTGCAAAATATCAAGAATTTCCCCTTCTGTATTTGTGAGTGTGTTGCGTGTTTCGTCAGATAAAGAGAATCTGCCTATTGCGGTCTCTTTATCTAAGAAAATATCCATGATTTTATGGTTATCTTCGAGATCATGGTTATCTTTACCAGCGTTTATAAATTCTGGAATAATAAAATATGAAAATCCACAAAAATAGTATCTCATATTTTTTCTAATAACTGATCCACTCTGTTTTAATTTTACAGCACATTCAGGGCAGACAGGGTAATTTTTCCAAGCAGAAGATTTATCAAATCCACCGGCGATCGGGGCAAATTCTGTTTTTGCTGTGTAAAAATTAAATGTGCTGACATATCCCCACACCTCTTGCCCAGATTTTAAACATACAGAGCAAATTTTGTTTTTTGGTCTTATCTCTTTATTATTAAGTGTATAGTATGATCCTAATAAGTTCTGTTCTGTCTCATCTCTGATTGTCTTAAATATAGGCGACTCTCCAATATAATTATCGTTTATGTTAAGAGTTAAAATATATAGCTCCCCATCGTTTTTTCTGCCCTGCATCTTTTCTGCTATTGAGTCTTTAATGATTTGAGAGTTCTTATCAATGTAATTGATAAGATTTGTAAAAACAGGACTTTTTTTTGAGTATTTTTGAAGAATTTTAATCAATTTTCCGCCATTTTTATCCCCTGAAAAATATGATGCATCTTCAGAAATATCTTTATATGTAAAAAAAAACGTTGGAAATTCTGATGTAGCCATACCTTTAGCTTGCTTAAAATAAAACTGAGTCTCATTTTTATGCCGAGAAAATTTCTCAAGATGTGAGCCTTTAAATTCAAACTCTAAAGAGTCTGACATTGAAAAATTTATCACAATAACTTGTTCAGGTCGCTCATCTAAAACAAGACCATACGGACTTTCATCAATAACATTAGGTGGAATATATTCTCTTAATTTGTAAAGTTTATTAATCATTTTTTTAACACTCCTGTTTAAATATTTAACCAATAATATCTGCTCATAAAAGCAATCCAATATTACCGAAACCCCTTGAGACTGATTTCCCAAGCCCTATATTGTCAGGCAGATGAAAATTGGTTTTAAAATATCCTTTAAATCCCCAAATTTTAGTTCCCTTTAAGGTTACTGTCTGCTGATTAATCTCAAGTTTAGTGTTAATCCTCTGCTCTTGGCTCAAGGTATAATTCAGATACTTTGCCATTGAGATAATATTTCCTGTCAAGATTCGAGAAAGCATCAAAGTTTGTGTTTCGTAATCTGCACATTTATATGCTTGATAATTCTTCTGATTCAATGCGATCCAGGGGCTTTTGAATTCATACAAGAAGTGTTCATCAGCAAAACCAAACTTCACCTCTTCAACCTTTAAATCTTTTTCATAAACAGGGATAACAAGGTCATCAATCACAATCTCTTCAAGATTCATAAAGATGTCCGTAAAAACAGAGACTGCTTTATCAGTAAGGGCAATTATGGTTGGGGTATCTCTTATAATTTTGAACTGAATTAGAGGGTATCTGTATAAGTTTTTCCCGCTTTCAAGATCATGGTTGTGGATAAGATCGTAATCAGCAAAAACATTGCCGATATAGCCTCTGAACTTATGTGTATGGTGTGGCTTAAGCTCAATATTGTTTAAAGATAACGTGGCTTTTTTCATTGCATTACTCTTAAATAAAAATATCTGGTTAAAAAAACATCGCAAGGATTTCATCATTAACAAGTTTCTTATCAAATCCTTGACCAAGAACACTAATTCTACGAAACGAGCTACGACTAAAGATAATCTCGGCGGTCTTGTGGATAGCAATGTCAATAGCCTCTTTTTCCAGATTGTGGTTGGGGGCTGAAGTGAGTCGTAGTCGGGGAGGTGATTTGATAAGTGCCATGATGAAGCGAACAGCACGTTGCTGCACAGGAAAAGTTTTATTAGTCCATCGTTCACTATCTTCTCAATTGCCCACAACTCCTGCTATGGAAGCTGGTATTACCGCTCATCTATGGAGTGTTAAAGAGCTGTTGGAATACAAAGTTCGTCCTAAACCATGGATTTGCAAAGGAAAAGGGCGAACTGGTTTGTAATAATTCTATGATTTCAGTGAATCTTATAATACTTTCATTTGGCACAAATTGAAGATTTTTGATTATGAAATTTAGTTAATTTTATCTCCTTCTTGTTTTGTAAACCAGCTTTTAATAGTCTTTAGATTGGAGAAAACAAAAAATACAATAATAACGACAAGAATATATTGAATAATATAGAGGTAGTGCTGAAGAAAATCAAAACACACAACCCACATAAGAACAGCACAAAATGTCCCTGAAAATGCTGCTGTAAAATTCTTATATACATTCATTTTAAGCAAATATCCTAAAATTACACCAGAAACGGGACCAGTAGCTGGTAGAGGTGCCATTACAAAAAAGAATATACCTATAAAACCATATTTTTTAATTTTATCTTTATTTTTGTCAGCATTATGCCTCATCTGATTTGCTATACGATGAATCCATTGGCTTTTTATATAATTTGTTATTGAAAGAATAAAAATAGAGTAGATGATAAAAACCAACTGAATTTCAAGAAAAAAATTGTACATAAGCGTTGGAAAAAAGTGCATATCATTCACAATACATAATCCAACAGCAGCCGCTCTTCCGCCAAAAGCATGTGCAACAAACACAAGCGTTAAGACTTTTGCTTTTGATGGGTCTAAAATTAGATAATAACCTATTATAAATATAAGTAGAATCGTAAGAAAAATACCAATCCAAAGTATTTTCCCTTCAACAGTATTGTATAGTTTTTGAGGTTTTGATTCCATTAATATCTTTGTCTCCATTTCTTATTTATAGTTCAAACGGGAATATAGTTCGCATGGTCATAAATTGAGTTTTTATTCAATCTTTCAGCCCTGAGCTTTAGCTCTGGGTGACAAAATAAATTAAAAGCTCAAATTAAAACCTTGTTCAGTATAGCAGCTTCCGGTTGAACGACAGGTCACGCCATTCCATAATGATTGAATAGATGCCACCTTTATTATGGTACACTAATATTTCAATTTCATCACCATTTTTGTCTTCATAAACAGTTGATGAGGCAAACACTCCTTCAGTTGAGGTTCTAACAAGCCCATTTTCGGTTATGAAACGTTCAATTTTACTTAAATAACTATCATCAATATTCCCAACTTTGACATGTACTGCACTGCTGGGTAGTTTTGGTCCATCTCCGCAAGAGGAATGATAAGTTACTTCAACAAATTCTTTAGGAAGGGGGAAATCCTTCACCTTTGAGTCAACAAGCAAATAGTAATCAAAACTATATCTGGAAAAATATCGCGATTCATCAAATCCTGCATAAAGGATATATCCAAATGCAACCAAAACAAAAATTCCTAAACTAACTACTGTTATGAATATCTTAGTGCTTCGTTCCATTACATACATAGCATAACCATATTATTATTTATATTTTAAAAGACAGAGCGATTGCATGAAATTTTGGCATGATTTTTGATTTCCAACAAATTCAAAAGTTTAAAAAAATTGGAATTTTTAGAAAGGGTAAAACACACCATTGAGTTTCCTTCAACTTATTGAATTTATTAGGTTTAAAATTTCGTGCAATTGCCTTGCTTTAAAAGAGAGTCCAGCTTAGAGTATAGCAAACTTAATCTATAACATTGAACAATGTAGAATTATCAATTTTCATATTTAGCTATATTTCATATTTCTCTATAATTGATAATGCAGCTTTAATACCATCTGCACCACTTGAAATAATGCCTCCTGCATGACCACTTCCCTCTCCTACCATATAAAGATTTTCAAATCCTTTGCAACAACAATCTTTTTCTCTAACTACGGAAATAGGAGAAGATGTTTTGCTCTCAAGCCCCATTATTAAGCCAGTTTCAAATCCTTTTATTTTGCGACTAAAATCTTTTAACCCCTCTGCAATTGCAGAACTTACCTGAAAAGGCAAAAGTTCCCATAAAGGTGCAATTTTTAATCCCAATGGATAACTTGATTCTACTACATTGTTAGCAATATTATGTGGTTTTGTTTTAATTTTTTTATCAATAAAATTATTTATTGAGCAAAATGGTGCTGCATATCCAGCAGAATATCTATAAAACTCATTTTCAAGATTCTCCAACCAATCTAAAGCATCTTGTGCATCAACATCTCTTGATAGTAATTTATTTAGATTGACACCAGCAATACAAGCAGCATTTGCAAATTTATCATCTCTTTGGTAACGGCTCATGCCATTAACAATGTTTGCATTTTCATAAGCAGTTGATGGAACGATAACACCACCTGGACACATGCAAAAGGTATATACAGGCAAATAGCCATTGCCTCTTGATGTAAGTCTATATTCAGCAGCTTTAACCCCAGCCAACGATTTTTTACCCCATTGAGCAAGATTTATAAGCTCTTGAGGGTGTTCAATTCTGCACCCTATTGCAAATGGTTTAACTTTAAACTCCACACCATTTGAGATAAGCATAGAGTATGTTTCATAGGCAGAATGACCAGAGGCAAATATAAAGTGATCTGCTTCAATTTCATCAACCAATTTATCATTAAAAACTTTGCTTTTATTATCAGAGATAATTGAGTCAGAAGCAATTGAATCAGAAGTAGTTGAGCTGACAAACACCCCTACAACTTTCTTATTACTACTATTTACAGCTCTATTGTTAGAGCTATTAAGTTTAAAACCTTTCACCAATGTCTCAAACAAAATAGTGCCACCCATATTTACAAACGAGTTTCTGAGATTTTTAACTATCTGCTTTAAATTATCGCTCCCAAGGTGAGGGTGAGCCATGTAAAGTATCTCTTCTGGTGCCCCTGCTTGGACATAACTTGATAGGATAAATTCTTTTTCTTTGCTTATATGTTTGCTTCTTGAGGTTAATTTGCCGTCAGAAAAAGTTCCAGCACCACCTTCACCAAAAGCATAGTTTGTAATAGAGTTAAATTTTCCTGTTGCTTCAAACTCTTTTATTGACGATTCACGCTTAGTAACTTTAGAACCTCTTTCAATTATGGTTGTATTAAAACCAGCTTTTTGCAATAGATATGCAGCAAAAAAACCAGCAGGACCACTACCAACAACAATAACTTTCTCTTTTCTTTTATTGTATGGAATTTCAAGCTGTTTTTTTAAAATCTGCTCTTTAAAATGTTGTGAGTTCTCAATTTCAGAAGTTTCAATTTCAGAATTTGAAGATAAATTATGAACTCCAACCCTAATCACCCAGTGAATATCGCTCTTTTTTCTTGCATCAAGGCTTTTATTTAAGATTTCAAATCGCAATTTTTCATCAAGTTCAGGCTTACAATAAATATTATTTTTGATTGTTTCTAACTCTTTTTTTACAGCCTCTCTTAACTCTTCATCGTTGTAATGAGTTGGCATTTTCAATGATATTTCAAGGTATCCCATATATTTTTAACTCCATTTTAACGGAATCTTTAAAACCAAAATTTTAAAGATTGACAACTTATGTTAAATTATCAATGCTATTTTTTCAAATATTGAGCCTGTAGCATTAAACTCCACTTTCATTGATGAGGATATTCAAGATTATGTCAAGCGTCTCTTTTGACCACTCCACAAATAGCGAATTTATAGATATTGATGCAATAAAATCAGAGATTTCAAATATTTTCAATGCAAGTAATTTTAAACCGTTGCTCATAGGTCTTACAGGTAGCATTGCAACAGGTAAAACAACTGTAGCAGAGATGTTCATAAAATATAGCCAAGAGCTGCAAAATGCTTCAAATAAAAGATATGTAGAAAATACTCTAAATAAAAAATATATAGAAAATACCCCAAATAAAAATGCTCAAAATAGAGATCATATAGTAGAAATTATCGATTTTGATCTTTTGTCAAGAAAAGCAGTTGAACCCAGAACAAAAGGTCTTGCTAATATTGTAGCTCACTTTGGCTCTGAAATTCTTGATAAAAATGGTTTTTTAGATAGAAAAAAACTTTCAAAGATCGTTTTTAAGGATCGTGAAAAAAGAAGAGAGCTTGAAAGGTTAATCCACCCAGCAATTTTTGCACTCTTTTACCAACAGATTAAACATATTGTTTATGAAAATGAAAAAGCCAATTATAAAGACGCAAAAAAGCAAGACTCAAAAATAATCATAATCGCCGTGATTCCTCTTCTAATTGAGATGAACCTACAAACTCTTTTCCATAAATTGGTTGTTGTATATACCTCTTATGATGTTCAACTTCAACGACTTATGAAAAGAGAAAATATTGATAATAAAAGTGCTGAAAATATGGTTAAATCTCAAATATCAATTGATGATAAGATAAAATATGCTGATTTTCTGATTAACAACTCCAACAATCTTGAAGATACTTTTGAGCAGGTGAAAGATGTATGGAAAAGGCTATTATAGATATATTTTCAATAACAATAAATTTAGATTTTTAACTTACAGCCTAATTAGCTTTATAAAAAATTTAAGAATAAGATATAAGTTATTATTTATATATTCTACCACTTTTATTGTAATTATTGGACTTGCAAGTTTAATACTTTACTCTATCGTTAAATCAACTGTAGAGAAAAATATTGAAAGTGAGTTGCAAAACTCAACAAAAGCAATATTAAATAGTGTAAAGACAGCGGTCTCTGTATCAATTAAGAACCATATCCGTGCTACTGCAGAGAAAAATTACGATATTACTCAACATCTTTATAACCTCTATAAAAAAGGGGAGATTTCACTTGAAGAGGCAAAGAGAAGAGCGGTTGATATTATTTTATGCCAAAAAATAGGAATAACAGGCTATATCTGTATTCTTGATGGTAAGGGAAGAGTTCTAAAACACCCTAAAAAGACATTAGAGGGTTTAGATATATCTGATCATCAATTTGTAAAACAGATGATCACAATGAAGAGTGGCTATATTGAATATTATTGGAAAAACCCAGAAGATTCTGCTCCTTTGCCTAAGGCTCTCTATATCAACTATTTTGAGCCTTGGGATTGGCTGATTACTGTCTCTTCATATCGAACAGAATTTGAGAAACTTGTAAATATCAGTGATTTTAAAGAGAGCATTTTAAGCCAAAGATTTGGAGAGACTGGTTACTCTTATGTTATGGATATGAAGGGTAACGTGATTATTCACCCAGAGCTTGAAGGTATAAATGTCTTTTCAGATAAAAGGTTCTCTTCAAGTTTTTATCAGCAGATGCTAAAGATAAAGAATGGTAAACTTATCTATGAGTGGAGAAATCCTAATGATGACAAATTTAGAAAAAAACTTGTTATATTTAATATAATTCCTGAATATGAATGGATTGTTGCATCTGCAAGCTATCTTGATGAGTTTCTAAATCCTTTAAAAATTATCCGCAATATCATAATTGTTATGGGTTTTGCATCTCTTCTTATCTTTATTCCAATTACGTTTATGTTAAGTTCTACAATCACAAAACCTTTACGCGAACTTACAAGTCGCTTTAACCAAGAGATTAACGATGATTTCTCAGATCGTCTTGTCAATATGCAGTCAGATGACGAAGTTGGTCAACTCGCCTTTTATTACAATACATTTATGGAGAAACTCGAAAAATATAACAAAACTCTTCAAGCTGAAATAGATGAGAGAAAACTTGCTCAAGAGGCTCTTGAGCTTAGTGAAGAGAAATATCGCTCTGTAATGGAGGCAACTCCTGATCCAATTATTGTTTATGATATGGACGGTAGAATATCTTATTTAAACCCAGCTTTTACCCGTGTCTTTGGCTACACATTTGAAGAGAGTGTTGGCTATAAAATAGATAATTTTGTCCCTGAAGAGCATTGGCAAGAGACAATGAATGCCATTGAGATGGTTCTAAAAGGAGAGCCTGTTTCAATTACAGAAACCAGAAGACGGGCAAAATATGGCAAGCTGATTGATGTGAGTATAAGGGGATCTGTCTATAGAGATAAATATGGAAAACCTGTAGGCAGTGTTGTTGCACATCGCGATATATCTGAGGTGAAATTTCTTGAAAAGAGCATCATGGAGACTGGAGAGAGAGAGCGTCAAAAAATTGGAAATGATCTTCATGATGATCTTTGCCCTCACCTTATTGGGATTGAGGGGCTAACTAAAGTATTGAAGCGTAAGGTGCAAGATTACTCTTACGATGTTGGCTCGTTATCTGATAAAATAATAGAACTTATAAAAGAGGCAATTGCAAAGACTCGACGTTTAGCAAGAGGGCTTTGTCCTGCCTATTTTGATTATGGTCTTGAATCTTCATTGCGAGAACTTGCAACAAACATAAAACTTTTGCATCAAGTTGATTGCATACTTGAATGTAGAGAGACAATTGATATTCACAATCCAATGATTGTAATAAACCTCTACCATATTGTTGGAGAGGCTGTTCAAAATGCTATAAGACATGGAAGGGCAACTAAAATTATTATTACGCTTAATATAGAAGATAGTAACCTAAATCTCTCTATTCGTGATAACGGAGTTGGAATGGATAGTTCAATGGAGACAAAAGGAATGGGTATAAGAATTATGACCTATAGGGCAAAACTTGTTGGAGGTTCATTTTCTATTCAATCAGATAGAGTTGGTAATGGAACTTCAGTTATCTTGACTCTTCCGCCAGATAGTTACAACTCATATAAAAATCAGCAATTTTAATAGAGATCTACATGAAATGAAAAAGATCAATAAATTAAATTGGGAAGAACATCTAATCCCGCCCGAAACAGTTTTAACTAAGATTAAACCGGGAATGACAGTTTTTATAGGAACAGGTCCCGCATCACCTCGAACTATTATGAAGGTTTTGCTTAACTCTGATGTTCACAACCTTCGTGATATTGAGTTTGTTCAATTGACGATTCTTGGGGATATTGTGCTTTCTGCTGAAAAACTAAATGCCCCAAATTATCGTGTTAAAACTTTTTTTTCAGGCTTTGTTGCATCTCATACAATAGCTTCTGGTCTTGTTGATCTAATTCCTGCATACTCATCTGAAATTCCAAAGATAATCAGATCAAGAAAAATCCCAATTGATGTTGCTATTGTCCAGATTACACCACCAAATGAGGCTGGATATTGCAGCCTTGGCGTTGCTGTAGATGTGGCAAAAGAGGCAATGGAACAGGCATCTTTAGTCATTGGTGAGATAAATACTGAGATGCCTTTTACATTTGGCGATACCTTTGTCTCAACAGACGATTTTGATCTATTGGTGAAATCAACCAAAGCCCCAATAACTTATGAGCCTACCGCTGCATACGAGCAGATGGAAAAAGTAGCCTCTAATGTAGCCTCAATAATAAAAGATGGAGATTGTTTATCATTTTCTCACGGAGCTTTATTTGACTCTTTAGTGCCTCATCTTATATCTAAAAAAGATTTAGGAATTCACTCTCTATACTTTACAGATGCTCTTGCAACTCTTGTTAAGAGCGGTGCTGTAACAAACTCTAAAAAATCGCCTTTTAGGGGAAAATCTCTTACATCTTATGCTATTGGTTCTAAAGCTCTTATGAAGTGGCTTGATCGAAACCCATTAGTTGAATTTCAGGGAATTGACTGGGTCTGCAACCCCCAATTTATTGGACAAAATCCACAATTTGTCGCTTTATACGAGGCAAGAAAAGTTGATCTTTTGGGCAGTATAGCCTTTCCTTTACAAGGTGCTGTGGTTACAGGTCCGGGTGAAGTTATTGACTTTTTTAAAGGTGCAGAAGCCTCTCAAGATGGCTGTATCATCATTGCTCTTCCAAGTAGAAATATGAGGGGAGAACCAAATATTTTACCAGCTTTGATGGATTATCCAAACCAGCTAAGAATGAGAGAGTCTGTCCATATAATTGTAACCGAATATGGTGTTGCCAATCTTAAATGGAAAACTCTTCGTGAACGTTCCCAATCACTTATTGATATTGCTCACCCTGATGACAGAGAATATCTGATGGAACAGGCAAGAAATAAAAAATTTATCTACCCAAATCAGATTTTTAGCACCATATCTGCCCATCTTTATCCTGCACACATTTCTGAAAAAAAGATTTTTAAAGGGGGAATTACGGTTCGCTTCAGGGCGATAAAACCTTCAGATGAAGAGTCTATGAGGCGTTTTTTCTACCGATGTTCTGATGAGATTATCTTTTATAGGTTTTTTTACTCAATTAAAACTATGTCTCACGACAAGATGCAAGAGTATGTAAATGTTGACTATAGCAAGGAATTCTCAATAGTTGGACTAACTGGCAATGCTGAAGATGAGCAGATAGTTGCAGAAGCAAGGTTTGTAAAAGATGAGCGAACAAGTTATGGAGATATTGCATTTTTAATTGAAGAGGCTTATCAAGGAGTTGGTATTGGTAGCTATATGCTAAACCTTCTTATAAGTGTTGCAAGAGAACATGAGATAAAAGGGTTTTCAGCAGAAGTTATCTCAGATAACCAACCAATGATAAAGGTTTTTGAAAAGGCAAATCTACCATTAGATGCACGTCTTGAAAATGGAGTTTATAAGATAAAAATGCACTTTAAGCCAACAGGGGTGAGTTGATGGATAATGACGCGAATTTTACAATAAAAGAGACAATTAAAGATAAGGTTAAAAACAGCGAACAGAAAAAAAACGAGATAACAGCCACTCAAAATCTTCCTACCCATTATGTGGCTATAGGTGCGTCAGCAGGTGGACTTGAAGCACTTGAGAAGTTTTTTATGAATATGCCCGCACAATCAACATTAGCATTTATTGTGATTCAGCATCTATCACCTGATTATAAGAGCCTTATGGTGGAAATCCTCTCTAAACGAACTCCAATGGAGGTGTTTCGTGCTGAAGATGGTTTAACTGTTAATGCTGGCTGTATCTACTTAATCCCACCTAAAAAAAATCTCACCATCTTTCACGGAAAGTTGATATTAAGCGAGCAAGATCACTCACGCGGGCTTAATCTGCCAATTGATATTTTTTTTAGATCACTTGCAGAAGATCAAGCTGAAAAAGCTGTTGGAATAATTCTATCAGGTACAGGAAGCGATGGAATGCGTGGTGTCAGGGCAATAAAAGAGTGTGGCGGCATGGTCATGGTTCAAAGCGAAGAGACAGCAAAGTTTGATGGAATGCCAAGAGCTGCTATCTCAACTGGCTTGAGTGATTTTGTCCTTCCACCAGAAGAGATGCCAATACAGCTTCTTGCATTTATCAAACACCCTTACATGGCTGACATAACAAGAAGTGATAAGTTAATAAGCGAAGATAACGGCATTACCAAAATTTTCGCCCTAATACGTGAAAAGTGCAAAATTGACTTTACCTACTACAAGCCAGCAACTGTGATGCGCAGGGTTGAACGCCGAATGATGGTCAACCAGATGGAGAATTTAAGCGATTATGTCAAATATTTAACTACCCACTCCGGTGAAGTAGATACACTTTATCGAGAACTATTAATTGGTGTAACCAATTTTTTTAGAGATCCTCATATTTTTGAAGCACTTGGTAATAGTTGGTTACCACATCTTCTTGAAGATCATAAAAACCGCGAATTCCGTGTTTGGGTAGCTGGTGGCTCAACTGGTGAAGAGGCATACAGCCTTGCTATTTTAATTAGAGAGTGCATGGAGACGCTTAAAGTATCCCACGATATTAAAATTTTTGTTACAGACATTGACCGTAATGCTATCTTATTTGCTCAAGCTGGAACTTACCACGAGAGCATTGCAGCAGATATTCACCCCAAATATCTCTCAAAGTATTTTTTCAAAAAAGATGACACCTTTCAAATATCTCGAAGCATCAGAGAGATGGTTGTATTTGCACAGCACAACCTTATAAAAGACCCTCCTTTTACAAAAATTGATCTTATTAGTTGCAGAAACCTGCTTATCTACTTTCAACCGATACTTCAAAAAAAGGTTTTAGAGTTTTTTAGCTTCTCTTTAAATCCAAATGGAATTCTACTTCTTGGAAGCAGCGAAACAACAGGAGAGATGTCTGACTACTTTACTCCACTTGATAGCAGATTTAGAATTTACCAGTCAAGACGACCATTTAGTAAAGTCGCTCATACACTTACAACAGATAATCCCCTGACAAGAACCTATAGACACAGGCAAAGCACATACATATCACCTTATGGTGCTTTACCTTCTGCTACAAGGCTTCTTGAAACAGAACGAATTATGGAGAGTTTTTTAGCTTTACTCTCTAAGGAATATGTTCCACTTGCCTTGATTGTTAATGAACACATGGAAGTTGTGCACGTTCTTGGAAAAACTGACGGGTTGTTCAAAGTGCCTCAAGGGGCGGTTTTAAATGACATCTCAAAAATGGCAGCAGAAGAGCTTTCAATTCCAATTTTTACTGGAATTCAAAAAGTATTTAGAACTGGAAAAGAGCTGCGTTATAGCAATATTGCAGTTGGAAATCAGGGGCGTTTAGGTGCTGAACTCTCTGTGTCTGATAAAGGAGATGTAGAGCTGCCAAACTTACAATCTTTAAGACAAATGGTTACACTTATCATAAAACCCATGTTTGCAAAAAATATCTCTGAATCTCTTGTTGTTGTATTTGTTGAGAAAATGAGAACAGAGGTAATTTCTGAAAAACAAGGAGAGAGCTTATCCTATGATCTTAGCGAGCAAACTCTACAGCACATAAATGACCTTAAGCAGGAGCTGCAATTTACCCGTGAAAGTCTCCAAGCGACAGTTGAAGAGCTTGAGACCTCAAATGAAGAGTTACAAGCTACAAACGAGGAGCTTCTTGCAAGCAATGAGGAGCTTCAATCTACAAATCAAGAACTTCAATCTACAAACGAAGAGCTTCATACTGTAAATGTTGAGTATCAAAACAAAATTATAGAGCTTACCCAGCTCAATAATGATGTGAACAATCTGCTTTCAAGCAGCCACATAGGTGAACTTATCCTTGATGAAAATTTTGAAATAAGACGATTTTCGTCTCATATTACAAGGATATTTAGAATTTTAGACTCTGATATTGGAAGACCGTTATCCCACCTTACTCACAATTTAAAAGATGAAGAGCCGATGATGCTTGTTGAGAGAGTCATAAAAAGCAACATAAAGATTGAAAAAGAGGTTGTAACAAGAGATGGTAATCACTATTTAATGAGAATTATTCCATATCAGACAGGACCTAACCATTATGCTGGTGCTATTTTAAGTTTTGTTGATATAAACCCTGTCAAAAAAGCCAAATCTGCTCTAAAAGAGAGTGAAGAGATGTACCGTACTTTGTTTGAAACAATGACACCAGGAGTTGTTTATCAAGATAGTGATGGAAGAATAATATCTGCTAATCCTTCTGCTGAGAAGCTCTTAGGTTTAACTTTTGATAAATTGCGTGAAAGGACATCAATTGATCCAAGATGGCAGACAATTAGAGAAGATGGAACTCCTATTTCAGGAGAAGAACACCCATCTATGATTGCTTTAGCAACTGGTAAGAGGGTAAACAATGTGATATTAGGTGTCTATAATCCTCTTGAAGATACGACAAAATGGCTTAATGTATCGGCAATTCCTCTTTATAGAGAAGAGGAAGATAGACCTTATCAAGTTTATGCTACGTTTGATGATATTTCAGAGCTTGTTGAGATCAAGAAAAATATGAAGCTAATCAAAAACTCTAATATAGCATCTCCAAATCATCAATAGAGTTGTTCTGCAAAGAGAATTAATTGAAAGTATGTAAAATATGGTGTATTTTCAATTAATTCAGCAATGTTTTTAAGGAATGGGAATTTAATAACACCAGAGATTGAATAAATTGAGTAGGGAACAACGATCGTTGTTCCCTACTTTGAAAATATCTTGGAAGATAATGTTAAACAAAAAAACGTAACACACTCTTATTGTCCTAAATTATAAATAAAGGAGATAGCGTGATCCTTAAAAATTATAGAAGAAGTCTAAACCTTTCATACATTATGCTCATCTATATTACTGTTTGTAATATATCCCCACTCATAGGGTGTAGCGGCATACGTAATATTGATCAAAATAAACTGTGTTCAAACTATCCGAATTTCCAGAGTTCGCAATATATACTGCCCTATGTAACTGGCGATGCCTATCCTGTCATACAAGGGAACTGCTCACCGGAAGAATATCCATGGACTCATTATGGAAATTTGAGATTTGCTTATGATTTTGGAATGCCCATAGGTACAACGATCATTGCAGTTCGTGCTGGTACTGTTGTCTTTGTAAGAGACAACTTTACAGATAATGATCATGGTAAGAATCAAGGGAATGCTATTGTTATTCTGCATGAAGATGGCACATACTCGCTTTATGCCCACATAACGAATAAAGGCTCTAAAGTCAGAGTAGGTCAAGTTGTTAAGCAAGGTGAAACAATTGCATTGAGCGGAAATTCCGGGGAAACTCCAACACCGCATCTTCATTTTCAGTTAAATGTATGCGGAGATTTCACTAAATGTGATTCGATGCCCGTCTCATTTCGAAATGCTCGTCCGAGTACAAATAGACTTGAGCAAGGGGTCGTCTACACAGCTGAATGAAGATGGCAAACTATTTAAGCACATAAGTTCTATTGCCGGCTATCCACTCTGTGTAAGCTTTTATGTAGCCATTAAGGGGAAGAACTCTAATTAACAGGAGTAAAAGGAATAAGACAAAGCCATGACAAACAAATATGACATTCAAAATATCATTTCAATATCAAATAAAAAAGCTCTTGAATGGAGCATGGCTCAAAAACGAATTGAGGATATTTTTACAAGATTCTCTAACTATTCTGAATGTTCACCAGATCATATAAAAAATGAGCTTGAAAGCGAGCTTCGTAGAATGTGGTCTGATCTTGAGACATATAAAATAGAGCTTGAGATGCAAAATGATGAACTTATGCGGGCTTTCCGAGATGCAGAAAATGTTAGAAAAGATTATGTTGAGCTTTTCAACTCCTCTCCTGTGGGATACCTCATTTTAAACAGCAGTGCCATCATAATTAATGCAAACCAAACATTTGCAGATATGGTAAAGAGTGAGCTTACTCAAATTTATCAAAAGCCTTTTCAAAATTTCATTGCACAGAAAGATGTATCGGATTTTTTATCAAGATTTAAATCATATTTTAGAAATCCGTTGGAAAAATTCTTTGAGCTTACTTTAAATGATAGCAGACACAATTCAATAGTTGTAAGGCTTGAGGGGATAAGAAAACACCTTTCTGGCTTTGCAAAGAAAGGGAAAGAAGAAGAGAGCAACATAGATAATAAAAAAATAGATAGTAAAATTGATAATAAAATTGAAGAGAGCCAAGAAGAAGTGTTACTTATTAGCTTAAGCGATATTACACTTCTTAAACAGGCAGAAGAGGAAAAAGAGGCACTTAAAAATTTACTTCTTCATGCACGTAAAATGGAGGCAATTGGCACTCTTTCTGCTGGTATTGCCCATGATTTTAATAATATACTCTTCCCTATACTTGGTTTTGGTGAGATGATCAAAGATGAGCTTTCACAAACTCAGACTATTGGCGATCTGGCAAAACGAGATGAGATGGTTGATATGGTTGATAGCATTATTACCAATACTATCAGGGCAAAAACTTTAGTAAAACAGATTCTTGCATTTAGTAAAGATACATCAACAGCATTAGGACCTCTCTACCTTAATATGATTTTAATGCAGATTATAGTCTCTTTACGCTCTGCTCTTCCTACAAATATAAAACTTGTCGATAATATTGATAACACATGCAATATGATAATGGCAGATGCTGAGAAGATGCACATAGTTATTATGAATCTTATCACAAATGCTATTGAATCAATGGATATGGTTGGAGGAACGCTTACCATTACGTTGACAGAGGACTATTTTAAAGAGAATTGTCTATATACAGGGGCATCTGTAAATGGCAGATATGTCTGTCTGAGTGTAAAAGATACTGGACATGGCATTGAAACAGAACACCTATCAAGGATATTTGATCCATATTTTTCAACAAGACCAAAGTTTAAAAGTGGTGGGCTTGGACTCTCTCTTGTGCATGGTATTGTTAGCAGCCATAAAGGAGTTATAACTGTAAAAAGTGAGCCAAACAAAGGTAGCGAGTTTAGAATCTTTTTTCCATCTTATCTATCTTCTGCAGATGAACAGAAGTGCCTAACAAAAAGAGAGCTTCCTGTAGGAAATGAAACAATATTAGTAATAGATGATCAAATAGCGATTACAAAACTTCTTGAAACTATGTTGCACAGACTTGGTTACAAAGTAGTCTCATACAATGATCCAAAAGCTGCTCTTGATTTTATGAAGCAGAATCACAAGTATTTCGATCTCCTTTTAACAGATATGACCATGCCAGAGATGGCAGGTGATGAAGTAGCTCGTAAAGCCATGAGTATAGAGCCTAAAATTCCTATACTTATATTAACAGGGTATAGTGATAAGCTATCTCCAGAAGATGCGGCAGATATGGGTATAAAAGGCTACTTGATGAAACCAGTATCGCTTGTTGATCTTGCTATTGCTGTTCGTGGGGCTTTAGGTGGTCTTTAAGCTCGATACTCTACACTGTCTTAATTTGAGGGTTTAATTTTATTTATCGCCCGCAATTCTAATTTTGAAAATGTTTTATCACAATTTTTATAGCCGAGCGATAAATCGCACGGCTATAAAAATTTCAGGGTATTACTATTTGCCAAATGAACATTTTGGAAATGTGCAGCTTTTACATCCAAGACAAAGCCCACCATGCCCAGTAGCAGCAATCTCTTTTCTTGTAATTTTATCTCCAGCTAACACCCTTGGATAGATCAGATCAAACATTGTTACAGGTGCAAAAAGAGCACAAGCTGGAATCCCAAGAATAGGGATATTGTTAATGTATGCTATCATAAACATTGAGCCGGGTAACACAGGTGTGCCATAAACCATATCTTTTGCTCCTGCACGCTGCAAAGCAAAACGAGTTCGGTCATCAGGATCAACTGACATTCCACCTGTGGTAAGCAAGAGATTTGCCCCTTTTTCCAATAATTTTAGAGCAGCTTGTGCTATCATAGTATCGTCATCGGGAAGAATAATAACATCTAAAACTTCACCACCCATAGAAGTTACTTTTTGTCTTATGATTGGTTCAAATTTATCCTCAATACGACCATAATAGACCTCGCTTCCAGTAATCATAACACCTACACGGGCTGACATCATTGGCTTTACTTGAATAACACCAGATTTAGAATCGTTTGCTATTGTAATAGCCCTATTTAGGGTAGAGCTATCAATCAAAAGAGGAATGGCTCGCGTGGCTGCTACCTGATCATCTTGTTTTACCACTGTATTTGTATGACGAGTTGCACACATCACTTCACCTATCTCATTAAATCGTGTCAAAGCCTCTACATCAATTATAAGTAAGCCGTCTCTCTTAGCTTTAAGGACAATTTTACCTTCACAAGGCTCTTTATCCCAAAACACTCCATCACCACAAAGAGCATTGGCAATTAGCCTTGCTGCATCATCTTCATGTATTTCGTTCTGTTCGGGTTTAATGACATATAAGTGATCTTTTCCAAGCCTTCTTAAAATCTCAAGATCACGGCATGTAATGGTGTGTCCTTTAAGAAATGCCGCACCTTTGAACTCTCCAACTCTCACCTCTGTAATATCATGTGCCAACGGATAACCAATCGCATCTTCAATTTTAACTACCTGAATCATAAAAACTATTTTCCTTATGTCATTAAACATTATGATAAATCTATAAAGGCTATTTTTAGACTTCTACATTACAAAAGCAAGACCTATTTTTAGCCCTCATTAGATAAATTGTTAAACACCTGTACATCAATAAACACCCTTATAATTTCGCAAACCTATTTTCTCAAGCAGAAAGTTTTTGAACAATTTACTAAAATATCCAAACGATAAATAGTCCTTGATTTTTTAATAAAACTATTGTTCATGCTCTTTGCAAAGAGATTACTATTATAACATATTTATATATAACATATTTAAACAAATTGATATTTAAGAAGGATAATTTTAACCATGACCGAAGAGATGATCCCTATAGGAGTTGATGAGCCACTTCCATTTGAATGTTCGCCTGATGTCTCCTGTTTTAATGAGTGTTGTAGGGACTTAAATCAATTTTTAACACCTTATGACATCTTACGTCTTAAAAACAATCTTGGCATAAAATCTGATGAATTTTTAAAAAAATATACATCACGCCACAATGGACCAGAATCAGGTCTTCCCGTAGTTACCTTTAAACCAGACCCAGCGTCAGGATTAGCATGTCCATTTGTAAGAGAATCTGGCTGTTCTGTATATAAAGATAGACCAGCATCTTGTAGAATGTATCCTATTGCAAGAGCTGTTGTCCGCTCTCGGCAAACAGGAGAACTAAGTGAGCATTTTGCCTTGATTGAAGAGCCTCATTGCTGTGGGTTTGCTCATAAGAATGGATATATTCATAGAAATATTAACCAAAAAAATAATCAACCAGAATCTCAATATTCACATAAAGGCGAATCTAAAGAGATTTATCAAGAAGAGGGTGAAGGTGGCGTGCAAACTCATCTTAAACAAACATTAACTGTGCGTGAATGGTTAGAGAGCCAAGATGTTGAAGTTCATAATCAGATGAATGATAAAATGGTAGAGATAATAAGTTTGAAAAATCGAATTATTCAGGGAAAACTTGATGGTGCAGATGGAGATAGATTTTATCTTGCATGTTATGATTTAGATACATTCAGAGTTAAAATTTTTAGAGATGGGTTGCTAAGTAGATTTAGTATGCCTCCACATTTTCTTGAAGAGATTGCGACCAATGACCTTCTTCTTCTTGAGCTTGGGCTTGCATGGATTAAAAATATGCTTTTTGGAATCGAGATAACAATATGGAATTAAAAGGTAAAACAGCTCTTGTGCTTGGTGCAGTAAAAGGAGTTGGCAAGGCTATAGGTATTGCTCTTGCAAAACAAGGAGTAAATCTTGCTTTAACACGATATGATTGGACAGATAGCTTCAAGAGTATGGAAGAAGATTTTGCTAAATTAGAAAGTATTTCAAAATTAGGTGAGCCAACTGATTCACAATGCAAGAGAATTTCCCAATTTGAATACAAAATTTATGATGTAAATTTACTTGAAATAGATCAAATAAAGCAACTTAAAATAGAGATTGAAGAGCGTTTTGGAAAAATTGATATTTTGATAAACAATATTGAGCGAGGCGGCTGGCCTGCTGTTCATGGTGAATATATTGAAGAGCAGTGGGACCTTGAAATGGCGACAACCCTCAAGGCTAAGAGGTGGGTATTTAATGAGATGCTGCCTTTGCTTAAAAAATCAGATGATGCTGTAGTGATAAATTTCTCTTCAATTGCTGCTGTTGTTGGAAGATCAGGAGCTGTTGCTCCAATTTTTAATGATGGCTATTCTGCTGCTGTAAGAGGGGTATCTCTGCTTACTGAAACATGGGCAAAGATTGGTGCGCCATCTATTCGTGTAAATGAGATAATGCTTGGAATATTTGAAACTCGCCATGCTCAAGGAACTCGCGGTTGGGAAACTGTCTTAACAGAGTCAGAAAAAAAGGCAATAATTGACCATACACTTATTGGGAGAACTGGCAATCTTGATGATATTGTTAAGGCAGTGCTGTTTATAATCAAAGATGCCCCTTATATGACAGGAAGCATCTTGAGGCTTGATGGGGGATATCTACTTGGTGGGCAACGAGTTCCTTCAATGCCTATTGGGATTTTATGATAACTTGAAATATTTTGTTTATATGCTTTATTTTTTGAGGCTTGCAAATGAAGCCAAAATCAAATTTTCTTACAAAGGGGTGAAAGGTGGTATGAAAAACCTTTTTCTAATTCATTTTGCATGTTACATAGAGTTTTTAAACAGGCTCTTAGGTAAAGCGTTAGGCAATTGCTCTTGATATTGAAAATTAAGGATATTTTTATATGAAATTTCTAATAAATTTAAGTTTAACACTGCTTATTCTATCAATCCCAACACTTGCGGAAAATCAATCGTGGTCTGTTAAAGGCTCTGCTCTTGCAGATAATGAATCACAATTTACAACAAGCACAATTAAACAATCTAATAGTGAATCACGTTTAAACTCTTCTCATACAATAGACGCTATGGGTATAGACCGTGAGATAATCCCTTCTTTGGTCAAAAGTGCCAACTATTCAGGCTCTTTAGATTTTTGTGGTAGTAAAATACCAATTGAAATTCAAGATGTAAGAGAGCGACTTGAGAGAGAGATGCTTCTTATTCTCTGGGACAGGGCACAAGTTATCTTGTGGATAAAACGGGCATCTCAATATTTCCCGCATATAGATAGAATTCTTAAAGAATATGGAATGCCACTGGATTTAAAATATGTCGCGGTAATTGAGAGCAGTTTAAGATCACAAGCTGGCTCAAATAAAGGGGCTATGGGAACATGGCAGTTTATGCCAGCAACAGGTCAAGAGTATGGATTGAGAGTTGACGATAATATTGATGCAAGAAAAAATTTGATTCAATCTACAAGGGCAGCATGTGATTATTTTAGGAAACTATACTCACGTTTTAACTCCTGGACCCTTGCTTTAGCAGCATACAATATGGGTGAAAATGGTCTTGCAAGAGAGATGGCTCTACAAGAGGTTTATGACTATTACAAACTCTATCTTCCACAAGAGACTCAAAGGTATGTTTTAAGGGTCATTGTGGCACGTGAGATAATGGAAAATCCTGCAAAATATGGTTTTAATTTCTCTCGTGAAGATTACTATCCTGTTCTTGATTTTGCCAAAGTTACTGTAGATTGCCCAATAAGAGTTCCTATTACACTTATTGCACGGGCAGCTAACAGCTACTTTAAAGAGATTAAAGATTTAAATCCTGACATAAAAGGGTATCACCTTGATGCTGGAAGATACTCTATCTTGATTCCACCCGGCATGGATAGAATATTTTATCAACAGTTTTCAAAAGAGCTTTCAAGATATGGTGGGGTAACTAATAAATATCAGACAGGGTCAACTCAACAAGGAGCTATTGAGCAAAGAGATTATATTCAGCAACCTAACTCTGCGGTTGGGCTTCAAAAAGGAGTTTCTATTTCAAATAGGGATAAAAAAACCTTTCATGTTGTGAGAGCTGGAGATAGCCTTACTGGCATTGCACAAAGGTATGAAATCTCTTTTGAGACACTTTTAAGAGTTAATAATCTTAACAAAAAAAGTGTAATAAAACCTGGACAAAGGCTTATTGTTAAGCCTTAAAATTTAGAATTAAGCTCAGGGCGAATTGTTCAAGTCTTCTTAAGAGGGCTGTGTTTAGCTTGCCGATGGTTTTAACCATCGGCGAAAGATTGAATAAAAACTAAATTTATAACCGTGATAATTATAAATAGTTAATAGCTGTCAGAAACTCTAACATCAGGAAACTTTGCAATAATAACAATGCTTAGTATTGGTAAAAAAGCAAGATAGAACAGAACAGTCTCTATTGAGTAAATATCAGCAAGTTTACCTACAAGTGGTGAAGCAACACCACCAAGACCATAAGCAAGCCCCATCATAAGGCTTGAGACCATTGATCTCCCTTTTGGTGCAAGTGTTTGAGCCATTGCAACCCCGAGAGGCAAAGATGCTAAAATAAAAAATCCCGCAATAAAAGCCCCGCAATAGACCCATTTTCCGGGTAACCAAAGATAGATAAGCGTTGCTGGGATCATCAAAATATTTGTTGTAGCAAATATTTTTTTGTATCCCAATCTGTCTGAAGAATAGCCAGCCCAGAGTCCACTAATAGTTCCAGCAATGATGAAAAGTGCAACAATAATTCCCACAGAGACAAGATCATGACCTTTTTTGGATAGATAGACAGGCATAAAGGTCATGTATGATTGGGCAATAACAGACCTTAACACCATAACTAACCAGATTAAGGCAATAGGTCTCCAGACTTCGCCAATGCTCTCTTTTAATGAGCCTATAAAACCTGTATTTTTAAACCCTTCGCTTACAGGCATTGGAATATAGGCAAGACATATAAAAAAAGAGATAAATCCAATTGCCATTGTAAAAGGCATTTTTTCAAGACCAAACGAGGCAACATACCAAGATATAAAAATAGGTCCAACTCCAAATGCTAAAGTTCCGCCAGTGTTGAATATAGAGAGAGAAAAGGCTTTTTTAGAGCCGCTGTAAAGCGGAACCATGCCTGTTACTGATGGGTGAAACATAGACGATCCAACAGAACCAATAGCAAGAAGCAACATTAAAATATAGTAGTTAGATGCAATACCAGATAAAGGAATAAAAATAATTGTGAAAAAAAGACCAAAAAAGATAAAAGATCGAGTTTGATAACGGTCAGCAAGATAGCCCACACATGGCTGAATGACAAATGATAGAATACGAACAAGACCTGTTATTATACCAACCTGTGCAAGTGAGAGTGAAAGTTTATCAACAAATACTGGCATAAGAGGGCTTGAGAATGAGCTGTAAAAATCTCCTGTAAAGTGAACAAGGGTGAGGGCAAAAATAATGTTCATATTAATTTTGCCCTCATTTTTTAATGAGCAGCTTTTATCTATCTCTTCTGTTTCTGTTATTGTTGTTTGCATACATTATCCTAATTTTTAAGACTATGAATCGGTGCTGGGATTCTTCCACCACGAGTTACAAAAACATCTCTGTTTGTGGCATGAGGAACATTCATAATTGTTGCCTCACCAAGAAGCCCCCCAAAACTCACCTTATCACCTGCTTTCTTGCCCGGAACTGGTATAATTCTTGTTGCAGTTGTTTTATTATTTATCATTCCAATTGCCATCTCATCAGCAATAATTCCTGCTAATGTCTCTTCTGAAATATCTCCTGGAACTGGAACCATATCAAGCCCAACAGAACAGACACAGGTCATAGCTTCGAGTTTTTCAATTGAGAGATAACCGTTTGCCGCAGCTTCTGCAATATTTAGGTCTTCACTAACAGGGATAAAAGCACCACTTAATCCACCAACATGAGAGCTTGCAAAAGCACCACCTTTTTTAACAGCATCATTTAACATTGCCAAAGCTGCTGTAGAACCCGGAACTCCAATGCTTGTAAGCCCTAAAGTTTGAAAAATCTCACCAATGCTATCTCCAACAGTAGGTGTTGGGGCAAGAGATAGATCAACAACTCCAAATCGAATATTTAAGTTTTCAGCAACCTCTCTTCCGATTAACTCACCTACTCTTGTAACCTTACAAGCTGTATTCTTTATGATCTCAGCAATCTTACCAAGGTCAATATTTGGTGATTGTTCAACTGCCCTCTCAATTGCTTTTTTTACAACTCCAGGACCGCTTACACCAACATTAATAACAGCATCAGCTTCACCTACTCCAAGGTAAGCTCCAGCCATAAATGGCATATCTTGTGGAATATTTGCAAAAACACACAGCTTTGCACAGGCAAGTCCATCATCTGCTTTTGATAGCTCAGATGCTTTTTTAATTGCACGAGCCATCTGAAGAACAGCGTCCATATTAATTCCAGAACGAGTAGTTGCAACATTAACAGATGCACAAAGCCTCTGAGTTTGTGCAAGAGCTTCTGGTAAAGCCTCAATCAAGGAACTATCTCCAACAGCGATTCCCTTTTCAACAAGGGCAGAAAATCCACCTAAAAAGTCGATATTAACCTCTCTTGCAACATCGTTAAGAGTGTGGGCAATCTCAACCATTTCAGAAGCGGAAAAAGGTGCGGCTACCAAAGCAATCGGGCTTATAGATATGCGTTTATTTACAACTGCAATCCCATATTTCTCACCTACAGCATCACAAATAGAGACAAGATTTGAGGCTTTTTTAACTATTTTGTTTCTCACATTCTTCTTAAACACATTAAGATCATGGCTTATGCAGTCAAATAGGTTGATTCCAAGTGTTACTGCTCTAACATCAAGATGTTCATTTTTAACCATCTCTATTGTTGAGATGATCTCTTGAGAATTAAACATTTTTATTTTTCCTATATTAAGATTTTAAATCTACTATACTCTAAATTGGCATGAATTGAGCTTTTTTTCTTGTAGGGTTTAAGCATGCTTGAACCCTACAACTTATCACCTTGCTGGATTTAATTTCACGGGCATTATTAAATTTTTATTCCTAAGCTATTAATCGCTTCTGAAACACCGCAATCGTTGTTTGAGGCAACTTCCATTAATTTATCTCTACTTGTAAATTTATCTTTTAGCATTTGGGGTGCGTTTCTAACTACAAAACTATGACCAGCCCATTTAAGCATATCTAAATCATTGTAATCATTCCCAACTGCTACTACCTCTTGCTGCTTAACATCAAGCTCTTTTGCAAGCCATGAGACAGCCTGACTTTTAGATACTGATTTATTAAAAATCTCAATCCATAAAAATTGCTCATTTAGTGGAGAGGTTGCCCTGACAACGCTAAATTCAGAGAGTGCCAGCTCTATCATATCTGCTGTTTTATGTCCATCTTCATAAGGAACAATGGTAAGAACCTCGGTTGACTCACCAAAATCTCTTACCGCACCCAAATAGTTAATTGGCTTTATAAAATCTTTGTATATCTCAATTCTAAGTTTGAAATCTAAACTTAAACTTTGACTCTGCTGTTTGTAGAGGCAGTAATGAGAATCTGGGACTGGTCTGTGAATCATGTAATCTAATTTAAGCGTATCAAAATAGGTTGCTATACGGCTTACATCTTCTGACGTTAATGAGTGTTTTTTAATAATTTTGCAATTATTAGAACCATTATCTGCATTACACTTGATTATACAAGCTCCAGTAGAGCAGATAAGATAATCAACAGGCATATCTTCACAAAAATTGTAAAACCCATTTTTTTCAACAGCCTGCTGAAATGAATAAAGAGATCGTCCAGTTGCAAAGACCCTAATTATACCCATATCCCCTAATCGTTTAAGAGATTGAAGATCAAGAGGATTTATTCTTTTCTCATCATTAAAGAGTGTTCCATCAAGATCGGTAATGAACATCTTTGTCATATATTATTTGAATCTCCTGTGAACAGATAGAATGGGATACAAAATACAACTCAAAAGCATCTTGCCGTAAATCTGTTATATTTTGTTAATAGTCTCAAATATGTTTTTATGCTGAATACTTATATCAAGCCCAAGCTCTTTTGCCTTATTTCTGATACTTTTAAAAAGTCCTGCTTGATCCGTATCAGGATTTATAGCTACTTGATAAGACATAATATTGGCTGTGGGGTCGTCTCCCCCTTTAAATATTGCAGTAAGATTAACAACATTAACATTATAAGATGCAATGATTTCAGTAAATCTCGCTACAAGACCTTTTTGGTCAGGACCTATTGTTGTTATAAAAAATATCTCTTCGCTTGCTCCATCTTTTGAGCTGATACTACCTTTATCAAAATTATTAGAGCCGTTTACCTTTGTGTCTAACATATCAGCATGGATTTTAAGATTTTGACCGTTAAGATCATCTTCAAGTTTACTAAGTATAGCCTCAAGTGTAAGGCAAGTTGGATGCTCAACAACAAAAAATCCTGCAAATTGATTTTGTAGAACCATCTGGTTCACATTCTGAAGATTGCACTCCATAAGATAGAGACTCTTTGAAACAGAGGCGATAATTCCCGGTCTATCTTTTCCAATTACTGTTACGATAATTTTATCCATAAAATCTAAGGTTTTTCTCCTATCAATTCAAATTTTGGGATTTCCACCCAAATGTTTAACTATTCTCAATTTTTTATTTGTTCTAAACAAACCTCTTCATAATCTCGTCAATTACAATATCCACATTTTCAGGCGTAACATTAAAATCAAGACAATGACGATCTGCTATTGACCTTCTGCCAAAATCATTCATATCGTCCAAGCGAGAGAATAGACCTGTCCGTCTTCCTACCTGATAAAGCATCTGCTCCTTTGGACTCATATTTAGAAATTTACGTATAACATTGGTCATCTTTAGTTTGTCTTCTGGTAACTTGCCATCAATCTCCTCAAAAAGATTTAAAATATGGTCGCTTTTTATCGTTGTCGTTATACCTTCAAGGTTCTCAAGAAAAAGTAAGGTCTCTTGTGCTGTCTCTTTATCTCCTAACTTTTTGAAAACACCAGCACTCCAATCGTTGAAAAGATCACCAGCAGGTGTTATTGCAAGGGTTCTTAATCTTACAAAATCTGCATTTATCTGATTAAGAGCATCAGCACTTTCCAAAGCATGTTCTCTTGATAACTCTCTTCCACCAAGACCCGGCATATAGTATTCTGAAAGTTCAATACCAGCATGTTTTACCTTTTGTCCAGCACGGATATGAGTTGCCTTATCAACCCCTTTTTTCATAAGAGTTAAAACCTTATCAGATGCTGACTCCATTCCAATATGGATTCTATTTAATCCAGCTTTTGCTATTCTTTCAAGATCATTATCTTTTATGCGGGCAATTGTGTGAGAACGGGCATAAGATGTTATCCGTTCAACCTCTGGAAATAATTGTCTTATGTAAAGAAGAATCTCAACAAGGTCATCTGGCTTTATAATTAGAGAGTTAGAGTCTTGCAAAAAGATAGATTTCATACCATTTCTAAACCAGTTTAGTGCTGAGTAAAATGCTGTCTGCTCTCTATCATCAAGGCTCTTGGGGTGTATATGGTTATTTTTGATCTCATTTATATATTTGCTTACAGTCTCTATATCTTTTAATACATGGGATAGAGGACGAAGTGAAAATTTTTTTCTTCTATAAATTCCACAAAAACGGCAATGATTCCATGGGCAATTTCTTGTTACACGGATTAAAAGGCTTGATGCTTCGCTTGGAGGTCTTATTGGTCCAAGTTCAAAGCCTTTATAAGGCTCTTCTTCCCTTTTTCTTTTGTTACTGTCAATATTTTCTCTGTTTGGTTTAAGAGAAGTATCTCTTTTATCTTGCTCTTTTGTAACCATATCTATTGATTTCCTTACAAAACTATTTACTCTTCCCAATAAGTTGAACCACAACCCGGTGTCTCACAAACTTTGACTTTAGAAACTTTTATGTATTGGCTATTAAGATGAGAACTAAGCTCTTTATAGAGAAATTTAGCAATATTTTCTGATGTTGGATTGACTATTTTAAATGGATCAAGATCATTTAGGTTTGTGTGATCAACTGATTTTAAAATTTTTTTAACACACTCTTTAACATCTCTAAAGTCAATCCCAATCCCGATATCATTGAGTTGACGGCACTGCACAAAGGTCTCTATAATCCAGTTATGACCATGTATTTTGGAACAGTTCCCATTATAACCATTTAAAGCATGAGCTGCTGAAAAGTGGTCTTTGACATATATTTCATATACCCCTGATTTACCTTTTTTATCACTTTCATAAAAACTGACCATAAAAATATCCTTATTGAAAATCTTGCTTATTTAATTACAAAAATAATATATCATATTTTTGTAATATACATTTTCCATAAATTAGCAATATTATCCTTGCCAAAATTTTCTCTATTTAAGCTATCTTTTATCGAATTATCTCTTACAACTGAGCGGCTCACCTGATCTTCTCTTATAAAAACACCCTTTACGCTTGATTTGATGTTATCATCAGCATATTTTCCATAAACATAAGTGCCTGCCATAATGTATTCATCAACTTTTATGACCGCAATACCCGGGTTTTTCTCAATCCATTCAGATAGAGTATCTTTTTCTTTTAAAAATGAATCTATCTGGGCTTCATTCTCTTTCACCTGTTGATAATTTTGTTCAATAGTATCTCTAATAGCTCTTATACTATCATGGCAAACTACAAGTTTACGGCTTGTCTCATTACTATTTTTGGTAACACGGTTAAGCTCTGATTGCAGATGTTTTGATTTTGCCTTCTCTTTTGAGCTATCTATCGATGAGATTGAAGATAAAATATCCATACGCTCATCTTCATACTGCTCTTTAATAAGAGTTAGACGAAGAATTTTATCTTCATTAGATTCAATTTCAAGCTCTAATATGGCAATGGTATCTCTTAACTTTTTATTTATCTCTTTTCTATCTTCAATATCTTTTTCAAGTTTTTCAAGAGTTCTTACTGCAAAAGTATCTACTCCAACACGAATAACAGCAGGAGGTGCTTTTTCCATTCCAATTTGCTTTGCATAAACCCCCATTTTTGCCGAAATTTTTGAAGAGATTATAACTCCCCTAATATTACACGCTCCACTACATTCAATATTAGACTCCACAATCTCTTTTTCTGTTTTTAGATCACCTACGCAAGATATTGTCGAGTTTTGGATAAACTTTGCAGAAACATAGCCTTGTGAAGATATTTTAGATTCGTTAATACCCTGCTCAACAATAATATTACCTTGTGCAATGACAGTTGCACCGTCTATCTCTTCAGCACGGAGGTTATGAGCCTTTACCCTAAATCCATTTTGAATACACCCCTTTACATTTACATCACCTTGATAATCTATATTGCCGCTCTTAAAATCTACATCTCCCTCAATAACAAAGGTGTCATAAACATATATTGTGCCATCTGATCCCAATTTTGGGTGTCCAGATACAGCAGCTATAACCTTAAGTTTATCTTCAGTAATAGTTGCACCTTTTCCAGCTTTAAGCCTTATATCCCTTGTTGGCATAACTCTAACTGTATCATTAAAGATATTTTTTCCGACCTGACCCTGAACAGCATTTTTTTTAATGGCTAAAACAGCACCTTTTTCAACCTGCGGAATGTTTCCCCTTTCGCGGAAATCAATTGTCCCATCTTCTCTAATAGTTCCAGCTTTTAATCTATTTTTTGTAAAAAAATATTGAACTGTGGCATTTTGACCCTCTATCGGAGCATTTCCTTGGGCAATCTTAAAAGGTTTGGTTAAATATATATCAGAATCAATGAATTTCTGGATAAGAGTGTTATCAACAATACCATGAATAATATTACGAGACGCTAAAAGCTCTTTTATCTGACCTATGCTCATATCTTTATTAAATTTCTCATTCTTAAGAAAATATGCAGCATTTCCATCACCTTTAATAATTAACCTAATGCCAGAAGGGAAAACTTCTGCTTGTGCTAAGTTTTTACTATCACCTTTAAAATTTACTGTTTTACCCTTATCTTTGCTTCCTATTTCACTACTTTCAGAAAATTGTTCAAAACCATCAGAAGAGTGTTGTTGTTCGCCATCACTATTATTGTAACGGTTCTGTTCATTTAAAATAATATCTCGCTGTTGGGACGTAAGCATTCCAGCATCAACCAAAATATTACCAAGCAAAGCATATTTTTTTCTATTTTTTAAAAGCGATGCCTGTTCATCTAATGCTAAATCAAGCATAGAGTGGGTGATAAAGCCTTTTTGAATAGCAATAGTTCCAAATTTTATATCTTGTCCCCTTGCAACCATAGCTCTTGAAAGAGATAAGAGCTTATCGCAATCTTTTTGTGAAATAAGAGTTTGGGCAACTAAATATTCAGGTATTGCGTCATATCTGTTCTCAAGATCGGCACAAGTTTTCATAGCTTTTTCAAGATTAGCTACAGTTATGATTCCATGTTTTACTGCAAGCTCTCCAACTGTTAGACCTAAACCTGTAATTTGGTTGATGTTTGCCATATTAGATTCAATTTAATTTATACGTAAAAGTGAAATAACGTAGGTTAAAATATATCACTAAGCTCACAGCCACGTTTTTTGTGGTTAATGAAGCAGATGGTTGCCTTTTTTTACTGTTTTTGAACAATTACAATATACTCTTTATTCATCGTTGTTGCTTTCTTTCCTATTTCATTTGTAGGACTATTTTTACTTGGCATTCTTTTATTTGGTATATTACGAATAAAAGTATTTTTATACTCAAAACCATGTTCTTGAAATATATATTTCGTTATTTCATCAGTTGGTAGTGTTATATCTTTTACTCTTCTGTTTCCAACTACATAACAAGCATATCCATTTTTCTTTATAACTTTAGAAACATTAGAGATAGAGTTGATGTAATCTTTATAAAAGCTATAAACTTCTTTTGCTCTTTTTTCATCTTTATCAGCTATTTTTGCAACAAGATTATCTACAATATCAATACCACTATTTTTAATATTTTGTAGTTTGCCGCCCATTAATTGGTTATCAAGCTGGCTTGCATTTTCAAAACCAAGCCATTGATTGGATAATCTTGAAAATTGACCATAAGCGACTGTAGTTTTGCTATCTCCATAAGGCGGTGATGTTACAACTATATCAATAGACTCTTCTTCTATTTCGGAGATATTTTTTGATGAATCAAAAGCATAAATTTTAGTTTCTGAACTATTTTTCTTTTGTGTTATATAATCTTTTAATCCTATTCTGTTGCGAGCTAACTTGTAGTTAATTGCTCCATAAACATCAGGATTAAAATTTACCCTCTGTTTTTCTGACATTCTATATAGTTTGAATTCGCTGTTCCTTGTTAAACTGCTTTCTCTGATCGTTTCGCTAAATGCTACTAAGAAAAATTTCTTAATATTCTCATCTTTAATACTGTTGATAAACCACTTTATTACTGCAAGTTTTTCTTTGACTTCTTTTGTAAACCAAAAGTCAATATTTTTGAAATTAGTCATTACAATATTTGGTTTTTGAATACCAAAAACCAAAGAAAACAGAAAATCATTAAACTCTTTTAGATACAAATCCAATATTTGCAACTCAATTAATGTTGTTTTAGCCTCTGCTATTAAGCGTGCCATTGGGTTTATATCTGTGCCAAAAGCATTAATACCTTGTAAGTTTGCTTCGACAAGAGAAGTTCCTGTTCCACAATATGGGTCAAATAGTGTTTTTGCATTCTTACCATAAAGTTCAATGAGCCTATGTGCAATTTGAGGTATCATCATTGCAGGATAATTATGGTAACAATGTGTATATTGTTTAGTATTAGCTGATCTAAAATCCCACGATATATCAATATATTTTTGTTCCGCATTCATAATCATATATCTTCTATTTTTTTGAATAATAAAGGCAATTTATCTTCAAATGTTCTAAAACCTGTTCCATGATTTCTTGCACTTGTTTTTTTATCATGCAGCCTTAAATCAACTAATAAGTTTCCAGTTCTAAATAGTTCTGACAATAAATCTTGTGTTGTGTCTTGCATTAATTGTCCTCTATAAAAATGGAAATATTCTATACCTGCTCTCTCTTCAGTGTGTGCTGAAATAAATAATAATGCTGGAATTTTTTGTGAAAATCTTTCCGCAAGATTGGATAATTGCCATGTTGCAATAATTTCGCCTGATATATGCTGCACAGATATTTGCTTATTATCAACTGTTAAAAAGAGTCCCGCACTATTTGGAGTTAGAGACATAGTATAATACATTCCAAGTCTCCCATTATCATCATAACTACCATATTTACGAATTGCTTCTAATGGGTTTACTTGCCATACTTTTTTGTTAAAAGTAAAAAGAGTAATCATACTCTTTGAATTATCTCTATGTGCTTTAATCTCAATCCCATCTATATCAGGTAGAGCTAAATTGTTTTCTTTCAGCCCCATTAAAGTTTCAAAAGTAAGTCCAATTCCTGTTGGTCCTTTTCTAAGTGATTTGATAAATCCTTTATTCTTTAAATCCTGAAACTTATTTTTAAACTCTTCTAAATTCATCTATTGCCTTTTGTCTCTTTATTCTCAAAGTTCTATTCTCATATAAAATAGTAGTTTAATATACTTACCATTAAACTACTATTTATCATTACTATTGAACTAAACTTTAGCGAAGTATCGGTTTTTATACACAACAAGAAAATAGGGTTATTATACCAGCAAGGATAAAATGGGATTCTATGATAAATTCTAATTGCATATTATGCTCAATCTTTCCTTTTTCATGTAGCTTTATAAAATAGAGCATTGATAATGGAACAGTTGCAATTAATAATGCTGATGTCGGGACTAGACCTAACAAGGCGGATAAAAAAAGGATTATTGATGCAAATAAAAGGGTATTTTGGATAAGTTTTTGACTCTTCTTCTCTCCTAATATAATTGGAATTGTCTCTTTACCTGTTATTCTATCTCCTTGCATCTCTAAAATTGCAAAAAAAGCTGTTCTGCCAAATAAAAGTGATGCTGAAAAAATAAATGGAATAACAAACAAAATTTCAATTGATGTTATTAAATTTGCATTATTAGAGTTTGATAGAGCTGGTAAAATTGATGTTACAGTTCCCCATGCAGCAGCAATAAGAATTGTCTTTGACCCTGGAATATCTTTTATTTTTGTTATTCGCCGTCCTAAAAAGTGAATCTTAGGAAAAGATTCAGAATCCGGAAAAATTTTTTGATTATAAAGAAGTCCAAGAATACTCATAAAAGAGATAATTACAAATGGAATAATTCCAGTTGTAAATGAGAGAAAAAGCCCTCCTGCACCACTTAAAATAGCTATAGCCGCAAGTATTGTTTTATTAAGCTCATAAAATTCAGCTCTTTCTGGATTATTGTATCTATCTGATTTTATAGAAAATAGATTGTTCAGAATTTGCATAGATAAAATATAGAGCATAGAAATAGAGGCATGAATTAGATTATGGTCAATGTTTTGAAGCTCTGAACATGCGTAAGTTAAACTTCCAGCACCAATTGCAAGAAGAAAATTGCTCTTTAGCATAAAATCTCTAACTCTAAGAAGATACGCTTTTAGCGAATGCACATCTTTTTGAAGAGCATTTTCAATTGCACGACAACTTTTTTTTATTATCCAGTTTGGAGTTGATGCACCTGCTGTAATAGCAATAGATTGAGCTTGAGAAAGAGCTGCCATATCAAGCTCTGACACATCTTCAATATGAAGAGCAAATGGAGCAGCTTTCTTAACCGTCTCTGAGTTTAAATAATCACTCTTATTTATATTGTGGGCAATAGTTTCAGCATTTCTTGAATGATAAGTTTTAAAATGGTGCTGCCGATTAGAGAGTGTTTCAAAAGCAATTTGGGCAAGTCTTCTTGTATTTCCGCTATCTTTACCACCAACTACAATAACTGCATCACTTTGTTGTGCAATCTCGCGGGTCTCTTTTTGTCTCTTTTCTGTTGAATCACAGATTGTGTCAAAAATTTTGTAATACGGACAATTTTTTAATACCCAATCTTTTATAGAATCATATAACGCCGTATCTTGTGTTGTCTGGGCAACGACGATTGCCTTTTCAAATTTTGGAAGGTTAGAAAGCTCTTCGATAGTTGATACTGTATAGCCTCCTATATTAGTTTCAGAATCCCCGTATTCTCTACTAAATTCAACTCCATCATTTTTTTTATTAATTTGAGGTTTTTCATACTCAGTGCCAAATTGAAAATTTTCCACTGACTTGGCATAACCCATAAGCCCTTTAACTTCAGGGTGATCCTTATCTCCTATTATTATAGTGGCAAAACCTTTTTTAGCATGTTTCCTAATTATGGTCTGAACTCTTATAACTTTAGGGCAGGTTGCATTAATAACTTTAAAACCAGCATTTTCAAGAGATTTATGTTCATCTGGTGGCACACCATGTGCACGAATAAGAACCGTTCCTTCCCCTTTTTCAGGAATATGGTGCATTACAGGAATTCCTTTCTCCTCAAGCATATTTAGAACTTGAGGGTTGTGAATCAAAGGACCATAAGTGCAAATAGGGTCAGATGTTTTATTGGCAGCATCTAAGACCATATCAACAGCCCTGCGGACACCCATACAAAATCCTGCTGTTTTTGCGATAGTAATTTTCATAACTACTTTAAGTTTTTACTTTCATTTATCACCCTAAGCTAAAGCTAAGAGCTAATTTTATTCAAAGATTAATTCAAGATAGCTTTTTTAAAAATTCAAGAATCTGCTCAAACTCTTTATTATCTCTAAAAGTTATCTCAAATTTACCTTTTTCCCCATGCTTTTTTATAGATACTGGACAACTTATCTTATTAGTAAGATCAGAACAGATATTTTTAATTAAATCTATATCGTGCGAATGTCCATTACCCTTTTTAGTCTCTTTTTCAGATTTAACTTTTTTAACAAGCTGTTCAGTTGCCCTAACAGAGAGATTTCTTGAGACAACCATCTCCCATATTTTAATCTGGCTCTCATCATTTACAGCACCTAAAATAGCACGAGCATGTCCCATTGTTATCTCATCATCTGCAAGGCTCTTCATAATAGGTGCTGGCAATCCTCGAAGTCTTAGAAAATTGGCAATTGTTGATCTATTTTTTCCAATTTTTTTGGCAACCATCTCTTGGGTATATTGAAATTCGCTTATTAATCTATAGTAGGCTTCTGCCTCTTCAAGAGGATTTAAGTTTGCTCTTTGCACATTCTCAATAATTGAGACTTCAAGAACCTGCTCATCTGTCATCTCTCTTATAATTGCTGGAACATGCTCAAGGTTTGCCCGTTTTGCAGCTCTAAGCCTTCTCTCTCCTGCAATTAATTCATATTCAGCACCGTTTTCATTTTTGCGTTTTCTTACTAAAAGAGGCTGTAAAATGCCTTGCTCAATTATTGAATTTGTAAGTTTTTCAAGCTCTTCTTCAGAAAAAGATGTACGGGGTTGAAAACGATTAGGGACAATATCGTCAACTCTGCACATAAAAAAATTAACTGGCTTTTCATCAATATCAAGCGAGTCAATATTTGGAATAAGGGCTGATATTCCCCTGCCAAGCCCCGTCTTTTTTCCTATTCCTTTTAGATTGACGGTCATATTGTAGTTGACCCTCCAGAATTGGTGATTGGCTCTGTGCTTTTTTCTGTAGGCAACTCTTTTTCAATTGCTTTTTCAAATTTGCTCTCCTTTGCAATTAGTTCATCTGCAAGTTCAAGATAGCTAATTGATGCAAAAGAAGATGGATCATAAGTGATTACAGGCATTCCAAAACTTGGGGCTTCTCCAAGTTTTACGCTTCTTGGAATCTTAGTCTTAAACAGAAGCTCCTTAAAATAACCTTCTGCATCTTGGGCAACCTGTCTTGAGAGATTTGTTCTTTTGTCAAACATGGTCATAACAATGCCCTCAATCTTAAGAGATGGATTAAATGACTGTTTGATGAGTTTAATAGTCTTTATTAACTGTCCAACACCCTCTAATGCAAGAAATTCGCTTTGCAAAGGTATAATAACTGATTGGGCAGCAGTAAGGGCATTGAGAGTTAGAAGGCTTAAAGATGGCGGGCAGTCAATGATTATATAGTCAAAGTCAAAACTATTATCTGCATTAATATTGATCTCTGATCTATTGCTATTTAAAGTTGCAAGAAGTTTTTTTAGTATCTCTTCTCTGCCTTTTGCTGCCATCATCTCAACCTCAAATCCAATAAGCTCAACATCAGATGGAGCTATCATAAGATTCTCCATAGCTGTCGGCTGAATGATGTCAAATATCTTTGCCTCCCCAATAAGCCCATGATAGAGAGAGTAATCAAGGGAAGATTTGTTTATTCTTATTGCGGTTGTGGCGTTTGCTTGAGGATCGCAATCTACAAGAAGAGTCTTTTTACCTTTCTGGGCAAGGGCTGCCGAGAGATTTACAGCGGTGGTTGTTTTGCCAACACCGCCTTTTTGATTTGAAATAGTTATTATTTTTGTCATAATGCTTCAGCCGTTATTTCTCCTGAGTTCCAGTGCTATGGCATGTTGTGGGTCAATTTTAAGTATCTGTTTTAGATAATCCTCTACAATAAACGGTTTCTTTTTTTGTATATATGCTCGTGCAAGTTTTAGCTTTACATCAATAAACTCCTCTGCTGTCAAATCACGGTCAATTTTAGCAATGCTGTTAATATTTTCATAGAACTCCAAAGCCTTTTCTGGCTCATTTAGCTTTGTATAAAGCTGTGCTGCTTTAAGTTTAAGATCAACACGTTCAGGCTGTTCTGCAACCAAGTTGGTTAAAAGCTCTTTTACATACCCATACTCACCATTTTGCATACATATATTTATAACATTGTCTCTAATCGAAACGGTATCTTTTGATATTCTCATAAGTCGAGTAAAAATATCTAACGCCTGAGATGACATACCTTTTTCAATAAGCCTTTCACCTATCTCCACACCTTTGGAAATGATCTGCGAGCCAAGAACCCTTGCCTGTTCATAGTAATTAAGGGCATTTAGTAGATCATTTTTTCTCAAATAAAAATCTACGAGCAAAAATCTTGAAACATCATCTTCTCTATTTACTGCAACCGCCTTTTGAAGACACTTTTCTGTCATGTTGTCATTATTGATCTTTTGATATAACAGCCCAAGATTTCTTAAAATTCTTGATGCTTTTGGTCTCTCTTGAAGTGCTAGTCGTGTCTCTTCAATTGCTTTTTCTATATCGCCAGTCTCTTCAAAAGTCCTTGCATTGCGAAGATGAATAGTTGCTTTATCTGGATTATTGGCAGAATATATTACTATTTTGACTTTTTCCTCAAGCGATTTCATTGTTAAAGGTTTAAGCAGATAGGCATCAATATCAGTTTCTGCAACGTTGAGGACAATATCTCTTTCTGCTTCAGCAGTAATCATAATGACTGGCATATCTCTAATCTCTTTTGTATTTCTAATCTTAGTGAGAAGCTCGATACCATTCATTACAGGCATATTCCAATCAATTACTGCCATGTCAATATGGACTTCAGATAGCATTTTCAATGCTTCCTTACCATTCTCTGCATGGCGTATGTTGCTGCCGAGCTGTAGTTGTTTAAACATGTTGCGTATGGAGAGCCTCATGCTTTTCATATCATCAACTATAAGAACTGACATGGTGTTTATATCGATCATTTGCACCTCACATACTCTCAATAATAATTACTTCTATAGGATTCTTGATCATAAATTCATAAACATAAATTTTACAACTTTTAAAAAGCTGTAAAATATTTAAAAAAGTTAAAAGGTCAAGGCAGATGATAACCAGCAAATTCGACAAAAATCTTAAACTCTTTTTTTATCTTATCCATTATTGATATAGAGTCGCTCTGGCTTAAAGAGCCATTTTTAGAGGCTCTCTCCATCTCAAAGGCAACATTTTTAAGTGGAATTGCATGGACATTTGCAGAAGAGCCTTTTAGGGCGTGGCTTAAAGCTCTTATTGTTTCTAATTCACCAACTTTAAGTGCTTGTTCAAGAGAATTTACAATTTCGGCTGCCTCTTCAACAAATGATTCTAATATCAAATCTACACTCTCTTCATCTCCGCCAAACCTCTCAACCATTGCAATTTTATCAAATGGTTTTAAGTTATCTATCAAGTTCTCTTTGTCAAATGAATTTGAGTTATCTATTAACGCATCGTTTTCAGATGACTTTGGGCTATCTATTAACGCATCTTTTTCAGATGACTTTGGGCTATCTATTAACTCATCGTGTTCAGATGGCTTTGGACTATCTACTAAATATTCTTTTTTTTCTAATACACCTTTTAATATATCTTTTTGTGTAGAAATTGTAGAGTTATGAATTATAGAATTAGTGTTAAATAAATTTTGATTACATGGAGTTATAGAAAAAAAAATTTTAAGAATTTGAGCAAGATTTTCAGGATCAACAGGCTTTGATATAAAGTCATCCATACCAGCTTCAATACATTTTTCTCTATCACCTTTCATTGCATTAGCTGTCATAGCAACAATCGGGATATGAGAAGCAACTCCTTCAACTCTGTTTAAACTATTTAGCTCTTCATCTTCTTGAGATAGGCTACTATTTTTTAATTGTTCAGTTCTTTCAAATTCCCGAATCATTTTAGTTGCTGTGAAACCGTCCATTACAGGCATCTGACAATCCATAAATATAATATCATAATGGGTTGACCGAACTTTGTCCACACCTTCTTTACCATTAAAAGCCTCATCAGCATGATAACCAAGTTTTGATAAAAGCGTTTTGGCAACAATCATATTTGTCTCATTATCTTCAACTACAAGAATTTTCTTATGGTGTTTTTTTGTCTCTGCTATTGAGTGTCTTGTTATGATTGAATGTGTTGTTATACCATCAGACCTACTGTTTAACGTCTGACAAGTTACAGATACAGATTTAAGGCAATCACTTAAAAGCTCTATATCAACTGGCTTGCTTATATATGCTGAAAATCCAAGTCTTTCAAAATAGTTAGCATCTCCTTTTTTACCAGTGCCTGTAATTAAAACTAATTTAATATCTTTAAGTAGAGCTATCTCCTTAACCTTTTTTATCAAAGTCTCAGGATTTATACTGCCGCTCTGAATATCAACAATAACAACATCAAAGGTTTCTAACTTGTTGTTAAAATCTTGAGTCTCTTCTATTTTAAAACTCTTTTCATTATCATCGTTATCAAAATCAATAGATTTTACCCCGTTGATGAGTTTTTCAATTGCAACCTCAACACTATCTGCCGCATCATTTTTAATATTGAGCAAATTAAGCAGACCCTGAATGTGTTGGCACGCTGTTAAATCATCTCCAACAACAAGAATATGATGAGCCATAAGCGGCTGGCTTATCATGTTTGTAAGATCGACATTAAAGTCTATATCAGAAATATCGTAAGATTGCTGCTTTTCAAGCTCAATTATAAACCAAAATGTGCTGCCAATTAATTCATCACTCTCAACACCTATTTTGCCATTCATAAGCTCAACAAGCATTTTACAAATAGATAACCCAAGCCCTGTGCCGCCAAATTGCCTTGTTGTTGATGCGTCTGCTTGATGGAATGGCTGAAATAGATTGGCAATTTTATCTTGTGAAATACCAATTCCTGTATCATCAATGGAGAATTTAATACGTGCGTGGGTATCTGTCTCATCTTCAAGAGAAATTTTGATAGTAACTCCGCCGCTTTCAGTAAATTTAATAGCATTGCCTGTAAGGTTATTCATAATTTGGCGAAGCCTGCCCGGATCGCCTTTAAGAAGTCTTGGAACATCAGGAGGCATGATAAATGAAAACTCAAGACCCTTATTTTTTGCCTGAATTGCGGGCATTGCATTTATATCTTCCATTGTGATTTGAAGATCAAAGTTTCTCTTTTCAAACTCTAACTTACCAGCCTCAATTTTTGAGAAATCAAGAATATCGTTAATCAAAGATAAAAGGGCATTTGCACTTGAAAATACAAGAGAGGTATATTTTTTCTGTTCAGGGGTTAAAGGAGTATCCATAAGAATGTGCATCATTCCAATAATGCCATTCATAGGGGTTCTTATCTCATGGCTCATGTTGGCAAGAAACTCACTTTTTACCTTGATTGCCCGTTCCGCCTGAATTTCATACTCGTGAAATTGCTCTTTTAGCTCTTGAAGCTCTTTTTTCAACGATTCAAGCTCGTTTGTCTTGTTTTCATCACTTTTAGGAAGTGTTGGCATTTTATTATTTGTCGTTAGTGTCAAAGCATCTTTCATCATGTAGCATCTCCTGAAATTCCAAGCATATATTTCAACTTACACTGACCATATTACGACCATTTTCTTTACTTCTATAAAGAGCCATATCTGCATTTTTTATAAGTTCAGCCATTTCATTATTTTTTGACGGTACAATTGAAGCAACACCTAAACTGATTGAGACAATTTTTGTGTTTGATAATTCATGTTCTATAGAAAGTGCCTCTACAGCAAGACGCATCTCTTCTGCCAGCTCAAATGAGGCATCTATACCAATGCAGGCAATAACCACAAATTCTTCTCCGCCGTAACGTGCAATCACGTCACTACTTCGTTTTGTTTGTTTTTTTAATGCAGATGCAACAGAACAGAGGCATGAATCACCTGCCTGATGACCGTAGGTGTCATTATATTTTTTGAAATGATCAATATCTATTAATATAACAGATATAGGATGACTAAGCCTTGAATATTCCCGCCATATTTCTTCTAATTTCATATCAAAATATCTGCGATTATGAACTTTAGTCAATCCGTCAATATTGCTTAGTTGTTGAAGTTTTATGTTTGCCTCTTCAAGGTGAGCGGTACGTTCTTTAACTGTATTTTCAAGATCATATGCATAGTTTTCAAGTTTTTTATAGGCATTGCATATTTCATTAGCCATATAATTAAATGATCTTGCAAGCTCACCAAGGTCATCTCTGTCAATAATATCAATTGAGATATCATATTTTTTTTCACCTAACTTATTTAAACCGTGCGATATTTTGCGAATCTGTTTAGTATTTTGCAATGCATACCACCCTGCAAAGAGAATGCTTATAAAAGCAAAAAAAAGAGAAGAACAGATCAAAAACAGCATGGTATCATAAGAGAGTATATTGATCTCACTATTGATTCTATGTTGGGCTTTGAAAACTTCTTCTTTTTGGACGATTGCTGCAATATAAAGTGAATCACGGATAATTTCTTTATTTTTTCCATTCCATAGGTTGTAGTCCATTAATTTTTCAAATGACAACAGAAAATCTTTTCCTTTATTGTCAGTAAACTGGTGTATCGTGAATTTTTTAATTTCATTAAACTTATGAGCTATTTCAGATAGTGCTTTTATATGGCTATTCCGAATATTGAAGTAGGAAATTTCAACTCCTGATTCAGTATTTGAACTTTTTGACAATTCTAATTTCTCCGCTATTTCGCCTGTTAATCCCAGAATGTTGCCATCAGCTTGTACCAAAAACGTAAATCCTGTTTCTCCAATTTTTTCATTTTTTACAATATCGAGTATGTTACCCATATTGTAGTCAACTGCTGCTGTACCGAAATTTTGAGTTCGTTTTTTGTTCCATAGCGGTGCAAAAAAAGTAATCATCAAGCCTGTACCGCCTGCATCTTCATAAAGCGGGGTTAACGTCACCTGATTGTGAACTTTATTATTGATAAACTCAGGATTTAAAATCCATTTATTCCATGATTCAACAATTCCCGGAAAGAAAAAATCCCACCAGTTTTTCTCATTATGTCCAGGATACTTTCCATCAAAAATATCAGGCATCTGTTCCCAAGGAGTCATAATCATGACAGGAGTTGTTTTAGGACCTGTCAGATAGAACCATCCCTTGTCAGTTCCATACTCCCCGATAATCTTCATAAGCATTTTTATAGGCGTCATCATGGATATGTAATCTTTTGTTTTGCTATTAATTGAGCCATCATCATTATGAAGATAACCCCAGACACTCATACTTACATTAATTTCGGATTTAGCAAGGTTTGACCAGTTTTTTTCAGAGTTATAGATAAAATCATTCTTAATATAGGAATTTGACTGCAACTCTTTTCCAAGCGAATGCAGCTCGTCTTTGTCAATTAATTGCTGAGAAGCCGCTCTCAGTATGTTCAACTCATTAAGAACGAGACCGATTTTTAATGACACCTTTTCAGCAATATCACGACTTTTATCTCTAAGCAGTTGTGTATAAATATTATTAAGCATTTTCCCAGATATCTCAGATATATTATTGCTTAATTCATCTATTTTATAGAATAGGATAGTAATAGAAAATATTGAGAATAGAAAAATTGGTAAAATTGACAATAAAATAATTTTTAGAGTAAATTTTGATTTATACATATTGTTCTCTTTTTATTATCAATGTGGAGTTGCGTTTATTGCTCAGTTACAATATTTTTCCAAAATTCAAATCTTGAAGCTCGTTTGTCTTGTTTTCATCACTTTTAGGAAATGCTGGCATTTTATTATTTGTCGTTAGTAATAAAAATTTAATAATGTCCGAAATTACACTGAGCAAGGATATGCCATAGGTAGGGGACAAAGATCGTTGTCCCCTACCCAGTTTATTCAATTTCTGGTGTTATTAAATTCCCATTCATTAGTGTCAAAGCATCTTTCATCATGCAGCATCTCCTGAAGTTTTAGCTTCTATCTTGAGTTTTGAGAAATTCGTGAAATTCAACATCATAAATATAGAGAAGGACAATTGTAAGACCAAAAACCATAGGACCATAAAGAAGCCCAGTTATTCCAAAATAGTTAAGCCCACCAAGAATTGAAAAAAATATAAGAAGAGTTCCCATACCAGCAGAACCTTTCATAAAAAGCGGTCTGACAATATTATCTATTGTTCCAACAACAACTACAGACCAAATAACAAGAAAAACAGCATAACCCCATGAACTTGAAATAAAGAGCCATATTGCAGCAGGCAGCCAGATAAGAGCTGTTCCAACAAATGGTATAAGTGAGGCAAACGACATTACAGCTCCCCAAAAAAATCCGGGAAAGCCACATACTGCAAAAGCTATACCACCAGCAACCCCTTGAGATAGAGCTGTTATCAAAGTTCCAAGTATAGCAGATTTTGCAACTGCTTTTATCTTTTCAGTTAGCATCTTTTCATGTGTAGAGGATAGAGGGCTTAAATGCAAAATGTAGTCAAATATCTTTTTTTGATCTTGAACCACAAAGAAAAAGATAAAGGTCATAAGAAAAAATTTGCCGGCTACTGACGATATATTGGAAATTATATATTTTCCTTGACTCATCATAATTTCGCCAGCATGAGATGATACGGTTACAATAAGTGAATTAAAATCAACACTTTTGAAAATAGTATCTTCAATATGTTTATGAAAGAGTTCTAAAGCATCTGATATAAATGGAATCTGTGCCACTTTCTCAATATTACCGCCAGCAATCCAACGATTAATAGAGTCCAACGAAAGAATGCCCTGCCTGATAACTGCTGAAAATATAAAAAATAGAGGAATGATAATCACCAAATTGAGCAAGATAGATGAGATAAATGCTGCAATATTGTTGTTGTATCTGCATTTTCTCCTTATCCATTCATAAATAGGATGGGTAAGAACTGACAAGATAAATGCGATTACGATAGGATCAATATAACCTTTTACCATTTTCCAGCACAAAAATAGAGATAACGCTATCATTATAAAGAGAAAATAGTGGGAGATATTAAGTTTACTTTTATCTGTGGAGTTGCTTTTCACAACATCATTCCTTAAGATTTAATGTTCCATTTTTTAAAATAGCCTTTACAGCAAAAGATACCCTTTCACAGGCAAGAGGGATATTCCACTCTTTTTTATCCCTTATTCCAACAACATTTGAGGCAGCTCTAACCTCAAGAAATGGTATATTGTATAGTGCTGCAATATGGGCTGATGCTGCTCCTTCCATTGACTCCATACACGGTTTATTAAATAGTTTGAAAATATTATCTGCATCTTTATTTGTGGCTGTAATGGTGGAAACTGTTACAAAACCACCAGAGACTACGTTACAGGCAAACTCTTTTTCCTGAAAACTATTTATACTACCTTCTATGATAAGGCGTGATTTTGCAACCATATCTTTGTCAAAATTATAATATTTATGCTGATTAATTAGGTAGCTATTATTCCTATTATCCATGAGTTCAACTAAATCAAGATGTGTATAAACCTCAGAGGCAGCAACTGCAATGTCTCCTATTTTTAGCCCAGAATCTTTAAAAAAACCAGCAATGCCTGTTTGGATAATCAATAAAGAATTGTTATTATTAAAAAAAGAGTTGTTATTATTAAAATTATCTATTTTGAGACTATCAATTAAATTCTCAAGATAAACAGTCAGTCCGTGAGCTGCATTTATCACCCCAATGCCTGTTATGACAACTGTGAATTCTATTGAAAAATTACTATTTTTGAGAGTTTGAAGAGTTTGCTCAAAACAATCAGAGCTAGATAAATTATCAGAATAATATGGATTGATAAGATTTGCTTTAATGGTTCTTATGCCTGAGGGAGAAATTTTATCTGATAATATATTTGAACAGCTCAGGAGGTGTTTTATCTCCATAAGAGTTGCTACAACTATTAAAAAATATCTATGTTTCATCAATATTTTTTTTGTAATATTTCTATCTCTTGTTTAAGGAGGTTAAATAGGGTTCTTACTGTTGGCATAAGAGTTGTTGCGTTCTCAATATCTCCATTTTTGCCAGAGAACTCAATATTCTCTGCTACTTGTTTTAACGCAGCACTGCCAATTATTGCAGAAGCTCCTTTTATTTTGTGGGCATTATCAGCAATCTCTTTAATATCTTTTTTTTCAATAGCTTCTTGAAGTTTTGCTATCTCATTTGGTGTATCTGCAAGAAAAATTTTCACAATAGATACCGCAAGCTCCTCGTCTCCCATTACCCGATCTAACAATTCTGAATAGTCTAAAATATCAAGATTTGACCGCTTTGCATTAATAATATTAACAAAATCCATATTACTATTTTCCTCTAAATTGCTATTAACATCATAGCTCTCAATAATTATACCATACCTTCTGGCATGATTTTTATATTACACTATCGTTTAGCAAATTACTTTGCTAAACGATTTGCAAACTACTATATTATGCTCTATTTTATTTATATAGGCTATATTTTTCCTACGCAATATGTTTAGATGATATTTAAAACCAAATAAAATGAGGGGTCAATAATGAAAAAAGATCACAATAGATTATTCTTGATATTTTTTATAGCATCTTTTTTAATTTTTGGAACAAATCAATTGCAAGCTCGCTCTTTAACACCTAATCAGCCAGCAATTCCTATGAATCAGATAGATGCAGAGTCGTTAATTTTGAATATCACACCAAATGAGCAATCTACAATTAGCCCCACTCTTACTATTTTAGCAGAGGACAAGGGGCAGTTAGCTAATCTGTTTGCGATGGTTCTGCATAAAGATTGGGTAATATTAATGACAGAATCAGGCTGGAAACCCTACAGCGGCGATATAACTATGTTTGGTCAAGTTAAACTTGATGAAGATACTTTAAAGCCGTTTGACCTTGATTGTAGTCGTCTTATAAACAGTGTTGGTGATAGCATTGATATTTTTTATGGATATGAAATTGAAAAAATATCTTTTCTTGGTAATGCCCTCCATTTTCAAAGGAGAAGCCCTGCAAATATAGAGGAAAATATTTTTACTTTCTCCCAATTAGCCATTCCAATTGAAAACTTTGATTCTAATAAACTTATGCTAAACTCAATTTCTGATAACTGCAATGTTGTTTCACCATCTTTAAGTGTTGCTGAGTCTGATGTTGGACATAAAGCCCAACTTTTTGCAGCTATTTTGACAGAGGGATATGTGATTGTAAAAACTCAATCTGGCTGGGAGTTTTATGATGGCAAAGAGCTTCTTCCTTTTAAGACGCTCGTTTTAGAAAAAGAGGTATCAGAGTTTAATCTACCAGTTCCCGCAGATTATTATGGTGAAGTTTTTTACTATTACGCTTACTTAGTGAAAAGAAAAGATATAGTGGGTAATGGTATGCGGGTTAATGTGGTGGCTAATTAACTAAATGGCTGATTGGATTGAGACTTATGGAAAATGTTTTAGAAATTATATCATTTTTAGATGATGATGATAAAAAAAGTTTATTAGATTTTGCAGGTATTCTTCTAAAAAAGAATAAATACAGCAGATTGAGAAAGGAGATTGAGTTCAGAAGAAGTGAAGTAGTAAAAGGAGAAGTTTTATCTCACGAAGAGATATGGCAGGATTGATAAAAATAAAATTTCCTGATGTTACAAACATCAGGAATTATCTGCCTACCATTTTTACGAAATATATTTACTGCGATTTAAAAAAAGCCATAACCTTGCAATCCCCTGTAATCTGACCCGTTGTGTAGGTGTTTCCGACTACCCCCCCTGTATTATCATTATTACAACCCAACACATAATTTATTGCATATCCTGTATTTGGTGTAATCGTAAATGAGGTTGTGCCTCCATGCGTTACTGTTTCAGTAGCTTGAGAAGCACCGTTTATTTTACCATTAGCAGTTGCGATTGCAGTAACTGTATAGGTTTTAGGAGCAAAAGTTGCAACAACATTGCAATTTGCTGTAACACCGCTTGTTGTGTATTTGTAGATATTTCCAGATAGTGATGGAAGAGTTACAGGGGTTCCACAATAAGTTAGAGTTGCAAGTTCATAACCCCAATCAGGCGTAATTGTGAAATTGGTTGCATTACCATAATCTACTGTTCTTGATGCTGGTGTTATGCTTCCTCCTGCACCAGCAGAAGCTGTTACTGTGTAGCTGTTAAGGATGAATGTAGCTGTAACTGTGCAGTCTGCGTTAATTGCTCCTGTTGTGTAGGTGTTGCCAGATAGTGTTCCAGCAACGCAGCCTGTTACTGTGGAGATGCTTGAGCCATCGAATGGTGTAATTGTGAAAGTAGCAGGAGTTCCCGCGTTCACAGTTTGAGTAGCTGGTGATACTGTTCCACCTCCTGACCATGATCGGGCTGTGCCTGTTACAGTGTAGCTATCACTTGGGGTTACTGAATTACTTGGGCTTGATGCAAGACTTGTTGCTGAACCATTGCTTGCTGTAACTGTGAATGTGTAAGCAACACCGTTAGTTAATCCAGTAACTGTGCAAGTAGTATCTGGTGCAGTTGCGGTGCAAGAACCTGAAGGAGAGCCTGTAACCTGATAACTTGTTGCCCCGCTTGATGCAGTCCATGAAACTACCGCAGATGCATTGCCTGCTGTAGCTGTAGCACCAGTTGGAGAGATAAGTTTTGTTGTAAACTGACTTTTGGAGATTGCACTGTAACTACTTGGTGTTGCAGTATCTTTGATAACAAAATATAAGTCATATTCAGTAGCTGGCTGTAATCCTGTAATTGAAAACTCTTTAGCAACGCTTGCCGTCATAGCTCCATTTCCACTTGCCACAGTTACACCAGAGTAGGTAGCAGCAGTTTCAATTTGATCTTGTGTTGGAGCAGTTGTATCTTTAGCAACCACTATCCAGTAACCAGTACCATTTACATCAGATGTAGCGGTCAATGTGGCACTATTATGGGTTATATCAGATACAGCACTACTTGCTGACGCTACGTCATTAATAATAGAATTAAGTTCTGTTATTGTACCAGCAGCATAATACCAAGTAAATTCATCGCTTGCACCATTAGCAAGATCGTTTAATCGTACATAAAAACCGTATGAGCCATCACCAGTTACGTCAATAGTGCCAGTTTGAGGATCCTGATTTATTACATTAGTCCATGAACAGCAGGAGTTAATAATTGTATTTGCCTTATTTGAATCTGTGTAGAATAAAACTCCCTCTGAACCAGTAGTTATTTTTATAGCAAGTGCTCTTTCTGATGGATTAGTTATTTTAGCAAAAGCTCCATCTACAAGATTTCCTTTCTCTTTTCTTGGTCCGTCCGTGCTTCCAATCCAATCATCTCTAGTGCCGACCCAATATCTAATATTGCTTACACTTGAGCCGCTAACATTGCGTATTCTTGTAGCTACAGTTATGTATGCTTTGTCTTGTAAAAGTTGGTAGGTGTTCTTTATTTCCACGTTTTTACCACCAATATTTACAGTTCCAGTAGAAATAATAGTACCGTAACCTTTTAATCCTCCTTCGGTTTGAGTAAAGCCACTGGTGTCAATTGTCTGTCCCGTCAAGGGTGGATCGTCCAATATGGACAGATTTCTTAAGTTTAGATCAGCATTTAGTATATACTGATTCAAATTCCATTCATTAGTACCATCTCCATCAATTGCTATGGAAAAATTTAAAGGATTAGTACCAATCGTAAGGGTTTTCCATCCGTTGTTATAATATAGAGGCTGTTGAAGATTGCCAGTGTTATTTATAGAGTTTTCATTGCCATTTCCAAATCTTAGCTTGTCGTTATTTAAGATGGTGTAGGTGGTAGCGGCTGAAGTAGTAGTAAACGTGGTGTCTGCTCCATAAGCTGTCCCAGCAGAGTTTGTGGAATATGCTCTGTAGTGATATGTTGTGCCAGCAGAAAGCCCAGTAATGCTGCTGGTAAAAGCTCCTGTGGCACCAACAGTACCTTGAGTTGTTTTGCTGTTCTCAATAGTAGGATTGGCTGATGTGCTCCAACATACTCCGTACTGAGTCAGAGTTGGATTTCCAAGATTAGTAATAGTTCCATTGCCTGTAGCTGTAGTTTGGGTTACAGCCGATGCAGCTTGTGTGGTAACTGTGGGAACATATTCTGTTGAGATAATAAAATCATCAATTAAACCAGTATATTTATAATAGACATCTACGCTACCCGTAGGACTTCTCATCTTTGCTGTTCCAAGCTGATTATAGCTCATTGAAAGATGATTCACCGTTCCTATTTGCTGTCCAATAAAAACATCATCCAAATAAACACTAAAAGATTGAGGAGTTATAGACATAACAACCTTGTGCCAATTATTGTCGTTTACTATATTGGGAGATACAAGAGAACCAATTGGATATAATTCCGCTCTGAGCTTTCCACGTTCAGTTGTAGCAGAGGCAGTGTCAGGTGGTATTGATAAAATAGGAACAAATGTATCCGATGGAGAATTTTCAGCAGAATTGCTCTGATAGCCCAACAACCCACCAACTCCACCTTTAAATCGCATGGATATAGTAAAAGTAGAATTGTTTTGGAGTAAACTATTTGGAAGCACAACCCAACCTGCTCCAGTCAGATTAAGAGCTTGACCAGTATAACCTGCGGCATAGGAGATAGTTCCGCTTCCAGTTCCAATCTTTCCGTTACCGCTTGAATCAGAAAGATCGTTTTCAAAATTATACTGTAGAAGGTAATTTGCTGTGCTTCGATTTCCAGTTGCAAATGATGTGGTATTATAATCTTCAGTTCCAGCAGTTCCATTAAATTCATACACGGCAAAATGGTAAGTTGTTCCGGTGTTTAAACCTGTAATATTAACTGAATTTCCACTTCCAGCATAAACCACATAATTGTTAGTGCCAATTTGTGAACCTGAACCAAAAACTGTATTTGCAGTATAGGTTATGCCGTCAACAGGTGGAGAATCAACAGCACTGCCAGCCTTAACCAGCACGATCCTATTTGAGCCATTGCCAGATGTCCATCCAAGGGTCATAGATGTATTAGATATATTAGAGAAGGTTAGTGTGGACGCTGGAGTTGTTGGCTCGGAAGAAACAGTAGATGTCCATTTTGCATACAGCGTAATGCTTGTTGTTCCCATGGAAAAAGTATCATTAGCCTGATAGGTTGTCCCATTGCCATTTGCTAAGGTATTCCAACCACCAAAGGTATTATCTGTTTTAGCAAGAGTGCCTGTTCCAAGAACAGTTACGGATGAACCTTGTGCGTATGGGCTGTTTGAATCTGTGGGAGTAGAGCCGATGGTTGCACCGTTGCCATCGTAGGTTATGGTGTAAGTTGTGATACCAGAAATAGTTCGTGTTCCAAAAGATTGAAGGGCTTGAGATAAGGTAATAGATTGTGGAATTACAGAATTTGTAGATGCTGTAAAAATATTATCTATTCTTGTTGCTGAGGTGTTAGTTGGTGGAGTTGTATTCCACGCTTGAGCGTTACCATGCAAACGCAAATCTCCTGCTCCAGAGGCTATAAGATTTGAAACAGCACAACTTCCACCTTGACAGCCGACAATCGGAGGGTATATCTCAATACCATATATACCGCTACCAGTAGCACCACCTTGAACTTTTAAAGTGCCATCTCTAATTAATAAACTGCTTCCGTCTAAAATAAGTTTGCCGTTAGTGCCAATAAAATTGTTTGTAGTCCCGCCAGTAACTGCTATTCCATATCGGTCGTAACCTGTTCCAGCAGTTCCTGTAAGAGTTATATCTCCGCTGTTTGCTTTTATATAAGAGTTGCCTTCAACTGCTATTCCAGCACTCGCTACGTTATAGTGGTTGCCATTACTTAATCCGCCAACACCCTCTATTGATATTGTTCCGTTTCCGCCTGTTGCTATCAAGCTGTTAAAAATTGCAAATCCCCAGTTAATATCTGTAGAAATAGTACTGTTGCCTTTCCCGCGGATAGCTATATTTCCTCCTGAAGCTGCAACTGGAAGAGTAGTATTAACAACGCCAGTGCCGTCAGAAGTTGCATCTATTATGATGGGATTATTAGAATTCTTACGAGCATCAATGAGAACACCAGAATCAACATTCACACCAACCACAGAATATAATACTCCTGATGCAACAGCATAACCAGAGGCAGCAGCATCACCTCCGCCTATTGTGATATCTCCGCCATACGTCTTAATATTGGCATTTATCTCCACATCTCCTAATGTTGTCTCTACAGCTCCAGCAAATGCTCTTGCAGATAGTATTACATTTAAAGGAGAGCCTGAAGAGCCGCTTATCGGGCTATTGATAATAATGTTGCGGTATGCCCTAAGTGTCAGCGTTGCTGATGCTCCGCTTGCTTTTGTAATCGGATTGCTTACTGTAATATCTCCAACCTCTCCCGCACCGCTTCCAGTAGTTATTACAACTGACGTGCCGGCGTTAAGTTTAGTCTCTATCTCTGTAACTGAAACTGTTGTTCCTGAAGTACTTGGAGTCCAAGTATCAGTGCTGCCGTCTGACGACCATGAGCCGTTACTGCTGACTGTGCTGATTGTGGTGTTGTAGGTGTCAGCGTAAACCGAGCTTGCAACTGCCAACAAGGCGATTGATATTATTAAAATTCGTTTTGTCATTTTTTTTCATCCTATCTAAATTCCATTTTATTTAATCATAAACATCTTTTCTATGCCCAATTTTAACTATCCAGATTGTCAGCTCTTTATCCTGAATTGAGTAGATTATTCGATAATGACCATATCTTAAACGATATTTTTCCTGATCGCTGAGTTTTTTGCAAATTGGTTGACGAGGATTTGACCCAAGAGTTTCGATACATGCCAGAATTTTAGTCAAATCTTTATCTGGTATAGATTTTAAATCTTTCCAAACAGAGCTTTTAAAAAAATCTTATATCCGTCCATCTTTGTTAAGTCTCTTGATTATTTGCTCATAACTAATTAATGGCTCATCTGCCCGTTCTTCAAAAGCTGCTAAATCTTCAATATCCTCTATTGCTGATTCAGTTAAATCAATTAATTCACTATCTTTATTATAAATTTCTGAATACGAATCAGCAGACTGCCTTAAATTCTCCAATTCTAACTCTTTTTTAAATCGAAGTAAGGCAGTCTGAATCATAGCAGTTCTATTTTTGAAGCCATAGAGCCTATAATTAGATAAAAATTCTGATAAAGATGGTTTAAGGCTGAATTTTGTATTTTGCATAGTAAAAATCCTCTATAAGCTGAATCTTAATAAAATACCTGTTCAATCTCACACATAAATAACCTCATTTTCAAGATAGGTTCTTGCATAAGATTTGATATATTTTTCACGACATAGCCCTACATCACGAGAGAATTTCTTTTTTAATAACTCTTTGAGGCTATTTTTTTTCTCATAAATATTTTGCGTTTCAGGCAGAAATTCTACCAAAATATCTATATCACTTTTTTCATTTTGTTCGCCTCTTGCAAAGGAACCGAACAAACCTATTTTAGATAAATTATATTCTCTAATTAAATCGTATCGGTTATCTTTTAGAAATTTTATAATATCGTTTTGACTCAGCATATCTAACCTTTAAACAATGTTATTGTTTAGGACTAACCCTTGATTTATTGATGATCCATTCTATGGTCATCATAAACATCACTTACACCGCCATCATCTGTGTGGTGATCCATATCTTCTCCAGAGCTGAAAACATTATGATCTCCTGCATCTGCAAAGTTCATGTCAGAGTGCAATATAGTGCTGCTGGTATCATGGTCAGAATCTAAGCTCACCAATTCGCTACTTTGTGTGTGGCTCTCTGAGCTTACATTCTCAAGTGTGTCAAGGTCGGTTTGAGTTGTGCTTCCATTAATCATATCATTGAATGAATCTGATTCTCTAATTGTAAATCTCTCGTGCGTTGAAGTGTCGTTAGTATTTAGTGCATAATCGTTATTTTGTTCATCATTTAGAAGTGCATCATCATGAAGTTCATCGTTTGGAATATAGCTAAACGCCGCATCACCAGCCGTAACTGTATGACCATCTGCAAATTTAACTTCGCTCTCTCCAAACACCCAGATTCCGTCTGCTGGAGAATGGCTGTTTCCATCATTTGTAAGATCAATTGACAACACGCCCATCTCATCAAGCGTCTTAAATTCGCCTTCGTCAGTTCTACCGTCAGAATTGGCATCTTGCCAGATTCCAAACTCCTTCCATCTTGCATCTTCAGGGGTAAGATAGTTGTCTCCATCTGTGTCAAAAACGATTTGCAGAGCTTCCATATCTGTATTTGCTTCTGGTGCGTGGTCAGTAAAGACAAATTCAGATTTATGGTTTACTGTTTTGTCTCCGTCTAAATCAATTGCTAAAATACCGTCATCAGCCCCAACCCATGCTGTTTGGTCAGTGTGTCCATCGTTATTCATGTCAAAATGAACGTTTGATTTATCAGCAGGTATAAAATCAAGACCGTTGTGGTTAAGGTCAATAACAACAGGGGCAACGCCTGCAACTGTAATGGTCAAAGTTGCTGTATCTGTTCCACCGTTGCCGTCAGATACTGTGTAGGTTACGCTGGTTGTTCGGCTTTGACTACTTGTAAGATCGTTAAAATCACCGTTGGGATTAAATGTGTAGCTGCCGTCAGCATTAATGGTAAAACTACCTCCATTAGTTCCAGTTACTGTTCCGGGAGTTCCTGAACTCACAGCAACCGTAGTTATTCCTTTTACTGATGATATTGTTCGGGTATCGCTTGTGTCTGTGTCAGTATCATTGGCAAGAAGACCGCTTCCTGCTTCTACTGACAGAGAAGTATTTTCGTTAGTTGAACCAGTATCATCAAGAGCAACTGGGGCATCATTTACGCCATTAACCGTTATAGTTACAGTAGCAGGAACACTTACAGCTCCATGATTGTCTTTTGCTGTATAAGTAAATGTTGCGGTATCAGATTCACCTTGTGCAAGAGTGTCAAAATCTTTAGCAGGATCAAAGGTGTATGAGCCGTCTGGATTAAAGTTTAGATTGCCATTGTTGCTGCCCACACCACTATTTAGTTGATAACTGACAATAGTGCCGTCAACATCAGTATTAGTTACTGGAACAGAACCATTTAGTATTGTGTTTTCGTTGGTTGCTTTAGCATCATTGTTAGCAATTGGTGGATCGTTTGCTCCTGTAATTTCTATGTTTATAGTTCTGGTTGCTGTTGACCCTTTTGAATCTGTTACTGTAGCGGTAAATGTGTCAGTTGGATTTGTTCCAACTGGAATTGCGTTTATTGCATTAGCATTTGGGGTATAGGTGTATGAACCATTTGCATTTACAGCAAGAGTGCCGTAATTCCCTGCACTGCTTCCGCTCCATGTAAGGCTATCTCCATTATCAACATCATTTGCAGCAAGATTGCCAGCCTTAGTGGTAAAGGTGTCAGTAGCTGAAGTATCAGTTACTGCGTGGCTATATGTTCCAGTAGCAACTGGAATATCATTTGTCCCTGTAATATTTACGGCAATTGTTCTGGTATCAGTTGCAGCGTTAGAATCGGTTACTGTAGCTGTAAAAAAATCTGATGTATTTTGTCCAGTTTGGAGGGAATTTACTAAAGCAGAATTTACAGCATAACTGTATGTTCCGTCCGCACTAATGGTCAAAGTGCCGTAAGTGCCAGCAGCAGTTGAACCCCCATTAACTGTCCAAACAAGAGATGATGGATCCATATCTGACGCAGTAAGAGTTCCAGTCTGATTTGTAAAGGTATCATACCACGCTGTATCTGTTATGGTATGGTTATAATCACCTGTAGCAACAGGATTATCATTTGCCCCATTAATCGTAATGGTTACAGTTCCTTCTGTTCCATCAACGCTCTTTACGGTAAAAATATCCTTAAGAGTTTGCCCAACATTGAGAGCCTCAACTGATGCGTTGCTATTGTTTAGCGTATAAATCCAAACACCAGCAGCAGTTAAAGATAAAACTCCATAAATTCCAGCTTTGTCTGTTTCAGGCATAAATGTATTTGGAGTGTTGTCAACATCACTTGCAGTCAAAGTTCCAGTTGCAGTTGGGGTTCCGGAAGTCGAATTATTTTTTCCTCCTGCTTCAACTACACTGCCTGTTGTAGTTCCTCCAATTACAGCAGCATCATTAGCCCCAGCTACGTTGATTGTGATTGTTCGGGTATCAGTTGCCCCAGCACTATCTTTTACAGTTGCGGTAAATGTGTCTGTAAAGACATCGCCATCTTTTAAGGCATTTACGGCAGCATTATCAACTGCATAGTTGTAAGAACCATTTGAATTAACTGTTATAGTCCCATATTTTCCAGTTGCAGTAGTTCCGCCGTTTACACTCCAAGTTAACGTCTTATCATCAACATCAGTTGCAGTAAGTGTGCTTGTTGGGGCTGTGAATATGTCTAATGCTTTTGTGTCTGCAACTGTGTGGGAGTATGTGCCTGTAGCAACTGGGGCATCGTTTTTTCCTGTAACTGTAACCGTAACAGTTGCTGGTTCGCTTGTCTCTGTTTCACTGTCACCTGAGTCATCTTTTGCTGTGTAGGTGAATGTTATATCTTTAGTTTCACCTTCTCCAAGTTCTTGAAAACCATTGCCAACATTAAAGGTAAATGTGCCGTCATTGTTGTTGGTTACTGTTCCCTCTGACGGCTGACTTGCTATTGTAAATGTGTGCTTGTCTGCTGTGTCATCATCAGTTACGACAAATGTGCCTTTAACTCCTGATGTTGAATCTTCAACTGCTTTTTCACTCAGAACAACATCTTTTGCAACTGGTTGGCTATTAACATTTACCCCAACAACTTTTATAGTAACTGTAGCAGGCTTACTTGTATCTGTTGTAGAATCTCCAGAGTTGTCAGTCGCTGTATAGGTAAACGTTACCTCTTTTGTCTCATCTTTTTTAAGCTCTTTGAAATCTGTTCCTAAATTAAACGTAAAAGTGCCATCACTGTTATTGATGACTTTGCCTTGTGATGGCTGGCTTACAATCTTAAACGTGTGGATGTCAGAAGTATCAACATCTTTTACATCAAATTTGCCGTTAACAGATCCCTTTCCATTATCATCAACTTTTGTTGTAAGATTAACGGCGTTGACTACAGGCGTGTCGTTCACACCGACAACAGTAACCGTAACAGTTGCTGGATCGCTGGTCTGTGTCGTTTTATCTCCTGAATTATCAGTAGCTGTATAAGTAAAACTTACCTGTGTAGCCTCCCCATTTCCAAGCTCTTGAAAACCATTGCCGGCATTAAAGGTAAATGTGCCATTATTATTGTTAATAACAGAGCCTTCTGACGGCTGGCTAGATATATTGAAAGTGTGTGTATTTCCTGAATCAATGTCAGTTACAGCGAAAAAGCCAGTTATTTCAAGTGCAGAATCTTCTGTTGTGTTAATATTAACAGGGCTGACCACGGGTCTATTATTTGTAATAGGGTCTGGATCAGGCTCTGGGTCTGGGTCTGGATCAGGCTCTGGATCAGGTTCTGGTTCTGGGTCAGGATCAGGCTCTGGGTCTGGATCAGGCTCTGGGTCTGGATCAGGCTCTGGGTCAGGATCAGGCTCTGGATCAGGTTCTGGGTCAGGCTCTGGTTCTGGATCAGGCTCTGGGTCTGGATCAGGCT
>JADFZQ010000001.1 GCA_015232455.1 Desulfamplus sp. | reverse complement strand
GCTTCTGGAATACAAAGTGCGTCCTCAACCATGGGTTTTCAAGGGAAGAGGACGAAGAAGTAAAAAAACACTTGAACGCATCAAAAAATGGGCAACTTTTTAAACCACGGTTGAGTGAGGTGCTACCTGTTTTTTGAGCATTGAGTATATCCTGATATTAATTAATGTTGGCAATTCTAAATTACAAGATAAAAGATAAATCAAAGATGTCATTACGCGAGAAGAAACATTAAAAAAACTCAATAACAACTATTTCTTAATACCATATGATTTTCACATAATCGATTGTTATTCCTTGTGATTTTAATTCTTCTTTAAATGATTTAGGCCAGCAAGGTATTTTATAATCTTTTTCATTAGGATCATGCGATAAAGAAAATAACAACGAAGCAACTTTAGCCTTTGTGAACCTACATTTTGTCATAAAAAAATAGTGAAGAAATCTATGAACAGTAACCATAGCCAAAAACGAATCGTCTTTTTCCCAAAAAGAAGGAGCTTTATTAAACTTCAATAACTTAGTTTTTTCACACTCCCCTGTTCCAGAACCATTCTCATCAATATTCCAATATATTTTACTATGCTTAGGATGAACATAATCATCCCTTAAACGTTTTAGCTCTTTTAAGCCCTCAATTTCTACTATCCCCCTATCTAAAAATTTATTTCTGAAATTAGTTCTTAAATAATAATCAAACTTTGCTAGTACTGGCAATCGATCTATTTCGTAATATACAGAGCGTTCTAAGTTCAAATGTTCAATGCAAATATTAGCTACAGCCTCAGGGATAAGAAGTGTATTTAAGATAGAAGCTCTAAATAGAGTACTTCTAAAGTCGTCTATTTCAAGATATTGATTAGCATGTTGATGTAACATAATACTATCATTGAAGAGCTGAAAAAATGATCTTTCATACTCTATTTCCGTTGCCACGATTTTACCATATATATTAGTTAAGTTCTCGTCCATAGTGTGTATAATAACATAAAATATAGGATTAAGCCCAAATAGCCAGCCATGACGATACTGTTTGCCAACAGTCATCTTGAGGGGCATGTGTGGAGCGGCAGCGTAACGCATGTCCCTCTCAAAGGTGTTGTTAGCATCTTTAGCTCCATTCTTTTACTCTTCGAAATAAACAATAAATTCACAATACTCATCACCCCTACCAATCGCTTTGACAATCTCTGCTTTTACAGTTCCTTTGCAAGCATGAGAAAAAACACTTTCAAACATACCGGCTGAACAAAGGCAGAAATTAGGATTGGGTTCTGCCAAACCGGCCTCTACTAAATCACAACCACACTTCTCGAGTTTGAAATGAGCCTTATTGCCCTCTCTATGCCAAAAAGTTCTTTCCTTTAAAACATCTCGCCGCCGTTTATTTATCGCTTCAATCAATTCATCGACTGATCTTGGATTACGCCCAAAATTGTTAATGGTCATTTCAAGAAGCTGAACAGCACATTTTTTCCCTGCATCTTTCATTGTGGCTCGTATTAGACTAAAATCCTTTCTTTCGCCCAAGGATTTTGTAACCGCTTCTATCCAAGCTTTATTCCGCTCAATAGCAGCTTTGGGGATTTCCGTTTTTGACATGACAATCTCCAATTGGGATGCTAACACTAAGTTCAGCGGCGGGCGTTTTTTTTTGCCCGTCCGATGGAACGATTTGTTAGGCACTTTATTATTTATTGAGTTTATTATCTTGTCGTTTGTAATATTCCATCAAGGTTTTTGCTCCAATCCATCTGTAAGGTTCTGGCGGAATAAACTCTTGGAACCCTGAACTATAACTGTAGTATAGTGTGTCTTTCCATCCGTGAGTTTTACCGCTATAAACAGAAGCAATCACTTCACCAAACATAAAAGACATATTAACGCCCTGTCCATTGTAGGCCAAGCCATAATAGATATTGTTGTGCTTTCCTGTTACCCCCACTTTTGGAATTTCATCAGAGGTCATCCCCAATAAACCGTCCCAAACATATTCAAACTTGATTCCTTTTAAACTTGGATAAATCTTTATCAATTCGCTCATTGTCAGTTCGTATATTTTTTGAATATCACCTCTGTATTGCAAATCACCTCTAAAATAGTAATCAGCATCTCCGCCACCAATTACGATGCGATTGTCATCACGCAACACCAAATGAAAGAGATAATTTTTTGAATCATAAAAGGGCAAACGGCTCTCCCATGCGATGCTTTCCAATTGTTCTTCAGTAAGAGGCTCTGTTACCGCAGTTTGAGCATGAACTGGCATAACACTGTATTTAAAATACCCCAATTTTGATGTAAAAGCATTGGTGGCAAGAACGATATTCTTGGCTTTAACTTCATGGTTTTCATCGCCTACTTTCAATACAATAATTTTGCCTTCTGAAATGTCATTTACTTTGCTGTTTTCGTAAATGACAGCACCTGTTTTTTCAACCATAATTTTCAAAGCATTGATGAACTTGATGGCATGAACACTGCCGCCATTCGGATCGTAAACCGAAGCTGCATAATATTCAGTTCCAAGCATTTCTTCGGTTTTTTCGGCGTTCCAGAACTCAAGAGGTATGCCCAGATCATTTGCTTCTTCGACATATTCCTTGTAGTAAGGTATATCTTCCTCATCAATGATGGTATGGACAAAACCATCCAATTTTAAATCACATTCAATACCGCTTTCTTCACACACTTTTTTCATGGCTTTCATGTTGCGTGAAGTCAATTCGTAAGTTTTTTTGTGAATATTATCTTCATATGCAATTTCAAATGATTCTGTCGGCGGTTGCGGCAACACCATTCCTCCATGCCGTCCTGAAGCTCCGCTGCCAACTTGTTTGGCTTCCAAAACCACAACTTTAAGTGCATGATTGTATTTCATCAAATGGTATGCAGCCGAAAGACCCGTGTAACCACCGCCGATAATAGCAACATCTGCCTCAATATTTTTGTTCAATGCGGCATTGGCGGGTTTCATCTCTTTTGCCCAGAAGCTGTCGTTTTTTTCAAAAACAGCTTTTTTTTCGCCTATAAGCCAAAATACAAGCGATGCTGTGATAAAAGTAACTATAAAAGATAAAATTACTGTTATCAATTTCATTTTTTTTATAAGGATCATTCTGTTTATTCCCTCTCGTGATTTGTTGGCATTGATTTATTGAGACAGCAATACTTTTGCCTAACGCCAAATTCAGAGGCAGACCTACTGCGACCAATAACGTCGATTAGCCAAAAACCAACACGCCGTAGGGTTGTCCCCTAAAACGCTGGGTTATGCTGACATTCTTTCTTTTTCAATTTGTTGATATGACAAATCAGGAAGATTAGCATATTCTTTAGCATGTTCTATCGTCATGCTGACAAGATTTCCTTTTCTATCTATGTCAATATATACATTTTCTGAAATTTCTCTTGTTTCCTCAATAACTTTGTCAGAAAACTCGACAAGAGCCGTATCTGTATCTGAAAAGTATTTTATCTTCATTTTACTGTTACTCCTTAAAATTTCTATCAAAAAACGCATTATGAACTGTCTCGCCATCTTCAAGCAGAATAACACGCAAGTATTTTTCTTATCGTAAAAGCCGATTAACGCCAGCATCACCAGCCGGTGTGGAGCGGCGGCGTAACAGCGGTTTGAGTGAATGCAATTGTTGTGTGATTTTAGCCAACTCTTGATTCAGAATATTGGTTTTTTATCTCTCGATGAAAAAATTTTCCTTGTGAATCTGATGCTTCAAATTCATACCAAAGTGATTCTGGGAAATCAAAATATTGCCATACTGCACCACTATTAAATTCAATTTCAAGAGTTGAATTGTTTGCATCATAGCCAATGCTGCTAATCATTGATGATTCAATATTTTTCCTGTCCATAAATACCGCCCTTTTAAGAATTAAATTTTTTGCTCTCTTATTTTGGTTACTACAGGTTTATAGTTTTCGTCAGATGGCTCATGTTTTTTACTCCAGCACTCTACAAGTTTTGGGTCCTCACTCGTTGGTCGTGGGTTGTTCAGTTTTACTCTTATTCTTGATGGTATTTTTATTGATTCCCCAACGATAATGGCCTCACCAACCCGCAATGAAGGCAATAGGTCTATCAAACTATTCAGATTGTCTGGAGATGATGACTTAACAATAGACTGATCCCCTGAATTTGTTAAACGTAAAGCTATGAGCGTCCCAATTTGAGCAAGGATGGTTTCTGAAATTTCCGAAGGTCGTTGAGATATAACCAATGCCCCAACCCCAAATTTACGTCCTTCTTTGAATACCCGTTCGACAGCGTTTTTCGAATAACTGTTATTATCATTCTTGTTTAAATAAGTGTGGGCTTCTTCATAAGCAAGTAAGAGCGGTCGATTTTTCCCAGTATATAACTCGTTCCTTCCCCAAAACATGCTGTCATAGACAAATCTTGTAATCAATCCAATTGCAATATCCAATACAATTTACGGTTGGCTTTGCACAAATGAGATAGGAAAGCTATATGATGTCATAAATATTACTAAAATCATTATCAATTTTTAGTTCTTCTAAAAGGTGCGAAATGACACCTCTGTGATGTGTTTCATGATTGAACATGTGCAGTACCAATAATCCAAAATTGCGAACATATTCAATTCCACTAGAATCTTGATATAGTAAATCTTTTTTAAGATCTTCTTCATTTAATTCTTCAATAAATTCAATAATTTTATTATCAAGCCAATCTCTTTTATTCATATAATCTGCTACAGAATCAATATTATTTATTTTGAAAGAAAGCCCTTCTTGGATATTTGTATTTTCAATGAAATGAAATTTTCTCAACAGTGAAAATCTCTTTAACCAATTATAATCACACGTATAAATATGGTTAGAAATAGCTTGTATTGAATTAAAATATCCTGAAAATTGGGTATTCCATTCTTCTTCTGATAATTTTTTAATATATTCATTCATTTTTTGATTTATTTTACTATTATAATTCCCAAGAAAACGTAGCATATCAAGACTCATAAAAAGCTCCATAAATTCCTAAAGTGTTTTCATTACTGTTTGATTTTATTAGGGTTAATTGTTTCATGAAAATATTCTCTACAGTACTACTGTGATAACATTTGTTAAAGCGATCTTTGCACCTTTGCGTACCAACGTTAGTAGGTTTTTGGACGCTTTAGTATAAAAACGCGACAAAGCAAATGTCAGCTTAACTAAGTTGTTATGCACATTTCCCAATCATCAAAAATACAGGATAGTTTTTCTCTTTCCCATCAATTATTTTTTTATTAACAAAAACCTGTTTCTCTAAAATAATACTCAACGAATTATTGGCAAAAATTTTCCTAATATATTCTCTTTTAAAACCATTATGTGGAACAATGTCTTCACCATGAAATGAACCATCTTCAGAGTCTAAATCAAAAAACGCAAAGTATGACGATTTTTTTAACTGCCCAATCAATTGAGATATTGTCTCTTCAACATTGTTTATGTGATGGAAAACCATCAAATTAATGATTAAATCATACTTATTATAATGATCAACTTCTGGCTTAGCTAAAATTCTATAGTTTTCTGTATTCATTGTTTTTGCTTTTTGAACTACCTGATTCAACATCTCTTCTGACGAATCAATAAATACAACTTCTCTTGCAATATTGATAAAATGAAAGCCAAGCAATCCAGTGCCACAACCAAAATCTGCAACCGACATGCTATTGTTGATAATAATTGCATTTTTTATTTCTTCTGCAACAGCCTTTGCACGCTCTATTCTATAATTTTCTTTATCCCAATCTTTAGCTTTAGAATTAAAATATTCTACCATTTTTTCCCTTTATTCCCCCTTAAGGATCTTCATAACTATAAGCTTACCAGCCACGCATCTTTCCTAATTCTATTGTGATACCAGTTCCACACGCCGGTTCTTGGCCTTGCCATCATCGGTCTTGTTAGAAGCAACTGGTGCAACAGGCCCGCAGCCAAAAGGAGTGAGCCGTGCCGCCGCTATTCCATACTTGATAGTCAGGCTATTGACTACAGAAACAGCTCTGTCCATGGACAATTTTACGTTGGCGGCAAACTGTCCAGTATTATCGGTATGACCTACCACATATATCTTTAAATTAGGATCTGCTTTGAGCATCTTGACGATCTCGGTCATAGCTTGTTCTGATTCCGGTTTGAGGTCAGCCTTGCCAGTATCGAAATAGATTCCGTAAACAGACACACGGCCAATATCTTTGATGCTTCCGGACATAGCTTCTGCATTGGCGACTACAACCTGCTTCATCAGCTGTTTTTCAACCACATGAATCGTATACATACCGTTATCAGCTGCTTCGATCTGTGCCCAGAATTCTTTATCATCTTTTTCCACCTTGACTATGACATACTGAGTTCCGCCATCCTCAAATTCATACACCAAAACTCCGCCGACAGCTTTAGCCGCATTGATATAGTTCAGGGCAATTTGAATGCCGCTTGGGTTAGTAATTCCTTCGTTAGCATAATATATGGCTTTGGTGTAGTTTCCTTCAACGTTTTCCTTTTTATCAGTCCCTGTCGGAAATTCAAACCGATCAAAGTCTTTTACTGTATATTGATAAATATGAAATCCGCTCATCCTGGAAAACAATGCCGGGTCTTTGCTCCCTGAAGCGTCCTGCGGATCACTTACTGCAACGGCAAAGCTCCAGATGTTCATAAGAAGAAATATGAATGTGATGACCAAAATATGTTTTCGCATAGGTTCTCCTTCTGTAAAATAGTTTATTTAAAGTCGTTTGGAAAAAATAACGGTTAGCTTAAGTCGCAGCATCAATAGTGTTCAAAGAACGCCTCACGTTCACGTAGTCGGCTTGAGCGACTGTTAGACTTTGTATTATCAGCTTACCATTACGCTCCAGTCATCACATGTAAGTTCAATGGTTTCTATCGCTTGGGAACAAAACTTTTGAATGCTTTGAGCCGACAAGTTGACCTCGATGAAAAAACCATTTTGAAGCTGTCGTACTGCCTTGAATTTATTTTTCTCTTTACCAAGATAGCGAGGGAAGTTTTGAGCAATGATCTCGAACTTGTCAGGTTCAAGATCTGCAACAGTGTTAAGTGTTTGTTCCAAAACATCACGCCATGTTTGAACTTGAAACTGCTGTCCCAATATTTTAAGACCCGTTGGTGATGTGCCTGTAACTTCTTTTAAGCCGGATGTCGCTGTGCTTTCTTGCCCAAAAAAATTCCAAATCTCAAGTGCTTGTTTTGCTAATGCTTCTGCTCTTCTCTCAATCTCAGTACGTGTCCAAGAAGCAATAGGAAAGAAGTATCTGTTTAGCTCCAAATGACTATCATCATATGTCTTTTTCTTGCTTGTGAAATCGTCGTTTGACAACTCTGAATTATAAGCTGTCAAAGTCAGATTACCGATTGTATGCAAAAAAAATTCGTGAGTATCTTCCCAGTCCTCACCAATATGATTTTGCCACCACTCAGATAAAGTTTGAGGCATTACATGCTCTATTGTTAAATTATCAAACGACACGACCTCTTTGTGTGCAGAGTTTTCTTCGAGTGTTTCAAGAATGAGTTTGGTTTTTATCTGCCTATCTCCAGCACCATAGAATTTTGTTTCTTTAAACCTCGTATAAAATTCAGTATCCTTTGGATAACCTCTATTTTGCAATATTGATTTGACACCTTCAGCATGATTATCTTGATGCTTTGTGACTAATAGAGGATAAACTGCTGAAAAAATTTTGTTAAGTTGATTTGTGGGTATATTACAGACAAATCGGCGAATAAGATAATTTTCGAGTGTTCTCAAAATGCTAACAAAGTCGGTCTTGCTTATATTGTTTTGCATATAGTTACCATAACAGTTTAAGAGCAACGGATAAGCCGTTGTAACCTCTATTCTGTTCAGCCTGTAAAAATATTTTTGTAAACCTTCCTCTGGCTCAAACTTAGGATAGATGAGACGTTGATAGTAAGCAGAAAACTCATATAATTCTTTAAGATAATCAATTGCATTGGTTTGTGATACTTTTTCTTTGAGAGCATAATAAACGTCGTTTTGCTTTATGATGCTCCCATCTCTCATCAGATAATGTCTTATGTATTCAGTTAGGCTTTCATCTAATGCAGTTTGCATTGGATACCAATAGTTTTTGTAAATTTCATCTTGATTATCAACGTGAATACGCATGAAAAAATAATTACGAATGAGGTCTGCTTGTGTTAATGGTTTACCTTTAGCGTTAAGGCTTTCAAAAACTAAATAGGGATTATCATCAGTATCAAGCACAATACTGACGACTGAAAAATAGCTACTAATTATCTTCTTTAACTTATCATGTTCAAACGATACTTGACGCAGTTTCTTTTCAAAAAAGTTATATGCCTTTGTAAGTTGACTTTCAGTTTCATTTTGTTTTCCGTTGATTAAATTTTTATATATGTCCCTATCGACCTGTGTTGGCATCAATTTAAAAAAGTCATTCCCCTTCTTATAAGGATTTACAAGTAATGTATTATTGATTTCCTCTGCAAAATCTTCTCGTTGTGAATCTCGTGCCTTATTGCGTAGGAGAATTAGCAGAACAAAGATTGTTGTTAAACGTTGCTGTCCATCAATTAGTAGGAATTTTGCGACGCCTTCAGGCACTGAAACGGTCGGCATATTTACGATTGAACCAATAAAATGAGTTCGTGGATTTTCCGCTTCACATAGTTCGATTAGGTCTTTCCATAAAATGTCCCATTCTTTATTTTCCCAACTATAAGTCCGCTGGAAAAGAGGAATGACGTATTGTTTTGTGCCCTCAATTATATCTTGGAGTTTTGTTTCTTTTGCCTGCATTTTAAGGTCTCTCCATTTTGTTCATTTCTACGGTCTAACGCTAAGCTAAGCCACCGCCGAAAGATGTTTGCAAATAACCGCTCACGTTCTGGCGATCGGCTTGAGCGACTTGTTGACTATTAACTTGTAAACAGGTGATTATTTATGTTTAGCAAGTTCAAGAATATTCTCTATTCGCGTAAGAGCAAGTTGTTTAAGAGTCTCTCTATGCTCATGACTAACATTTCGGGTAGAATATTGCTCGAAAAAAAGTATTTTCGGGTTATTTGGGTCATAACAATATTCCTTCCATGCTTTATCTATTTTTTCACTTTCTTTAACAGACAAATAATATTTAAAGGTTTCAAAGGCTTTCAAATGCCTGTGAAGATAACCTGCACTCAAGAATGTGCTAAGACTATCAGAACTCCCGCTTCCCGCAATGATCGCATTATGTTTTATAAAAATAATCTCTGGATAAAAGGCTTCACGAAACAGTGAAGCAGCTTTGTTGAACTCGCTGAGATTGTAAATACTAATTGTATTTCTGAAAGCAATCAAACCACCAATAAGTGCTCCAACAATAGTGAAGCCACCTGCTATAATTACCAATTCGTAGGGACTAAGGTTCAATTTTGACTCTCTTTTATTATAGGTTTCGGAATTGGCTTAGTCATAGCCATCCTTTTGTTAAGGATAATTTTTAAATTCTATACATAAAATATTGTTATCTTTTTAATAAGTTAGAAAGTTGCGTAGGCCAACGTACCGATAACCCGCGAGCACCATGGCCGAGGATGTGCGGGAAACTCCAAGAAGCCTGCCCCGTGGTTGCTCGTCGGGTTCATTGGATGGTTATCTCCGTAGGCTTCCTTATTCACCCTTTGATTTAAGTAATGCTTCTGAAAGACCTCTTTCATCCATCGATTTTTCCATGTACGCCCCCAATCTATCCATTCTCTTCAAACGGGTCCGCTCGAACTGGTGCAGATAAGCCAAAAGGGCGACCTTGTAGATAAGCGGAGCAAACCTCGTGATTGGTTGGACTTTGATGTTCTTGAAGGGGTACAATCGATTTCGCTTCACTGGATTGCCATGCAAGAAGTCATTCCTGGTATCATAAAGCTCCTTGTAAAGCTTCTGAACAAGATTTGCTTTATGATCCTTCTTCCGATACGTTACTTTGTATGTCTTCCGCCCGACTGATTTATCTATCCAATCGTAGTGTCCCAAGAGGGAAAGAACTGAAAGCAGATTTGCCCCCTTTGTGCGTTGGTGAGATAGTATCTCTAAGGCACTCACCCAAAGGCTGGCACTTGAACCATAATCATAGATGGTCGAATGATTCTTAAAAGGCATGGAAGCCGCTTGATACGCCATTTCAAGGGATCTAAAGAGTACTCTCGTGGACCACTCATCGTGCTTCTGCCTCAAAAACCTTCTTTCCCAGGCATTGTGCAGCAACTTGAAGACCTTGTCTTCTGCTCTGTCCGATAGATCTCCAGGCCCGCCCAGAGTAGGTGAAATCTGACCTCTGAATTCGACATGTTCATCATCAAACCCTAAAACTGAAGGTGTACTTTTTATGAAACCATCATTGTCCCGGCTTACAGTCAGAGGATAGAAATCGAAGAAGTCCGAATACAAAGGATATGCTACGAAACTGCTCGTCAAACTATGTTCATGTCCTTTGATGATTGTTGATATTGCCAAAGCATTCCTAAATCCGGTCAAGGCATCTATATTCCTAAGATAATCTGGTGCATCATCGCTTACGATTAGTGCTGCTGGGTAAATATTCCGGCCAAACTGGTCCTCAAAATTTTCGACAAGTGCCTTTGCAAAAGGATTTGTCGAGATATTCTCTTTCACCCTTGAATCACTGTTGGGAACTATGCTCACATGTTCATTACCAATAGACTGACGTATGGTTATATTTGGCAATACGAAGAAAACTGACCACATTCTTAATAGACCTCTTAGCGATTTGTGATCAAAGATAACCATTTATTATCAGGCACTTTTTTCCTGATAATACCTCAAATTCCCTATTATCAAGGAAATATTTCCTTGATAACACCCTAAATCCCAACTTATCAGGTCAAATTTCCTTGATAAGTGGATTTTACCACTATTATCAGGGCACGTTATTAAAAAGTATTATTGAGACTAAGTAGATAACTTGCCCTACCCTTTAAAACATTGCTCAGAACAAATCCGTTATAATCAGAATATTGTTATATTTTGTCTATATTATTTAACATAGTCAATTGTCAAGAATTGTATTAAAGATTATTTCTAATGCAAAAAAAATCTCAGGAGTGACCTGAGCAGGGCTGCATTGCTAATCTAAATTACCAAACCAATTATTTGCATTTTAAGAAGAAATACTATAAAAATATTAACATTCATTATTTTTATAGCCAATCTTTGACTGATAAATCATAATTGGTTTTTGTTGAAGTAATAAGTTTAAACATTAAGTTAAAAGGAGAACAGTTAGGAGATGAAATCAAACTCAATTATAGCAATATTAAAAAGTGTTTTAGTAATTTTCTGCTTTGTCGGACTATTTGCTGCCTGTGCTGACAAACCTCAAGTTGTAAAATTGGTGCCTGATATTCCAGTAATTGAGAGTAATCAGGGAAATGGTAAAATGATTACCGTAAAGGTTATTGACAAAAGACCAAATAATGTAATTGGATATAGAACTTCATCTACAGTAACAAACGGCGGTGAGATTACATTGAGCCAAAGCCTTGAAAAATTGGTTTTATATGAATCAATCAAAGGTCTTATAAAAAAAGGATTTAATCCTTTAGTTGCCAAGCCCAATGATGCACCTACATTGACCATAGATATTCAAGAGTTCAAATATTACACATCAACAAGTCAGTGGACAGGAGCTGTTCATACTAAAGCCACACTAAGAGCTATGGTAAATCTAAACAACTCTAATCTAACTAAAAGATTTTATGAAAATACATATACTGTTAATAATGAAAAGAGAAATGTTGTAGTAACTACTGCTGCACAGAATGAGAAAATAATTAATGAGATGCTAAACGATGTTATGAGAAAACTTTTAGATGACAATGAACTGATTGAATTTATGGGCAGATGGGTAGAGTAATATAAAAATTAAGGTCGTTTCAAAATATAAATGGCTAAATTTTATATCAATAAATGATAACCTACATGGAACAAAATAGAGCAAATTGTTATGAGCAAGAGTGAAACTATAGACAATAACTCCAAAAAATTAGAGACAATTGCCATTACAATGGGCGATCCAGCAGGCATTGGTCCAGAGATAATTGTATCTGCTTTAGAATCTCCTATAATACATAAGATATGTAATCCAATAGTTATTGGGGATAGCGGCATTATTGAGATGGCGATTAAGTTAAAAAATAGCCATCTTAAAATTTATGAAATTTCAGATAGTTATGATGGTGATTTCTCTGACATCTCTTTTGCTCATAACATTATCAATGTGCTAAACCTATCTAACCTTTCTCAAGAGTATATATATTCTAAGAATTTATCAGCAGAGAGCGGTTTAGCAATGATAAAATATATAATAAAAGCCGTTGATCTTGCTATGGTTAAAAAGATTTCTGCTATGGTTACAGCCCCTATTACAAAAACTGCATTAAAGATGGCTGGTTGTAAATTTCATGGGCATACAGAGCTTATTGCAGATAAAACAGATACTAACGATTACGTTATGATGCTTGCTGGGGAACGGTTAAAAGTCGTGCTTGTAACTATCCATATTCCATTATCTGAGGTTTCAAGTAGGCTTACTGTTGATAATATTGTCAAAACTATCAAGATTGCTGGAGTTGCGTTAAAGAAGAATTTTGGTATTAAGAGACCGCAAATTGCGGTTGCAGGATTAAATCCACATTCAGGCGAAAGTGGAATGTTTGGCAACGAAGAGGCTTTAATTATTGCACCAGCTATAAAAAAAGCAAAAGAGATTTTATCAGATATTAGAGATGATCAAGAGTGCAAAGGTAATGGCGGATTTGATATAGGTGAATTTGTTATAGATGGACCTTTCCCCCCTGATACTATCTTTTATCATGCTTCACAGGGAAAATATGATTGCGTAATCTGCATGTATCACGATCAAGGTCTTATTCCATTTAAGCTACTTCACTTTAATGATGGGGTAAATACTACACTTGGGCTTCCTATTATCAGAACATCTGTAGATCATGGAACTGCATACGATATTGCGTGGCAAAATAAAGCAGATCATACAAGTCTTGTTGAAGCAATAAAAATGGCTGTAGCTCAAGCTAATAGTTTAAATAATCAGTCTTGACACAATCTTAACCCTTTGATATTTATTTTAGAGTAACATTTACATTTGGATAAAAATTGAGGCTGCCTTAGACAGTCAGATGCAACAGGAGACTTCATGCCTAATATAAAAAATATTAATAATAACGACTCTGACAACCTTGAGATTGATCTCGATTTTTCTGATGGTTTGTCCGATGGTGTTTCTGATGAGTTTTCTGATGTAATTACAGATTTTGAAGATATTACAACTACCAAAAATCTCCCATTTGATGATATAACCCAAGATATAATTATCGAAGATGACGCTATTCTTGATTTTTCAGAAGATTTAGCTATAGACAATATCCCTACTGTAGCTTTAGCAGAAGATATTGAGGAAGTTAAAATTGAAGAAGTTGTGGTGGAAGTTGAAGAAGATATTGTTGAACTTATAGATATTGTGAAAAATGATGAAGACAATAGAATCCAAGATACAAACATTGAAGCTTCTGAAGATGATGAGATAATAGAGCTTGTTGAAAAAATTGATGAAATAAAAACGCCTTTGTCTCTATCGCAAGAGACTCTATCACAAGAGCCTCAGCTATCTTTATCAAAAACTCCAGAGTTATCAACTCTATCAACAGAAGAAGCTCCCAAAATAAGATTGGCAGAAACTTCGCACACACCTTTAACAGATGCTTCTACTACACCTTTAAGCGGCTCTTCTATTTTAGCAGAAGATCATATTGTTGCGATGATTGAGAAGGTTATTGAAGATAGGTATGGCAAACAGTTAGATTCACTGTTTGCAAAAGCATTGGATAATATTTTGAATAGACAATTAGATGATATTAAGAAAAAACTTTCAACTGCCTTGCAGTAAACTTAACGCTACCAAAAAGAGTAGCTTATTTTAAGATTCTTAGGAGCTATTATATATGAGTTCTGACTCTTCTCTTGAAAAAGGATATGACCCAAAAGGGATTGAAGATAAGTGGTATAAATATTGGTTAGACAGAGGTTTTTTTGAAGCAGCAGATAAAAGTGATAAACAAGCCTACTCTATTGTTATTCCACCTCCTAATGTTACAGGTGTCCTTCACATGGGACACGCTCTTAATATCACAATACAAGATATAATGTGCAGGTTTAAAAGGCTTTGCGGCTGTAACGTCCTCTGGATGCCGGGAACAGATCATGCAGGTATTGCAACACAAAATATTGTTGAAAAAAATTTAGCACAAAATGGCATTACAAGAGAGCAGTTAGGAAGAGAAAAATTTATTGAAGCTGTTTGGGAGTGGCGTGAACAATCAGGTGGAGCAATTATAAATCAGCTTAAGAAGATTGGTGCTTCATGTGATTGGGCAAGAGAGCGCTTTACAATGGATAAAGGGCTTTCTGATGCTGTAAGAAAAGTCTTTGTTAGGCTTTATAAAGATAATCTTATCTATCAAGGGCAATATATAATCAATTGGTGTCCAAGATGCAGAACAGCTCTTGCAGACCTTGAAGTTGATCATGAGGAAAATGATGGATTTCTATACTATATAAAATATCCATTTGTAAATTCAACCGAGGGTCTTGTTGTGGCAACTACCCGTCCTGAAACTCTTTTTGGAGATACTGCTGTTGCTATAAACCCTGATGACGAAAGATATAAAAATCTTGAAGAAAAAAGAGTGGTTTTACCTTTAACAAGCCGTATTATCCCGATAATCTTTGATGAATATGTTGATACTAAGTTTGGAACTGGTGCTTTAAAGGTTACTCCAGCACACGATCCCAATGACTTTAATCTTGGAGAGAAACATGGTCTTGAGAGGCTAAAAGTTATTGATGATGATGGTAACATGAACGAAAATGCTGGAGAATACAAAGGTCTTGATAGATTCAAGTGTAGAACAGCAGCAGTTGAGGCATTAGAAAAACTCGGACTTCTTATAAAAAAAGAGCCTCTTAAAAATAGTGTTGGGCATTGCTATCGCTGCAAAACTGTTGTCGAACCCTCTCTTTCTCGTCAATGGTTTGTAAAGGCAGGTCCACTTGCAAAGGTTGCAGCAGATGCCGTGCGTGATGGCAAGACCAGAATAATTCCTTCAAATTGGGCAAAAACCTATTTTGATTGGCTTGATAATATTCAAGATTGGTGTATCTCAAGACAGATATGGTGGGGACACAGAATTCCTGTATGGAAATGTTATACATGCGGACAGGTAATGGTTGAAGAACTTGACCCTGATAAGTGTGATACTTGCGGCTCTTCTGATATTTCTCAAGAGACAGATGTTCTTGATACTTGGTTTAGCAGTGCTTTGTGGCCATTTTCTACAATGGGTTGGCCCGAAGAGACAGACCTATTAAAGACCTTTTACCCAACAAGTGCTCTTGTTACAGGTTTTGATATTCTATTTTTCTGGGTAGCACGAATGATGATGATGGGAACCCGCTTTATGGGAGATGTTCCGTTTAAAGATGTCTATATTCATGCCCTTGTAAGGGATGAACATGGCAAAAAGATGAGTAAATCTAAAGGCAATGTTATTGATCCTCTCAAAATAATTGACAACTATGGTGCAGATGCTTTTAGATTTACACTTGCAGCATTTGCAGCACAAGGAAGAGATGTTAGAATGTCAGAGGAGAGGGTTGAAGGGTATCGTAATTTTGTAAATAAACTTTGGAATGCAGCTCGTTTTACTTTAATGCACCTTAAAGATAGTGATTGTGAATCTAACATTACCAATATTGAAGATAAATCTTACTCTATCAGCGAACATTGGATCCTCTCAAGATGTGCTGCAACTGCTGAGGCAGTAAAGTCAGGAATTGAAAATTACAGGTTTAATGACTCTGCAAATGCTGTTTATCAATTTGTATGGCATGAGTTTTGCGATTGGTACCTTGAAGCTGCAAAACCCGCTTTGTATGAAAAAGAGGGGCAAAAAAGACGCGATGCCTCAAGAACTGTGCTTGCAAGAGTTTTAAGAGATATTCTTGTGATGCTTCACCCGTTCATGCCATTTGTAACTGAAGAGATATGGCAAGCACTTCCAACTGTTAACGGTTCTATTATGGAAGCATCTTTTCCTGAAGATAATGATTCTGACTACACATTCAGAAATCTTAAAGTTGAAGAGAATATGGAGTTTATTGTAGCTTTAATCTCAGGAATTCGTAATATTCGCGGGGAGATGAATATTCAGCCCTCACTTCAACTCAATGTAGTTCTTCACACCTTAGATAATAATGAAAAACAACTAATTACAGACAATACCTCATTGATTGAAAATCTCTCAAGACTTGAGACTCTTAATTTATCTGATAGTGGAGACGCACCAATATCTTGTGCTACTGGCGTTGTAATGGGAACAACTATATATGTATTATTAAAAGGGGTTATAGACTTTGACAAAGAGGAGCAGCGTCTTGAAAAGGAGCTTGATAAAGTAACAAAAGAGTTAATTTCTATCTCAAAAAGGCTAACCAATGAGAGCTTTCTTGATAAAGCCCCTGATGATGTGGTCGAAAAGGTAAAAGAACAGCAGATTCTCCTTCAAGAAAAAAGTGATAAGCTAACTTTAAATCTTAATAAAATCCAACAGATGAAGATATAACAAACAAATTTTGTTAAACATATTTCAAAGATTTGACAACTTCTTAAAAGTTGTCAAATCTATCCTTCATCTATCCTTCCTAACTCATGCTCTCCAATCTTAAATTCTTAGATAAATAAAATCACCAAATCATATTGAAACTTTATTCCTACCCTCTTGCTTAGATTTGAACATTGCCATATCAGCCCGCTTTATAAGAGACATGATAGTCTCTCCCTCTGTAAACTGTGCAGCCCCAATACTTATTGTTGCGTAAACTTCCTTGCCTTCAACTGGAAAGAATCTCTTTGATGCAAAAGATTGCCTTATCCTCTCCCCAACAATACAAGCACTCTTAAGATTTGTCTCTGGCAAAATAACTGTAAACTCCTCCCCTCCATAACGGTAAGCAGCGTCCATGCTTCTTAAACATGATTTAATCATCAATCCAAGCTCCATAAGAACTTTATCACCCTCAAGATGTCCCCATGTGTCATTAAAAATTTTAAAATGGTCAATATCCATAAGTAGAAGCGATAGGTCTGCTTTATACCGAGAATGTCTCTCTATTTCATTACTGAGCTGCTGGTAGAAATATCTTTGATTATAAAGCCCTGTAAGCCCATCTGTTATAGCGAGCACTTCAAGTTTTTTAACTAACTCTTCATGCTGACGCTTAAGATTCATCTCTCTGATTACCCGCTTTATCCTAAGACTTAACTCTTCAAATCTAAAAGGCTTAAATATAAAATCACTTGCACCAGCATTAATTGCCTCTTCATAAGAGTGTTCTGCAATGTATCCTGTCATTACAATTACCTCTACAGGATAGGTCTCTTTTATTATCTTTGTCATTTCAAGACCACTAATTCCTTGCATTGATATATCTGTCAATACAATATCTGGCTGAAAAAGTTTAAGGATTTCAAGAGTATCTTCAGCATTTGATGCAGAAATTGTTGAATACCCAGAGAATTTAAGAAACTCTTCTGTAGTTTCCCTGATAGCATCTTCATCATCAACAATCATAATTGAGGTCATAGCAGTCCTTCTGGTAAGTCAGGTTTATTATTTATTTTGTGTTTAGTATCCAATATGTTATATTTAATCAATCTGAATCACGGATTAAACTTATGACACGGATTTTACTGCCTACTTTACTCTGTGTAATCTCTTAATACTTTCAATCAGTGATTCAAAAATAGTGATACCTGATGAAACTTTATTATAAATGGTGATAAATCGTCAATATTTTGTTTAAACACTTTACGTTATAAAATTGATATTTGAATTTTTAAATTGTTATTTGAGGTGAATTTGGCTGTAAAAAGAGAAAATATAAGAAATTTTAGTGTTATTGCCCATATTGATCATGGAAAATCTACATTTTCAGATCGTTTAATACAACTTGCTGGAATCATCTCTGATCGTGATTTTCAGGATCAGATTCTTGATTCAATGGACATTGAGAGAGAACGTGGAATAACCATAAAGAGTCAAACAGTATCTTTACCCTACAAAGGAGAAGATGGAGAGAACTATCTTTTAAACCTTATTGATACACCTGGGCATGTTGACTTTTCTTATGAAGTTTCGCGTGCTTTGGCATCGTGCGAAGGGGCATTTATTCTTGTTGATGCAAGTCAAGGTGTTGAAGCTCAAACTCTTGCAAATATGTATATGGCAATGGAGCATAACCTTGAGGTTGTTCCTGTCATAAACAAGATTGATCTTCCATCTGCTGATATAGAGTGGGCAAAAGAGCAGGTAAAAGAGGATTTAGGCCTCGATAGTTCAGTTGCTCTTTTAGTATCTGCAAAAACAGGACAGGGTATGGAGAATGTGTTTGAAGCTGCTGTAAAGATGATGCCACCGCCAACTGGAGACTCTTTAGCTCCTTTGCAGGCACTTATCTTTGATTCACACTATGATGCTTATCGAGGCACTATTGTCCATATTAGAATGTTTCAGGGCAGTGTGAAAAAAGGTGATAAGATAATGTTTATGTCGAACAATGCTGAATATAAAGTTGAAGAGGTCGGCTTTTTTCAGATTGTAAGAAACCCCCAAGATCAACTTGAAGCAGGTCAAGTGGGATATATCATTGCTGGAATTAAGATGATAAGTGATGTTAAATGTGGAGATACAGTAACCCTTGCATCAAATCCTTGTGAGGCACAGATGCCGGGCTTTAGAGAGCCAAACCCAGTTGTCTTTTCATCAATGTATCCAGTCGCTGCTGACGATTACGAAGAGCTTTCAGAGGCATTGGAAAAACTAAAACTTAATGATGCTTCATTAGTATATGAAAAAGATGCTTCAGTCGCACTTGGATTTGGTTATAGGTGTGGATTTTTAGGACTTCTCCATCTTGAGGTTGTTCAGGAGCGTTTAGAGCGTGAGTATGATATATCTTTGATATTAACCTCTCCTTCTGTTCAATATGAGCTTACAAAAAATGATGGCACTATTCAAATCATTGATAATCCAGCACTCTACCCTGACCCTACTGAAATTGCTAAAACACGCGAGCCTTTTATAAATGCAGCAATCATAATTCCTGATAAATATATGGGTGCTGTGATGCAGCTTTGCTTAGAGCATCGAGGAGTCAGCACAACTTACCAATATCTAACTCGTAACCGAATAGAGATGAAGTTTAATCTGCCACTTGCCGAAGTTGTCTATGAATTTTATGACAGATTAAAGAGCGTTACACAAGGTTATGGCTCATTTGACTATGAGATTGCAGGGTATCAAGAGACTGACCTTGTAAAACTTGATTTTCTCGTTAATGGTGAGCGAGTAGATGCTCTATCTCAGTTGGTACATCGAGATAAAGCAGTTGAACGAGCAAGACATGCCTGTGAGCAGCTAAGAGAAGAGATTCCTCGCCAGATGTTTAAGATTGCTATTCAAGGTGCAATTGGAGGCAAGATTATTGCAAGGGAGACTGTATCTGCCTATAGAAAAGATGTTACTGCAAAATGTTATGGCGGAGATATTACAAGAAAGAGAAAACTTCTTGAAAAACAGAAAAAAGGTAAAAAGAGAATGAAGATGGTTGGTAATGTTGAAATTCCACAATCTGCATTTCTCTCTGTTTTAAAATCTGGCAAATAAAATGAGAATATTGTAAAAAAATACGAGTAGAGACGCACAGCCGGGCGTCTCTACTAAATTTGAAAAAATTTATAGTGTTATTTTATTCCCATTCCTTATAATAATAACAAATTAACATGTAGCGGATAAAATCAAGGATAGTAACGTTATGAGTTATCCATATTGCATAGCCAACCACAAAAATATTGATAGACAATGTGGCAAATTAGATAACCTTTGTTGGGCTCTTTTTAATACAAACCCTGCTGGTGTTGTAATAACAACTCTTGAAGATGGTCGTATTCTTGAAATCAATGATAGCATGCTTGATATATTAGGTTTTTCGCAAGAAGAGCTTATTGGTAAGAGTATCCTTGATATTGGATTTTATCCAAATAATGAAATTCGCGAAGAATACATTAAAATTTTAGCTGAAAAAAAAAATATACGCAATAAGGAGTTCTATTTTTTTAATAAAGCAAAAGAGCTACATTCTGGTATCTTTTCTGCTAAGATTATTGAATTCAGAAATAGATTGTGTATCTTTAGTGCCATGTTTGATATCTCCTCTAAAGTTGATGCTCAAATATCTCTTGAACATACGGCAAGTAAACTTAAAACTCTATTTGAATCAATACCAGATATGATCTTAGTCGTTGACTATGCAGGAAAGATACTTCATGCAAACAACACTGTAATTGAACGGTTAGGCTACAATTATGAAGAGCTTAGGAATATGCACATTCTAAATCTTCACCCACCAGATAGAAAAAACGATGTAGTTAAAACTGTAGGGCAGATGTTATCAGGCGAGACAGATAGATGTATTGTTCCTTTAATAACCAAAAATGGGAAAGAGATACCTGTAGAGACAAAAGTTGTTTTAACAAATTGGGACGACCAAGATGTTATTTTAGGTATTTCAAGAGATGTTACAGAGCGTATTTCAATGGAACGAAAACAGCAAGAGCTTGAAAAGATGCTTAGACAGACACAAAAAATGGAGGCAATAGGGGCACTTGCTGGCGGTATTGCCCATGATTTTAACAATATTTTATTTCCAATTACAGCATATTCAGAGATGTTACAGAATGAATTGCCTGAATTAAGTCCTTTTAAGGATTACGTAAATGAGATTCATTCAGCGGCTATGAGGGCAAAAGAGCTTATTAAGCAAATTCTCACCTTTAGCAGAGAGGCAACTCAAGAGGTTCAGCCACTCCAACCAACATTGATAGTTAAAGAGGCAATCAAACTTATTCATAAAACTCTGCCTCAAAGCATTACAATTAAATCAAATATTAACCCTAAATGTAAAATGGTTATGGCAGATCCCACCCAGATATACCAAATTGCCATGAATCTTATGCTTAATGCCTTTCATGCAATGGAGCTATCTGGTGGAACTCTTACTATAAGGCTTGATAATGTAAAACGAGAAGATGAGCGTGATTATATTCTCTTGTCAGTTCAAGATACTGGTGTTGGCATGGACGAACTTACAATTGAAAAGATATTTAACCCATATTTCACAACAAAACCAAATGGAAAAGGGACAGGATTAGGACTTTCTGTGGTTCATGGCATTGTAAAACTTTATAAGGGTGAAATTATAGTTAAAAGTAGGCTAAATGAAGGGACAATTTTTGATCTATATTTGCCGGCTATTGAGAGTGAAGAGAAGATCGAACAATCTTTTGTAAATAAAGCTTCGATAAAAGGGAATGAGAGAATTTTACTTGTTGACGATGAGGAAGCAGTAATCATTCCACAGACAAAGATACTTCAGAGGCTTGGTTATAACGTAACTCCATTTACAAGCAGCGTTGAGGCTCTTAAAGCATTTAAAAAAATACCAGAAGCGTTTGATCTTGTAATAACGGATCTCTCAATGCCAAATATTTCAGGGACTCAGCTATCTTCCGAGATGCTTAAAATACGACCTACAATCCCTATAATTCTCCTTACTGGCTTTAGCTACAACTTAACACCTGAAAAGGTAAAAGAGTTAGGTATAGCCGCATTAATTACAAAACCTGTAATAAAATCTGAGCTTACTCGCACTATTCGTGAGGTGTTGGGTTCATGCGGGTAAATATATAAATTTATGTGGGTAGAGACGCACGGCCGTGCGTCTCTACAGTTTAGGCAGAATTAAATTTATGACCTTGAATAGTATAGATAAATTATAATCTTAAAAAAAATATGCTTATAAGGAGTCAAAAGTGAAAAAATTATCGTTTAAACAAATCTTCTCTAACATAACATCTCTTTGCGTAAGTTTTACATTTCTATTGATAGCCTTTCTATTTATTGGCTCAACTGTATATGCTCAGGAAAAAATTGTAAGTGTTGCAACTCTTGATGACTACTCACCATACTGTTTCCCTAAAAGCAGCAAGAAGAGCTTTAAGGAGCTTATTCCTCCTGGTTCAGACTCTGTAAATCTTCAAGGTTATAGTTGGGATATATTAAGAGAGAGCTTTCACATACAAGGTTATACAATAAGATTAACTGTTTACCCTTGGAAAAGGGCTGTGTATGACACAAAAACAGGAGCAGAAGATGTTATTTTTCCCACGATTAAAAATCCTCAAAGAGAGGGAGATTTCTATTTTTCAAAAGAGTCGGTCGATCAGGTAAACTTTCTGGTTTATGTTCCTCTTGATTCAACAATAGAGTGGAGTGGGCTTAGCTCTTTAGAAGGACTAACTATAGGTCAAATAGCTGGTTGGGACCTTGGTAAAACATGGTCTGGAAATGGTAAAATAAAAAAAGATAGCATAACAAAAATAATACAAGGATTTAAAATGCTTGATATGAAGCGTATTGATGGTTTTGCAGGCTATGAAATTAATTTTGATTATGCACTTAAAAGTGAAAGATGGCAGACGCAATATAAAAAATTACCTTCATTTGATGCATCTATTGAGTACGTTGCTGGAGCTAAAACTAACCTTAAAATTCCCTCAATTCTAAATGATTTTGATCTTGGAAAGAGGAAAATTATTGAGAATAAAACCTTTGAACTTATTTCAAAAAAATGGGGTGTTAATAGTTTTGTGGGTAATAAGTAAATTGAGTTTTAGCAATTGTCATTAAATAGATTTCACAATATTTGAAGTTTTTAAATCTTACAATAGCATTTATAATTTTAACCCCAGCAATTCTAATTTAGAATTTTGAACTTTAATCTAATTAAAAGGAGATGGGCTATGAAACGTATTATTATTACAGTAATGTTGGTGCTTTGGAGTTTATCTATTGTTCTAGCAGAGGAGAAAAAACTAAATATAGTTACTGACGACTGGCCCCCCTATGAGTTTAAAGCTGGAGAGCCTGGGAACGAGTATATTTCAGGTTTTTCCACCGAAGTTATTATAGCAGTTCTTAAAAAGATGAATGTTGGTATTAATGAACGGATAAAACAGTACCCTTGGGCAAGGGGAGAAAAAATGGTGATAGATGGTTCTGCTGATATGCTTTATACAGCAGCAGATAATCCTGAAAGAGCTAAACTTACACACTATCCAACGGAGTCTCTTATGGAATCTTCATGGTCATTTTTCATAAGGGCTGAAGATGCTGGGAAGTTAAAATATGAATCTTTTGACGATCTTAAAGGTCAGAAAATAGGTGTAGTAAGAGGATATTCATATACTCCTGAATTATGGCAATTTATGAAAGCTGAAAATAATTTTGAAGAGGTAGCTTCTGACGATTTTAATATTAAAAAATTAGTGGGAAAGCGTTTTAACTACATTATCATGGATTATGGAAACGGCAAAAGCCTGTTAAACAACATGGGGCTATCTGATAAAGTTGTTCCAATACCTAACCCCATTAAATCGATCTCTTTATACGCCATTTTTAGCAAAAATACTGTTGATAAAGAGTTTGTAGATCAATTTTCAGCAGAGTTAAAAGCGTTTAAAGCAACTCCAGAGTATAAAGCTATTTATCAAAAATATATTGAAAAATAATAGAGTTCCTGCAAAACTTCAATTGCCCCCTTGATTTTACTGGATAAAAAATGGGTTTTGCAGGAGGTCAATTAGATAGCAAATGTTTTTTTGCAGGAGCCAAACATAAGTTGGAAAAGAGAAAATTGGAAAATAATTAGATGATCAAAAGCCAACCACTACAACAAGTAAAGCAGAGCCAATCGCTGCTTGGGATAATCCTTCTTATAACTGGTGGATTTATCTTCTCAATTCAAGATGTAATCATCAAATTTATAAGTGGCAGCTATCCTGTGCATGAAATAGTGTTTCTCAGAAGCCTATTTGCTGTTTTACCAGTCCTTGCAATTGTAAGGTTGGAAGGTGGTTTACATCTTCTTAGAATACACAATTTTTATTTTCATGTAGTAAGAGGTGTGTTGATGTTTCTTTGCTATACATCATACTATCTTGCTATTGCTGTTATTCCTCTATCTCATACAGTTACACTCTTTTTCTGCTGCCCCTTATTTATCACTGTATTGTCAGTATTTTTTCTTAAAGAGAAGATTGATAAAAGAGGCTGGGCTGCAATATTTGTAGGTTTTTGTGGAATTGTTGTTGTAATGAGACCTGATGTCTCAACAACTGCTCTTGCTAATAACCAAGACCTTGCAGCCACCACATCTGTTTTTAATTATGGTTATGTTCTTGCGGTGTTATCAGGTTTATTTTACGCAATTAACGCTATATGCACCAGAAAATATGGGATACATGAAAGCGGCTCTTCTTTAGTTTTTTATCCTATATTCACATATCTCTTATTTAGTGGAATAGTTTGGGCAATTATTGGAGATGGTCGTTTTGCCACAGATGATAATAAAAATATGGAGTTTCTTCTAAGAGATTGGATATTTCCTGACAATAGAGATATGTTTTTGCTCTTTTTAATTGGTTTTATTGCTGCAACTGGAACTTACTGTCTTTCACAGGCTTATAGATTAAGCGATGCCTCAGTTGTTGCTCCATTTGAGTATTTTGTTATTCCAATAACTGTTTTATGGGGGTATCTTTTCTGGAAAGAGACGCCCGGGGGTGTTCAGTTAATTGGTATAATTATGATTATTGCAAGCGGGGTCTATGTGTTGCGTAGAAGTTCATAGTGTTTTCACAAATCATTTAGGAGCGATATATAAGATTTGACAACTTTTTAAAAGTTGTCAAATCTTAAATTTATTAGAACTTTAAAACCACATCCTCTGTGCGTGGATAGGTCGATTCAAGCGTTTTTTTTACTTGGGTTGAAAAACCTTACATAATTGGCTTCATTGCACTCATATAAGAGCGAAGTTCACGTCCAACCATCTCTACAACAGTATAACGGATAGCCTCATTTACCTGTATTAACTCCATATTATCTACACCTGTATCTTTCAAATCAAGCCCTTTTCCAATCACATCAACGTCAATTGTCTCCATAAAATTTTTAAAACGCGGAAGAGCTTTTTGGGTGAAAAGATAACAGCCATACTCTGCTGTATCTGAGATAACCACATTCATCTCATAAAGTTTTTTTCTTGCAATTGTGTTTGCTATTAGTGGAACCTCATGTAGAGACTCATAATAGGCAGACTCTTCTTTTATTCCAGCAGAAACCATTGTGTCAAAAGCCAACTCAACCCCAGCTTTAACCATTGCAACCATTAAAATTGCATTATCAAAATACTCTTGTTCTGGAATATCAGCATCTGTGCAAATAGATTTTTCAAAAGCTGTTTCACCAGTCTCAGAACGCCATTTTAATAGATTTGCATCGCCATTATCCCAATCTTCCATCATTGTTCTTGAGAACTCACCAGACATTATATCGTCCATGTGTTTGTTAAAAAGAGGCTGGAGTATATATTTCATCTCTTCCGCAAGGGTAAAGGCAATTATCTTAGCTGGATTTGATAGTCTATCCATCATATTGGTGATACCGCCATGTTTAAGTGCTTCTGTAATTGTCTCCCAACCGTATTGAATCAGCTTTGAAGCATATCCAGAATCAATTCCTTTTTCTATCATCTTGTCATAACAAAGAAGCGATCCAACTTGCAGCATACCGCATAAAATAGTCTGTTCACCCATTAGATCAGATTTAACTTCAGCAATAAAAGAAGATTCAAGAACCCCAGCTCTATCTCCGCCAGTTCCAGCACAGTATGCTTTTGCAATCTCCAATCCTTCTCCGCGAGGGTCATTTTCACCATGAACAGCAATAAGAGTTGGAACACCAAATCCTCTTTTATACTCTTGGCGAACTTCTGTTCCGGGAGATTTTGGGGCAACCATGATAACTGTCAAGTCATCTCGAATTTTCATACCCTCTTCAACAATATTAAAACCATGACAATAGGCTAAACAGGCATCTTTTTTCATAAGCGGCATGATAGCAGAGACTACGCTTGTATGCTGCTTGTCTGGTGTTAAGTTGATAACAAGATCAGCAGATGGAATCATCTCTTTATACCCACCAACCTTAAAACCATTTTCTGTGGCATTTTTCCAAGATTTTCTCTTCTCTTCAATTGCAGAGTCTCTTAAAGCATAAGAGACATCAAGCCCGCTGTCTCTTAAGTTTAACCCTTGGTTAAGCCCCTGTGCACCACATCCAACAATAACGATCTTTTTGCCAATTAACGCCTCTACTCCGTCAAATTCTGAAGGGTCCATAAAACGACACTTTCCAAGCTCTTCAAGTTGGCGTCTAAGTGGTAATCTATTGAAGTAATTATCTCCCATTCTCTTCTCCTAATGTTTAAAAATTTATAAGAAAATTGCTTTAAACCTTGTTAATACAAATTGAAAAAAATGACTTGTATATGCTGCATGAAATAGTATTTTTATTATTGCGTCAAGTGAATTAACTGAGATATTGTGTTGCTGAATTTGGAATAATAGGCGATTTTGTCTTTAGATTGCTCGTATAGCACTACTGTGGGTTTTCAGGAGGAAATATGAAAAAGGAGTTTGAACTCCAGCACGAATACATAACTATTGAATCCATTTTTGAATCAATGCCTGTGGCAATGGCATTGATAGATAGGGAAGGAAGACACGTTGCACTCAATCAAGCATTAGCTTCTTTTAGTGGATTGAGTGTGCGTGAACTTGTGGGACTAAAAGTAGAGGAGCTAAGTAAAGAAAGCGGTGAGAATATCAAGCGAGATTTCATCTGTTTTGATGCTGGGGAAGAAGTTCCTGACCATGAAGTACAAATAGGCGACAGAATATGCTATGTATCTGTCAAGCCAGTGCGGGACAAGTCTGGTTTTGCAATCGGAGAGATGGTAGCTTTGACTGATATAACCAGAAACAAAGAGGTAGAGCGTCAATTAGCTGAGGCAAATAAACGGCTGCAATTTCTCGCCAACCACGATTCATTGACTGGTGTATTAAATGCACGCACTTACTATGAGGTGTGCGATCAAATGATGTGCATAGCACATCGTGATAATGTTCCGTTCTCTGTGCTTTTTCTTGATCTTGATCACTTCAAGAGTATCAATGACACATACGGTCATGATGCAGGTGATCTTGTTTTGAAGACAGTATCGGCATGTATGTTAGAAAATTGCAGGAAATGCGATGTTGTGGGCAGGGTTGGCGGTGAAGAGTTCTCCATTTATCTACCAGAAACAGATCATAATGGGGCATTGATTCTTGCCGAAAAGCTGCGGGCAAAAATTGAAGAGCTAATGCCATCTATTGACGGGACAACTATTACTATCACTGCCAGCATCGGGGTTTCATCAAGTTCTAAGCATCATAAGTCTATAGCTGACATTCAACGTGACGCAGATCATGCGATGTATCATGCAAAAAGAGAAGGACGTAACAGGGTGTCATGGCTGAATATGCCTTGCTATGTGGAGCTTGCAATGTCATAAAGAAAAAATTCATATAATATTATGTAAATTTTTAATCCTTTTACCAAATATGTTATAATCCCACTATGAACCAAAGTTTTACAATGAATCAGGTATATTCCCACAGCGACCAATATATTGAAGTTGCGGTTGCCCTTCCTGTAAACCAGACATTTACATATAAAGTGCCTGAATACCTTGCAAATAGTGCAGTAATAGGCATGAGGGTTCTTGTGCCATTTGGAAAGCGTAGGATAACAGGATATATTGTCAGTAAAATTGGTAAAAGAGAGGATAATCAAGTTGGATACAAACCAAAGCTGATTCTTGATCTGTTAGATGATATTCCCCTTTTTCAAACCTCTATGGTTCAATTTTTTAATTGGATTTCTCGTTACTACATTCACCCAATTGGTGAGGTTATAAAGAGTGCTCTTCCTTCTGGTCTTGACAGCCACGATGTAGCGTTAGTTGTAATTACAGAAAAAGGGAGTCAATTTTTATTAAATAATGGTTCTAATCATAACGGTGCTATTCATAATAACTTTGCTCTTCAAAATTCAAATAATCACAATACCCCAACAAAATCCTCTATAAGTAATCAAAACAGCCTTACTCCTGCTGAAATCTATGTAATTGAGCAGCTTGAATCAGCAGGAGGGACGCTGCCCCTTAAATTTCTTACAGAGAGTAAAAACAGTAATAGCAAAAATTTCACTACAACCCACACGTCAATAAACAAAGCCGTAGTCCAAGCATCAACAAACAAGACCGTAACCCACGCATTAATAAATAAAATGGTCAAAGATGAGTTACTTGAAATCACATCTGAGCTTAAAAAAGATAAAACACAGGTCAAGATGGGGAAATTTATCACCATCTCTGAAGAAATTTTAGCCAAATTATCAAGTGAAAGCGTAGATAACAAATCACAAGATAACAAGTTGACTGATATGATATTCAGTAGTTTATCAAAAAAACGGCAAGAGATTATCAATATAGTTAGCAAACACAAAGAGATTTCACTAACCGCTTTAAAAAAAGATGTTCCAACAGCTCCAAAGTTAGTGCCAATAATGGCAGAAGATGGTTATCTTACAATCACTTTGAAACAGGTATTTAGAGACCCTTTTGGAGATACTGTTGACCCTGATATTCCACCTAAGCTAACTGATGAGCAAGCTATAGTCGTGAATCAGGTTAAAGAAAAAATGGAGGCTGGGTTTGATAAAAGAGAGTCTGGTTTTCAACGCTATCTTTTAACTGGCGTTACAGGAAGTGGTAAAACTGAAGTTTACATGCGTCTTGTAACAGAGGCTGTGAACAGAGGCAGAGGTGCGATTATCCTTGTACCTGAAATCTCTCTAATATCTCAGACAGAGAGGCGGTTTAGAGCAAGATTTGGCAAAACCATTGCTGTAATTCATAGCGGACTTTCAAGAGGTGAACTTCTTGATCAGTGGTATAAGATCGCAAAAGGAGAGGTCTCCATTGTAATTGGTGCAAGGTCTGCCATATTTGCACCTGTTGATAATCTTGGAATCATCATTGTTGATGAAGAGCATGACACATCTTACAAACAAGAGACGGGTCTTAGATATAATGCAAGAGACCTTGCGTTAGTTCGGGGACAACAGAACAATATCACCGTAATTCTTGGCTCTGCAACTCCATCAATACAGTCATATTACAATGCTTGTAACGGTAAATTTCAAGAGCTTGTTTTGAAAAATAGGGTCAATCGACACCCACTTCCTGAAATTACACTTGTTGATTTAAAAAAGTATAAAGATTGTAGTTGGCAGGAGAAACTAATTACACCAGAGCTATCAAAAGCAATCTTAGATTGCCTTAAAAAAGGTGAGCAGGCTCTTATATTTTTAAACCGTAGAGGTTTTTCAACTTTTCCTGTGTGTGAGTCGTGCGGTGAGGCTCTTAGGTGCAAATTTTGCGACATCACTTTAACGCTTCACAAAGATAGCAGCGAATTTAGGTGTCATCTTTGTGGATTTTCAATCTCATCAACTATAAACACAGCATCTATAAAAACATCAACTGGCAGAACTTTTTATAAAACAAAGGTTTTGTCAGATATTAAGTGCCAAAAGTGTGGTTCAACTAAAATAAAGCCTTTAGGATTTGGAACAGAGAGAATTGAAAATCTTTTAAAAGAGATGTTTCCGGATGCAAGAATTATAAGGCTTGATCAAGATACAGGCGGCAAAAAAGGGGCAACTGTTCAAATTTTGAAAAAGGTTAAAAATCGGACAGTTGACATCATTGTTGGAACTCAGATGCTTGCAAAAGGGCATGATTTTCCAGCTATTACCCTTGTTGGTGTTATATGTGCTGATTTATCTTTAAATTTTCCTGATTTTCGTGCTGGAGAGCGAACATTTCAACTTCTTGCACAGGTTGCAGGACGTGCTGGAAGAGGCGATAAAATCGGAAAAGTTATCATGCAGACCTACAACCCCGACCACTTCAGCATCGAAGCATCTAAAAATCAAGATTTTGTCCAATTTTATTACAGTGAGATTCCATTTAGACAGGCACTCTCATATCCTCCATTTTCAAGGATTATCCAGCTTAAAATTTCAGGCTTTGATATAGAGAAGGTTAAAGCACATGCTATTTTAGTTGGAAATTTGTGTAAAAATTTTATTGATGGATTATCATCGGCTCAATGCAATTGTGGGAACGCTGGTGCAGCTAATCCAGATTTTAATGGAGCATCATTAGAATCTGGCTCTTTACTAAACAATTCCATTGAGATGTTAGGACCAATTGAGGCAGGTATCCCTAAAATATCAATGCGTTATAGATGGCAGATTCTATTAAAAAGCTCTTCTGTTAATTTGCTTAATAGGGCTGTTCAGCATCTAATAGAAGATAAAAGGGCTTTTTCTGCTAAAGATATATCGGTGGGAATTGATGTTGATCCTTATTTTATGATGTAGAGTTATCTTTTTAACAAAAAATATAAAAAAGAGTTAAAATGCAAAGTATAAAAACAAAACTTCTTGTGATTGATAATTATGATTCTTTCACATACAACTTAGTTCAGATGTTTACCAATTTTAATCTTGAAATCATTGTCAAACGTGCTGATAAAATAACGATAAAAGAGGCATCAGATATTAACCCTGACTATCTTTTAATAAGCCCAGGACCAAAAGACCCAGCACATGCAGGCATTTCAAAGGAGTCTATCTCTTATTTTTACGATAAAATTCCAATACTTGGGGTCTGTCTTGGTATGCAGTGCTTAAATGAGGTGTTTGGAGGTGTAACGAAAAGGGCACCGATTCCAGTTCATGGTAAAACTGACATGATATACCACCAAGAGAGTGGTATTTTTAAAGGTGTGCCATCTCCATTTGCTGCTGCACGTTACCACTCACTTATTATTGAGCCTGCTATAAAATGTGTTAATAAATCTGATAACTATTCTAAAACTCCACAAATTATTAAAACAGCATGGAATAGTGAAGGTATTATTATGGGAGTTGAACTTGATGGTTTTCCTGTTTATGGAGTTCAGTTCCACCCTGAAAGTTTTATGACTGAGTATGGCGAGCTTTTAATTATCAATTTTCTAAAGAGTCTTAATATTTAAACTCTCTACAAATAGCTTCTAAGAATTTTGGAGATTATAATGGGATTAGCCGCTGATATTGTAATTATTATGGTTGCAGCTTTTATAGGTGCATTAACTGCTCAAAGATTAAAACAGCCTTTAATTTTGGGATATATATTTGCAGGCGTTGTTGTTGGTCCTAATACTGGTGGAGTTACGGTTGGAGATATTCATCAAATTGAACTTTTAGCTGAGATAGGAGTTGCTCTTCTATTATTTGCGTTAGGTCTTGAATTCTCTTTAAGTGAGCTAAAACCTGTTAAAAAAATTGCCCTTTTTGGCACTCCTATTCAAGTTATTTTGACAATTAGTATTGGGTTTTGCATTGGTAAAGTATTGGGTTGGTCATCAATAAGTTCTATTTGGTTTGGGGCGTTAATCTCTCTTTCAAGCACTATGGTTACACTCAAAACCCTTATGAACAGAGGGTTTGTAGGCACGCTTTCAAGCAAGGTTATGATTGGTATGCTCATTGTGCAAGATATGGCAGTAATACCGATGATGATTATTCTGCCTCAATTGAGTAATTTAGATGCAGGGCTACCTCTATTAGCAGTTGCTGTTATAAAGTCTATTATTTTTATTGTGCTGATGCTCTATGTTGGCAGAAAACTGCTGCCTTGGCTGCTTGGTCATGTTGCTAAATGGAACTCAAGAGAGCTTTTTATTCTCTCCGTAACAGCAATTGGTCTTGGTATTGGCTATGCCACATATCTTTTTGGTCTTTCGTTTGCCTTTGGTGCTTTTGTTGCTGGAATAGTTTTGAGTGAATCTGATTATGGGCATCAGGCTTTAAGTGATATTATTCCTTTAAGAGATATTTTTGGACTTCTATTTTTCACATCAGTTGGAATGCTTCTTGATCCTATCTTTCTTCTTGATAATTGGATTAAAATTATCTCTTTAGTTCTTATAATTGGAATTTTGAAAGGTTCAATATTTTTTGTTTTGGCAACTATTTTTAAATATATCAATATTGTTCCAATTGCAGTTGGTTTAGGACTTTTTCAAGTTGGAGAGTTTGCATTTGTTCTTGCACGAACAGGAATTGCTACAAACGCTATTGATCAAAATATCTATTCTCTTGTTCTTGCAGTATCAGTAGTAAGCATGGTGCTTACACCGTTTGCCTCTTCTATGGCGGCACCTATCTATAAGTTAAAAAAAGAGCTATTTAACTACGAGCCTTTACAAACAGAAAATATACCCCATTCAGGATTGAAAAATCACGTTGTCATTGCTGGAGGCGGAAGAGTTGGACAGCACATTGCCCAAATTTTGACTAAACTTAAAATATCTTTTGTTATTATTGAGCTTAATTATCAACGTATGGTTGAGTGTAAAAATGGAAAATTCCCTCTTATCTATGGAGATATGACGCAACATACAGTTCTTGAGGTGTCAAAATTAGAGTCATCTACGCTATTGCTCGTTACAACCCCTTCGATTACTGCCTCTCAAACCATTGTAAAACAAGCTCTTTCTATTAAACCAAATCTTCGTATAATTGCAAGATCAGATGGTGTTGAGCAGGCTAAAGCACTGTATGAAAGCGGAGTTTATATGGCTGTTCTTCCTGAGATGGAGGCTGGATTAGAGATAGCGACACAAGCACTCTTACACCTAAAAATGCCCGTAGGCGTTATCCATGAGTATGTTGATGAAATAAGATATCAATTTTATGCTCCATTTGACAAATCATAACTTAAATCACCTAAAGCCCTTTATTGGAGAAAATATTTATGAAAACAATATACAACTACACAATTATTTTCTTGTTCTTATTTGTTTTAGCAACATCAATTAACTCATTATCATCTATTATTTCGATATGTGGTGGTACTAATTTGGTCTATGCTGGCGAATCAGTTGCCCTATCTAAAGGTCAGACTCTTTATGTTCCTGCATATTCCCATATTTATGCTGGAGATAGAGAGTTGCCAATGCTTTTGACTGTAACGTTAAGTATTAGAAATGTTGATATAAACCACTCAATTACGGTAGGTTATGCAGATTATTATGGAACAAAAGGAGAACTTATAAGGAGATATGCGGAAAAACCTGTTGTTCTCAAACCTCTTGAATCAATAAGATATGTTGTTCCACAAAAGGATAAATCAGGAGGGTCTGGTGCTAACTTTATGGTTGAGTGGAAATCTGAAAAAAACGTAAATCCTCCAATTATTGAGTCTGTGATGATTGGAGCAGAGGGGCAGCAGGGCATCTCATTTACCTCACGAGGTCAAGTAATAACAACTGTCAATTAAAAGATATAGCATTCCTATTTTATTAGTGTATCCTTGTTCTATTCAGGAAAAGAATGTGTTATTTTCCTGAAAAATTTTAGACCGGCTGATGCGGATATTATCACAGACTGGAACAGTAAAACTGTCTGTGATATATTCCTGTAATTGATTTATAATTTTGAATATGGCAAAGAAGGTAGAAAATTATTATCTAATGTCCTATTTTGACCTCCGGTATCAACAGCATTTTCTTACAAATGGCTGCCTGAGTTAATTTTAAGTCCGCCTACCTGCATTATCAATAGGTGGCAAGTTGAGCTATTATAAACTATTTAGGAATAACTCTATTGTATGAGTAAAAAAAGTTTAAATATAATTATTGTAGATGATGAAATAAACATTCGCAGAACACTGTCATACTGTTTGGTAGCAGATAACCATAATGTGGTTTCTGTAAGCACTTCTATTGATGCCATTTATGAAGTTCGTCAAACTGCTTTTGATATTGCTTTTATAGATATTAGGCTTGGTCAAGAGAGCGGAATAGATTTAATAGAGCCTCTTCTTTTTGAATCGCCATGGACAAAAATAGTTATAATAACAGCACATGCTTCAATTGAGAATGCAGTTAAAGCTATGCAAAAAGGTGCTACTGATTATATTGAAAAGCCTTTCACTCCCGCCCAAATAAGACTTCTAACAAATAAAATAGGAAAAATTCGTGAACTTGAGAACCAAATAGCTGTTCTTAATCAAAATGTTCCTAACATAGATAATCCATTCCTGTTAAGTAGTAAAAATGCTCAATTTCAACGAGTTATAGAAATGGCAAAAAAGGCTGCAACTTCAGAAGCTATTCTCCTTATTCAAGGAGAGAGTGGAACGGGTAAATCTCTTCTTGCAAGAGCTATTCATGGCTGGAGTGCAAGAGCATTAAAACCAATGGCAGTGGTCTCATGTCCATCTATTCCATCAGAATTACTTGAAAGTGAGCTTTTTGGTCATGTAAAAGGCTCTTTTACTGGTGCATTTAAAGATAATCATGGACGCATTGCATCATGTGAAGGAGGTACTATTTTTTTAGATGAGATAGGAGATATGCCACTATCTCTTCAACCTAAAATACTTCGTTTTATTCAAGATAAGACTTATGAGCGTCTTGGTGATCCAACCCAAAGAAAAGCAGATGTCCGTATCATTACAGCTACAAATGTTGATCTTAACAAGCGTGTTGCAGAAGGTCTATTTCGTGAAGACCTATTTTACCGAATCAATGTAATAACAATTACTCTCCCGCCTTTACGCGAACACCCAGAAGATATTATGGCTATGGCATTAGATTTTATGGCTTTTTTCTGCCGCTTAAATCACAAAACTTTTCTTGGGTTTGAGCCACAAGCAGAAAAAATGCTTATTAATCATAATTGGTCTGGTAATATCAGAGAACTTAGAAACGCTGTTGAACGTGCGGTGATACTTGGAAATGGCAAATATATCGGAGTAAAAGATTTACCTGAAAATATCAACCCGCAAGACAGACGACTCAACCCTTCAATTGGTGATCCCATCTCCCTTTCACAGATTGAGGAGATGCACATTAGAAGATTACTCGCCCATACTTCATCAATCCATGAAGCTGCTGATATTTTGGGTATTGATCAGGCGACTTTATGGAGAAAAAGAAAGATTTACACTATATAACGAATAATATTCATTATATATAACAAATACACAAATAATATTCTGATATTTTTAATTTTTAACGAATAATATTCTGTTTTATATTATTAATTATTAACAATTTCAGATACCCACAACAGAGTGATAAAATTGCATTTTGCAAGATGCTATTTTCTCCATTTATGCAATTTGCAATTAAAGATAACTTCTAATTTAACATACAGCTGCCTCTTTAGTTTATTTTTTTACCCACTTTATTCAATACTCACCTTTATAATAAACAACCCCGCCGCAAGCTATGGTATTAGACCCAAGCTTCGCAATCAAGCTATTTCCATAAAAGTTTTCAAGCTGTTTTATATTATATCAAAGCATTACCAAATCATTGTGGCATAGGTGTTGCTAATTGGCGTATTAGATATTGCTATATTTAAACTGATAAAATGAAGCTCTACGCCACAAGCTTAAGGGTATTAACCCGAGCTTCGCAAGAAAAATTCAATAATTTTAATTAGCTATCTGTTTTTAGGATAATTGTAATGACTCTTAGAAAAAAAATACTACTTGGATATGGCGTCTCTTTTGCACTTATGGGTTTTGTGGTTAGTTGGGGAATCATAAATCTCATATCTTTAGGAAAGACAAGCAATGAAATTTTGCAAGAAAACTACAAAAGCATTTTATCTGCCCACAATATGCTAAACTCCCTTGAACGACAAGATAGTGCCATGCTTATAACTTTTCTTGGAGACAATAAACTTGGAATTACACAATTTAGAGAAAATGATGCAAATTTCCTTGAATGGCTGACTCGTGCAAAAGGCAATATAACAATTAAAGGAGAATCTGAACTTCTCTATTTTATTGAGACTAATTACCAATCATATCGTCAACTCTATTCAAAAATAACAGAGCTTAAAGAAATTGATACATCTTCTTTAGCTGAATCGCTAAATATATACAAAAATTCGGTTTATCCTCTCTTTCTTCAAATCCGCGATAAAGTTACACAGCTTCTTAAATTAAATGAAAAGACAATGTATGAGGCAAGCATCAAAGCTGAAAAAGTTGCTGTTCATGCAATTTTGTCAACTCTATTTGTGGCTGCACTCTCTTTTATTATTGCATTAAGTTTTAGTCTTTTTATCTCTGAACGTATTACAAATCCTATCAATAAATTCATAGATGCTTCAAGAGAAGTGTCGTCTGGCAATTATGAGGTAGAACTACCAATTCAAACACATGATGAACTTGGTTCACTTGCAGAAGAGTTCAATAAAATGGCTTTGCAGCTTAAACATTACCAAAAAATGAGCATAAACAAAGAAGTCGAGAGAATGAAAAATGAGTTTATTATGGCGTTATCACACGAACTTAAAACACCTCTAACCAGCATGGGAATGAGTATTGATCTTCTTATGGAACATGGGGTTCATTCTCTTGATAAAAGAGATCAAGAGCTGCTTCAAGTAACCTATGATGAAATTCATAGAATGAAAACCCTTGTTAATGATCTTCTTGAACTCTCTAAAAGTGAAAGTGGAAAAATATCACTTGAATTTGAGAGAGTACCAATAAACACTTTGTTTGAGCATGTTTTGACTATTTTTAAGGGGCAGAGCGAAATAAAACACGTTACTATAACAACTTTACCCCAATTTGCAAAAGAGATGAAGATTCTTCCAAATGTTCGTGCAGATGCCAATAAAATTACATGGGTGCTTAGTAATCTTATATCAAACGCTCTTCGTTATGTTGGAGATGGCGGTATTATTGAGCTTATGGCAGCAAATAGAGGCGATGGAAATATTAATATATCTGTGCGTGATAATGGTCCTGGTATTCCGAATGAATATCAAACAAAAATATTTCAAAAATTCATTCAGGTAAAAGGGCAATCCTCAGGCGGATCAGGATTAGGGCTTGCAATATGCAAAGAGATTATTAACGCACATAGCGGCACTATTTGGGTAGAATCTGAAGTTGGCAAAGGCAGTGTTTTTACATTTACTCTTCCTATTTATAATTAATATGCCTGACTTGTTAGAATAAATAGGGCTTTAGAGCCTCACTATTTAAGCATATAACAATTGTCAGAACTGGAGAATAATATGAAGAAAAAAGCGATTCTTGTCGTAGATGACGAAAAAAATATAAGGCTTACCATATCACATGCTCTTGATTGCCTGAAAATACCTGTAGAGACAGCAGCTAATGGTGAAGAAGCTATTCAAAAACTTAACACAGGAGAGTTTGAAGTTGTTTTTCTTGATTTAAAAATGGCTGGTATGAACGGAATAGAGATTCTCAAGATAATCCGCCAAGAGTGGCCTGACATTAAAGTTGTCATAATTACTGCACATGGAAGTATATCATCAGCAGTTGAAGCTATGAAAATCGGGGCAATAGACTTTATTCAAAAACCGTTCACTCCAAAAGAAATACGTGAAATAGCTTTTAATTTAATTAATTATAACCAGCTGGATTTATACGGAGTTAAATCATCAGATGAAATAATGAAATCAGCTTCTAACTCTAAGTTACAAGCTGATGCTTATTGTTTGGATTACTTTGAATTAATAAAGATTGCTATAGAAAAGATAGAGAGTAAAAAATTTAATAATGCTCGATATATTTTAAGCAGAGCAATTGCTTTAAATCCCGGACGCCCCGAAGCATACAACTTAATTGGAGCATTGCTTGAGATTAACCATGAACCGCTTGAAGCTCAAAAATTTTATAGAGCTGCTTTGGATATTAATCCTACATATAAACCAGCATGGTTTAACATAGAAAGGATAACATCTTTTGATAAGCACGGTGATATTGATTTCGGAAAAAACATATAAGAGAGAAATAATAAAATGAATATAAGCCGTATTATCAAATTTAACAGACGACCCCCTATTCAAATTCTATCTATAGGATTCATTTTGATAAGCGTTGTTGGAGGTACTTTATTATCCATGCCTATTTCTTCATATTCAGGCAAATTAACACCATTTACTGACGCTCTTTTTACTGCTGCATCTGCTGTTACAACTACTGGTCTAATTGTTGTAGATACAGGCTCATACTATAATCTATTTGGACAGATTGTAATTATGATACTTATTCAAGTAGGTGGATTGGGATATATGCTCTTTTTTGTATTTTTTATATTGCTTATAGGGAAGAACCTTTCTATGCAAAGCACATCATTACTTAAAGAATCTGTTAAACGCCCTTTTACAGTTGAAGTAACTCAATTCGCAATTTTTATTATACTATATACCTTTATAACAGAATTGGTCGGTGCTGTTGGATTAACAATCTGTCTTTTAAAAAATTTTCCGCTGTCAAAGGCAATCTATTCAGCTATATTTCACTCTGTTTCTGCTTTTAATACTGCTGGCTTTTCAATTTATGTAGATAGTTTTGTTAAATATAACAACGCAATTACGATACACATTATAGTTAATCTAATTTGTATAGCAGGCTGTCTTGGTTTCTCAGTCGTATTTGATAGTATTGAAAATATACGCAATATATTTATGCAAAAACGACCAAATAGATTATCTGTCCATAGCAGATTGGTTTATTCTTTAACTATCGTATTATTAATTGGAGGGACATTAATAGTATATTTTGCAGAATACAGAGATTCTTCTCTATCCTTTCAAGAAAAGATACTCAACTCAAGTTTTCAAGTTGCAAATGCTGTAACTACAACTGGATTTAACAGTATTGACATAGGTAAGATGAGCAATACCAGCCTATTTCTTATTACTGTGTTGATGTTTATAGGTTCAGGTTCAGGAAGCACAGGAGGAGGAATTAAAATACCAACTTTTGGCGTTTTGTTATCTTTACTATATTCAGTATTAAAACAGAGAGAAGATGTAAACATATTTAAAAGACGGGTTAGCTCTGAAGTTATAAGACACTCTGTAGCAATAACACTGCTGTCTGGATTATGGATGTTTTTTGCTGTTCTTATTTTGTCTGCTACAGAAAAAGGCACTTTTATTCAAATATTATTTGAGGTGAGTTCTGCATTAGGCACAGTTGGTCTCTCTACTGGCATTACTCCAAATCTTACATTTATTGGGAAATGGGTTATTATAGTAACAATGTTAATTGGAAGAATAGGAACATTAGGAATTGGTCTTTCCGTTGGTCTTTCACTTTTTAAAAGCCAAAAAGAGAGTTACCAATATCCACTTGGTGATATTTACGTTGGATAGGTTATTTGTGTATAAAAAATAGTATTTTAAATTCTAATACTATAAAAAAACTAATTAAATCAAACTAATAGGTATTAATATGCGTCAATTTGCTGTTATAGGTTTAGGTAATTTTGGTTTTAGCCTCGCTGTTTCTCTTGCTCGTAAAGGCTATGAAGTTTTAGTAATTGATTCAGATAGCAAAAAAATTGAAGAGATCAAAGATTTAGTAACCAATGCAATAGTACATGATGTAAAAACAGGTGAATATTTAAAAGAGTATCTAAACGGAAAGATTGATACGGTTATATTAAATCTTGGGGAGACAATAGAAGCAAACAGCCTTGCTATTTACCATCTTAAAAAAATAGGGGTAAAAAATATTATTGTAAAAGCAGTAAATGAGATTCAGGCAATTTTATATAAAAAAATAGGGGCAACTGAAATTATTAATCCTGAAAAAATGGCTGGAGAGAGGTTAGCAGAGCGGCTGAGTTCACCCAATTTGATCGAGTATATTCCACTTGCCCCAGAGTATGGTATATTTGAAATTGCCCTGCCTGATAAACTAAGCGGCAAAACAATCAAAGAGATTGGTTTTCGTAAAAAGCATCGTATAGAGATACTATCTATCAAAAATATTTTGACTGATATAACGAGATTCATGCCAGACCCTGATGCAAAGATAGAACCAGATTCTGTTATATTGTGTCTTTGTAGAAAAGATGACTTTGAAAAGTTAAATTTTTGATATAGCCAGTATATGTAAAATGAAACTTTTTCGTTTTCACAATTTATTACCTAAACTATATCTTCAGGATTAATATTATAAAGAGAGCTGGTATTTTGCCACAATATCTCTGCCAATATATCAGCATCAACGTCTTTTATCTCTGCAAGTTTGTTAAAAACATATCTAACAAAAGCTGGCTCATTTCTTCTGGTCTTATTTTTCATTGGTACTGGTGTAAGATATGGAGCGTCAGTTTCAATTACAATACGATCATCTGGAATCAACAAAGCAAGCTCTCTTAAAATATCTCCTCGTTTTTGAAGAGTTAATATTCCTGTAATACCTATATAGTAGCCAAGATCAAGATACTTAAACATCTCCTCTTTTGTGCCGCTAAAACAATGCACAACGCCTTTACGTTCTCTGTGTCCCATTGATTGAAGAATTTGCAAAAAGCGTCCTTCAGAATCACGTTCGTGGAAAATCATCGAAAGATTTAATTCATCTGCTGCCTCTATATGGCGTAAAAACCACTTTTCTTGCATTTCACGAGGGGAGTGCATTCTGTTAAAATCAAGACCAGCTTCACCCCACGCTTTTATAATAGATGGATATTGAAGGGCAAGACGTTTATAGCTATCAATAATATCATCTGAACAGTATTGAGCTTCATGTGGGTGCATACCAACTGATATAAAGACATTTTTATTTGTCTGAGCAATCTTTAGAGCCTTTGCTACAGTCTCTGGAGTAACACCTGCTACCATAATAGCTTTGACACAAGCATCATAAGCTCTATGAACCATCTCATCAAAATCAAAATCATACACTTCATCGTCTATATGTGCATGGCTATCAAAAAGCCTCATTATTTCTAAACTCCTTTTTTAGTGTTGTTTTTTATTTTAAATTTTTTGCAAGTTATTATAGAAAAATTATATTCCTCAACCATAAAAACAGGTATGACCCGCCAGAGTTATTAATCTGTGGGTCATACCTGTTTATTTTACTGAGTTTTTATATATTTTAATTAAGTTTGTCTATATTAGTTTAGCTTTATAAAGTGCTTTTGGAGATTTTTTCTAATTTTTTTTGGAATCTTTTTCAACAGATTTTGGTTCAGTGTTGTCAGACATTGAGCTCATAGCAGGGCAATTCATTTTACCACCCATACCTCTATCCATCATCATATTACCACATCCACCACGTCCACCCATCATTCCATGACTACCCATCATCATTTGACAACCATTGCCTCTTCTTCCCATCATGCAGCAACCATTATCACCTTTGCAGCAGCAGCCATCGCAGCTACATCCATTGTCGCCCATCATTGAACAACCACCCATTCCACGTTTTCCAAAGTCTTGAAATCCAATTGGAAGATCAATTTCTGGTGCGATCTTTTTCGCTTCAAGTGCAAGGTCAATTTTCTTATCCATCAACTGTTTTTTAAGTTCAGTAATTTCAGAAGATAGAGTATGGAGTTTTGCTGCGTCAGGTGATGTGGTCTCCATAAGAATCATTATTTCTTGATGTTTTGAAGTTATTGAAGCTCTTTGAGTTGCAGTTTCATCAATAAATTTCTGATGAAGAGCCTTGAGTTTATTTTTTTGATCTTCTGTAAGTTTTGCAAACTCTTGACCTTGACCACACCCTTGTCCCCCCATTCCCATTCCTCTGCCTCTTCTGCCACAACCTCCGTCCCATGCAAAAGAATTTGTAACCATTACTGCTAATGTGAACAGTGCAGCCATTCCAATAAATATTTTATTTCTCATATTAACTCCTTTTTCATTCATTCCCTGTTCTTTCTTTACCATTTTTTTCTCCTTTTATAATTTAATTTATATGCCTATTTAAAGCAACTCAAGCACTTGCTTAGATTAGTCAACAATTTGACTCTGTTTATTGAGTATAGCAATGACCATGCCAAACAAAATAAATTACAGTATCTATTAACTTATTGCTGTTATAACTTCTTGATTTATAAATATTTTATAATAAGAAAAATAATTTTAAGCAGATTTTATTTAATTTGATTGGGTTGAAAAAAGTGGTTTTATAGAACTATACTTAGTGAGGTAATGGGTAGTTGGTATCCATACATAATACTCAACTGGATACTAACTACCCAGCAAAAATAGGCTGTAATATAAGTAGAGGAACACACCGTGCATCCCTACAATTTAAGGTGGGATTCAAACTCCTGAGCAAAAAATATAGAAAGTTTTAAAATATATCTTTTTAAAGAATAGTAGATATATTGGTGTAATCAAGGTTAAAGGCTTCTGCCACTGCTTTGTATGTTACCATACCTTTGATAACATTTGCTCCAAGTTTGATCTCCTCGCTCTCTTGCATAGCTTTCTTCCAGCCTTTATTTGCAATCTGAACTGCGTATGGAAGGGTTGCATTGGTTAATGCCATTGTTGAAGTTCTGGCAACAGCACCAGGCATGTTGGCAACACAGTAGTGGATTACACCATCAATCACATAAGTAGGTTCTGTATGGGTTGTAGCTTTTGAGGTTTCAAAGCATCCACCTTGATCAATAGCAACATCAACAATTACTGAACCATCTTTCATCTCTTTGAGCATATCTTTTGTTAAAAGTTTTGGAGCTTTTGCACCAGCAACCAAAACTGCACCAATAACAAGGTCAGCTTTTAATACAAGCTCACGAAGGATTCCCGCATTTGACATAATTGGAAAGCAATTTGCTGGCATTACATCGTCAAGGTATCTTAATCTGTCAAGATTTGTGTCTAATATATATACTTTTGCACCAAGACCACATGCCATCTTTGCAGCATTAATACCAACAACACCACCACCAATAACAACAACCGTTGCTGGCTCAACACCAGTAACACCACCAAGAAGAACACCCATTCCACCTTGAGGCATTTCAAGAAATCTTGCACCCTCTTGAACAGCCATACGCCCAGCAACTTCACTCATTGGAACAAGAAGTGGCAGAGAACCATCTTTCTTCTGAATAGTCTCATAGGCAATGCAGACAGCTTTGCTTTTAATAAGGGCATGGGTCTGTTTTTCGTCCGCTGCAAGATGTAGATAGGTAAATACAATCTGATCTTCTCTGATAAGATCATACTCAGATGGCTGAGGCTCTTTTACGTGCATAACCATATCAGATTTTTTATATATTTCAGCAGGAGTATCCACAATAGTTGCACCTGCTTTTATATAAGCTGCATCATCATAACCGCTACCCTTACCAGCATCTTTTTCAACTAATATTTCATGTCCGTTCTGTTTCATCACAACGACACCTGCTGGGGTCATACAAACTCTTTTTTCAGCAACTTTGATCTCTTTTAAGATACCTACTATCATTTTTAAATCTCCTTTTGTTTAAAATATTTAAAGATTGATAACCTCATGGCTTAAAAAACGTTAAGTTAAATAGTTATTAGTGAATAAATGCAAAATATCTGCCATAATTTAAATAATATAATTTTTTTACAGATAACCTACTGTAATATCTAAATAAAATATTCTAAAATAAAAAGATTAATAGATAGATTATAAAGCCTATCTAAAAATGGTAGTTTTAATTACCACGCACAATACTTTTTTAAAATCCATATTTAAAAAAATAAATAACCAACTTAAGATAAAATATTTGATAACAAACTGTTTTTATTATGATATTTTATATCATATCTACTTTAAACAATATAGATAAAAATATCTTACCTAACTATTACCAGTGGTAACTATTTTATCTATCCTTATATCATATTTTTGCATCTTTTTAAGTAGTGCAGGATGAGATATTTTGAGTTCTGATGCTGTTTTACGGATTGTTTTTTTAAGTTTCAGTATATCAATTATCATCTTTTTTTCAAATTCTGCCACTTGCTCTTTTAAAGAAGATGAATATGGATAACTCTCTCTGTTAATATCAAGTTTACCATTAGGACTACTACTTTTATCATCAATGCTAATATTGTTAGGATTATTATTTACTATGTTCTCAATACTTTTATGATACGAGTTCAGTTCATGGTTAAACAAAATAGAATCTGTATTGATTCCTAAATTGCCTTGAGAATCATTAGTGCTGCTTAAAAACGCTGCCCGTTCTACTACACTTTTGAGTTCTCTTACATTTCCGGGCCAATTATAAGAATTAAGTTTTTCTAATGCAGAGGGAGTAAGAAATGATATTTTTTTACCAAGCCTTATAAAAAGCTGAAATAAAAAATGTTCAACTAAAATTGGAATATCTTCTTTTCTCTGTTTTAAGGGCGGAACATTGATTGGGATCACATTAATACGATAATATAAATCTTCACGGAATCTATTTTCCTTTACAAGTTGTTCAAGGTTTTTATTTGTCGCTGTTACTATTCTGGTGTTTATCGGTATCTCTTTAGAATCACCAATACGCCTTACAGCTTTTTCCTGAATCAGCCTTAAAAGTTTTGCCTGAGAAGCAAGATTCATCTCTGCTATTTCATCAAGAAAAATAGTACCATTTGATGCGGCTTCAAATAGCCCAATCTTCCCCTCTTTTTTTCCACCCGTAAAACTTCCCCCCACATAACCAAAAAGCTCGCTTTCAAGAAGTTGCTCAGGAAAAGCCGCACAATTTACTGGAATATAAGCACCTGTGCTTCTACTTGCATTATGAATTGCTTTTGCAAAAAGTTCTTTTCCCGTGCCGCTTGGACCATATAGAGATACTGTAATATCTGTAGGTGCAATCTTTTGGGCAAAGGCAATAGCATCTTTAATAATTTGGCTCTTCCCAATAATATCGCTAAAATTTATAGAATCTGCCTCTATTGATAGAGATTCAGCAAGTTTTTTTATCTCTTGCATCTCTTTAGCTATCTCAACTGCCCCGATTATCTTATCTGAAGAGTCTCTAATAGGTTTACATGTAGATATATACTGATAACGCCCTTTGCTTGTTATGAGATTCTGTTTTACATTATCTATTTTATAACCTTTAAGGCAGTTTAAAATTTCATATTGAGGCATATTAAGGATTTTAACACTCTTACCTATAATATCCTCACTATTACACATAAAGGCATCTGCTGCTACTTTGTTAATTGTAGTAACTATGCCATTTCTATCAACTGAAACAACTCCGTCACTCATATTGTCAAGCACAGCTTTAAACCTATTTGCCTTTTCTTCTTGAGGAAGAATATCAATAAATTCTATTTCAAGAAAATTATTAATAGTGTCAAAAAGGTGTATAAGTTTATTTTGGTCTAATTTATGTTCAATATCTTCAATCTCTGTATATACATGTGCCTCACTATTCTTTGTTTTACTATTGCTTTTACGATCAACCTCCATAGAGACTATATTAAAACCAGAGTCAGCAAGAATTGTGGATATATCTGCAACTATTCCCATACGATCATTAAAGCAAAGTTTTAGTTTGTAATTCAAAATATTATCCTTTATACGGCGAATATAAAAAATATATTTGTAGGTTAAGCTACAATTAAATAGTAAAGATATTACACTATTAATAACTGGTTTGATATAATTTTAAATATAAATATCGTAAAGGATACTCAATGAAAATCAAAAAAGCAGTCTTTCCAGTTGCAGGACTTGGCACACGTTTTTTACCTGCAACAAAGGCTATGGCAAAAGAGATGTTAACAGTTGTAGATAAACCAATTATTCAATATGCGGTTGAAGAGGCTTTTGCTGCTGGTATTGAACAAATTATTTTTGTAACAGGTAGAGGTAAAAAAGCATTAGAGGATCATTTTGACAGGTCTTTTGAATTGGAACTAACATTAGAAAATAAAAAAAGATATGAGACTCTAAAAATGCTTCAAGAGCTTGTTCCAAAGACAGGCACTATTGTTTATACAAGGCAAAATGAGCCTCTTGGTTTAGGTCATGCAATATGGTGTGCAAGAGATATTGTAGGAGATGAACCGTTTGCTGTGCTTCTTGCTGACGATCTTATACAGTCATCTACTCCTGTTTTATCCCAGATGATAAGGCGTTTTGATAGGTTAAGAGCTTCAATTGCAGCAGTGATGGAGGTTGAACTTGATCAGACAGATAAATATGGAATTCTTGATGCAGATGAGATTGAAGATAATGTTGTTAGAGTAAAAGGTATGGTGGAAAAACCAAAACCTGAAGATGCTCCCTCTAATCTTGCAATTGTCGGGAGGTATATCCTTACACCTAAAATTTTTGACTATCTTGGAGAGAATAAAGCAGGAGCAGGTGGGGAAATTCAATTGACAGACGCAATGAGTCAACTCCTAAAAGAACAGCCAATTTTTGGATATAAATTCCAAGGTAGAAGATTTGACTGCGGAGATAAAGCAGGTTTTCAAATGGCAAACCTTGCTTTTGCTATGGAGCGTCCTGAAATTAGAGAAAAATTAGCAAAATTTATAAACCAAATGGGTCAAAATCTATCTATTTAAGGCAAATATCGAGTTTAACGTTATAATCCCTTCGGTCATAAATTTAGTTTGCCTAAACTGTAGAGACTCACGGAGGTGCGTCTCTACTTAAATAGAAAAGCTCAATTAATGCCCGATTAGAGTATACTTTCAAAACAGCTATTTCAGATTGCTTAAAACAAACCCATTCAATCTACAAATTGGAATCTGATTCGCTTTTATCCTGCAATTTTTAGAACTTTGAAAAAGCTCAATTACTGACCGTTTAGAGTATAGCTTATCAGCCGGCTAAGATAAAATCAGGGCTTCCTGTTAATGTGGCTGTGATTGTTTTATCAAGAAAAAGGGAAAGCCCATTACCAGTATTGACAACACGGTCGTTTATATTGATAGAGACCTCTTTATTGCTTGTTCCAGCTTTGATGGCTTGATCTATTACGCTCTTCTTCAAATATTCTACTGCCCATGATTCAGCTTCGGCTATATCTGTAAAACCTTTATTTCCAGCAACTCCTTCAATAATAAACCTTCCGACACTATCAGGTCTGATAACAACTTTCTGTCTTACCAGAATATGACTTGTTATTGCACCAACTGCATTGGCAACATCAGCATTATTTGGAACAACCACCTTTGCATTGAGTATCTTACTTACCTTTGGGAGAAAGTAGTGGATAGGTGCCCCTATTCCAATTACAGGATACTTGAACTCTGCCTTTATCCGATAGCGTGAACTCAAAGATGAATCAAGCATATTAGAGATAAGATGTTTTGCTAAAGGAGATTTTTCAAATTCATTTTCAAATTGTTCATTGCGATTGTTAATTCGATTTTGCTCTCTTACTTTTTCTTGCATCTGTTGTTTGTCTGTATCTCCAAATTTCCCATACTCAATACCTTTGAAAATTAAATTTTTTAAAAGTTCTGATGCTAATTGTTTCTCTATCTTTTCAAGAAGCTCATCAATCAATTCAGGAACTTCTTTTTTACTGAACTCTGCCATTATATTAACCAATTTTTGAGCGGGTTCAGGATTCCATTTTCTAAAATCTCCTCTTACATGGAGAAGATCAGTTGGAGTCAAACCACATCGTTGAACAAGACCACTCTCTTCAAGACGCTCCATAGGTAAAAATAGTGTTGAAAGGGTGTTAAGTTCTTTTGCAAGCTCCTCAGGTGTATGTGGACGAATAGTCAACAACTCGTATATTTGAATCTCCTGATTTGTTGGTTTAAATGGGAATATTTCTTCTTTATCAGTATGTGAGTCAAACTCTTTTGAGTTAATTTTTGAAGATGTAATTTGCTTATTAGCACCCATAGCTACAAAGATCACCTGTTCTAAATGAGAAAGCTGACGTTCCTTCATCTTGCACAGTGCTTTATCTAAACCTGCTGGAAACATCTCACCAGCCCATACAATTGGTCCAACACGCCTTGGTCCAACTACAAACTCACCTTGTTTCCATTTTATAAGGCTATCTCCGCCAAGACCAACAGTTCGCATGTCAAGAGCTTTGACGTGGGTTACAAACCCTCCAACACTTGCTCCACTTTCGCAGACAGCAACCATGTTATCGCAAATATCTGCTGTATCAGTTGTGGTGCCACCCATATCAACAACCATTGCATTATTTAAACCAGTCAATATCTTTGCTCCTGCAACGCTTGCCGCAGGTCCTGAAAGAATCGTCTCAACTGGTCTCTCTCTTGCAACTTCAGAAGATATTAGAGTTCCATCTCCTTTTACCACCATAACAGGTGCAGCTATTCCTCGTTTTTTAAGAACAGTGTCAATCTCACTGAAAAATTTTATCATTCGTGGAATAATGCGTGCGTTTAAAACTGCGGTCTGTGCTCTGACAACAAAATTAAGTAGATCAGATAGTTCATGTCCGCAACACGCTACCATTCCACTCTCTTTTTCAATAATCTTCTTTACAACTAACTCATGGGCAGGGTTGATAGAGCCTCCAAATCCTGATACAGCAAATGCAGTTACGCCATCATTTGAGATCATCTCTTTGATAACCCTTTTTACCTCATCTTCATCAACAGGCTCAATCTCTTCACCGCTTATGTTAATATAACCTTTTATGTTGCGTTTTGGCGTGTGAGAAATAAGATCGTCAGAGACCATTCCAGCACTGTTCATCAATATTAATCCAGTCTTTTGACCTTCACCCTCAACAATTGCATTGGTTGCAAGGGTTGTTGAGACAGAGACTAACTCAACTTTAGAGAGAATATCTTGATTTAACCCTGATAAAGCATTGTCAATGCCAATAGAAAAATCCCACTTAGTAGTAAGAGCTTTATTTTTATAAACTATCTGTTTATCGTGAAAATCATAAATTACAGCGTCTGTATATGTTCCACCAGCATCAATACCAAGTCCATAACGAATTAAAAGCCCCTTATTAATAACTAAATTGGAATCATTGAGAACTGGAGCAAAATCATTAAGAATTTCTACAGAATCTTTAATAATTGGAGCGGAATCTAAACCATTTTTAAAAGCAGAATATATTGTGCAATGGTGAGGCGGAACAATTAAAATGGCATCATCAGAGTGTTCTTGAGTTAAAAGGCGTCTCATCAAGGAGTTATCGCCTTGGATACGCTCATATTTCCAATTATACTCTTTTGCCATCTCCTGTGCCTGTTTTTCATATTTTTCAGTATTGCCAAGTCCAGTATCAATAAAAGCAGCTCTTTGGTAATTTTTTTGCCAACTGCTGAAAAAATCTATAATTGTCTTACCACCCTCTTCGCCATATCTCTCTTTTAACTCAAGACAACCCATTGACTCTGAACCAATCCATATTTTTCTATCAAGCTTATCCTTTGGGTTATCTTTCTCTTTGCACCAACCATTAGATAGATAAAATGTTCCTGGATACTTTGCAAACTCTCTTTTATAAGCACTATCACTGCCCATGAACATTGCTATGCAGTCATGCACTCGCGGAAAAATTAAAGGAACATGCGGGGCATTAATCCCCACAGTTCCTCTTCCACAAATTCCATATCCAATTACAATTCGAGAGCAACTCTCATCTTGTGCAGCAATGTCAATTGCAGATTGCAGCCTTATCCTCAACTCATTTGGCTTATCGTGAAGACCTCCTGGAAGAAAGGTCATTTTAAAATTTAGTTTAAAGTCGTCTCTATTGTTTAAATCTTCTGCAATTTTTTTAATATCTGGTGCAAGAACGCCACAGCCAATAAAATGGACACTGTTTAAATTATCCATGGATAAAATTTTTCTCCATTAATGCCAAAGTCAAAAATTGTTTTTGGCTATTCTATTTACAGCTCTACCCATTCTTTTATTCCATTAATATCAACAGTTTTCCACTCTTTAGATACTCTTTTTTTAATGAAAAAATGAAATAAGGTATCAACAACTTCAAAGACTTTGTTATAGAGAAAGACCTTTTCAAGAACAGCCCCCTCTATATCGTCCTCTCCTTCTACTTTTCCTGAAACAGGTATTTTAAGAGAAGTTATCTCCATGCTCTCGCCTTTTATATTGAATTTCCACTCATCTTCATCAACACGTAAAATCAGGTTCATATCTGTTACTACTGCCCCTTTTTTAAGGGCTGTCTTTCCCTCTTCAAGACCTGGATCATCGCCTTTAATTGAAATTTTTTCAACAGAGTCATCTCCAAGTGAATTTTCAAGTGCAATGCAGTTCCCTATTTCAAATACAATTGATTCGCATTCAATTCCTGCTTTTTTTAATTCAGATTCTGCTATCGTTTTTATATTAATGTCGTTTTCAATTAGATACCAAAGCCAAGTTAGAAATTCATTACCAAGAAACTTATATTTATTATAACTTACTGATATATCATTCATTAGAATCACCCGCTACTACCTTACCTCTATTTACATTAGCAGGAGCTAAATTAAGAACCATATCTCGCTCCTCGTCAGAAAAACTATCTGAACTCTCAATTATTGTGAATGGAAAGAGCCTTATTAACCTTAACTTAAATGATTTTGAAAATAAGGTTTCAAGCTCTTCATTTGCTGCTTTTTGCGTTGAAAAGAAAAGCACTCTTTGAGCTTCATGATTCCAAAGAACATCATATATATTAGGTGTAGAGGGCATTTGACTCATAAGTCTGTCTGTAACACTCTCTCTTATCTCTTTTTTTTCGTTTTTTGAGATAAACTGACGCCCCTCTTCTTTAAGTTTTTTTTCAATTTCAATTGAAACATGTTTTTGAATTATCTTTGAAGGAACGCTTTTTTTATCTATCCTGAAAGAGAAGAGAAAAAAATCTCCAAAAGTGAATGTAAATTTCTCAAAATCAGGATTAAAGTTACTTTCAAATGGTGTCCAACCCATTGTAACTTCAGCATATTCATCTTCAATTGTGGTGATAGCGTTCTGTTTAAGTCCAGCGTGTATGGTCTCCATAACATTCTCTTCAATTTTTCCATCCACCCTGTATCTTGCAATAGATACGCTTGATGACAACAAACCCATAAATACTCCAGTTTAATTTTCAGTTAATAATTTTTAAATTCAATCAAGCCTATTTTATCTACACTTAAGAATTGGCTTGTGATCGTCTAATGTAATATTAATTCCCTTAACATAGTGTGTTGTATTATCGTTTTAGATGCAACAACACAATTTTCCTTCCTATAATAAATATCTCATATTTAAGCATCTTAACAACAAGTTATGTCTTTGACTCCCAATGATCGGCACCGTCAAATAGCACCTCAATAGTTTCTCTATTCTTGCCCGGATAAATGCCATTTTCGTGGAGAAGTGTCAGTAATGGCTCTATAGATATTGCTGATAAATAGCCTAATTCTACCGATTGATTATTTATCACTAATGACTCTGTCATAACACCGAGTAAAAAACCGTGTTCACTCAATACTGGTCCACCGCTATATCCTCCACGCCCCATGCAAGAAATTATGAAATGCGGATGAGTCCCATTATATTTGTCAATTACAGCGTTAACTTCGCCTTCCGCGGCTAAGAGGACTGTGTTATCAGAAAATGGTACTGGTGGATAACCCATAAGTAAAACTTTTGATAAAACCAGTTCATCGCCTATCCAGTCATCCAGATGACCACCTATTTCAATTTGATCGGTTTTTAAAAAAACTTTCGGAGAGCCGTTTATTGTTGTTTTTGTTAAGTAATGAGTCAAATCGAAATTTGTTTTAATAATTGCAAGATCAACTCGTTCATCACTATGGAAAATAATTTTTTCAATATTTAGTTTTTCATTGCAATACTCAGAAATTATTTCTTTAATTTCAAAATTCTTTACAACATGTGCGGCAGTAGCAAGCCAGCCATCTCCAATATGAAATGCAGCCCCATTGGATAAATCTCCAGCTTCTGTTTTCACTGTAATACGAACCATTGAAATCTTATAGCTTTGATATAGATGGGTATAATTTGACATTACATTTCCTTGTTAGCTTTCTTTTCCTATTGTATTTTCCAATTCATTAAACATATGTATTATTTCCTCATGGTTTTTATTTTCTTCCATGTATATCCAAATTTTATCTAGAATTATTCTATTATAAAAATTGTTGTCAATAATACTATTGGCAATGTCTTTATATCCTTTTAAAACAAAGTGTAGTATTTCGACTGGAATCATATAAAAATCTATGGCAGGATCTGCCCATCCTGCATCACCCCAATCGATAAGTGCTAAATAATTATAAGAACCACTACACATTATATTTCCATCGTGTGTATCACCATGAACAAACCTTCTTTTGTAATCAAAAACTCCAGAATTGAATAAAAGATTTATAATCTTTATTATTCCATCTGATTTTTCATAATAATTTTTCTTTGTCATTTCAATCATTTGTTCTTTTGAATATTCTCGATCGGGAGAATCAAGCCACTCATTCGGATCATAAGTTTCTTCAACAGATATATGCAGTTTCCCTAATTCTATTCCAAGCTCTATCCAAACATTTTCTAATGATAACTTATCATCTATTTGATCTAGAGAAACACCTTGTATTCGTTCCCATATTGAATAACTTTTATTAATGAGGTTGCATGAATTATCATATAAAATTAGCTCTGGAGATTTTATTCCATGGCTATGAGCTATTGGTGCCGCAACTGATTCAGTACGTGCATCATTAATTGCTTCTTCATGATCAATTGGAATTCGTAAAATATAGTTTTTTGTTGCATATATCTTATTTGCTAATCCATTTGTTATTAATTCATGCCACGGCTCATTTATTTTATTCTGTTTGAATATTTTATTGATAACCTCTTCCATTAATTTCTCCGCACGAAGCGTCAAGCTAACGGGTTTTTCACAGGTGCCGGTTGTTTGGCGTCTTGTGGAAAAATGGGTTAACTGTTGCCAATCTGCTTTAAGAGGGTGACGGCTTCACAAGGATTAGACTCGACAATACAGCTATATTGTTTATCAAATCTCAAATTATTTCTTTTGATCAAATCTCGCAGGCTATTTTCCGTAAAGAAATAGTCAAAATACGGCAAAGCAGCCTGTGCATGCCGAAAGTCCGACATATCATTGAACTTAAATTTTCTTTGAATATCCTGCCTAACTGAGGCATATAAACCCGCACCAATAACTACAGAAGGGAAGTATTTCCCCAATTTATTCATTTTAAATAGGTTATAAATTACATTAGCTATACTTTTTCCGCTATCAGTTTTTTTTATCTCTTCATCGGTGGGTTTGTGCCCATATTCCTTTTCAAATAAATATATCATAGCATCTTCAAAAAGAGGCTTATAACAGTCAAGAACTCCTGCAATTTCTGATAAAAATAGTTGTTTGAAAGAATTGTTTTCATGAGCATGTGTTACTTTATCTTTATTTAATTGGGGTGTAATATCTTTAAATCTTGGCATTTTGCGTATTTGATCTATGCCCATTGTATTAACCATATCGCAAAAAGACATAGTCCACATTTGGTCAAGAAATGCTTTTTGAATAACCAACTGTTCTTCTGGAGAAAAAACTGAATTGTGAGGATGTTGTGTGCCATATGTAAATACGACTTTTGTCCATATGAATTCATCTGGGCTATAAACAGATTGTTCCCCATAAATTGCACTTTGAATAAAGTAAAGAATCTCGAATTGGACTCTTTCCTCTGGGCCTAACAAGGCTACTCCTTTGGAAAGTTCATCAATAAGCTTTGCTGATACTTGCAATGTGTCTGGGTCAGTTTGTTTTAAAATTTCATAATAATTTTCGTCACTGATGGGACATATAATATTGCCACATTCAACTTTATTTATTAACGACTTCAGCAAATCAGAAAAGATGACATTTTTAGCATGACCTAATGCAGCATTTCTCAATTCAAGCCAATAGTTGGTATCAAGATAAATTTTTTTTACGGTTTTCAGATCATTTCCAAGCTGTAGCCTCAATACTTTTGAATATACATCTAAGGATATATGCGGTTCAGTGCGATGTTTTTCGAATGTATCTATGAAATTCATTTTTTCTTCAGACAGTTAACATACGCTTAACCGGCAAGCCCGTTCCGCGAAGCGGATTGGTGCGGTTTGTGCGTCAAGGAGCGAATCGACGCACACAAACCGTGACAAAGGGTGCGTCCGGTTGAAGCGATTGTTAGATTTCTTCATTTCTTATATTTTATATTCCATATATTCAATTGTTTTTCTTTCTATTTCCGTTCCAAATAATTTCCTAACAATATGTAATGACAGATCAATACCAGCTGAAATTCCAGCAGAAGTCATTATTTTTCCATTATCAATGTACCGAGAATCAACATCAATAATTGTTAATGGTGCAATTTCTTTTAAATGAGAAATAACTTCATGATGTGTAATACTTTTTAATCCATCAAGCAAACCCAATTTACCTAATATTCTGGCACCAGAACAAACAGAAAATGTTATCTGCGATGTAAGATAATTCTTTTTTACCCATTCAAGAGTTTCTTTATCTTCAATTTCTTTTTTTGATCCTACACCGCCAGGAATAACAAGAATATCAATTTGTGGATGCAAATCGAAAGAATAATCAGGTAGTACTTTTAGTCCATTAACGGCAGTAACCATTTTCCCATCGCGAGAAATGGTAAATACCTTCAGTAGTGAATATTCACTTAATTCTGATGTCACAGAAAAAACTTCAAAAGGTCCAGCAAAATCAAGTACTTCGACTTCATTAAATAGAAATATTCCAACATTTACCATATTCATGTTCCTTTGTTTCATTGGTAGATATTAATTATAATTTTTCCCCGCCGAAGGCGTGAATCTAACATTTAGTTAACCTGCATTGCGTACATTGTCAGGTTGAATTAGTTGTTAGGTACTTTTTTTCTGGCATAAAAACATATATTTTTTTATCATTCAAAATCTTTTCTTCATAAACATATTCAATGGTTTTATTTTCAGACGCAAAATAAATAAATGCAACATCCATTTTTGTTTGATTTAAGTATGATAGTACCTGACGAATTGCATTCTCATAATTATTCCTATCAAACCTTACTTTAATTTCAATAATTACGGGTTTTTCATCATCGCGACTTACCAGCAAATCACAATGATATTTTGTATCTCCTATCTCATATTCTGCAAATATCTTAAATCCGATTAATATCTCTTCAAAATAAGCCGTAAGATTGCCTAATAATTGAGCTTCGTTCATATTCTCAATTTTTGAAGTAATTACATATTTATGGTAATTAAGAAATGCAAATTTAATACTTTCAATTGTATTCTGCTTTATATCTTTTGGTATTGTAACAGAAAGATTTTTGTTCTTTATGTTTTCTTTTGTCGCAGAGTATGCTACTTTTTCAACAATCTGATTTAATAATATATAAATGAATGCAGATACATTAACTATTGCAAGAAAAGCTTCATCCTTTTTAAAAAACAAATTGTGATTATGCGTGGCGGTATTTCTCCATTCCTGCCTGTAATTTGTAAATGCCTTTTTTACTCGATAATTAAAAACATTCTCTTTTTCAAAGTAATCTTCAATTTCGAAAGTTTTCATCTTTTCAGATGTTTTTTTAGCTAATAGCTCATAAGCTTCACGTAAAATACCTTCATAGGCTTGATTTGTTCGATAAATTGCATCTGTATAATATTGATCATCATTCTTCGTTTTTGCTTGTCGGAAATGATACTCAGCTCTTGAAATATGTTGAGAAACCCCTAGTTTAATTTTATTTTGCACTTCTACGGACAAACTATCAATTAAGCTATCAATTTCTTTTAAAGTATCCATATTTTTCCTCGTCCCGAAGGGTCTACCTAACGTGCGCCTCAGGTGCGGCGTTTAGCCGTCGCCTGAAAGCGATGATTATGGGTAATATTTTCGAATTTCATCTTGAGGCTTAAGGAAAAACCAGGATAAATCAAAAAAATAATCAGATTCCTGTTTTAGCTCTTTACTAAGCCCCTTGCTTTCTTCAAAAAACCACAATATTAATCTTCTACCTTCTTCCTTGACAGCTCTTGCTAATGGCACATAATCGGAATCACCTGCTACCAATATCGCGATGTCGTAGTTTCTTCGGTAAGCGTGTGTAAGCATATCTGTAGCTAAAGTGATATCAACCTGTTTGGACTTTTTTCGAGCTTGTTTTTTAAAAACTCTTGGAGTTTCAATCCCCACCTCTTTAAGTTTATTAATGACGTCATCGACTTTATTCAAATCACCTTGCACAGCGGTATAATAGTACTTTCGAACTACTTCACAACGTCGATGGTGGGGAATATTCGCATAGCTTGACCATACGAATGTATCAGCAAGGTATGAGATATGGGGCTCAACTTCGTTTTGCCTCAATAATTCTTTGAAACGAATAGCCAAGTTTTCTCCATCAACAAACATCATCGCCTTTGCATGCGAAATAAGATTGTCTGGCAGATAATGACTTGAACTCATATTTTTTCCTTTGTACTCTCGAACCCATAACGCCGCATTCAGCGGTTCGTCCGCTGCAATGCGGCGTTATCTGATTGTCATATCCAGACATCATTTGTGGCAGTACGCTCACTTTCTTCGCTGTCTCCTGTATTCAAGACACCCTTAGGCTCAATCAGCATTAACTCAACTTCTTTTTCAGCGTAAGGTTTGTGTTCAATACCCTTTGGCACAACATACATTTCGCCCTCAGAAAGACTCACGTAACCATCTCTGAAATCAATACGAAGGGATCCTTTCAAAACAATGAAAGTCTCATCAGTGTCTTGATGCTCATGCCAAACGAAGTCACCTTCCAGTTTCACCAGCTTGAACTGATAGTCATTCATCTCCGCCACAACTTTAGGCGACCACTGCTCTTTAAACAAGCCAAGCTTATTTGCAAAATTAATCGATTTATACGGCACTATTGATCTCCTCATTGTTCAGATAACGCTCAGGTTCAGCGGCGGCGGGGGCTTTGATGAACAACTTCGACCGAGAACCCGCCCCCGCCGTCCGCTGCAACCTGTGGTTAGGCTTTTACAACCCAGCACGCTCAATCCATGTTGAAAAAATGTCAGGAGTTAGAACAAAACCTTTAATTAAAATGTCATTTTCTGAGAAAATGGACTGCTCAGATTCTTCCGTAGTCAAATCTTTCGGACTTCCAGGCTGACCTTCATACACAATACCTATTGGATATCGCCTATCTTCATCAGATGAAACGAAAATTGGTCCTCCGCTTATCCCGCTAAAATAATAGCCATGAGGTTTTTCAAGGGTGCTGAACAATGTAATTTGATTTGAATTTTCATTTAGATTGCTCACTATCTCGGCAAAAATAGTTACACATGGCGATGCCACATAATCGCCTTTTTGAGATTTGTGCTTTGTTGGATAACCAAATACTGATCCCATATCCATATCAGCCCATTTTGGAGCAATCCAGTTATCTAAATCAATTGTTTGTTTCAATTTTTCAGATTGTATCCAAGACCAGCGGATATCATCAATAGGTGCAATGACTATATCTACCTGTTCTTCTCCAAAATTTTCTGTTATTTTTCTAAAAACATCTTTTCTCTTTGTCGGGTCGGAATGATCCATATCCGATAACTGTAAAAAAGTGCGTCCTAAACTGAGAGATAGTGTATGCCAATAATCGTTTGTTTTATCTCTTTTTTCATCCAAAATATCAATGACATGCAGGCATGTTACCATATAACGTCTGTTATTATACTTAAAAAATGTTAAAGTAGCGTTGTTTGTTTTTTCAGTGTGCCCATCAACTAAAAAGTATTGATGGAAAAACACAGGCAAACAAAAATTACATCCACTAAATTCCATAAAGAGTATTCCTTATCATTAAAAGCCTAACCATTGATTATCAGGTCATTCTTACCTGATAATACATTAAATTCCATATTATCAAGGAAAGATTTCCTTGATAACACCCTAAATACCAACTTATCAGATCAATCTGCCCTGATAATAACTACAATAGGCTGTTATCAGGGCAATATATACTTTGATAACATACCTCATTAAATATCAAATAAATTCCCACAACTCTACAACTCCATAATCCTCAGTATTCCATTCGGTTTATTTTATTGACTGTGTTTTATGCAAAGCTCTTCTGCTAAATACCAAATTTGAGAAACTGCAAAAAACGGAAAGCTCATTTGTTTTTTATCATTAAGAATAGCAACATTTTTCAACCATCTACAATCACAATATTGTCATCTAATCCGTTCAATTAGTAAGCTCCCCAAAACTCACTTGCAAACTCTAACGATTTGCTATTAGGACGATTTGCAACTAATTTATTTTCTGATGGCTCTGAATGGTTTGCAAATTTATCAATAACACCTTCACGGAGTTCGCTTATGATTTCTGGAAAATCCTCAAAATTGTAATTTTCCATCATTTTATCATATTCTTTATTAGTTATGAGTATATTCAACCCCCTCCTTTAAATGTCAAACAACGTCCTACAACTCCACAACTATAAGCTCACCAGACAAGCCCCAACAACTCCATGATTGCCGCTCACATCCTGCGTGGTTTGGTGCAGCGTTTGGTTAGGCACAACTCATGAATGAAGCAAATCTGTTAAAGATTTAGCAATACGTATTCCTTCAATAGTTTTAAAATGCTCATCATAGGTAAAAATGGTCAGATTATATTGCATCGCTGTTGCTGCAATCCACAAATCATTAGTAGGAATTGGTCTTCCTTTTTGCCTCAACTCTTTATATATGGCTGCATAATGTTTTGCCGTTTCATTATCAATTATTAAAAATCTAACACGGGGAGATTTTAAAAACTCTTCCAATTCTAACTTGTTCCGTGATTCCCGATTACCCACAGCAAAGCCTGCTAATAATTCACCAAGAACAACAGAATTAAGACCAATGAAAGAAGAATATCTTATAATTTCAATAGATTCAACTTTACCTTTCTTGAATGAAGCATAAGCATTAGTATCAATTAGAATATCAGCTATTTCCATAAACTTTCATCTACCTGATTGAATTTGTCAGTTGTCTCAAAAAAATCGTCAAATTCTTTTTTACTCCATGTGCCGGCTAATGAATCCAGATCATTATATTCTATCAATTCTTTTTTTATTTCACTTGACCGTACCTTCTCATAAATAAGCTGAACGATTATATCTTCTAAATCTACGCCTTGCAGTTTTGCTTTTTGATTTATCCATTCAATTGCAAATTCATCAAGTTTTCTAATTGTAATCATTGTCCCCATAAGAATTCCTTTAATATCTATTTAAGTCACGTTTTACTTTTTTGTGCTTTATATTAAACTATTACATAAATATTAACAAAACATATATAGGCTAACGGTAACTCCAACGGCGAGGTTCAGCGAGTCCGAATGAAGAGTAGGGAAACTCCGCCGTAGAACTTTCCCCTAAAACGCTGGGTTATAAATATTTGCGGCTTTCTTGAATAAACTGCAAGATTTCTCCAGCACTTATATTTAAATCTACTCCTGAAACATCAAATGGGGATTCAATTTTAGGTTCACTCTTTATTATAAAAATCTGTCCGTCTTTCCGCTTAATCCTTACTTCACCTTCTTTTAGTGCCTCATCTAAAACTTGTGACAGCTTCTGACGAGCTTGTGAACAGGTATAAATCATTTTACCACCTCAATAACTTTTATATTAAGTTGTTTGGCTGCTCTTAATAATCCTGAATCTAAAGAGAGCAGAGGAGCATCATATTTTTGTGAACACCTGATTAAATAGGAATCATAAGCATAAATGTTAAGATTATTAACTATCGACAGTGTTTCTTCAAGCTCAACATCAACTAACCGTATTGGAATTTGTTTATACACAGCTATTGCTTTCTGGGCATCAGCAAGGGATATACGATGGCGTTTTAGCATTGCTGAAAATGCGTTTCCGATTTCCCAATGAATTGAATAAGGTGCCAGCAAATTAGCACCACGATTCTTTGGTTTCTTTGCGAATTTTCTGGCACTCTGAAAGAGATTTAGACTCAACAATTTTGTTAGTTCGATTTGAGACCATCTTTTTTTTACCAAGAAAGTTGTAATCGTTGATCTCCCAATAGTCATCATACTTGTCAAACTGTCTTTGAATTTCTGCTATTGTTGCTCCATTTATCCACATATCATTCATTCTTTCTAATTCAGCTTTCTTTATTGCTGCAGATTATCCTTATTTAAACGATATATAACGACCAAGCTCAGCGATCGCCGCCGGAAACGCCCGGTCGGCTGCAACAGTCGCGAACAAATTACCCGAACCGTCCGACTGCCCAGCGGGGGGGCGGTTCGCTGCAGCACTATGGTTAGGCAACTTGTAACTCATAGCACATCATTTTCTGGGTCTCAACCTCTCCGTGATTGACAATATATGTCAGTGCTCCCAATAACTGTAACTTGGAACCATCGTATCTGATGTGATACAGGCCAACTCCGGCATCAATAGACCGCCGAGACTTTGGCTCGCTAATCAAGGACAAATAGCCATCTCGTATATGGCCTGTGACTAAATAAACCTCGTCCTTCTCATCAACGCCGCCGTGAAAATATTGCCCCATGACTTTCTCTCCTTTTTGGTGAAGCGTGAACTTTGATGTGAGCGTCGCATCTTTTGGGTCAACCGCTTTTCCATCTACCGACTTTATTCGCCACTCGCCGTCAATCCTGACACCTCGGTAAATCTTGTCCTCATACCACGGTAAAACAATACGACGGAAAAATTCAGAAAGTACGATAAAAACAGCTGTGGCTACCAAGCTGCTTACTATGCCTATAATTAGTGATACAAAATTACTCATGGCAAAATTGCCTAACCATTGATTATCAGGTCATTCTTACCTGATAATACCTTAAATTCCATATTATCAATGAGACATTTCCTTGATAACACCCTAAATCCTAACTTATCAGGTCAATTTTCCCTGATAAGTTGATTTTAGAACTATTATCAGGGAATGTTATTAAAAAGCATTATTGAGAGTGATAGAGAACTTAACCTATCCTGTAAAATATCAAGCATTGCAAAACCGTTATAATCAGAATATTTTTCAGGGTTGATATACTCGGCTTTTAGTTTTTAGTTAAAGTGTCTGATGCAAATCTATCAAAGACAAACCTTCGCTTCTGAAATCACGGTTTATATATCTTTAATCGCAACAATGCTTAAACGTTACAGATAACCTTTAAACAGGCTCTAAGAGGTTAAACTATTTAACAAGCCTTACAGCTATAAAACTTGCATTTCCTCTTATAAAAAGCAACTGAAGAGAAGCCCCTTTTTGAGTCTGCCTCAAGATAGAGTTATACTGATTTATATTTTCAACAGGTCTGTGATTTACCTCTCTTAAAACATCTCCAACCCTAATACCAGAAACCGCAGCTTTGCTGTCAGGCTCAATGTCAATAACAACAAGACCTCTTGCTCTTGGATCATAGCCAAATCTTGAAGCAATCTCATCATTAATAGCAGTTAAATTCATACCCAATTCATCAAATTGCCCGTCTTCTGATTGAGATTGAGATAAGGATTGCTCAAACTGCTCAGAGTCATTTCGTTTTGTGAGTGTAACTTTAACTGTTTTCACCTGTCCATCACGGATAAAGGTAATATCAACTTTTTCTCCAACAGCATGTCCTGCAATAGAAGATGAGAGATCTCGACTTGATTTCACAGGATTATCATTAACTTTTATTATCATATCACCCGCTCTTATTCCTGCCTTGTCTGCTGGGTGATCCTTATAGACTGTCCCAACTAATGCACCTTCACGATTTGTAATGCCATAATATTCGGCAAGTTCTGGTGTAATATCTTGAATTGCAACGCCAAGCCAGCCTCGTGTAACTTGACCTGAACTCTTAAGTTGCTCAACAATTCCTCTTGCAAGGTCAGAAGGAATTGCAAAACCAATTCCCTGACCAGATTGTATTATAGCCGTATTTATTCCAATTACCTCTCCTTCAAGGTTAAGAAGAGGTCCTCCGCTGTTACCCGGGTTGATTGAGGCATCGGTTTGTATGAAATCATCATAGGGACCAGAGCCAAGAATTCTTCCCTTAGCACTGACAATACCAGCAGTAACAGTCTGCTCAAGACCAAATGGACTTCCAATTGCCACAACCCATGTTCCAACCTTTAAATCAGAAGAGTTCCCAAGTTTAAGAGAGGTAAGACCTTTTGCATCTATTTTAATCAATGCAAGATCAGTCTTAGGATCACGACCAACTAATTTTGCACTATACTCTTTATTATCATACATCTTTACGCTTATACTGTCTGCACCTTCAATAACATGGTTGTTAGTTACAATGTAGCCTTCAGGACTTACAATAAAACCAGAGCCTAAGCTGTTTTGCTCATGCTGTTTTGGTTGTTGCTGCATAAAAGGTTCCATGAATTGACGGAACATCTCGTCTCCACCAAAAGGTTGACCAAAGAAGTGATTAAACACTCGACCACCACCTCTTATGTTTTTTGTCGTTCGTATATTTACAACAGCAGGTCTTGCCTCGTCAGCAATATCGCTAAAAGTTGCTGGAACCATAGGAACTGATTTTGGAAATGAAATATCTGGCAATGCTGTAAAGCAAAGCACCATAACCATAAACCAAACCATATTAATATGTTTAAATACAAATTGTTTTCTATAAATATTTTCAAATCTATCTAATACATTAATTGAACTTTTCATATAAATCTCCTTGAACAGACATTTTTTCAATAACCATTTACAATCTTCTATAATAACTTTTTTACTCACCAATAATTTTCACAAGAACTCGTTTTTTTCTTCTGCCATCAAATTCGCCGTAAAATATACGCTCCCAAGTTCCAAAGTCAAGTTTTCCATCAGTAACTGCAACAACAACCTCACGCCCCATTATCTGCCTCTTTATATGGGCATCTGCGTTGTCTTCATAGCCGTTATGACGATATTGAGAGACTGGCTCATGCGGAGCTATTTTTTCTAACCACACATCATAATCATGGTGAAGACCAGATTCATCATCATTTATAAAAACTGACGCTGTAATGTGCATAGCATTGCACAGAAGCAGCCCGTTTTTTATACCACTTTCTCTTAAAATTGCCTCAACTTGTGGGGTGATATTAATAAATGCACGTCTTGTTGGAACTTCAAGGAAAATCTCTTTTCTATAATGTTTCATGATAGTTACCTTCAATTATCTAAAAGTATTAAAAAATTAGCCATCTTCAACTATAGTATTCCAGATAAATAAATTGCCAGTTCCTGTTGCCGCATCCCGCCGCCTCCCCAATGGAGAGGGGGAAATAATTACTCACTCCCCTTGGGGATGGCTGGGGAGGGGCAAAATAATTATCTGGAAAGCTATATAAGCAAATAGCTCCTTAAGTTAAGATATACCTACCAACATCTAAATTGACACATATAATGGTAATTTAATTACGTCTTGACAAGGTTTATAACATCATAATAGTTTGCCGTTTATTAATTTCTACGATAAACATTGTTTTATCTGTTGCACCACATATTATAATTTAAAGCGAACATATCTATGACCCTTTTATTCAGCTACAGATCAATTTACAAAACTTATGGTGAAGAGGCTCTATTTGAAGACCTCTCCTTAAACATCAAAGCAGATGAGCGTCTCGGACTCATTGGCGGAAATGGCAGTGGAAAATCTACCCTTTTGCGATTGATAGCAGGGGAAGCCACAGCAGATTCTGGTGAAAAATATTTAAAACAGTTCACAAAATTAGTTTATCTACCTCAAGAAGATCGCCTAAATCCAGATAAAACAGTTGAACAGACACTCTTTGATGGTCTGTTAGATGAAGATATTGATGATCAAGAACGATACTTTAGAGTAAAACGTATTATGGGTAAATGTGGCTTTGAAAATGAGCATTTAAAATGTTCTCAGCTCTCTGGTGGGTGGCACAAAAGGGTTGCCATTGCTCGCTCTCTCTGTCTTGAGCCAGATATTTTGCTTCTTGATGAGCCTACTAACCATTTAGATATAAAAGGCATTTTGTGGCTTGAGGAGATTCTTAAAAATTCCAAATTTGCATCTGTAGTTGTAAGCCATGACAGAGCTTTTCTTGAAAATGTTTGCCAAAGGATCGTTGAGCTTGGAAAATGCTATCCTGAAGGATTGCTTACATTAAATGGTGGCTATATAAAATTTTCAGAATATAGGCAGAGTTTTTTAGAAGCCCAATTAAAGCAAGAAGAGATACTCTCAAATAAGATGAGGCGTGAGACAGAGTGGCTGCATCAAGGGGCAAAGGCAAGGACAACAAAGGCAAAATATAGAATTGATCAGGCAGAAAAATTGAGGCTTGAACTTTCGATGATACGAAACAGAAACCGTCAGACAGGAACAGTTAATATTGATTTTGACTCAACTGAACGTAAAACAAAGCAGCTTTTAATCTGTAAAGATGTCTCCAAGTCTATTAATGGAAAGAAATTATTTGAAAATATTAACCTTAAGCTCATGCCGGGAACAAGACTTGGTCTTATGGGTGAAAATGGTAGTGGAAAGACCACATTTATGACTATTCTTGAGAATAGAATAGCTCCAGATAGCGGCATTGTAAACAGGGCTGAAAATTTAAAAATAGCAGTTTTTGATCAAAATAGAACAACGTTAGACCCTGATATGACGCTAAAAGATGCCTTAAGTCCTGCTGGAGAGTCAGTAATTTACAAGAATAGAAGCCTTCACGTTGTCTCTTGGGCAAAAAAATTTCTATTTACGCCAAGTCAGTTGAGTTTGCCGATTAGACGCCTTTCTGGCGGAGAAAAGGCAAGAATTCTTATTGCCAATTTGATGCTTCAGCCTGCTGATATTTTACTTCTTGATGAGCCAACAAATGATCTTGATATTCCATCTCTTGAGGTGCTTGAAGAGAGTTTGCTTGAATTTGCTGGAGCTGTCGTATTAGTTTCGCACGATCGATTTTTAATGGATAGGGTTTGTAACTCTATTCTACATTTTGATGGAAAAGGAGGCTCTGGCATATTTGCCGATTATAGACAGTGCTTAAATCAACAAAAAAATGAGTTAAAAGAGAAACAATTGCCATCTAACTCTGAATTAAGTTCTAAAGAAAAAACAAAAGAAAAGAAAAATACCCAAACTTTTTCGTATAAGCATAAATTTGAGTTGAGCCAGATTGAGGATAAGATTCTAAAAGCAGAGTCTGAACTTACAGCTATTCAGGCACAAACAGGTGAGCCTGAGATTATGGGCAATCCTGAAGAGCTGGCTAAAGTGTGTATTTCACTTCAAAAAGCACAAGAAGAGGTTGATTCCCTTTATGCAAGGTGGGAAGAGTTAGAACAACTTAAAAGCTCAAATGAATAAAATAATAGAATTTGCAGAGTTAGAATTGTCTTGTGATAGCCGACTTTAGTTATTCAAGATGATGTTTTTAATATTTCACAATCTGAATCAGGATACCCAAGATAAAAGGATAAAGCATGATAACCTATCCTTAATATCTGTTAATCCTGATTATCCTGATTCAGACAGCAAAGTTAAGGATTTTATAATTTGCAAAATAACCACTCTTCAAAACATTCAAATCTCAATAATTTAGATAGACATAAAAAACCAGCAATTTTTATAGATAGAGATGGCACTATAATCGAATATGTTGCTTATCTTAATAAATTAGAAAATTTGGTATTATATCCATTTTCTTATGAAGCAATTGCGATGATCAACCGATCAGATTATTTAGGTATAGTAGTAACCAATCAACCAGTAGTTGCTATGAACTTATGTGATATTAATATGGTTGAAAAGATGCACAACAAAATGGAGTCTCTTTTAAAACAACATGGCTGCTACCTTGACCATATATTTTTTTGTCCTCATCACCCTGATAAGAGACATCTTTCTAATAATGAATATTTTGACAATGTGAAGTTGGAAGAGGAAGAGAATCTAATTTATAACAAAGAGTGTGAATGCAGAAAACCAGCTATTGGTATGATAGAAAAAGCAAAATCTATATATAATATTGATATGGATAACTCTTGGATAATAGGAGATACAACAAGAGATATTCAAACTGGTATAAATGCTGGTATTAAAACAGCTCTTGTAAGAACAGGCAAAGCAGGAACAGATAATAGATACAAAGTAACTCCTGATTTTGTTTTTGATAACCTAAAGGAAGCTGTTAATTTTATTATTAATTGTTCATAACGCTGTGAAATTTCACATAGCGTTATAGAACTTTTTTGTTCAAGATGAATTAAGTATTAAAGCAAATAATGACAATTTAGGGGGAATCTATCATAGGACGGCAACTCAAAATAAAGCACAAGGCAGTTATTATAATTGCTGTTTTCTTTATCTTTTACATTGCCATTAATACGCTTTTGCTTCACAAGTTCATCTTAGATGATTTCATGGTTTTAGAAGAGTTAGATGCGAAAAAAGATATTGAGCGATGCAAATTGGCAATTGACCGCGAAATTTTTGCTTTGAGCATAATGGCAGCAGATTGGGCTGGCTGGGACGACACATATAGGTTTGTTGAAGATAAAAACCAGAATTATATCAACACTACGTTACTTCCTGAATCTTTCTCTACAAGTCGTGTTAATATTATTTATATCATCAATATGGAAGGTGAGCTTATTGGTGGAAAAATATACGATAACAATTGGGAGAAGGAAATATCAATTAAAGAGTTTCCTGATAAGTTTGATAAGTCCCATTTCTTGTTAAACCATCAAGATGTTGAAAGCTCAAAATCAGGCGTTTATATTACTGAAAAGGGATATATGCTACTCTCCTCACGCCCGATTCTTACTTCACTCCAGACAGGTCCTATTCGTGGAACTCTTTTTATGGGGCGTTTTATAACAGATGAACTTGTTGCAAAATTGAAACAACAGACACAAGTTAATTTCTCCATCATCTCGTTTGACCAATCAAAAAACGATCAAAATAGGCAAGGCGATACAATATCTGTTGATTCTGCTAAACTAACAGTTGACATCTATTCTCCCATACAAGATGCCAAATTCGATACTAATAAAATCAGCATTATAAATGATGATATTTTAGAAATATCGGAGATTTACAGTGATATATTGGGCAATCCTGCATTTATAATCAAAGCTGTTATCAAGCGGGAAATCAGCCAGCGTGGAAAGAGAGTATTTTTGTTCTCTCTTATTTCAATCACAGTCATAGGAATATTTATTCTTGGTTTTATAATTATATTTCTTCGTCATTATATTCTATCGCCTTTATCAAATCTTACTCAAAATGTAATCTCCATACATGAAAATAAAGACCTATCACTATCTTTTAAATCAGACCGTTCTGATGAAATCGGAATATTAATGGATGAGTTTCATAAGGCATGGAAATGGGTAAAAGAGACCAATGATAGCCTTGAAAAGATGGTTGTAAATCTTGAAAAGGCTAAAGCAGAAGCAGATTCAGCAAACAAGGCAAAATCTCAATTTCTTGCTAATATGAGCCATGAGATTCGCACACCTATGAATGGTGTGCTTGGTATGACAGAACTTTTGCTTGATACCAACATGACACCAGAACAACAAAAATTTGCCCGCACAATACAAGATTCGGGAAAATCTTTGCTTCTTATCATAAACGATATTCTTGATTTTTCAAAGATTGAAGCAGGTAAATTTGATCTTGAGGTGATTAATTTTAATATTCAAGATGTTGTAGAAGATGTTGCACAACTTCTTGCAACAAGGAGTCAATCCAAAGGCGTTGAGTTAGCCGTTGAAATTAAACCTAAGACAGAGGTTATGATTAAAGGTGATTCTGGGCGAATGAGGCAGATACTTATTAATCTTGTGGGAAATGCCATTAAGTTCACATCAAAGGGAGAGGTTGTCATCACCGTTTCCACAGAGAAGATTGGGCAGACTAAAGAGGGTCTTGATATTGATAAAGAGTATAAAGAAGAAGATATAAATATTGCGGGACAACACAGCAGCTCTTGGGAAAAGCAAAAAGTTATGTTGCATATAAGCGTTAAAGATACAGGAATAGGCATAGCTTCTGAAGATTGCAAAAAATTATTTAAGCCATTTTCTCAAGCAGATGCTTCAACTACAAGAAAATATGGAGGCACAGGTCTTGGGCTTGCTATATCTACTCAGCTTGTCTCATTGATGGGTGGTACACTTTCTCTAAAAAGCGAGATTGGTCAAGGCTCTGAGTTTTTCTTTAATATTCCAGTTGAAGTTGCTGATGAAAATATTTCAGATAATACAACATTTCTCAACTATGACACTGAGATTCTTAAAGGCAAAAAAGTTCTGATTATTGATGATAATGCTACAAACCGCGATATTTTAACGCACCTAACATCTTTATGGGAGCTTACCCCTTATACTGCAGAGAGTGGAAGCGAAGGGGTTTATAAACTTCTTCAAGCTCAAAGTATGGAAGAACCTTTTGATACTGTTCTTCTTGATCTTCACATGCCTATAATGGACGGTCTTCAGACTGCAAAATCAATTAGATCATATATGGCGATGAGAAATATTCCAATTATACTCTTAACCTCAATAGATAGACGTGTTGATATTGTAAAGTGTAAAGAGTTTGGAATAAATGCTTTACTAACTAAGCCAATCAGATCAGTTGAGCTTTATAAAGAGGTTGTAAAGTGCATAAAAAAAAGAATTCTTAATCTAAGAAACAGAAGAGCTGGAGATAGAAAAGCTCAGGATTTAACAGATAGTATTGAAGATAAAGCTAAAAATGTTGCCAAGCATATTGGAATAAATATACTTGTTGCGGAAGATTATGAGATAAACCAGATTTTTGTAAAGAGTACTTTAGAAAAAGCAGGCTATCAGATTGATGTAGTTAATAACGGCTCAGAAGCTATTGATGCTTTTTTAAATAAAAAGTATGACATGATTCTTATGGATTGCCAAATGCCTGTAATGGACGGTTACAATGCAACAAGGATAATCCGTGAAAGAGAAAAAGCAATTTTGGAAAATAGAGAAAAAGATACTTACACAACCGAACGTATTCCAATTATTGCTCTAACTGCAAATGCCTTTAAAGAAGATAAACAACAATGTCTTGAAGCTGGTATGGATGATTATCTAAGTAAGCCATTTAAGATGGAAGAACTTTTACCCATGCTTGACAAATGGTTAAGGTCTTGAACTATAGGCTTAATTTTAAAGCATTTATCTCTTGTTGATTTAGAAATCTCCACTCACCTTGTTTAAGTCCACCAAGTTTTATTGAACCTATCCTCACTCTTATAAGCTCTTTAACGTTATTGCCTGTCTTTTCAACCATTCTTCTTATCTGGCGATTAATTCCCTGTTTGAGAATTATCCTGAATTTATACCTTGAAAGTTGTTCAACTTGTGCAGCTCTTGTCCTTTTTCCATCTAACATTATGCCAACAGCCATCTTTTCAAGAGCAGATTTAGAGACAGGCTCAACAGTGGTAACAATATATTCTTTTTCATGGTTGTAAGATGGGTGGGAGAGTTTATTGTGAAGCTCTCCATCATCAGTTAAAAGCAAAAGTCCAGTTGAATCTTTATCAAGTCTGCCAATTGGATAGATTCGGTCAGGAATATCAATAAGATCAAGCACTATTTTTTCACCAACATGAGAATGGGAACAAGATGCAATAACATCAAGAGGTTTATTTAGTGCTATATAGATTTTCTCTTTTTCTGGAAAAAATCTAATAATCTCACCTTGAAATTTTACCTCATCATTTTCAACATCAACTGATGTTCCAAGCTCAGTTACAACAACGCCGTTGACTGTAATTAATCCAGCTATAATATACTCCTCACCTTTTCTTCGTGAGCAGATACCTGCTTGTGATAGAAATTTTTGGAGACGCATCTTTTTGCTCTCAAGCTCTTGTTCAGATAAATTTTTGAGATGCACCTTTTTACTCCCAAGCTCTTGTTTAGGTAGATTTTGTGTAACCCGATTTATTGTCATGATCTGTAGTTTGCATTAATTTTAACATAGTTTTCTGAAAAATCGCAAAAATAGTAAAAATCGCTAAATTTTCCCATATTTAGATTAAGAAAAATATCAAGTTCGCTCTTTTTCATAACCTCAGCAGCCATTTTTTCTGCCTCAACGCCCTGCCACACCCCTTTTTTTACTAAAACAACATCGCCAAAAGTTAAATCCATCTTATCAGGATCAACTGTTGCACCTGATCTTCCAGCAGCAGCAGTAATTCTTCCCCAGTTTGGGTCTTGCCCATAAATTGCTGTTTTAACAAGATTTGAGTGAGCCACAGCTTCAGCAGCTTTGTAAGCATCTTGAGCAGTTGCAGCACCGTTTATCACGATTTTAACAAGTTTAGTTGCCCCCTCTCCATCTCTTACAATCATCTTGGAGAGTTCTAACATCACCTCATTTAAAACTTTCTCAAACTCTAAGGCATCATCACTTTCTTCAACTACAGCATTGGACATACCGTTTGCCATAGCAAGAACAGTATCGTTAGTGCTTGTATCTCCATCTACAGATATTCGATTGAACGATTGGTCACACGCTATTTTTAAAGCAGCTTTTAAAAGTGTTGAAGATATATCAAGATCAGTGCAGATAAACGCAAGCATTGTAGCCATATTAGGTCTTATCATGCCAGAACCTTTGGCAACGCCAGCAACTGTAAACTCTTCTCCCTTTATTTTATGTTTTCTAACAACAACTTTCATTGCAAGATCAGTTGTCATAATTGATTGAGCAAAATCTTCAAGCCCTTCAAGTTCAGATTCGCCAATTTGAGTCTGTTTTTCAATATTTTTAGACAAAATATTAGATGTCAGCTCTGGCATTGCATCTCTAAATTTTTCCATAGGAAGAGGTGCACCAATTACTCCTGTAGATGCAACCATAACCAACTCCTCAGGAATATGGAGAGCCTGAGCTGCAAATTTTGCTGTCTCTATTGAATCCCTTAAACCTTGATCTCCAGTAAAACAGTTTGCATTACCACTATTTACCACAACTGCTTGACAAACCCCTGACTTGATTCTCTCACGTCCCATAATTACAGGAGCAGCAACAACTCTGTTTTCTGTAAAAAGTGCTGCTGCTGATGCTGGACGAGTCGAGAAGATAAGACCTAAATCCTTTTTGCCATCTTTTTTGATACCAGCAACTATACCTTTGAATTTAAAACCCTTCATTAAAATATCTCCTTTATTTCATTTTGAAATATATACTCAACAAGGTCTTAATTTGAGCTTTTAATCTATTTTTTAGCCCAGAGCTAAAAAAGCTTCAGGGCTGAATTCTCCAAGTCCTCTTAAGAGGACTTCTTTTAACTTAGCCGATGGTTTTAACCATCGGCTGAAAGATTGAATAAAAACTCAATTTATAACCGTGCGAAGTATAATCATCAATTTAGCTTGTTTGAGGTTAATTTTTTATTGTTTTATATAACTCTATTTTTTTGATATATATCATCATGTAGTTATTAAGCATCTATTATTAAAATTTTTTATCAGAAAATAGTAAAATTATAAAAGGATTATTGCAGTTATGGAGGAGAAATTAAAAAAAGGGAGATGTTTATCTTGTGGAAGTCCTCTTATGCTTAGAAAAACTTGAAGAAGTGTATATTTAATTTGCAGGTCATGCAAAACAAAATATCCTGAAGATAAATATAAAGATTTGATGGACGACTATATGGAAGAGATGCTTGCAAATGTTCCTTGTAACAGATTGTAGTTGGTTATGCTAATATACGTAATTTTTTCTTAGGTTGGTAAGAATATCATGGAGAAGATGATCTATTTTTTAGTTATATCAGTGATGGTAATTTTAGCGTTTTTGATACTTTATGGCAAAAACGGTTTTATGGATGTTCACCATCTAAGATTGCAGGAAAAGGCTATTATAAACGAAAACCTTGCAATAAACGAAGCAAACAGGGTGCTTGAGAGAAAAATCGATCGTCTTAAGAGTGATATTACCTATATTGAACATATTGCAAGACATGAACTTGGAATGGTAGCAAAAGATGAGCTGGTATTTAGATTTCAAGATATAAAAGAAAAAAAAGAGAAGGAGTAATATATTTTTATAATTATCAGATATATTCCAAGCGGTCATAAATTGAGCCTTTTGTTAGTTCTACTTTGTTAGATTTCCAGTTTATATATTTTTGAATTATTTTACATTATTATGCTTTTATGAATATAAAACATAATGATGTAAATGCTCCCGTTCTCAAGAGAATGTTATGGAATCTCTCTTTTCATATAAGAGAATACAGAAACCTCTTTTTTAGAACAACAAAGGATTCTGGCGAACTTTGTGAATTGTATATTTCAGGATTGCTAAAGACAGAACATGGCAGAAGAAACATGGAACGTTTGCATGAGGAGCTTGATATGAAAGGAGATGGTTATCAGCGGATACAACAATTTATAACTGATTCGACTTGGGACGGATTTGGATTGATGCGTGAAATTGCACAGAATACTTCTAAACTGTATAGTATGCAGCCATGCTATGATGTGAAAGATGTGGGGTATATATTTGATGAATCAGCCCATTTAAAGAAAGGTAAAGAATCAGTAGGAGTTTCACGGCAATATGCTGGAGTTATAGGTAAAGTTGATAACTGCCAAGTAGGAGTTTATGCAAGTTTAGTGTGGCAAAATCATACAAGTATTATCAATTGCAGGCTTTTTCTTCCTGAATGCTGGAGTGCCGATAGTGCTAAATGTGCAAAGGCAGGGATTCCTGAAGATAAATGTGAACATAAAACAAAACTTGAACTTGCACTTGATATGCTCAAAGCAGACATTGCTGCTGGTGTTCGTTTTGGCTGGGTTGGCGGAGATGGCTTTTATGGTCATGGATGTGAATTAAATTATGCTGTTGAAGATATGGGGCTGACTTTTCTGTTTGATGTTCACAATGATCAGGAAATATATGAGCAAGAGCCAGAGATATTCATTCCAGAAAAAGAATCTGTTAAAGGAAGAATACCAACTCTTCCCCGCACTCTGGCGAAGAGCATAAAAGTAAAAAATTACAAGGCAAAGCTTGATGAATCCCAATGGGAAACAGTTGAAGTCAGAGATACAACAAAAGGAAAATTGAAATTGTCCATACATCTAATGGAAGTGTGGGTATGGGATAAGAAGGAAGAGCGTGCCAGAAAAAGGGTTCTTGTAATCAGCAGGAACATGGCAGATAACAAGATAAAATATGGTTTGAGCAATGCAGACATAATCAAAACTCCAGTGAAACAATTTGCCTTTATGCAAGCTCAACGATACTGGATAGAGCGGTCTTTGCAAGAGTGCAAAAGTGAGTTGGGTATGTCTGATTATCAAATCAGAAAATGGAATGGGTGGCATCATCATATGGCACTTGTAATGTTAGCCCTTTCCTTTATTGTAAAGGAGAGAATCAAAAATCAAGACAATTGTCCCTTGCTCAGTTATCGCGATATTAGAATCTTAATTATTGCATTGCTGACAGAAGATGATCTGCTTATCCAAAAAAGAATGCTGCAAATGCAAAACAGACATCGACAGAGAGAAAAAGATACTCAACGATATTTAAAAACGTAATCTAACAAAGTAGTATTAGCAAACCTAAATTTATGACCTTGAACAGTATAGTATTCATAAGAGGTTTGACAATTCATAATAATTGTCAAACCTCTTTTTGTTTATGGCATATCTACTTATCTATGAATTAGCCATTAATAAGGTTTCTCAATTTTCCAGAACATTTGAATGTTACGACCCTTCTTGCTGGAAGATTCATCTCCTTATTTGTAGCTGGATTTCTACCTTTTCTTGATTTCTTCTCATTTACACAGAACTTTCCAAACCCGCTTATCATTACATCATCGCTTTTTGTAAGACTATCTTTTATAATTTTGAGTAAATCTTCCATTATATTATATGCGGTTGTTCTTGAAATATTAAGATTTTGCTGAATTTTTTCTGTTACGTCAGTTTTAGTCAATGCCATCTATATCTCCTAAATCAGCATTATTATTTGATTATTAGGTTAATCCACCGCTTTAAATTAATATATACAATAGGCAAACGGTGGGTTAGAATTATATTCTTCAATTTTTAATAAATATTTTACCTGTTCATCTCATAAGTCTCTTTTAATGAGAGAACATAATTTTCCCAAACTCTCTTGAAACGCTCTTTATTAAGCTCTGGTTTCTTAATCATTTTAAGGGCAAATTCCATCTGTTTTGTACTGCTACTGCTCTTTGAGTAGAGCTGAAGTGCAAATTTTGAGAAATCTCTTACCATAAAATCAAAAATCTGATCCAAAATATCGTTATCAAGACCTCTTAATAGTGCATTTTCAATAATAAGCTGTCCGTAAGCTATGAGGGTAAAAAGTTCCCCAAGAATTAATAGAAAATCAATATCTTTGCTCTGCTCTTTATCTGGTGAGGCAGATATAAGCATCTCTTTAAGAACCTCTATCTGTTCTCTAAAAATTGCAATATTTGGCAGATCAACGCTTGTGTATGCTTTATTAAAATCGTGGAATACTGTCTTTCCAAGACCTTTTGTTGGTCCCTGATTAAATAGAAAATTATCATTTGCTGGTTTATCAACTACTGGAATTTCTGGTAGTGCAGCAGGAGCAAAGAGATAATTTGCCATAAATTTAATTATAAGAGCCATATTAACATGAACCGTTCCCTCAAGTTTAGGCAATGCTCTTATATCGATTGCTGCCATCTCAAAGTACATATCTTTTTCAAAACCTTTTGCCGCAATAACGTCCCACATAAGGTTTATAACCTCTTCACCTTGTGTTGTAACCTTCATTTTGGTTAAAGGGTTGTAAAGCAGATAACGTCTATCATCTTTTGAGGCTGTTCTCATGTAGTCTGCGTTTCTACGGGCAAATAGCTTCATAGCAGTTAAACGAACAAACGCATCTGTCATAAGAGCTTGAACATGGGGAAAATCAGTAACGAATTTACCATAAAGATTTCTTTTTGAGGCGTGTGTAATAGCTTCAAATAGAGCATGTGTACAAATTCCAATTGATGCCCAACCAAGATTATATTTTCCAACATTTATTGTATTTAAAGCACAATCCCAAGCATGATCACCTCTTGAGAGAATGTCTGCATCAGTTACAGGATAGCCATGAAGCCCAAACTCAGCAACATAAGATTGGCTGCTCACAACATTTTTAACTAAATCATAGTTTTCGTGTTTTGGGTCTGCTGTAAAGAAAACATATTCATCAGTGTCAGTATCTTTTGCAAACACAGAGACAAATCCAGCCTTATTGGCATTTCCAATATAGTATTTACCGCCATCTGCAACATATTTTCCTTCTGACAACTGGGTAAGCACCATTTCACTTGAGTAAAGATCAGCACCATGCTCTTTTTCTGAAAGTCCAAATGCAAAGATTCCACCCTCTTCAAGAAGCTCTGCTGTCTTTTTTTTCACATCTTCGTTATTGCCCATCCAGATAGGTCCAAGACCTAAAATCGTTACTTGCCATGTGTACCAATAGGGAAGTCCATAAAATCCAAGGATTTCGTTAAAATCGCAATTTCTGGTAGTATCCCATCTGCAACCCTCTTTACCATATTGAGAAGGTGTTAAAAGTCTATAAAATATCTTCTCTTGTTTAACAAAATCAAGAAAATCAGCATACCAAATTCTTCCATTATAATCTTCTTTAAGTTTGTCTTTGCCTTTATTTTCAAAGAAATTAATGGTTTTTTTCATAATTTCTCGTGATTCTGGGTCAAGGTGTTCATAAGTCTCTGTTTTTGGGTTAAGAAGTTTCATGCTATTCTCCATTAAATTAAATAAAAATAATTAAGATACGATAAAGTAAATTGGAAATGTAAATGTTAAAAACTATATTAAATCAAAGTTTGTATAAAAAACAATGTTTCGGTTAAATCAGTAGAGGCACAATTCTATAATTAAAGATGCTTTGTCAAGTGTTTTATTAATTGAAAAATAGAGAAGTGTTTTTTATAGATGCCCATGTGGTTGATAAGATAAAGAGTGTTGCATTTTAATATAAGGTTTTGGTGAAAATGAGACTATTTTTGTTCTCATTTCATTTTGTCTTGATTTTAAGTCTTCAAAAATCAGACGTAGATCAAAGTTAAATTTTTCAGAATGTCTCTGCCTGATTTTTCTTATTTCTTCAACAATAGGATCATTGTTCATAGTTAATCTCCATGAGTTCTTCTGGTGTACAAATAACTGAACATTCATATCCACAATCTCTTATTGTATTTTCTATTGTTGCTTCATCTAACACCATGTTTGAAATAAAAATATCAAAATATTTAACTCTATTATACCACCAATCATGCGTCTGTTGCTGGCGTGCAGCAACAATTAGATCACGGCTTGGTCTGCCTGTTAAATAGCTAACAACACTTGTTTCAATGTAAACTTTTAACTTCATAGCATTAGATATTAACATTATATTTTCCGAGGCAGAAGTTTTTGAAGCGTCATAGCAAGTGAGTTAATTGATAGAGGTTTGGCAAGAACCGCATCAATACAAGAAGAGCTGGCTTTTGCAGTTGTAGTTATATCGCTAAATCCTGTTACGAGAATAATTGGAAGCTCAGGGCGAATTGTTTTTATCTTTTCAGCAAGCTGAATCCCCTGTATGTCTGGCATGGTGAGGTCTGTTATCACAAGATCAAAACCATTAGGGTTTTTCTGGATAATCTCAAGTGCATTTCTTGAAGATTTAACTGCAAGAGCCTCATAGCCTATTCTCTCAAGCATCATTTTTCCCAAATCTACAAGCATCTGCTCATCATCAACAAATAGAACCTTACCTTCGCCAGTTTGAATTGGCATTCCGTCAAGAACTGTTTTTTTCTTTTCAGGAAATTGTCTTGGAAAACAAATAGTTATCTTTGTTCCACTACCAACAGCACTCTCTATCTTTATACCACCATGAGAGCGTTTAACAATTCCGTGAACAACAGATAATCCAAGCCCTGTTCCATCTCCTCCTGTTTTTGTTGTAAAATATGGGTCAAAAACTTTTTCTATTGTTTCAGGGGACATGCCTTTGCCATCATCTTCTACAAATATAGCAACATACTCTCCATAAGGAATACCAATCTCTCTTGAGAGTGCGGCATTATAGTTATCAATGGTGATGTTTTGGATTCCAATGGTAATATTTCCCTGACCGTTATCCATAGCCTGCATTGAATTTGTAGCAAGATTCATAATTATCTGATGAATATCAGTAGGAGAGGCAAGGATATACCCAGCATCTTTATCTATTTTAGTAATAATATTAATTGATGATGGAATAGAGGCGTGAAGTAATTTTACCTTCTCTTTAAGCATTGAAGATACTAATACTGGAGTTTGCACAGCATTTTGCGACTCTCTTTGTCTGCTAAATTCAAGAATCTGAAGCGTTAAGTTTTTTGCTCTATTACAACCGTTGATTATCTGCTGGGTGTAACGCATACTTTTTTCATTCCCACCAGCATCCATTTGAAGCAACTGTGCGTAACCAAGAATAGAGCCAAGTATATTATTGAAATCATGGGCAATACCACCTGCTAAAGTGCCAAGTGCCTCAAGCCTTTGAGACTCTTTTAGGTTAAAAAGAAGTTTTTCTTTCTCTTTTTCAGCAAGTTTGATTCCTGTAATATCCTTATCTACGCCCCGATAACCTGTTATAGTTCCATCTTCCCCATGCACAGGTTTTCCGCTTGTCAAAAGATAGACGTTTTTGCTATCTTTTGCTATCTTGATAGTTTCAATATTAGTGTAGTTGCTACCCGAAGCAATCTGCTCTTCAATTATTTTAAGGGCATTATCTTTTGTCTCTGGGGACATAAGGTGAGAGAAATGTTTGTGGATAAGTTCAGATGCTGTGTAGCCTGTAAGCTGCTCTACATTGTCAGAAAGATAGGTGTATTTGCCCAAATCATCTGTCTCCCATATCCAATCACCTGTGCTTAGAGCAATATCTCTAAATCTCTCTCTGCTCTCTCTAAGTGATGATTCCACAGTTTCTCGATACTCTAACTCTCTTTGAAGCCTTGATTTTAGTTCAAAAGAGCGAAGTGATGCCGTTACAAGAGTATGTAATTTTTGAGATGTAAGTTCAGTTTTTAGCCTATAATCATTAATATCATAATCTTCAATAACCTTCTGTTCTGGTGCCTGTCCTGGCTGTCCAGTCCTTATTACAATCTGGGCAATACTATTATTTAGTTTTTTTCTGATATAGTGGATAAGTTTTAGACCAGCATCATCGCTCTCCATAGTAACATCAAGAAGAATCAGGGCAATATCTGGGTTATCTTTAATAGTGGCTGCCGCCTCCCTTGATGAGAAGCTGTGAAGAAAAAAAAGATTTCTCTCCTGAAATGAGTAATTCTCAAGAGCCTTTTTTGTGATATAATGAACATCTTTTTCATCATCAACTATGAGTATTTTCCAAGGTGGAATAGAATCGCCATCTTCAACTCCATTATCTTTAATTGTTTTAACAGAATGTTTTAGTCTATTATTCGAGGGTAAGTTAGAAGGTACTTCATCAGCAAATACAATTAAGTTGGGGTCTGAAGATATGCTTGATTTGGGGTCTGAGTCAGAAGTTGTGGGCATTTTTTTTACAATCCCTTCATTAAAAAGTAGCTAAAAACTATGATAAGATAACAAAGTATAATTTTTTGAACTATTATTAGATAAGAGAGGTTTATGTCAAATATTTTCTTATAAATTATGGTATTATAAAGATATTATATAAAAAAACAAATGAGCGTATGAATATTTCATTTTAAACAAAAATTAGTAAACAATTTATAAATGTCAATATATTAAGGATTTTATAACAATGGAATCTTCTCTAAAAGCACTATCTGCACTTGACGGCAGATATGACAAAATGACAGCAGAACTAAAAGATATTTTTTCTGAATATGGATTGATACGCTATAGAGTTTATGTAGAGCTTGAATGGCTTAAATTCATAATTAGAGATTTAAAGCTGACTAACTTATCACCTGAATTAGCAGGGTATAAAACAGCAGGTGTAGATAAAGTTAAGGTTGGCACAGACGAGAACAGATTGGATAGAATACAATCTATTCTTGATAATTTTAGCGAATCAGACGCACAAAAGATAAAAGATATTGAAAAGAGAACCAACCACGATGTCAAAGCAGTTGAGTATTTTATTAAGGATAAATTAGTAGAGCTTGGCTTATCTGATATTATGGAGTGGGTACATTTTGCCTGCACATCAGATGATATAAACAATATATCATACTCACTTATGGTAAAGCAGGGCAAAGAGGTTGTAGTTAAATATCTTTCTGAATTTGTTGAAAAAATTGAGGAAAAAGCTCGTGGCTATAAATCAATCCCAATGATGGGAAGAACGCACGGACAGCCAGCCACACCAACAACTGTTGGTAAGGAGTTTGTCAATTTTGCGTGGCGTCTGAGTAGAGAGCTTGAGATTCTAAACGATGCAAAGATAGAGGCAAAAATAAATGGTGCAACAGGCAACTACAATGCTCACTATTTTGTCTTTCCTGAAATTGACTGGATTGAATCTGGACAAAAATTTCTTTCCAAATATCTTGGGCTTGAGCCTTTACTATTTACTACGCAAATTAACCCGAATAGCTATCTATCCTTTATCCTTCACGCTATGGTGCGATCATCTGCAATCACAGTTGATTTTGACAGAGATATGTGGGGCTATATCTCACTTGGGTATTTTAGGCAACGACTCAAACAAGGGGAGACTGGCTCTTCAACCATGCCACACAAAGTAAATCCAATTGATTTTGAAAACAGCGAAGGAAATATGGGGCTTGCAATATCACTCATGGAGCATCTTGCAGTAAAACTTCAAAAATCTCGTTTTCAAAGAGATTTGAGTGATAGCACTGTTTTAAGAAGCCTTGGCTCTGCTTTTGGCTATTATCTTATTGGGGTTAAAAATGCCATAAAAGGGCTTGGAAAAATAGAGGTTGATATAGATACCATTTCTAAAGATTTAGAGGCTAACCAAGAACTTTTAGCAGAGCCATTCCAGACAGCCATGAGAGTTTTTGGAGAGGATAACCCTTATGAGAGACTAAAGGAACTTACGCGAGGACAAAAGATTGGAAAGCAAGAGCTTGATCTGTTTGTAAATAGCCTTGAGAAAGTTCCTATTAATTTTAAAGATAAGATGAAAACATTGACCCCTTCTAACTATACAGGGCTTGCTGAGAAACTTGTGGATAGCTATTTTTCAAAGTAGATACAATAAATAATTATTAACATATAAACGCTATATTTTAGTTTTTTAATATTTTACGAATAGATTTGATAACTTTTCAAAAGTTGTCAAATCTTATGAAATACAAATTGGGATACATTATTTTAAAGTAGCATTCCAATCGATCTTTTTTGTCAGCCTCTGCCTTTTTTGTTCAGCAAGAAGTATCTCTTCTACATCTTCCTCTTTCTCCTTTTCAAATGGGAAGAGTGTCTCAAATTCTGTTTTTTCAATACCAAGTTCAAGGAAAAATGGTCTATGATTCTCAGTTTCAAACGAGACTCTCCTAAATTGTGGAGTCTCAATCTTTGTGTCAATTGAGATCACAACATCTTTATTAATAACAAGCATTTTAGGCAAACTTAGCTTTATTGAGACCTGAAGTTCCTGTCTTAGCTCAGTTTGAAATCTCCCCATAGTCTGGCTCATAAGCTCACCTAAAACATTGGCAACATCATCAGATGTGTGTAAAATCGAAAGCTCTTCTTTAGGCATACCCATGTTTATCATATAGCTTGTATAAATTTCCATTGCAGCTTCTGCTGTAAAATTCATTATAAGAAGTCCAGAAAGCCCCCCTTCAAATATCGTAAAACAGCTAATGTCTGGCTTTAAACAAGTTTTGCTTATCTTTTGCACAATAGGAGAAAATGATACATCTTCACCTGATGCTTTAGTCAAGACTTTTGTAACCGAATTGCATAAAATAATGAGTATATCATCTGTTGACTGAATATTGTTTTCGGTCATACCGTGCCTCCTTAAATTATCATTTATCAAAATATTTATGAAGCATTAAAGCATTATTATTTCAGGCTTTTGATTGCAGTAATCCATAAATTTTAGCAGATCATTTGATGAGATTGTTGTAGTTGCTGTATTAACCAAAGGGTGGAAATTGAGAAGGGAGTGTCCCATCATCTCTTCATCAAGCACAATTTTAACATTATAGTCTCTTATATTAATGACAGCAAAAGGAGTAACAGCACCTGGTGTAACTCCTAAAACCTCTTCAAGGAGATCTGGTTTGCCAAAAGTGAGATTCTTTGCATCAATTTTCTTTGCAATATCCTTGATACTTATCTCTTTGTCAGAGAGGGTTATCACTAAAAAGAGATTATTTTTCTTATCTTTAAAGAATAGATTTTTGCTGTGAACACCCTCAATTCCTTCATGGTGTTTATCTGCTTCCTCAACAGTATATACAGGTGGATGTTCATGGTTTTTATAATTTATGCCAATTTTTGATAATACATATAATAACTCTTCCTGAGTTTTTAACATTATTTAAGCTCCAAACATATCCAAAATTTGATGCCATCAACTCCTATGACGCACAGCAAGTCCTTGTAAAAATTTTTTTAGATATTGATCTCCGCACTCTTTGTAATTTTTATGCCCCTCTTTTCTAAATAGAGCTGTAAATTCCCCTTTTGTCATATTGACTTTTCCAAGCCTGAAAATCTCCATCATCTCTTCTTGTTTAAGGTCAAGGGCAATTCGTATTTTTTTCAGTATAGTATTGTTATTCAATGATTCTGATGGTTGACTACTTTTAACCCCTCTTGTTTCTTGTTCTGTCGTAAGAGTTGGCTTAGATTCTATAAACCCTCCTCTCTCTATAGATTTTTCATTTGACTCTGATGTTTCATAACCTTGTCTGCCTCTATTGTATATTATCAATCCATTAAAAAAGCGTTCAAGAAGATCTGTAGAACAGGCAGCATACCCTTCATCTTCTCTCTTTTTCAGAAGATTTAATAACTGCGGTCCATCTATTTTACACTCTGCTATTTTGAAAATATTGAGCATAGTTAAATCTGGAATATTTAAGGCATACCTAAACATTCGCAACACATCATTGTTTTCCATTTTTACAGGTTCCTAAATCATTTAGCAAAAGATGGTGCAACCTTAGCCTGTTTAATTTCAATTTTTTCCCACACATTGCCAACAACGTATGGTTCACTGTTTAACCACTTTGCTTTTAATTCCTCAATTGAATCAAATTCACAAACAATCATAGAGCCACACATATTACCGTTGTCATTTAAGATAGCGGCTGCGTAAAGCCATTTCCCATGAGAACTCATCTCAGAAGCAACTTTTAGGTGTGCTTCTCTTGCTGCCATTCTTCTCTCAAGAGCATATTCATCTGTCCCATCATAACCAATTACAATAAACTGCATATAACCACCTCTTTGCCCAATATTTTTTTTAACATTGTAGAACAGTAATTCTTACAAAATGTTGAGTATCTATATCTGACATTAAAATATGGTTCAATATAAAAAAAAATAAAATTAAAAATTATTATTGACTATAAAATTTTATAGTGTAATGAATACTTATTCATTTTTTCAAGTAAGGATAAAACTAAGTAATAATAGATTGTTCATATTATTTAGCAGTTAAATTAAGCAAAGAATAATATGAAGGACAATTCATAATAGCTAACCGTAAAAGAGACAATCAAAACGGGTAATCAACAAAAACAGAATTCAGGAGAGGATTAAACAATGGCACAATTTATATCAGACCGTAGAGACATTGACTTTGTTTTACATGAGATGCTTGATGCAGAATCTCTTTCAACAAAACATCAACAATTTGAAGAGTTTAACAGAAAAACCATTGATCTTATTGTATCTGAGGCAAGAAATCTTGCAGTAAAAGAGGTGCTTCCAACACAGAAAGAAGGTGATCAGCAAGGATGCAAATTAGAGAACGGTAAAGTAACAACTCCTGAACCATTTAAAAAACTTTATCAAGTTTTTTGCGAAGGTGGTTGGCTTGCAACAACTGAATCACCAGAATGGGGCGGTCAAGGTATGCCAAGAACTGTTGCTTCTGCTGCTGCTGAGTATTTCAACGGTGCAAACTATCCATTTATGATGTATCCGGGCTTGACACACGGAGCTGGCAAACTTGTTGAAGAGTTTGGAACTGATGAGCAAAAAAGGCTTTTTCTAAAAAACATGTATTCAGGAAAATGGGCAGGCACAATGCTTTTGACAGAGCCAGGAGCTGGTTCTGATGTTGGTGCTTTGACTACAAGTGCAAAAAAGAATCCTGATGGCACCTACTCAATCACTGGAGAAAAGATATTTATATCAGGTGGAGAGCATGATTTAACAGAAAACATTATCCATCCTGTTCTTGCCCGCCTTGAAGGGGCACCTGAAGGAACAAGAGGAATATCTCTATTTCTTGTGCCAAAATTTAGAGTAAATTCAGATGGTTCTCTTGGTGAATTTAATGACGTTATATGCACAGGCATTGAGCATAAAATGGGTATTCATGGCAACAGCACATGTTCATTAGCACTTGGCAGCAACGGTAAATGTATTGGAACTTTGCTTGGAGAAGAGAACAAAGGCATGAAGGCAATGTTTGTAATGATGAACGAAGCCCGTCTGCTTGTAGGTTTTCAAGGTTTCTCATGTGCAACATCATCTTATATGTATGCTGTAAATTATGCTAAACAGAGAGTTCAAGGCAAAAGTCTTCTTGATATGATGAACCCTGATGCCAAAGCAGTTACAATCATAAACCACCCTGACGTTAGAAGACAGCTTATGAAGATGAAGGTTTTTGTTGAGGGTATGAGAAGTATCCTTTACTATGTAACCTATTGTGCAGATATGGCTGTTGTTGGTGCAACAGAAGAAGAGCGTGCAAAATATCAAGGACTTGTTGAGGTTCTTACCCCGATTGCTAAAGGTTATGTTACTGACAGAGCTTTTGACGTTTGTAGTCAAGGTATGCAGGTTTACGGTGGATATGGTTTTATTGAAGAGTATCCAATGGCACAACTTCTTAGAGATTGCCGTATTACAATGATTTACGAAGGGACAAATGGTATTCAGGCTATGGACCTTCTTGGTAGAAAACTTGGCATGAATAAAGGCAAACCAGTAATGGATCTGTTTGGTGAGATGCAAAAAACTCTTACAGTTGCTAAAGAGATTCCAACACTTGCTGTTTATACAGAAAAACTTGAGAAAGCATTCAATAAATTGGCTGAAGTTGCCTTACACATGGGTCAGACAGCTATGTCTGCTAAAGTTCTTAATGCTTTTGCTAATGCTCACCCATTCCAAGATGCAACTGGTGATGTTGTTCTTGCATGGATGCTTCTTTGGAGAGCCACAATTGCTGCCCAAAAACTTGAATCAGCAAAAAAGAAAGATAAACCTTTCTATGAAGGACTTGTTAAATCACTACAGTTCTTTGTTGAGTCTTATCTGCCAATCACAATGGGAAATCTTATCGCAGTTAAAAATACAAGTGGTGCTGCCGTTGAAATGGACGAAGCTTCTTTTGCAAGCTAAAGTATTATAAAACTTCATTAAAAATATGTTATAATAAGATTTGGAAATACATAAAGATTTGACAGCTTTTCAAAAGTTGTCAAATCTTTATAATGAACCTCTGCCGCAGCCGCGGATATTAACCAAAACTTCGCAATAAACAGTCTAACAATCTACAATTACAGCATAAATCTCAAGTCCCCCATGAAATATTGGCATTATTGATTTTCTTCCATGCAGATAGTTTATAAATTTTTTATCAGGAATAATTACCCCTGCTCTCCAACCTTTAAAGTCTGATTTAAGTTTTTTTCCAATATCAAAGAATATTTTTTCAATATCTTCGTTTTCGCCAATACGTTTTCCATAAGGTGGGTTTAATACCACAAATCCTTTATTACTGCTGTTTGTAATTTTTTCAGGCAAAATATCAAGAAAATCACCTTTTATGGTTTTAATTGCTGATGACAAGTTGAATCGTTGAATCATTGTTTCAAATTCTTTTAAAATAAAAGAATCTTGATCAACTCCAAATATAAAAGGATTTTTATAGCGATCATCACCAATTAGAATATTTTTTGATGATATTTTTTTCATGTAGTCCCACTGAACTTTGCTAAAACATTGCCAATTTTCAAAAGCAAATCGTCTAAAAAAACCTGCTGGAATATTGAGTGCTACCATTGCTGCCTCAAGAGCAAATGTGCCAGAGCCGCACATTCCATCAATCAATGGAAGGCTATTTGCTTTAAATATTGTAGAGTTATCAGATAGCGAACTAACACCACTTGCTACTGTTGGAGATTCTGGATATTTCATGGCTGAAAGAATTGCAAAAGCAATAGTTTCACGAATAGGTGCTACTCCAACATTCTCCTTTAATCCTCTTTTATGTAAAAGCTCTCCACTACTGTCTATGGAAACCTCAAAAAGATCATTTTCACCACGAATCATAATTGTCTGCATAGCCATTTTATTTTTTTCATTATCGCTTATTTGAGCAATATCATTAAGGCTATTAATTTTGACAACATTGCTAACATCAGTAAAACTATCTTTAATTGCATTTTCTGCTCTTTGGGCAATTGCATCTGTGTGATAAAGTCTTGAAGAGTTAGTTGAAACTTCAACATGGACCTTTAGAGATGGTTTAATATAAAGTTCCCACTCAATCTGACTGAGCTTTTTTTCAAGAGTTCTAAAGTTTTCAGCTTTGAATTTTGTAATTCTCATCAAAATTCTTGATGGAGTTCTAAGATAGAGATTGGCAGCATAGCAGCCTTGAATCGTTGATGTAAACTCAACCCCTCCTGAAAGCATGACAATATCTTGAAATTCACAATTTAATATCTGTTCAGATAAAGAGATTATCTCTTTGTGGCACATTCTTTTAAGTCCTGGCGGACAAACTGCAAAGAAACGATGTGTTCTTGCCGTGATTCTTCTTTTTACCCTCTTTTCTAAGGGACTCTTCGTTATCATGGTTAGTTATAACTCCTGTTGTTACGGCACATAGTTGACAAAATCATTGCACTTGGTTATTTAACACTTATAACTGCAATTTTGGAGTAAATATTGATAAAGATTTGTTAATATTTTTTAATTGCCAAATCTGCGACTAAATCCATTCACAAATCAACGTAGCAATGTTTAAAAATTGAAAAGGCTAAATTTATGAAAATCTTTGTTTGTATAAAGCATGTTCCAGATACAGCAGCAACCATAAAGCTATCTTCTGAAAAGAATTTTGAAGAGGCAGATTGCAAATTTGTTGTCAATCCCTATGACGAATATGGACTTGAAGAGGCTGTAAGGCTTGTTGAAAAAAATGGCGGAGAGGTGGTTCTTATAACAGTTGGCAAAGCAGCGGCAGAGACAACTTTAAGAAGTGCAATGGCAATGGGTGCTGCACGGGCAATTCATATTAAAACTGAAGAGCAATTCCTTGATAGTGCCATTACCTGTAAAGCAATTAAAGCAGCAATTGAAAAAGATGGAATGCCTGATATAATTTTCACTGGCAAAAGTGCTGTAGATACAGAGGGTTTTCAGACTCAATATCGCCTTGCTGCTGCACTTTGCTTACCTGTTGTAAATGAGGTATCTAAGCTCACGGTTAGTGGCAGCACGGCAGTTGCAGAAAGAGAAACTGGTGGTGGAGATAGAGAGGTCTTGGAAATATCTCTACCCGCTGTTATTGGTGCAACTAAAGGGTTAAATGAGCCTCGTTACCCCAAATTTCCTGATATTATGAAGGCAAAGAAAAAGCCTATTAATGTTATACCTATTGCTGATCTTGGTATTGATCAATATGCAGGTAAAAGTAGGCTTATTAAACTTGAAGCTGTACCTGAACGAACAGGTGCAAAGATGATTGAAGGCTCTGTTGAGCAACAGGTTAAAGAGCTTGTTAGAATACTTAAAGAAGATGAGAAAATTTTATAAGAAATTTAAGTTTAGATTTCTTATATATTCATATTTCAGCTATTGATAATGGAGAGTAGATATGCCAAAGATAGGCGTTTTAATGGAGATGTCAGATGGTGGTAAAATCAAAGATACCAATTATGGTGTTATTACTGCTGCACGAGGTAAGGATAACAGTAATGAAGTTTATGCAATGATTATTGATGGTAGTGCAGGGAACGATGCTGTTAAAGCTGATTTTGCTGCTTTCAACAATGACTTTTGTTGCTATGGTGTCAATAAAGCTATTATCATTACAGCAAATGGAGATTTGCAAAACAGCCCTGACCTTCAAGCATCAGCAGTTATTGCAGCAACAAAAGAGTATGGACTTAATGCTATTTTAGGACTTTCAAGTGCATCTGGTCGTGATATTTTTGCAAGAATCGCAGCAAATCTTGATGAACCAATGGCATCAGATTGTGTTGCTATTGACGTTGATGCTAAAATTGCTGTTAAATCCCACTTTTCTGGTAAAACTTTTGCCACAATTCAGTTAGATTGCTCAACTATGATTGCCACAATTCGACCAAATGCAATTGAGGCTGTAAAGGTTGCTGATAGCAGTGTAAATGCTGCAAATTTAGAAAACTTTACTTTTAATGCACCAACGAGTGATTTTGGTAAAGTTAAAAGAGTTGAAGTTAAAAAGGGAACTTCTGGCAAGATAGATATTACAGAAGCCCCGATTATCATTACTGGTGGGCGTGCAATCAAGAATGGGGAAAATTACAAGATACTTGAGGAGTGTGCAGCCCTTCTTGGTGCTGCGGTAGGTGCTTCAAGAGCTGCGGTTGATGCTGGATATGCTCCACACTCAATGCAGGTGGGTCAAACTGGTAAGACTGTAAGCCCAAAGCTATACATTGCATGTGGAGTTTCAGGTGCAGTTCAACATTTTGCTGGAATGAAAACGTCTAAAATTATTGTTGGAATCAATACTGATAAGGATGCACCAATATTTTCTAAATGCGATTACGGCATTGTGGGTGATATTTTTGAAGTTATTCCAGCTTTGACAAAGGCATTGAAATAAAAATTTTGGATATTGTAATTTAAGAACCCTCTGAATATTTAATCTTTTCAGAGGGTTTTTTATTAAACAGTCAGGAGGAAAATTTATGCAATTTTATCTTATTCTTAAATCAATAGTAATGCTTATTGCGATTGTTTTCGCATTTAAGCTATTTTTTATTAAAATCAGAAGATTATATGCCATTATGATGGCAGTTGAAGGAAAAACTGAGAATCCATTTAATCGGATTAAAGATCGTATAACCGTTCTTTTCACTGATGTTCTTGGGCAATCTAATGTAAGACGTAAAGCATTGCCAGGTATTTCTCACACAATGATATTTTTTGGCTTCCTTGCTATTCAGATTCATTCACTTGAGCTTATGATAAGAGGCGTTTTCCCATCATTTGATCTACTCCATTTTATTCCTTTTGTTTACAGCAAATATCTATTTTTAGCTGATATTTTTGCCTTTTTTGTTCTTGTCGGGTTTGGATACGCCCTCTACAGAAGATTAGTAATTAAACCGCCTTATTTAACAATGGGAAGAGATGCCAATTTAATTATCTTATTTACCTGTGTGATTGTTATATCATTTCACTTTATCAATGCTTTTCAAAGTTTTATTCCAGTTGAAATAGAGGCAGAAGGTGCAAATAACGTGGTTACTTCTCTTATCTATAAAGATATTTTTCCAATTTCAGGAATATTGGCTTCGATTTTAGGACTGCAAAATTGGTCTTATGGTATGCTCATCTTTGGATATGAGATATTCTATTATATTCACATATTCACAATTCTTGGTTTTCTTATCTATATTCCGGGTTCAAAGCATCTTCATCTTTTGGCTGCTGCCCCAAATGTCTTTTTCAAACCTCTTGACGTTGAAAAGGCAATTGAAAAAACTGATATTGAAAATGAAGAAGCCTCCTCTTTTGGTCTTGCAAAGGTAAGCGAATTTAACTGGCACAATGTGTTAAACCTCTATGCCTGCACAGAGTGCGGACGATGCGAAGAGCTTTGTCCAGCAGCTAACACTGGAAAGCCACTTTCTCCAAAAAAGATTATTCACGATTTTAAGATTGATCTCTTTGAGCAGTCTGATGCACTTCTCACAATGGCATCGTTGCCAGAACCAAGTAAAAACAGAGAATCTATTTTGCCAATAATGCGTGAGGGTTCTGAAATTACTCACGATGTTCTATGGTCATGCACAACCTGCCGCTCTTGCGAAGATGTCTGTCCTGTTAATAATGAGCATCTTAATTTTATATTTGAGATTAGAAAAAATCAGGTATTAATGGAAGCCGCCTTTCCTCCTGAAATGCAGGAGACTTTTAGCAACCTTGAAAATCAATCTAATCCTTGGGGATTTAGCTCAGATACAAGGGCAGATTGGTGCAAAGGAATGGGCATTCCGTTGATGATGGATAAACCAGATGCAAAAGTGCTTTACTTTGTTGGTTGTGCTGGCTCATTTGATGACAGAGGCAAAAAGATTTCACAGGCAACAGCAAGAGTTCTTCAAAAAGCTGGAGTTGATTTTGCAATACTTGGACCTGAAGAGAGCTGTAACGGCGATATGGCAAGACGTGCTGGAAATGAGTATCTTGCACAGATGCTGATTCAGCAAAATGTTGAAATATTCAAGCAATATAACCCTTCAATGATTTTGACTGGTTGCCCCCACTGCTACAATGTTATCAAAAATGAGTATCCACAATTTGGTGCAAAATTTAAAGTTCTTCATCATACTGAGTATATTCTTGAGCTTCTAAAAGAGGGAAGATTGGTCTCAAAAGATAAAAATTTTGGAACAATAACCTTCCATGACTCATGTTATCTTGGACGGTGGAATAATATCTACACTGCTCCAAGAAAAATCCTTGAACAGATAAATAGTGGCAGCCTAATATCGTCAAACTCAAACCAGAATTCATCAAGTGGCAATGAACAGAATGATATTAATAAAAATGGCAGCAGGTTAATTGAGATGGATAGAAATATGTCAAGGGCAATGTGTTGCGGTGCAGGTGGTGCAAGAATGTTTATGGAAGAGACAATTGGTCAAAGGATAAATAATGTCAGGGCAAAAGAGGCAGTAGCAACTGGGGCATCAATGGTCTGTGTCTCATGTCCATTCTGTATTACTATGCTAAATGATGGAATCATGGAATCTGAACGTCAGATTCCAGTAAAAGATATTGCTGAACTTGTTGATGAAGGGACAATTTAGAAGCGTTAAAGATTATCCGTTGTACTTGACATTTAAGAAGACAAATGGGAAATTTAATCATTAGAAATCCTTCAAAACTTGAGTTGATCCCTTGATTTTGTAGATAGCAAGTGGGTTTTGAAGGAGGTCAAGTTTCTTAATGTGAGTATTATTTGAGTTTTATTGTAAGCTATATTAGGAGAAAAGATAATGAAAATATTAGTTAGCTATGATGACGAAGTAAGAACATCAACACTTATGGATATAGCACTAAGAAGAGCACAGCAATCAGATGCCTATATCTTTTTTGTAAAAACATGTGATCCAGATGTGCCACAAGAAGAGATTGCTGAAGTTGAAAAAAAACTTAATTACCATAAAGAAGATTTTGAGCAAAAAGGGGTTAAGTGCGAAACTCATTTGCTTATTCGTGGCATTGCTCCGGGCGAAGATGTTGTACGATTTGCAAAGGAGAAGGAAGTTGATGAAATTCTCTATGGGATGAGAAAAGAGTCAAAGGTTGGCAAATTAGTTTTTGGTTCCAATGCTCAATATATAATTTTAGAAGCTCACTGCCCCGTCTTAACAGTTAAATCAATATAGCTTTTAGCATACTTTCTTAGGGTATGGGTAACAATCAGTTAAGGTGTTACCCATATTTTTTGGGAGTGTAAAGTTTTAAGGGGAAAATAGGTTAATATATCTGGAGAAAAGAGGAATTTTCTTGCATTATCCAAATCAACAGATGTTAAATAGTTGTCATCTTCAACTCTGTAACCAGCAGGAATGTTATCTACGAGATGAACAAGCGGCTAATAAAGCCTGTAATCATTTCTGTATGACTATAAGATTTAATTCTCAGGTAGATAAAAAGGCTCTGCAAAATGCTTTACAAACTCTGGTTGACAGACACGAGGTATTACGGACAGTGTATTTCAGGAAAGACTCAGAGTTGATGCAGCAGGTGCTTGATTATCAACCAGTTGATTTTAAAATGACAAATGTAGTCTGTCAGTCATGGGAAGAAGTCGCATCATTAGTAGAAGAAACTGCAAGAGAGCCTTTTGACCTGAAACACGATTGCTTATTGCGTTGCCGTCTGTTCAGTCGGGACACCAATGATCATCTCTGCCTCATAGTTACTAATCATATTGCAGTTGATGCCCTTGCTTTTGCTCTATTGTTAAACGAGTTCCGTAGTCTGTATCAGGTCTGCCATACCGAATCAAATCAGGCTTACCATACCAGATCAAAAATAGTTTTACCACCTGTGAAATTTTCTTTTTCAGATTATCTCAGATGCCAGACTGAAATGTTGCAAGGTAAAGAAGGGGAACGGTTATGGCATTACTGGCAAAAGCAGTTGTCAGGAAATCTTAAGCGATTAAACCTTCCAACTGATTATCCCCGCCCTTCTAAAGCAAGTCATTACGGAGCATGTTACTCTTTTGAGATTGACGATGTTCTTACACAAAAGCTGCGTAATATTGCACAGAATGAGGCTGGAACTCTTTATAGAATTTTTTTAACGGCTCTAAATATTTTGCTCCACTATTACACTAAACAAGATGATATTCTTGTGGCTACCCATACTCTGAACAGGGCAAGAGCAGAATTTTTCGATATTGTAGGATATTTGGCTGAAACAACTATCATACGCACTAAAATATCTGATCAGAGTGAGTTTCTTGAACTCTTAAGACAAGTTGGAAAAACTGTGTCAGAGGCAAAAAAATATCAAGGTTATCCCATGAAATTGCTGTCAGAAAGATTACACTTTCCAGAAGATATATGTTCTGTCTGGCTGACGATGCTGCCCCGACGTTATTCTGATGAAAGGAAAATTAAGATAAAATCTGCGGAAACTGGCGTTTTGAACATGGAACCTTTCAATAATATTATTCCTTCATGGCTTGGCGTGTGGTATGAGTTAGAGATAAGTCTGACAGAAGAGCCTAATATTGTATCAGGGCTAATTGCATACTCCACCGATTTGTTTAAGGAGGGGACCATAGCTAAAATTATAAATGATTTTAAAACTTTACTAAAAACGATTGCATCTGCTCCCACAATCAAAATTCAGAATTTATTAAAAGAATTTGCGTTTGATCCACAATGAAAATTAAGGAATAACCAGCAATATGATACCCAATGATTCTTTGTGTATTCATCAGCTGTTTGAAGAACAGGCGATGTGCACCCCGATGGCGATTGCCGTCACTTTCGGAAATGAACAACTCACTTATCAGACATTGAACACCCGTGCCAATCAGTTAGCCCATTATCTCAGAGGATTGGGAGTAGTAGCAGATTTACCTGTCGGGCTTTACATGGAAAGCTCTGTGGACTTGCTGGTTGGAATGCTTGGCATATTGAAAGCAGGAGGGGGATATGTGCCGTTGGACAGGGCTTATCCTTCAGATCGAATTGCTTACATGATAGCTGATTCACAGATCACGGTGTTGCTTACCCAGAAGAGTTTGGCTGAGCAGTTGTCAGATAGCGATTTATCTTTAGTTGCAGCAGATACTAAATTCTCTTTGGCTGCTGTAGATACTGAATGGGATAAAATTGCAAATATGAGTCAGAAAAATCCCGAGAATTGTTCTGCCCCAGAAACTTTGGCATACATTATTTATACTTCAGGTTCGACAGGCAAACCCAAAGGGATAGAAATGCCGCACCGTGCCTTGGTTAATCTGATTCAGTGGCAAAAAAATGCTACAACTATTTCGAGAACTGCAAAAACTTTGCAATTTGCACCTATCAGCTTTGATGTCTCTTTTCAGGAAATTTTTTCAACTCTTTGTTCTGGTGGAACTCTTGTAATGATGCCGCCTGCTTTGAGAAGAAATCCAAAAGAGTTGCTGCTTTTTCTGGCAGACAAGGAAATAGAGCGATTGTTTTTGCCTCCTGCCGCATTGCAGCAACTGGCAATGGCTGCAATTGATTCGGAGATAACCCTTTCTTGTCTGAAAGAGGTTATTACCGCAGGAGATCAGTTGCAAATTATTCCGGCGATTGAAGATTTTTTCAGCAGCCTACCCCATTGCACCCTTCACAACCACTATGGACCTTCTGAAACTCATGTTGTAACTGCCTTTACTCTCAAAGGTTCTCCTGCAACATGGACAAGAATTCCTTCTATTGGCAAAGCCATTGCTAATAACTACACATACCTTTTAGATGAAACCCTGGAGCATGTGCCAGAAGGAAATTACGGTGAACTTTATATCGGGGGCATGGGATTAGCCAGAGGCTATGTGAATCGTCCTGATCTGACCCAAACTAAATTTATTCAAAATCCTTACGGAACAGGACGACTTTATAAAACAGGCGATTTGGCACGCTTTATGCCTGACGGTAATCTCGAATTTTTAGGACGATCAGACAATCAGGTAAAAATTCGAGGATTCAGGATAGAACTCGGAGAGATCGAGACACTCCTATCTCAACATCCTATGGTAAAACAGGTTGCTGTCGTACCTTATGAAGATGGTAGTCAAAATAGAGATGGTATTCAGAAAAAACGGCTGATTGCTTATGTTGTACCTGAATCACCAGCTAATTTAGAAACCATGGGAGGCACTCAGTCAGAACAGGTAGATACATGGCAGTCCATTTGGGATGAAGCTTATCGCTCTTTTCTTGATAAATGGGCAAATACTTTCCATTTGGGCGGTTGGAATGACAGTTATACAGGAGGTTCCTTACCAGAGGAGCAGATACGGGAATGGGTTGCATATACTGTAGAACGTATTATGAAGCTGTCGCCTAGAAGAGTGTTGGAAATAGGATGTGGTACAGGGCTTTTGCTATTTAGAATTGCACCTAGTTGTAGTCGTTATTATGGTATTGATGTATCAGAGCAAGGACTTAACTATATTCGTCAACAAATCGTTTCCACCCCCCTGGAGGATATTGTTACTCTGCAACATGCAGCAGCAGATGCGATAGACAATATGCAAATTGAGCCTGTTGACACAATAATAATCAATGGGGTTATCCAGTTTTTCCCCGGAATGGATTACTTTATAAAAGTAATAGAAAAAGCACTTAGTCTGCTCCAACCCGGAGGACAGATATTTATTGGAGATGTGCAAAGCTATCACCTTGCAGAACTGTTTAACACCTCTGTCCAACTTTATCAGGCTTCGGATAAAGTTTCAGTGCAGGATTTACAAAAACGCATTACAGAACGAATGGCTGAGGAAAAAAAACTTCTGTTCAGTCCAGCTCTGTTTGCTGCCCTGTCAAATCGTTTTCCGCAGATAAGTCATACGGAAATACAATTGAAAAGAGGGTATTATCAGAATGAATTGACCCGATTTCGCTACGATGTTGTAGTTCACGTGGGGAAGCCTGTTAAACAGCCTGACAAACTATTGAAATGGTCAGCATGGCACCCTGACAGATTCTCTTTTTCTGAACTACGCCGAAAATTGGTCGAGACGGCACCTGAGTTTTTATCTATCTCAGATGTGCCGAATGCACGGTTATGGACAGATACGCAGGCAATGAATTTTCTATTTTGCTACGAACCTGCAAATACCAAATCATCTAATGTTTTTTCCGCTGTTCCTAAAACAGCAGGAGAACTGAGAAATATGCTCAAGTCAGGAGGAATTGAACCTGAAGCATGGTGGGCTTTGCAAACAGAATTGCCTTATAATGTTTATCTGTGCTGGTCAGCAGAAAGTAATCAGGCTTGTTATGATGTCTTGTTTCAGCGAAATGACTCTTCTGCCACAGTAACGACTGATTTGTTTCCATCTTTCAAAACGGTTGCTGACAGACTCAAACCATGGTCTGATTATGCAAATAATCCTTTGCAAAGCAAGGAGGCATTAGTCCCTAAACTGCGTAAGTTTCTCAAACAGAGACTTCCTGATTATATGATTCCATCTACATTCGTATTTATGGATGCTCTCTCCGTAACTCCCAGCGGCAAAGTGGATCGCCGTATGCTGCCAGCTCCTAAATCAGAACGACCTGTATCTGAACAGCCTTTTGCTGCACCGCATACAGCAACAGAAAAAAAATTAGCAGAAATATGGTCGGAAATATTGAATATTCACCCTGTCAGCAGAGATGATAATTTTTTTGATCTCGGAGGACATTCTCTGCTTATTATGCAGTTGCTCTCTCTCATTCAGGAGGCTTTTCATACAGATTTGCCTCTTATTGCTTTTTTTGAGAACCCCACGATTGCCCAATTAGGACAAATAATAAAAGCACATAGTGACAATGATCAAACTGCTGCATTGACAGCCATGAAAGTGAGTGAATTGCAGGCTTATGTTAAGCTGGATATGATGGATAGCTCTGTTGAAATGCAACAGCACAATCGACACAACCAGCACGCCGACTCGCTAATTACTTCTCCCAAGCGGATTTTCCTGACAGGTGCAACAGGATTCATAGGTGCGTTTCTGGTTGATGAGTTGCTGAGGGAAACCCAAGCTGATATTTATTGTCTTGTCCGTGGCTGCAAAACCGTCATAAAAGCTAAAAAACGCATTTTTGAGAATCTTAGGCATTACGGTTTAAATGATTTTATTGAAAATGAATCTCTCAACCCTCGTATTATTCCTGTTAGAGGAGATTTATCCCAGCCTCTTTTAGGATTAAGCCAATCGGAATTTGATACTCTTGCCAAGGAGGTAGAAGTTATCTATCATCTTGGGGCAGAGGTCAATTTGCTCTACCCTTACATAGCGGTTCAGGCCGCCAATGTTCAGGGAACTCAGGAAATTTTACGACTTGCGGGACATCTTAGAATCAAGCCCGTTCATTACACATCAACTATGGGAATATTTGAATCATCTTCCTATGTGGATCATCCTTTGATTCTTGAAAATATTATTCTTGATGCAGAAGACCTTATTTACGGAGGTTATGCTCAAAGCAAATGGGTTGCTGAACAACTGCTCAAGATAGCTGATGAACATGGGATTCCAACAACAATTTATCGACCCGGTGCAGCAACAGGTCATAGCCGAACTGGAATAACAGATACAGATCATATTCTCATTTTATTGTTGCGATATTTTATACAGACCCAATCAATTCCAGTATTAAATATGTTTGTTGATATGACACCTGTAGATTATATTAGTAAGGCGATTGTCCATCTCTCCCTTAATGCTGATAACCATGGAAAAGTATTTCATCTGGTTAATCCTGAGCCATTATCATTCGACACGTTGGCATATTCTCTGAAAGAGTTAGGATACAATATAGAGCTGACAGAATACTCACAATGGTTAGCATCACTTCGCGAAATGAATATCGAATCCCCTGATAATCTGTTCGGTGCTGTACTGCCGATTTTAACAGGCAGTTTGTCAAAAACAAACTTAAGTTACATGGAGGTGTCTTCTATCGGAATGAAATTTGATTGCATAAATACTTTTAAAGGTTTGGCTGACAGTAATATCAGTTGTCCTCTGCCTGATACTCAGTTGATGCGGACTTATTTAAGCTATCTGCAATCCCGTTACAAGACCAGCCTCATATAAATTGATATTCTTGAAGGGAAGAAATTATGTTGTTTTTGTTTAAACTGCTTATTACAGGTGCATCGATTTATGCAGGACTTAAGGGGCATCAGCATAATAAGCCCCTTAAGCAAGAGAAACAGACATACACTGATTCTGCTAACATATTGCCCGATGACTTTCAGGCTTTGGCAGATATATCTATTGACGACAAGACGAACCGCGAGCATCTGGAAAAGACAACGGATCGTAACCTTGCAGTTGCTGGAAGCTCCTTAGCATTGACCAGCGTGGGTGTACTGACCAGCAACCCTTTATTAGTACCTCTTGCTATTCCCGGCTTGATCTATATCGGTGTTCCTATGGTGGAAGATGCTTATCGTGCTGTTTTCCATGATCATAAAGTTCGTGCTTCTATTTTAGATGCTGTTTCGATTTCCGCAATGCTTGCAACCGGCAATTTACTGGTTTGTGCACTTGCAGCTTCTCTGTTGACAGGAAGCGAGAAACTGTTATTGAAAACAGAGGATGATTCTCGCAAAAATCTGACAAATATATTTGGAGAACAACCCAAATTTGTCTGGATTCTAACCGATAACGTCGAAGTAGAAATTCCGTTTGAACAAGTTAAAGCAGGAGATATTATTGTGGTCAATGCAGGTGAACATATTCCCAGCGATGGAGTGATTGTCAAGGGAATTGCCAGTATTGACCAGCATCAACTCACGGGCGAAGCACAACCGGCGGAAAAAACATTAGGAGATTCGGTATTTGCAGGTACTGTTGTACTTTCAGGTCGGTTAAACATCAGGGTAGAAAAAGCAGGGGCGGATACGGTGATAGCTCAACTTGGTGAAATTCTGAGCCGAACCGCAGATTTCAAAACATCGATTCAGTCTAAGGGGCGGGTAATTGCCGACAAAGCTGTTGTTCCAACACTGGCTTTGAGTGCAATGGCTGTGCCGCTGGGTGCTACTCATGCACTGGCTGTCCTCAATTCTGGTTTTGGATATAACATGCGTTTAATCGCACCTATCAGTATGCTGAATTTCCTTAGCATTGCGTCAAAGGAAGGTATTTTGATCAAAGATGGACGTTCTTTGGAATTATTGGGAAAAACAGACACGGTGGTCTTTGATAAGACTGGCACTCTTACTCTTGTAGAGCCTGATATTGCCAAGATTTATTCCTATAATAATTTTACAGAAGTTGAGGTTTTACGTTTTGCGGCTGCTGCAGAATATCGGCAGACTCATCCTATTGCCAAAGCTGTCTTGGAAGCTGCCAAAGAGCGTAAAATTGACCTGCCTCAGATAGAGCATGTAAAATATGAAGTTGGATATGGCATCAAAGCAGATTTCGAGGATCATTCTGTGAAAGTGGGAAATATAAGGTTTATGATTATGGAAGGCATCTTTGTGCCAGACGGAATAAGTGTTCACCAATCAAATAGTAATGAAGAAGGAACCACTATCATTTATGTGGCAGTTGATAATCAACTTTCTGGGGCGATAGAGCTGAAAGCCGCCATACGCCCCGAAGTAAAATTAATTGTTCAGACACTGAAACAACGAGGCAAAAAAATTTATATTATTTCAGGAGATCATGAAAAACCCACCCGAAAACTTGCTTCCGACTTAGGTATTGACCATTACTTTTCCGAGGTATTGCCGGAAGATAAAGCCAATCTTATCAAGAAGTTGCAAGACTCAGGACACTCGGTATGTTTTGTCGGAGATGGTATCAATGACGCAATTGCCTTGAAAAAAGCCAATGTTTCAATCTCTTTGCGTGGGGCTTCAACTATTGCAACAGACTCTGCCCAAATTGTATTTATGGGAACAAATCTTGATAAATTAATACCATTATTTGATTTAGCTTCTAAATTTGACAGTAACATAAATATCAGTTTAATGACTACTATTATTCCTGGAGCAATATGTGTTGGTGGGGCTTTCTTCTTGGGATTCGGTATTGTAAGTTCAGTTATGTTGTATAATGTAGGGCTGGTTTCAGGAGTGGGAAACGCCATGCTGCCGAGGCTGCATTATAAAAAATTGTCCCCATAAATAATTCCGTGCTGTTATGACAGAGTCTTTTAAGTATATATATTTGACTATTTTGTAGTATTATGCTGGCTTAAAAATAGATTAATATCTATGTGTTATTGGAATGATATTATACAATGATATAATCACTATGCCATTCCATCTCTTGTCCAGATGAAAAAACAAATATAATTTCTAATACAGCACGGATTTATTTACAGTAAGATATTTTTTATATAACAACTACACGCTGCAACAGGGCTGTGATGGTATTTTCAATTTTTGAAGTAATCTTTGAACAGGAATACCATCTGCATTATAACCCCTTAATTTATAATACTTTACAAGCATCTCTTTAAGTGGAACGACTCTTTTTTTCTTATCTCTTACGATTGTCTCCATAACCATTCTATCTGGCAGAACATCATCTCTGCTTCTGATTCCTTCTCTTGTATTCATATATCTTTCAAGAACATGAATCCGCTCCCCAGCTTTGAGAAACTCTCTTGATGACATTTTAATTCCAGTAATTGAAGAGAAAAGATCAGGATAAATAGAGAAATCAAAAAGAGCCAGAGCAACTTCAGGAAGCCAAAGCATCAAATTTTTTAGAATAAATTTTGGTGTGTATTTTGTAAGCATTGGTTCAAGGGTGTAGGCATACATGGTGAAATGGCAAGTTTGGAGTGCATTTACACCGCACGTTAAATCTTCAACAAATTTCACAAATTGAGGTTTAGAACGTGCAGTATCTGGTTTAAGAAGCCCCAAAAATACCTCAAAAGCCATAAGAGATGCAGAGAGATGACATGCCCCTCTGTTTGCAACTGAATATGCAAGCCCCAATCCATAAGAGCCTCTTGGGTCATATCCTGCCATCTCAAGCCCTTTTACTTGAATCGCAAAACCTTTTCCTCCATATTTATGGGATAAAGCTCTTGAGCCAAGCCCCATCTCTTTTCCAAATCCTTCGCCTTTTGCAATACTTTCCAAAGCATCTTCAATTCCATCAATTGAACCAAACATCAAAGAATATTTGCGTGTCCCAGATTGAGTCTTATCTACAGCATCAGAATGTTCTTGATTGGAAGATAACTCATCTTTCTTTGAATTTGTAGAAGAGACAAAAAGATCAGGTGAAACTAACCCTTTTTCAACAGCCTCCATAACCCACCCAAGTGTTCCACCTGCTGAAATTGTGTCCATTCCAGCTTTGTTGCAAATATCGTTAAATCGTGAAATTGCGTCTGTATCAAAGATACCAAGATTTGAGCCAAGAAGTGTGAGCGTTTCATATTCAGGCACAGGTGCCTCTTTTCCGTTAAATGTCCCTTTATGTCCGCACATTATTGAGCATGGCTTACAGGTATGAACCTTAGTGTCATGTTTCTCTTTAATCATCTCGCCTGATATTCTAAAAGCGTGTTCATGATCACCAAAAGAGTAGTTCCAGACGGGCAGCATCTTCCCCTTGTTTACAAACTTAACATTGGTTGCCGTGCCAAATTTACCCATAGAAATTGTTACGGCATCATTTTTTATAAATTGATTTGCCTTTTTCTTAACCTTTTGAAATTTCTCAGGCTCTGCTGGAACAATTTTGTAATGACCACCTTTTGCAACAACTGCTTTAAGGTTTTTTGAACCCATAACAGCTCCAAGTCCGCCTCTGCCAAGAAATCTATGCCCTGACGAGATATTTGCAAAGCGGACAAGATTTTCACCAGCCGGACCAATTGCAAGTGTTGCCTCTTTTTTAGATTCAGCTTTTGAAGAGCTTAAAACTCTCTCTTGAGTTTCTACTGTATCAAGACCCCATAAATGTGCAGCATCTTTAAATTCAACGGTTTCATGATCAAACCAGACAACGCATTTATCTTTTGATTTTCCACGAATTACAAGCCCGCCATATCCTGCTGTTTTAAGCTGAATACCAAAAGGTCCGCCGCAAGATGCTGTTGCAATGATTCCAGTTAAAGGAGATTTAGAAATTGCCTCAAATCTACCTGAACATGGGGCAGAAGTTCCAGTTACAACACCTGGCATAATTATAATTATATTATCCTCACCAAGTGGATCAACCCCTGGTTTTAAGCGGTCGTAGAGAAGTTTCATTCCCAAACCTTTACCGCCAAGAAACATCTTTCTATCTTCTATTGATGCTTCAGAAACAGACCACGATTTATCTGTTAGGTTAATTTCAAGAATTTTGTTAGAAAATCCTTTTATCTCTTCCATATTTTCACCTTAAGGTTCATAGATATTTAATTTAGCCCTGTTATATCGCACTCTATTCAAACGCTTTTTTCAAAATAGCAAGAGCATCATTTGCGTCCATCTCTCTTGGGTTCATAACAATGCTTGGGTCATTAATAGCTGCTTGAGCAATTTCAGAAAGTTTATCTTCAGTTACACCAGCCTGTTTTAAATTTATTGGAAGACCACACAGATCATTTAGAGCTTTACGCAGTTCTACTATATGGTTAATTGTCTGCTCTGCTCTTCGAGACTCTGGCGTTCTTGCATAAACTTCGGCTCCAGCAAGTGGGAGAAGAAGTTTTCCTATATTTTCACGGCATTTTGGCAAATTATATTCTAATCCAAATGGCAAAAAGATATTCATAGCAACACCATGAGGAATATGGCAGATTCCTCCAGCAGCATGACCAAGAGCATGAACCACGCCGACCATTGAGTTTGAAAATGCAATTCCAGCCATTGTTGAGGCATTTGCCATTGCAAGCCTAACCTGTGCGTTGTTTCCATCGCTTACAGCTTTGAGAACATTTTTACGAATCATCTCAATTGCAGCAACAGCATAAGCATCGCTCATTGGGTTTTTTTGGAGATTTATGTAAGATTCAACAGCATGGCACATTGCGTCCATTGCAGTTGCAGCAGTCATCTTAGGAGGAAGAGTTAATGTCATTCTTGGATCGAGAAGTGCAATATCAGGCAGAAGATAGGTTGATGCAAATGGCATTTTAAGGTTTCGTTTAACATCAGATATTACAGCCACTACAGTAACTTCTGAGCCTGTGCCTGATGTTGTTGGAATAACTACAAGCGGCTTCATCTTTTTTTTAAGCACCTCAGCACCTGAAAATTTAAGAAGATCATCAGAATTTTCAGTAACCAAGATATTTACACCTTTTGCAGTATCAATTACAGAGCCTCCGCCAAGGGCAACAATAGAGTCGCACTTATTTTGTCTAAATATTGAGGTTATTTTTTCAACAACTTCACTTGAAGAATCAGGGGGAACATCGTCAAATATTGCTCCAATTGTCATGCCAGAGCTGCCAAAGCTATCAATAAAAATCTTTACAAGACCAGCACCAGCAACCCCTTTATCCGTAACTACCATTGGGCGTTTTGCACCAAGTATTTCAAGTTCTGATGGAAGATTGTCAAGGGCTTTATTGCCAGATATTATTTTTACGGGATTGTGAAACTCATAGTATGAAGGTAGCATTTTCAATTCCTTTTATAATTTATTATATGTTTTTATCTCTTTAATATTCGTTGTTTATTTATCCTTGAATCATCAATAGTGATTATTACAGTTAGTTGCCAAAAGTAATCTTAATCACTTGGTCTTGAATTATAATACTAACGAGCAAGAACTATTCCGAATGTATAGAGCCATACTCTAAGCCCAGCTCTTTTTAGCGTCAAAGGTGGAACTCTTTTTACGAGTCTTTTAACTATAAATTCAGGATAGAGAAGTGACATCACAATTACTAAAGCTCTTGTAAAAGCTGTGGCAATTCCAAGATCACCTTTAATGCTCATTCTCCTTTCTGCAAATGCCTGATGTGAACCCATTTGAGGGGTCATAATCATAAATGCAGACTCAACGTTTCTAAAATATATCTCAAGATCAGCCTGTTTTAGTTGAGAACCTTTAAATTCAAGCATGTTATTTTTTTTCTCAAGACCCATATATGGTCCGTCTGGCATAACCTTCATAATCAATGTAAAACCATCACGCCATGAAGAGATCTCTTTTTTTATCTCTTCGTCATGCTGTGATGCAGATTGAAACGCTCTTCCTAAAACAATAAAGACAATTTTAATCACAAAGATTTTAAATCTCTTTATGCTCGGAACTATAGGACGATACTGAACATTCATTTACTGCCCTCCTTAACTCATTTAAAGTTTAAATTTATCTATGCTTCAACTAAATCAAATAAGTGTATTGAAATCATTATGATAAACATTGTTTAATATAATGATGAACACTGTTTAATATAGTAGAACTTTTGTGTCAAGATGCAATCTATTATTCTAAATAAGATACTCTTATACTCTTAAGTTGGCATGAATTGGCTTTACAGCATATCAAAAAATATCTAAGAAAATCATATTCAAGAATCTAATCTGACAACAATAATTTTTATCCAGCAATAAATTGGAAAATAGCTCTCACAACTGGATAGAGCGTCTCATTTAATAATGATAAACCATTAATTTTCATCACAATCAAAACACCCACAAAAATATATGGAGTTATCCTGATAAAGTATCTATTGAAATTCATTGTTTTTGTACTTGCAAAAAGGAGGTTAAGAAAAGAGGTGGGTAAAAAAGCAGAGATTATAGAAAAAAGAATGTAAGCTCCAGCAAGGGGCGGGACTGGAACAGAGTTATAAACGAAAATCATGATATTTACAGCTACTACAATGGAAAAGACCTGATCTTCAAGATTCCATTTTTTCATTATAAACAAGATACTTGCTGCAATGCTTGCCAAAAGTAAATTAGCAAAAGCACCCGCACATTTAACTATCATAACTGCAATTGCAGGGTGTTTAAAATTAGAAGTATCAATCTCAATCTGTCTTGCCCAGCCAAATCCAGCAACTGCAAAACAGATAAGCCCAGCAAGGTTAATATGCAAAAGAGGGTTAAAATGAAATCTATCTTTAGGATCATTTTTTATATCTCCTAATACCGTTGCCATGAATGCTTGAGCTTCTGCATTAACAGTTACAGATAATAGGACTGCCACAATAAAAATAATCACTTTGTCAAATTCAAGGTTAGAGAAATTTAAAACAAATGGAATCTCTATGAGTAAAGAGTGGGAAGTGGGCATTGGAAGTTGAATACCTTTTTGATATTTAAAATATATAACGGTACAAAATAGTAAGGGATAAGCTAAAGTTTCTTATCCCTTATTTAATTATGGCAACTATTTGAAATTAACTCTAAATTTAAAAATAATCAAACTAAATGACTGCAAATAATCTTAATTATCCTCGCTGAGGCTGATATACAGCAGCTCCGCCATATTGTGGTTTTGTTGTAATTCTTGCTAAAAGAACACCACCAACTAACAAGCCGCCTGAGATATAAAACGCATAGTCAAGGCTTCCTGTAACATCTTGAATCCAACCACCGATTCTTGCCATGAAAAAACCAAATCCCCAGCCCATAAAAACCAATCCATAGTTAAAGCCAAGGTTTTTAGCACCAAAGAAATCTGCTGTAAATGATGGCATCAAAGAGAGTCCGCCTCCGTATTGCCAATACGCAACACCCACTGCAAGAAAAAGCAAGAAGAGATTTGCTGTTGAGATAACATAAGGTAGCAAAAATAGGCAGAGAGCAGATACACCGCAATTTAGGCAGTAGGCATTAAGCCTTCCGATTTTATCCGAGTAAAAACCTGTTCCAACACGACCTAAGGCGTTCACAAGCCCGCCAAACGAAACTAAAATCCATGCGTTTGCGACAAAAAATGGCATATCTTTAGCCGTACTCATTAAAAGTCCGTTAGCACTGCTTATGATTAGAAGACCTGACTGTGTAGTCAAAATAAACATAATTACAAGTGAGTAAAACTGCCAAGTTTTCATCATATCGCCAGCTTCCCAATTATGGGTCTTTTCTGTTGCCCCTTTTTGTCCAGCATTATTCACATTAGCAGGTGGGACATATCCAGCAGGAGGAGCTTTGAGCATTTGACCTGCAATAACAACGATTACAGCAAAAAAGATTCCAAGATAGATAAAGCTGCCTGAGATACCATAACTTTTAAGCAGATATGATCCAAGCCCGCCGATATAAAGGGCTGCTCCGCCATATCCACCAACAACAAGACCCGCAATAAGTCCTCTTTTTTCAGGACCAAACCATTTAAGAGCCGCTGGTGTTGGGGCTGCATAACCAATACCCATGCCAGCACCGCCAAGTATTCCAAAACCAATTATAAGTCCTGTGTAACTCTTCATTAGACCAGCAACAATACAACCAGCAGCTAAGAGAAGCCCACCAAGAGTAGCTCCAAATTTAGGGCTAATTCTATCTTGAATTCTTCCGCCAGGAATCATAAGAACAGCAAAAATAATAACGCACAGAGAAAACGGAGTTGCGGCTTCTGCATTTGTGAGATATGTCCAACCAGCATTTATTCCGTCCATTACTTGTCCAGCCTTGTCAACATTAACAAGGGCTGATTTCCAGATACTCCAAGCATATAGAATACCAAGACAGAGGTTTATAGCTGTACCAGAAAAAGTTGTTATCCAAGCCTGTGTTGGAACTTTTTCAATCGTCTGTGTAGCCATTTTAAATCTCCTTGTGATGTTATGAATCAATAAATATAAATATTATTAGAGTAGTTTTAATTTTTAGCATCATAGATTTAATAACCATATTATTTAATAAAAAATAGGCGATAGTTTGACAACTGTTTAACAGTTGTCAAACTTTATATTAACCTGCCTTTGGACCATATCCAACTTTACCAAGACTCTCTTCAATCTCTTGAAGAATAACAGGATCATCAATAGTTGCTGGCACTTTATACTCTTTTTTGTCAGCAATGCTTCTCATTGTTCCCCTGAGAATCTTTCCTGATCTTGTTTTTGGAAGTCTCTTAACAATAGTGGCAGTTTTGAAAGCTGCGACAGGTCCTATCTGATCTCTTACCATCTGAACAGCCTCTTTGATAATCTCAGCATGATCTCTTGTAACACCAGCGTTTAAGACCAAAAATCCAAGTGGAACCTGTCCTTTTAGTTGATCTTCAACTCCCATTACAGCACACTCAGCAACGTCAGGGTGATTTGCAAGCACCTCTTCCATAGCTCCAGTTGAGAGTCTATGCCCAGCAACATTGATTATATCGTCAGTTCGCGACATGACATAGATATAACCATCTTCGTCTATGTATCCAGCGTCAGCAGTTTTGTAATAACTCGGAAACTCCTCAAGGTATGCCTTGATATATCTATCATCATTTTGCCACAAAGTTGGAAGTGTTCCGGGAGGAAGCGGGAGTTTAACGACAATAGCACCTATTTGACCTGCTGGAAGAACTTTGCAATCAGCATCAACAACCTGAACATTCCAACCCGGAACAGCTTTGGTTGGAGAGCCAGCCTTTACAGGAAATCTCTCAATTCCCATGCAGTTTGCAGCAATTGCCCAACCAGTCTCTGTCTGCCACCAATGGTCAATTACTGGAACATTTAAGTTTCTTTCAGACCAATGAAGAGTATCTGGGTCAGTTCTTTCGCCAGCAAGGAAAAGAATCTCAAATTTTGAGAGATCGTAATTTTTAACCAATTTAGCCTCTGGGTCTTCTCGCTTTATTGCACGAAATGCAGTTGGAGCTGTAAACATAGACTTAACTTTATACTCTGAGATAACTCTCCAAAATGTTCCAGCATCAGGAGTGCCAACTGGCTTTCCTTCAAACATCACAGTTGCCGCCCCTTTAAATAAAGGTGCATAGACAATATAAGAGTGTCCAACAACCCAGCCAATATCTGAAGCTGCCCACCAAACATCACCTTCATCAATGTTATAGACTGCTTTCATTGTCCATTTTAAAGCAACAAGATGACCACCATTATCTCGAACAACGCCTTTAGGCTGACCTGTAGTTCCAGAGGTGTATAGAATATATAGAGGATCAGTTGCCTTAACTGGAACGCAGTCGTGTGGCTTTGCGTCAGACATTAAGGTTGTCCAATCATAATCTCTGCCATCTTGAAGAGATGCTGTCTCCATTGGACGCTGGAAAATAATTGTTGCATTGGGTTTGCTTTCAGAAAGGTCAATTGCTTTATCAAGGAGGGGTTTATATGGAATTTTCTTTTTAACTTCAATTCCACATGAGGCAGATATAATAACTTTTGGTTTAGCATCGTTAATGCGTGTTGCAAGCTCGTTTGGAGCAAATCCTCCAAATACAACAGAGTGGACAGCACCTATTCTCGCACACCCGAGCATGGCAATTGCAGCTTCTGGAATCATAGGCATATAAATAATGACCCTGTCGCCTTTTTCCACACCCATTGAGTTTAAAACCCCAGCAAATTTCGCAACCTCATCTCTCAACTCCTTAAATGTGTAGGTTTTCTTGGTATCTGTAACAGGGCTATCGTAGATAAGAGCCAATTTATCACCTTTGCCGTTATCTATGTGAAAATCAAGAGCATTATAGCAGGTGTTCATCTCTGCCCCTGTGAACCACCTGTAAAAAGGTTTATTGGAATCATCAAGCACTTTATCCCATTTTTTATACCAATGGCAATCTTCTGCAACAGAACCCCAGAAACCGTTCGGATCATTTAGCGATTTTTCGTAAGCATCTTTATACATGTTTAACATGAATTTAAGTCCTTAAAATGTATGATTTTTTTATTTTGTAAGATTTAATAATGAATTGTCTTTTTAAGATTTGACAACTTTTCAAAAGTTGTCAAATCTATAAACATATTACAATATCCAATTTTTTTTAAATAACTGAAATTTAATTTGAGAATAGCTTACGATTTTTCTACAAGAGTTTTAATTGTTTCAACAACTTCAGGGTTTGCAAGTGTCATAACATTTCCAACATCGCCCTTATTTGAAATAGCTCCAAGAACTCTTCTCATAATTTTTCCAGAGCGTGTTTTTGGCATATCAGGCACAATCCAGACCTTTCTTGGTTTTGCTATTTTTCCAATTTGGTTACATATAGCATCTGAAATTTTTTGGGCTAACTCATCTGTTGCTTGAATTCCGGGTTTTAACGCAACATATAAATCTGGCTCTTTACCTTTAATCTCATGGGCAACAGGCACAACAGCCGCTTCTGCAACTTCTTGGACAACAAGGGCTGCTGACTCAATCTCTTTTGTTCCAAGCCTGTGTCCAGAGACATTGATAACATCGTCAATTCGTCCAAGTATTCTGTAGTAGCCGTCAGCAGAGCATGTAGCCGCATCGCCTGCAATATAGGGCCAATCTCTCCAATCTTTGCTATCTTTATTTTTGCAATATCTTGCAAAGTAGGTCTTTACAAATCTATCTCTATCTCCCCAGATTGTCTGCATCTGTCCTGGCCACGGATTTTGAATGCAGATATTTCCAGCAATTCCGGGTTTAGTAATTTCGTTACCATCTTCGTCAAATATAATTGGATGAATTCCCGGAACACCAGGACCAGCACTTCCCGGCTTCATTGGTTTAATTGCTGGAACTGTGCTGCAAAGGAATCCACCTGTCTCTGTCTGCCACCAAGTATCAACAATGATTGCCTCACCTTTACCAACTGCTGACTCATACCATTTCCAAACTTCAGGTTCAATTGGTTCACCTACAGTTGTCATGTGTTTAAAGTGGTAGTTATATTTTGCTGGTTCATTTGGTCCTATTTTTCGTAAAGCACGAATTGCAGTAGGTGCTGTGTGGAAAATATTGACATCTAATGCCTGTGCAATTCGCCATGAGCGACCAGCATCTGGATAGGTTGGAACACCTTCATAAATTACAGTTGAGGCACAAAGGGCGAGCGGTCCATATACAATAAATGAGTGTCCTGTAATCCAGCCAATATCAGCCATACACCAATATACATCTGTTGGGTGAATATCTTGGATATACTTTGACATTGCAGTAACATAGGCAAGATAACCGCCTGTGCCGTGCTGTGCTCCTTTTGGTTTTCCAGTCGTGCCGCTGGTGTACATTAAAAATAGAGGTTCTTCAGAGAGCATCTGTTCAGGCTCAATTCTTGCTCCATAGTATTTTTTTACAACATCATTAACAAAATAGTCTCGACCTTCAACCATAGGTGTTTCAGTAGATGATTTACCGGGATAACGCTGCCACACAAGCACTTTATCAACAATTTGACCATCTTTTGCAGCAAGGGCTACAGCTTCGTCAGCATTGATTTTATGATTTAGAAGTTTACCTGACCTATAGTAAGCGTCCATGCTGATAAGGACTCTTGATTTTGAGTCAACTATTCTATCAGCACAAGCACTTGCAGAAAACCCTCCAAACACAACAGAGTGGATAACGCCAAGCCTTGCACATGCGAGCATTGTGATTGGAAGCTCTGCTGACATCGGCATGTGGATCGTAACTCTATCGCCTCTTTTTAATCCTGCGAAATCACGAAGAAGTGCTGCAAATTCATTAACTCTAACATAGAGTTCCTGATAGGTTATGTGGTCAATTCTCTCCTCTTCAAGTTCTGGCACAAAGTGAATTGCTGTTTTATTTTTGTTATCTTTAAGATGGCGGTCAATGCAGTTATAGCTTGCGTTTATTTTCCCCCCTTTAAACCACTTCCAACAAGGGGCATCGCTTGTATCTAACACAGTATCCCAATATTTATACCATGTTAGCATCTCTGCATATTCTATAAAGCAGTCGGGAAATTTGTCTAAGCTGAAACGCTCATAAATTGCGGGGTCAGTTACATTTGCTTGACCGATAAACTTTGGTGATGGATAGTAGTAATCTTCTTCTTGCCAATGTACAGCAATCTGTGCCTCGGTTGTTTCTAAAACATTTGTGTCGCCCATTGATTTTTCTCCTGCATTTTTTAGTTTATTCTATTAAGTTTACAAGTAACTTAATAAGTTAAGATAGCTATTAAAAAAAATAACAATTTACGGAGTTTGAAACAACTTCTTGAAACAACTTAAATTTTTAAAGGACGTAAGATAAAATTGAAGACTATTAGGGTAAGGTTAAAGAGTTTTATATATCTTATAGTATTTTGAATTTTAAGGAGCAACCACCTCCTTTATAAAGGCTATGTTTATAAATTTTAAGGAGTCTAACTGTAAGAAAATTGGGTTTCAAGTGTTGTGTAAAAAATATTTTATATTAATTGAAGGAGATTCATAAAATTTATTTGACTATAAAAAGGAAAAAAATATTAGTCAATATTTTTTTTTTAAAAAAGTGAATTAATTTAAGATAATAAATTGACTTTTTAGAAATGTGCATAATGTAAAATTTATGAATCTAAAATTGGGTTTAATTTTATTATGATTAGTTGATTTTATGAATTATATCAGGTAAGAATTCCCAAAATCAATATGCTATAATTGGCTCAATATGTTATCAAGTTGTAGAAATGCTTATTAAAAAGACACCAAGTTATGAATGGGAATAAAATAACACCATAGATTTCTACTATCTCAAACAACCAAATTGCAAACTTAAACATAAAATAGAAATATCTGTATGGAGGATAAATTAAATATGAAGAATCCTGAACTAAACTACTGGAATCACCGCTTAACAAAAGTTAAAGAAGAGTTGGAAGATAACAATTTTGAGGTTTTCATAGTACAAAATGGTCAAGAGGCAAAAGAGACTGTCCTAAACCAAATTATTCCATCCCTTGAAGTGAAATCTATCTCATGGGGTGGTTCAATGACCTTTATTGGTACAGGACTCTTTCATGCAATTAAAGATGATGAGCGTTATCAAGTTATCAATACATTTGATAAAACTGTCTCTGTTGAAGAGCAGATGGAACTTAGAAGGCAATCTCTTCTTGTAGATCTGTTTATAACAGGCACAAACGCCATAACTGAAGATGGAAAACTTGTCAACCTTGACATGATTGGAAATAGAATTGGTGGAATAACTTTTGGACCCCGTCATGTAATTATACTTGTTGGAAGAAACAAAATCTGCTGTGATCTTGACGATGCAATGTATAGAATCAAAAGCTATGCAGCACCGTTAAATACTATGAATCTTGATAAAAATACCCCATGCAGCCACACAGGATTTTGCCAAAATTGTAAGTCGCCCAATAGGATATGTAACACATGGAGCATCGCAGAGAGATGCTTTCCTGCGAAAAGAGTCAAAATTGTTCTGATAAATGAAGACCTTGGATTTTAAATTTTTAGTCTTTAGATAAAAACGGTATAATTACGCCAGAAAACAGTATATTAAACATCTACCTCTTACGAGCATTCAACTATGAGTCATAATAATATTCAAAAAATAACGGTATTTCAGCAAAATGGCTCTGCAATGAGCAAAATTGCGGGAATTAAACGGTTTGGCGGTAACCACTTTGTTCTTGAAATTATCAATATTGAAGGAAATCTTCCCAATCTTATTGATGATGCGTCTCAATATCTTCCGACAAAAATTGATGCCGATCTTGTGCTTGATTATCTAAAACACCCTGATCTTTCAACCGATCTTTCGCTATTGTGTCAAAAAGCGGGGATTCCTGTAGTTGCTTCTGGCAAAAAAATCACACAAGGTAATTCATTTACCCCATTAACATGCTGTATGCTTCCACGCGATGAGTCTCTTGGAGAATACGGAAAGTTGTTTGGCTCTCCTGAAGTTGATTTGACGATAAAAGATGGAAAAATTGAGAAAGTTGATGTTATTCGTGGTGCACCTTGTGGTGCAACTTGGGACGCAGCAAAAAAGATTGAAGGGCTTGATGTTGAAGATGCTAAGATTCGATATGGTCTTGAGGTTCAATTTTTTTGTAGTGCCAACCCCGCAAATTGGGATCCAATAAACGGTAAGAGTCCTGTTCATATTGCTGCTGATATTCATGGTATGGCATTTAAAAAAGCTTGTAAAAAACTTATATAGCTATCCTAAATGATTTGTGAAAATATAAATAAATATTTACGAGTAGAGATGCACATATTGTATCTCTACTTTCAATCACAGAGCAATAATATCCTAATGAAATAGGAATGTTATAGTAGAAAATTATCATTAATTTTAAGGACTATAAAATGGAAAAAAAATTTATAATGACAGCTTTTGGCAAAGATAGACCAGGAATAGTTGCTGATGTTTCAGGAATTATTTACGAGAATGGATGTAATCTTGAAGAGTCTCAGATGGGTCTTCTTGCAGACGAATTTACACTAATTTTACTTTTGTCGGGACAGGGTGAAATGCTTGAAGAAAATATTTATAGAGACTGCAGAAGACTTGAGAAAGAGAAAGGGATTTCAGTTTTTATACGCCCATTGGATTTTCACCAAGTAGATTACAAGGTTAATGGTAATAGACACACGGTGTCTGTTGAGGGAATCGATCAAGCAGGCATTGTATATAAAGTTAGTAAACTCCTTGCAGATAATGGTATTAATATTGTTAAACTACAATCTCAAACAAAACCATCACCTGAAAGCGGAACAGCCCTCTATATTATGAATATTGATGTTGTTTTTCCAGATTCCATTACGACAGAGAGTGTTGAACGCCAACTTGAGAGTATTGGAAAAAAGCTTCATATTGAAATATCGTTAGATTAACTAAATTAATCAAAAAATGGGTGGAATTATATTTATGAATAACTCAGAAAATAGCGATAAGAGATATTTTGATGGTGATATTTTGATTAAGAATGGCAGAATTGTTACAGTCGATTCTCAAAATAGCATCATTGACAATGGAGCAGTATTAATAAAATCAGATAGCATAATTAAAATTGGCAATAGTGATGAAATGGCAGGGCTGAATGCTGAGTGTGTGATTGATGCAGAACATGGAATAATAATGCCAGGTCTTGTAAATACCCATACCCACCTTCCTATGTCTCTTTTTCGTGGATTTGCTGAAGATATGCCCCTTATAACATGGCTTAACGACTATATGTTCAAACTTGAAGCCAAATATATTAAACCTGATACAGTTCGGTGTGGAACTTTGCTATCTTGTGCCGAGATGCTGCTTTCAGGAACAACCACCTGTTGCGATGGATATTTTCATGAAGAGTCAGTTGCAGAAGCTGTAAACCAATCTGGTATGAGGGCGGTTCTTGGTCAAGGAGTAATTGATTTTCCTGCCCCAGGTGTTGTTGATCCATCTTTAAATATTGAAAACGCTATAAATTATGCTCGCAAATTTAAAAATAGATACCCAAATATCACCTCTTCGATATTTTGCCATTCACCCTACACTTGTTCTAAAGAGACTATTCTGAATGCAAAACAGGCAGCTCGCGAAATAGGTGTTTTGTTTCAGATTCATGTTGCTGAAACAAAAGCAGAACAAGACCAGATAAGGCTTTTCCATCAAAAAACACCTGTTGAGTATCTTGATAGTCTTGATGTTTTAGATAGGAATACATTGATAGTCCATGCTGTGTGGGTAACAGACCCAGATATTGAGATTATCAGAGAGAGAGGTGCATCAATATCTCACAACCCTGAAAGCAATATGAAACTTGGATCAGGCATTGCTCCTGTTTTTGACTTTATTAGTGCTGGTATCCCAACAGGTCTTGGAACAGATGGCAGTGCAAGTAACAACAACCTTGATCTTTTTACAGAGATGGATACAGCAGCAAAGCTGCATAAAATTCATCGTTATGATGTTGGGGTTTTAGATGTATTATCAGTTGTTAGAATGGCAACAATAGAGGGTGCAAAGGCAATTGGTCTTGGTGATATTACAGGTTCTATAGAGATTGGAAAAAAGGCTGATATTATTATATTAGATACGCATAAACCTCATTTAGTCCCTATGTATAATCCAATATCGCATATTGTCTATTCTGTCTCAGGAGCAGATGTAAGAGATGTGATAATTGATGGGAAGATAGTTTTAAAAGATAGAAAAATCAAAACTCTTGATCTTGATTCTATTATGCTTCAAGCTACTGAATTTGCTGGTAATATAGTATTATAGTACGCCATTAATTTGTAAGTGTCTACTTATACTCTAAGTGTGCATTAATTGAGCTTTTATATTTAAGTAGAGACGCACGGCAGGCGTCTCTACAGTTTAGGCAAAACTAAGTTTATGACCTTGAATAGTATAACTATTAAATCACAAAAATTAAGGATGGTTTGATAATGAAAATCATGGTTGGATATAATGGTGGAGAATCAGGAGAGCGGGCTTTAAAACTTGCAAGAGATTATGCCCTGCTTACAAACGCTTTTGTTCACATTATCACATCAATGGAGGGCGGAGAAAATGAAAAAACATCAGATATTGTTCAGGCTGAGAAAGAGCTTAATTTTGCTAAAAAATTAATGGAGAGTGCTGGTGTAAAATTCTTGGCACAGCAAAGCGTTAGAGGTCTTTCTCCGGGGGAAGATATTGTTCTTTACGCAAAAGAGAACGAAATAGATCATATTTTTTTGGGAATCAAAAAAAAATCAAGAGCCCAAAAGATGATACTTGGCTCAACAGCAAGGTTTGTTATATTAAAAGCCCACTGCCCTGTAACTTCAATTAAATAGACGATAAAAAGCAAACCCTAAAAAGTATAGCCTCAATTAAAGTAAATTTCTTTTTTTTAGCTCTTTGATTTTATCCCTAACTGACGCAGCTTTTTCAAAATCAAGATCAGCGGCTGCCTTCTTCATCTCCTTTTCAAGCGTTTTGATAAGCTGCTCTATTTTTTCTGCTTTATTATTTTCTGTGATCTCTTTAGCTTTAGATTCTATCTTGTCATAAGAACTTAATAACTCCTGCACTTGCACTTCATCTCTGCTAATACTTTTATTGTAGTCAACCTTATATTCAATCTTTTTCTCCATTGTATAATCAAATGATTTAAGCTCTTTTTGAATTGTTGACGGAATAATGCCATGCTTTTTGTTGTAATTTCTTTGAATAATGCGTCTGCGGTCTGTCTCTTCCATTGCTTTTTTCATAGATGGAGTAATTTTTTCAGCATACATTATAACTTTTCCATTAACATTTCTTGCAGCTCGCCCAAATGTTTGAATTAAAGAGCGGTATGAACGCAAAAAACCCTCTTTATCTGCATCTAAAATAGCAACAAGAGATACTTCTGGAATATCAAGACCTTCCCTTAAAAGGTTGATACCAATTAACACGTCAAAAATACCTTTGCGTAAATCCTGAATAATGTCAATCCGTTCAACTGTCCCAATATCAGAGTGAAGGTATTTTACTTTAATCCCAAGACCTGAAAAGTAGTCAGTTAAATCTTCTGCCATACGTTTGGTAAGGGTAGTAACCAATACCCTTGTTTTTTCACTCTTATTTGCATGATTTTCAGACTCAATCTCTGTGGTCTCAAACGAGCTTAAAACATCTGTATAACTGATAGAGTTTAGGTTATTTAAAGGTAGTAAAGGATTAATAGGTTCTACACGTTTTAGAATCTCTTCATAAAGATCATCAACTTGATGTTTTGCATCTCTAACCTCAATGTCAGGGTCAAGAAGCCCTGTAGGTCTTACAATTTGTTCGGCAACTCTTCCTCTATGCTCAATAAAAGTTGCTATTTTTTCAGAAACACTCTCATCATTTTTATTGTCAACTATATTTTCTTTAGCCTTTTCAAGCTCATAATCTGCTGGTGTTGCAGAGACATAAATCACCTGAGAAACTTTTTGTTTAAACTCCTCAAACTTTAAAGGACGATTATCCACTGCTGAAGGAAGGCGGAATCCATAATCCACAAGTGTAGTCTTTCTTGAGAGATCTGCTTTATACATTGCACCAATCTGCGGCACTGAAATGTGGCTCTCATCAAAAAAGAGCAAAAAATCATCAGGAAAATAGTCAAGCAGTGTAGGTGGAGGCTCGCCAGTTTTCCTGCCTGTCAGATGCCTTGAGTAGTTTTCAATACCTGTGCAATAGCCAACTTCATTCATCATCTCAAGATCGTAGCGGGTTTTTTCTTCTAATCTCTGGGCTTCAAGGAGTTTGTTCTCTTTATAAAAATATTCAAGTCTAAGGGCAAGCTCTTCATTTATACCTTTTACAGCCCTCTCTCTTGTCTCTTTCATTGTAACATAGTGAGATGCTGGAAAAATCGCTGTTTTACGAAGAGAGTTAATAATATCTCCTTTAAGAGGATTAATTTCAGATATACTTTCAATAGTATCTCCAAAAAAATCGATCCTAAGAGCTTTGTCCTCTTCATAAGCGGGAAAGACCTCAACTCTGTCTCCTCTTACCCTAAAAGTGCCACGATGAAAATCAACATCATTTCTCTCATACTGTATATCAACTAATCCAGCCAGAAAAGATTCGCGTGGTATCTCCATATCAACACTAATTTCAACTCTTAAAGCAAGATAATCTTCTGGTGCCCCAAGTCCATATATGCAAGAGACACTTGCAACCACTATCACATCATTTCTTGCAAGAACAGAGCGTGTAGCAGAGTGTCTCATCTTATCGATCATCTCATTTATGGCAGAATCTTTTTGAATATAGGTATCGCTTGATGGAATGTAGGCTTCTGGTTGATAGTAATCATAATAGCTTACAAAATATTCAACCGCATTATGGGGAAAAAGAGAAGAAAATTCGTTGTATAATTGGGCTGCAAGAGTTTTATTTGGTGCAATAACCAATGTTGGTTTTCCAACTTTGGCGATTATGTTTGCCATTGTAAAGGTTTTGCCAGAGCCTGTAACTCCAAGCAGAACCTGATGTTTTTCACCTTGCAAAACACCTTTTGCAAGATATTCAATAGCTTTTGGCTGATCTCCTGTGGGCTTAAAAGAAGATACAAGAAGAAATGTAGCTTCTTGGGAATTTTTAATTATATCATTCATATTAGGTTTGTTACCATATTCCTTATTTATAACTATTGAAGAAATCATTTTCAAAGAACATCTGTAGTCATATACAAAAACCTAACCTAACATCACTGGTTACTAATGAATTATCGTTTTGCGAATATCCTCAAGCACATTAAGTGCGTTGTCAATTTCGGATTCCGTATTCAGAGCCGTGACCGAAAATCGCAACCCTCCGTGATTAATCGGTACAGCAGGAAATATGCCGGGTGACACAATAAGTCCCCGATCCCATGCCATATTCATAGCGTTAACCGTGTGTTCAGGTTCACCTGTTACCACATAGATAATGGGAAAACCTCCTTGATTATCCACTTTGAAACCGAGTGTTCTTGCACCTGAAGCCAGTTTTTCGGAGAGATTGTACAATCTTAATCTAAGGTTATCCCCCTCTTTCTCATTGACATCGATCCCTACAAGCGAGCTGGCAAGAGATGCCACTGGAACAGGACCTGAAAACACGTAGGTAGATGCCAAACGGAGCTTTTCTTTCATTTCTTTGTCCAAACACACGATAAACGCAGCAAATGATGAGAATGCCTTTGACATGGCAGTGATATAAATGATGCGGTCTTCGACATAATCCATTCCGAAATAATTAACAATTCCGTTCCCTTTTTTTCCATAAGGTTGTTCTATTGTCGGATTTTCTCCTATAATACCGAATCCATGAGCATCGTCCACAAACAAATATGCACCGTATTTTTTTGCAACCTCACTGTACCCCGGCAAATTAACATACTTTGCTGTCATGGAATAAACTCCGTCTACAGCAACAATCATAGGAGATTTGTGGGCATATTTTTTCATCTGCTTCTCTAGATCATCCAAATCATTATATCTGAAGTAAACACAGGTGATACCCTTGGCAGATGCAAGCTGACATGCTTCCTGAATAGTATGATGAGCTGCACTGTCGCATAAAATAACGCCATCCGGACCTGCGAGAATGGGCAATGTGCCAAAATTAAGCATAGCAATACATGGGAATACCAATGTATAAGGAGCATTAACAAATTCCGCCAGACGTTCTTCCAATTCAAAATAGGGAGCAGGCGATGCAACCAATCGTGTCCAACTTGGATGTGATCCCCATTTTTCAATAAGTCCTGGAACAGAAGCCATTACATCAGGATGATAATCTAATCCCAGATAATTGCAGGATGCGAAATCAGTAAATTCTCTGCCTCCCATTCCCTCTATTGTCAATTTTCGGTTTTTCTGATGAGTAACACACAAATGGAATTTGGAAAGTTTGTTGAATAAAGGATTTTTCTGGGTTTCTATAAAATCTATTACTCCGAAATGTTCTTTATATTTATTGAATCGCTTTCTGTCTCTAATTGTTGCAGGCACGTTCCAAATCTGAGTCATAAGATATTCAACCAATTTCATCAAGGTTGGATATTCGAATATCAAGTTTATCGGCGGAGATATGTCTAATTCAGAGGCAATCATACTCCAAAGTCTAAAGGCAGAAATCGAATCTATGCCCAAATCCATAAAATTAGTATTTTCGTCATCTTCCCGAATTACGATATGGTCGGATATTTCAGCTATCGAAGATTTCACAAAATCATTGAGGTATTTCCGCAGTTTCTCGGAATTAATATTGGAAAGCCAGCAAAGATTGTCTTGTCTCCTGCTGAAACTGTCTGTCTGTCTGTGAATATACGCCTTGTCCTCAGCCAGAAAATTTCCAAATTGCACAGTATAGCCTGAACAGGCAAGTCGGGCAACCGCAGTAAGAATAGCTTTCTTTCCATGTTCGTTACGTATCAGGGTCGGAATGACATTACATTTCGAATTGTCAGCATGAGCAAATGCTTCTTTTACAGACACGGTTAGAATACTGTGGGGGCTGATTTCCACAAAATTCACATATCCCTCCTGACGTAGGGCTTCTATTCCGTCATAAAACAGTACGGGTTTATGAATATGATCTGCCCAATATTTTGCGTCATAATCAGATGACTTGCTAAGTCGTCCGTAAAGTGTCGAGTAAATTGGAATCTTCATCGGCATTATCTGAATATCGCTGAGGTTTTTGTGCACATAATTTTTATAAGGCTCTATTATTGACGTATGAAACGGAATACTTGTATTGAGAATTTTGCAGAATATCTGCTCCTGCGACAGTTGATTCACGATTTCTATTATCAACTCTTTTTCACCCGATATTACAGCAGAAACTGGTCCGTTATAGGCGGCAACAGACAAACGTTTTGGATAACGATTCAGAAGCTCTGTGATTCTCTCCCGCGTAACACTTACATGAGCCATAGCCCCAGTCCATTTGATTTGCGGAATGATCACTGAATGATGCCAGATTATTTTAAAAACATCTGATAATGAAATAACGCCTGCCACATAAGCTGCGACTGCCTCTCCTATGCTATGTCCTATCACCGCATCAGGTTTGATTCCCCAGCTTACAAGCAGATTTGAAAGAGCAATTTCGACAGCACAGATACAGGCAGGAGCTACGTTCGGATCATGTATGAGTGAAAGTTCTTTTCCCTTTTCCAACTCTTCTCTGATTGACCATCCTGAATAAGAACGAAAACATCGGTCGCACTCGTCTATGGTCTGGCAGAATATGGATTCTTCCGATAATTCCTTTGCCATCATTTCCCATTGTGAAGCTATCCCTCCGAACATAAAAACGGTTTTGGTTATATCATTTTTTTCAGATGTAATTCCTGTTATTTCAACGTCTTTTTTCATGGTAATTCCTTTTTCTTCTTATACTTGATCATCGGCACAAAAGAGTTTCCAACACCTAAAGGCAGAAAGATGTAATACAATCCCAAAGCAAAATAAATTCCTGTATTCAGAAAAAATACACTGGCGATGTTCATAATACCGGGCACAATTGAAATTGCCAAAGCTGTATTTATATTTTTATCAAAATCTTTGGCAATTTCAAAAATTTTATCCAAGTTGCATAATGTTCCGTCCATCAGTATGATATTGGCGGTGTCTGTGGCAACGGTTGATGCACCACTCAAAGAAACAGATACATGTGCTTTTTTCATTGCTATAGAATCATTGATACCGTCTCCGATAAAGCATACTGATCGTCCCTCTTTCTGAAGCTGTTCTATAATCTGTGCTTTTTGTTCAGGAAAGATTTCTGAAAAATAATTGTCTATTCCCAGTTCTTCAGCCATGATTTTGACATGATTTGTATTATCTCCACTAATGATGTACAAAGATTTATTACGTTTTTTCAAACTGTTTATAATGCTCCTGACTTCTGGACGTACTGTTGGATGAAGTTCGATAGCACCAACAAGACGATTCTCTTTTGCCACCATAACAAGAGAATTTCCGCTGTCAAGTGTGCCGCTTATGATATCATTAATCTTATCGGGAATTTCTATGCCTTCCATTTCCATAAATCGCACGCTACCCACACGAATAACAGTATCAGAAATTCTCACTCTGATTCCGTAACCTATTTCATAGAAAGCCTCACCGACATTACCCGGATTTATTCCGCATTCACGTGCTTTCTTAAGAATGGCTTTGGCAATAGGATGAGTCTGTCTCTGTTCTGCCATAGCCGCAAATAGCAATATCTTTGTTTCGTCAAGTCCGTCGCAGGTATGGATTCTTAGGACAACAAGCTGCTCTATCGTAAGTGTTCCTGTTTTGTCGAAAACTACGGTGTCAATTTTGCTCAATAATTCTAAAGAGCGTCCGTCCTTGATCAGGATGCTGTTATTGGATGCGGCTTTGAGAAAATTAAGAGTGCTTAATGGAACCAAAATACTCACATCTGCACCGATATAAGAATTGAGAACAGCCAGCATACCGGCAGGTCCTGCCACAGGCAATGCCGCTACACTCAGTGCCATAGTAGGCACTATTGACTGATCTGTAATTTTTTCTCCTTTTGACTGTATTCCTGTTTTGTAATCCACTGTCCTGTTTAAAATATCGGCAATATTTGCTACAACCGTTTCTTTTCCCGATTTTTCGACACGAAAAAGTAGTCTGCCGGATAACACAACAGTTGAAGCAAATACCGGATCACCCGCACCTTTTTCCAAAGGCATGGACTCTCCTGTCAGAATGTGCTGGTCAACGGATGCAGTTCCTTCTGTGATGATGCCGTCGGCAGGAATGGATTCTCCTGCTTTAACAGAGGCAATATCTCCGGTCCGTAACGACTCAAAAGGAATCTCGATTTCTATGCCGTCTTTCACAATCCAGACAAAACCCGGCTGATTTTCAAAAAAATTAACAACATTCTGTCTGCTGTTGTCTTCAATTTTGTTCAGCAGTTTCAAGCTGGTGTAATAAAGCATAAGGCTAAAACAAGTTGTGAAGTAGTATCTTGTAAGGATCATGCCTGGCAAGAGTATTGCTCCCATTACTGGCATCTTTATTTTTTTTTCATTAACCAATCCATTATAAGCTCTTCTCACAATTCCTGTGTAAGGATACAAAAGCCCCAGCACACCCAATGGTATAAGTGGTGCATAAAATATTCTTCCTGCTACAGTCATAAGCGTTGAAACTGATATAACAGTTAAATATTTATTTATTGTTGTGTTATCAAACTGATTTTGCCTTGTAAGTTCGGATATCTCCGATCTATCTGCTATTTCAACAGAAGATTTTAAATCTGTAATTTCTTTCTCCTTTACAGTATAAAATGAAAGGCTTTTCTCGGATTTGTTAATTTTGTTTTTTTTCTTATCCGGCTTTATAATTTTTTCATAAAGTTTTGATCCACCAAACAATAAGCTGGATAACAGAACAGCTTCGATAAACATTATAATCACCTTAGATATTATTTTCAAAAATAAGACTTCAATTCTCCGCGTCTGCGAATATCCAAAGTTGCACAGTGAAAAGAACCCCAAAAAGGATAGTAATTTTCAAACGAACAGGGAATTGGCTCAAATCCCCAGTCTTTTAATGCTGTTATCATCGGAATCTGATTTTTCTCCACAATTACCCGTTTTTCATCGAGCATAAGAACATTCATATTGACCCATCCACTAACGGTTGCTCCGGTCGGGTCATTTTGAGAACGAACTGGTTGGGGCGACACTAAAATATCCCAGTTTTTCAATATTGCTGGAAGTTTATTTATGTCTGTAAATTCAGGGTTTACCATAGCTTTTCCCGGAGCAAGAGGCATAAATGTCGTGTCAATGTGCAGAGCCTGACGGCATCTTGATTCGATGAGATGAATCCTGTAACCGTCTCCGAGATGACGCTGAAGCCATTCGATTCCGAAATTGTTGGTAACATGGCTGAGCTGCCCGAAAATATCCTTTCCGCATCGGACAAAATCAGCAGCATCAAAAGTAGGTTCGAATTCAGTTATGACAAAACGGTTCGGCTCATCTGGACCGGGAATCCTGTAATCAGGAACATACAGGGCATCAGCGAGCATGGGTTTGGGTGCTGCTGTCCATTTTGCACCGGCTTTGAAATACTCTTTGAAAAGAGAACGGTATGCCCATGCCTCGAAATAGCGGGAGCGGTCAGCCATAGGAGTTTCGATAATTTCATTTCCGATTATCAGAAACGGATCACGGGGATTTGCACCGCTGAAACCGCCTGTAACCGACCAATCAGGAGTTGAAAAAGGGGCAGTATAATCGACATCCTCAATTCGGCGGACAATAACTCCTTCTGATTCGAGGATATGGATAAATTCTTCACGTTCTGAATTTGCAGCTTTTATACGTTCTTTAGGATACGGGGTTCCATTAGGATTCTGATAGCAGCATATTTTATCCCATTCGCCCGGTGGGACTGTGTGTTTGTTAATTGTATCCCACGCAGGCATCATAGCTCCAAAAACGCTTCCTACAATCACTTCTTCAAGTGGGTCCCATTCGTTGTGAGAATTTACAGGGCATACTTTCATAATTTTTTCCTTTCCATAATTTGTTAAACAATGCACGTTCTCAACGAGAAACATTACCGAATATGCAGTCATCAAAAAAGTTCAATCAGGCTGTTCTTTAAATTCAGCCATAGCAAAATGATCAAAATATCTATCCGGCAGCAACCATTTAAAGAATGCTACAGTTTTTGCAAATCGTCCCACAAGATATCGTGTCTTAGGCTTGGGGGCAGTCAAGGCATGAATAATATCACGCACAACTATTTCAACCGGCATAGTCTTTTTATAATGCTCTGCTTCATCTTTTATAGCTATCTGCAAAGATTTTTTCCAAGACGGATAGTATAACCTGATTTGATCCTGCGTAACATGGTTGGGCAATTCTTCAAATGCCCGCAAAGATTTTTTCCATAACGGTGTGGCAACTCCACCGGGTTCGATTATCGAAACATGAATTCCCCATGGTTTAAGTTCCAATCGCAGTGCATCAGAAAATGCCTCTACAGCGTATTTTGCAGCACAGCTTGAGCCTATACTGTTAAAAACACAGAATCCGTTTATAGAAGTAATATTGACAATCCTTCCAACAGATTCTCGCAGCAAAGGAAGAAATGCCTTTGTAACCATTACCGTTCCAAAATAGTTGACTTCCATCTCATGACGCATAAACTTGATTGGCAATATCTCGACCGGACCTTGATATTCAGTTGTTGCACAGTTCACAATACCCGCGAGTCCAAGTTTTTCTTCTTGCAATATTGTACTGACTTGCTCAACTGCTCGGGTAATATCAAGCGTATCTGTTACATCAAGCTTGACAGGTATGGGATTAATGAGCGCATCGGATGATATAGCTTTTTGTGGATTCCGCACACCAGCAAATACCCTGAATCCTTGTTCAGCAAGTGCTTTTGCAGTACCTGCCCCGATTCCTGAAGATGCACCCGTTATAAGTATGGCATTTTTTTTCATATTTTCTCCAACTTTTGAATACGCCCTATACTAATTAGTGTAAAAAAATTGTATACTTCTTGTGCTTGATTTAACACTAAATTGAAATCTTCCATAAGTAAATCAGAGGTCAAGAATGGTCTTTCATCATTAAGAATTTTTATTTTATTGCTATTTTGACACTCGCCATTCCAATTATTCGTACTACCAGAAGACATAATGCGTGAAGCAAAACAAACAAAGTCTTTGCCAGTAAATTTTTGCCAATTATCTATCATATCTCTTGTGAAACTTATGCCATCTATTCTATCTATAATTGCCTTTAGGCTCACCTCTGGATTTCTAACTAACTTGTCACCATCAATCATTATTATATTAGGTTTATCAATTATATTAGGTTTATCAACTTTAACGTTAGAATTTAAAAAATTAAACGTATTAAGAGCATTCTTCCAAGATAGCTCTAACTCATTTTTCTGTAGGTTCAGCAAGAAATAAAATTTTTCCTTAATCCAATCGAATTTTGAATTTGTCATATCTACAGAATCAGTATTAAAATTACTTTTAATATAACTATCAAAACCATCATTAAAAATTGTACGATCATCTGATTCATCAAATTTGTTGAGTTCTATGCCCTTGAGCTTTACAATTTCATTAAATTTGTCGCTAAAATTATCGTGATTATTTTTAAACACATGAAGCAAATATAGCAAATCACTGTAAGAAAATACTTTTTTATTATTAATTGATGGATTTTTGATTAGAAAATAATTTGTAGATGACAAAATATGAGATAGGAACTGAATCTTCGGATCACGAAAACAAAATATAAAATCATTTCCCAATTCTCTTAGCAAATTAAGGTATTCTTCACGAGTTAAAAAATCAAAATGATCGTGAATTATAGTCGAAATTGTTCTATCATTTTGTAATATAGGATTGATGATCTTATTTATTCTATTAGCGACCATTTCGGCAGATAATGTATCTGGCATTTCCTCCTCTAAACCTTTATGATGGAACTCGTGGTTTAGCGGTACTGATTCAAAAAAAAACGGCATATTAATTTGCCTACCAATTTCTGGAGCTTGTGATAACGCAAGTGCCAATGTTGTTGAGTTACTACGAGTAATGGATAGTACAAAATAGAATTTTATTTTTTTCTGTTTTACATTGTTTATCAATATGTTATATGCGGTCATTTTAGCTTCCTTAAATTATCCGAGAGCTGATGTTTTTTTACATTCAATGTATAATTGCATTTTTTCAGTTATAAAATCCTGCCAAAATTCTTTCCCGAATTTATCAATACCTTCCGGCGAAATTTCAGGCAAATGCATGTTTATTGTTGTAAAACCTGCATTTCGCAGACAATGAAAATAGGTATCTATTTTGAAATAATAGTCTTCAAATTTCACATCATTATTATTTATTTTGAGAGTACTTGTGATTATTGCCCCTTCGATTTGCGGGCTTTCGCAAGTTACTTTAAAACCGTATTTTTCACATTTTTGATAAGCTGAAGGTGATAATTCAGGATTTAAACCAGCAATAATAAATCTGCCCCCGTTTAATAGATTATTATAAACGGATTTGAATAAAACTGTTAACTCTTCCTGAGAAGAAGCGATACTTATAACAGAAAAAGCTGTAACAATATCAAAGAGGCCTATTGAGAATGGTTCAAAAATATTTTGCTGAAAATATTCAATATTTAGCGGATTACTTAATTCTTTCTTTTCAGCAATAGTTATCATTTCTTTGAAATAATCAATTCCAACTACTTTTTTTGCACCAAGATGTCTGAATGCTCTTGTATGCGAACCTGTGCCACAGCCAATATCGAGTATTGTTTTATCTGATAAATCACCTATTAATTTAAAATGCATATAATCGTCTGCATATTTTATAAATATAACATCTCTTGCATCATCACATTCTTGAGCTATTTTATCGTAATTAGTAAGCATAAGACCTCCTATTCATTCATTTCCATCTAAAAAATAATCACAAGTCAGCATTTGTTTTTTTAATTGAGACTGTTCCCTGATAGTATAAAGTAAGATTGATTTTTTCAAAATTGAAATTAAATCATCATTCTTGATATTTCCCTGCACAGGCAGATTAAAGCAGGGAAGAACATTCGCTTTTTCGTCTATAAGTAAATGATTGCTTAACATACAAGTATTTGCCAGATATGGCAATTGTGCATTCCATTTATAACCGTAATTAATAAAATCAAATTCCGCCATTTCATTAAAAATATTTCTCATTTCTGATGTCGGAATTATCAAAGATTTGAAAGATGCTGAACGCCCACCTTCTCCAACTATTTCAAAATATGGAATAATATTATTAGTGCGTGCGAAATGCCACATATCTTTAATTTCATTTTTATTGAGTTCACATATAACAGATTCAATACCTATCCTTGGCGGAATAGATTTGTTATAGCCTATATCAAATATTTTTTTTACCAATATCTCTCTATGATGGTAAGCGTCTTTATTGCCGCATAAATAATTATGTGTTTCAGGATTAATCGAATTATATTTTAATAACAGCGAAACATTATGTTCGAAAAAAAAATTTAATAAATCATCATTTTTTGCAAGTACTGAATTATTTGTATATATCACAGTTACAAAACCATGTGCATTAGCCAACTCAACTAAATATCGGATTTTTTTCCATATAGTCGGTTCGCCAAGTCCTGTTAATCCGATAGTTTTCACTCCGATTTTTTTTGCCGAAAAAAAGATTCTCGCAATTTCATCTTCATTTAATTCATCTGATGTTTTTGCTTCTGCACAGGTAAAACAATAAGGGCATAAGTAATTACAGTATGCAGGGGCATATATATCTATTATCGGAACTATCGGTTTATCTAAATTGTGCGTTTTAAAAAAATCAATATAATTTGTTCGATATACTTCTGATTCTTTGTCAGTTATATCAAACCCTTTTAACAATGGTTTGTTATTCATAATTTTATTACTCATCATAATTAATAGAGTCCTTGCAAAACCTAAATTATACTTAGTATTTTTTGGATATAAAGTTTTACAAGAAGTCAATTGAATGTTTTATTTCCAATAAACCTTAATGCCTCTTCTTTGTTATAGCGTTTCGAGTTCTCGGCTTCTTTAATAGCTGCTCCTAACCCGTAATTCAATTAATTGTTTATAAAAAAGCTACTGGAAGCACAATAAATTAGGTTCTCCTTGTATATTCTTTATATACTGTTCATGTCCGAGCAAATATTATTGTGCTTTTTTTAAATGCTGTTTTGACTGTAAGCTCATTTGCCCAGCGGTAATCACAATTGGTAAAAATTTTAAAATATTTATCCTCAACAAATCTACACAAAGGAGCAATATCGCCTTTGCTCCACAACTGATCTGCAGCATCTTTGCCATTATCACGATCATCCGGCATTGGCAGGAACATCCTGCAGATTCTATCAACGTAAAGTCCTTTCATTACAAGATTTGGGACTTTTAGAATGCTTTGCAAATCATCACTACACTCTTTAATTGTCAGCACCCCGAAATAATATAAAAATGAGACTAAAAAAGCATGATCTTTTGATGCATCATCAAGCATCTCTTGAATGCCGAATCGCCTGCTTATAGCTGGAATAACTACTTCTTGATTATGCTCCATCAAACTTAATAAAAGTTCCTGTCTTTTTGGGATTCTTAAGATATATTCAAGTTTAGATTCATCAACTGCAAGGTTGTCGTCAAGCATTTCAAATGGATATTCGCACTCTTTTTGAAGATGTTTAAAAAAATATATTGAAAGTGTTGGATTATAAATGTAACCGCTTTTTTTATAACAAAATTTATAACCATTATAGTAGGTTTTCATAAACCCGACAGCCTCTTTAACTTTACTCTCTTTGTCTTTAAAACCGCATAATTGGGCAATATTGGTTATAACCTCCTCAACTTCGTTTTGTGTAAAACCGCATAAATTATTAAATTCAGGTTCAAAATAGATATTTTCCGCAACATTATATCCGCTTGTAATATCACTCATAACAACAGGCGACACTCCAGTTATAAACACTCTGTCAAACATGGTTGACGTGGTTAATGCCTTGTTGACAGTCTTAAAAATGTGCGAAGCGGTCCTTGTTCATGCACCAAAGATTGATAACGCTGATTATGGCTATCTTTGCCAAACTCTCTATAAATCATCTGAATACCCATCGTTACTGTATTGGCAAAGTTGTCATATTCATCAATTAAAAGATATACTGATCAAGGTCATAAATTGAGTTCTACTTAAATATAAAAAGCTCAATTAATAACCGCTTAGAGTATATATTGGATATGGGGTTGCAGCAACCACCTTTGCTAAAGATTGCAAATAAACTAAAGCATTTTAATCATTTATGGTGATTTTAGGAATTTCAAAACCTTTATGTCTGTAACCTTGTTCAAAACCTTCTATCATAACATTTATGTGGTCAAATAGAGATTGGCGGATTTGCTCAACCGTGCCGGTTGGATCAACGTATGAAAAATAAAGTTTCAGGATAAAGTAGTAATTTCTAAGCTCAGTTGGATTTTTACCGATTGCAAGATGACCAAATATCTTATCAAATTCATCTTTTTTGGAAACATCGTAGTAATTTTCAAGCATTGAAAGCAAAAGAGATTTACCAAATCTGCGAGGACGGATAAAAAGCTGGGATTTTGAACCTTCTAAAAGAGGGATTTTGTCTGTTCGGTCAATGTAAAAACATTTTGCTGTAATTATAGCTTTAAAATCACTTGAACCGTAAGCAAATTTCATAATAGCCTCCATCTGTTAATTTTTTTGAGTCATCTTCCCAAAAAAATGCCCAGAACTAAAAACCTTCTGGGCTAAGTGTTGCCATTTTAAAGAGTCTTTTTTCCTATTGTAGCCGAAGGCTTTTGCCTAAAGCTAGAATAGAGATATTGAACAAAAATAAGCAATTCTATCTTTTTACAATTTCTCTATCAATGCCATAAGTTTTGGTTTAGTTGAGTGTTTTTTTAACAATCCATTTTTGTAATCACTCCACAGGTCAACCATTTTAGTCTGGTTGTAGGCTATTTGAGCTTTTTTAAGAAAAGTTGCAGCTTTATTATAGTGTTTTGCGTTTGCTTGCTCAAAAATCTCTTCAGCTCTTGCACAAGCACTTTTAATTACCCACTCTGGTTTCTCTTTTATAGCAGCATCAAGAACCCTTAAAACCTCTTTGTAGTGTTCGCTCTCTTTATCAACAATTTTTATAGCTTTATTAATAAGACCTTCATGTAGAAAAATATCTATAATATCAGAGAGATTAAAGGTCGTTTTGCTTAAAGTTGATTTACCAAGCTCTGTAAGTAAGTTATTACGAATTTCGGGCCACTCATCTTTGTTTGCAAGTTCTCGTATCCGTAAAAAATCATTTAAAGATGGCTCATCTCTAAATGCTATAATTAGAGCTTCTAAAGCCTTTTCTCTCTCTCCAAGAGCCTCATTTCTTTCACTTAGCCATAGAGCAAGTTTTGAAAGTGATGCACCTTCAAGAGTCAAGCCATACTCTGCAATTTCAATCGCCTCATTAAGGTAGCCATTTCGTCTTAACTCCTCTGCAAGCGTAAGTGCCTGATAGTTGTATATAAGCATTCTTTTTCCATTTTCCACAACATCTTCAGGGCGTTTGACCTTTATCAGCATCATTAGATAGTCAAAAAAACACTCTTCATGCAGTGCAAGATTTAGATATTCTTGATATTTTTTCTGAATATCAAGTATTTCAAGGCGGATTGCTGTAAGCAAAGATGCATATTCAGGAATATTTTTTCCCCAAATAGACATTGAGACATTTTCTCCAAGTAAAATGAGCCGCAAAACTGGATCGTCCCAACCTTGAACAAGTGAAGCCATGCTTAATACAAAAGCGTTTTCAATACCATCGCTATCCAATTTTTGCTGCCACTGCTCTATTTTTTTTATGTATTTACGATTTTCGTCCCGAGTGATCTCACCAATAAGAATTGACTTTGCAAAAGCCATATCAAGGTCTTCAAAGAAAAGAGAGGTATCGCCAAGCGAACCATCAAGCTCCATCCACTGCTGAACATAGACGCTTATTATGGGTTCCATAACAGCAATGGCATTTCTTCCATCACCATTTAAAACAAACTCCAAAGCTTCATCTACCAAAGAAGATAGCTCTGAAATAGCATCATCAGTGTTGGGTCTGCCTTCATATTTTTTAATAATATGTTTCACCTTTTTTGCAAACGGGTTAGAGTCAACAATTACAAAATCACCATCTCTACCACTTCCAATCTCCCTACCACTGACACCATCTTTTCCAATTAGTTGGCTAATTTTGCTGCTTAAAATATCTTTTCCTAAATTGTCTGAAGAGTTTGTTTTGCTCTGTGCCTCTATCTCGCTTAAATATCTTACAAAAAGATGCTCCATATCTGTATTGTTTTCAGAAATTTTGATAACCAAATCTTTTAACTCATCTAATGTCCTCTTCTGCAACAGCTCTTTTAAATCAAGACGGTGCTTTATCATCTCAGGTTGATTTATAACACCAAGCAAAGTTGCCACAACATGCTCACACCAATTGAATCCTTCGCATGAACAGGCAACATCAAGAATACCGCCGCTATCAAACAGAATCTTAGTTTCAAATGCAATTTTGTTATCTCCTTGAATCATGGCACAAAGGGTATGACCATGTTGTTCAATGGAGAGGATATTTCCTTTTTTTAGATATTTCTCACCTTTTTTATAGGTTGAGATGTCTGAATATCGTCTTATAAGCAACTCGTTTAACCCTTTGATTTCCATAATATTTTCTCCAAATTTGTCTGTATATTAAAAGATATACTCATCAAAAATTAAATACTCTCTGAAGGTAGAACAATAACCATCTCAGTACCTTTTCCAAGTTCGCTTAAAACCTCAATTGAGCCTTTATGAGCCTTTATGATCTCGTAAGTTATGCTAAGTCCTAACCCTGTCCCTTTTCCAATTGGCTTTGTTGTGAAAAATGGATCAAAGAGTTTATTTAGATTCTCTTTTGGAATACCACATCCTGTATCTTTGATTCTAATTTCAATAAAATCGGTCTGTTGCTCTGTTGTAACAAGTTTAGTTGATATTGTTATTGTCCCTTGTTTCTCTATTGCTTGAGCTGCATTTAGAATAAGATTCATCAATACTTGGCTTATTTTTTGAGGAAAACACCTTATTTCAGGGATACGTCCATAATGTTTTATGATTTCAGTTTTATATTTAAGCTCATTCCACAAAATACTTATAGTGTTATCAATAGCTTTATTTATATCAAGATAGCTGTATGAAGGCTCATCAATCCTTGAGAATGTTTTTAAATTATCCACAATGGTCTTTATCTCATCTATGCCATCAAGGGACTCATCAGTTAAATCATCAATATCTGCCATTATAAGCTCTATTTTGTTCTTTTTCTTAAACTCTGCAAGCTCATCAAGAAGAGCAATGGCATTATCAAGCCCAGAATATCGGAGAAAAAGCTCAACATCATCATACTTACGATGAAGATCGTCAAGTTTTGTTAGATACCTCTTAAGAGCTAAGAGATTTGCATTAATAAAAGATAGGGGATTATTTATCTCATGTGCAACACCAGCAGCAAGAAGCCCTATTGATGCCATCTTATCTGTTTGAACAATCAAAGCTGCCTGTCTTTCAACCTTATCTTTAAGGTTGTTATTCATATCTTCCAAAGTTTTATTCATACTTTCAAGCGAGCTATTCATATCCTCTAATGCTTGGTTTGCAGCTTTTAGTTCAATTTTAAGCAGATCACGTTTTTTTTCTAAATTCCACTCATTTGTCAAGGCACGGGCAAACTGGAGAATCTCCTCATGGTTAAAGGGTTTTCTAAGGTAAAAGATGTCGTCTCTTCCTGTGGTAGAGATTATATCATCTGGGGTATATTCACTGTAAGCTGTAACAATGACTATTCTGATTTTTGGGTCAATATCCCATATCTGCTTTGATGTTTCAGACCCATTGATCCCTGGCATTTTCATATCAATAAAGGCAACTGCAAAAGGTCTATTCTCTGCTAATGATTTTTTTACAAGCTCAATGCCTTGGTTTCCATTTTCAGCTACAGAGATTTGATAATATATCTTTTTCTTAAATTTGGGCTTTGAAGATTTACCGCCAAAAAGAGCGATCCCCTTTTCGTCTATTTCTGATTCCTGTTCTGGAGTAAATATAGCTTGATATGTCTCTCTAATTCCTTCATCATCATCAATTATTAAGACCCTTTTGTTCTCTTCCATATTCTCTTGTATCCTATATTTGCCTGCTTACTACTGTTCTTTCAATATTTAGCTGTCATATACAAAGATGCTGGAACGTGTTGAAATACCAGAGATTAATCCAGACACTTTAATCTTGCAGCAACACTACGTTCTATAAACATGAGGTTTTCCCCTTGAACTTAATGGCAAAACTAAAATCTCTTGAAATGGCTTATTAGGATCACTTATATTGGTAACTTGCTGGATTTTAGAATTTTTTATATTATCTTTGACTGACAGCGAACAAGAAGTTCCTGTAATCTGAGTTCCTGAAAAAATTGTCCCTTGCACTGCCACACAAATCCCTTGTTTATGAACTTCCTCTTTTTGAGCATCATACCATGTTTTAAAACTATTTTTCTCTTTTAACAATCCTTGTATCTCTGTTCTCACAACTCTAATTTTAGATTTAATTTCAGATATTTTGGTCTGGAGAAGATCGTTTTTATCAAATAACATATTAATAGTTTCATCCATTTTTAAAGCCCTTTTATCAAGATCAACCAAGAACTCATCCATCTGTTTTTTCACAATAGCACTTGTAACGACTTTTTTATCCTCTAAAGTCTTTCTCCTTTCAATCACAAGCCTCTCCTGAAGCCTTGAGAGTTCAGACAGATCGTTTAACTGCTTTAAACTTTGATTATCATACTGTTTTTCAATAGCTTCAAGTTTAACAAGCTGCTCTTTATATGTATCAATTTTTGCGGAAAATACTTTAAAAATCTCTTTTGCATGATCATCAGAACCTGGAAATAGATCGCAAGGAGTAGATACTTCACTGCCAATATTCATAGCCTCTATCCCTTTGGCAGCATGAATTGTGCTTGCAATAATTCTACCCCTTGGAACAATGACTTTACCACTTGTAATAATGGTTGAGTCAATTATCTCTTTTTGCACTATAACATCGCCATGTGCAATAATTTTGCTCTTTTTTATGGTTTGGGCTGTGAGTAAAACTCCAGTTTTGACCAAAGATGCGTTGATATTATTTCTCACAGAAACAGTGTTAGTAATATCAACATCAGCTTCATCAATATCATTGACCGTAAGATTACAACCAGCTACGCTAAATCCCGGTAAAATTGTTCCTTGAACAACTATATCGCCGCTAAATTTAACATTGCCTGTTCTAAAATCAACATTACCCTTGACTATCTTTTCAGGAAGAACGCTTATCTTACCACTTAGTGTTATATCAGGTTTACCGTTTGCAATGGCAATAACTCTTAAACCATCTTTGGTTAGCTCCGCTCCCTGTCCACAATCAAGATTCACATCAATAGGGGTTGGTGCTGTAATCTCAACACCTTTTACAGTTATACCATTGATTGCTGGGATAGATGGAATTTTTTCAGCTAAAAGAGTTCCTTGATTTATATTAGGAATTTCGCTTCTGTATCTATAATCAAATTTGCCTGATGCAAGCTCTTTACCAAACCGCGTATTCTCATTCTCAAAATAGTATTTTATAAGAGCATTTCGCCCTAACTTTACAGGCTTTCCCCTTGCAATCACAAACCCATTTTCTTTTATAGAGGTAAGTCTATCTTTTCTTAAAGCGGCTTGACGTAAAAAAAGCTCAATTGCAACATCATCAACAAGCCCATAAACTATATTATATTTTATGGCGAGCATCTCTTTTAGCTTTTCTGGGGTTATTGTTGATTTTTCAGAGGTGGTTGTTAGTTTATCTGTTGTTATATCTTCTTGTGTATCAGAATCGTCAACAAGCAAAAGCGTGGCTTCAAGCTCATCGTTAGATATTACTACCTCAAATGGTTCGTTACTTTTACGCTCTATTTTTTCTGACCCAACTCCCTTGTCTGATTCAACTCCTTTTTCTGCGGCAACAGAGCCAGATTTTACAGCACCTTGCTGTAAAATTGCATCAACAATAATTTGAGCCTGACTTTGTGATATTATAGAGCGTTCAACAAGAATATCTTTAACTAACTTTATCTCAAATGTTCTTGTAAAGTTAAGAAGTTGCTCTTCAAGAGCCTTTAATATTTCAGGTTCAGTTGCAAAGTTTCTGTTAATAGCAGATTTGCAGAAAAGTTTATCAAGTGCCCTTTGATGAAAAAACTTTTTTTTCCTTCTCCTAAGTGTTAGCTCATTTTTTAAAGAGTCTCCTGTTTCATCAACTTTTATTTTATCCTTATTAGTTGCTTCATCATCATCAATTAACTTCTCTTCATCTCTAACCTTATTTTGTGAATTGTCTGTATTATTGCCTTTATCTATTTGGAGTGAGGCACTCTGATTAGCATCAGATGATAAAAGCTCTCTTTCTGAATAAATCTGATCAATTATAATTGACTCTTTTTGTTCTTCAGTTATGATCTTCTCAGCAACAAGAATATCACCAAGAAGTCGGCAAGTGCTTGTGTTACTAAATTCTTGGGCTTGAATTGCAAGTCCCTTTTCAATATCTGCTTGGGCAACTCCAAAATTTTGCATAGCAGTTTTTGCAAAAGTTTTGCCCATTCGTCTTCTGGTTACAGCAACAATTTTGCCCATATCTTCTGATGAGATAATACCTCTCTCAAACAGAATATTCTCAAGAGATACATTCCTTCCAGCCTGACGTGCGCTCTGCATAGCTGTAAGTGAGTTATCTAACTCTTCTTGAGTAATAAACCCATGATGCAAAGCCACCCTTCCGAGAAACATATCTTTTCTATGTTCGTCAAACTGCCTGATCTCCTTGTCCATGATATTGACTTCAGGCAGTTCTGAGCCACGATCATTTATAAACCTTCTTATCTTTTCAGGTGATTCGTATGCCTGACGAATCATAATCAAAAGCTCGTCATTGTTCCAAGGTTTAGTGAGGTATCTGTGGGCAACTCCTTGATTTAATGCCTTTAAAATGTCATCTCTATCTGCATATCCTGACAAAATAAACCTTATAGCATCAGGCAATATCTCAACTGTTTTTTCGAGAAATTGTGTGCCTGTCATATTTGGCATTCTCTGGTCAGAGATTATCAAAAAAACATTGCCTTGTTGATCTTGATTACTATTTTTATCCAATTCATTAGAATCTAAAGAATTAGAGGCTAATAAATTAGATTTGTGTTCATTGATAACTTTAAGAGCAGTTTCGCCATCTGGTGCAGATAGAATATTGTATGGCTCTGGCAACAATAGCCGTTTCAAGGATTTTATGATCGACTCTTGATCGTCAACAATTAGTATGGTGTTATTATCTGGCATTCTATTCCTTAAAAACTACTATTCAGGTTCTGTAAACATGGGGCTGACTTCCCTTTGAAGCAAGTGAATCTATCCTTATCTCATAAAATGGATTAGATGGGTCTTCATTATTTACTGTCTGATAAATTTTAGAGTTTCTAACATTGTTATTTAAAATAATAGAAGATTCGCTGCATGTAATCTGAGTGCGTGCAAAAATTGTCCCTTGAACATAAACACCAACCCCCTCTTTACGAGCCTCATCTTTTTCAGCCTCATACCACTTTTCAAATCTCTCTTTCTCGTTTAACAATATTTGCATCTGCTGTTCCACATCTTTTATTTTAACCTTAATTTCAGTTACTTTATTTTGAGTACTATCATGTTCATCAAAGAGCTTATTTATTGTTTCATCCATTTGTAATATTTTGTTGTCAACACCAGACAAAGATTGGATAAGCTGTTGTTTTAGATTATCGTTTGTCGCAGATTTATTTAATACAGTTTTACTTTCATAAATATGTAGCTGTTTAAGAATATTCTTTTTCTCTATCGCGAGCTGCTCTTGAATCTTTGATATTTCTGACAGATTTGTCAGTTGTCTCCAATTTTCCTGCTCATACTGAGCTTTAAAAGCCTCAAGTTTTACAAGAATCTCTTTTTGATAACCAATCTTCTCATTAAATGATTTAATTATATCAAGTGCATGATCATCGGAATTTGGAAAAAGGTGGCATGGGAGTGAAACATCGCTGCCAATATTCATAGCAAAAATCCCTTTTGCAGCGTGAATTGTAGTTGCTACAACTCTACCTTTTGGCAATATAACCTTACCACTTGTGGTAATTGTGGAGTCAATAATCTCTTTATGGACAATAACATCACCACGAGCAACAATGGTGCTGTTTTTAATAATTTGAGAGGCTAATTTCCCACCCGTTTTAACTTTTGAGCTATTAATAATGTTTTTGACTAAAAGAGTGTTGACAATATTAACTTCACCCTCTTCAATATCGCTTACTGTCAAGTTGTTGGCAGTTACACTAAAGCCTGCCAATATAGTTCCATTAACAGTAACATCTCCGCTAAATTTTATATTGCCAGTTTTAAAATCTACATCTCCCTTAATCACTATTTCAGGTAGAACAGTTATTTTACCTCCAAGTGAAAGGTCGGGTCTTCCATTAGCTGTGGCAATAACTTTTAAACCATCTTTAGATATTTCAGCCCCTTTTCCGCAATCAAGAATTACATCAAGTGGGATTGATGCTGGGATTTCGTATCCCTTAACACTTACGCCGTTAATTGCTGGTATAAGAGGAATTTTTTCAGCCAAAATGGTCCCTTGTGTGATGTTCACCATCTCGCCTCTCTCTCTATAGTCAAATTTTCCAGATTTAAGCTCTTTTCCAAAATTGGCACTGTGATCTTTAAAAAAATATCTTACAGTTGCATCTCGACCATCCTTTACAGGCTTGCCTTTTGCAATTAAAAATGGATTTTTTTCTCTATCACTACCTCTTAAAAATAGCTCAATTGCAATATCATCAACAAGACCATAAACTATCTGATATTGAGCAAGAAGATTCTTTAATTTATCTACACTCATATCTTTAGGAATATCGCCTATAATCTCTATTGTTGCTTCAAGTTCATCATCACTTATTGTTAATTGAAAGGGGCTATTTTCACCAATAGTTATTATATTTTTATTATTGGCATTGACAGAAGGCGTTGTTTGATTTGCGATCTTTTTCTGACTAATTAGGCTATTTTGATCTGCTATAAGTTGAGCCTGTTCTTGGGATATTACAGAGCGTTCAATTAAAATATCTTTAATCAACTTAACTTCAAATTTTTTTGTAAAATGGATAAGCTGCTCTTCTAAAGCCTTTAATACTTCTGCTTCAGTAGCGAAATTCTTATTAATGAGAGATTTGCAAAATATTTTATCAAAGGCACGCTGTCTGAAAAAATTTTTCTTTCTCTTATTTAGTATGAGTTTATCGCTTATCTGATTTTTATCACTTCCACATTTGTGTTTAAAATTTTCACCATCATCAGAAGTTAGCTCTTCTCTCTCTAAATATGTCATATCAATTATGATGGAATCTTTTTGATCTTCGGTCAATATTTTCTCTGCAACAAGAATGTCTCCAAGAAGACGGCAAACTGATGTGTTACTGAACTCTTCTGACTGAGTTGCAAGAGCTTTTGCAATATCAACAGGCTTTACTCCATAATCTTTTACTGCAATAACCCCAAAAGATTTACCAAGTTTTCTACGAGTCGCTGCAACAAGTTTACCTATCTTATCTGATGAGATAAATCCCTTTTCAGAGAGTATGTTCTCAAGTGCAACTTGTCTGCCTGCTTGTCGCTCAACCCGCATTGCAGTCATTGAGGCTTCCAACTGCTCTTGATTAATAAAACCGTGATACAAAGCCATTCTTCCAAGGGTTTTATCTTTACTACGTTGATTAAACTCTCTTATCTCCTTTTCTATTGCATTAAGCTCGCGTGATTCAAAAAGTGTATTAACATCTGAACTGACACCTTTTATTAACTTTTCAGGATATTGATACGCTTGGCTAATCATAATAAGAAGTTCGTTATTGTTCCATGGTTTAGTGATATACCTATGAACAATCCTCTTTTTCATTGCATCTTTAGCATCTTGTGTATCAGCATAACCTGACAAAATAAATCTTATTGCATCAGGGAGTATCTCAGCCGTTTGCTTGAGAAACTCAACTCCTGTCATGTGTGGCATTCGTTGATCTGATATAATCAAAAAAATTTCACAGGAATCTTTTCTGTTTTTTATAAGCTCAAGTGCAGCAGGTCCGTTTGGTGCTGAGAGAATATTATAAGGCTCTGGCAATAAAAGTCTCTTTAATGATTTTATTATGGACTCTTGATCATCAACTATTAGTATTGCTTTTTTATCTGCCATATTATCTACTCTCCTCTCTCTGGTTCGGATAATTGCTATTTCAAAGTTGAGCTAAAAAATTGTGAACTCTATTTGTCATTTTAATTGAGAGCCTGCAAAATTTGGATTTTATCATTGAATTTATTTGATAAAATTAATTATGCAGAAAGTCTAATTTGCAAGCTCAAGATCGAAAAAGCCGCTGTGCATAGCCTCTGTCAACTCTGCTTGAACAAGCTGATCTCCCCAAAAAATTGGTCTTTGACCTTTCCAACGCTCATTTAAAAATGCTTTAATATCTGAAATTCCATTTTCACCTGTTAGCACCTCTTTATCATACATGTGGGCAAGAACTCTGACACTGCAAAATGCACCTTGACACGGTCCTTTACCAAGTCTGCTTCTCTTTCCAATATTAAGTAAATTTGGAGTTTCGCCACTTTTTTTAAGTTCAGCAGCAACATCATCAATAGTCTTTTCAGAGATCATTTCACACTCACACAAAATCTTATCTTTCGCATTATCTGGCTTATGTATCCACCTTTTTGGAGCAATACCCGGCTCTGTCCATTTACCCTCCATAGATGATGGAAGAGGTTTGGTTCTGGTCAGGCATGGATTTTTGTTTCCAATTCTTGAGCATACCATATCTGCTGTCTTTTCAGCCATGAGCCTGTAAGTTGTGAGTTTGCCGCCTGTGATCGTGATAAAATTATCAAGTCCATCACTCTCATGTCCAAGAAGAGTGTAATTTCTACTTACATCTCTATCATCTAACCCGCAAGCTCCAAGACTTACAAGAGGTCTAACACCTGAATAAGCTCTTATATATCTTATATTTTCAAGAGCTGGCACCATCTTTGCTCCTTGTTCAACAATAAGATCAGTTTCGGCAATAGTCGGTATTATTTTATCAGGATCGTCAACTCTTACTGATGTTGTGCCAATTATTGAGACAGTTCCACCCGGAACAAGAATATCAGCGTTTGATGGTGGTCTTAATCGATTGATTACGCCATTTGAGATTCTATTTTGAGTTACAAGAAGTGTTCCCATTGAATAGACAATATTTATGCACGCACCAGCCATATTAGCCACAATTCCTGCCCACGCACCAGAAGCATTTACAACTATTTGTGGTTCAACATAAAAATTTTCACCTGAACGGGTATTTTTAAGATTCACTCTTACTATTCTATGGTTTGTAATTTCAAATTTTACTGCCTCTGTGTAACAAAAAAGTATTGATCCAAGGGCTTTTGCCTCTGCAATATTTTCAAGAGAGAGCATAAAAGGATCAATTGCTGCATCTTCAACTTCACAAGCTGCTATTATTTTATCTGATAGCTCTGGCTCTATTTCAAGAGCCTCTTGTGTTGATATTGGTTTGCAATAAAGACCACTTTTTGCACAAAGTTCTGGAAATTCTGCTATATATTTTTCGTCATCACCTTTAACTGCAATAAAGAGTCCTCCGCAATCATCAATGCAGTGGTGGGCGGTCTTCTTTAAAATTTTACCCTCTTCCATACATTCAACCGCACTTTCAACATCATTTGAGACATATCTTGCCCCGCTATGCAATAATCCGTGATTTCCGCCAGACGCACCAGCATTAATATCGCCTTTTTCTACAAGAATTGATCTTATTCCACGCAAAGCTAAATCTCTTGCAACACCAGTTCCTGTTGCCCCGCCACCTATTATTAAAACTTCTGTCTCCAAAATATTTTCCATCGTAAGTTGCCTTAATTATCCTTGAATTTATTATGATTTACCAAACCTAAAAATATTTTTAATGCTAAAGATATTTTTAGGTTTTTGTAACTGATTATCTTTGTCTGAGATCAAAGATTCAGATTGTGCATTAGTATTTGAATTAACCGCATCATCATGTTTAGAATGTGCTGCCCATAAAATGGGGTCAGAGAAGTTATGCCAACCCCATTTAAGTATTGAAAGCAGCCAAAAAGATAGCCATAACGCCCATGCAAGCATTGCAACTCTGTAGGCAAACATTGGAAGCGAAAATAGCCACGCAACAGGTAAGGTGTTATCACTTATATCCTGATACCAACGCAGAAAATTTCCTGACGATCCATTGCCTACTATATTCATTGATGGATGACCAAGAAGCCCTTGAGATATTGCCATCAAAAGGCAGATCATTGAAAAAAATGTTAAACCAGCAATACCTAATTGCATAATATTAAATTTAGTTGGACTTAACCCTTCTCCCCATTTTTTTCTCATATCTAAAACAATTAACCACGCTGCAACAAACATAGACCCCACAACATTACTCATTGACATACCAATTCCAAGCAAAAACCACTGATAAAACTTTAATGGAGTAAGGTTGGTCATTGCAAGACCTATTGAGACAAGCAGAACCACAATAATTTTTGACCAAAACAGAACTGCTGGTCCCATAAGCTGTTCTCCACCAACAAAAAGTGTCCATCTGTCAGAAGAGATATGCAGATCAACAGCACTATTCACACTTGATATGCCAAGATCGATTTTTGGTGTCCGATAGAGTGTGGTAATACCAATCTCCTCTTTCCAGACAAGTTCAATGTTTTGAACTCCCGGGGTAATGGGTAAAATAACTTTTTGCCCCTCTTGACGAATAATCTGAACAGCACCATTAATCTTGACCTCCTGAAGTTGGGCTTTTTCTGGAATTGTGATTGCGTGTTGACCTCCCTGACTGCTCTTTATGGAAATAGATAGAGTTGAGCTTGTAGTTCTTTGACCTGGGTGAAGCTCAAGGGTGCTTTTCTCAATTGTCATGGTCTGCCCGCCAATGCCTTTGGGTTTAGATATTTTTAATATAACCTCTTCCCCGGGCAGAGGATGCCATGTTGGGTACCATCTTTGGTTGTTTTGGTGTAAAATTACAGGTATGCCCTCTGTCTCAACATGAAATATAGGGCTTGCATCTAATCTCCAGATTTCTGTCCATTCAAGGTTTTGAGTTTGCTCACCTTTATTCAGAATCTCTTTAGATAGAGCATGATAAAGCCTAACAGTTTCAGAGAGTTCTAAAAAAGATTCAAAGGAGATAGTGCTTTGCTCAGAATTTAAAGTAACTTCAACCATTCCATTTTTGACTCTAACACCTTCTGTAATAACTGACTCACCTTCCAAAAGAGGAAGTTTAAGCACAATTGCAGAGCCTGTTGGAGTTAAACGCCTAACAGTTGTCTCAACTTTCCAATCAAGACCAAGAAGAATAGTTCTCTCCACAAGTGTAAATGGTGGTAAAAGACCTGTTTCAAGCACCTCTTGCTCTGCTGATTCACTGCTTTCTTCTGTTCTTCCTATTGCTCTCTCTTCTTCTGCTCTTCCTATTGCTCTCTCTTCTTCTGCTCCTGTTATTCCATCTTCTCCTCTTCCTATTATTCCACCATCTTTTGCTGTTTCTCCATCTTCTTTTCTTCCTGATTTCCCAGCTTTATCTATTGATTTTGAAGCTAAACGCTTAAATTGAAGCTGGTCATCAAGAGTTCCGTCTGGCTGAATACCTTGAACTTCCCAACCATTTGCATCAACAACTTTTCCTGAATGAGGTTTTATATTAAGAGGAAGTTGGAAGCTATTTGGGTTGCCAATCTTGCCTAAAACCGTAACTCTATGTTTTCCCTCTGGAATCATAATCCATAAAATTTGATCAAGGCGAAATAGAGCCTGAGCTTGAGACTGTTTATCTTTATAGTTTAGCCCGTCTATCATTACCTGTTCAGGCAGCCAGTGTTTGGCATGACCCGGCAGAGGAATTACTGTATCAACTGCGGCATCAACATTAAGGTTAAGCTCAAGATATGCAGATTTCTTAGGCTTTTCAGAGTTACTTAGTTGCTCAGGCTCTTTGGAATATTCAGATTTTATAAACTGTTGAGCTTTTTTAAGCTGTTGGTTGTTTTGATTTAACCTATATTTAATTGATATTTCCATCTGAGAAATATCAGCACAGTTTGGAAAGCATTTATCTTTTTCTAAAAGCCGATTTTGAAGTTCTGCCAATATTTCAGGTGATGGAATTTCAGAAGCATTTGTCAAGCGTGGATTTAGCAGTGTGAGTGCAAATGTCATTGTAAATATTAATATTGCTGCTCCAGAAGAAGATGTTTTAAACTTACCGCCTAAATAACCAGTTTTTCTAAACATTCCAATAGTTAGCAAGATTATAAGAGCAACTCTTAAGAGTGATAAAATCAAGTTTATAGTAGGACCAATAAGGATAAACGATATATTTTGTCTAACCTCAACAGGTCCTGACCAACTAAAATTAATACTCTTAAATGGCTGCCAAAGAGGAAGCCCCGGACCTGTTTGAGTCAAGGATTTTGGATCATACTGCATAACTTTTGCTCGTTGGCTGCCGCCTTGACCATAAATTTCGTTATCATACTTAGATTCTAATGAGCCTTCTAAAGCCTCTTTTTCAGATTTAAGATAGGCAAGAGGACTTCTTGCTTTTCTTGGCATATCCATCAATTGACCTTTTGCTTTATTTTTGTATTGATATGATTGATTTGACTGGTATGATTCATCAGCTTTGTATTGTTCGTTACCAATATTTTGATCTACCAAAGATTCTGGTATTGGTGATTCTGGGGCAGATTGAGTCTGAACTTCTTGTAAAGCCTTATCCATATTCATCTGAGCCATATCTGACTCCTGCGGGCTGAAACCTGAACCCACTCCTGTTATTCTTGATAAATCTTGATTTTTAATAGCATCGTTCATTGAAATCCAGCGATTTTCCAACTGTGGATAGATACCAATTCTCAATGATTGGATAGCATAAGATATTGAAATAAGAAGAAGAGCCATAACAATAACAAACTGATATAACTCCACTACTCTTCTTAATCTGCCTGAATTTTTAGCTGTTAAGTTAAGCAGAACAAATCCTAAAAGTAGAAAAAGCCAGATATAACGTGGTGCCGCATTTTCATGGTAGAGAAGAACCATAGTTATAAACGCAACAGATGCAAGCGGAATAGAAAAGAGTTTTGCTGTGGCAATGGTGAATATTAAAACTATGAAAATATCAAGAAGAGACCATTGTTTAATCCATGTTCCCTGAATATTGTCTATTCCATTTGCTGAAATAAGTTTCCAACCCGCTGGAAGATTGAGTGTGCCTGTAACTCTCTGAAAAGGGTGAAGCCAACCAGTTGCTGGAATATTGTAAATTGAGCCTTCAACTTTGCTATCTGCAACTAAATTTAGATTTCCACGTCTTAGCTCAACTCCAGCATTTTCCGATACTTTAACTTTAGATTTTGTTGATGCTTCAGCTCCAACATTTTTTGAATCCTTAGCCTCAGAGCTTGTTGTTGCGTCCATTGTTGTTATTAACTGCTCAACACCATCAACCGTAACTTTCCCGGGCAACATCAAAGGGTCAATCTCAAGACGCCAACCACTATTTTTGTTTCCACTAATCGTATCTTGGACAGTATATCCTGTGCCATCAAATGAGAGCCATAATATGCGATGCAAGTTAAGTTGATCTGGCGGTGGAACAGGGTCTCCACGCTTTATCTCTTTAAATTTAATGCTCTCTTTTGGAAGCATCATGTAAGCAGGATAAGATTTCCACTCTTCAGGCAACGAAGTCATTCTTGGATCGATTGCTAGAGAGCCTGATATTTCAACAACACGCAAATCAGAACGCCTCACAACTGACCATATCTCCTGCTTTGACCAGTAGCCATCGTCAGGTGGTAGAAAAGTAAGAGAACTAATTTGACCAATATGCCTCAATATTAGAGTTAAACTATATCTTCCCGGTTTTAACTGTATCCTTATTGTTCCGTCAGATTCTAATTTTGCAGGTAGCTGTGTAGTTAAATTCATTGGAATAAACTCATTTGGTGAGTAAAGTGGTCCAAGTTTAACTTCTCTTCCAACACCCGCAACATCAAGTGTGGCGTATAGCGTCATTTTAGAGGGAATACCATCATCAATGAGCCTAAAACTCTCAACTTTTAGCCTGTTCTCCTCTTTTTGCTCCACGTTTGATCTTTTTAGCCATAATCTGCCCAAATCATCTAAATTGGGAAACTCAACCTCTTTATTATCCATATTAAGAGTTACAAGTGCCGATTGTGATGGAATTTGTATATATTCAGGCTGTTTTTGCCAGACAAATCTACCTGCAACCTTGTATCTGCCTTTAGATAGTTTTACTGACGGAACTATATTGCCATAAGAGTCGCTGCTTTGAATTACCAGAGCAGGAAGAGAATTTGATCTATCACCACTATTTAACGTAGTGTCTTGTTCTGCAATACTATCTTGGTTTGCAATATCATATCGCTTTAATATAACCTCTTGGTTATCAAGAGTATCTCTCTTTACCATAACGTCTTGGTTAACCATAATATCTCTCTTTACCATAACATCATATACCCAATTTGAGCTATTGCCCGGAAGATGAATATATGATTCATGGTATATTTCCCACTCTTGGATAAATTCACCACCTTTGCTGTTCAAATTAAGAGTAATAGAGGTTGGAAATGCACATTCAAGAGCTTCTGGATTATTAAAGTGTGGAATACACTCAAGCTCGTTTTCCTTGTTGTGTAACACCCAATCTTTCCAAGGTTTAAGATTATCTGGAATGTAATTAGGTAGTTCAGAGGCTAAACAGATACGGCATGAAATCATAAAAGATATAATTACGATTTTCATAAGATTGAAGGAGTAGCACTTGTTCATTTTTTTCTCCTTGTAAAGTTATCAATTTGTTAATTTATCTTTATTGACAAATGTTATAAGATACTTCTGAATTTTCTCAATATCAAGAGAATAGTTCTTAAGAGCCTAATTATCGATACTCTTTGTTAAGAAAAAAAGCATAGATAAGTGATAAAATTTTGATATACAGCAAAATAAAGAGTAATATAAAATATAATTTCCCAAGAAGTTAGTTACAGTGTTTTTACAACTATATTTCTGCTATAACTACAAACAGATAAAAGGAGAGGAGCATCTATAAGCTATTCTGACATAGATAGCGATCTTATGCTCCAAAATTTATGATGAATAAAGATGAGCTTGATAAAATTAATATGAAAGATAATAAGAAAGTAAAAGCCCTTGTCTTAACTGGATTTGGTTTGAACTGCGACATTGAAACTGCACATGCGTTTGAGTTTGCAGGGGCAGAGGCTCAAAGAGTGCATATAAACAGCCTTATTAGCGGAAAAGTAGCTCTTGATGATTTTCATATCCTTGCCTTTGGTGGAGGATTTAGTTGGGGAGATGATCACGGTGCTGGCGTTATTCAGGCACTGAAACTTAAAAACCATATTGGAGATAAGATTCTTGAATTTGTGAATCAAGGTAAACTTGTAATTGGTATATGCAATGGTTTTCAAACTCTTGTAAATCTTGGGCTTTTACCGGGAATTGAAAGAGATTATAAGACCCGTTCCGTTGCCCTAACTTGGAACGACAGCGGAAATTTTAGAGATCAATGGGTGAGTTTGGCTGTGAATCAAAATAGTCCATGCGTTTTTACAAAAGAGTTTAGCTCTCAAACGATTAAAGCAGATAGCTCAGATAGAGAAAAAACTCTAAACTATTTTGAGCTTCCGATACGCCATGCACAAGGAAAATTTGTTGCAGATGCCTCTGTTATTGATAAGCTAATTGCAAATAATCAGGTAGTTTTGAGGTATGCAAATATAAAAGGAGAAAATCCAGAGATTGAGCCTGCAATGCAAAGATTTCCTATGAATCCAAACGGCTCTATTTATGATATTGCTGGTATCTGCGATTCAACAGGGCATATTTTTGGGCTTATGCCACACCCAGAAGCATATAACCATTACACAAATCACCCTAATTGGACAAAAAAAATTGAAGAGCTAAAAAGAAGTCCAAAAGAGCTAAATGATTCAAATAACTATAGCTCTATAACAGATAAAGATATTACACCTGGAATGAGAATTTTCACCAATGGCGTAAGATACATGAGTTCAAAATTATAGTATTACTCTCGGTCATAAATTGGGTATATATATACTCTAAGCGGGTATTAATTGAGCTTTTATATTTAAGTAGATACGCACGGCCGTGCGTATCTACAGTCTAGGCAGAACTCGATTTATGACCTTGAATAGTATAACCTTCAAGTGCATCTACAAACCATTTAATAATAGTATCAAGAAATAGCCAACCTTCAATTGTCAATTTGACTCTTTCTTGCTCTATCCTACCAAGTGATTTAGCTTCAATCTTATCTAACACGTTTTTAAATATAAGTTTGAATTGAGAGACAGAGTTATCAGGTGTTGTGTTAGCTCTGTATAGTTTCTCAAACAATTTAATATCTATGCCTTTCTCAGTTCTAAGACCTACCATTATAAGCTCAATGAGTTGTTGCTCTTTTGTCAGATATTCTATTTCAGCAATTGGAGAGTTACTTTGTTCAAGCATAGATATATATTTATTAACATCTTTAATATTCCAGAATCGTTTTTGTTGGATAGGTGTTTCACAGCAATATGAATGGGCTGAAGGTCCAAAACCAAGATATGGAACCATCTCCCAATATTTTTTATTGTGCTTAGATTGATATTTAGGAAATGCTGCAAAATTTGATATTTCGTAATGATCAAATCCTTTAGATACAAGATAGTTAGATGTTAGTTTGAAAAGAGAAGCTACCGTTTCGTCATCAAGAGGTTTTATATTGCCCTTTTCGTAAGCTAAAAACATAGGTGTATCATGCTCATAGCTTAACATGTAGCAGGAGAGATGTTCTGGGCGATATTCATAAGCTGCATTAAGATCATTTAACCAGATATTTTCTGTCTCATCTGGCAGACCATATATAAGGTCTATTCCAATATCTTCAAACCCAGCCTCTCTTGCTGATAAAATAGTTTGACGAGCCTTATCAGCAGAGTGAACTCTGTTAAGAAAATTTAATTTATCATCTTGAAATGATTGAACACCAATACTCAAACGATTGATCCCAACTCCCCTTATATCTCTTAGATACCCATCTTTTACAGTGCATGGGTTTACCTCCATTGTGATCTTAAGATTGCTATTTATATCAGAGTGTTCGCTGATGTTTAGATTTTGATATTGGGTTAAATTTTCGTTTTTATCTTTAGATATATTGTTTTCACCCTTGTGTATAAACTCATTATCTATAAGATGAAAACTTTTGGAAATTGCCTCTATTATCCTTTCAACATCTTCACAGTTGAGAATAGATGGTGTTCCGCCTCCAAAGTAGATTGTATCCACAATAAGATCGTTATTAGAGCGTAGAGTAATCTCTTTTAATAGGGCTTTAATAAATCTATTTTTTAGGGAAGTATCTGTAATTGAATAGAAATCGCAATAGGGGCATTTTCTGATACAAAAAGGGATATGTATATAAATTCCTGCGTAATCAATACTTGGCGTATCTATTTTAGCTCCATTATTATGATTTAGAAGCATTTTTACATGCCTCATCAAGCCTTGCTTTGATATATTCAACAGTCAATTCATCATACTCTTCAATATCAAAGCAGTAACCATCAGAGCCAAGTAATCCACCTGGTATAAGGTCTCCTCTCTCATCAGGATCAGTTATCATATCACCATAAAAACAGGTAGAGAGCCATCTTTGTTCTGGGTTATCATCAATAATATCAACCATTGCAAAAAGAGTTCTCTCTTTCTGGTTATTGTGTTTTGGTCTAAGAGAGTAACTAACCCCCTTTCTTGCATTAAATGAAAGCGATACACCCTCCATTGATTTAAGATGCTCCATGATCTCAGTAAATATTTTTTTGATGTTGCTTTCTGTATCCTGCCAATCTTCAATAAATTTGTTAAGTTCTTCCATATTTTTTTTAAATTCCTGTGATATTTTATTCTCTAATATGTTTTATAATATGACCAAGTTCTGGAAAGATAAGATTATTACAAGCTAATTTACAACCATTTAGGCTTCCTGGCATACAAAAAACAACCGTTTGCCCAATGATTCCCGCTGTAGCTCTTGACATAATAGCAGCAGAGTCAATCTCATCAAAACTCAGTTGAGCAAAAAGAACGCCAAATGATGTTAATGTCTTCTCAAACATTGGAGTTAGTGCCTCAATGGTTACATCTTTTGGACTTATCCCTGTTCCTCCAGACATTAATATTACATCTGGAGTTATCTTCTCAACAACATGCTTCACCATTGATTGAATTGCACTTATATCATCTGTTACTACATGGTGAACAACTGGTTCATGCCCCTCTTTTTTAACTTGCTGTTTTATCCATGCCCCACTTTTATCTTCACTAATTCCTCGTGTTGTTGATACTGAAATTATTGCAACCTTAAGATTTACTGGTGTCTGTTGTTTATGCGGAACTATTCCCATTTAGATATATTCCTATATAAATATTAGTATCAATAATTTACTCTATTATAGCTTTCAGGGTCATAATTTTAGTTTTTTATATATAAAAGGCTAAAATTATTCCAGTATGAAATATAAAGCTAATCTTCTTGTTCAATAAAAACACTGTCCTTACCATCCCACTCTACTAAGGATACATTTACTGTTTCCGCATGTCGCGTATCTACAGATATGCCTTTATAATCCGCTTGAATAGGAAGCTCTCTGTGTCCTCTATCAACAAGGACTGCAAGTTCAATAATTGACGGTCTGCCAAAATCCATTAATGCGTCCATTGCAGCTCTTATCGTTCTTCCTGTAAAAAGGACATCATCAACAAGAATTATCTTTTTGTTATCAACAGAAAACGATATTTTAGAAGGGCGAACAATGGGCTGGTGGCTTATTTTTGTCCAATCATCTCTATAAAGATTTATATCCATTGCCCCTACTGGAATCAACTCGCCTTCTATTTGTTCAATTTTTTTCTGAATTCTCTTAGCAATAAAGTCTCCTCTGGTAAGAATTCCAGCTAAAGCAAGATTCTTTACACCTCTGTGTGCCTCTATAATTTCATAGGACATTCTTGTGAGTGCCCTTTCCATATCTTCAGCGTCAAAAATAATTTTTTGTTTCATTATCGGTTACACTCCGTGAGGTTTATATATTAAAAATAATAATTTGTATTGCATACTATAAAAGATACTTATTGTTTTGATGTAAAAATTATTTTAATAATATTTTTAAGTTAAAAAAAATTATCATTTTTTTTGTTAACGGGCAATCTTTGATTTTAAGTTTTATCTTACATTGAACTTTAAGTGAAAGAAAATTGACAAATGTTTATATGACAAATTTTTTGCTTGATTTTTTATAGCCATTCCTTATATCCATTCCTATGAATTTATTTATTTCTACTTTGTTTAGATTACTTTAAGCCTCACCCCTAACCCCTTTTATAAAAGAGGGATAATATTTGGAGAGAAGTTTTCATGCCAACACTGGAAGAGCGAGAAGCAGAAAACCCTGCTGAACTGAAAAAAAGATTAAAAGCAAGAACAAAAGATTTAGGCATTACTTGTGCCTTTGCAGAGTATATAGAGATGATGGAGAAATATCTGCTCACCCTTGAGAGACGAGTAAAGAGAATAGAAAGACGCCATAATTATAACAGCGATGACTTGCTTACTATGGACGGTGAGGAGATTTAATAACAACTATACTGTAGTCGGTCATAGCTTGAGTTTTACATATATAAAAACTAAGTTTATTACCGTTTGGAGTATAAATAAAGCAAATTGAACTATAATAGAGTAATACAACCAAAATAAATTAAACTTTAAGGAGATAAGTTATGAATTTTAAATCTGTTGACGATATTCTTGCCTATGCAATCGAAAAAGAGAATGAGGCTGTTAAATTTTACACAGACCTAAGCAATAAAGAGAATTTTAAATCTGTAAAAGAAACTTTTATAAGTTTTGCAAAAGAGGAGCAAAAGCATGCTGATCTGCTATCAGGTTTAAGCAGTGATAAAAGCAAAGTTAATGAATATGAACTCAAAGCTATACCTGATCTTAAGATTAGCGACTATCTTGTTGATACAGAATACAAAGAGGGAATGTTTATGCAAGATATTTTAAGAATTGCTATGAAACGTGAAGAGATGGCTGTAAAACTCTACAAAGACCTTGCAACTAAGACAGATAATAATGAAGTTATAAAAATTCTTAACATTCTTGCACAAGAAGAGTCAAAGCACAAACTTGGATTAGAAACTATGTATGATGATTTCCTTGCAGCAAACGAAAATTGATATTGCCGGATACTGCAGAATGAAATTTTTATATAAGAGTGTGGGCGATCTGTCGGTCGTCCATATTTTTTTTATTATATTGATAACTATTCCTATATTTACAAGCAGTTGTAGAAATATTATCCCCCAGCCTCCTGAAAGTATTAATAAACAACTTATAATTCCAGACTCTTACTACAGTGTCCAAAATAATATTGGCAATTATAGTGATAATATTGATGGTAAAAAAACTCTTTCCAAAAAATATATAGATAACAACTTAAAAGGTAAATGGTGGGAGAGCTTTGGCAATAGTGAACTCAACTCTCTTATTGAAAATGCAATAGGAACTAACTTTAGTTTAAAAGAGGCGTGGGCAAAGCTTAAGCAGGCAAAAGCCCTAGAAAATAGCCAACGCAGCTACACTTTCCCATCAATAAACCTTAATGCTTCTGTTGGACATAAAGCTATTCAAAATTCAACAAGTTCTGGGTCAGCCAATATCTCCGATATTGGTAGCTCGTCAGAATCATATAACAGCTTTTCTGCAGGACCTTTGGCATCTTACGAAGTTGATCTTTGGGGGAAGATCAATGCTAAGAATTTAGAATATGAGAACAAAACAGTTGCAGCAAGTTTTGATCTTGAAACAGCCAAAATATCTGTAGCTGCTGAAGTTGCAAATAGTTGGGTTGAGCTCATAACAATTAGAGAGGAGATAGCACTTGTAAAAAAACAGATAGAGATCAACTCTATGCTACTTGAGCTTTTAGAGATTAGATTTCAAAACTCAATGTCAACTGCGTTAGATGTCTTGCAGCAGCGTGAGGTAGTTGCAAGAAGTCGTGCTAAAATAGCACCGCTTGAAATAAGAGAGAGTAATCTTTTAAATGCAATTGCACTCTTATCTGGAAAGCCATCGCCTAAAGGGATAACTATAAAAACCCCAACTCTTGGAGAGATTAACCCAATGCCGCAAATTGGTATTCCAGCAGCACTTCTTTTCAATAGACCAGATATTAAGAGTGCGGAATCAAGATTAACCGCATCAGAATGGGCAGTTTCTCAAGCAAAGATTGATAAATTACCATCGCTTAACCTTAACGGAAGTTTTCTTTTTCAGCACACTACTCTTGAAACTATTTTGAAAAATTGGATATTTTCAATTGCTTCTAACATTAATGCTACACTGTTTGACGGTGGTAAAAATAAAGCTGCTATTGACTTGGCTTCAGCAGTTATGGAAGAGCGGCTTTATATATATAAAAAAACAGTGTTCAATGCTATTATAGAGGTTGAAAATAGCATTACATCTGAACAATATCGAGTTAAATGGATTGACCTATTAAAAGCAGAACTTGTCGCTGCACAGCTTGCATTGGGGGAGGCTCGTAATCGGTATATAAAAGGGATAGATTCATTTATTCAGGTAGTAACAGAAGAGCTAAATGTTCAAAATTTAGAGATGAATCTCTTGGAACAGAAATCATCACTATTTAAGGATCGTATTGCGTTATATAGAGCAGTTGGTGGAACATGGACAAATATACTCTAAATGGGCATAAAATGAGCTTTTTATATTTAAGTAGAGACGCACAGCCGTGCGTCTCTACAGTTTAGATAGGCTCAGTTTATGACCTTGAACCGTATAATATTTTAAATAAATAAAAATATGCTAAAATAATATTAATAAGTCATAGTAGTTAGAAAACAGAGTAAATTAGAAACATAAAAGGTTATATAATGAGTTTAGATAAGTTAAAAAATAGAATTAAAGCACATCCTGATTACTCTAAAGTAGGCATGGTTTTATACCACAACGGCGTTGTTCGTAAGACTACAAGAGATGGGCAAGAGGTTACAGGGCTATCTGTAACTGTCAACTATGAGAAACTTGAAGAGATCATTCAAGAGCAGAAGTCAAAACCAGGTATTATCGAAGTTATAGTTGAGATTGAGGAAAATAGACCACTAAATGTTGGTGATGATGTTATGTATATTGCTGTAGCAGGCGATATAAGAGAAAATGTAATTGCCACTCTAACTGAGACATTAAATCGCGTTAAAAGTGAAGTAACCGCAAAAGAGCAGTTTATTAAAAATTAGAGTATGTAAATATACTCTAACCCGCTTTAGCTAAACCCTATTCCTGTCAACTGCGGATCAAGTTTAACATTCATCGACTTGTATACTCTGAAAAGTCATCAATTGAGGTTTACGGAACAATAGAGACGTAGATACGTGCGTCTCTACTCGAAGATATATAAAGCTTAGTTTATGCCCAATTGCAGTAGATATTCAAGTTCTGTTGCCATAAAAACACATTATCAAATTCAAAATACATCTGATAATTTAGTGGTAAAGCAAAGAGAGATTATGAAGAGAGTATTTATTTTTACAACAGTTTTTATGCTTCTCTATTGTCTAATTGCCGAATATTCTACAGCATATATATTTGAAGGATTTAATTCAGAAAGCTCAACAGTGGGATTCAAATCATCTGGTAATTGGATAATATCTGAAGGTGCAATTCGCTATGACAATCCAAACCCTCAAAAGTATTATTATACATGGTTTGGTTGGAATGGTGGAGAGAATCCCGGAGGTTGGGCACCAGCTCTTAATCAATCCAATTATTTTTATGAATTTACAGTATCTGTAATCGTAAATTGTGAAAAAATGCCAGATAATAAATTCTATGGATTGTATGTTTGCGGTCAGCAAGATACCAATAACCAAACTGATATTGTACTATTCTGGATTAACCTTAATGGATACTATCGTGTAGATGCTCTAAAAAAGGGAAAATGGGAATTTTATACTGGATATATCAAATCAGGAGCAATAACTGGAAAAAATGACAGGATAACTATTCTTAAGCAAGGCAACCTCTTTCGATTTCTCATTAATTACAGTGAGGTTGAATTTCTTAAACTTGACAACCATTTTGGCGGTTCTGTGGGTCTTGTATCAGAAGATGATGCAAAACCGTGGTTTGACAATTTTGAGATCGTCAATTTAGCAGAGCAACAACCTGTGTATAAATCAGATTCAGGTAGTTTAAATATCTCTCGGTTAGATGTTTTGAATGCAGGTGGTCTATCTGGAGCATACAGAGCCTCTTTAAAGAGTAACGGCTTAGAACCAATTTCATTTAATTTAGTTGAAGCTGAGATTTTCCAATCACCTGAAAAATTTTTTTCTTGGCACGATATTTTCAACAAAATATCACTTTCAAACTTTCGACCATCGTTTGATTTTAAAAGCAATATAATGCAGCTTCCATCAGTGCGTCAGGAGGACAACACTGGAGCAATCAAGCTTATTAAAATGACTCTAAATCTTGAGAGTGATGATAACGATGTTAGATTAAAAGTAAACTCATTTGATGAGTATATCCCTGATTGCTCTGCTGTTGACCAAAACCTTTGGTTATATAATCGCATGAAGGATATTTACTACTGGTATGATAAGCTGCCTAAGATTGACTCTAAAAAATACTCCTCGCCAGAGACTCTCCTTGAAGCTATCAAATACAAAAAATTAGATAAATGGAGCTATATAACAAATAAGAACTCTTACTCATCTCTTTTTGAAGAAGGTAAATATATAGGCATAGGTTATGGTACCAAATATGATGATAAAGGTAATTTAAGGATAAGCCATGTCTATCCTAAATCCTCAGCAGATCGAGCAGGGGTAAAAAGAGGATGGAAACTTCTTATAGTTAATGGCAAAAGTGTTGATGAGATTCAAAATAATAATCTTTGGAACGAGATATATGGAGAAGATAGAGTCGGAGTTGTTGTTAATTTGCAACTTGAGGATTTGGAAGGAAATATAGTTGAAATGTCGTTACTCAAGGAGAAAGTTAAGATTAAAACCGTTTTCCATTACGACACCTTTAATGTAGATAATAAAAAAATAGGTTATTTGGTTTTTATGAATTTTTTGCAAACTTCTGAAGATGAGTTAGAGAATGTCTTCAAATATTTTAAGCAAAATAATGTTGCAGAACTTATTCTTGATTTAAGATATAACACGGGCGGCTTAGTATCCATAGCTGCTCATTTGGCTTCACTTGTATCAGGAGATGATACAGACGGGAAAATATTTGCGGCTGTAAAATATAACAAAAAGCATAGAGATCAAGATTTCAACTACACTTTTAGTAAAAAGACTGACTCACTTAACCTTTCAAGAATCATTGTCATAACTGGCTCTTCAACTTGTTCAGCCAGTGAATTGGTGATAAACGGGCTTAATCCGTTTTTAGATGTTATAACAGTTGGTAATACTACTTGTGGAAAACCTGTTGGAATGTCGAGCCAGTTTTTTTGTGATAAGGTGCTTCAACCAATAACTTTTGAAACTATTAATGATGAAGGCAAAGGTGGATATTTCAAGGGCATTGAACCAGATTATAAAATTTCTGATGACTTAACTTCAGAAATTGGAGATCCAAATGAAACATCTTTAATGGAGTCTCTATACTATTTAGAAAACGGCAAATTTTCATCAGGCAGCCGTATTTCAGATCGAACACAATCTTCCGTATATTCAAAAGAGCAATCTGTTTCAGGATTTAGAAAGTTTATTGGGGCATTCTAAGCTCTATAAATGACATAGCATATTTTAATGATTTTCATGGAATTAATGATTTTGATAGGACAAGATGGATAATAAAAATATAGTGAACAATTTTAAATCTCAGATAAAAAGCAGATTGGAGGAGTTTGAAAAGGCAATTGAGATAAACAAATTAACACTGCCTTCAAAATATCACTTTTTAACTGAAGAGCTTAACAAAGTTGTATTATTTAGCGATTTTGTGGCTTCTTCTTTAATAAAAAATCCAGCATTACTTATTGATTTGATTGAATCAGGCGATCTTGAACGATCATATTTTGATGGTGAATATAAGCTAAAAATTGATGAGCAGATTCAAACTCAGATAATTAAAACAACTGACAATACCCTGATAAATAATAATGCTCAGGGAAATGATAAGCCTCTAATAAATGAAAATCCCATCATAAATAATGATCTCCTGATAAAACTTGATGACGCTACATTAAAAGAGGTGCTTGGCAGAATTAGAGAACGTGAGATGGTAAGAATTGCGTGGCAAGATATTGTTGGGAAAGTCTCTCTTGAACAGACCTTAAAAGATTTATCTAACCTTGCTGAGGCATTTGTTGACAAAGTAATCACTTTTATCTATGATAAACTTTGTTTCATATACGGAACACCTATTGATAGTCAAGGCAATATTCAGAAACCTATAGTTCTTGGTATGGGCAAACTTGGTGCTCAAGAGTTGAATTTTTCATCTGACATAGACCTTATTTTTGCCTATCCTGAAGATGTAGAGTTTGATTGTAATTCCTTTAATAAATCAGACAACGGCAATGCGAAATTATCCAACGAAAAACTATCGGGCGATAAAAGAATAAATAATATCAATACCACAGGAGAATTTTTCACAAAAATGTGCAAAAATTTCTTAAAGGTGTTTGATTCATCTACAGTTAGTTCAACTACGATCAATTCAAATCAATGTAGTAGCTCAATGCTTTTTCGTGTTGATACACGACTTCGTCCATTTGGAGCAAATGGTCCTATTGCAATGAGTTTTTACACAATGGAGGAGTATTATCAGACACAAGGACGTGATTGGGAACGCTACGCATTGATTAAAGCTCGCCCAATTGCTGGAGATATTGATGCTGGTTACGCTCTTCTTAAAATTCTAAACCCCTTTATTTACAGAAGATATTTTGATTATGGCTCTTTTGAATCGTTAAGAGATATGAAAAAGCGAATATCGCTTCAAGTAAAAGATAAGAGATTTAAAAACAACATTAAACTTGGTGCTGGTGGAATACGCGAAATTGAGTTTTTTGGTCAGGTGTTTCAGTTAATAAGAGGTGGGGTTGAGCCTGAATTTCAGGAACGTAAAATTCTTAAAGTCCTTGAATTACTTGTTCAGCGTAACTGTATTGATGCAAAAACTTGTGAGGAACTTACTGAAGCCTACTGTTTTCTTCGTAAAGTTGAGCACAGATTGCAAGAATATAACGACCGTCAGACCCATGATCTGCCTGAAAAAGATGATGAGAAATTGAGGCTTGCCCTTTCAATGGGATTTGGTAAGAATTTTATTTATGCTGATTTTTATGAAGTTTTAAATGGTTATATGTCAAAAGTGCATGACCATTTCCGCAATCTCTTTGCATCAGATAACGCTGAAAAACAAGATAGCAGCGGCAAACTAAACAACAATAGCAAACAAGATAACAATCTAAAACCAAATGAACAAGATGATTGTAAAACTGAAGATGAAATTGATGATCTAAAATATATTTGGCAAAATATCAATGATCCACAATTTGACGCAGCAGAGTATAAAATTTCAGGTTTTGAAAACCATCAAGTTTTTACTAATATCTTAAAAAACCTTGCAGAACACCAAAATACAAAAAAGTTGACCACAATTGGTAGAAGAAGGTTGGATCGATTGATCCCTCTTCTTGTTCAAAAGGTTAGTCAGGCAAAAGATTCTTTTTGCACACAAAATAGAGAAGTTGATTCGAGCAAACAGGTCAATTTGGACAGAGAAATTTTGGAAATAGAAACGAGCGAATGTATAGCCTCAAATCCAGAGACTGTTCTTAAACGGCTCATTGATCTTATAATTACAATCGAGAGACGAACGTGTTATCTATCTCTTTTAATTGAAAAGCCCCAAGCCCTTGATAATCTTGTCAATCTTGCAGCTAAAAGTCCTTGGGTTATCTCATTCTTATCTCTTCACCCAGCATTGCTTGACGAGCTTCTTGCCCCTTCTACCCTTTATACACCCCCAGATAGAGCTGAGATGGAAAAAGAGATTGAACGGCGTATGGCTCATATTCCAGTTGAAGATTTTGAGTTTCAATTAGAAGAGTTGTGCATTTTTAAGCAGGTAATGGTCTTAAGAGTTGCTGCTGCAGATTTAAGTGGAAACTACCCTCTTATGAAGGTGAGTGACCGTTTAACAGAGATTGCAGAGACAGTTATGAATAAAGTGATTGAAATATCATGGAATCATACTGTTCAAAAATATGGTGTGCCATCAGGTCTTAATTTAAACAAACTTTCAGATATTAATTCTGACAAAGAGTCTGAATGCTTATCTGATAGTGATAAATTGAATAACTTATCTAATGATATTAATAAAAATATTAAATCAAACTATTTATCTAATAAAATAAAATTCTATCCTTCTGAATCTCCTCTATCAACTACATACTCTGCTTCAACTTGTTCTAAATTCTATTCACCAGGGTTTGCTGCAATTGCCTACGGAAAACTTGGCGGGATTGAGCTTGGCTATAAATCTGACCTTGATATGGTTTTTATCCATTCAAGTTACGATGGATATACAGAAGGTGGTCCAAGAAGTATTGAAAATATACGATTTTATACCTTTTTAGGACAACGAATAATCAGTGCTTTGACTTTGAATACTCAGGCTGGAAAACTTTACGATGCTGATATGCGTCTTAGACCTAATGGTCAAGCTGGTATGATTGTGAGCCACATTGACGCATTCCACGACTATATCAAAAATGAGGCATGGACATGGGAACATCAGGCAATTATAAGAGCAAGACCAATTGGAGGCGATCCACTACTTCAAGAGCAATTTAACGCTATAAGAGAGAGTATTCTCTGCATAGAACGCTCACCAGAGTTGTTAAAAAAAGAGGTGAGTCAGATGCGTGAGAGAATGAGAAAAGAGCATTTTAAGACCAGTAAAGATTCTAATGACTTAGGTAAGGCTGATAGCGTTAGCTTTGGTAAGGCAAATAACTTGGGTAAGACTAACAACTTGGATAATATTAATAGCTTGAGTAGAGACTCCTTTAAATCTGATTCAGACCTGTTTGATCTAAAGCAAGGTAGAGGCGGTATTATTGATATTGAATTTTTAGTTCAATACCTCGTGCTTCAATATGCGTCAGAACATAGAAGTTTGACAAAATGGACAGATAATGTTCGTCTTCTTGAGACCCTTGCAAATGAAAAAATTCTTAAACCACAAGAGTCAGAAGAGCTTAAAAAAGGATATTTAAAACTTAGACAGATGGTTCATCACTTAAATCTTCAAGAGAGGGAAAAGAAAATTCCAATAAAAGAGTTTAAAGATGAGGCAAATTCGATTATTGATATATTTGAAAATTTTTTAAAGAAACCGTAATAAAACAATTTAGATAAACAAAATAAGTTAAATAACATTAACATTTCTAAGGAGAGTAAAGTAATGAGTTTAAAAAAATGGGAAACACCTTTTTGGCCAGAAGGCGTAGCACACGATGTCCATGATTATCTATATCCATTAACCGATCTTCTTGATAACTCTGCTCGTAAATATCCTGATAAGGTATATACAATATTTAATGATGCCAAAAGAACCTTTGCTCAAGTTAAAGATACAGCAGACAGAATTGCAAATTTCTTAGCTCGACAGGGAATCAAGCAAGGAGATAAAGTTGCTATTTTTCTTCCAAATCTTCCCCATTTTCCTGAAGTCTTCTTTGGTATTCTAAAAGCTGGAGCTGTGTGTGTAAACTGCAATCCTGTTTATACTCCAAAAGAGTTAAATCATCAGTTATCTGATTCTGGTGCAAAGATGGTATTTTGCATGGATCACCCTGTATTTTATAAGAGTACGGTTGAAGCCATCAAAGATACTGATGTCAAAAGCGTAGTTATCTGCAATATCAAATCTTACCTTCCAAAGGTAAAAGGGCTTATTGGTGGTCTTTTGGGTAAAATTCCAAAAGCAGAGAATCATGAAAAAGGTCATTTTATGTTTGATGATATTGTTGCATCATCTGCTCCAACTCCACCTCAAATTAATATAAATCCTCAAAAAGATACAGCGGTCATGCTTTACACTGGCGGAACTACAGGAGTTCCAAAAGGAGCGGAACTAACGCATACCAACTTTACTTATGACCTTGAAGCTGCTGTTGAGTACTTTAGAATTGTCCATGAAAAAGGCAACAAGCCTGAAAAACTACGTTGTGGTGGTTTCCATACTTTTCTTGGAGTCTTGCCTTGGTATCATGTTTTTGGAATAAACAGCACCCTTCTTCTTGCTGCAAAAACAGGTAGTCGCCTTATCTGTATTCCAGATCCAAGAGCTGGCAATCCTCCTTTTACGGAGGTGTTAAAGGTTGTCCAAAAACATAAACCCACATTTATGACCGCAGTGCCAACAATTTTTGTGGCCTTCACTAACCACCCTCTTATCGATAAATTTGACATAACTTCTATTATGGCGTGTCTTTCTGGTGGGGCTCCGCTTCCCCCTGAGGTTTGTCGTCAATTTGAGGCAAAAACAGGTGCAATAATATTTGAAGCTTATGGATTAACAGAGACTGCCCCCGCTGTCTGTTCTAATCCTCCTTTTAAAGAGACTCGAAAGATCGGCTCTATTGGCTTTCCGATTCCGGGAACTGACGTTAAAATAGTTGATCTTGAAACTGGCTTAAAAGAGTTGCCCCGTGGCGAAGATGGCGAAATTGCAGTGTGTGGACCTCAAGTTATGAAGGGATACTGGAAACGCCCTGATGCTAATAACGAAGTCTTTAGAGAGATTGATGGAAAAAGATATTTTCTCACAGGCGATATTGGTAATATCGATAAAGATGGTTATATAACAATAACTGATCGCAAAAAAGATATGATAATCGTCAGCGGTTTTAATGTATATCCAAGAGATGTTGAAGATACTATCTATAAACATCCTGCTGTTGAGCTTGTGGCTGTAGTTGGACTTCCTGACGAAAGAAGTGGTGAAAAAGTTAAAGCATTTATTAAACTAAAATCTGGTTCTAACGTAACTGTAGAAGAGATGGATAAATTTTGCAAAGAGAACATGGCAGGATATAAACGTCCAAGAATCATTGAATTTAGGGATGATATTCCTGTATCTAATGTTGGGAAGGTGCTTAGAAGGACATTGAGAGACGAAGAAAAGGCAAAGCAGAAAAAGGCTTGATTTTTTAAATTTAAGTATCTATTTGAAGCATAATATAGATTTGACAACTTCTTAGAAGTTGTCAAATCTTAAAATAGCAAAAAGAGCAATCTAAAGAAATGACTCTAAATATATGTGAAATATTCTACAGTATTCAAGGCGAATCTACCTTTGCGGGATTACCATGTGTATTTGTTCGGCTTATGGGTTGTAACCTCAATTGCAGATGGTGCGACACACTTTACGCAAAAGAGAATGATTTTGGAACGCAAATGGAGATCAAGGAGATCACCAATAAAGTTGAGAGTTTTGGCTGCAATTTGGTTGAAATAACAGGTGGAGAACCTCTTATTCAGAAAGAGACTCCAATTTTGATTGATACTTTGATAAATAATGGTTATCAAGTTCTTGTTGAGACTAACGGCTCTATTAGTATTGACACAATTACAGATAACTCTATTCGTATAGTTGATATTAAATGCCCTTCAAGTGGCGAATCTAAAAGAAATCTTTTAAGTAATATTGATATTCTTGGTAAAAAAGATGAGGTTAAATTTGTGATTGCGGATAGAAATGATTATGAGTTTGCAAAAGGTATAATTACCAATACCAATTTAATAAAAATCAATCCATCACGTATTCATCTTTCACCTGTCCAATATACAAACAAAATAAGTTCATACGCTAATGAATCATTGCAAGCTCTTGATAAATCAGAAGAAAATGTAAATCAATCAAATTCAATTACACCAGAAGAGCTTGCAAAATGGATGCTCAATGATAAAATATCAGCAAGGTTATCAATGCAACTTCATAAAATAATATGGCATCCAGACAAACGAGGGGTTTAAAAATTATTAAGAGTTAGGTGATAAAATAGTATGAATATAGAACAAAGTTTAGATAATTTAGCTAGCAACAACTTAGAAAATAATATAAACAGTGCAAGTAAAAGAGCCGTAGTTCTATCAAGTGGAGGAATAGATTCCACAACTACAATGGCAATTGCAAAATCAGAAGGGTATGAGATTTACAGTTTGAGCTTCAGATATGGTCAGCGACACCATGCTGAGCTTGTTGCTGCCCAAAAAGTTGCACAATTTTTTAATGTTAAAAGACATCTAATTGCCAACATTGATCTTAGAAGTTTTGGAGGTTCTGCACTTACAGATTCAATTGATGTGCCAAAACATGAAAGTGTTGAAGAGCTTTCTAAAGATGAAATCCCAATTACATACGTTCCTGCACGCAATACGATTTTGCTCTCATACGCTCTTGCATGGGCAGAAGTTGTAAAAGCAGAAACAATTTTTATTGGAGTTACAGCGGTTGATTACAGTGGATACCCTGATTGCCGTCCTGAATACATAGAAGCATTTGAAAAAATGGCAAACCTTGCCACAAAAACTGGAGTTACAGAAGAGATTAAGATAAAAATTAGAACTCCTCTTATTTATATGTCAAAGTCGGATATTATTCTTAAAGGGGCTGAACTTGGTGTTGATTACTCTATAACGTTGAGTTGCTATGACCCTGATTATAATGGAAGGTCATGCGGGCATTGCGATAGTTGTCTTCATAGAATAAAAGGATTTAAAGAGGCTAATATAGCTGATCCTACAATATATTATTGATAATAGTAAGCTAACCTATTTTATCTGTAATAAATCTTGAGAGTTATTTTAAACCGTAGGGGCGATGTTTAAGTTGTCCCTACGATCTTAGTCTGAGAGAATAGATATTTTATTTGTTTCCAATTCTTGGATCGTTTCCCTTACCTGTGCAATCTGGTGTGTAACATGAATTATCAACAAAAGAACACTTGTTTTTGCATGATGGACACTCTTCTGGTGGTGTATCTGCGTTTAGCTTATAACCACATTTATCGCAAATCCAGCTTGTCATAGCGGTTCCTCCTCTAAATAGTTCCGTTTTAAAAATATCAAAATTATAGAGATTAAAAATTTCACACTCAGCAAGGTCATAAAAAAGCTCAATTTATTTCCTAATTTGAGTATATATGTGTCTCATATAGGTAGGAAAATGAGACACATCTGATTCTAAGTTTTATTCATTAGTTCGGTTAATCAAAGAACAATCAATATAGATTAATCCAAAGAGATCAATCAAGAACTTCCATAAGTTTTCCGCAGCAAGGTGGGATTCTATCCCCTTTTTTGAGTTCAACATATTTATTACATGTCTGGCAGTAGCATCTGCAATCAGAATCTGCATAGGCTTCTGGGTAGGCATCTTTTGATGCAGTCGTTCCTGCCTCAAGCCCTTCAATCGCAAATCTTGCAAATGTGTCTTTTGCTGCAACATACTGTCCTACTGGCACAAGTTTTTTATTAAACCTCACACAATCAACAACTGTTCTCCAAAGAGCCTCTAATTTTACCTTTTCATCTGCTGTTTCAGGGGTGAATTCTACAAGATTTTTGTCAATGTTGATTTTCATTTGATTTCTCCTTAAAAATAATTTTTAGATAGTTGCTACTTTTAAATACTTGACTCATAAAAAGAATTAAACATAGTCTGCTTAAAATTATGAGCAGAAAATATAACTACAATACATTATATTGAAACGCTTTAAATTCTTAACAGAATATCAAGAAATATGCCATAATAAATATTTGAAAAAAATTGGCATATTCTATGAAAGATAATTTTAGCAGTTAGTTTAGTTTTAAGGAATTACAATAAACTTTTTTATAGGGATTTTTTTAATTTAAAAAATTTTTAAGTATTAGGAGAATTTATAATGTTTAAACCAGTTCAAATTGCAGATGGCATCTACTCAGTTGGATGCCGTGATTGGGATATTCGTGATTTTCATGGATATTCAACTTACGAAGGGACATCTTACAATGCCTTCTTAATATTAGATGAGAAGAACGTTCTTATAGACACGGTTAAGAAAGAGTTTGCTGATGAACTTCTTGATAACATTAGCAAAATCATAGACCCATCAAAAATTGATATTGTGATAAGCAACCATACAGAGATGGATCATTCAGGGGCTATCCCAACTGTTATGCACAGAATTGGGCAAGACAAAACTGTCTTATGTTCCAAGATGGGAGAGAAAAACCTTAAAAGCCACTTTTCACGTCCTTTGAATCTTAAAAGTGTTGAAAATGGCAGTGAGCTGAATATTGGAAAAAGAACTTTATCATTTATTGAGACAAAAATGCTTCACTGGCCTGACAGCATGTTCACATACTTAAAAGATGAGAAAATCCTCTTTTCAAGCGATGCTTTTGGTCAGCACTATGCTGGTGATTGCTTATTTGATGATGAGATAGGTGAGCAAATTATGTCTCACGCTGCAAAATATTATGGAAATATTTTACTTAACTACTCTTCAAGAGTTCAAGAACTTCTAAAAAGCGTTACTGAATCAGGTCTTGAAATAAAGATGATATGCCCAGATCACGGCGTAATATGGAGAGATAATCCATCTAAAATTATTAGTGCTTATGATAAATGGAGTCGTCAAGAGTTAAGTAAAAAAGCTGTTGTTATCTTTGACACAATGTGGAACAGCACAGCAAAAATGGCAAGAGAGATTGCAAAAGGTGTAGAGTCTCTTGGAGTAAGCGTTAGACTTATGAACACAAGAAAGTGCCACAGAAGTGATATTATGACTGAAGTTTTAGATGCAAAGGCATTGATTGTCGGCTCTCCAACCCTAAATAACGGTATTTTTCCTGTAATTTCCGATGTTATGACATATATAAAAGGCTTAAAACCTAAAAACAGAATGGCTGCTGCATTTGGCTCTTATGGCTGGAGTGGGGAAGCAGTTAAAATATTGAATCAGGAGTTTCAGGCAATGGGTATGGAGATCGTTGATGAGGGCTTAAAGATTCAGTATGTGCCTGATAAAGCAGCTCTTGAAAAGTGCTTTGAGATGGGTCGGAAAATAGGACAAAAAATTATTGGAGAGTAAAAAACATGTCAAAAAATGCTTTGTTTGTATTTAACGGCGACCCTATGTGCTTTATTCACGTTCTTTTGAATGGACTTGATATGCACTCAAAAGGTGATGAAGTAAAAGTTATTCTTGAAGGTGCATCTGTTAAACTTGTGCCTGAACTTATAAAACCTGAAAATATCTTAAATGGATTGTGGAAAAAAGTGTTGGAGGCAAACCTTGTTGATGGAGTTTGTAAAGCGTGTGCTCAAAAACTTGGCACTCTTGATGATGCTGTAAGTCAAGGGTTAAAACTTTTAGATGATATGTCTGGTCATGTCAGTATGTCAGAGTATCAGAAAAAGGGATTTGTGATTATTACATTTTAGGACATAATAAAAAAGCAGTGTATTCCTACTATCAATGGTTATACACTGCTTTAGCTCTATTTTATTGTTTTAATTTTTTTAATAAAGAGTTAGTTACGCTTTCCAAAATCCATGAAGATTGCAGAACTCTCTTGCAGTAACGTTCTGGGCATCAGTTAGAAATTTTGCTTCTGGGGCATCACCGGGTTTTAGGAATTTTCTGTAAACAAGACCATCAGCATTAAGCTCAATCCACTCAATAAGGTGTTTCTCTTCCATTGGATGGGCAACACTTCCAACTTTTACAAGGTATCCACCTTCAATTTTTTCAATAACTGGAACGTGTTTTTCTTTTGCAGCATCAACTGAATTCTCAGTTAGAATAGTCATAGGTTGATTACAGCAGCTCATTGGTGGTTTAGCTGCGTGAATAACTTCTGCAATATTTCCACATTTTTCACATTTATAAATTCCAAATTTTTCTGCCATTAAAAGTATCTCCTTTATCTTTATTTTTTGGGTTTATGTTTATGTTTATCCTAACAGATAGGCTTAAAATTGACCTCCTGCAAAACCCACTTACTATCTAATGAACTCAAGGTAGCAATTCAAATTTTACAGGAATTCTATAGAGAAAAATATATTTAGTAATTTTCGCCAAGAAGCTCAAAGTGTGCCTGAGCATGAGCACATGCAGGACATTCATTTGGAGCTTCTTCGCCTTGATGCACATAACCGCAATTTCTGCATCTCCATGTAACAGCAGGTGTGCGTTTAAACACTTTGCCATTTTCAATATTAGCTTTTAGATCCAAAAATCTCTTTTCATGCTGTTTTTCTGCAACTGCAATTGCCATAAAGACATCTGCAATATTATCAAACCCCTCTTCACGAGCTTTTGCTGCAAATTCAGGATACATTATAGTATGTTCATAATGTTCTCCAGCAGCAGATGCAGCTAAATTATCTTTAGTTGCCGCAATTGTTCCTGCTGGAAATGATGCTGTTATCTCAATTTCTCTTCCTGTTTCAAGGAATTTAAAGAGACGTTTTGCATGTTCTTTCTCTTGATTTGCGGTCTCTTCAAAAATATCAGCCATCTGCACAAAACCCTCATTTTTTGCTTTGCTTGCAAAGTAGCTGTAACGGTTTCTTGCCTGAGATTCACCTGCAAATGCTTTTAAAATATTTTTTTCTGTCTCACTACCTTTTAATTCTGCCATTTTGTTTTTTATTCTCCTTTTATCTTGCTTAACATTTACATAATGCACCCATAATTTTTATGGGACAACAAACAATATAATTATAAGTCAAGGGAAAGCAAGTTTACAAAGATGGCAAAGGGTTCCCTTTCACGCTTCTTTCTAAAGTGTCATCAAGCTCTTTTTGGGAAAGTTCAGCATTTTGAAGCTCTCCAGCCATATATTTACTGTAACCATTTAGATCCATTAAGCCATGACCGCTAAGATTAAAAAGAATTACCCTCTCTTTACCCTCTTCTTTTGCCTGCAATGCCTTTCTAATAGTTGCTGCAACTGCATGGCTTGTCTCTGGTGCAACAATCATGCCTTCGGTTTTAGCAAATATCATTGCAGCTTCATAACATTCAAGCTGTTTTAGAGCCATTGGAGCCATCAATCCGTGGGCAACAGCATGAGAAACAAGAGGAGCCATTCCATGGTACCTTAATCCTCCAGCATGTATTGGTGCTGGAATAAAGTCGTGTCCTAATGAGTGCATAGGCAGCATTGGTGTCATTTTTGCTACATCACCATGATCATAAACATAGGGACCACGGGTAAGGGTTGGGCATGATGCTGGTTCTACTGGTATAATCTCAATATCAGCTCCATTTATCTTATCAAGTGCAAATGGAAATGCAATACCAGCAAAGTTACTTCCACCGCCTGCACAGCCGATAACTGTATCAACTTTCTTAATACCAGCTTTTGCAAGCTGTTTTTTTGCTTCAAGACCAATGATTGTCTGGTGCAGCATAACATGGTTTAATACACTCCCTAAAGCGTAACGTGTCTGACCTGTTGTATCCGTTACTGCTGCTTCAACTGCTTCGCTGATTGCAATTCCAAGGCTTCCGGGTGTGTCTGGATATTTAGCAAGAATATCACGACCAGCAGCAGTTTGATTTGAAGGGCTTGCAATGCAGGTTCCGCCCCAAGTCTCCATCATGGTTTTTCTAAAAGGTTTTTGGTCAAAACTTATTCTAACCATAAAGACCTTGCACTCCATGTTAAGCAGACGGCAAGCATAAGATAACGCACAACCCCACTGACCAGCCCCAGTTTCAGTTGTAAGTTTTTTAATTCCAAATTCTTTATTATACCACGCTTGAGCAACGGCAGTATTTGGTTTGTGGCTTCCAGCAGGAGAGACGCTCTCATCTTTAAAAAATATCTTTGCAGGTGTTTGAAGGTATTGTTCAAGATATATCGCACGCCTTAATGGAGATGGTCTCCAGCGATATAAAAGATCAAGAATCCCCTCTGGAATGTCAATCCAACGCTCTTGGCTTACCTCTTGCTCAATTAGGTTCATGGGAAAGACGGGAGCAAGCATCTCTGGCGATATTGGTTTTCCATCAGGTCCAAGCGGCGGATTCATAGTTCCAGGAAGGTCTGCTGCAATATTATACCACTGTCTTGGAATCTCATCTTCATTTAAGAATATTTTTACTGTCACAATAATCTCCTTTTTGATCTAATTTGCTAATCATAGTTTTTAATGATTTATAAATGTCATTGAAAAATTTATTCATAACTTAACGATTTATAAATGTGATTTTTAAGGTTTTACTCTTTTTAAATTTGTAAAAAATAACATGACAATCATTGTTTCTTTTGATAGAAGCAAAGATTGTCAGTTTTCGGTTTTTTTGTCAAGGTAAGATAAAGATTTTTAACTTTTACAAAGGAGATTTTACAATGAAACGTTCTACAATGTCGGTTGTCTTTTTGTTTTCAATAGTAGCTACTATTTTTTCACAACTATTGATTCCAATAACATCATTAATACCAGCAACATCGCTTTATGCCTATGATCTGCCATCAGTAAATCTTGGGTTTACAAGTTTTCTTGATGGAGGTCCGCCAGCAGGACCTGGAATCTATTTTTCTCAATATATCCAGAGTTACAGTTCAGAAGAGCTTAAAAATCAGAATGGAGATAATGCTCTTCCTCCAGTTTCAAAAGAATCTTTAAATGCTTGGATTGGTCTTACCCAATTTCTCTATCAGTCAGATAAAGAGCTTTTTGCTGGAGGAAAATGGGGGCTTGATGTGATTGTTCCTGTTGTAATGCTTGATATGGATTATAGGACTAATAACCCTGCATTTCCACAAGATGATGGTGGTGGAATGGGCGATATTTTAGTCGGTCCATATCTTCAGTGGGATCCAATCATGGGGAAAAACGGTCCTATTTTTATGCACAGGGTTGAATTTCAGATGATATTTCCAACTGGAGAGTATGATGGAGATAAAGAGCTAAATTCTGGTAGTGGATTCTTCTCTTTTAATCCATATTGGGCTGGCACTTTGTTTATTACCCCTAAAATGACGGCTTCCACCCGTCTTCATTATCTCTGGAATGGAGAAAATGACGAGCCAAATAGAAAATATACAGACCCAATTACAGGACTTAGAGCTGATAATACTCGGGCAGGGCAGGCATTTCATGCAAATTTTGCAATTGATTACGAAGTTATTCCAAAGACAATGCGACTTGGTATAAACGGCTACTATTTAAAACAGATAAGCGATACCCAAATGAGTGGTAATGATGTAGAAGATAGCAGAGAACAGGTTATGGGTATTGGACCTGGAATGGTTTATCATTTTTCTCAAAACGATCATCTCTTTTTCAATGCTTACTTTGAATCGTCAGCAGAAAATAGGACAGAAGGTGATAGATTTAATTTAAGATGGGTTCATCACTTTTAATAAACTTAAGTCAACCTGACTTGCTTTTAGCCGCATAGCAGCACGAAATTATTTACAGGAACATTTTTTTTAAAAGAAAAGGGTAGATAGTTATGAAAAAGGTTCAGTTTTCTTTTATCAATTTTGCCGTTTTTGTAATAATAATCATACTCTGTTTTCCTCTTCAAAGTTCAGGGGCAGAAAAAATCAAACTGATTATGTGTTGGGAGTCATGGGAACCATTCTGTTATAAGGATGATAAGAACCAATTGATTGGTCTGGATATTGAAATAGTTACTCATATTTTCAACAACTCAGGGTACTCAGTGGAATATCGGGAGGCACCGTGGTCACGGCAATTAAAATGGCTTGAGGAGGGCGAAATACATATCGGGGCATCAGCAATGAAAACTCCAGAGCGTGAAGCATTTGCCTATTTTTCAAAACCGTATCAAAAGGAAACCTATATAATGTTTGTAAGAAAAGGAGAATCTTCAAAATATAAATTGAAAAATCTCCAAGATATTATCGGGAGTTCTTTCCAATTCGGTGTAATGCGTGCCTCATTATACGGTGATGAGTTTTATCGTTTGATGAAAAATCCTAAATTCTTAGAGCATGTTGAAGAGATAGCGACCGATGAACTGAATCACAAGAAGCTTTTGGCAAAACGTTTTGATGGGTTTATTCAAGAATATTCCAGAATAGTAACTGACGGAAGAAAAAGCGGTATATTTGAGAAAGTTGAACCTTTATTCGTTGTTGAGGAAAATAAATTACATGTGATGTTTAGTAAAAAATCAACAACACCTGAGAATGTCAATGCTTTCAACTCTGGCTTGAAAAAAATACGAGAAGATGGAACCTATCAAAAAATATTCCGAAAATACAATTTGGAAAAATACAATATGATTTCCATTGGAGAAAAAACGGATTGACACAGCATAACCAAATCATTCAGCGGGTATGCTATTTAAACTCGACTTACCACCTATTGATAATGCAGAGATAGATATACTTACTCTAAGCTGGTATAAGTTGAGCTTTTTTATATTTAAGTAGAGACGCACGGCCGTGCGTCTCTACAGTTTAGGCGAAACTCAATTTATTACCTTGAACAGTATATATTAAGGAGATTAAGAAAAGATGGCTGGCAGATTCATTAATATGAGAAACCTAAAATTTACGCTCCATGAACTTATGGAGTCTCATAAAACCTCGACTTGTGATCCTTTTGGAGGGAGAAACAAAAAATCTATTGATCTTGTGCTTGACGCAGCCTTAGAGTTTTCCAAAAAAGCATTGCACCCAATTTTTGAGACAATGGATAGAAATCCTCCTGAGCTTAAAAACGGAACAGTTGCAGTAAATCCAGAAGTTAGAAACATCATGCAAACACTTGGCAAAGATGGCTGGATTGCAGCCCCATTTCCAGAAAAATGGGGAGGAGAAGAGATGCCAGCCACTCTTTTTCATGCAGTCTATTTTATCTTTGCTGCTGCAAATTACTCTGGTTCTGTTTATTCAGGTTTAACTACTGGTGCTGCAAAACTTATTCTAACCTATGGCTCTGAACATCTTAAAAATACCTTTCTACCACCAATGCTTGATGGAAAGTGGCAAGGAACAATGGCTTTGACTGAACCAGAAGCTGGCAGTTCATTGGGCGATTTGATAACCTCTGCAAAACCTTTAAAGCAATATCAAAATGAATCAAACCAAGATGATCAACTTTTTCTTATTTCTGGTGAAAAAATATTTATTTCAGCAGGCGACCATGACGGCGTTGATAATATTGTGCATCTTTTGTTAGCAAGAATTGAGGGTTCGCCCTCTGGAGTTAAAGGAATCTCTCTTTTTGTTGTCCCTAAATTCAGAGTTGAAAAAGATGATTCTGGTAAAGATAAATTGGTGATGAACGATGTTACTGTAACTCAAACTTTCCACAAACTTGGTTACAGAGGTGCACCAATCACGGCTTTAAGTTTTGGCGACAAAGGCGATTGCAGAGGTTGGCTTGTTGGTGAGCCAAACAAAGGGCTTTCCTATATGTTTCAGATGATGAACGGTGCAAGGCTTGAGGTTGGAATGGGGGCAACTTCTATTGCAGCAGCAGCTTATGAAGCAGCTCTTGATTATACTAAACAGCGAAAACAGGGAAGACGTATATCTGATGGTAAAAAGAACTCTGGCAGTAAAGGTGATTTAGATAAAAGCGGTAAACCTGTTCAGCAAAACGAACCAATTCCAATTATTGAGCATCTTGATGTTAAAAGAATGCTTCTTTTTCAAAGAGCTGTATGGGAAGGCTCTTTATCGCTGATACTTCAATGCAGTATTTATGAAGATATAGCTAAAAATATCCCACACGATCAAATAGAGGAAAAAAAGAGATACCACCTTCTTTTAGAGCTTCTCACACCAATCGCAAAAACTTTTCCATCTGAAATGGGGATTCTTGCTACAAGCCAGAGTATTCAATGTTTTGGTGGTTATGGATATTGTGAAGATTTTCCTGTTGAACAGCATTTTAGAGATATGCGTATCCACGCCATACACGAAGGGACAACAGGAATTCAAGCTATGGATCTGCTTGGTAGAAAAGTTGTAATGCAAGATGGAAAGGCTTTAAAACTCTTTTGTAGTGAAGTTCAAAAGACAATTGAAAAAACACTATCCTGCAAAAATTCTGATTTAGTTTTAATGGCTGATGAACTAAGCCAATCTCTGAAAATTTTGGTAGAGACGACTCAATCTCTTGGCACTATGGCATTTTCAAAAGGTGCGGAAGCATATCTTGGCAATGCAGCTCTTTACCTTGAGATGTTTGGATATGTCGTAATTGCGTGGCAGTGGTTATCTCAGGCTTTAATTGCAAATAATAAGCTTACAGATGTGGAAAAAGGTATAATACCTAATAAGTCAGATAGACTATTCTATGAAGGAAAGATTTTGGTTTCAAAATATTACTTTTGCCATGAATTACCAAAAATAAAGTATTTACAATACACTCTAACAAATTCTGTCCCAATCTCTATGTCAGTTACCACAGAACATTTTACTATACTCTGAAAGGTCATAAATTGAGATTTATAAACTGTAGAGACACACGTCCGTGCGTCTCTACTCTAAAATATAAAAAGCTCGGTTTATGCCCGATTACAGTATATTTAAGGTATTTAATCGTAGAAAAACTTTGGAGTAAATAAAAATGGACAACATAAAATTTAAAAAAGATGGAAAAATTGGATTTATAACCTTAAACCGCCCAACAAAATACAATGCCTTTGATTTTAAAACTGTTCAGGAGTTTGAAGGGCTTTTGAACCAATTAAGATATGATGATGAGACAACTGTTCTTATACTTGACGGAGGAGATGCTAAAGGGTTTTGTGCAGGTCTTGATATGGAGACTTATGGACCTGAAATCTTTGCAATGAAACCAATAAAAGCATACGAAGCACAAGCAAGAATGAGCCGTATGTTTCTTGCTATGCGTCAAATTCCTCAACCAATTATATCTTGTATTCACGGGGCGGCGGCTGGTATCGGCTTTTCTATGGCAATGGCATCAGATATAAGAATTTTGGCAAAAGACGCAAGATTTTGTGCGGCATATCTAAACATTGGTCTTGGTGGTGCTGATATGGCTTCAAGCTATTTTCTGCCAAGGCTTATAGGTTCTGGCAGAGCTTATGAATTTCTTTTAACAGCCAATTGGATGGATTCAAAAACTGCCCTTGAGCTTGGCTTTGCATCAAGAGTTGTTGAAAAAGATGAGATGATAACAACTGCAATGGGACTTGCCAAAACCATGACAGAAAAAAATCCTATGGGAATAAGAATGACAAAAGAGGCGATAAACTGCAACCTTGATTGTGCTGGCTTAGAAGCAGCTCTTCAGATGGAAGATAGAAACCAGATGATGATAGCATACACATTAAAGAAATAAGTAAGATATAAGTAGCTTAACTGCTATGGAAAATTTTGGGTAGCAAAGAATAGATGGTTGAATGTAAAATCACTGCTATTTGGGCAACTGTTTTTATAATTTTTGCATTTACGGATAGCTCTTTAGCAAAAGATAGTAGTATCTTTATAACTATTAACAGCAAACCAAATGCAGTGATAGTAACACCATCAAAGCCAACGCTCAGAGAAGAGTTTGCTGCAAAAGAGCTTCAAAAATATATAAAAAAAATTTCAGGTGCAACTCTTCCCATAAAGAAAGATTTAGAACTCTTATCTAAATCAATTCTACCTAAACCAAATTCTTCTTGGTCTCAATTAAGCTCTCCTAAAACGCATTGTCCTAAACTAAATCCATCTAAATCAGACAAATCTTTATCAAACAACTCCATATTTTTAGAAAACTCAATCTTAATAGGCGGACCAGAGAGAAACCTAAAAACTGCGGAGCTAATCTCTGAACAAAACTTTGATGAGCTAATCCCTGGACCAGAAGGGATAATGATAAAAAGTTTTTCCAACAGGTTTAACAGCAAAACAAACGGCAATAAAGCAGATGGGAATAAAACAGATAGCAATAAAGCAGTTGTGCTTGCTGGAAGCAGTAAAAATCCCTACGAATATGAAAGGGGAACTATCTACGCTGTTTATGAGTTTCTTGAAAAATATCTTGGGTGCAGCTTTGCATCTTACGGATTGCCAGATATGGAAATTGGTGAATATGTTCCTAAAGTGCCATCAATAAGAGTGGGAGAAATATCATATTTAAAAAATAGAGCTGATAACTTATATCGCACAGCAATATTACAATACTACAATACCTCCATCTCACCTAATCATGGTTTAAATTCTCAATTTATCGATTGGGCTGCAAAAAATAGATATAACAGAATTCTTACAATGGAGAGCATCTATACAGCTTTTAAACATAATGGCATGTTTGCAGAGGCTCAAAAAAGAGGGATACTGTTTACAGTTGGACACCACGAATCTTCAAGGCTGTTTCTGCCGCCTGACGGCAATAGCTACTTTAAAGAGAAATATTATGAGACTCACCCCGAATACTATAGACTCCAAAAAGATGGAACAAGGCTGCATAACAAAACACCTTGGAGAGATTCATGGATTTTGTGCAGCAGAAATCAAAATGGAATCAACCAGTTTGCCGATAATGTAAAATCGTGGTTAGCATTAAACCCATATATTGATGTTGTCTGTATCTGGTCTAATGATTTAAAAGGTAGCCAATGTGTTGATGAACTATGCAGACCATATAGTAAGGTTGAAAACTACGCATATTTTGTAAATGAAGTGGCTAAAAGGGTAAATAAGGTCTATCCAGATGTTAAGATTGATATGCTTGCCTATTCAGATATATTCAATTGCCCCGAAGGTGTTAAACTTCAACCCTCTATAATTATTGATGAATCAACTTGGAGCAATAAAGGTTTGAGAAAAATTGGAAAAAAAGATGGCTCTTCATTGATTGGAACAACCTACGAGATTAACGCAAAAAAATGGCATAATTTAGGGGCAACTGTTGTCTTTTATGAATATTTTATGGGTAACTTTAATGCCAAACAAAAATATCTGCCAATGGCTGACGAGATGCAACCAATATTTAGTTACTTTAAAAATAGCGGATATTATCAAGGTTCTGGAACACAAATAGAGGTGTTTAATATCTGGAATTGCCTCTTTAACTTTTATACCCATGCCCGGACAAGTTATGACACAACTTTGAGCATGAACGATAATCTTGATAGATTTTGCAAAATATTTGGAGCTGGGTCATATTTTATAAAATCATATATTGAATATGTTGAGAGCATTATTGATGGGCAGGTGCGATACAATGAAGCTGGAACATATCTTGCCGTGAATGCAGATAAAGCAAAAGTGTATGATCTATTTGAAAAAGCATATATTGCAGAAAAAGATGAAAAATTGAGAAATAATATCCGTTTAATGCGTATGGCTTTTAGATATAGCGATTTATCAACAAATATTGGAAGTGATAATAAATTGAAAGAGTTGAGAGATGGTGAATTGCGGTATATGTATGACAACTTTGATAGTTATAGCCATAACCTTGGCTATGGAATATATATAGCTATAACTAAAACAGTTGACTCTGCAACTGAATCTATAAATGGTTATAGAGATAAATCTGTTGATTCAGAAAGAAGAGATATAAATTCATATAAACCTGATAAATGGTATGAATTTCGATAAGTTATTTTTTCAATCCTTTGCCTTCTTAACACACATAACAGAGATAACAAAAAAAAGACACCCTGTAGCTGCCATAACAATGTATGAAGATATTTGTGGAGTATTGCCTAAAGATGCGGCTCTTATGGCTTTTGCAGCATGTGTGATTGGGAGAATATGAATAAGATTTTGCCCCCAAACTGGAAAATTCTCCAAAGGAAAAAAAGTCCCACCAAGAAAAGCCATCGGGGTTATTACAAAACTTGTAAGAAGCACTTGATCACCATGAGATTTTACAAGCATGGCAAGCCCAACAGCAAGCGAAGAGAATACAAAGCTGTTTAATAATACTCCAAGCCAGAACATAAAATTGCAAGAGAGATTAACCCCAAATATTTTTCCTAAAATCAAAATTACAGTAGTAGAGAGAATTGCTCTTGTAATACCTGCTAAAACCTCACCAGCAACATAAGAGAGATCGTTTACAGGAGCTGCCTGAATCTCTTCAAATATATGCCAATAAAATCTTGCAATATTGATTTCGCTTGCGATTGCAAATGATTGAGTCATGCTATTCATTGCAATAAGTCCGGGAATAAGAAACTCCATGTATGAATGACCATCAATTGCTACATGTTTTCCCATAGCATAGCCAAATGCAATAAGGTAGAGTAAGGGCGAGACTGACCATGATGGTATAAGACGTGTTAATCTTCGCCTCATAATAAGCATCTCTCTGTAATAAACGGCAAGCAGCGAGTGTATCATTTTACCTTTTTCCCTGTCATTGAAAGAAACGCATCTTCAAGATTTACACGACGCAATGTAAAACTCTCATTTTGTGAGGCAATGTAGTTATTTGCCTCTTCCCTGTTATTAAAATAGATTGGCTCCATCTTATCTTCTATCAAGCGGTCTAAAGCCCAAGTTCCTAAACGAGACATAAGATTTGAAGGAGTGTCAACCACTAAAATTGTGCCTGTATCTAAAAACGCCACTCTATCAGCAAGAAATTCTGCCTCTTCAATATAGTGTGTGGTAAGAAATATGGTTGTCCCTTGCTGCTGAATTTTTTTGATTAATCCCCATATTTTACGCCTCATACCAGCATCAAGCCCAACTGTTGGTTCATCGAGAAAGAGAACAGAAGGAGAGTGCATCAAAGCTCTTGCAATCATAAGCCGCCTTTTCATTCCACCTGAAAGCTCTTTAACAAGGCTCTCCTTTCTTGAACTTAAATCCACATAACTTAAAAGCTCTTCAATCTTTTTATTTCGTTCAGACTTTCCCATACGAAAAAGAAGTCCATGAATAGTTAAATTTTCATAAACAGAAAGCTCTTGATCTAAATTAATTGATTGCGGAACAAGCCCACACTGCTGACGGCTTTTTATAGAGTTGCTTTTGAATGAGAAACCGCTGTTTTTTATATCAAATCCATTTATGCTGACACTGCCTGATGTGGGGTTTGTAAGAGCAGTCAGAATCCTGATAGTTGTGCTTTTCCCTGCACCGTTAGGACCAAGATAGGCAAAGAGTTCTCCCTTTTTTACATGAAGGTTTATATCTTTTAGGGCATGAACTGATTTGTAGATTTTATTTAGATTTTCAACTTTAATCATTTATTAAAAACCTCTGAAAGCCTATCAATAGAGCCTTGTTCAAGGTCTCCTCGTTTTTGGGCAAGTTTTAGCGTATAGTCTCCCATAACCCGATAGAGTTTTGAAAAATTTGGTAAAACTTCATCAATATCTTTTAGATGTTTTTCCACAATTGCAAAATCACCTCTTGCAACTGGACCTGTAAGAGCTGCAATAGTTCCCCTTGTCTTTATGTTATTTAAAGTTCCCTGAATCAGAGGCTCAAGGATTGTATATGCTTTATCTTCAGAGAGATTTGCCTCTTTTAAAAGGTTTAAAGCACAATTTTCTAAAGTAACAAGATAATTTGAAGCAACAACTGCGGCAGCATGATAAAGGGTTTTTGATTTTGTTGGGATAGTGAAGTAGTTAGCATTTAAAGAGGAGATCAACTCCTTACCAATAACTAATGCTTTTTCATTTCCCTCAACCGATACGTTAATTCCAACAAAAGGGGAATTCTGCCCCAAAGTATAAGGTGCAAAACTCTGTAATGGATGGATTGAACCTGTATTTGCACCCTTATCAGAAGCAGATGCTAAAACACATGAAGATAAAGCACCGCTACAGTGAAAAATAGTCTTTTCAGAAATATCAACTAAAGGGTTGGAGCTTATCTCAAAGCATACATTTTGGATAAGATTATCAGGTGTAGTTATAAATATAATATCTCCTGAAATAGCAGCTTCAGCAGGTGAGATGCACAATTTTACATCTTCATAACTGGTTATATCTTTAGAGTTATTTGTCTTTTCTTGAGAGTTGATGGTCTCTTCTTTAGAGTTGTTTCTCCCTTCACCTTTTATTGATAAAATAGCCTGAACAGTTTTCTGAGCAGATGAGATTGTTTTGCTTGCAACTCCTGCAACATTGTAACCCGCCTTTGATAGGAACACAGCCAATGAGGTTCCTACACGCCCACATCCAATAATCGCAATTTTTTTAGGTGTCATCTATTTATTGTCCTTGTCATCTATTCATTATCTTTTTCATCAACATCACTATTATTAAGAGCTTTGCGGATTGCAGACGAAATCTCCTTAACAGTAAAAGGTTTTGTTAGAACAGATTTAATGCCTATTGATTGAACCATTTTAATAGAAACTTGTTCAGCAAAACCTGTGCTGATGATTATTGGAATATCTGGGCGTATCTTTATAAGCTCAATTGCCAATTGATCTCCAGACATCTTAGGCATTGATAGGTCTGTTATTACAATATCAAACTGATAGGGGTTTGTACGGAAAGTCTCAAGAGCTTCGATGCTCCCAACTATTGGAACAACATTATATCCAAGATATTCTAAAATACTATTTTCAGTCTCAATAACACTCTCCTCATCATCTACAAGAAGGATACACTCATTTCCATTGGGAGTAATAGTTTTCACAATTGTATTTTGATCTTCTTCTGAATAGCTCTGAACCACAGGTAGATAAACAGACAAGATAGTGCCTTTATTAGGTTTGCTGTAAATTTTAATAGCTCCATTCATTCTTTTAACAATGCCATGAACCACAGAAAGCCCCATGCCAGTTCCTTTGCCAACCTCTTTTGTTGTAAAGAAAGGATCAAACATCTTACTCATAACTTCTTGGGTCATACCAATACCTGTATCTGCAACGGTTAGAGAGGCATACACTCCGTCTGGTAGCTCTGCCGTTTCTATTTGAAAGGTATCTTTACAAACGTTTACTTCAAAAGCATCTTTATAATATGTCAATTGATGTTTTAACTCTTGATGCTCTGAACTGTTTACTGAAAAATCTCCGTTTTTATTAATATTAATCTCCTCAACTCTTACTGTTAAAACTCCGCCTCTATCTTCCATAGCGTGATAAGCATTTGTAACAAGATTCATAACAATCTGATGAATCTGTGTAGGTTCTGTATTTACAAGACTGCAATTCTCTTTTATCTCCTGTCTTATCTCAATAGTTGCTGGTATGCTTGCTCTGATAAATTTTAGAACCTCTTTGACAATTGGCTGAATTTTCATTGGTGCAATTTCAGTATTAGTTTGGCGGGAAAATGTAAGTATCTGCTTTACTAAATCTTTAGCTCTAATTGCTGCTTTATTTATCTCGTAAAAGGTATCATAGAGTGGATTATCATCTGGAGTTTTATCTAAAAGCATTTCAGTATAGCCAAGGATAGGGATCAAGATGTTATTAAAATCATGAGCAATACCTCCTGCTAAAGTTCCGAGAGACTCCATTTTATATGCCTGCTTTAGCCTATTTTGTAGATCATCTCTCTCTTTTTCATTATGCTGTCTCTCTATCTCACCAGATATTTTGGCGGCAATTATGTTCATTACCTCATTGGTGCGTTTTGTTAGATTGAGCTTGTGGCAAGAGATACAGCAAAGAATACCTATTGGCTCGCCTTTACGATTCTTTATTGGAACGCCAACATAGCCGACAGCTTTCATGTTAATCAAATCTAAATCATCAGGAAACGCCTCACATACACCTTCTGTGTATGCACAGTAGCCTTTATTAATGGCATCTTTACAAGGTGTTCCACTAAGTTTATATGAGTAGTCGCTTACTGGTTCACCACCCATTACCATCGCAATTGCCTTTATGCTATCTCCATTAATAATTTCTCCAACAATTGCATAGTTACAGCCAAGCCAACGGCATAACTCCACAACAATATGGTCAAAAAAAACTTCACCTGTAATGCGTAACATTGTCTCAACAAGAGTCTGTATATCTGATTCGTCTTGCTGAATAAGCTCGGAAGATTTCAAAAGAGCCTCTGAGTTAAGACGAAGCTGTTCATGTGTATGGATTAATGCAGAGGTTCTTTTTTCAACCATATTTCTTAAGATCAGACTAAATCCAGTTACTCCAACCAAAGCTAAGGATAAAACTATTAAAGCAAAAATCAACCAAGAGACCCATTCTGGCATTATCATAGATAGTTTCTCTTCAATCTTATTTGTTCTTTGTAAAGAGATGGAATTGCAATGTTTTCTCTATTTAACCCTTCAACCTTTATCCATTTATTTTGTTTATCTAAACTATTGCCTCCCATTGTAACTTGCCTATTATCTCTACGTGTAATCCCAACAAAAAAGCCTTGTGGCTGATACTCATACATGGTGGCAGGAGTTTTAGAAGATGTGTTACCATATTCGTAAGTTCGCATAAATTCATCTTTAAGTTCGCAACTATAACAGCTCATATTTTCAGGAGCTTCAATATTCCAAAATACGTTTCTAACCCCAGAGTGTGGCATTACACTTGTATCGCCTCCCGGGCAGATGTAGAATCCTTGCATATTTTCAAATAGATTCTCGTAAGGAAAAAGACCATGAAAATCAATAACAGCATCAGTTGAATTATTAGAGTTTCTTCCATCATAGTGAGTTTTGCAATTTGTTATTACATTGCCAGAAGCAAAGTTTTTAAGGCTGACAGGGTGAACTGAGCGGGCAAAGAAATCAGCATTATCAACTAATATTGCATGACTTTGGGCAATGGTAACCCCTGCATGACCGTCAAGTCCCTCGAATTTAAGGTTATTTGCCGTCATATATCCACATTTGCTAAAAATAACCCCTTGGGTTAAATCTTTGAAAATTACGTTACGAACCCAACCATCGTAAGCATAACTAAACCAGATTCCACCCCAAAGATAATCTTGCTCTTTTGCAGTTCTAACTATCTTGCCGTCTTTATCTAAAAATGGTTTATGGTGTCTATAACCACCTTGCCAACTGCTCTCTATGGTTAAATTCTCAATTCCAACACCTTTAACGCCATTAAACGATAAAATTCTTGGAGAATAACGCAGAAAATGGCTAAATCTTGCTGGTTCAGCTAACACTACTCGTTTTTTATCAAGAACTTTATCAATCTTTACGATCCATGTAATTTTTTTTGAGGCTTTACCAAATGAGTCAGTATGCTCTTTAAGGAGTTTAAAAGGATAAACTAACTGTGCCGCAATATCTGCTTTATCATAAGAGGGATTTGCTGTGTCAATAAGAGGATCGTCAAACTCAATGATTACGGTTTGCCCTGCAACAAGATTTGAGGTATCCATAACATGAATCTCTTTTTCCCCACGCATTACGGTTTTTGTGTAGCGTGTCAACTCGGTTGTTGATTCTGAACCCATTACAGCCAAAGTAGTCCAGTGTCGCCCCTCTTGCTCTGCTGGGACTGTGCCAAGTCTATAAATTTTGTCAGCCTTTCCGGGTGAACCAAAATGGAGAATCGTATTCTCTCTGCTCTCACCTTTTAATATAATGTTGCCATTTCTAATCTGGACAAAGCCATCTGCTGGGGTTTTATGAATATCGTAACGCCCTTTTGGAAAAAATACCACACACCCAAGATTGTCCCCATCACCAAAGATTCTACCAGAGGCTTCACCATCTGTATCTCCAGAGATTCTACCAGCAACGTTGCTGCCAGAAAATTCACCAGCCGCATCAATTGCAGATTGAATCTCTTTTGTGTCATCAATGCCATCATTAGGAATTGCTCCAAACTTTGGGTCTGTAACATAAAATATCTTGTATCTATAAATAGAATCGTCTTTATATTTATAGATAGAATCGTTTTTAGTGTCAGGTAGAATATCAGGTATAGTTTTAAGACCCATCTTATAGCCTGCACAAGAAAAATCTGGCAAATTATCTTTTACAGGACCTTGTTTTACAAACTCTAACCAAACTTTTGGTATCCATTTTTTATCAGCTTCTCTCTGTTTTATCTCTGATTTAGCCGAAATATCTCCTTTATCAAAAGAGGTTGAATTTTCAGGTTGTGCAAAAGAGTATGAAAAGAAGCTAAAAATAGTAAATATAATAGCAATTGCAAATAGAGATTTTGCTGAATATAGTTTGTCTGTTGATCTGAATAAAATTTTCAAGTAATAACCCCCGAAGAACTTTGTGGTATGTTTTGAGCGATTTTTAGAAATCGTGTTATATCATAAAGTGAAAAATTATAAAGCAAATATCGTTCATTTGCGGTATAGTGAACTAATGCTTAAATAGTGCCAATTATAGTGTTAAAGGTCATAAATTGAGTTCTATCTAAATTGTAGAGAAGCACTGTCATGCGTCTCTACTTAAATAAATAGAGTTCCTGCAAAACTTTAATTTATCCCCTGATTTTACTGGATAAAAAATAAGTTTTGCAAGAGGTCAGATATAAAAACCTCAATTAATGCCGCTTAGAGTATATCTCAAATTTAAGGAACAATTTTATGATAATACCATTAATTCTTGCTGGTGGTTCTGGAACAAGATTATGGCCTCTCTCAAGAGAGCTTTTTCCAAAGCAGCTTTTAAATCTTACAAATGATAATTCAATGCTTCAAAATACAATTTTAAGGCTTAATGGTTTAGAACAAATCTCTTCACCAATAATTGTATGCAATGAAGAGTATCGTTTTATGGTTGCCGAGCAGTTAAGAGCTATAAATATAAAGCCTCTTTCAATTATCCTTGAGCCAGTAGGGAAAAATACAGCTCCAGCAATTGCAGTAGGTGCTGTTAAAGCTCTTGAACTGTTTGGTGATAACCAAGATGAGTTAGTTCTTTTGATATTGCCAGCAGATCACGTTATTAATAATATAAAAAATTTCCATGATGCTGTAATGCTTGGCAGTCAATTTGCAAACCAAAATAAATTAATCACTTTTGGGATTATCCCCGAAGCTCCTGAAACTGGCTATGGATATATTAAAAAAGGTAAAGAGCTAAAAGAGAGTGCAAAGCCATTAAAAGAGATTAATGGGCAATATAGCCAAGATAACCAAGATTTCAAAAACCTAAATCACAAATATGAAAATTGCAAAAACTGTGCATATACTATTGAAAAGTTTGTTGAGAAACCAGACCTTAATAGAGCTAAAGAGTATGTTGATTCTGGTCAATATTTCTGGAATAGTGGTATGTTCATGTTTAAAGCCTCTCAGTTTTTAGAGGATTTGGATATCTATGAACCTGATATGTTAAAGGTATGCAGAGAATCTTTAAAAAACGGAAGAGACGACCTTGATTTTTTTAGACTTGATAAATCATCGTTTGAAAAAAGCAGAGCAGAGTCTATTGACTATGCAGTTATGGAAAAAACAGATAAAGGGGTTATTATTCCTATAAGTGTGGGTTGGAACGATCTTGGTTCGTGGGAAGCATTGTGGCAAACGGGTATTAAAGATGAAAATCATAATGTTGTCAAAGGAGATGTTCTTCTCTCAGATGTGAAAAACTCGTACCTATATGCACAAAACAGGCTTATTGCTGCTGTAGGACTTGAAGGTCATGTTATTGTTGAGACCAAAGATGCTGTTTTAGTTGCTCCAAGAGATCAGGTTCAAGATGTCAAAAAGTTAGTTGCACAGCTTAAAAATAGCGGAAGAGGCGAGGCAGTCTTTCACAGTAAGATATTTAGACCTTGGGGTTCTTATGAGACAATTGACATAGAAAAAAGATTTCAAGTTAAAAGAATCACTGTAAAACCCGGGGCAAAGCTATCTCTTCAAAAACACTATCACAGAGCTGAACATTGGACTGTTGTCTCTGGAACAGCTATTGTTACTAAGGGAGAGCAAGAGATTATGCTAACTGAAAATGAATCTACATACATTCCCACTGGAACAGTTCATAGGCTTGCAAATCCGGGAAAAATACCTTTAGAGCTTATTGAAGTTCAATCTGGTAGCTACCTTGGTGAAGATGATATTGTAAGGCTTGATGATCTTTATGGACGGTAAAAGATTTTTATCAGTAACAAATTAAAATGATGGAGCAAATTGATGTCTTCTGAAACAGATAAATTTTTAAAAGGTCATTTTCTTATGGCTATGCCGGGTCTTCCTGATCCAAATTTTGCACAGACGGTTATCTGTATGTGTGAACATAATGAGCTTGGTGCCCTTGGGTTTATAATAAATAAAACTCACCCTCTGCTTACAGGAAGCGAGCTTTTTGATGATCTTAAAATTGATTATGACGAACGTATTGCTGGTATTGAGATTCACTTTGGCGGACCTGTTCAGCCAAGTGGTGTATTTGTCCTTCACTCTCCACCATTTCATTGGCATGGCTGTATGCAGGTTACTCCAAATCTTGGATTGAGTAATACAAGAGATATTATTGAGGCTATTGCTGAAGGAAAAGGTCCTGAAAATTTTATTATTCTTCTTGGATGTGCTGGGTGGGGAGCTTTTCAGCTTGAAAATGAAATTGATGAAAATGCGTGGCTTACAGCTCCAGTTGTTGAAGATATTATTTTTAAAACTCCGACTGATTTAAGATGGGAAGAGGCAATGATGCTCATGGAAAGTGAATCTGATCCGTTCTCGGATATATCAGAGGTTTTATAACTTAACATTATGAAGAACAATATTAATATTATTGAATCGGTTGATAAGTTATGCAGCGATCTTTTTGTTATTTTTGAGAATATGAAAAAGATTGAAGGAATGTATGACAAAGTTGTAGAGAGACAGCACCATCTTTGCAAAACTATTCCAGTGCAGATAGATGAGGGAATTATTAAAATTGCTGTTGTTGGGGCAATTAAATCAGGTAAAAGCACATTTATAAACTCTTTGCTTATGGATGACGTGTTAAAAAGAGGGGCTGGTACCGTAACTTCAGTTATAACACGGGTGAGGCGAGGCAATAATCTAAGGGCTTTAGTCAGCTTTAAAACATGGGACGAGATAAATAGCGAGATACAAAAAGCATTGCAATTGACTCATGCCCCTTCAATTAGCTCAATTGACTTGAGAAGAAAGAGCGACCGAGATTTTCTAAAGAATATAAACCATAGCAATTGCTCTTTTATTAATGAAAATGGGTTAAGACCTGAAATTATACTCATATCTAATGCTCTTGATGGTTATGAAAAGGTAAAAGATTTTGTTCAATTTGACTCTGATTCGCCTTCTTTAGAATTTAAAGGTGATAACTTTTCAGAGTATAAGAGGTTTACAAGTGTAAGTTCAAATGCTCTTTTTGTTAAAGACGTGCTTATTGAAGCTCCTAATGATAAATTTATACTCATTGATCCATCTATTGAAATTGCGGATTGTCAAGGTAGCGACTCAACAGACCCATCTCACCTATCTCAAATACAAGATTATCTTCTTTACTCCAATATGTTGATTTATGTGGTTAGCAGCAGAACGGGATTAAGGGAGGCAGATCTTAAGTTTCTTACCATTATTAAAAATACTGGTATAATTAATAATATAATCTTTATATTAAACGCTGACTTTAACGAACATGACTCACTTGAATCTCTTATTGAGCTTGAAAAGAGTGTAAAACAAGGTTTAGAGTATTTTGTAGAAAATCCTAATGTTTATACTCTATCTTCACTATTTAATCTATTTTCTGCCCTTGAACAAAATCCCGCTGCTGAACAGCAACTTTCAGATAAAAATCTTGAGAGATTAATGCTGTGGAAAAGAGAAATTCCTCTTACTGAATATACAGCTAAAAAATCTGTCGAGTTTGAAAATGCACTAAAACATAAGATTGAAAGTGAAAGATTCTCAATAATATTAGAAAATCATATTCAAAGATTAATGTTAGTGATTCAAGGTTTAAAACAACGCAACACAATGTTTATGCAGCTTTTATCTGGTGATTTAAAAAAAGCTACAGATGCTACTGAAAAATTAAAACTGCTTCAGGAAAAATCAAAGATATTTGAATCTTCATTAGATGATTCTATTGATATTGCAGTTCAAAATATAAAAAAAGATATTGCTTCTGCGATAAATCAATTTTTTGATAAAAATCGCGGTGTTCAGGCGTTGAAAATAAAAGAGCTTATATTTGGAGCAGCAATATATAATGAGCGTTATCAAGAGATGGTCTCCAATTACAGTTTTAATCATGCTCTTTACTGCATGTTTAATGATTTTAGAGTTGAGCTTGATCGTTTTATGACGCAACACTTCAATCCAGCAGTTATTGAGTTAATTCAAGATCAGGAGCAGTATATTGAAAAATCGTTTGAGACTCTTTATAAATCTTGCTACATGACACCCTCACAAATTTATCCACAACTATCTTTAGATGAGCAATCTAAACTACAGATACCAGATATAATTAAAGCTGTTGATTTAAAAGGAGCTAAAAGAATTCTTGGTCTAAATTTACCCAAAAGCGAATTTGCAACTGCCTACAGTGCTAAAATAAAAGCTGACGCAATGGCAAGGTTTAGCTTCTATTCTCTTATTGAAATTCTTGGAAAATTTATAAGTTCGCTTACAACAGCCCCACCTAAATCAAGAGCCTTAAAAGAGTCTGTAAAAAAGATAAGAAAAGAGGCACTCCGTTCTGTGATGCTACATTTTGATTCTTATAAACACCATGTTGAGCAGGAATATCTTTTCCCTCTTATCAATGCAGTTGCAAGAGATTTACGAGAAAAACTTATGGATATGTTTCATATATGTGCAATTGAGAGCAAAGATATTGAGAAACTTATCTCAGATAGGTGTGCTGATAAATCAGATCAACTTGAACATCTTAGAGATATTGAAAACAAGATCGATAATATATCTGATTTAGTAACCATGCTATCTATATGAGATTGGATACTAAATGCTAAACAAGATATACGGTCTTGGCAATAATTTAATCCTCATTCCTAAATTGCAAAAAAACATTCATTTGTCTATTTATATATGACTTGAACTGATTTTTCACTTTCAGAAATATTGGAGCTAAGCATACTTTAATGATGATACACTATAGTTTAATTCTTTGCCTTATCACTCTACAAATTTTATATCAATCATCTATAGCTGTAGCTGGTAAGACTAACACTCTTACTTTGCTCACTATAGAAGAACTTATGGATATAGAAGTTACATCAGTAAGTAAAAAATCACAAAATTTATCTAATAGTCCAGGTGCAGTATATGTAATTACTGCTGATGATATTCGTTCTTCAGGAGTAACATCTATTGCTGATGCTTTAAGAATGGTACCAGGATTGTCTGTTGCCCGTGTCTCTTCTGATAAATGGGCAATTAACAGTCGTGGTGCTGCCTCGCTTTCAGATAAACTATTGGTATTGATTGATGGTAGAACTGTCTATACGCCAACATTTTCCGGAGTTTACTGGGAGATTCAAGATACCATGTTGTCCGATATTGAACGGATAGAGGTTATAAGAGGTCCTGGCTCAACTATGTGGGGAGCAAATGCCGTTAATGGTGTTATAAATATAATCACTAAAAATAGCAGCAATACTCAAGGCGGATTGGTTGAGATTGGTTTAGGTAGTTTTGAAAAAGAGTTTCTATCACTCAGATATGGCACTCAATTAGGTAAAAAAAATCAGTTCGATAGAACTTTAAAACAAAATATAAACTCTCAATCGAATCAAAATGTTGAATCAGAATACAATACATACGGACGGGTATATGCAAAAGGGTTTAGCAGGGACAATTTAAAAAGGATTGACGGCAATAATGACGGAAATGGATGGGATATGTTCAGAAGTGGGTTTCGTATTGATAAGGATATTAGCAACAATAATAGTATTGCCTTTCAAGGCGATATTTATAAAGGAGAAATTAATCAATTTATGCAGGGAGTTCCTTCTCTTACTTCACCCTATTTTTATGACGAAATGTATGAAAGTGATGCTTCAGGAGTCAATATGCTCACCAGATGGAAGAAAACATTTTCATCATCTTCAGAGTTATCTCTACAAGCATACTATGATCGCACCTCTCGAAATGAGATATTTTTAACAGAAGAGCGAGATATTTTTGATATAGAATTTCAACACAGATTTTCTCCTTTTAAGTATCACGATATGGTATGGGGAGTGAGGGTAAACCAGACAGAAAGTAATTCTGATGATACTTTTATACTTTCGTTGGCTGATAATGAACGAACAGATCACCTTTTTAGCTCATTTATCCAAGATGAAATCGAAATTGTGTCAGATCACCTCTGGCTAAGTATAGGCTCTAAACTTGAACATAACGACTATTCAGGCTATGAAATTCAACCAAGTGCAAAAATATTATGGGAACCTTATACTGGACACAAATTGTGGAGTGCTATTTCACATGCAGTTCGCACTCCTTCAATGGTAGATCATGAAGGAGAGGTAATTCCAAAAGTAGCTGCACCGTTTACAATTGATCTTCCTGTATTTCCATATACAAATATATTACCAGTAGTGTTTAGTCTAAAAGGTGGAACATGGTTTGATTCAGAAAATTTGATTGCTTATGAGGCAGGCTATAGATTTATTCCAACACATAATCTCTCTTTTGATCTCGCCCTTTTTTATAACAGCTATGATAATCTCAGAAAACTTGAAGCAGGAGACTTGATTATTCATGGTAACTATGCTGAACAATTTATTATTTCAGACAATAATTTTTCAGGTGACTCATACGGTTCAGAACTTACTGTGGCATGGAAGCCATCAGATATTATGAAATTTGATATTGGCTATGCCTTTATTTTAAGTAATCTTGAGCAATTTGGAGAGATTAATATTGGTGATGCACCACCAACTCATCAGGTATCATTACGCGGAAACTTTAAGCCTTATGAAGTTTTGGATTTAAATCTATGGTTTCGTTATACTGATGATGTTACTTCAAATTACTTCACTTCCATTGAAGAAAAACAGAGGATTGACGGATATTTTGAACTTGATGCCAATGTTATATGGCAATTCTCCCCTACACTTGAATTTTGTATTGTTGGACAAAATTTGCTTAACAGCAGTCATCTTGAGGTTTTGCAGAATAGCTGGATTTACACATCAGAAGTTAAACGTGGTTTGTATGGAAAAGTTACATGGCATTTTTAGGAATGGGAATTTAATAACACCAGAGATTGAATAAATTGAGTAGGGAACAACGATCGTTGTTCCCTATCTATGACATCTTCTTGCTCAGTATAATTTAGGATATTATTAAATTGTTATTCCTTAAGGACATAAAAAATATAATTTAATTCCCATTTGAACTATATCTATATAACTCTACAGGTAGGATAAATCATGCTGAGAAAGATAATTTCAGGGGGGCAAAGTGGTGCTGAGAAAGCGGCTCTTGATACAGCAAAAAAGTTTAATCTTGATCATGGAGGCTCTCTTATTTTCGGAAACAAATTAGGACAAGACTCTTTCTCCGAAGTTTATCAACTCAATGATATTGATATAGAGAATTGCTCTAAAAAAATAGAGCAAAATATTATTGATTCTGATGCAACTCTTATAATCTCTCATGGATTACTTACTGGTCTTTCACTCATAACTCAAAAAATTGCAACAAGACTCAGTAGGAGTTGGTGTCATATCGATCTTATTGAGATGGACGAGTTTGAGGGAGCTGTTATATTGCATGATTTTATTGATAGCAATGAGATTGAAGTTTTAAACGTTGCTGGTTCAAATGCAAGCCAAGACCCATTTATTTACAGGTCTGTTAAATCAATAATCGAGACATTTATATATATGGAGTTGATGGAGAATTCTCCAGAAGAGTTGAGAGCTGACGATATTATCCTTTTTCAGCGAAAACAAGAAGTTTTTTGTGATACTGTTGATGGTGCTGTAAAGTTTCTTGCTGACTCCATGCACCTTAGAACAAGATCAGTTATTGCAAACTCCCTTGAAAACCAGATTGGATCGCTATATTTCTCTCTATCAGATACGATAAAGGTAAAACTTGGGCTTGATTCAGGAAACAAAGAACTGCTTGAATCGTGTCGTAATGAGCTTAGAAAATTTATTGAGTCTGAGACCAAACATGACGATAAATTAAATATTATAAAAGGTTGTGCTTTAGGAGTTGATGTAATGGATATTGAAGATGCCGCAATGGTAATATTGAAAGCACTTCGACGGTTCCTTAAAAAAGATCATGTATTAAGAGTAATTAAATAATTGCCAAGTTAAAACTTTTTTTAATACCATCAGAGCTAACGTTATAAGGCTTATCGCAATGATACCCATTAGGGATACAATCACCTCTTCCACAAATCCAGTTGTTACCTATACAATTATAAGTGCTAATACCTTTCTATATCTTCTACAGGTTGGTATGGGAACAGAGCTTAATGCTTTTATTTACAGATATGGGTTTGTTCCTGCAAAGCTAACTGTACCTGAAATATCAGCAATGTTCTCTTTTTATAATGTGCTATTTTCAACTATTTCTTATATATTTCTCCACGGCAGTTTTTGGCATTTTATTGGGAATATGTGGTTTTTATATATTTTTGGAGATAATGTTGAAGAGTATCTTGGTGCTTTAAGATTTATGGGTTTCTATATTATTTGTGGAGTTGCTTCTGCACTTCTACATTTTTTTCTAAATCCTCTCTCTCCAATTCCAACAATAGGTGCAAGTGGAGCAATTGCAGGTGTAATGGGAGCATATTTTATCTTGTATCCAAAAGCAAAAATTTTAACCATAATTCCAATAGTTATTATCCCATGGTTTGTTGATATTCCAGCTTTTATATTTCTTGGTTTCTGGTTTTTGATTCAGTTTTACAATGCTACAGAGAGCGGTGGGGTTTCTGGCATTGCATGGTGGGCACATGTTGGAGGTTTTATTGCTGGTATTGCAATTGTGAAAATTTGGGGTGAACGTCCGCAGCCTATTGGCGAAGATAAACTAAAAGCCTTAACAGCAAGAAAAACCACACCTAAACTTCAAAATATACACCCAAAACCAATCGAACACACATTAGACCTTATTGGCACTATTGAGATAACATCTATTGAGGCAATTTCAGGAGCATTAAAGTTGGTAAATATTCCTTGGGGATTTTATACAAGGCTTTATAATGTTAGTATCCCACCCGGAGTTACTAACGGAACTCGCATAAGGCTTACTGGTATGGGTAGGGCAGGCTCTTATGCTGTAAGAGGTGATATGTATCTTACAGTTGCTATTAAAAATCCAATAGAGTTTTTAAAAAACTTGAATTAACTAATTAAGTTAAATTCTTGAATTTTTTATATTAAAGATTTTTACCTAAAAAATTAGATACCCCACTTATAAGTTTCTTATAAGTTTATTTATCTTGGTGTCTTTTTCTCTCCATAGATTATTTATCCAGTTGCAAAATTTTCCTTTGAACTCATCGTCATTAAAATAGTCCCCTTGAATATTAGAAGTTATTGGAAGAACCTCGACATCTACGATAATTTTGCGAACTCTTCCTGATATAAAGCCCCAAAAGGTATCCGCACCATCAGGATAAACTATGGTTACATTGATGATTTTATGAATACAATCTCCCATTGCACTTAACACAAATGCAACTCCTCCTGCTTTTGGGTTTAAAAGGTGGGTATATGGAGATTGCTGTCTTTTATGCTTTTCTGGTGTGAAACGAGTTCCTTCAACAAAATTAACAACACAAACTGGAACAGTTTTAAATTTTTCACACGCTTTTTTAGTGCTTTCAAGGTCTTTACCCTTTAGATGGGGATTTTGTTTAAGAAATTGACTTGAGTATCGTCTCATAAATGGAAAATCTAATGCCCACCATGCAAGCCCTAAAATTGGAACCCAAATAAGCTCTTTTTTTAAGAAAAATTTAAGCATTGGTACTTTGTCTGCAAACATCTTTTGAAGCACCAAAATATCTACCCATGACTGGTGGTTAGAAAGCAGAAGATACCACTCTTTTTTTTGCAGCCCTTCTGCCCCTTTGAATGTCCACTCAATACGGTTGAATAGATCAGAATTAAAGCCATTCACTCTTACCCATGTCATGGCAATGGATATAAGCACTATGTCATAATATTTTTTCCAAGATGGTACACGAACAATAAGTTTAATCAATGATACGCAAAATAGAATTGAGCAGCAAATTATTGTGTTAATCAGATACAATATAAAAGATAAACTGCCTTTCAAAAATTCTGGTAAAAAATCAAGCATTGGTAAACCTCTTTATCAATTTTTCATAACTATTTTTGTTTTTATTTGTTTATAATTCAAACTGTTATTGTGTTGTTATATGTTTTTTCACAGTGCGTCTATCAAGACCTGTTTTTTTTGCAACTGCCTCATAAGTGCCATATTTTTTGTATAGATATTTGCAATAATCAGAAATTAAGGTTGAAGCATCAATTTCACCATTTTTAATTCTACTGATTAGGGATTCATCAAGTTTAATAGTTTCAGATATTTGTTCAATAGGTTCAGATATTTTTAGTTGTGGCTTTTCTGATCTTTTTATCTCTAACACTTGATTGGTTTTAGTCAATCCTATTTTAGGCGGTGATTCAAATATTTCAGCTTTAGGGTGTCCTTGATAGTGTCTTCTTAAGATTACTCTTTTAACACACTGCTCAAGTTCTCTGACATTACCAGGCCAATGGTAATCTCTGCCAAGCTGCCTGTTTATAATTGTAGTAATTCTCTTTACAAGTTCAGGAAATGGCTCTCCTAAAATTTTTTCAACAGTAAAAGATAACAACAGTTCCAACTCCGCTGGCTCTTCTTTTATCCGTTTTCTCAAAGGAGGCACTTCAAATATATCGGAACTAAGGCGATAGTAGAAATCATCTCTAAATATTTTTCCATCTATAATTTCAGCCATTGACCGATTTGTTGCTGCAATAACCCTACCTCTAAACCTTGATGTAAGATGGCTTCCTACAGGCGTAAAAACTCTATCTTGAAGAACCCTTAAAAGTTTAATTTGAACATGGCTTGAAACCTCACCAACCTCATCAAGAAAAATTGCTCCATGTTGACTACAGTGATCAAATACTCCATGATAATCATCTACCGCCCCTGTAAAAGCTCCTTTTTTATGTCCAAATAGCTCAGATTCAAGTAGGGACTCAGGAAATTGAGATAAATTTATCGGAATAAATGCCTTTGTAAAGCTCTCCTCAAAACACCCTTTTTTCTCATTAAATGGAATAAAACCGCTTCTACCAATAGCCATAGCAGCAGTTCCTTTACCTGTTCCAGTCTCTCCAAGTATAAGAGTGGAAAAGTCCTCCATTCTATTCCAAAGAATTTTATCGTAAAGCCCAATGTTGTTAGTAAATACGTTATTCCAAAGATTGCCTTTAAGCTCTCTCATACATGGGCTTATGCCAACAAGCGAGTTTGAGATAAAAAAAAATGCTCTACGAAGCTGAAACGAAAAGGCAATATAATGGTTAAAGCAGTTTTCTGGCAATCCACGTTGGTAGAGCATAGCTGTTGCGTCTTTGGCAAATAAGACAGGGATTGGTGCATCGCCAGCCTTTATCTGATCAACTATTAACTTATCAAACTGTTCTCTAAATTTATGAAAAATATCAAATAGAAAGACAACTCTCATAATCTCTCTATCTTGACCTGTAAAAGCGTTGATAGAGCCTCTGCCTTGATTGGCAAGCTGTTTTATTCTTAAATCGACCTCTTGAATGCAGCGATCTGATATTTCTCTTCGGGAAAATAGATTATCTTTGTTTAAGGTTAGATTATCTCTATTTGAGGTAAGCCCGACAAGCCCTGCGATTTTTTTATCTAATTTTTCACGTAACTCACCAAAAGGATTGGCAAAAGATGCGTGATAGACAGTTCTAAAAAATCGCCTCTCATCGGTTGTAAGGGGTTGTTTTTTCATGCTCTATTTTTAATTGGAGTCAGATTTAGCCGACTGTCATTACAGTCCATTTTAGCGGACTTCTTCACACTTTAGCCGTGCGGTTTATCGCCCGGCTATAAAAACTATCATAAGACAACTTCCAAAATTAGAATTGCTGGAGTTCCGCCCTACTAATTAAATGCAATTTTTATCTTTTCCATAGCCCACTCAATATCAGATTTTGTAATGACTAATGGCGGAGCAAACCTAATTGTCCAAGTGTGGGTCTCTTTGCAAAGGATTCCCATTTTCATAAGTTTTTCGCAGATTGCCCTTGCTCCGCCTTCTGTTCCTTCAAAAAGCTCAATTGCAATCATAAGTCCTCTGCCTCTAACCTCTTTTATTGATGGGTTATCAATTTTTTTAAGCTCATCTAAGAAAAACTGCCCCATAATGGCGGCATTTTCAATCATATTTTCCTCTTTTAAAACTTTTAAAGCCTCCCTTGCCACAGCACATGCCAAAGGATTACCGCCAAATGTGCTGCCATGCTGCCCGGGTTTTAAAAGTCCAAGCACAGCTTCATTTGAAAGAACCGCTGATACAGGATAAAATCCGCCAGATAAAGCCTTGCCAATAAGGGTTAAATCAGCTTGAATCCCCTCATGCTCTTCTGCAAGCATTTTGCCTGTTCTGCCAAGACCCGTCTGAATTTCATCAAGAATTAGCACCACGTTATTTTTTGTGCATATTTCTCTAACTTCTTTAAGATACCCAATTGGTGGAATTATAACACCAGCTTCTCCTTGAATGGGTTCGACCATAAATGCCACTGTATTTGGTGTTATTGCATCTTCAAGAGCTTTTATATCTCCAAATGGAATGGATTTAAATCCAGAGACAAAAGGTCCAAAACTTTTACGCGAGTTATCATCACTGCTAAATCCAATAATAGCAAGGGTTCTGCCGTGAAAGTTGTTGTCGCAAACTATTATTTCAGCTTTGTCAGGCTCTACACCTTTTGATTCATAACCCCATTTTCGGACACATTTTATGGCTGTCTCAACAGCCTCTGCTCCTGAATTCATGGGTAACACTTTATGCGAATCAGTAAGTTCACAAAGCTCTTTATAAAATAATGCAAGTTGATCGTTTCTAAAAGCTCTTGAAGTCAAGGTAAGTAGTCCTGCCTGATCAACCATTGCCTGCCTGATTTTTGGATGGCAATGCCCTTGGTTTACAGCAGAGTATGCAGAGAGACAGTCTAAATATTTATTACCATCTACGTCCCAGACCCATATTCCTTCACCTTTAGATAAGACTACATCAAGAGGTTTATAATTATGTGCACCAAATTTATTTTCAATTTCAATATACTCTTCTGTTTTCATAATGAAAAATTCCTTTTACAGATACCCCGCAAAGCTTGTTGCGGTGTTGTTCATAAATCAGACTTTGTTGTTAAAAGGTAAAGAACAATTTAGTAAATTACACCCTGTGATTTTGTATTGAGTTACCGCATTTCTACCGTTTTGTTTAGAGTGGTAAAGGGCAATATCAGCCTCATGCACCATCTGGAGATAATCTTTTATATCTGGTCTAAACTGCACAACTCCGATGCTTATGGTAATCTTTATCTCAAGATTTTCGTATATAGTTATCATCTTTTCAATATTATGTCTTATTCTCTGAGATAGAAAAGCTGTATTTTCTAGATTGGTCTCAGGAAGAAGAATAATAAACTCCTCTCCGCCATATCGTCCAAAAACATCTGAAGAGCGTAACTGAGACTTTATGGTTGATGCAGTATTTCTTAACACCTCATCACCTGCAATATGACCAAAGGTGTCATTGACATTTTTAAATCTGTCAATGTCAAACAAGATAATAGAAAACATACTTCCATATCGTTTTGCCTTACAGAACTCATACTCTATCTGTTTCTCTACATACTCACGATTGAATATTGCTGTAAGTCCGTCATGGTTTGTCATGTGTTCAAGAGTTTTGTTTATGTCATTGATCTCAATGATCTTTTGCTGAGATGCCACTACATCTGTCATATCATGTATGGCTATACAAACATAAGTCTCTCCAGTATCTGAATTATGAACTGGTATGAATGTGCAATCTTGGTGCATATACTCAATACTCTCTCCGCTTATCATACGGTTGTGGTTAAAGCGGAAAAGATAAGGTTTTTGCGTCCAAGAGACAAATGAGTAATTTCTAATCAACCTGACACTTTTTAGCTTAAGTTCAAGCCACTGTCTTGGAAGATAGCTAAAGACATCAAAAAGGTTCCTGCCAATAAGGTCTGGTGCACTGATGCCGCTATGCTTTGCCATAAAACGATTCCAGAACATGACATGATTGTGTGTATCAAGAACTGTTATACCAATATTAATATGGTCAATGATGTCGTGAAGTGTCTGAATGTTATCAAGTGAGATGTTATTCATAATCAGCCAGCATTTTATTTAGTGATTCGTTGACCGCCTGAATGGCTTTTTCAGATATAAAAATTAACAGATCGCTTTTAAACGACCTATCTTTTAAAATAAATGTGATTTTGGATAAAAGGGTGTATTCCCATTTTAAGTTACGGCGTTTAAATATTTCATAGGCAATATTTCTAAACACATAATTTTCTGAAAGCAATTCTGGTGGAGAAAAAGAGACCTTTTGGTTAAATAACTGCTCTGATATGCTGTTTAGACAAGCACCTACCATCAAGTTTGTCAGTTCAAGCATAAAATCAATCTCTTCTATTGAGTTAAGTTGACCTGATACACCAAGAATCTGTGAAAATTTTTGACGTGTTTCATTATTAAAAATAACTATAGATTCCCCATCCATAAATGAGAAGCTATGAAAGCTTTGTCTAAAAAGGTTTACATTTTCATTCTCATCAAACACACTCTCTTTAAGCACTTTTTCTGCAATATGTTCTGCCTCAACTATCTGAATTTCAGGGACAGAGAGATCAACAAAAGAGTTCAGTATTGTAGCAAGGTCTTTTCCAGCCTGTCCCATGGCAAGATTGACCACTTCTTTTAACATCTCATACTGATCATCTGTATATTGTATATGGCTCATAAGATATTAGTTTCCTGTAAAACTTTCATTAAAGCCTCTCTGTTAAGGGGTCTTTGTTTTTCCATATAACCAATAGCACCAAGGGACCTGACAATTTTTTCCGATTCAGGCTGAATATCTGCTGTTAAAACAACAATATTAGCTTTTATTCCTCTCTCTTTAAGTGATTCAAGCACATCGTAGCCAGTCTTTTCAGGCATGGTTAAATCCAAAAATACAATATCATATGAATTTACATACAAAAGCTCAAGAGCCTCATTTCCATTACTTGCTTCGCTAAATATAAGCTCTTTGCCATCTAAAATTGTGGGAAGCTCTTTTGCGATCCCTTTTCTGACAAATTTTGAATCATCAACTAATAAAACAGATAGTGCCATTTAATTCCTCATTGTCTTACATTATATTAATTTTTATCAGATTTTGGCAGTTGGTCTAAATACCACTCCATAGGATCAAGAAGCGTATAGCCAAGAGATTTAAGTTTCTTTTTAACTCTCATCACATTATTAGTCAAAAGATAGGTAAAGACCGCTCTTGTATTTGGTTCCCAATGTCTTGCAACAAGAATACTTCCAAATGAAATCTGCTCTTCAGTAATGGCATCAACAATTTTTTTCAACTGACCTATCTTCTCTTCAACAAGAATACCAACTAAAGTACCAGGTTCATTTATGCCAAGCACATTTATAAAAGCTCTAAGAAGGTCTCTTACAGATAGAATACCTGTAAGCGTGCCATCGCTGTCAACTACTGGAAAAGCTCCAACTTTTTCACGCTGAATCATCAAAAGTGCATCTTGAATAGTGTACATAGGTGAAATAGTAATCGGATTTGCTGTCATTATATCTTTTACTTTAAGAGCTGCTATTTTTGCCTTTTCTTCCTCTGCCGAACAACTTGATTTCTCATCACCAATCTCTCTGCCTTTTAAGAGGCTGAAAGGCAGAGCACTTCTAATATCTCTATCTGTTACAATACCTATTAGTCTCTTCTCCCCATCAACAACAGGAAGATGTCTGATTTTATTTGATGTCATTTTTTCATGGGCTTCAAAAACAGATGCCTCTTTGTCAATAGTAATGACTTTTCTAACCATAGAGTTACTTACAAACATTGTTTCCTCCTGCAATATATTTTTTTAAATAGCATTTATAGCACTCATATTCCATTCGTGTATGTTTGCTTTGTTATTATTGAAAGTAGAGACGCACGGTAGGCGTCTCTACTCGTAGATATTGATTATTTATATTTTTCACAAATCATTTAGAAAGAGCTATAATTTAAACATTCAAAAGAATTTGAACATGCTCTTTTGCAAGTTCAGGAAGTCTTGGGATACAGTATCCGCCTTCTAAAACAGAGATAACCCTCCCTTTTGAATAGGTATCCCCAAGCTTCATAATTGTCTCCATGATCCATGAAAAGCCCTCTGTGGTTACACTAATATCTGCCATCTCATCGTCTTTGTGAGCATCAAATCCTGTTGAGACAAGAATTATCTCAGGCTCAAATCGTTCAAAAGCTGGCAGAAGGTCTCTTTCAATAAGCATTTTATAAATATCATCTCCTTGACCCGGAAGGACTGGTGAGTTTTTTGTAAAACCTTTACCTTCCATTGCCCCATTCTCAAACTCTCTTCCTGTTCCAGGATAGGCAAATGATGGATGCTCATGGATTGAGTAGTAAAAAACAGTGGGGTCTGTTTCAAAAATATGCTGTGTGCCGTTACCGTGATGTACATCAAAATCAATTATACCAACTCTATTAATTCCCCATTTCATCTGGAGATAGCGGGCAGCAATAGCAACATTATTAAAGTAGCAAAAACCCATTGCCTTATTTTGTTCTGCATGGTGTCCTGGTGGTCTGACAGCACAAAATGCGTTATCTATTTTCCCCTCCATAACCATATCAATAGTGTCAAGAATGCCGCCAACTGCTAAAAAAGCGGTTTCATAACTGTCATGGCAGATTCCATTATCTTGATCCTCAAAAGTGGTATGACCACAGAGGCATATCTCCTCAAAACGTCTTATATAATTTTTATCATGGACAGTCTCGATCCATTTTAGTTCAGCCCGTGAGGCTGGGATAATGGTTAGGTGATCCAAAAGACCGCCATCTTTGATGCCATTATGTATGGCTATGAGTCGTTCTGGCATCTCAGGGTGATATGGACCTGTGTCGTGCAGTAAATACCTCATGTCGTGTAAATAGCCGGTTTTTCTCATAAAATACTCCTATCCGGATATGTTGTAAAAAGGCTCTGTCTTTGCATTAAGATAAATTATATTGGATAGTTGTTTTGTAATTATAAACATAAGGTATAGTCAAGCACTATTTATAAAAACAAAAAAGGCGAGTTGAAAACTCACCTTTTTTAACTTCATATATACTGTTCAAGGTCATAAATTTAGTTCTGCCTGAACTGTAGAGACGCACGGACATGCGTCTCTACTCAATTTATATAAACTTATGGTGTTATTATTACCATTCCTTAGAGTATAGCATTAACAATAGTACGTTACCTTACACTGAACACAGGCACAGGGCTATGTCTAAATAGCTTTTCAGCACAACCACCAAACAGAACACTTGCAAGGTTGGTTTTTCCCTTTTTGCCCATGATTACTAAATCAGCTTTTTCGTCAATAACCGCTTTAAGTATCTGCTCAAATGGAACACCTTCCATAAACAGTGTTTCTATCTGATCCTTATCCCCACCACACTCAACTATCATCTCTTGAATAAGCCTTGTACGTCTTCCAAGATCATCTGACATATACTTTTGGATTGAGAATGTTCCTGGTTGCTCTTTTTCAAAAATTTTTTTTACAGTGTCAATATCTCTTCTATTGATTACATTGACAATTAAAACTTTTGCCCCTGTTTGCTTAGCAGTTTCTAAGGCACTTTCAAGAACATGTTTTGAGTATGGCGAAAAATCAAGAGCAACTAATATCTTATTAACCTTTTTCATCATGCCACCTCCTGTTTTCTGCCCCACCATGATCTATCCCTATTTCTTATACTAACAACGGGAACAGTTGCATGGCGGAAGACCTTTTCAGCATTAGAACCAAGAAGCGTTCTTGCAATATTACCCCGCCCCTTTGTCCCTATAAATATTAAATCAATATTTTTTTGCTCAACTGTCTTTAAAATCTCTTCAAACGGATAGCCTACACCAACCAGATATGAAAAAGCCTCTTTCATATCTGGAAAATGTGCCTCAACAAGGTTCTTCATCTCTTTGTAGCGTTCTGCTGTAACATCTTCAATGTAGCGTTTTACATTGACTCTATATTTGTTATCAACATTTACCTTATCAGGAAACATCTTCTCAACTTTTTCTACTGCATCTACATCTCTTTGGTTGATTACATTATAAAGAAGTATCTCAACATCAGATGTGCCTGCAAATTCAACAGCGTAAGATATATTCTCCTTTGAATACTCAGATAGATCAACACACACCATAACTTTCTTGAATTGATACATAATTACCTCCTATTATTTATCCCTTAAATATACTCAAGACAGATTTTTCTTAGTGGAACAGTCATTTTAACTTTAATAATAGGTAGAGCAATTAATATGCCATCAGCTCAAAGGCTCACAGAGTGGATTTTTGAGGTTCTTCTCTTGAAATGAATGTGGAAAAAAGTTTTACACTTTGTAAAAATTACTGCTTATCAATACTGCTTCCTATTTTTATCTGATATTTTTCAATTTTTGAATGAAATGTAGGTCTTGATATACCAAGTATCTTAGCAGCACGGGAACGGTTGCCAGAAGTGATGTTTAAAGATTCAATAATAAGCATCTCTGCAACATAATCTAAGCAAGAGTCAAAAAGATTTGAATCAGAAGCAGAGTCATTTTTTTCAGATAAAAGGGTTTGACGTATCCATTGCCGCACGCTCTCTTTACAATTATTTATTGAATGTAGATTTAATGGTTCTGTTTTTGATCCTATACAAGGTACAGGGTCATTGATACTTAAATCTTCAATCTGAATCTGCCCTCCTCGATTAAATATCATAGCTTTTTTAAGAACATTGGAAAGTTCTCTGATATTTCCGGGCCACTCATAGGAGTTGAGCTTTTGCATAGCCTCTTGTGATATTCCGGGATTGCTAATTCCCATTTCAGCTGCAAGGCGTGTTAGTATGTAGTTAGATAAAATAGGAATATCGCCTTTTCGTTCGCGAAGTTGCGGCAACGTAATGGTTACAACACTTAGTCTGTAATATAGGTCTTCTCTGAATGTCCCTTCAGCAACAGCTTTTTCAAGATCACGGTTAGTTGCTGCAATGATGCGGACATCAACAGATACAACATCTCTACCACCAAGACGCTCAATGCTATTTTCCTGCAAAAGACGCAAAAATTTTGCCTGAATGGTCATGGGCATATCGCCTATCTCATCAAGAAAAACTGTTCCACCGCGTGCTTGTTCAATTTTACCAACACGTCTGTGAGATGCACCTGTGAACGCTCCTTTTTCATAACCAAATAGTTCACTTTCAAGCAAAGTCTCTGGAATTGCAACGCAGTTGATAACCATGAACGGTTTTTCTGCCCTTGATGAATAGTGATATACTGCTCTTGCTGCAAGCTCTTTGCCTGTCCCAGATTCACCTCTTATAAGCACTGTAGCATCAGTTGAAGCGACTCTGCCAATCTCTTTATAAACAGTTAGCATCTGTGGGCTATTACCAACAATTGCTTCACGTTGTGCAAACATATCAGCTTCAGGGTTGACATCAACAGGTGATAACATACACCGTCCAGCTTCAAGACCTTTTTCAATCAAAATAAGCATTTCAGGGACATCAAATGGTTTGTAGATATAATCAAAAGCACCATTTTTCATAGCTTGAATTGCTGTCTCAGTTGTGCCATGTGCGGTGATGATGATAATTGGCAACTTAGGATGCTTAGGGTGGATAGCTTCAAATACCTCCATGCCACTCATGTCTGGAAGGCGAATATCTAAAACTACAAGGTCAGGCTTGACAATATCAACCATTGCAATCCCTTCATTGCCTGTATATGCGGCATGAGTTTCGTAGCCATCTTGTCCTAAGATTTTTCTAAAACTTAGACTTAACTGTTTATCATCATCAATTATCAGGATTTTTTTCATTAGATACTACCTTGTGGTCATAATATTCTTTTACTATAGTATTCCAGATAAATAAATTGGCAATTCCTGTTGCCCCACCTCCCCCGTCCCCCCTCCCTTTTGGGAGGGGACGGGGAGGGCAAAATAATTATCTGGAAAGCTATACTATTTCTTATCATCTTTCATCATCAGGGCTTTCTTCGTCCCACAATCTTTTAACGGGTATTTTCAAAATAAATTCAGCACCTTTTCCATCTCCTTCAGAAATTACAGCAAGTGAGCCACCATGCTCTTTTACAATTCTATCAACAATACTTAAACCAAGACCAGAGCCATCTTCTTTTGTTGTAAAAAAAGGCTTTGTTATCTTTTCGAATATATGTTCAGCAATACCAGGTCCATTATCTTTAACACTTAAACATAATACTTCTCCTAAATCAGGGTCACTGTCCATCTTTTCAGAGATCACAATTTTACATACATTTACTGATGATCTATCTGGAGAAGTTTCCATAGCTTCGCAGGAGTTAGTTATAAGATTTAAAAGAGCTTCTCTGATTCTATCTGGGTCCATCTCAACTTGAGGCAGATTTTGTGCAGTAACATGAGATATTTCAACATTTTGCTGTTTAAGTCGATACTCCACAAGTGTTATTACTGACTTTACAACACTCTCAAAAGTGCATTTTTTAAGGCTAAGTTTTGGAGTTCTTGCAAATTCAAGAAAATTTTGAACAATCTTATCAATTCTGCTTATCTCCTCCCCAATAACTTCAAGGTCTTCATTTTGGACATCAGATAACTCTAAAGAGCGGCTTAGTGAGAATAGCCTCATTTTAATAGATGTAAAAGGATTTCTTATTGTATGGGCAACTCCTGCTGCAAGTTCACCTACCATTGCCATTCTCTCTGCTTGAACAAGGTGTTTACGACTCCTTTTGAGTTCATCATGGGTCTGTCCATAATCTTTTATCATCTCTTTTAAAGAGTGGCTTAAAGAGACAACCTCATTTTTAGAGTTCTCTACAGAATCTCCACCTGTTTCAATTGCAAGTCCTCTAATTGGTTCAAGCACTTTCATATAAAGGACAAATAGAAAAAGTGAGCCAAGCAACATAAAGAACAATATTGCACTAAATACCATAATTCTTAATTTCTCTGAATAATCATAATGATTTTGCTCTTTCTCTTTTATCAAATCCCATAAATTTTTATTAAATTCTTTGCAAAGATTCATAAGGTTAAAAAAACGTTCTCTCTGTGCAGAGTGCATTGCAGATATACTGATCGTATTTTGTTTAGAGTATCTATTAATTTCATTTAAGTTAGTGGAATTTTCTTCACCAGTAACATTTTGCTCTACAGAAGTTTGATCTTTTAACTTTTCTTGCCTGTAATCCTCTATTGCCCTATCTTTTGCATCAATATATTTTTTATATTCAATATCAATAGTTTTAAGGGCTGATCTCTGTCTTTCATTTAACTCTAAAGATATTGCCTGACTATAGCTTTGCTGAAACATAGCCCGATATTGACCAAGAGATTCCAACCACTTTGCATCACCATCTACAAGATAATAGGTAAGAAAACCCTTTTGGTTAGCAAGTGCAAGCTCCATATCTTGTACGGCTTTGTATAACACAACGTCTTTTTCGACCACAGTAACAAGTAGGTTATCCATTTGATAGGTGTAAAAGAGCGTCAGAATACTTCCTACCATTGCCATAGCAACCATAGTAGTAAAGATATAGAGCATTGTTGATCTAAGACTTATCATTTGAAATTTTTTCATTATACAAAACACCTAAAATTAGATTACTTGTTATGACCTTGATTATAGAGCTTGAAAAACTAATTAAGAGCTTGAACTAATTTAATAACGCAGGCATGTCAAGAGAAGAAAAAAGGTAGAAGAACATAAAAAAAGCCGAAAGGTATATATCCCCCTTTCGGCTTCTGGTTTTAAATAGTGTCGTAATATATAAGGGCTGTTACACAACACTCAATTTATTGTTAAAGTCAAATGTGATCTCTTTTTTCTCTTCTTCCCGATTATGTGTATGCTCTTCACGAACAGGAAAAGAGTCATTGCTCACATTAAATGGCATACCTATCCACGATTTATTTCCAAATCGTATAAAGCCACACAAGCCAAGCACTCTTATTATGTAGTTCTGTAGAAACATGATTTCCTCCTTTTGCCATTATGGCATTTTATTTCAACATAGTAGCGACTTAATTAACTGCTTCTGATTCTGACTATATTCTTATTGTAAAGTATTACAGTTAATTTAGTGCATTCTTGAAATACATAATAATGACGCAAAGCGTTATAGTCAAGCAAAATCGAAAAAATCTTTTTTTACTGCTCAGGGATTCTACCTAATCTTAAATTGTAGAGAGGCTCTGTCATGCGTATCTACTTATGCTCTACAAGGCTCAATTTTGATTTAAGGCTATTTTATTCAAACCTTCAACAGATATAATCATAGCAACACTGCCGTCTCCCATCATTGCAGCTCCTTCAAAACACTCTGCATCAACAGGCAATGCTTCAACATGCTTTACCACAACCTTCTGAACTCCAAGAATATCATCAACACATAGAGCGTAATTTTTTTCACCCATCTCTATGGTTATCATAACCTTATCAGTTGCATCTGACATGGCGATAAAATTATTTTGACTGCTTTTGTAAGCCTTATCTTGGTTGAATCTATTTGAATTTATTTGGTTATCTCTACTATCTATTCTACTATCCATACCAAGCACTCTTGAGAGATGAACAACAGGCATAAGTATGCCACGACGCATCACCATCTCACCTTTACCGCCGCTTACAGTGCTGACATCTTTTTTTTCAGGTACAAATGATTCACCAATAATACCCATAGGAAGAACATAGGTTTCATTACCCAATTTAACTAGAAAACCGTCAACTATCTGGGTGCTTACACTTTTAGGCAATGTTATTTTAAATGTTGTACCATGACCCTTTTGGGTCTCAACATTTATAAACCCACCAGCAGAATCAATGTTTCTTTTAACCACATCCATACCAACGCCTCGACCAGAGACCTCAGTTATCTCTTTTGCGGTAGAAACACCAGACATAAAAAGCATATCTATTATCTTATTTTCATCTAATTTCTGACCCCGAGCAACTAATCCCATATCAATGGCTTTTGCTGATATGGCTTCTAAATCAAGACCTCTTCCATCTTCTGAAACAGTAAGCTCAATATTTTCTCTATTCTCTTGAATAGAAATTCTAACAAAACCTCTTTCTGGTTTTCCTTGTGCAACACGTTCAGAAGAAGATTCAATGCCATGATCCACAGCATTTCTAACCATGTGTGTCAAAGGGGCATCAAGAAGTTCAACATAGCTTTTATCAATTCTTATACTCTCTCCTTCAATTATCACATCAACAGCTTTGCCTGAACTATCAGCAACTGTCCTTATAATTCTTGGTGCTTTTTGCAAAAGAGTTTGGGCAGGAACGCTTCTTATCTCAAGAATACTGTTTCTAAGGCTATCTGAGAGTGTGCTAAAAGTCTCAATTACTCTTTTAAAGTTTTTAGAGATATTTTGATCCAAAGAGAGAGAGGCTAATTTTTTCTGCAAATAGTTAAACATCTCTTCAACAACAACAAGCTCGCCAACATATTCGAGAAATGAATCTATGCTCTTTTCAGATACCCTCATTGTCTTATCTGGTTCGATGTTTTTCTCTTCCCTTCTATCGCCTTTTCTTCTATCTTCCCTTCTCCTGTCAGAGCTTCTCCTATCATCTCTGCCTATACCTTCAACTCTTCTCTCTTTTCCATTAAACTTTTCGGTAGGTTTATCTTCTGCTTCTATTTTTTCAGGCTCTTGATTATCTTTATTATGCTCTAAATTTTGCTCAAGATTTATCTCTTCTCTATCTTTTTTAAGATTTTCTTCAATATTAATTGGGGTTTCGGGCTTTTCATCTGATTGGCTCTTTTTTATCTCTTCATTGGCTTCTCTATGCTGCTCTTCCTCAGCCTCATTTTGAACGCTGATTTTAAAAAGAATTTCCATAGCAGAGTCAATTATCTGCAACTCATTTTCAGGGATAATTGGGCGGATAAAGTTGAGCTTCTCTATAATATCGCCAATAAGATCAGGGGGTTCACAAGATGTGTCTTTATCAGAAGAAGCCTTATCTTTTAACGTGTCTAATTTGCTATCTGATGCTAAAGAGTCGAACTCCTTAGTATCTAAACTTTTCTCTATCTTATCTTTAACCTTTTGATATGTTTCTAATTGATCATTGCCTATAATTTCATCTTTACCTAAACGGACATTTTGAAATATAAGATTAAGCTTATCAATTCCGGGTAAAAGTGAGTTTATAACCTCTTTTGTCGCCTTTTTTTGTCCTTTTCTTACAGCATCGAGAAGATTCTCCATGCTATGGGCAAGCTCTTTTACTTTTATAAGCCCAAAAAAGCCAGATGTCCCTTTAAGTGAGTGAATTGGTCTAAAAATGGCGTTGACAATCTCAATATCATCAGGACTCTCCTCAAGAGAGATAAACATCTGTTCTGCTGCTTGAAGATTCTCAATGGTTTCGTCAATAAACCCTGCAAGAACTTCTGGATCAATATCATACTCTTCCATAAATCTTAACTCCTGCTTTACACACCTTATATATCTAAGAAACTTTTAATATCTATTCGTAATTATTAAATTTACTTGATATAAATTACTATTTAAGTATTGGGTTATTGTATTTTCATGGCTTGCAGTTCGAGCAATTTCTTCTGCCAATGTTTGAGATACTCAACACAGCGTTTGACAGCATTTTCAAGCTCTTTCATATCATTAATAGGCTTGAAAACACAGGTGTATGCTCCATGACGAAAAGCATCAAGAAGACTTGTCATTGTAACATACCCAGTAATAATTATGACCTGAACCATCTGATAATCTTTGCGGATCCTTTTAAGAAGCTCAATGCCGTCCATAACTGGCATTCGTATATCTGAAATAACAACTTCAATGCGTTGTGTTTTTAAAATTTCAAGAGCCTCTTCGCCATTTCCAGCAGTCATTACATCGTAGCCTTCAAATCTAAAATTACGAGAGAGCATCTCTTGAATATGTTTTTCATCATCAACTATTAAAATATGGGCTTTTTTCTGATCATCTATCATAGTTACCTTCCTAATCATTCTAAGGTTTGATCCGTCTGAATAACATATTCAACTTCTTTTCTTGTAGAGTTAGCTTCTCTTTGTGTTAATTCAGTTTCCCGCTTTACTATCTCAGCCTCTCTTCTTGCTGATTCAGCCTCTCTTTTTGCCAATTCAGCTTCTCGTCTTACCATCTCAGCTTCTCTTTTTACCAATTCAGCTTCTCGTTTTGTAATCTCTTCTTCTTTGCTTATAAATGCTGCCTCTTTTTTCCTAAATATCCGTTCAAGTTTGATCATATTGGTATATTTAAGATCAAGGTCTTGCTTCTCTTTAATTAGCTGAGTTCTTGTAGAGTTGATTCTTTCAAGTTTTTTTTGTTTAAATCCCAAAGTTATTACATGGGTAATATAGTCATCATCAAGGTTACTAAGAACAGACATATCAACTCCAAGACATATACCTTCATCAACAGATAATATTGATGCAGTTCTTGGAAGACCCTCAAGAACACTCATCTCTCCAAAAATATCTCCAGGTGTTGAGAGGGTAGTAATAACAGCTCCGCCAATTATGACCTTATAGACACCCTTAACAATCCAGAATGTCCATGAATCAAAATCGCCTTCTCTTATTACAATCTCATTTGGCTCGTAGCGGATAAGTTTTGCAATACCAACTTCATAATCGGTCTCTTTGCCTCGCAACAACTTTCTTAATTCATCTTTTGTCAAATCTTTTAATATTTCAAACTTTGATATAAGATCAATTGTTGCATCATTAATAAGGTTCTTTTTAATAGTTTTTACCATAGATCCTTCCGATCACTATTTGTTGCCACTTTAGATAATCTTTTCCTTCTTGATTGGTGTAATATAATAGAGTTACTACAAAACTTGAATTGACCCCGTAAATTTACTTGATAGAAAATCGACTGTGCAAAAGGTCGAATATGTTGGTCAAAATTTATAACACATATTAAAAAGAAGGCAAATCAAGAGTATAAAAAATATCTCATTATCTTAAACACTGGATAACATTTTGATTTGACATGATAATATCTCTACTTTCTGGTATTATTTCTATAGAATAATTTTTATTATCTTTTCTCACCATTTTCAATTTTGCCTTGAATTTATTACCTTGAGCATCTCTTAAAACATAGAGTTTGGTTGTCTTTCCAGAAACAAGAGTTTGAATATGTTGTTCAGTAAGCACTTTTCCCATTATCTCTTTCCAGATTACAAAACGGCAATTACCGTTTTCAGCTCTCCAATTTGAGCATCCATAACCTTTTTTCCCCTCAATTATATTGCCTCCGCATAATGGGCAAACACAATTGTCTGATAATGGTGGCTTAGGTAAATTTGTTTTTTTTAGGTTTTTCTTTGACTCTTTAGATTGCTCTTGTGATTTTAGGTTTTTATCTGATTGTTTAACCAACTCTTGTGGTTTAGAATTTTTACCTGTTGGTCTATTCAAATCTGATGGTTTAAAAACGTGATCAAATTTTGCAAGTTTTAACTCATTCACAGCTTTAGCTACAAACTCTTTTATGTGAGCAAGAAACGATGTAGCTGGTATTTGTCCAAAATTCTTGATAGCGTTACGATTACTCTCTTCATGTGAACTGGTTACAGCCTCTATAGCGTTTTTATCAGATGGTGGTTCACCAAGTGCAATGGTGTTAAGGCTCATCTCCCAGCGGGCAGTCTCTTCAGGTGAGGTTAGAACAGAAGTTAATGGAGATTTTCTGAGAATATCAACAAGGAACACCCCTTTTTCTGTTGCAATAAGTTTTTTACCTGAACGCTCAATATATTTTCTATTAATTAAGGTCTCAATTATTTGTGCACGGGTAGCTTGAGTTCCAATACCAACATCTCCTCGATAGAGTTTTTTTATCTCCTCCTCTTCAACATATTTGCTTGGATTTGTCATATCTTTAAGAATAAGTGAATCTGTGTAATCTGGAGGAGCTGTTGTCTTTTTCTCTTCTGGAACTATTTTCTCACAATTTGCAATATCTCCTTTTGCAAGGGCAGGAATATTCTCAACAATCTCTTCATGCTTTGCCTTACCTGAAGAAACTAAACTATCTGATGAGCTTTTTTTTCTCTTTTTTGAATCAAGGTTTAATTTATCAGAATCTTGTGTCTCCTCTTGATAAACTGCTCTCCAGCCATCAACAATAACCACTTTGCCATTTGTTTGAAAAGTTTCTCCTTCAAGCTCTGTAATGACTTTAGTATTTTCAAATTCGCAATCAGGATAAAAAGCTGCGATAAAGCGAGATAACACTAAATTAAAAATGCTATGTTCTTGATAAGTTGCATCTGGTGGAAGAGGTTTAAACGGGATAAGTGCATGATGGTCAGTAAGTTTTGCATCATTAAAGACCCGTTTGTTGGAAAGAGATATTTTTGTTGAATCAACTCCAAAAAACATATTTTGATAGGTTAATTCAAGTTTGCTTAGGATATTTTTAACCATATCAAGGTTTTGAGTGCCAAGAACTCTTGAGTCAGTTCGTGGATATGAGAGACATTTTTTATCCTGATAAAGGGTCTGGGCAATGTCCAAAGTTATCTGTGCAGAAAAGCCAAATCGTTTATTTGCCTCCTGTTGTAAGTCTGTAAGGGAGAATAAAAATGGTGGAGGCTCTTTTTTATTCTCTTTTTTTATTGATTTAACAACCCCTGATTTAGATTGCTTAATTTTTTTTAGGATTCTATCTACATCTTCTTTTTTTTTCAAAGCATGGAGATTTTTTAAATCATCAGGAACAGAGTCAAGAGAACCCTCTATTTTTTTATCTTGAAACCAGTAACCTGTCCATTTGCCCTTTGGGTTTGAAAAAAGAACTTTGATTATCCAGTAGATTTCAGGCACAAAGCGGTCTCTTTCACGTTTTCTGTCAACAATCAAGGAAAGAACAGCGGTTTGCACTCTTCCAACAGAAAATAATTCACCAGAAATCCTCAGCCTTAAAGTAACCATTCTTGTGCAGTTCATTCCAACTAACCAATCAGCAACCTGCCTATAATAGCCTGCTCTCCATAGCCTATCATAGTGAGATAGTGGTTTTAGCTCATTCATATTTTTTCGCACAACTTCAGGCACCAATGCCTGACTTGTCCAAAAACGAAAAATTCTTTCTTTATCAGTAAAGCCAGATTCAAGAAGAATGGTTCTTGCTATAACTTCTCCTTCGCGACCAGCATCAGTTGCAATTACAACCCTATCAATATTGTCATTATCTAATAGAGATTTTATGATGTTAAACTGCTTGTATGTTTTGCTAATTGGTTTATATTTGAATCGTTCAGGAATCACGGGCAGGGTCTCAATACGCCATTTCTTGAGATTTGGATCATAATCTTCTGGCTCCCAAAGCTCAACAAGGTGTCCTACAGCCCAAGTGATTATTGTCTGTTCATTTTTGAAATATCCATCAAACTTTTGTTTAACCCCAAGAGCCTTTGCAAAGTCAGATGCTACAGAGAACTTTTCTGTAATTATAATTTCAACCATTTTGGCTCCATTATCCTAAAAATATGGCTATCAATAAAATAGAATCTGAAATCAATAAAACATATAGTATCAACACATCAAAAGATAAAGCTATTATTCAAGCATCAGCTCTTACCAAAAAATTTGCAACACCTATGTCAGGAGAGATTGTTGCTGTTAATAACCTAAGTTTTGAGGTCAAAGCTGGCGAGATATTTGGGCTTGTAGGACCTGATGGTGCTGGAAAATCTACAACCTTAAGAATGCTTGCAAGCATCATGGAACCTACATCAGGAGAAGCGTCAATTGTAGGATATGATGTTATAAAAGAGGCAGATAGAGTCAAAGATGAGCTTGCCTATATGAGCCAGAAATTTGGTCTCTACCCTGATCTAACTGTTATGGAAAATATTAACTTTTACGCAGACCTTTACGGTGTCTCTAAAAAAGAGAGGACAGCAAGAGTTGATGAGCTTCTAAATTTTAGCCAGATGTTGCCATTTAAAAAGAGAAGAGCTGGTAATCTATCTGGAGGAATGAAACAAAAACTCCAACTTGTATGTGCTTTGATTCACACACCACGAGTTCTTTTGCTTGATGAACCAACAAATGGAGTTGACCCTGTAAGCAGAAGAGATTTTTGGAAAATATTATATCGTCTTCTAAAAGAGAATGTCTCTATCCTTGTAACTACAGCTTATCTTGACGAGGCAGAACGGTGTGATCGAGTTGGTTTAATTGATCATGGTAAAATGGTTGCTGTTGGCACTATGCCTGAAATCAGAACTTTGATGAAAGGTAAAATTCTCTCTATCAGAAGCTCCAAAGCCAGAGCTATTAACCGTATTTTGCAAACACATAAAAGTTTAATAGATGCTAACATAACTGACAATCCATTATCAAAATCAACTTTTTATAATGTAAATCTATTTGGTGATAGGGTTCATGTTGTATGTGATAATATTGATTTAGCTTTGCAAGAGTGTTCTTCTATCTTAGATAAATCAAAAATCCAATATCAAGATATAATAGAGGTTATTCCAACACTTGAAGATGTATTTGTAAGTCTTTTGGGCAGTGAAAAGAAAAAAGTAGATAAACCCTATCAAGAGCTTGATAGCGATAATTTATCTAAATTAGAAACTAAAAAGACTCAATCTTTAAACAATTTTAAATCTTTAGAAGAGTGCAAAACAGTAGCAGTAAAAGTTGCAAATCTTACCCGCTGTTTTGGAGATTTTATAGCAGTCAACAGTATAAGTTTTTATGTTCCAAAAGGTGAAATATTTGGCTTTTTAGGACCTAATGGAGCAGGTAAAAGCACCACAATAAGAATGCTTTGTGGACTTCTTGAACCTACAAGTGGAGAGGGAACAGTAGCTGGATTTGATGTAAAAACTGAAGCTGAAAAGATTAAACAAAATATTGGATACATGAGCCAAAAGTTCTCCCTTTATGAAGATTTAACAGTTGAGGAGAATATAAATTTTTACGGTGGTATATATGGGCTTAAAGATAAAAGGCTTGAAGTAAGAAAAGAGTGGGCAGTTGAAATGGCTGGTTTAGGAGAACATCGGAAAAGTCTTACTAAAATATTAAGCGGAGGGTGGAAACAGCGTCTTGCCCTTGCTTGTGCGATTTTACATGAACCACCTATTATCTTTTTAGATGAACCAACAAGTGGAGTTGATCCAGTTAGCCGCCGTGCATTTTGGGATTTAATTTATGAGATGGCAGAATCTGGTATTACCATCTTTGTTACTACCCACTACATGGACGAGGCTGAATATTGTGATAGAATCGCCTTAATTTATGGCGGAAATATGATTGCAATAGGAACTCCAATAGAGCTAAAAACAAGGTTGATGAATCAGCGTAAAATAGAGGTTCAAGAGAGTTCATCTAAAGATGAGTATGATATTATGCCCAATATGGAAGATGTCTTTGTGGCATTAATTGAAGAGGTTGATAATAAGAAAAGAGCTTAAAACAGCAATTCTAATTTTAATATTATGTTTTTTTAGATTCCAACCAAAATGTCCTACTAATCACAATGAACAGATAGAGACGCACTGTCGTGTGTCTCTACAGTTTAATACCATATTTAAAATAGAATCTAACAACCCTGCCTACGCTACTACCAACCCAACTTATATTTCTAAGCTGCCTGTGCGGCAGTGAACCACAAGAGCAGAAGTTGTAGAGGCGTTTGACTTTTCTAAGCTGCCTGTGCGGCAGTGAACTGCCCTCTATTTGAACCAGTATTTCGGCGAAAGTTTCTAAGCTGCCTGTGCGGCAGTGAACCTTCAAGCATTGACTTAAAGGTTGGCATATCATTTCTAAGCTGCCTGTGCGGCAGTGAACTTCACTTAAGAAATTTTTAAATCTTTTATAATTTTCTAAGCTGCCTGTGCGGCAGTGAACTTGGTATTTGCATGAACTCAATTCTGGCATTATTTCTAAGCTGCCTGTGCGGCAGTGAACTTCTAATCTCCTAAATTCTATAATTTTTAAGATTTCTAAGCTGCCTGTGCGGCAGTGAACGAGGGGCAGGTTGATAATCCTGTTTATCCTGATTTTCTAAGCTGCCTGTGCGGCAGTGAACAGAAGTCTATATCTGTTATGCTGTCTTCTGGTTTTCTAAGCTGCCTGTGCGGCAGTGAACAGGCAGTTGTGTCGCATGCTCTTTTTTCAGACTTTCTAAGCTGCCTGTGCGGCAGTGAACTAGCTCTTTCAAACTGTGCTGCTTCTTGTACTTTTCTAAGCTGCCTGTGCGGCAGTGAACGGAGAAGGACAGCCAGCTTACCTTGCGATAGTTTTCTAAGCTGCCTGTGCGGCAGTGAACAAGGCTTATAAGGCGATTGAAGAGATTAAGCATTTCTAAGCTGCCTGTGCGGCAGTGAACTTTATACCCTGCGGGGCTTAAACAAGGTCAGATTTCTAAGCTGCCTGTGCGGCAGTGAACTGTCAATTGTTGCTTGATACGCTCTTTTTTGTTTTCTAAGCTGCCTGTGCGGCAGTGAACCGTTTTTCCCTGCGGGGCTTAAACAGGGTCAGATTTCTAAGCTGCCTGTGCGGCAGTGAACTGATAACTATGAAGCTCTTGCAGAATACACACATTTCTAAGCTGCCTGTGCGGCAGTGAACGCCTGTATATCAGCCACGAAGCATACGGCATATTTCTAAGCTGCCTGTGCGGCAGTGAACCGGTTTAACTTTAAAGGCAGTCCTGAATTTAATTTCTAAGCTGCCTGTGCGGCAGTGAACTTCCAACAACTGCACCTGCATAGGCACTGCAATTTCTAAGCTGCCTGTGCGGCAGTGAACCAAGCAAGTTCCCCTGACAAAAAAACTTTAGATTTCTAAGCTGCCTGTGCGGCAGTGAACCACTTTTTCAGCGTCATCAGTCTCACCATCAATTTCTAAGCTGCCTGTGCGGCAGTGAACAGAGGGCAAAAGAAGATTCAAAACTTTAAAAATTTCTAAGCTGCCTGTGCGGCAGTGAACCGCAATATACACATGCAAAACCAAAATTAAAACAAAAACTTATCTCATTTTTTATGCTTTACCCATGTTGTTTTTGTGCTTTCATAACATATTGATTTTATTGCGTTGTCAGAAAGCACAAAAAATAAAGGTTAAAATTAGATTAAAACTCTGGAACAGTGCTGATATTACTTAAACCGTAACTGCTGAAACCTTGATTGAGCAATTTATCTCTATCCTGCTTTAAAATAAACAGGCGGAAACGGTGTTGTGAGCTTTGGCTCTTTATGTTCACAAAAGGAGTTTTCACCTTTTCGTCTTTATAATTTTCAAGAAGCCGCAACGCTTCGTCAATTGAAATTCCAGCCCTTTTTGCTTTCCGCCTTGCTAAACGCTCTTTTGCCTCTTTAACTTGCTCTCTTTTATAACACGAATATGTCAATTCCCTGTCAGGCACTGGACGAATACGAGTTATATGGACATAGTCAAACAGACGATTAAGCCACTTTTGGACATCAAACTGTTTTAATGTTGCCTCATCTTCTGCAAAAAGTCTGAGCTTATTGCCGAGCCGATACTCTTCTGCATCATATTCAGGAAATGATATGCCTATTTGAACATTTCCCTTTGAATCCTGCATCTCAACAAGACCAAGATGAATCTGCTGAAACACCTTTTCCCAAAGGAAATAGTGGGCAATATCAGCATTTTGGATTAGTGTTACTTCGATGTAGAATTTCATGTTTTATTCCTTTTCATCTTTTTTACTAAACACACCGCCACGCACTAAAGTTGCCATTACATAATGCTCTTCCTCTATATTTTTAAGTTTTCCGCCTCGTGCAAAATGATCAAACAATGTGTAAAAATCAACCTTATCTTTTGGTTTACGAAATGCTTTACCAAGATTTGTAACTGCTCCGTAAGGTTCAATAGCAATAGGACCAACTCTTGATGCTGAGTCGTCAAATTCAGGATACCATGTATCTATTGACCGCAAAGCATTCCCGATTTTTTGAGAGTGCATTCCAGCGATTCCATTAATTGAGTATAGAACTTTCTTTTTATTATCTTTATTATCTTTTTCTTTAAATATTAGCTCTTGGCTTGGATAGACCTCTTGAGCTTTTCCAGTCTGTGCTGATGCTGTTATATCAAGCAAAAGAAAATCTGTTTTTCCAGAAAGAGCTGCTGCAATTTTTTCAGCAAGATCGTTAATTTCTGGCTCATTATGGTCAAAATCTTTAGTGCTTATTTCAGTTGCGTCAAAAAGCCAGCTCTTTTCAGCACCTTTATTAACTGCATTTACTTTAACTTCAATATTTTCAGCACCAACACGATTACGCCACAAAAAGCGTGCATTTGCGATATTGGTTGCGTAGCGTCTTGCAAGTTCTTTAAATTCTTCTCTTTCAATATAATCTTTGACTGCCTGTTTGTAAGTTGTTAAAAATTCAGGGCTGTTGCAAGCAGATGGGTTTTCAACACCACTCAACACTTTTAAACTGAATTTGAGCTGTAAAGTGTCATGGTCTGTGTCTAATGAACAGGTGTCAACTGTTTGAAGATTTGCCTTTTCAACTTCAGCGTCCAGCTTTAAAGGGTCTGCCTGTAATGCTCTGGGTAAACGGTTGGATATTGTGCCTCTAACTGATTTTTCAATTAACTTTAAAGCTGTGCCAATTTCGTTCCTTTTATCCCATGTTGTGCCAAACATATAACCATCAGATGGAACTAATTTTTTCTCAAATGCCAATACTGATGCAACAACATTCTCTTTCTCTTTTTTAGCCATTTTGTTTAAATCCTTTATTATTTTAGATGTCATAAATTAATATTTAACTAAATACATAAGCTGTAGAGACGCACGGCCGTGCGTCTCTACTTGATTTATCCCTTTATATTGTTTTGCTCCTCTATCGTTTGGGTGTCCTAATTCAATTCTGTTGGCAAAGATAAAGGTTATTTTCAAGATCAGTGTGATAATGCCAGAGCATTTCATCTAAACTGTTTATTCGATAAGGCATGATAAACTCGCCAAGAGTTACAACGCTCTCTGCAAATCTGTGAAGTGTTTCAGGGTCTCGCTGATTTTTTGCTTTTCCAAGTTCTGTAAGTCCGTGAAATCCAGTGGCAATTGGCACAATCCAGCCTGATTCTTTGCGTTTGCTTGTCCATGTTATTTTGCCATTTTCATCTTTTTCGCTTCTGTGCATGATTTTTAAGTAATCAAGCAAAGCATCAATGGCATCTTTGCCCTCTTCTTTCATGGCTTGAACCATTAAATCACGCCTTTCTCTGATTAAATAACCCGGCATAAGTTGTCGTCTGAGTCTCTTAAAGTCTTGCTCTTGAATTATTTTCATAGATTCAATCTTACCAAAATTCACAATATCACCGCTTGCTATCTTCATTCCTGAATAAAGCTCTTTTGTAATTTGAGCTGCAAATTCAGACTCTTGATCTTGCTCAACCCCTTGATACTCAACAGTAAGAGAGACATCAAAATCACATCTTGCCTCTTCGATAAAAGAGGGTGATTTTCCATCTTCTTTTAATGGATTTCGAGTTCCAATAATTGAGTAATAAAAATCACCTTCTCCTTTGTATCTTGCCAAATTGATCTCATGGCACACCACACCAACGCCTTTAAATAGAGCCTTATCAACACCTTTTTGATTAAGTTTTCTTTGCAAGGCATGAACAGCACCAAGCCACGCTGTCATTGCTGGAAAGCCAATTGTGTAAGGGCTTGACTGAGCGTTGGCATTATGCACTTTGATATGAGGAATCAGTAAAATCTGCCTCATGTAGCTCATAAGAGTGCCTCCTTATTTTCCATAATAATTTTTTTAATTGGCAAAATTTCATCATCACCTAAATTAACACCTGAATCGCGATATAAGTTTCTATAAGTTTGAATAATCCAGCGTGCCAACTCTTCTATAACTTTGTCTAACCAGTTGTTAGATGATGATCCATAAGATAAAATTCCATCAGAAAACGAGCTATCAGCAGATTTCCGCTCTTCAATCCTAACATCATCAAGCCATATTTTCTGATAAACAGGTAGATTTGAGTAACTTTCTGAATCTGACCAGCCAGTGCCATGTTTTCTTATTCTCCAGCTCTGTTCAATAACCTTATCCATGATAGATAAAATTTTTCGCTCTATCCCTTCACGGATATTTATATTGTTGTAATCAATAATCAGAAGTTTATGGAGAGCCTCAAAATTCTCTTTAAAATTGTTCACCCAAAGGCAGTTTTGAAAAAAATCATATCTCGGCAGACGAACATCACGCTTTGCAAGTAAAGGCGGAAGCGAGGGGAGAAGATAGACTTTTCCACCGCTATTGCTATTTAACACGCTGATATTTTGTGGTTTTGTTCCTCCGTAGCTTATCTTTGTCAAATCAAATAGTTCATCAAACCCATTTTCACTGTATTCCTCTTTTTTCTTTAACTGGCGAGCCTCTTTATTGTTTTCTAAAAAAGGGGACATTGCATTTATACGTTTTTTCATCTCAAACACCAAACCAGAGGGCGTTAGAATTGATAAAAGGTTATAGTCAGAAGAGCTATTGTCATGCTTAATGGGAAAATAGACCTGTTTTACCAATCCGCTGGTTTTTGCCTCTTCTCCGCTCTGTTTTACGCAGATAAAACCTTTTTGAATTTCCTCAAATGAAGCTGTGCTAATATGAAACTGCTCCTTTGCTCTTTCTGTGCCTTGTTCTAAATGCTCAAGAACTGTTTTGCCGTCATCAAATTTTAATGAGAGAAATTTATAAACATCAATAGCTTTAGAATTTAATGCCGCATTACCACAAGCATCAATTTCTGTTTCACAATTACCTGTGCGTAAAAATCCATCTGATTTTCTTGTTCCATTAAAAATAGTAGGTGTTGTTATTGAGTCAGGGTGGCTAAACTTACTTGGGTGGGTTACTATGTATTTGTATAATTTTCCTGCTTTACTCGCAGCATCAAGCAGCCAATTATCAAGGCAAAATTTATCTTCACACTCTTCTTGTATTTTCTGCTCTTCCTCTGGTGATATGCCTTTTTTTAGATTTTTCTTTAACCACGCATCTTTTCGTTCTTCAAAAAACTCTCTTATCTCTTTATCCAAAATTGTGCCTCCTTACATTTCCTGCAAACCAAATTGATCTGAATAGACGTATTGTTGTTGTCTGTTATTGTAACCATAATCTGGAAAACTTATTTCACCATATCTTATAGATGCTGTTCTGATTGGAATACCTCTTTCGTATTCAATAGCTTGTAAAAGGGACAAATAATCTCTTTCTAACCATAATCTATTTTTAAAATTTTGGTCAATATTTTCATGGTTAATTCTGTAAAGTTGTTCAACTGATGAATAGTTGCCTTTATTATTTTTTTCCATAAACTTTGGTTTGATAGAATCACTATGCAGTTCAGAGTATAAAGGATCAGATTCTTCATAAACTAAATGGAGCTTTACTTCTGGTCTGCCTGCCCTAAATCTGGTCAAAGATTGCGGAATTGCGGTTAGCCACCAATTTTGGGTCAACCACCCTTGCATTGATTCAGGTCCAACTTTATCATACATAGTCAAAAGGTTATGAATTACATAATGCTCTAAAGATGCTAAATCTCTGCTTGCAAGGTTTATAAGCTCGTTTAAATCTTTATTACGCCATATTCTTGGAACTGCATCAATTTTCTGGTTTATAGCGTTCTCATCTAAAAGCTCTTTTAAATCATGGGTAGCTAAATTAAATGTTATCCCACCTTCTTGAATGACTCCTTCATAGCCCGGTTTGCAATATGCGGGTTCTGTAGTTGACCCTTTGTAAGTTTTCCTACCCTTTGCTGCTGAATCTATATTTTGAATAGCAAACTCAAGAGCTTTAAGATTGTATTGCATTAAGGCTATGTTTGGTTCTTTAAGATTATTGTTAAGATTATCTAAACCTAAAGTTTGTTGATCTCTATGACGCATAACTCTTCCTGCTAATTGAATTATTGAGCGGTATGATGACGGTTCAACAACTGCCCAATCAAAATCGTGATCTCTTCCTACCTCTTCAACAGGAGTTGCAACCAAGATAAATATTATGTTTTCTGCACTGCTATTTTCTATATGGCTGCGAATAATCTTATTTTCAAACGCTGCTGGCTTTTGCCCTTCTCTCTCTTTACGCTTTAAAATTTGATCAAGATGCTTTTCCTGCTCACTTCTGAGCAGCAAAACTTGACGGCTATGATATGCCATAATTTTAGGGTCAAAGTTCTCATGCCATTCAGATTCAATAAGGTATTTGGCAAGGCTGATGCAGGTTTTTATGTGTGCAACTCTAACCACACCAAAAGAGATTGTTTTATGTGGATTGTTATTTTTATTGCTATGAGGAGTGTATTTGGTGTTGTGCTGAAGATGCTTTTTTATAATTGCATCTTTAATCTTTTCAAAATATGCCTGCTCAATTGTAAGCTCTCTGTTTAAAACTATTTCCTGACAATCAACAATATTTGCTTTGCGTTTTACTGGCTCTTTTTTGAGTTTTGCTATTCGTTTATTGATAAAAGCCTGATGCAGTTCTTGATATTCAGAATTTAAAGAGCAGAAAGGTTGATTTTTTTCTTCAAGTGATGCTCTGCTATTCCCTACAACCGAGTTATTGCCAATAACAGACTCAACCTTAGTATTAAACTCATCAATCCAGCAGCAGCCGATTACACTGCTTGCATCACGGGTTTTACTGTAGATATTCCAACCTTCTTTATAAGCATTAAAATATCCTTCTGCCAAATCAGGCGGAATAGTGGCAGATGAGATCATTACTTTGCAACCTGACATTCCAGCAAGATGGATAAGTCTGCCTATTGCAATAAGGTCATTGCCGTTAAAGTCATCAACCTCATCTATCACAAGATCAGACGATAAAAGGCGTAAAGATGGCAGCATATAATGCCCGCCTCGTTTAGTTTCAGTTGCAGCCATAATGTGATCTATTGTGCAGACTAAGACAGGGGCATATAAAAATTTTATGTGATTTTCACTTGTTAGAATTGTGCTTAAGTTATTTACAGGTATATCACCTTCATAATGAACATCTTCATCTAATAGGCTTCTTCGTGATTCAGAACCAGCCTGCTCATAATCATCAACATAATCATCAAGATAGTGCGATTGACCTGAATCTTTGTTGTATGGGTGATTTGATCGTGGTTGTGTAGTTTGACAAGTTAGTGCTTCTTTTTGTTCGTGTAGCTCTTTTATTGCCTTTGAGCCAATAACCACAGCAAGTTCTGTCTCATCAAGATGGATACGCTCACGATACTCATCGCCTGTTTGCAATGTTAGAGTCCTTAAACCAAGAGCTAAAATATAACGTAAACTTTCGCCATCTTTTGAAAGTGCCTGCATAACTTTAGCATTGGCAAGGGTTTTACCACATCCTGTGCTTGCCATGTTGACGACAAAAAAACCGTATTTATTTGATTCTAAACTCTCCTCTTGCCATTTTTTTATCTTATCAACTGCTTTATCTTGCCACTTATACTTAGAATCTGACGAGCTTCTCTTTTTTAGTGCTTTTATATCTTCAGCAGAACGGAGTTCAGATTCAAAAAATGGCAGCATCTGTGCAAACTTAAGAGCATTTTGCATAACTCCAACAAGATGCTCGTCAAGTTTTTGTTTCATCTCAACAGATTTTTCATATAACTGCCCAGATTTTTTAACGTTTCTTTGTTGGGTTATTCTTTTTTTTCTTGTTTCAATATACTCTATTTTGGTATTGGCAAAGAGTTTTAAATCGCTATACCATTTTGGATCACGATCTTGTGAAGAGTAAAAGTGATCACCAATCATTAGAGACAATCTTGCATGGTGCAAAATTAAACGCCATGAGCCGTCATTTATTGCTTTTTCTAGTAACGGCAGAGATTCCACCATTTTTGCTGACCATCGTTTTATATGCTTTTGCCATTGATCTGACTGGCTTGGTAACCCTTCTTGGAACTCAAAACATTTTTTCAGTTGAGCCTCATATTTTTTCTGTTCAGCTTGATTAGATTCATCTGCATAAGCTCTGTTTTGATAACCCCAATCTTGGGTAATCTTGCTCAATATCTCAGAAAGAGATTGAGCTTTAACATAACGCAAATCGTGGTTAGCATTTGGAGTTTTCCGAATCTCGACTAATGGCATTTTGTGGTGAGATAGTATGAGCCATGAAATAAGAGCCGCAGCATTTGGCAGGTTTTCTAAAGGTTTTATATCTGATGTAAATTTGTTAATATTTTCAGATGCTTGTTTAAACAAATCGTCATTAATACCACCAGATGCTAACCTACCAAGCCAATTTTGATCGTTTATTGGATTGCTTTGAGTTACAAACTCTTTGAGAATAAGAATGGAAATCCACTCATGGCGTAGTGGATCGCCTAAGTTTCTGCCCGAATTACCTAAGGTTTTACCTGAATCGCCTAAGGTTTTACCTGATTTTGTGGAATCAACCGCTCTTTTTAGCTTCTCCTGAAAACATAGAGAGGATTTACCAAAATCGTGAAACAGTCCAGCAAGAGCTGATAAAGACTTGATAAGCGGCAGATAGTGCCAATCGTTTTCCCATTTAGTGTTTACTATCTCTTGTTGCGTGGTGTTGACTGGAACAAATCCTTGAGAGTTGAACTTTGAACGGTTTCCTACAATCCACATAAGCTCTGTGTGTGTATGGCTTCGTATCCAATGACAGGCAACAGCACTGCTTCTTGATGCTGTTTTGCTTAAAAGTTTTTTAACAGCTTTTAACCCCTCATCTGTTATAACAGTTTTCCACGTTCTATGACCGATTCTATTGGCAAAAGCGTCAAGCACCTGTCTGGTCTTTTTAAGGGCATTTTGTTCGCACTCTGATATAAAGATAACGATCATTTTGCCACCTCTGGTATTGCATTTCCTACCTCTTCCACAACATTTGCGGTCTCTTTGACCACGTTAAACATAAAATCAAGAGCTTTATGTTTGGTAAATTGCAATAAGCACCGCTCTCGAAACTGCTCTTCAGTTACATCTTCTTTTGCACAGATAAATGCTAAAGGTAATACCAAAGCATCTTTGACAAGATCAGCAACATCAAAAACTAATGCCCCACGCCGAGTTTTTCCGTGCATTACAGCAAAACCATGAGGAATACCCAACACCCACAAAGTTGTTGCTGCTAATCCATAGACAAGGTAGTTGCCATGATTGAGAAAGGCATTGGCAATATCAACTGCTGAGCCTGCTAATCCTGATTCTGCATTATGATTGCGGACAAATTCGCCAATTTTAGTTTTAGTAGCCGCTATTTTGTAGAGCTTCTTTGTAAGCTGGGCTTCAATGTTCAAAAGTTCTGAAATATTTGAGGCTTTCTCAATTTTGCGATTGATATTTAACGCATCTGAAATATCCATATCGTCAACATAGAAGTTATAGCTTTGCAGCTCTCGATCATTTGCCCACACCTTTTCTATGTAGTCGAGTCTTGATTTCTGAAATTGTTTTGCTGCATCAACCCTCTTTTTCTCATCAAACCAGAAAGAGAGCCATCCTTGAACATACTCTGTTGGACGATATTCGCTTTGTGGGGATATCCACTCAATTTCACTTCCAGCAATAAGAGGCGTTCCACCATTTCCACTAAAACCGATAAGAACACCAGCAGAGGCAAGCATTCTTACTGCTGCTTGTGTAATTGAAGTGCCTGTGGATAAAAGAATTACAGTTGTATTTGCAATGGGAATATTCCAATACTTGCTCTCATGTTTCTCTTGGGTTAGATAAAGAACACGACCATCTTTAACCATAACACGGCACTTCTCAAGATAGTAAATGTTGGCACGTTTTGAGTGCAATATTGCTTTTAAATCAGTTAGTTGTTCCATATATATCCTCTATAAACGGTTCGGTAGCTTTTGGGAGAGTAAATATTTACACTCCCAAAAATGTCAGAATCAGGATTGTCAGGATTTAAGGATTTGCAGAATAATTTATCCTGATTTATCCTTTTATCTTAGCTATACTGTTCAAGGTCATAAATTGAGGTTTGCTAACAAAATGTTCAACTGTAGAGACGCACGGCCGTGCGTCTCTACTAAATATGAAAAGCTCAATTTATGCCCGCTTGGAATATGTCCTGATTCAAAGTTGATTCTGACAAATGAAACGTAATATATTTTTTTTTAAAACATTCTGTCAAAGTTTTTCTTGAATATACCTTGACGCTGTTCTTCAATCTGGCTACTTTAAAATTAATAAAGGAGAGATCAACCATGCCCTACGTAAAACCAACATCTGACATTTTCATAAAATATCTTTTGGGGACGGAAGAACACAAAGACCTGCTGTTAAGTTTCATAAATGCTGTTATGGAAAATTCAGATTTTCCGCTTATAAAATCAGTGGAGATAAAAAATCCTTTTAATCTGAAAAAAATGGTGAATGACAAGGAGTCAATTCTTGATATTAAGGCAACAGATGAAAACGGAAAAATCTTTAATATTGAGATGCAGACAACTTCAGATGAGACATTCAAAACAAGAAGTCTCTACTATTGGGCAAGATTATATTCTTCTCAACTGGACAAAGGCGATAAATATAAAAAACTGTTCCCTGTAATAAGCATCAACATACTTGAATTTGAAATGTTCAGCCAATTTGAGAAATACCACTCAACTTTTGTACTTATGGATAAACAACTTTCTGATTTTATACTTACAGATCACCTTGCAATACATTTCTTAGAGCTGCCAAAAGTGAGAAATTTTTTCAAACAAAAAGGGCATAGAATAGAGAAAGAGCTTGAAAAATGGCTCTATTATTTGAATAAAGAGGGAAAAATAGAGGAGGATAAATTCATGGAAATACTATTAAAAGAAGACAATATCTTTAGAAAAGCACATGAGAAATATGTTGAATTTACGCAAGATGAAGAGATGCTTGAAGCGTATGAATCCCACATAAAATGGTTGATTGATTATAACAGTAGAGTCTCCTCTGCAAGAGAAGAAGGCATAATGATTGGAAAAGAAGAAGGTCTGCAAAAAGGAGACTTGATAGGAAAAATTGAATTAATCCAGCAGATATTACAAAAGCCTATTTCTGATAAAAAGCAACTTTTAGAAAATAGCTTAGACGAACTACAAACCATGTTCAAAACACTTGAAAAAGAGTGGATGTCTGCTTGACCTTTAATTTGATGGAATAATTATGGATTACAACTGATTACAGGATTTCACCGAAATCAAGAATAGATTTATACTAAAATCTCATAATATGCTGTAAGCAAAGAATATACAAATTCAATGATACTAAATATAAAAAATCTTGTTATCTCATTTAACACAGAAAACGGCAGAGTAACGGCTGTTGATGGTGTTTCATTTAATTTAAAACAGGGAACAACACTTGGCATTGTTGGTGAGTCTGGTTGTGGAAAGAGCGTTACAGCCCTTTCCATTATGGGACTTCTGCCTAAACCTTCTGGCAAAATTGAATCTGGTTCTATTGAATTTAGAGGAACAAATATTGTTGAGCTAATGGATAAAACAGCTGATTTTCAAGGCAAGCAAAAGTTCACATCAAAAATAGATAGTATGCAGAAAATCAGAGGCAGACAAATATCTATGATATTCCAAGAGCCAATGACAGCCTTGAACCCTGTGCATAAAATAGGAGTTCAAATGAACGAGGTTTATAAGCTCCACTTTCCTGAAATGCAGCGTAGAGAAATGGAGAGTTCTTCAATTGAGATGCTTCGTCAGGTTGGTATTGCAACTCCTGAAAAACTTATGCACCAATACCCACACCAGCTTTCAGGTGGAATGCGTCAACGTGTAATGATTGCAATGGCTTTATCATCAAAGCCTGATATTCTCATTGCTGATGAACCAACAACCGCACTTGATGTTACAGTGCAAGCTCAAATTCTTGATATGATAAATGAGCTTAAACAAAAATTGTCCATGTCAGTTATCTTGATTACCCATGATCTTGGTGTAATTGCAGAGAATTGTGATGATGCGGTTGTAATGTATGGAGGTAGGATTGCTGAAAAAGCAGGGGTGTTTGAGCTTTTTAAAAATCCTCTTCATCCTTACACACAAGGGCTTCTTAAATCTATTCCAAATCTTACCAGAACCCCAAAAACGATTCTACCAGCAATAAAGGGTATGGTACCATCTCTTGAAAATATGCCTTCAGGTTGCAGATTTAGCAATAGATGTGATGATGTTATGGATATATGCAAAACTGTTTCACCAGATGAGATTGAATTAGTGGCGGGGCATTTTGTGGCGTGTCATAAATTTTTATAACGTATGGGCAAAACAGAAAACAGCGTTTCTGCCATTACAATAGGGCATACCAAAGTTTTTGCCCATCAAACATAGGAGCAGATTAATATGACAATAAAAAGAAATGTATATCTAAATATGAAAAGCATTGAAGATGCGAAAAAAATCCTTTTTGAGAAATTTCCCCTCTATTTTGATCTAAGTTCTCAGAATACCAACACCTTAAATTCGCAAAATACCACCACCTCAAACGTGCAAAATACCAACACCTTAAAGTCGCACAATAGCTTCACAGAAGTTATAAATTCTGTAGATGCTTTAGGAAGAGTGCTTGCTGAACCAGCAGTTGCTGTTCTCTCCTCTCCTAATTTTCACGCTGCTGCAATGGATGGAATTGCAGTTGATGCAAAGTCAACCTTTGGAGCAAGTGATGACTCTCCAAAATCTCTTGTTGTTGATAAAGATGCTTTCTGGATAAATACAGGTCATGTTATGCCTGAATCTACAAACGCTGTGGTTATGGTTGAGCATCTAAATGTAAATGGAGAGATAATTGAGATTCATGCCCCAGTAGTTCCTTGGCAAAATGTAAGAAAGATGGGCGAAGATATTGTTGCAACAGAGCTTCTATTTCCAAGAGGACACAAAATTACTGCCTACTCAATTGGTGCTTTGATCTCTGGCGGTGTGTTTCGCGTAACTGTTAAAAGACAGCCAAAAGTTCTTATAATTCCTACAGGTTCAGAGTTAAAATCGTGGCAGGATGCTCAAAATAGCGGGCTTTCAAAAGGTGATGTTATTGACTCTAATTCAGAAGTTCTTGGAGCTTTATGTGTAGAGTATGGAGCAACTTTTGAGAGGCTTCAGATTATTAAAGATGATTTGGAGAAGATCATAGATGCTGTAGATAAAGCTAAAAATAAATATGAGATGATTTTCATTATTGGAGGGTCATCTGCTGGCTCTAAAGATTTTTCCAAACCTGTTATCTCATCACTTGGCGAAGTTTATGTGCATGGGATCACAATGATGCCGGGTAAACCTCTTCTTTTTGGAAAGGTTAACGATACTCCAGTGTTTGGTATTCCGGGTTATCCTGTCTCTGCTATTGTGGCATTTGAACAATTTGCTGGACCTCTGCTTTTGAAAATGCAGGGAATAGATGCTGACTATAAACAAAGAGATATTGTAGAGGTTGAGCCAGCAAGAAAAATTGCGTCAAAACTTGGGCAAGAGGAGTTCTTGAGGGTAAAGATTGGTGCGGTTGATAACAGGCTTATTGCATCGCAGTTGCCAAGAGGGGCTGGCAATATTACCACTTTGACTCAAGCTGATGGGATTATAAGGATTCCAGCCAATGTTGAAGGTATTGGTGAAGGCGAAAACGTTAAAGCTGAGTTAATACGTTCTCGAGCTTCAATTAATCAGACTGTTGTAATTATCGGTTCGCATGACAACACATTAGATGTTTTGGCTGACCATATTCGTCTTACAGGTAATAGTGGATTAAATGTAAGTATCTCATCAACTCATGTCGGAAGCATGGGCGGCTTGATGGCAATTAAAAAGAGAGCTTGCCATATTGCTGGTTCTCATCTTCTTGATCTTGAAGATGGATCATATAACATCTCATATATCAAAAAATATCTACCTGATGAAAAAGTTTGGTTAGTCAATTTAGTTATGAGAGATCAGGGGCTTATTATTCCAAAAGGAAATCCCAAAAACATTAAAGGAATTGAAGATTTTAAGAGTTATAACCCTTCTAAAATTGACGATTTGCAAACCAGCGGTTCAATACAGATGGACGTTAGAAACAATGATTCAAAACAAAGAGATGTTCAAAATAGAGGGCTTGTATTTATAAATCGTCAGGCAGGGGCTGGAACTCGGATTCTTTTTGATTATAAACTCAAGAGCCTTGGCATGACGCCTTCGGACGTTATTGGATATGAAAATGAAGAATATACCCACATGTCAGTTGCAGTTGCAGTGCTTTCAGGAAGAGCAGATGCAGGGCTTGGTATTTATGCGGCAGCAAAAGCCTTAGACCTTGATTTTATCCCTGTAGTTACAGAAGAGTATGACCTTGTTATTCCAGATCGTTTTTTTAATACAGATAAGATTCAAATTCTTCTTGAAACAATAAAAACTGACAGCTTTAAACGCCGTGTAGAAGCACTTGGAGGATATGGCACTGAAAAGACGGGAGAGATACTTTTATCTCCACTTAAATAGATTTAGTTTTTAAGGAGGGAACAAGATGAAATATATAAATATCGCTATAACTATTTTTTCTCTGTTATTGCTGCCATCGTTAACTAAGGCTGCTACAGGAGTTTGGCAGACTAATGATGGGGAATATATTGTTGTTCTATCTGATAGTATTAGCACATCTTATGCCTTTAAAATTGCTGCACAAATGGATAGTCTATCATTTTGGAGTTTCAATAATATTGAAGATTCCAAAGTTGTTTTTGACCAGATATGGCCTTCAACTGGAACCATCACAGCTAACTTGGGAAGTAGCGATAGCCTTACAGGGACATACATAGTTTCAGGTGTGTCATCTCCATTTGCTGCTGTAAAATTATTTGATTATATGGGAAGTGGTATGGATGGGATTTATAGCTCTTCTGTAACCAACCGTTATATGTTTGTATCCACCTTAGCTGTTAATAATGCTCCTTTGCCATTGGTTATTGATTTAGACATTGATACTGGAAAATTTGATATTTTTGGTGCTGGATTTGCCGAAGCATCAGCAACTAAGACACAACTTGGTGGAGCATCGCTTCTTAATAATCAAAATGGAATAACATTTAGTGAAAGCGATACAGGCAACAACATTTCTATAAAACAAGGGACATCAACTATTTTATTGGAAGCCAACCCTCTATTTAAACCAGTTTTTACAGAGACTACACAAGATTATCTTGGGAATTTCAGTAAATCTCCTAACTTTAAAGAATTAGCTAATAAAAATATTAAGGTCATAAATTTGCCCGAAGAGGAGAGTTATTTTGTTTATTGGCAGCCTGAAAAATTGAAACAAGGGAGAGTTATGGTATTGGTTCATGGCACAGGGGGAACACCTTATGCCGAAATCGATGATGAATTGGAAATGGGTGAAACTTATGGCTATGCTACCTTAGGAATAAGATGGTTGAGTACAAAGACATTAAATTACTTCAGTGCTGCCCAAGTTTATAGAATTATAAGCAAGGGATTACAACATCTGAAAGATAAATATGGTAATGATTTGGAGCGTATAGCATATGTAGGATTTAGCAGAGGCTCTGCCGTAAGTTATGAAACTACCTATATTGATTTGATGAGCAAACACTACTTTGATTTAACTATCTCTCATTCAGGTGGAATACCAACTGAGGTACCAATGAATCCAAAACAAGATACTCCCGATGTCTTTTTTGCCAATCTCATATATAATCGATTGGGAAATGAGGCTATGTCAGGAACAAAATTTTTTCTTTACTGCGGCGAGAAAGATGAGGAGTGGGGAACTCAAATGTGTGAACAAATTGAGTATGCAAAGGCTCAAATTGAGTCTCACGGAGGCACGGTAGTTGAGATTATTCATGATGTTAATGGTTTTCATGCTGGATACCGAAACATTCTTGAGTATCACAAACGTGGAGTAGAACATTTTATTGAGCTTACAAAGTGAATAGTAGAGTTCCTGCAAAACATGAGACTATCCGTAATTTTATTAAAGATTAATTTACCAGGAAGTCAAATATTGTAGAAGTTTATAATTTTATATTTCTTATCTTTAATTGTTCTTTCTAGGTGTTATCTTGTCTTATAAATTCAGGCATTATTCTTCAATATTTTCTATACTTCTATTATCGGTCATTCTTTCATTTTATCCTTCTATACTTTTTGGAGAGATATTTGTTTGGATTGATAGCAAAGGCATAAAACACTATAGTAACGTTTTGCCATCGCAATCAGTTAAAGATATTCAAACCTATATAGAAAAAGGTAGTAGCGAAGAAAAGTATGTTGATAGAGAGTCAGAGTTTCAAAATACTAATGAGAATGGTGATGATGAAACAATAGGTCCATCAGATATGACGGGACCAAAACATGATGGTTCAGTCAACAATATTAAATTCAAAGTGATTAAAATATATGACGGTGACTCCATGAAAGTTAAAGGTGCTGGTATGGATTTTATGGTAAGGCTTGTGGGTATTGATGCACCTGAATCGGGAAAAAGAAACCAAAAAAACAAAAAATCCAATAAAAATTTGCAAAATTTATTTGGAAAAGAAAAAGGTAGCGGGCAGCCTTTTAGCAGTGAGTCAAAAGAGGCTTTAACGCGGATTGTTGGCAAAAAAGATATTTATATCAAAAGTTATGGAACTGATAGATATAACAGGATTCTTGGAGAAATTTTTACTTCAGACGGCACTCTTGTAAATCTTGAGATGGTAAAACTTGGTATGGCAGAAGTTTATAGAGGTTTGCCGCCAAAAGAGTTAAATATAAAGAGTTATCGTAATGCAGAGTCAGAGGCTAAAAGGGCTTCTCGTGGTATCTGGTACTTAGGTTCTAATTATCAAAGTCCAAAAGAGTGGCGTAAAAATGATTAATATCACAAATAGAATATATATTGAAAAAAGGAGTCTTAATTATGAATAAGTCAAAAGCACAATGTTTAAAAAGTCAGTTTAATGAGAGCAATGTAAATTTAAAAAAAATGAGTTTAATTGTTCCAATGGTTTTTATTTTGAGTATCATTATTTTGACCGCATCAATGGCATTTGCTGACGAACATTTTAGAGAGCGTAGGCATTCAAAGAATGACGAAAACCGTCAAGAACATAAAGAAGATGAAATAGAACAACATGAAAATATATTATCATCTCTTTACAAACGAGAGGATAAAGGTAATGAATCAACTGGCGAAGCGGCTACATGGTTGTTTGTAGTTGCAAATATAACTGTCCTTATAAGTCTGTTATCCAAAGGAATAGTCAGATTCATGCCACTTGAAATAACTGTGACGGAAAAGATAAAGAGTTTTAATAAGTTCCAGAAAAAATACCTGATGTTTTTTCATTACTTATTAAATCCTATAGCATTGATAATCGCGTTTGTGCATTTTGGTTTATCTTGTTGTGTTACAACTTTTCTTCCTGAATTGAGTTTGGCACTAATGGCTGCAATCGGCATAGCAGGTATATTATTGAAATTAAAAGTATCTCCTAAAAGTATCAGAAAAGCTGTCTATTGGTTTCATACAAATCCAATGCCCATAGGGTTTGCCCTGAGTATTTTAGTTGTAGGACATACTATAGTTGATTAATTTCTTGTTGGACAGGAAAGATGCACTTACAATCTTCTTGTTCACTAATCAGGAGTGTTGAATTGCGTGATGGCAAGATTAATGAATAGTTTTATTATTATAATTACTCAATATTTCCCATCTATGTTAAGCGGCTTTCTCTTAACACTTGCATTTCCTAAAACTGAATTTCATTGGCTTGCATGGCTTGCTTTAGTTCCAATGATCTTATCTTTGTATAAACTAAATAACAACAAACCCAATGATAAGAAGATTCTAAACAATCAAATAAACTTCATAATCAGAAAAAATAGTAATGCTAAACAGGCTTTTTATATTGGATTTATCATGGGGCTTTGCCACTTTTTATCTCTAATATATTGGATTGTTCCCACCATCAGCACTTATGGACAACTACCGTTATCTCTTGCGTTACCTATACTGCTTCTTCTTGCCTATTACCTTGCACTATATCCAGCACTATTTACATGGGGAATAAATTGGTTTGGTGGAAACACTAAATTTATGCCTTTAATTGCAGCTTGTTTATGGGTAAGCCTTGAATATATAAGGTCAATCTTTTTAACAGGATTTCCTTGGGGGCTTGTTGGGTATTCTCAATATATGAACCTAAATCTGATACAGATTGCAGATATTACCTCTGTTTATGGTGTCTCGTTTATTGTTGTGCTTACAAATGGAGTGGTTGCAAAGCTCTTAATTGCAATTTTATCTAAAAAAGAGTTGAGAAAGAATTTTAAAATAGATCAACTCCAAGGGAAACAGTTAAAATTAGATGCAGTAGTATGGATTATCTCACCCACAGTATGGCTTATCTCACTTATAGTAATATTTGGTGGAGTAATTGGCTATGGCAAATTTAGGATAGCTGATATTGAGAAAGAGTCTGCTAAAAGTGAGAAAGTTAATTTATCTGTGATTCAAGGCAATATTGAACAAGTTTTTAAGTGGGATTTAGCATATCAAGAGAGCACTATTTTAAAATATTGTGAATTATCAACTCTCGCTGTTCAGGAGTTTAGACAAAAAGCTCAACAGAAAACCGATTTACCCCAAAAAACTTACAAAGAGCTTGAACAATTTAAAGATGTTGAACAACTTAAACCAGATTTAATTATATTTCCTGAAACAGCACTTCCATTTTATTATGTTTGGAATCAAAAATTATCAGATAAAGTTGATGAGTGTATAAAAAATATTGGCACAACATTTTTAGTAGGAAGTCCAGCATTTCAAATTGTAGATGAAGTTCAAAAAACTTATAAGTTTTATAATCGTGCATATATGGTCAATAAACTTGGTATTATAACAGGTAGTTATGACAAAGTGCATTTAGTTCCCTTTGGGGAGTATGTCCCTTTTGGTAAATACCTCTCATTTCTTGGAAAAATTATTGCACAAGCTGGAGATTTTTCTTCAGGTAAATTAGAGACAAATCCACTTGCATTTAATGGATCAAGTGCTGGTGTTCTTATCTGTTTTGAGGTTATTTTCCCATATCTTGCAAGAGCGTCAGTTCAAAATGGTGCAAATATATTGGTTACAATGACAAATGACGCATGGTTTGGATATACTTCTGCTGCAAAACAACACTTTACTATGGCTGTGTTTCGGGCAGTTGAAAATAGAAGATTAGTTGCAAGAGCTGCAAATACAGGGATAAGTGGATTTATTGACCCAACAGGCAAAATTATTCAAGCATCAAATCTGTTTGAAGATATAACTTTAACGCAATCAACACCATCTATGGAGATTAAAACTATATATTCAAAATTTGGTGATATTTTTGCTTTTCTATGTCTGTTTGCAATTGGAGCGGGATTTGTGATAAATATTTCAAAAAAGATCAAACAAAGAGAGTATAACCAAGAACTATAAAATCAGGAGCATAACTAATATGGCATTTGACTTAACTAAACAAACTATTACTGAATTATACGAAAAATCAGAAAAACTTAAGGAGTATCTTTGACCTGCCTGTGAAGCAGAATAGATTAAGAGAGCTTGAAAGTTTTATAGCTCGTGAAGATTTCTGGAACGATACAGATAAAGCAACCAATCTTTTAAAAGAGAGAACAAGAATTTCAGAACTTATTGAATCTTGGAAAGCAATTCGCCAAGATATTGAAGATGCTGATACACTTCTTTCTCTTGCAAGAGAAGAAGATGATAAAGATGCTGAATTAGAGGTTGAAGGTTTAGTTATTGAACTTGAAAAAAAGGTTAAAAAATTCTCTATTGATATAGTGCTTGATAATGAAGATGATGCACGAAATGCTATTGTCTCTATAAATGCAGGTGCTGGTGGGACAGATTCTCAAGATTGGGCAGAAAGACTTTTTAGGATGTATAGCCGTTGGATTGATAAAAGAGGTTATAAAATCCAGATGATTGATTATCAACCGGGTGATGAAGCAGGTCTTAAAGGTGCAACCTTTATGGTGTCAGGGACAAACTGTTATGGCTTTATGAAAGTTGAATCAGGTGTTCACAGGCTTGTTAGAATCTCCCCATTTAGCTCAACAGGCAAACGCCATACATCTTTTGCCTCTGTTTTTGTCTATCCTGAGATAAATAGTGATATTCAAGTTGAGATTGACGAAAAAGATTTAAGAACAGATGTTTACAGAGCAAGCGGCTCAGGTGGTCAGCATGTAAATAAGACAAGCAGTGCAGTTAGAATCACCCATCTTCCAACAGGAGTTGTTGTAGCGTGCCAACAGGAATCTTCTCAGCACCGTAATCGCGAAATTGCAATGAAACTTCTTATGTCCCGTTTATATCAGATTGAAAAAGATAAGCAGAGTAAAAAGATGCAAGATTTACATGACACAAAAGATGACATTGCATGGGGAAGTCAAATTCGCTCTTATGTTATGCACCCATATAGAATGGTAAAGGATCACAGAACAGATTTTGAAGTTGGAGATGTTGATCGTGTTATGGACGGAGACCTTGATCCATTTATTGAGGGTGTGTTGCTTTCAGGGAAAGCATAATTTATGGAGTAAACTGGATTACATGCAGAGTGAGTGCAAAATTAAATTAGAGTTTAGCAATATACTCTTAAGGAATGGTAATAAAATAACACCATAAATTTTTCCAAATTTAGTAGAGACGCACAAACGTGCGTCTCTATATTTTAGGTGGAACTCAATTTATGATATTTAATATTATAACATTATAATCATGTATCAATTACAAGGAATAAATTAATGATTAAAGCAAATAAACACTACAGTAAACTTAACGCATCATATCTCTTTTCTGATATTGCCAAAAGGGTTGCAAAATTCCAGTCAGATAATCCTGATATAAAAATTATTCGTCTTGGAATAGGCGATGTTACAAGAGCATTGCCAGATGCCTGTATCAAAGGATTTGAACAAGGTGTTGCTGAGATGGCAAAAGATGCGACTTTTAAAGGATATGGACCAGAACAAGGCTATCCGTTTTTACGTGAAAAGATAGCAAAATTTGATTTTCAGGCAAGAGGTGCTGATATTGCATCTGACGAGATATTTGTAAGCGATGGTGCAAAGTGCGATACAGGCAATTTTCAGGAACTTTTTTCACCAGACATTAAAATTGCAATACCTGACCCTGTCTATCCTGTCTATCTTGACACCAATGTAATGGCAGGAAGAACTGGTAAATATAAAGATGGCAGATACGATGGAATTGTTTATTTAGATTGCACAAAAGAGAGCAATTTTCTTCCTAAACTTCCTGAAAGTCCAGTTGATCTTATATACCTTTGCTTTCCAAATAATCCAACTGGCACAACTATCTCAAAGCAAGAGCTTAAAAAATGGGTTGACTATGCCAAAGAGACAAAGGCGTTGATTCTATTTGATGCAGCTTATGAGGCTTTTATCCGCAATAACGATCTTCCCCACTCAATCTACGAGATTGAAGGGGCAAAAGAGGTTGCGGTAGAGTTTAGAAGTTTTTCCAAAACTGCTGGATTTACAGGAACACGTTGCGGATATACCGTTGTACCAAAAGAGTGTATGATTTTTGATGAAGATGGAAATAAAGTTTCACTTCATGCTTTGTGGCAAAGACGACAAAGCACTAAATTTAATGGTGTATCATATCCTGTCCAAAAAGCTGCTGAAGCTATCTATTCTGAAGAGGGACGTATTCAGATACAAGCTCTTGCATCATATTATCTAAAAAATGCTGAATTAATAAGGCTTGCAATGTCAGAGCTTGGATTTGAGTTTGTTGGTGGAGATAACTCTCCATATATTTGGATTGATGGAAATGGCAGAGACTCTTGGGAGTTCTTTGATATGCTTCTTACAAAGGTTGGCGTTGTCTGCACCCCTGGAGCAGGATTTGGAAAATGTGGGCAAGGGTATATCAGAATAAGTGCATTTAATAGCCGTGAAAATGTTGAAGAAGCTATGGTTCGTATGGGTGGGGTTTTAAAATGAACCACTTTTTTAAGGTTCAATCTTTAGAACAGGTGGCGTTACTTGCCCATCAATTTGCGGCTGTAACCATTGAGAAAGTTCCTATATCAGATTCTTTCTTTCGTGTTCTTGCCAAAGATATAGAGGCAACGCATGATATACCCGGATTTAGAAGAGCTACAATGGACGGATATGCTGTAAATTCTTCTTCAACTTTTGGGGCATCTGAGTCTAATCCAGCATGGCTTGAAGTTATAGGCTCTATATCAATGGGAGAAAGTCCAAGTTTTTCTATCCAATCGGGTCAGGCAGCAAAAATATCAACTGGAGGTATGTTGCCTGACGGTGCTGACAGCGTTGTAATGGTTGAACATACGGAAGTTATAGGTGGTGAATCGTCATCGCTAACAGGCGTTGATAGAGAAGATAAAGCACAAGTTTCCTATATCCCAACTGTAGAGATATACAAAAGCGTTGCTCCTCTTCAAAATGTTATTGATAAAGACGAAGATTTTAAAAAAGGTGAGAAGATTCTCACATCTGGCACGCTATTAAGACCACAAGAGGTTGGTCTTGCTGCTGCACTTGGAATCTGTGAACTGCCTGTTTATAAGATTCCAAAGGTTGGTATAATCTCCACAGGTGATGAGATTGTGCCAATTGATAAAACACCTCAATTGGGTAAAATAAGAGATATAAACTCATATACACTTGCAGGACTTATAGTTGAAGCTGGTGCTATTCCTGTTCAATATGGCATTATTAAAGATAACGAAGAGGCTCTATTGAATGCGTGTAAAAAGGCTCTTGATGAGACTGATATGGTTCTTATCTCTGGTGGCAGCTCTGTTGGAAACCGTGATTTTACAGTTAAGGTTCTCTCTTCATTAAAAGATACAGAGATTTTGGTACATGGAATATCAATAAGTCCCGGTAAACCCACAATTCTTGCGAAATCTGGAATAAAACCAATTTGGGGATTACCGGGTCATGTTGTCTCTGCAATGGTTGTGTTTAAAATAGTTGTGCTACCATTTCTAAGACAGATACAAGGTTTTATTTCTTGTAAACCCAAAGACTCCTCAATACTTATTCCAGCAATACTTACAAAAAATGTGGCATCTGCCCAAGGTAGAACTGATTTTGTAAGGGTAAAACTTTTCAGAAAAATTGATGGGGATTCAAACAATAGCAATGTAGGAAATAGTAATTCGCAATATAGTACCTTAAAAGACAAATATGAGATTTTTGCCGAACCAATTTTAGGGAAATCTGGACTTATCAGAACAATGGTCATGGCTGATGGTCTGCTTGAGATTGGGGAAAATGTTGAAGGTGTTGAGAGAGGAGATTTAGTTAATATTATACCTCTTAGAACTCTTGAATAGCCATAGTTTCAATGTTTGCAAATGGTTTTATAACAATTTTCTTGTAGCCGAGCGATAAATCGCACGGCTACTGTGTAAAATAAGTCCACTAAAGTGGACTATTATTTAGTCGGCTTTAGCCGACTTTCCTTATTTTTAGCCCTGAAATTTATTTCGGGGCGTTAAAAAATCAACCTATTATACTATATAACGCTAAAGTTCATTTCAATCTCATCTGCAATTTTCTCTGCTGCTAAGGCTGGGTCTTTTGCTCTTTTAATTGGTCTGCCAACAACAATCAAATCTGCACCAGCTTTGACTGCCATTGAAGGGGTTGTGATTCGTTTTTGATCATCGCTTTTATCTAATATCTCTTTATCTATTGACCATACTGGTCTTATACCAGGGGTTACAGCAAGAAACTCTTTTCCAAATTTAGCTTTTATAAGCTGCACCTCTTGCCCTGAACATACAACTCCACGACACCCAGCAAAATATGCTATCTCTGCTCTTTTCATAACAAGAGCTTGAATATCTTGCACATAAATATCTCTAAACCCGCAAGATTCAATTACAGATGCGTCATGATCTGTAAGCAGAGTAACTCCAAGCACCCCAAGTTGGCTATCCATACTTTTGCTAACGCTGACATCAGAACAGCAGTTAAATTGAGATACTCCTTTTTCTCCATAACTCTTAGCAGCTCCTTGTACAGCCATTTCTAACATTTTGGGTGAAGATGATAAATGAACTGTAACTAAATCAACACCAAGTTGTGCAACCTGCTCCATAGCTCTTTTAACTGTTTCTGAAATATCATGGAGCTTTAAATCAAGAAAAATACCAGCGTCAGTTAGATTTTTTACTCGCCGTATAATATCGGGACCCATCTTTATAAAAAGTTCCAAACCTATCTTAAACATACCAACTTTGCCATTGAGAATCTTGACATATTTTTCAGCTTCACCTGCTGAAGAGACATCAAGGGCAAAAACAATATAATCTTTTCCTCTTTTCATTGAATTTAGTAATCTCTCATTTTTATTGTTTTATTTTTTTAAGGCGTGTGAATCCATCAACCAATGAGCGTAGCCTTTTAGCAAATTGAAATAATTTTATTGAAAAGGTTTTTGTTTTGATGATATTAAATCAAATTTACTCAGTCAATCACAATATTTAGACGGCTTTGTTTTTGAACAATAACTTAAATATTGCTATTGCTAAATATTATGACCGCTTCGTTAGCAATAGATAACTCTCCAACTTTTATTATTGGTTCTATAAATCATAAGATATTTGAATGGTCCATTTTATTACAACACATATCCCTTCAGGAAGTTTTAAAACAGCAAAAAAGAGTAATTTCTTATTTCAAGCACACCTTGGGACGTGTGTAGGAGTTGCCATATTTGATGATCATGCACACATTGGCGGGATTATCCATATACTTTTGCCAGAACCAGTTAGTAGTTTTGCTCCTGAAAATCCAGAAAAATATGCTTCTACTGGTCTTCCCTTGCTTTTGCAGGAGATGTATTCAATGGGAGCAACCCAAGATAACATGGTTGCAACAGTTGCTGGAGGTGCATTAGTTGGACCTCTAAGCCACCAAGATATAAACTTAGATATTGGTGGTCGTTCAACTGATATTGTTATGAAAATTCTATGTAGAGAGGGGATAGCAATAAAAAAATCTGAAACAGGCGGCTTTTTTACCTGCACATTAGAATTAAACTTAAGCAATGGCGTAACTACAATAAAACCCGCATGGAGTTATAATGAAAATTCAATTCATAAAGAGACACATAGAGATAGTAGTAGCAATATTGTTGAAGTAGAGAGACCTTCTAAAGATAGTATTGAGAATACCATAGAGTCTTTAAACCCAATTCCTCAAACAGCACTTAAAATTATGCGCATTGTTCAAAAGGACAACTACTCACTTAGCTCTATTGAAAAAGAGCTTCAAAAAGATCAGGTGCTTGCCGCAAGAACAATTCAGATGTGTAATTCAGCGATATTTGCAGGAAAAATAAGAATAGAGACTTTAAAAGATGCTCTGCTGATTCTTGGAGAAACCACCTTAATCAACTCTGTTATTACTGCTGCAATAAAAAATTATTTCAATCAATCTGACGCTAATGGTTACTCTATGTGTCGAGGTGGTATGTTTTTTCACTCTGTGGGGTGTGCAGTAACATCTGAAATTATAGCAAAAATTACAGGAAAAATAGAGCCTAAAATTGCTTACACAGCAGGACTTTTACATGATATTGGCAAAGTTGTTTTAGATCAATATGTTGCAAATCTCTACCCATTGTTTTTTAGGGAACTTCACCAAAAAAAGGCTGATTATCTTACTGCTGAACAAAATATACTTGGAATAACGCATTGTGAAACTGGAGTGATTTTAGCAAAGAAGTGGTGCTTTTCTGATTTATTGATCGATGTCATCAAATACCACCACGATTCTCAAAACTCTCCAATCAAAAATAGAAATATTGTCAGCATAGTCCATATTGCTGATCTTTTAATGTTGAGGTTTAATAGCATAGTTCAAACTGATAATACAGAGTCTGAAAATCTTAATAAGATATTATCAAACTTGGGATTATCAATTTCTGATATGGCAAAAATTATTGATGCGATTCCTTTGCATGTATTTGATCTAAATAGTTAATATAAAAAATAACCTAAGTAGTTAATATAAAATCGAAGATAAAATGACAACAAATAGCATACAGACCCTTTTAAGAGAGATTCCCGGGGTTGATTCTCTTCTTGAAAAAATCAAAAATAGCACAAATTTTAAAAATATCCCCCTTTCTGTAGTAAAATCTTCAATAAGAGAGGTTCTTGAGCGTGTTAGAACAAGTATTTTAAATGGAGTTATTGGAGAAAAAGAGGTCTATTGTGATGTTATAAATGATAAAGTTATTCTTCACGAAAAGATTATTCAAGATGTTCTAATTTATGCTCAAGAGAGAATAGCTCCAAGACTTGTTCCAACGATAAATGCAACAGGCGTTGTTTTGCATACAAATCTTGGAAGATCGCTTTTATGCCAAGATGCTCTTGAAAGGATAAACCATATTGCGGCGGGTTTTTCAAATCTTGAGTTTGATATAAAAAAAGGGAAACGGGGTGAGCGTTACAGTGCTATAGAGCAGATCTTGTGTGAGTTAACTGGAGCTGAATCTGCTATGGCTGTGAACAACAATGCAGGTGCTGTTTTTCTTTGTCTCAACACTTTAGCAAAAGATTGTGAAGTTGTTGTCTCGCGTGGGGAGCTTGTTGAAATTGGCGGTTCTTTTAGAATCCCTGATGTTATGGAAAAAAGCGGCTGTAAACTCAAAGAGGTTGGCACAACAAACAGAACTCATCTTCGTGATTATGAATCTGCAATAATTGACAAAACCGCCTTGCTTCTTAAAGTGCATACAAGCAACTACACAATTGAGGGGTTTACAGCAAGTGTTCCTCTGGCTGAACTTGCATTGCTTGGAAAAAAATATAATTTGCCTGTAATGGAAGATTTAGGCAGCGGTTCACTTATCGATCTCTCAAAATATGGTCTTGCCCGTGAACCAACTGTATCTGATGTTGTTTCATCAGGTGCTGATGTTGTAACATTTAGCGGTGATAAGTTGCTTGGCGGTCCTCAGGCTGGCTTGATAGTTGGACGAGCTGATGTAATTAAAAAAATAAAATCAAACCCTTTAACTCGTGCACTTAGAATTGATAAATTAACCCTTGCTGCATTGGAAGCAACTTTAAATCTTTACAGAGATGAGATGCAGGCGATAAAAAAGATTCCAACATTGAAAATGTTGACCATGACGTTTGATGAGACAGTTGAGAGAGCTAATAAACTTATCAATGAGATTAAGCTAAAAATAGAAAGTATGGGGATAGAAGACAGAGTAGCTGTTGGTTACGCGGATCTCTCTTCTCGCACAGGTGGAGGCTCTTATCCTGAATATTCAATACCAAGTAGATGTGTAACCATTGAGCCAAAATCTATATCAGCATCGCTTTTTGAAAAAAAGATGCGTCTTTATAAACCATCAATCATCGGAAGGATTGATAATAATAGATTTATAGTCGATCCAAGAACCTTACAACAAGGCGAAGATATGATTATCTGTAATGCTCTTGTAGATATTTTATACTGTAAAAGTTTATAAATTGAGGCTTTATAAGAGAATCTCAAAATTAGACTGATGAAAATATAAATAGCGAACAAAGATTGGGAACTGACATGGAACTTTTATACAAAGGCAGTAATTTCTCTTCCAAAGAAATTTCATTTATGAAATCTGGCTCTGATGCCATATATCACTCTGATTTTACACCAAACCAATATATCTCAGATTTTCTTAACTCCTCAGACTTTCTTAACCCCTCGGACTCCCCTAATCTTCCCGACTCTCTTACTGAAGAAAACGATGCTTCTAACAATCAATGGTTAGTCCAATTTAATTTGTTTGTTAAAGATATATTACAGACTCCTGATAGACCTTTTACGTGCTTTGTAATCAGATTTGAATTTCCAGATACGTCTGCAAAAAACAATATTCTTAATAAAGATATTATAACTTCTAATGAACAGAGTCAGATTAATATTATCACTTCTAATGAGCAGAGCCATATTTTGTGCGATACAAAAAACAAGAAAGAGACTTTAGCCCACGCACTTAATGCCTCAATAATAGATGAAGGTGGTATCTGGCAGTGGCTTTGTGAATCAACATTGATAATTGTGTTATGGGGAGATGCTCCTGTTCAAGCAGAAGAGACAATCAAAGATTTTATAAAATTTACAGATATAACACTTAAAATTCCATGTTATGTAGGGGCGGCAGTTTCTCCTTTTATGGATTTTCATCCTTCAACTATTGTGTGTAATGCCGTAAAAGCTCTTGATCACGCTGCATTTTTTGCTCCAAATTCTCTTATTTTTTTTGATGATATTACCCAAAATATCTATGGCGATAGGTTATATCAGCTTGGAAAATTAGAAGATGCTGCAAAAGAGTATGAACAAGGTCTTAAAATTAAAGGAGATAACTTAAATATTCTTAACAGTCTTGGAGTATGCTACAGCTTAATGAACAGACTTGATCTTGCAAGAGAACAGTTTGAAAAAGCTATTACCAAATGTAATGAGCTTGAATATGAATATAAAGAGTCTGAACATGGGCTGCCTAAAATAGAAGTAGATAGTAATGAGCCATCTAAAACAAACGACAACGATCCATTGAAAACAGATGATAACTACTTCATGTTTCTTTATAACGCTGCTCTTACATGCAACCTTATGGGCGATATCGAAAATGGAATTGCCTATATTAATAAGGCTACAGCCATCAATAAAGGCTTTTTTGAAGCAGAACTAACTGCTGGAATTTTATTTTTTAAAGTTAGTATAAAAAACGGTGAGTTAAAAAATAAGCAGATGGCTGATCAAGCATTAATTCATATAAACAATGCAGTTAAACTTAACCCAGAATCAGCAATAGCACACAGGTTACTTGGAGAGCTTTATTTAGAGACAAATCAGCCTTCAAAAGCTGTTAATGAATATAAGCTGGCATTAAAAATTAACCCTTATGATGCAAGTTCTATGTCAGGACTTGCAAGGTCATTTGAGATTCAGAATAAAAATCTTGACATTGCCCTTAACCTTGCCATTCACAGCCTTGAAATTGCCCCTGACAATCCATATTTTAGAACCCGTCTTGCAAAAATATATCTTAAAAAAGGAAAATACGATTTTGCAGATATTGAGTTTTCAACGGCAGAGAGGCAATTTAAAGCAGCAAATATCTATCTAAACAAAGATGATTGTAAAGATGCAAACAGCCCATTGGCTTTCAGCTCAACAACAATTGGGACAGAAGAAGATATAGAGATGGTTAAAGAGATTGTAGAGATAGATGATATGTTTGAATATAGCGATAATGCCAAATCAGAAGAACCCAGAAAAAAATCAGCATAAAAGGAATTGATGGACACAGCACAATTAATAATTGCGACTCTTAATGAGAGTATCAAGGTAAAACAAGAGTTTATAAGCAGCCATGTTGCACAGATTGAAAGCTGTGTAAATCTCATAGTTGAAACGCTCAAAAATGGAAACAAACTTCTAATTTTTGGCAATGGAGGCAGTGCCGCAGATGCCCAACATTTTGCAGCAGAGTTTGTGAATCGATTTCAGATAGAGCGTCCTCCTCTTGCAGCACTTGCCTTAACTACAGACACATCGATCATCACAAGCATTGGCAACGACTACTCTTTTGATGATATTTTTATTAAGCAAATCCAAGCATTTGGAAAACAAGGAGATATTGCCATCTGTATATCAACAAGTGGAAATTCACCAAATGTTATTAAAGCAACTGTAGAGGCAAAGGCAATGGGATTGCACATTATTGGGCTTTCAGGCAATAAGGGCAAACTCAAAGAAATTGCAGATATTGCCTTTTGTGTAAACTCTGAAGTAACAGCAAGGATTCAGGAATCTCACATTACGCTTATTCATATTTTGTGTGATTTGACAGAGAGGAAATTACAATATCAGAAGGATAAAAAATCAATATAGCTTTTCAGATTAAATTTTTAAACGAGGAACAAAATGCCTATATACGAATATAAATGTAAAACTTGCGGGAATAACTTTGAAAAATTGGTAATTGGTAGTGATATTCCATCATGTCCATCGTGCCACAGTAATGACCTTAATAAATTGATGTCTGCGTGTGGCTTTATATCTATCACACCATCAGGTGCTGCTGGTGCTGTTCAAACAAAATCATCGGCTGGCACATCATGCAGCGGGTGTTCAGCAACAAGTTGCGGGACTTGTGGAAGTAAATAAAACAATGACAAAAATAATTAAAATAGGCACAAGAGGCAGTCAGCTTGCATTGTGGCAGGCAAATTGGGTAAAATGTGAGATTGAAAAAATACTATCTTGTATTGATAATGAACTAAATGAAAACAGTGCAAATATAAACTGCTTAAATAGTTCAACTAAAGATGTTTTAGACAATGCTCTTTCTATTCCCACAATTGAAATTGTAAAGATAAAAACTACAGGCGATCAGATAACTGATCGTCCTCTATCAATGGTCGGTGGTAAAGGGCTTTTTGTCAAAGAGATTGAGCAGCAGCTTCTTGATGGGCAGATAGATATTGCAGTTCACAGCATGAAAGATATGCCAGCAGATTTGCCAGATGGCTTAACTATTGGTGCAATTCCAGTAAGAGCAAACCCATTTGACGTTATTATATCAAGGGATAACATTCCATTGAATGATTTGCCAGCAGGTTCACGGGTTGGAACAAGTAGCTTAAGACGTGCATCGCAAATTAAACATACTCGACCAGATATTACCCCTATTTCAATACGTGGTAATCTTGATACACGCCTTAGAAAATTGGATACAGGTGAATATGACGCAATTATTCTTGCTGCTGCGGGTCTTATCAGGCTTGGAATGAAAGATAGAATTACCCAATATCTTGATGAAAATACGATGGTGCCAGCAGTGGGGCAGGGTGCTTTGTGCGTTGAATCTCGTCAAATTCATGGAGAATCTGAGAAACACGATCTCTTAATTTCCAAGATTATGGCAAAACTTGATGATATTAACACACGTATTCCAGTTGAAGCAGAGAGAGCTTTTTTGAAAAAAATGGAAGGAAGTTGTCATATACCTGTGGCGTGTTTTGGCAAACTCGAAAATAAAGAAAAAGAAAACTCAAACAGCTTACCATTAACTCTAACTGGTTTAGTAGCGTCAGAAGATGGCTCAACCATAATAAAAGAGAGTCTGACATATTTAATTAATAAAGAGCCTAAAGAGTGCTCAACCATTGCTAAAAACGCTGGAATTGAGCTTGCTGATCTGCTTCTTAATAAAGGGGCAAAGAAAATACTTGAAAGTTTAAAATAGGAGATGTCATGGCATTAAGTCGTAAAGCCAGACATTTTGCGGAGATATAAAAAATAATGAACCCTAAAAAAGGCAAAGTATATCTTATTGGTGCAGGTCCAGGAGACCCACAACTTATTACAATCAAGGGAATGGAGTGCATTAAAAAGGCTGATGTTGTTGTCTATGACTACCTTGCTGCCCCAGCATTACTGAAATATGCTAAAAAAAATGCTCAAATTATCTATGTAGGGAAAAAAGGCGGGGATCACACCATGTCTCAAGATAAGATAAATGAGCTTCTTGCAGATAAAGGAAAGCAGGGACTTGTAGTGGCACGGCTCAAAGGCGGTGATCCATTTATCTTTGGCAGAGGCGGAGAGGAAGCAGAGGCTCTTATTGAGGCGGGTGTTTTGTTTGAGGTGGTACCGGGCGTTACGTCAGCAGTTGCAGCCCCTGCTTACGCAGGCATTCCCCTTACTCACAGAGATTATACATCTTCAGTATCGCTCATTACAGGGCACGAAGACCCGCTTAAAGAGGAGAGCAGCATTAAATGGGATACCCTTGCAAAGAGCGGTAGCACGCTTGTATTTTTTATGGGTGTGAAAAATCTTCCAAATATTTGTGAGCAATTGATCAAGAATGGAAAATCACCTGATACACCAGTTGCCTTAGTTAGATGGGGAACAACTCCAAAACAGCAGACTGTCAGCGGTACTCTATCAAATATTGTTCAAAAGGTAGCGGAAGCTAAACTTAAACCACCCTCACTAATTGTTGTTGGTGAAGTTGTCTCTTTACGTGAACAGATGCAGTGGTTTGAGAAACGCCCATTTCATGGCAAAAGGATTGTTGTAACAAGGGCAAGAGAGCAGGCAAGCGATTTAGTTGCAGCACTTACAGAGCTTGGTGCAGAGTGTATAGAGATTCCAACAATTAAAGTTATGCCGCCTTCTGATAACACACCTCTTGAGATGGCAATAGAAAATATTAAAACCTATGATTGGCTTATATTTACAAGCGTAAATGGCGTGAAGTTCTTTTTTGATACTTTGTTTAAAATGGGCAAAGATGTCAGAATTTTAGGGCATCTTCAATTTGCATGTATAGGTCCTGTTACTAAAGAAGAATTAAAAAGTCATGGGATTATCTGCGATGTTTTACCTGAAAGCTATCGAGCAGAGTCAATTGTTGATGCTTTCCAAGGTTTAAATAATCAAGGCGTTAAAGGCAAAGAGATAGACATTCAAGGTAAAAGAGTTCTTCTGCCACGGGCAAAAGAGGCAAGGTCAGTGCTTCCAGAGGAGCTTGCTAAAATGGGTGCTATTATTGATGAAGTTACAACATATATCACAGAACAGGTTACAGACGCAAAAGATGAGCTTATAACGCTTCTTGAAAATGCCAACTCCGATAAACCAAAAGAGAGCAATGACAATGCAGGTATTGATATAGTTACCTTTACAAGTTCATCAACCGTGAAAAATTTTAAAGCACTTTTGCCACAAGATAAATTTTCTGAGCTTATGAAGGGCGTAACTGTTGCCTGCATCGGTCCCATAACTGCTGATACAGCAATAGCAGAAGGCTTTAAACCCGATATTATTGCAACAGAATACACGATACCCGGACTTGTTGATGCGATGGTTGAGGCTGTGAAGAGCAATTAGATATACTGCAATCGGGCATAAACTAAATTTTTTATATTTTAGAGTAGAGACGCCTGCCGTGCGTCTCTACGTTTATAAAACTCAATTTATGACCTTGAATAGTATATTGCTAAATATAATAGGGGCGTAGCATGTGCTACGCCCCTTAAAGTTTCACATTAACAAAATTAGAGTTCCTGCAAAACTTGAAGCAGACATTGATTTTATTGGATAAAATTGGGTTTTGCAGGATGTCAATTTAATGCGCACCGCTTCCACTGGTGTAAAGAATATTAATATCTCTTGCAGCCCCAGCTTTTGCCCAATCTTCTGGTATAAATTTCCAGTTACCAATTGCTCTTGGTGTTACTGAACCTTGTTTTTCAATCTCTTCTCCAAGATAGTAACGAAGATCGCGAGCAGTTTTTCCAATGGTCAAATCTTCAAGCTCATTTGCCGGTATGCCAGCTCCATTTGGATCTGTAAGATGACCTCCGCCTCCAGCAGCACGATACGAGTTGATTGCAACATTATAAGTTGCTGTCTCACTCCATGTTGAATTTGGATCAACTACACCATCAAGATTTGCATCAAGACCTAAAATCTCAACTCTGTCATAAGCTGGCTTTGAAACATCAACAGTATAAACAATACCAGCCGCTGAATCATAGTTGTAGTAGCGGGTTGCAGTTTCATAGGTTGGAGGAGAAACTGTTTCATCAAGTTTTGTGAAGTTGAGCAGATGGTCTTTATCTGATTTCATCTGATTTGTCCATTTTGCATAAGAAAACTCAAGATGCCCATCAATCTCCTCTCCTGTAAGCTCCATAACATACAACCAGTTATCATACTTGTATAATTTATAAAGGTCTCTTACATAAATTGGACCAGCAGCAATGGTTTTATCAAATTGAAGCGGTGCAGCAAAAGATATTTGAGCATCAATATCAAGTGCGTTCTTAGCAACTTTTAGTTGCAGCTCATGAATAATGTCATTGAAAGATGAATCGCCAAACATTGAATCTTGAGAAGATGTGTCAGCGGTGAATACTCCTATCTCTTCATCAACAAATGCTTTTGTATAATTTATTTGCGGTTCAAAATAGCTATACATTTCGTTATCAACTGCAAATTTTGAGGAGTTCCGATTTAAAACCTCTATCATTTTGGTGCCATCAGCCTTAACAACTATTATAGCTTCTGAAATATAGGCTGCTGCATCATCAGCTCCCATAAAATAGACTGTTTTTCCTGCTTTATTTTTAATTGAATCTGCCCAGTTCATATGATCATGTCCAATACAGATAAGGTCAAAACCATCAACCTCCATAGCTACTATCTGGGCACCATTTTCATTTCTTTCAAGAGCATAAGCTGCTTCAATCTCTTCTTGACTCTTACAATCGTTATTGTAGCAGTAATCCCAACCAGAATGGAAAAGTCCAATAATAATATCAGGATTTTCACGAGATTTGATTTTTGGTATCCACTCTTGAGCTGCCTCTGTCATGTCAATAAATTCCATATTAGGCCAAACGCTTTGAGGCAACCACATTGGAATACCAGGAGTAATAAGACCTAATATAGCAATTTTCACACCATTTTTTGTAACCACAGCATAAGGCTCAAAATATGGCTTTCCAGTGTTAGTATCAATGCAGTTTGCCGCTAACCATGGAAAATTTAAAGCAGATTGAATAGCATCATAAACTTCTTTTCCTGGCTCAATATCATGGTTACCAACTGTTGCAGCATCATAGCCCATGTAGTTCATTGCAGCAGCAACAACATGTTCAGAAAGCGGGGTGTGTTCAAAGTTGTAGTAATTAACTATTGGCTGCCCTTGCAAAATATCGCCATTATCAAGCAGTACAACCGATTGATTTGCAATGTTTCTCTGTGCTTTCACATAAGAATACACCTGTGTAAGAGATTGTCCTGTTGATTTTGCCTCTATAAAATCGTAAGGGAAAATAGAACCATGAATATCAGTAGTTTCAATAACTTTTATTACTTTAGAATCAGTCAGATAGGTTACTCCAGTCTCATTTAGACGATATAGAGTTCCTTTTTCGCTCACATAATCCATGAACGCTTCAGCATCTATAAAACCTGTGTCATATCGATATCCATCTGCATTTCCAATAGTGCTGTAAAAATCCCCACCTCCAGCAACATAAGAATCTACAACTACATTGTAATTTGCTGACTCGTTAATTTTAGTGTAAGTGCCATCGTCATTTTTAATTTCAACCAATGTAACCATTGGATTTTTAGGGTCAGTTTTAGCATCAACTGTGTAACGTGCACCAGCTACATAAGGATATGCACCAGATGAAGTGCCAACAACCGCTGTAGTAACTCCGCTTTGAATAGATTCTACAACTTCAGCTCCAGTAAGAGATACCACAACTAAGGTATTTGCAAATGGAAGCAGTTCATAGGCTTTACCAACTGTTATATCACCTTTGTTTAAACTAATACGAACACCACCGCCTCCTTTTAAGGCAATATCTGCATTTTTATAACCACTTTTATTTACCTTCCACAACATTGATTCTGCTACATGAGGTGCAACATAAGAGCCAAAAGGAAATGGCACTCCAACACTTAGCTTGTCTGTAAAAGGGGCACGGGTATGATAGAGATTATCTCCAGCAGAGCCAATTTTAAGATTTTGTATCTCATCAACACCTGCTTTATAGGTTGATAGAGTGGCAAGAGAAGTAGCATCTTCTTTCACAACTTCAATTGCACTGTTAGCGTTGATAACTCCCATAATTGAAGATTTTGTAGTTTCATCAACTGCAACTGAGTTGCCGTTGCTATCTTTTTGTTTAAAATTATCGTCAACAAGCAGCACAGGAGTTCCAGCAGCAGATGTAACCTTACCGTTAGCATCAAAGGTTACATCAAGGATTCCAAGAACTTTAGCTTTTTCCCAAGCCTGAACAATATAAACACTTTCACCACTTGGATTTTTAACTATAGTTGGATAATCACCAGCCACACTCATCCCTAAATCTGTCAGGTTCTTTCCACCTAAGAAGGTGTGTGAGTGTCCACCAACTATAATGTCAATGCCACTAACAGCTTGACCTAAAGCCATTTCTTGTTCATATCCCATATGAGTTAAGGCTATAATCTTATTAACACCTTTTGCCTCAAGTTCACTCACATATTTTTTTGCAGCATCTATCTCATCTGTAAAGGTAACCTTGTTGCCAGGGCTTGAAATATTATCTGTATCCACGGTGGTAAGACCTATAATTCCTATTTCCTGATTATCAACTTTTATTATGGTATATGGCTCAAACTGCTTTGACAGCTCTGAATCTGCAGATGGAGTTATGTTTGCTGATATAATTGGAAAATTTGCATAATCTATGAAATTTTTTAGGTAATCAGGTCCTTTATCAAATTCATGGTTACCGATTGCCATAGCATCAAACTTCATATCATTCATAAAGCGAAATTCAGCCTCTCCTTCATACTTAGTAAAATAGAGAGTTCCTTGCACAGCATCGCCAGCATGAAGCAAAAGGGTGTTTTCTTTTTTGGAACGAATATCAGCTACCTTAGTGGCAAGACGTGCCATACCAGCCATGTCAACTGTGGTTGATGTGCCGTTAATTTTAATCGTTTGGGAAGTCAACTCTTCTATTTGAGAGTGGGTGTCATTTACATGCATTATTGATAATGTCAATGGTCCAGAATCTGAATCATCATCAAAACAGCCATAAATAAACGGCAAAAGACTCATTGCCAATACAAAAATAATTGGCTTAAACCTTCGTAAACTTTTCATCTTAATCTCCTTATTTAGTTAAATTTTCTTAATATGGTTTGATTTTTTTTAGTTAAATCAAACATCAAATAATATAGAGTTTCAGATTTTAGCTTTGAACAAAATCAAACATAGACTTTTTATTGCGAAGCTCGGGTTAATACCCGCCCCTTGGGGCGTTGTAATGTTTTTAAGATACCCCGCCGCTGCGGATGGGAGCTTCTTTAAAAAGTTTTTGCCAAATATTTATGTTCTTAAACCTAAAATAAAACATTAAATTAAATTTATAGACGCTATATGTTATAAAAATATTAGTTTTTTGTTATTTTTTTGTGTGGATAGTGTAAGCTCAAAGGTTGAGAAAGGTCTATGGTAAGGAAATTATCTTGTGATTTTAGTATTTTTTCATTGGAGGCACTCTTAATTAATGTTAAATAATACAAATACCACCTACAAAGACTGAATGGCAGAAATGAGTATAAAAATTATAACTTTCAAAAATAAAAATTAGGTTAAATTACAGAAAAGTTGTAAGGTAATCTCAATGAATCGTAGTAAAGATGGAAAATTTATTGAACAGAATCGTAATTGATCCAGAAACCTGTCATGGAAAACCTTGTATCAGAGGGTTTCGCTATCCTGTTGAGATGATTTGAGAACTATTGAGCAGTGATATGGATGTTGATGAAATCCTCCAAGATTACGAAGGCTTAGTAAGAGATGATATTTAAAGCATGTCTGATATTTGCTTCAAGATTAAGTAATTTACAACCTATCCAATAGACGGAACAAACATAGTGGAAAAACCACAATACATAGGCGGTAAAGTCTATATCAACAAAGAGCAGTATTTTGATAAAGTGCCTAAAATAGCTTGGAATTTCTATATCGGAGGTTATCAGCCAGCTCAAAAATGGTTGAAAGACCGAAAGGGCAGAGGGTTATCAGTTGATGATATTTTACATTATCAGAAGATTATTGTAGCATTATCAGAGACAGATAGAATTATGCTGATTATAAGGGATTTGGAGTTGTGAGATTCCAAAGATGGAAAAATGGAAATCAAATTATACAATGATGTTGTGTTTAAATGGGTGTTTGGAAGACAGGAGCAGACTTATCCCTTAATCTGTTTTCTCAATTCTGTAGTCTCTTATGACCTTGATGATTGTTCTGATACAGACAAACCTAAATTTTCAGAGGTTGAGATTCTAAATCCTTATGATGTGAATGAGCCATTTACAAGTGAGAAGCAGGGAATACTTGATATAAGGGCAAAAGATATTAACTCAAATGAATGGATAGATTTAGAGGTTCAAGTTATCCGCACTTTTGATTACCGAGAGCGTTCAAAGTATTATCTTGCAGGCATGTATCGCGATCAGTTGAAAAAGGGCAGTGAGCATAACTATGATGAGCTTCGAGCCTGTTATGGAATCCACATTCTGGTAGATTCAATTTTTGAAGAAAAAGATGAAGAAGAGTTCTGGTTTAATCATTATAGAATGCTTAATATAAGAACACACAAACCACTGATGAACCATTGGAATCTTTATTATGTTGAGTTGACCAAATTTTTGAAGTGCTTTGAAAAAATTAAATCAGGTAGAACAGTTGGACAAGATGATATTGAAGGAGATAATAAAGATATAACATCTTTCAGCAAAGAACTTGAACTTTGGAGTTATTTTTTAGGAACAATTCAGGATAATTCAAAACCGCTTGCCCCTGTTCTGAGCAAAATTAAGGGAATAAAGGAGGTATTTGAGATGCTGCAAACCTTTACAAAAGATGACAGATTAAGAGAACAGTACCGCCTGCATGAGGAGTTTATAAGAGTTCAAAGAGGCGAGGAAGCTCGAAAAGAAAAACTAAAACAGCAGTATAATAAAGCGTTACTTGACCTTGAGCAAGCTGTAAAGGCTAAAGAACAAGAGCGTAAAGCCAAAGAACAAGAGCGTAAAGCCAAAGAAGAGGCTTTAAAAAGAAACGCAGAGGAACGTAAAGCTAAGGAAGAAGAGCGAAAAGCCAAAGAAGAGGCTTTACAAAGAAATAACGAAATTTTGAAAGTATCTGTTTCATCACTTAAAACAGCAGGTTATTCAAATGAGAAAATTTCAGCAATGTTAAATATACCTTTGAAAGAAGTTGAGAGTATTTAAAAAACAGATGAATTCGCATATACCATTTACCCATTCAGATAATCGAATTATAAATTATCTTCGTATCTCAGTTACAGACAGATGCAACCTTGCGTGTCGATATTGCGTGCCGAAAGAGGCATTGCGATTTATAAACCATGATAAAATTGCAAGATACGAAGAGTTACACAAAATTGTCGTATGTGCCTCTGAGATTGGAATTACTAAGTTAAGAATTACAGGAGGCGAACCCCTCATGCGTAAAGGGGTTTTGCCTTTTATAAAGGGCTTATCAAAGATTGATGGAATAAAAGAGATTTCAATTACTACAAACGGCGTTCTCCTTGAACCTAACATAAACGAAATCATAGAGTCAGGTGTAAATAGGATAAATATAAGTTTAGATACTCTTAAGCCAGATAGATTCCTATTTATATCAGGGAGAGACAATTTTAGAGCTGTATGGCAAGGAATCATGTCAGCTCTTGATAAGGGGATTTCACCTATAAAGCTCAATGCTGTTATATTAAGAGGAATAAATTATGATGAGATTGAAGATTTGGCGGCACTCTCTTTAAAGTATCCTTTTCATGTTCGATTTATTGAGTATATGCCTATGGGAAATTCAGCGGTTGATATTTCACAACAAGTTCTTATACCTGAAATCAGAGAAAGAATTGAGCAAAAGATGGGAAAACTTGATTCAGTAGAAGGTATAAACTTAGAAGCTGGACCTGCAAAACGTTATAAAATAAAAGGAGCTTTAGGGGAGATTGGCTTTATATCACCTGTTAGCTCTCACTTTTGTCATCAATGCAATAGGTTAAGAGTTACATCAACTGGACATTTAAGACCCTGCCTTTTAAATAACCAAGAGTTTGATATTTTGACACCATTGCGTCAAGGTGCTTCTTGTGAAACCATAAAACAGATATTGCTTTCTGCAATTAAATGCAAACCCGCTACCCATAACCTTAATTACTCTGATAATCTAACGATAAGCGATATTAATAAAACCTTTTCTCTAAGCCCACAAATAAGCAATAATCGTGTGCAGACACAAATGTCAACGATTGGCGGATAATTATACGAACAGTTAATAACTAAAAGATTTCACGATCTAAATTTACACATTTTAGAAGAAATTGGGGATCAGATGAATAAAGCATACGGACTTGCAATTCTTACAGTTCTTTTTTGGTCAACATCGGCAACAGCCTTTAAACTCTCTCTTAAACACCTTGATTTTTTACAGCTTCTATTTTATGCAAGTGTAGTTTCAACTGTTGTAATAGCTGCTATCTTGGGAATTCAAGGAAAGTTTAAAGAGATATTTACCCTTGAACGGCAAGATTATATAAATTCTTTTTTCTTAGGTTCTATAAATCCATTTATATATTACCTTATGTTATTTAAGGCATACGATCTTCTTCCCGCTCAAGTTGCCCAATCTGTAAATTATACATGGGCAATAATGCTTACACTTCTCTCTGTTCCTATCCTTAAACACCCGTTTGGAAAGATTGACTTTATTGCCATGATTATCTGTTACACAGGTGCTGTAATTGTCTCTACTCATGGGGACATTTCAAGCTTTAAGAGCTTAAATTTAAACGGTCTTCTTTTAGCAATTGGTACTACTGCTGTATGGGCAGTTTACTGGATCATGAATGTTCGTATGCCTCGTGAACCCGTTATTGGTCTTTTTCTTAATTTTCTATTTAGTCTTCCCTTATCGGCATTATCGTGTATCTGGTTTTCAAGTATAACCGATATTTCACTTAAAGGGCTTGCTGGGGCGGTCTGGGTAGGGTGTTTTGAATTAGGATTTACCTTTGTTGTTTGGCTTACAGCACTTAAACTTAGTAAAAACACAGGTAAACTTGTCAATATTATATTTTTAACTCCATTTATCTCATTGATATTCATTCGGTTCTTTTTAAATGAGACCATATATTTATCAACATTTATTGGACTTACATTTATTATATCAGGTCTTTTGTTCCAAAAAGCTGCATCATAAAATGGACACATTAAACATATAGTTTTTTAAAGAGGAAAAACAAAATGAGTGAGTATGTAAATATTTTTGAAGGTAGTTATAACCCTTTTGAAGCATTATCAATTTTGTTGAAAAATGAAAAAGAGCGTGTTGAAAAAGCTATTAAAACTCGCGGGTACTTTAACCCTGTTGATTTAAGCAAGAAACGCCCATTGACAATTGGATTTGCCCCGGGTGATGGAATTGGTCCTATTGTTGCAAAGGCTGCTCGTACTATTCTTGAGACTATGCTTTCAAGCGAGATAGCAAAAGGAGAGATCACAGTTGTTGAGATACCTGATCTTACAATAGAAAAGAGGCTTGAGCTGGACGTTGTCGCTCCACAAACCTCAATTGATGTTATTGACAGATGTGATGTTATATTAAAGATGCCTTTGGAGACACCTGATAGCTCAAAATACCCAAATGTTCCAAGTGCAAATGTCTGGATGAGGCAATATATGGATCTCTTTGCCTGTCAAAGAGGGATTAAAAATGAAGAGTTAGGAATTGATTTTACTATTTTTAGATGTAATCTTGGTACTCCATATCAAGATGCAAAATCAGCAGGGGTCTCTTTTTTAAATGGTCAAGAGGAGTATGCTCTATGTTTTTGGCCCCAGTCAAGAATTGATATTGAACGCCTCACTCATCTTGCATGTGTCCATGCAAAAGAGCAGAGCCTAAAAATTGATAAGTTAAGTTTAACTCCAAATGGTAAAGAGCAAAGTTTGACACCAGCGGTTGTTCTCAATTTCAAAGATAATGTTATAAAACCTGATGCTGCTGCGTTGAATTGGGCAAAAGCCTATATTGATAAAAATTTTCCTGAAGTTGACTATCTCTCTGTAAAGCCTGATGATTTTTCATACACAGTTACTCAGCCATCAAAACTTAAATCAATGAGAGGAGAAAAAACAGGAAAAGAGTTTAAACTCACAACAGTGGTTTGCAACAACATTGTAGGCGACATGGCAGGAGACGAGGCTGGCATGTATGTTGGGGGTATTGGAGGTGTGGGTTCAGCAAATATATCGTTTTCACAAGGTATGTTTGAAGCTGGTGGAGGTACAGGCACAAGAATGATGCTTGAAAATAGAGGGCATTTTGCATCTCCTGTGGCTGTTGTTAAAGCAACTGGAGAATTACTTGATTTTATTGGTTATCCTGTTTTCAAAGAAAAGGTTTTTGCTGCTATAGATGCTTTAACTTCTGAAAATTTAGTGCCAAATGGCGGAAAAAATGGTATAACCTGTGAGCAAGCAACAGATTTTCTTCTACAAAAAATCAAAAGTGCTTAAACTCTATTTTATGAGAAGCAACAATTTAAAAATAAATATTTTAAGAAAAGCTATAATTAATATGTTAGTTATATTGATATAAATAGATAAACAAAAAAGGTGGTTTTATGAAAAAAAAGATGCAGACAATTGACGGTAACACAGCAGCAACACATGTAGCTTATGCAATGAGCGATGTGGCTGCCATCTATCCAATAACCCCATCAAGTCCATTGGGTGAAATTGCTGATAGTTGGGCATCTGCTGGGAGAAAAAACATATTTGGACAAATATTAACAGTAAAACAGATGCAATCTGAAGCTGGTGCTGCTGGTGCTGTTCACGGCTCTCTTTCTGCTGGAGCTTTAACAACATCTTTTACAGCTTCACAAGGACTTCTTCTTAAAATACCAAATATGTATAAGATTTCTGGAGAGCTTCTGCCTTGTGTAATTCACGTTACAGCAAGGGCAATCTCTGCTCATGCACTCTCAATATTTGGAGATCACCAAGATGTAATGGCTGCTCGTCAGACAGGATTTGCAATGCTTGCCTCAAGCTCTGTTCAAGAGGCAATGGATCTTGCGTTAGTTGCCCATCTCTCAACACTTGAGGCAAGAGTTCCGTTCATGCACTTTTACGATGGATTTAGAACTTCGCATGAAATTCAAAAAATTGAGATGATTGATTATGAAGATATGGCAACTCTTATGAACTGGGATGCTTACAAGGCTTTTAAAGCTCGTGCAATGAATCCAGAATCACCAAACACAAGAGGAACTGCCCAAAATCCTGACATCTATTTTCAAGGCAGAGAGGCAGCAAACCTCTATTATCAAAAAGTTCCAGCAATTGTTAAGAACTACATGGACAAAGTTGGAGCATTGACAGGCAGATACTACAAGCTCTTTGATTACTATGGAGACCCAGAAGCAGACAGAGTGATAATTGCAATGGGTTCAGGGTGTGAAGCTATTGAGGAGACTGTTACAAAGTTAAACAACGATGGCGAAAGAGTTGGAGTTGTAAAGGTGCGCCTCTACAGACCATTTGATGCTTCAGCATTAATGGCAGCCATTCCAGCAACAGCAGAGATTATTACAGTGCTTGATAGAACAAAAGAGCCGGGTGCAATTGGAGATCCGCTCTACCTTGATGTCTGCACATCATTTATGGAAAAAGGTGAAGGTCCAAAAATTGTTGGTGGTCGTTATGGTCTTGGCTCAAAAGAGTTTAATCCACCAATGATAAAAGCTGTTTTTGACAACATGAGATCAGTAGGACCTAAAAACCACTTTACAGTTGGAATTAAAGATGACTTAACTCACTCATCTCTTGAGCCAAAATTAGGCTTTAATCCAGCACCTAAAGGGACGGTTGGGGCAAAATTCTGGGGTCTTGGCTCTGACGGAACTGTTGGAGCAAATCAGAGTGCCATAAAAATTATTGGTGATAATACTGATAAGTATGCACAAGGCTATTTTGCTTATGATTCTAAAAAATCTGGCGGTATTACAATATCACATTTGAGATTTGGAGATGTTCCAATAAAATCAACCTATCTTATTAATGAGCCTGACTTTGTTGCATGTCATAAATCAAATTATGTTCAAATTTATGATGTTCTTGAAGGGATAAAAGAGGGTGGGACATTTTTGCTAAACTCTGATTGGTCTCTTGAGGATATGGAAAAAAATATTCCGGGTGATGTCAGAAAAACTATCTATGACAAAAAACTAAAATTTTTCAATGTTGATGCTGTAAAAATTGCCGGCGAAGTTGGACTTGGTAATCGTATCAACATGATAATGCAGACCTGCTTTTTTAAACTTGCAAATGTTTTGCCGTTTGAAGAGGCAATTGAGCTTTTGAAAAAAGATATAAAAAAGACTTACGGCAAAAAGGGCGACAAAATTGTTCAGATGAATATTGATGCTGTTGACAAAACGCTTGCTAATTTGGTTGAAGTTAAAGTTCCAGAGAGTTGGAAAAATGCTTCTGGGTGGGCAGGTGATGCAGATAAAGCGACCAATTTTGTTGATAATGTTATGCGTCCGATTCTTTCCCAAAAGGGTGATTATCTGCCTGTCAGCTTTTTTCAACCTGATGGATTCTTTCCAAATTCAACAAGCCAATACGAAAAACGTGGTGTTGCCATAAATGTTCCAGAGTGGATTCCAGAGAACTGTATTCAGTGTAATCAATGCTCTTTTGTCTGTCCGCACGCTGCTATTATCCCGATTGTTGCAACCCAAGATGAGCTTAAAAATGCACCAGAAACCTTTATAACTCAAGAAGGTAAAGGCAAAGAGTTAAAAGATTATAGATTTAGGATTCAGGTGAACACTCTTGATTGCCAAGGCTGCGGAAACTGTGCTGATATTTGCCCTGCTAAAGTTCCAGCACTTGTGATGAAGCCGATTGCAACACAAACAGCAATTCAAGTTCCAAACCATAAATTCTCATTAAATATCTCTTTTAAAGAGGGGCTTGTTAAAAAAGATACTGTAAAGGGCAGCCAATTTGTCAAACCTTTAATGGAGTTCTCTGGAGCATGTTCAGGTTGTGGTGAGACTCCTTATGTAAAAGTGCTTACTCAGCTTTTTGGTGATCGTATGACAGTTGCAAATGCTACTGGCTGCTCGTCAATTTGGGGAGGTTCAGCTCCTTCAACTCCATACTGCACAAACGCTGATGGGCATGGTCCTGCATGGGCAAGCTCTCTATTTGAAGATGCAGCAGAATATGGTTATGGAATGATGCTTGCCTTTAACAAGAGACGTCAAACTCTTGCATCAAAGATAAAAACGATTCTTGAGACAGAAGGTTGCGGCTGCGGTCAAGATGGTTGCAAAGGCGAGATGTCGGCAGAGCTTAAAGATGCTCTTTCAGGCTGGCTTGCTAATATGAACAATGCAGACGCATCAAGAGAGTATGGTGATAAAATCAGAAATCTTATAATCTCTCAACATGGAAATAGCTGTTGCTGTGGAACTACATCACATGCACATTCATCATGCTGCTGTTCAGATACACACACCCATTCGCACTCATCATGCTGCACAGGCACTCATACTCATGCTTCAAGCTCATGCTGCACCTCTTCTGACTGTATGCTTTGCGAAATTTTAGAAGATAAGAACCTTCTTACCAAAAAATCTCACTGGATATTTGGTGGTGATGGATGGGCTTATGATATTGGATTTGGCGGTGTTGACCATGTCCTTGCCTCTGGTGATGATATAAATATTCTTGTTATGGATACAGAAGTTTACTCTAATACTGGTGGTCAATCATCAAAGGCAACTCCAACTGGTGCAATTGCAAAATATGCAGCATCAGGCAAAAAGATTGGAAAGAAAGATTTAGGGGCAATGGCAATGAGTTATGGCTATGTTTATGTTGCTTCAATTGCAATGGGTGCTAATAAACAGCAGACAATGAAGGCATTTCTTGAGGCAGAAAGCTACCCCGGACCATCTTTGATAATCTCTTACGCACCATGTATTAATCAAGGAATTAAAAAAGGCATGGGCAAAACTCAGCTTGAGGCGAAACTTGCTGTAGAGTCTGGTTTCTGGAGTCTTTATCGCTATAACCCACTTCTTAAAGCTGAAGGTAAAAACCCGTTTATTCTTGATTCCAAAGCACCTGATGGCACAATTCAAGAGTTTCTATCTGGTGAGAACAGATTTGCAGCCCTTGAAAAGAGTTTTCCAGAAGAGTCAGCACGTTTAAGAGCTAAGATTGAACAGGAAGTAAATGAGAAATATGCACAGTTGAAAAAACTTGCTGAAGCGTAATTTTTAGCTTTTATTTCTCCATTATCTTAAATTTTAGAATAATTGTAAGAGGCGATTAATAGTCGCCTCTTATTTATTTTCTATCTTTAAAATTCAACCTTGATGGATTATTGAACCCTTGAATTTTATTATAATTTTTGATATTAGTTCCAACTAAAATTGATAATTTTTTTGCTGTAATTTTAAGATATTATAACCAGAAGGAGACTTAATATGAAGGAAGCAGTAATTGTAAGTGGTGTCAGAACACCTGTAGGAGCTTTTGGAGGCTCTTTAAAAAGTCTTTCTGTTGTTGAGCTTGGCACTATTGTAATGAAAAATGTACTTAAGCGAGCTGGTTTAAGACCTGTAGCAGATGATAAAGTTAAATCTTACGGACCAAATTCTCTTAAAGATCAAGATATGATAGCTCTTGAGAAAAAAGGTTATGATTATGATGACTCTTTGACACCTATTCATATTGATGAAGTTATTATGGGTAACGTGCTTCAAGCTGGTCAAGGTCAAAACACTGCTCGTCAAGCAATGATTGCTGCTGGTATTTCACGCTACACTACAGCATTTACGGTAAACAAAATATGTGGTTCAGGTCTTAAAGCCATTGCACTTGCGGCTCAAGCAATCAAGGCTGGGGATGCTGATGTTGTGCTTGCTGGTGGTCAAGAGAGTATGAGTAACGCTCCGATGGCTCTTCTTAAGGCAAGATGGGGACATCGTATGGAGCTAACTGGTGTTGGAGATATTCATGATCTGATGGTTTATGATGGTCTTTATGAGATTTTCTACGGCTACCACATGGGACAGACTGCTGAAAATATTGTTGAAAAATATGGCATTACCCGTCAAGAGCAAGATGAACTTGCACTTTTGAGCCACAATCGTGCGTTTAAAGCTGTTAATGATGGCACATTTGCACAAGAGATTATCCCTATAACAATTCCTTCTAAGAAAAAAGATATTGTTGTTGATAAAGATGAGCGTCCAATGGAGACAAGCATGGAGCTTCTTTCTAAAATGAAGCCAGCATTTAAAAAAGATGGCAGTGTAACCGCTGGTAATGCCTCTGGTATCAATGATGGTGCTGCTGCTATCCTTATTATGAGTGAAGAAAAAGCCGATTCTTTAGGGCTTGAAAAACTTGCTCGAATCAAAACTTTTGCATCAGGTGGGCTTGATCCTGCATATATGGGGCTTGGTCCTGTTCCAGCAGTTAAAATGGCTCTTGAACGTTCAAAAATGTCAATTAAAGATATTGATCTTATTGAGCTTAATGAGGCTTTTGCAGCTCAGGCAATTGGTTGTATTCGTGAACTTGGACTTGATGTTGAAAAACCCAATGAACTTGGAAGCGGTATCTCTATTGGACACCCAATTGGCTGCACAGGTGCAAGACAGATGGTTACAGCAATCAATCAGATGAAGAGAAAAGGCTATTCATCTGGTCTTATATCCATGTGTATTGGTGGTGGCATGGGTATGGCAATGATCATTGAAAGATAGTTTTGTAGTTAAAATTTCTGAATCGTTACCTATTGTTTCATATATAAATATAAGGGTAAATATGCCTTTACAATGAGGATAATTTATTATGGATATAAGCAGAAAACTTGGAATTATGGTATTTAGTGCAGTGCCTGCAATTATTGGCGGAGGTATTGTGTATCACTTTTTTGGCAGCTTTACACAGGTGATCGTTTACGAGATCATTCTTTTGCTTGCTGCATTAGGATGTATTAGTCGATAGTTTTTATGTCGCAATCTCCATGAGATCAAGATAATTAAGTTAAGATAGCGTGGATTGAAACAAAAAATAAACATAAAATAATAAAACTCCTTCCGTAAAAAGCAGAAGGAGTTTTTTAATTTTGCCTGATACACCTTTTGTGAATGATAAACTCACCATTTTGCGAATAATAAAGGAATGTTAATGATAGAAGAGAAGAACGTTACAAGTATTGAGAAAGAGATGACACACTCCTATCTTGAGTATGCCATGAGTGTTATAATAGGCAGAGCCTTGCCTGATGTCAGGGACGGATTAAAACCAGTGCATAGAAGAGTGCTTTTTGCAATGAGACAGCTCCGCAATGATTGGAACAAGCCCTACAAAAAATCTGCCCGTGTGGTTGGTGATGTAATTGGTAAATATCACCCGCATGGAGACACAGCAGTCTATGATACTATTGTCCGTATGGCTCAAAATTTCTCATTACGTTATACCCTTATTGATGGTCAGGGCAACTTTGGTTCAGTTGATGGCGACTCTCCAGCAGCTATGAGGTACACAGAGATAAGAATGAGAAAACTTGCTCATCTTATGCTCTCTGATATTGAGAAAGAGACTGTTGATTGGATTCCAAATTATGATGAAACTTTAGAAGAGCCATCAGTATTTCCAACTAAATTTCCAGCGTTATTAGTGAACGGCTCTTCTGGTATTGCAGTTGGAATGACAACCAATATTCCACCTCATAACCTTGGTGAAGTTTGTGATGGTATAATCGCACTTCTTGATAATCCTGCAATGGATATTCTTGACCTTATGACTTATATTCCAGGTCCTGATTTTCCAACATCAGGAATAATTCATGGCAAAAAGGGAATCTATGATGCTTACACAACTGGTCGCGGGGTTATCACAATAAGGGCAAAAATGGAAGTTGAACTAAACAACAAAACTCAAAGAGAGACTATTGTTGTTACAGAGCTTCCATATCAGGTAAATAAGGCAAGATTAGTTGAAAAGATTGACGAGCTGATGCGGGAAAAGGTGATTGAAGGGGCAGCTTATGTCCGTGATGAATCTGATCGTGATGGAATGAGAATTGCCATTGGGTTAAAAAAAGATCAAATTGCAGACGTTGTTATAAATCAGCTTTATAAACATACGTATATGCAGTCAAGTTTTGGAATTATCTTTCTTGCTGTAATCAATAAACGTCCTCAACTTTTCAACATCAAGCAGATTCTTGAACAGTTTATTAACCACAGAAAAGATGTAATCAGAAAAAGAACAATATTTGATCTTAAAAAAGCAGAAGAGCGGGCACATATTTTAGAGGGGCTTAAAAAAGCATTAGAACATTTAGATGCAGTGGTATCTTTAATTAGAGGATCAAGATCGCCTGAAGATGCAAAGTTTAGATTAATGAGATTTGACCCTGACAACTTAAATAGTTCAAATAGTTCAGAGAATTTTGATGGGTTAGATTATCCATTTGCTTTTTCAGAGTTTCAGGCTCAGGCAATTTTAGAGATGAGATTGCAAAGATTAACAGGGCTTGAGAGAGATAAGATTGAGGAAGAGTATCTTGCTCTCTTAAAAGATATTAATTGGTTTAAAGAAATTCTTTCAAGCGATGAGGTTGTCAAGGGGATCATCAAAGATGAGATTTCTGAAATGAGGTCTGAATTTACAGACCCAAGACGAACTGAAATTGTAGAACATTCAGGCGATATTGATATTGAAGACCTAATTGCCCAAGAAGATATGGTGGTTACCATCTCAAGAACAGGTTATATCAAGAGAAATCCTGTTACTCTTTATGAAATTCAGCGGCGTGGTGGTAAGGGTAAAACTGCTATGGGAACAAAAGAAGATGATTTTGTGGAGCATCTTTTTGTTGCATCAACTCATCATACGTTTTTGTTTATTACCAATTTTGGTAAGGTCTATCAAAAGAAAGTTTATGATATTCCTATGGCAGGACGTACCAGCCTTGGCAAAGCTATTGTTAATCTTCTCAATTTTGATGAAGGTGAAAAACTTGCAACTGTCCTAACTGTTCCACAATTTGAAGATGGCAAATATGTTATCATGGCAACTAAGCAGGGACTTGTTAAGAAAACAGACCTTATGTCCTATTCCAGACCTCGTTCAGAAGGATTAATTGGTATAAAGTTGGTAGAGGGTGATGAACTTATTTCTGCTCGTATAACTGATGGCACTATGGATATTTTTCTTGGCTCAAAAGGTGGGAAAGTTATCCGTTTTAGTGAAGAAGAGGTTCGTTCAGTTGGAAGAGGTTCTATGGGCGTTATTGGTATGAGAATAAAAGAGAGCGATCAAGTTGTTGGCATGGAAGTGTTAAGTCATGGTCAGACTCTTCTTACTGTTACTGAAAATGGTTATGGTAAACGTACTAAAATTGAAGAATACAACAGTCAAGCTCGGGGTGGGCAGGGCGTTTTTTCAATCAAAACATCACAACGAAACGGTATGATGGTCTCTTTGCTTCTTGTTGAAGAGAGTGATGAATTAATGCTTGTTACAGATAAAGGCAAACTTATCAGGATTCATGTTGGAGGAATCTCAACAATAAGTAGAGCGACACAAGGGGTGCGGCTTATCAATCTCTCTGATGAAGAGAAATTGATTGCTGTTGCAAGACTTCCAGAAGATGGCACAAATAAGGTTCAAAGATGTTCAGACAGCCAAGAAGATGCTGAACAAGATTTTGAACATGATTGTATTCAAGAAGATTTAGCATCTTCAGAGCATGATGAGTTAGATGAAGATTTTGGTGATCCAGAAGAAATCCAAGATAATGAAGATCAAAGCTATGATGATTTAGACGAAGAAGAAGAGGCTGATGAAACAGATAGCTGAAATCCTTAAAAAATCTGATTATGGTTTGTATCTCTTTTTTGCGGTTAAAATTGATACTGGTAGAGCGGGAACATGAGGCGATGAAATTTATTGCTCAAGGATTTAAAAGGAGAAATGCAATGAAAGCAATACAACAGTCTGGATCACATAAAATCAACATTGTAATTGAAAAAGATGAATACGGCTATTACGCTTATTGCCCTGAATTGCAAGGATGTCAGAGTCAAGGGGATACCTTTGAAGAGATTATGTTAAACATAAGAGAAGCAGTAGAGTTGTATTGCTGGAAAGATGCTGCATCCTAAAATAGTTAAGCAAGTTTTAGAAGCTGTAAAAAAATAAAATGAAAGAGACAGATAACGAACAGAAAACAAAAGATAAAAGCAACGAGGGACACCGAAAACGCCTACGCGAAAAGTTTCTCCAAAATGGTCTTGGCGGATTTTTAGACTACGAGGTTATTGAACTACTTCTCACCCTTAACACTCCTCGCCGTGATTGCAAATCAACTGCCAAAGAGCTGATAAGCAGATTCAAAACTTTGCAAGGTGTGTTTGAGGCAAATCAAGAAGAGCTTTCGCGAGTAAGTGGGGTAGGGGAGGCGAATGTTTTTGGGTTAAAGCTCATTAAAGAAGTTGCAGATAGGTATCTTCAAAAGAAGGTTACTGGTCGTGATGTGATAACTAACTCAAATGATCTTATACACTATCTCAAAAATGCAATTGGACAGAGAAACAAAGAGGTTTTTGCTGGAGTCTTTCTTGATGCAAAAAACAGAGTCAATGCACTTGAGATTTTGTTTCAAGGCACTTTAACCATGAGTTCTGTTTATCCACGAGAGGTTATTATCAAGGCTCTTGAGCATCGGGCAGCCTCTATTATTTTTGCCCACAACCACCCTTCTGGAGATTTTTCCCCATCTCCAGAAGATATTGCAATAACAAGAAGGTTGGTTTTTGCTTGTCGTCATGTTGGAATCACTGTGCATGAGCATATAATTACTGGCGATGCTGGTTATTATAGTTTTGCAGATCATGGCTATATTGCTGAATTTAATAGGGAGTTTGAAAAAAATGGTTGATCAAGATGAACAAAATCAATCTGATAAATCTGACCATTGCATAAACAATGGTGTTCCTAATGGTTATATCCCTGACTGTTTTGGAAATCTTGAAATCGTCTTTCCAATGGGTAGCAGAGGATTAAGAGAGACTCCTGATAATTGCATGTATCTTTGTGCCTATAAAACTGCTTGTCTTAAAAAGGCAATGTCAGGCTCAAAGGGAATAGATGTTAGAGAAGAGATACTTGAACGTGGAGAGAAAGCAGGGGTTATTGGTTTTTTTGAAAGATGGTCAAAGAAAAAGGCTCTTAGTAGAGAAAAAGAACGAGTAAATAATTTAAAAATATAAATGATAGCATCATTGTATGGGTGATAATCGTTTTACATACAATCATTAATGGGTTGAAATTTCTTAATAATAAAAGATAATCGGAGGTTAAAATATGAAATCAGTAAAAGATATTAAGGTCTCAGGAAAAAGAGTAATGGTGCGTGTAGATTATAATCTTCCAATGGATGAGAACTTAAATATAACTGATGACAATAGAATAAGAGAAACTCTACCTTTAATTAATTATCTTCTTGAGAACAATGCAAAAATTATTCTTATATCTCACATGGGACGCCCTAAAGGTAAGGTTGTGCCAGCGTTATCTTTAAAACCCGCTGCAACACGTTTATCTGAACTTCTTTTAAAGAGTGCCAAGGTTGAAGGAGATGTTAAGATGCGAACCGTTAATTTTATCTCTGATTGTATAGGTAATGAAGTTGAGAAAAAAGTATCTGAGTTAAAAGAAGGTGAAATTGTGCTTCTTGAAAACCTAAGATTTTATGAAGGAGAAAAAAGTTCTGATCCTGATTTTGTAAAACAATTAGCTTCTCTTTGCGATGTATATGTAAATGATGCGTTTGCAGTTTCACATAGAAAAGAGGCATCTGTAACTGCACTTCCTATGATGGTTAAAGAGTCAGTTGCTGGTTTTTTACTTGAAAAAGAGATTCAATGCTATAGTGATGCAATCAAAAACCCAGTAAGACCTCTTGTTGCGATAATTGGCGGTGCTAAAGTATCAAGTAAACTTGCAGCCCTTGAAAATATGCTAAATTGCGTTGATACCCTTATAATTGGGGGTGCAATGGCAAACACTTTTCTGAAAAGCCAAGGTGTTGATGTTGGTGCATCTATGGTTGAAGAGGAACTTGTTGAGACAGCTTCAAAAATTATCAAAGAGGCTAAAGAAAAAGGGGTTAAATTGCAATTACCAATCGACCTTGTTTTTGCTTCAAAATTTGATAAAGATGCGGAAAAACAAACCATTGACCTTGCTCAATTTAGTCAGCCTATTCCACAAGGTTGGTTGGCATTAGATATAGGAGAGAAAAGTTCTCAACTTTTTGGTGAGCTGATTACTGGTGCAAAGACAATTGTTTGGAATGGTCCTATGGGTGTTTTTGAGATGGAAAGGTTTTGTAGCGGAACAAAAGCGATAAGTAAAGCAATTGCAGAGTCTGGAGCATTTTCTGTTGTTGGTGGTGGAGACACAGGACTTGCAGCTAAAGTGTGCGGTGTTGAAGATAAAGTAAGCTACATCTCAACTGGTGGTGGGGCGTTTCTCCATTTAATGGAAGGAAAGGAGCTTCCTGCTGTAGTGGCTCTTGAGAAAAGTAAGTTTTAATTGTCAATATCAACAAATAGTTAATGACAAAGCTGTTAAATGCTATTGAATCAAGAAAGATTTGACAATTTTTAAAACGTTGTCAAATCTGTATTTACACCAATTATATTTTCAACCAAAACATTATGAAGTTAAATCTTTATACGCTTAAGCATAGCAATCTCGTTGCAGTCAGGGAAATTTACGCACGTAATACAACCTGACCATATTTTGATTGGAAGTTCTGCCCTATCTATCTGCTCAAATCCAAACCTTTGAAAAAAAGTTGGTCTATAAGTAAGGGTAAATAGTTTTGGCATTTTAAAGATTTCTGCCTCCTGTATTGTTCTATCAACCAACATAGTTCCGATACCTCTGCCGTTAGCTGTTTCTACAACTGCAAGAGAGCGAATTTCAGCAAGGTTAGACCAGCAGAATTGAAGAGCACAACAACCTAAAACTTCCCCCGTAGTTTCCTCAGTATAGACCCAAAAATCGCGGATATGGTCATATAATTCACTTAAAGGTCTTGCAAGAAGTTCTCCTTTTTTTCCATATAACTGAAGAATTGCATGAATCGACTTAACATCTGCTGGTGTTGCTTTTCTTAACATTTCCCACCTAAAAGTTTCAAAATAGTCTCTTGAAGCTCCTCATTAGAAAAAGGTTTATGAAGAACTTTGTTTATACCAACATTCCCAAGAAGGCTTTTGCTCATTTTTAACTCATCGTTGTTCTCTGACTCTACAACATCACTTTGAGTTGTTATCATCACAATTGGTAGCTCAACTGACGAATATTTTTTCCTGATTGCCTGAGAAAGCTGGATACCATTCATTTTAGGCATATTAAGATCAGTTATAACAAGGTCAGGCTTTGATGCATATATTTGACGTATAGCATCTTCTGGAAATACAAAAGAGGTTACATTATACCCGAAACCTGTAATTTTGTTTTCATAGAGCTTAAGCATCATCTTAGAGTCATCTACAACATAAATCTGGGCAATCTGACAGGCATTCTCTTTTTTCTCTTCTGGAATCAACTGAACAATTTTATCTGCAAGTGCTTGATAATTCTTCTTTCTCAATATTCCAAGAAAATGTTCTCTTGTCTTTTTGTCTGCTTTTGTAGTTACATGTTTCACTGACAGCTTAATAAATGCCTCTTCTTGAAGCAAAAAATTAAAAATATTGTCTGCCTCTGAATCAATCAAAGCACCAACTGCATTTAAAGCCTCTTCATTACCCTCTCTAACAATATTTTTAAGACCAGCAACAAGAACCTTTGAAATATTTTTATCCATTGCACGAGCTGCACTCATCCGCACAGCTTCAACTGGGTCTTGGATACCAATTGCAAGGGCAATAGATGATTTAGTTGATGGAATTCTCTCCATGCTTTCATAAGCTGCCTGCCTTATGTTAGGGTCTTCTGGCTTTGTTTTCATAATATCAAGAATAACAGGCAATGCTTTTTGGTCTCTTATATATCCAAGTGTGGTAATTAAATGCACCATAAAATCTGTATTTGCATTTGAAGTTGCAGCAGTAAGTATTGGAACAGCTTTACCACCAATTTCTATTAACATATCAATAGCAGCATCTCTTATATGGGTGTTTTTAGACTCTAAAAGAGAGGCAAGTTTATTAAGAGAATATTGATCTTGTATTTCGCCTATTGCCTTTATTTTTAGTTGATCTGATTCATCACGCCCTGTTATTGAAGAGATTAAGTAATCAACAGCATCTTTACCCCCAATTTGTGAAATTGCAGATATAGCCGCACTTTTTATATTTGGATCATCATAGTTTTCAGTTAGTTTTATTAATGTTGGAATAGATTTGGGCAAACGAAGTGAACCAAGCGATGTTGCTGTTTGAATTAGAATTTCAGGGTCTTTTGATGTCAGCAGAATATTTTCAAGAACAGGAGCAGCCTCTGCAAGAATAAAATCACCAGCAACTTTTATATAGATTAGACGGTTTCTTTTATCATCTTGTATTATATATTTGATAATTCTGTCAGCATTTCCATAAGCCTTATCAAGTATCAACTCATAGAGACTCTCTTGTATTTCAGGATTTGGTATTTGAAGGGTTGTTAAATATTCAAGTATAGGAAATACAAGCCTTTCAGATGCTTTAGATAGTTCATGCAAAGCTCTTTTTTGGATATTTACATTCATCTCAGGGGTTGTTATGAACTGTAAAAGAGCCTTTGCCTTAACAATATCTTCATCTTTTAGACAAAAAATCAGCTCTTCTAAAAATTCTTTAGGATTAATTCCAGCCATGATTGATTCTCATATATTTTTTATAGTTGTTAAATTACCCTATTTTTACTAGCTCAATTGATAAAAAATTGAGTTTAAATATCTTTTAGATACAAAAAGATCTGAATTGTTTGCAAGGGATTCTGTTGCACCAATGATGAGATAGCCATCTGGCTCAAGAACTTTAGCAATGTTGGCGTAGATTTTACGCCTGTCTTCCTCAGTAAAGTAGATCATAACATTACGACACAAGATAATATCAAATTTTCCAAGTCCTACAAAAGGTTTCATTAAATTCATCTTCTGGAACTGAACCATTGCCCTTATTTCATCTTTGATTTTCCAGTAATCACCATCTTGTGTGAAATATTTATTGAGTCTTTTGGGTTCTAACCCTCTTGCAACCTCAAATTTATTATATCTGCCATAACTTGCTTGAGCAATTGCAGCATCAGAAATGTCTGTTCCAAGTAGTTTAATTTGATATTTTTGAGGGGTAATACCAATTTCATCAAGAGCCATTGCAATGCTATAAATCTCTTGTCCCGTTGAATTTGCAGCACTCCATAATCTAATAGCCGGCTTTAATACAGTTCTGTTTTTTGACCGTCTGTCAATGAGATCTGGGATAATTTTATGCTGAATTAATGTGAAAGGAGATTTGTCTCTAAAAAAATAGGTTTCATTTGTAGATATGGCATCAATAATCTTCTTTTCAATATCTTTTTTAGGATCAAATTTTGCTTTTTTGTGAAGGTCTGAGTATGATGTGCAGCCTAACTGTTCCATTAATGGATTGAGTCTGGTTTCAATAAGATACTCTTTGCCCTTAGAGAGTGCTATTCCAGATATCTCCATTATATATTTGGATAATATATCAAATTCGGCTGGTGTGATCTTGATCATTGTATCCTACTATTATTAAGATCGTTACATCTTGATGTCATATTTACTATTTAAGCTCCGTTCTTATCAAATTACGGTTTTAGTTATCTCTTCAGCAATTTGATTAAGAGGGACAACCACATCAGCCAATCCAGACTCTATCGGTTCTTTTGGCATACCATATACAGTGCAACTATCTTTATCTTGAGCAATAATAACCCCACCATTTTTTTTGATATGCTCAAGCCCTTTTGTTCCATCTGAACCCATTCCAGTCATAATAACTGCGGTCGCCCTTCCAACATAGTGTTCAGCAATAGACCTAAAAAGATAGTCAACAGATGGCTTACAGCTATTTTCTGGCGGGTCATCTGTAAGTTTTATAGTTCTTGTTCTACCATCAGCACCAGCTACTATTTTCATCTGCATTCCTCCCGGGGCAATGAAAACTGTATTGGGTCGCAACGGTTCACCATTTTCAGCCTCTTTAACTTCAAGGGAACACTTTGCATCAAGACTCTTTGCAAGTGATTTTGTAAAAACAGGGGGCATGTGTTGAACTATCAATACAGGCACATTAAGCTTTGTAGTTAACATAGGCATCATAACTGCCAATGCTTTAGGACCTCCTGTTGAAATTCCAATTCCTATTATTGATGAAGGGGTTTGTCTTCGTATAATAGTGGAAGACTTTACAATCTCACTTCTACCTTCACTTTTTAATTTATGAATATGGGTTTTAGAAGATAAATTAGTAAGATTAGAGGTTAGTTTGGTTCCTATAATCCCAGTAGTAGAATGGGGGCTTGTAAGTGCTATAGATGAGTGATGAGGCTGAATAATATTTGTGGTGGTGAGTCCTCCTCCTGCTGACGAACCTGCTGGACTATGTTTAGGTAAACCTTTTTGGCGTTTAAAGGCATTTATAATAGGAGCAAGAGAATCACGCACCTTCACCATATTCTCAGCCATTGTTCCTTTATCAGGTTTAGATATAAAATCAAAAGCCCCGAGTTCAAGGGCTTTTATTGTCATATCACTTCCTCGTTGGGTAAGTGTGCTTAACATAACGGCTGAGGTTGGAATAGAGTTCTCTTTGATATATTCAAGAACTTCAATTCCATTCATCTCTGGCATCTCTATGTCTAATGTTACAATATCGGGTTTTAGTGCGGCTATCCTTGATATAGCAGTTTTACCATTGCTTGCAGCCCCCACAAGCTCAACATCAGGCATCTGTTTAAGTACATCACTGACTATTTTACGATAGACAATAGTATCATCAACTACGAGAACTTTTATTTTTCCCATTTATTGTTTCAAGACCTCTTAAATCCAGAGTTTTATAATTATTATTTTGTATATAAATTATGTAGTATTTGTAATGACAATTAGAATGTCAATCTTTTAACACCTCTTCAATATCTAAAATACCAATTAAAGATGATTTAGTTTTCATAACACCTTTAAAAAAACGCCCCTTTAAACCACTTATATTTGATGGGGCAGGCTCTATTTTATCTTTTTCAGCAGTAACAACATCGCTTATTGCATCAACCATAAGCCCTATATGCTCATCTTGAGAACGAACAATTATATTTCTGTTTCGTTTATCTTTTTCAATCTGAGAAAGTCCAAGTTTTTTTCCAAGATCGAGTATTGTTACAATACGACCACGTAAATTTAAAACTCCCACAACATAATCAGGTGCTTGAGGGACTGTAGTAACTTCAAAATGTTTGTTAATCTCCTGTATGCTTAATATATCAATACCACAAAGAGCCTTGCCAATATAAAATGTTGCAAGTTCAGTATTGCTCTCTATAAGTGTTCCCATATTTGTAGCTGTTTTTGAAGCCATATTCAATTTTCCTCACCAAAGCAAAATTTAAAGATTCAAATATCTTCTGATAAGTTTCATCAGATTTTCACGGTCAAGTTTTATCTCGTATTCATCAATGCCCACCTCTTTGCCCTTTTTTACATGAGCATCGCTTGCAAGAGATGTCAAAGCAATAACTTTAAAGTGCGACAGCAGCGGGTCTTTTTTGATTTTTGACGTTAGTTCAAAACCGTCCATATTAGGCATCTCAAGATCAGTAACAACAAGATCAATTTCAGAATATCTCTCTTTAAGAAGATTCCACGCAATTTCACCATCTTCAGCCGTTATCACACTATACCCTTCATCAGTCATAAAACCTTTAACCTGATTTCTAAAAAAAGCTGAATCTTCCGCAAAAAGAATAACCTTTTGACCAGCCTCTTCCATATCTGCAGCAGCAAGTTTTTCATCTTCAAACCATGATGGATTAAGATTTTTGACAACATCAAAAATATCAACGAGCAATGTAGTATGACCATCTATTATCATTGAGCCGTTAATCCCAACCTGTTTTAATGTTGAATCATCAATATCAAGAGATATTTCTACCGCATCAACAGGAGGTGTAACCATAAGACCAAGTTCTCTACCTTTTACTGTGAAAACAATGATTTCTTGCTGTTCTGTAGGAGGAAGTTTTGAGACATTGGCAACTTGAGATAGTTCATAAAGTGGCAATGCACCACCTCTATATTGAACAACTTTTTTACCGCTGACGTGCTCAATTGATGAGACTGGAATTCTCTCAATACGTTCAACAAGGTTAAGGGGAGCCGCACAATGTTCTGGACCATTTTTGAAGAGAAGTAAAGATGCCTTATCAAGAGCTTTTTCTCTTGCCTCTTCAGCAGCCCTTGCAGCTTTTGCAGTTCTTTCTGCTTCAGCCATAGTGGTCAATTCGCCCATCTGGGCAAGGTTTGAGACATCAAGAATCAATGCCACTTTTCCATCTCCCATTATGGTAGCTCCTGCATAACCGCTGCATTTCTTTAAATGTCTGCCAAGGGGTTTTACAACAATCTCTTCTGAATCTCGCAGCTCATCAACCACAAGACCATATTTATGTGCACCAGCAGATACCACAGCAATATTTATTGCACTTGATGCTCTATATCTTCGATCTTGCCCACTTCTCTCATGGGCATGTATGCTGTTTACAGATTCACGTTTACCATTTTGACCAGTTCTGTTTGATCTACGATCAGCAATGCTCTCTCTTTGATCAGGATACTCCATACCATCATCAGGATGGATAAAAGTCTTTTTAATGCCAAGTACCTGTGAAAGATTAAGAAGCGGTAGAAGATTACCACGAAGCCTTACTACATCAGCATCACCAACCTTCTCAATACGCTCTTTCACCTGAGAAGCTGGTATTCTAAGAAGTTCATCTAAATTTACCTGCGGTATCGCATATTTTTCATTTCCAACGGATATGATCTGACTTGGTATAATAGCAAGCGTTAGTGGGAGTTTAATCTGAATATCTGTTCCTTTACCTGTTTTAGACTCAATTTCAATGATTCCGCCAAGTTTTGCAAGGTTAGTAACAACAACATCCATTCCAACGCCTCTGCCAGAAACGTCTGTAACTTTTTCGGCTGTAGAGAAACCAGGTAGTAAAATTAAATCAATCCTCTCTTTAGCAGAAAGTTCAGAGACCTGTTGTTCCGTCATCAAACCTTTTTTGACAGCAGCAGCAGCAATTTTATCAGGATCAAGCCCCTTTCCATCATCAGAGATCATAATATTGACCTGTCCAGCATCATGGAAAGCCTTTAAAATTATTTTACCCGTGGCTTTTTTTCCTGCCGCCTCTCTAACATGCGGTAATTCAATACCATGATCAACAGAGTTACGAACCAAATGGGTCAAAGGATCATTAATAGCCTCTATAATTGTTTTATCTAACTCAACCTCTTTCCCTTCAATTACAAGATCAATTGATTTACCAAGCTCTTGTGATAGATCACGAACAACTCTTGTAAATTTGTTGAAAACATTTGCAATTGGCTGCATTCTGGTTCTCATAATAGCTTCTTGCAACTCTGATGTAATCATATCAATACGCTGGCTTGAAAGCTCGGTTGCCTTAGCATTTGACGAGTTAATTCCCTGAATCAACTGATTCCTGCTTAAAACTAACTCTCCTGCAAGGTTCATAAGGGTATCAAGTAGATTTACATTAACCCTCAGAGAACCCACAGGTTTTGACATATTCATAGCATTGTTAGCATCACCTTCGTTAGTATAGTCATTTATATCGTTTTCTGTTGCTACAGACTCCACTTTTTTACGTGCTGCAACAGGAGGTTTTGCCTTAACAGGTTGTTGTTTAGCCTGAGCTTCAACTTTAAAAGTTTCTTTTTGTTTATTAACAGGTGCAATATTTTGCTTAACAGAAACTTCTTTTTCTTGTGATGCAGTTTTTATAGTAGCAGGAGTTGATCTGATTTGCTCTTTTTGAATATCAGGCGTTGCTGTAACAGATTTTTGTTTTTGTGTAGCAACTAATTTCGGAGAAACAACAGCTTCTTGCTCAACAATAGTAGCCATTGAGGGTATAGTTTCAAGTTCAGGCTCAATGTCAGTTCTAAGTGGCATAGCTGCAACAGCGTCATCTTCAGTTGCGTTTGAAATAGAGAGCATTTCATCAGTAACTACATGAATATATTGATCTTCAAGATCAAAGAGTGTTCCAGCCATGTCAGGTTCTAATATTGAAGAAAATAGTATTTGGAAAGGTATTCTTGTAGATAGAAGATTATCACCTAATGTTCCAACAGAATCAAAATCTATTCGAGAATCAATAATTGTGCCTGTCTTTTCGAGTGATTCAAGAAGCTCTATTGGGTTTCTGCTCTTTCTTTGAATATCTTGTATAAGATCATATTCGACTAAATATATGTATCTTCCATCATCTTTTGCCTGTTCAATACTGTATTGCGATACTGCGGGAAATACACGTCCATCTGCAAGTGTAAGATCAAGCAAATTAGTTACCATATCTTGCTGCTCTTCTGTTAATGAAGATTTAGTGATATTTGCAAGAGCATCAATATATTCAGATACATCTTCATCATTGCTCGCCTGAATATCGTTCATAAGGCTTTCAAGCTTATCAAAACCTTTTAACAATACACTGATTCTATTCGGCGTTGGAACAAGTTCCTTGTTCCTTATAAGATCAAGGACATTCTCAAGGCTATGGGCAAGCCCTTTTATAGTTGTTAAGCCCATGAATCCTGCACCGCCTTTAATTGAGTGGGCAGCTCTGAAAACATTGTTTACAATATCAATATCAATATTTTCTCCATCACCTTCAATGGTCAACAGATCACTTTCAATATCTGAAAGGTGTTCAAGGGATTCTTCAATGTACATCTGTAGAATTTCATCGTCTTCAATCATGATGCATCTCCTGAGATTTTTTTGGGCATAGGAACAACGCTATATTTTTTAGTGTCATAACAAACGCTATTTTTAATATATAAGTTATAATATACAAATATCTTGGTAATAATTTTTTTATAAAGTATTAAAAAAAAAAAAAAAAGTCAAACACCATATCTATCTCTGTAAAAATCTATCTCTGTAATAAATGATTATACAAAAAGATGTATTAAATTTTTCTAACAATGTTGAGTGTAAACACATTATCAAAAAAAATATCGGGTGTGCATTCTAATTGCAAAATAGAGTCAGTATTTGGTTGAGCATTGACTATGAGATTGTTATTTATATCATATATGGCGATAATTTTTGTTTTTAAAGCATCTGATTTTGGAGAAAGTATTTCAACTATATCGCCTACAGAAGCCCTGTTTTTAATTGAAACTACAATCTTGTTATCTGATAGAGATTTAATAATTTTACCTATAAAACTATGTATGTATCCCTTATGTATGTTATTATAATTTGGAACAATTTGATCAAGACAAGAGGCAGAAGTGGAATTATCAGGATTATTAAAATAGAATCCTGTGGAATAAGTTCTGTGATATATAAGCGCAAGCTCTTTGTACCAAACATCTTTTACTCTATAAGTTGAGGGAGAAGATAAATACAAATCTATGGCTTCTCTATATGTTTTCACAACAGATGCAAGATATGAAATCCCTTTCATCCTGCCTTCAATTTTGAATGAATGGATACCAGCATCACAAAGTTCTGGAATATGTTCAATCATGCAGAGGTCTTTTGAGTTAAAAATATATGTTCCACGCTTATCTTCCAAAACTTGTTGATACTCGCCGGGTCTTTGTTCTTCAACTACTGAATATCTCCAACGGCATGGATGACTACAAAGTCCTCTGTTGCTATCTCGACCAGTCAAAAAACTGCTAAGAAGACATCTACCTGAGTAAGATATACACATAGCACCATGGATAAAAGTCTCTATCTCGATTGATGGCGAGTTTTGTGTAATCTCTTTTATCTCATATAAAGAGAGTTCTCTTGCAAGATTTATCCTTTTAATTCCTAAATTGCTCCAAAATCTTACTGCACTAAGATTTGTTGTATTTGCTTGAGTACTTAGATGAATATCAATTTGTGGAATAATCTCTCTTGCTATTCTAATAATGCCAGGGTCAGATATTATTATGGCATCAGCATTTATATTGCCAATTTTTTCAAGAAAGATTGCTATGTTGTTCTGTTCATGGGTTCTTGAAAATATATTGCATGTTACATATACTTTAACATCATGTTTATGGGCATAGGAGACAGCGGACTCAAGTTCTTGATCTGTAAAGTTACCTGAGAAATTTCTTAAGCTGAAATCTTTGCCACCAAGATATACCGCATCGGCACCATAATGAATAGCTGTTTCGAGTTTTTCATAATTTCCAGCAGGTGCAAGCAATTCTGGTCGTATTGGTATCTTTGGCAATAAGGTATGTGCCGTTTTTTTGGAGTAATATTCAGACATTGGTAGGATTAATATAAGTTTGGTATAAAAGAGATTAAGGGGTTATTTACGATATGAAAAATGGTATTTAAAGAGGCAAGTTCAAAAAATGGTACCCCCGGCGAGAATCGAACTTGCGCACATGGATTAGGAATCCAATGCTCTATCCACTGAGCTACGGGGGCAAGGATTACACACAAACTACAAAAGAGATAATATTTATACTAATACCATCTCTTTGCTTATTTATTGAGTTATTTAACCAAAAGTTTTTGCCCAGGAAATATTTTACTACCTTTAGGTAAACGGTTAAGGTTAAAAAGACTTTGTACTGAAATATTATATTTTTGGGCAATTGTAAAGGGAGTTTCTCCAGATTTTACCCAGTGAGTTGATTTTTTTGACTTTACAGGGTTCTTTTTTTGATAATTAGAAGCAATAACGCCATTGGTATCTAAAGATTTATTTCCTGTACCAGAGATTTTAGGCTCTTCTTTTATTTTTGAAACCACAACATTATTAGATTGAGGGATGATAAGTTTTTGATCTGGACTTAGGGTATAGCCTGAAAGAGAGTTTGCAGCTTTAATTAATTCTGGTGTTGTATTGTGCTTTTGAGCAATAGACCACATTGTATCTCCCTGCTTAACCGCATATTTAACACTCTTCATAGGTATTATTTTATCTTTTTTAGCACTATTAGGTTGTTGCTCATTACTAACTTCTTTTTTTACCTTAGCTTCTCTTGTTTTATCGTTTATTTTTTTGAAGTTATTGTTATAAGCATAGGATGCTGAAATACTTCCTGATTCAGGAATTTTTAACAGTTTTCCAGAAGATATAGAAGATTGTTTTGATATATTGTTAGCTCCAGCAAGCTCTCCCATTGTAATGCCATACTTTTTGGCAATACTGAAAAGCGTTTCTCCATTTTTTACTTTATGAGATGAGTAGTTTTGGGGAGAAACAGGGTCAGATGGTTTAATATCATCAATACTTGCAATAAAAGTATCTACAGTGTTTTTAGGAATTCTTAGTTGATACTCTTCAGGTGGAAGAACACCATATTTTAACTCAGGGTTTAATGTCTCAAGCAGAGTGCGGCTTATAGACATTTTTCTTGCAATATCTGTAAGTTTAAGCTGTTTGTTTACAGTAACAATTTGGTATTCAAGTGGTGGTATCTTTTTTTGAGGTGGGAATCCATATTTTTCAAGATTGTTTACAATGTGGAGTGTTGCAATGAACCTTGGAACATAACAAGCTGTTTCTTGTGGTAATTTTTCATACAAATCCCAGAAATTGTCAAGGTAATTGACATTTTGACTCCTGATAGTTCTTAATACTCTTCCCTCCCCACAGTTGTAAGCAGCAAGAACAGTTGACCAATCTCCAAACATTTTATGGAGTTCTGAGAGGTATTTAATGGCAGCTTTCGTTGATTTAATGGGATCCATTCTTTCATCAACATAATAATCTCGTTTAAGCCCAAATTTATAACCCGTCGATGGTATAAATTGCCATAATCCTAAAGCTCTTGCAGGTGATAACGCCTGAACTTTAAAACCGCTTTCAATCAAAGGTAGCCATGAGAGTTCCTCAGGCAAACCAGCCTCTTTCAGTTCTTTTACTATAAATGGACGAAATTCTGCTGCCCGTCCCATTGCTCTAATAAAAAATTCTCTTTCTGATCCCGTAAGCCTTTCAATCTCATTTTTAACATATTTATTGTCTATTATTACAGGAATCTCCTTATGCTCTCCCTTTATAGAAGTCTGACGAGATGTATATATTTCCATTATCCTTTTGGAAATCATAAAGCGTAAATCTTCTTTTTGTTTATTCACTCTGCCTTCATCAGTTTCAAGATCAAGGATAGATGCGTATGCAGCATCAAGATATTGAAGTGATTTTTCTGTAGAACCTTGCTCCCATGATTTTTGGGCTAAATCACAAAGTTCAAGTGCATGCTTAATCTCTTTTGAAACTACGGTGTCTCCAGATGATATACTCTCATTTGGCAAAATGATTCCATTTTCAATAGCAAGTTGATCTGGGATAGATGTATTTCGTTTGTATATGTAAGAATTATTTTGTGAGGTTTCAGAAGTGCTGGTAATTATTTCAGAAGATGATATTTTCTTCGAACCATTGGACGTACAAGCAGATAGAAGTATCAATATTGCCAAAGCCGAAGCATATAATAAATTTTTCATAATATTTATATTTAGTTTCCTTATTTTAGTTGTTACTGATTATTATTGCTGTAATTAGATTCTATAAAGCAGACATTTAGATGTTGATTAGAATCAAATACCAAAAGGTTAAAAAGTCAGTTTCAAAGGAAAAAGTTTATACTCCTTAAAATTTAATTTAGTTAATGATATTAACTGTAGAAAAAAAACCAAAGAAGGTTAATTAAACACAGATTAAAAAATTGATTAATTATTTAATGGATAGATTCGAGCCTGTCAAGCCTTAATAAATTCCCAAAATATATCTATATGCTACAATTTTATTGTGTGTTTTTGTATTTAGAAGGAACATCTTGTATCTAAGAAACGGTTATTTTTTTAGACTCCACAATATGTAGTGTTTTATTTTTAAAAGAATTATTGAATTGATTTTTAATAAAAAATATTTGTAGATAGTAACAAAGATGTTGACGTTAATCCAAAAAGAAGAAATATCACATTATTTGATGAAAAACAGAGATTTTACGGTATTATATTAAATAATATCTTTTAAATCATCTTTAAACATATATTGTTTGACTTGCTATCTTAATATCTCTCTGGTATTTTCGGCGGGTCTTTTCGTGATAGATAGTTTATTATCTTGGATTGAATATTATCTATATGCCGATATAGCTCAGTAGGTAGAGCATCTCACTTGTAATGAGAATGTCCTCCGTTCGATTCGGGGTATCGGCTCCAAAAACAAGGTGGGGTTCCCGAGTGGTCAAAGGGATCAGACTGTAAATCTGACGGCTGTAGCCTTCGGAGGTTCAAATCCTCCCCCCACCACCATGATTGATTTAATGTAGGAGATCTTTAAAAGCATATAAGGTCATTTACTACATAGAATGAATGAATTTCAAGTCTGACTATTTAGAGTCAGTTCTTTTTATGCGGGAGTAGCTCAGTTGGTAGAGCTTCAGCCTTCCAAGCTGAATGTCGCGAGTTCGAGACTCGTCTCCCGCTCCATCCTTCTATCTATAAATTCCTTAATTCTTAAGATTTTCTAAGTTTTTTTAAATTTTCATTCAATTACTCTATGCTTTTGTTGCCCATATAGCTCAGTAGGTAGAGCGCTTCCTTGGTAAGGAAGAGGTTCACCGGTTCGACTCCGGTTATGGGCTCCATTGTTGTTATGGTGAGGATAATTTAAAATGGCAAAAGAGAAGTTTAATAGAAACAAACCCCATGTGAATATTGGAACAATAGGTCACATAGATCATGGTAAGACCACGTTGACAGCTGCAATTACTAAACATGCGGCACTGAAGGGCAATGGTACTTATGTTCCATTTGATGAGATTGACAAAGCGCCAGAAGAGCGTGAGCGTGGAATCACAATAGCGACAGCTCATGTTGAGTATGAGAGTGAAAAAAGACACTATGCTCATGTTGATTGTCCTGGTCATGCTGACTATATCAAGAATATGATAACAGGTGCGGCACAGATGGATGGTGCTATACTTGTTGTAAGTGCAGATGACGGTCCTATGCCTCAGACTCGTGAGCATATACTTCTTGCACGTCAGGTAGGTGTTCCGAGTATGGTTGTGTTTTTGAACAAATGCGATATGGTAGATGATATGGAACTTATAGAGCTTGTTGAGATGGAGTTGCGTGAACTTCTTGACAAGTATGACTTTCCAGGAGATGATACACCGATTGTTCGCGGCAGTGCATTAAAAGCTCTTGAGTGTGATGATGCAAATGGAGATGATGCAAAGTGTATTACCGAGCTTTTGAATGTTCTTGATTCTTATATTCCTGAGCCAAAACGCGATATGGATAAAGAATTTCTTATGCCTATTGAAGACGTATTTAGCATTTCTGGTCGTGGTACAGTTGTAACTGGCAGGATTGAAAGAGGAATAATCAAAGCAGGAGATGAAGTAGAGCTTGTAGGAATACGTGAGACAGCCAAGACAACCTGTACTGGTGTAGAGATGTTTAGGAAGCTACTTGATGAGGGTCAGGCTGGAGACAACGTAGGACTCCTTCTTCGTGGAACGAAAAGAGATGCAGTTGAAAGAGGACAGGTAGTTGCAAAACCCGGCAGCATTACACCTCATACTAAGTTCAGAGCTGAAATTTATTGTTTAAGCAAAGAAGAGGGAGGTCGTCATACCCCATTTTTTAGTGGATATAGACCTCAGTTTTTCTTTAGAACCACAGATGTTACTGGAATATTAAGTCTTGCAGAAGGTGTTGAGATGATAATGCCCGGAGATAATGCGAGTATAACTGCTGAACTGATAGCTCCGATAGCTATGGAAAAAGAGCTTCGTTTTGCTATTCGTGAAGGTGGTCGCACTGTAGGGGCTGGTGTCATTGGTGAAATAATTGAGTAAATAAAGGAGTTGGCTATTATGCCAAGAGTAAATATAACGCTTGTATGTACAGAGTGTAAGAGAAGAAATTACACTACTACGAAGAATAAGCGTACGACCCCTGATAAACTTGAGTTTGAAAAATATTGTAGATTCTGTAAAAAACATGTAGCTCATAAAGAGACTAAGTAGTAGTTCGCTAAAATAACAGCTCAATACACACTGTTTAATATGCAGGTCAGTAGCTCTAATTGGTAGAGCGCCGGACTCCAAATCCGGATGCTGGGGGTTCGAGTCCCTCCTGACCTGCCATTTTTATGTTTAAGATAGATATTGTGATTTTGATAGGTATAATATAGTTCGAGTTTGGGAGCATTATGGCAAAATTGCAGAAAAAAAAGTCATTACATGACAAGATTAAAAAAAGCAGTTCAGCTGAAGAGAAATCATCTGAGATTAATGAGAAGAAAAGTTTATCTATTGTCCCCTCATCTCGAATTATCCCAAATGCTGCATTTAAAAATACAAGAGATATGACAGCTCAAACTGTTGTAGAAGGCGAGCTTAATCTTTTCCAAAGAGGAGTTCAATTTTTACGTGAAGTTCAGGCTGAATTGAAGAAAGTAACATGGCCTAACCAAAAACAGACAGCAGGGGCAACTGTTGTAGTTATTATACTCGTATTTATTATTGCAACATTTTTGGGGCTTGTGGATGTTACACTTTCAAAACTTGTACAGATAGTGCTTGCATAAGCGAACAATAATAGTAGTTGCATAAATAGAGAATAAAGGGAGTTAAGGTGTCTCGTAGATGGTATGTACTTCATGTCTATTCAGGATATGAACAAAAGGTAAAACATGCCTTAGAAGATGGAATAGCCAAATCTAAATTTGCGGATAAATTTGGCGATATACTTGTTCCAACAGAGCATGTTGTTGAACTCGTCAATGGAAAAAAAAGGGAATCTTCAAGAAAGTTTTATCCGGGCTATATCCTTATTAACATGGAATTAAATGATGAGACATGGCATGTTGTTAATTCAACCGCAAAGGTTACGGGTTTTCTGGGTGGCAAAAATAGACCAGCACCAATAAGCGATAGAGAAGCGGCTCAGATTATTGAAAAAATGGAAACGGGTAAGAGCAAACCCCAGCCAAAATATAGTTTTGAAATTGGCGATGAGGTCCGTGTTGCAGATGGACCTTTTGCAAGTTTCAATGGTACTATTGAAGAGGTGAACTCAGAAAAAGCTAAAGTAAAGGTTCTTGTAAGTATATTTGGTAGAGCAACACCCGTTGAATTGGATTTTGTTCAGGTGGCAAAAGTTAGTTGAGTTATTAATATAAATTGTTGGAGTGTTTTTCCGTCTGCTGGTGAAGTTAATTATGTTATGAACACCGTTCTAAAAAGAGATGGATAACGCCAACTGATAAATACGTATGTGTCAGGAGTAGAAAAAAAATGGCAAAAAAAGTAACGGCACAGGTAAAGCTTCAGGTTCAGGCTGGTAAGGCTAATCCATCTCCACCGATCGGACCTGCTTTGGGTCAACATGGTGTTAATATAATGGAGTTTTGCAAGCAGTTTAATGCAAGAACAGCCAATGATGTTGGTTCAATCATTCCTGTTGTGATTACAGTTTTTCAGGATAGAACTTTTACCTTTATAACAAAAACTCCACCGGCATCCATGTTATTGAGAAAAGCAGCTCAAATTGAAAAGGGTTCAAGCACTCCGAACAAAGATAAGGTGGGCAAGGTAACTAAAGATCAGCTTGTTGATATTGCCAAGTTGAAGATGGAAGACTTGAATGCTGTAAATTTGGAAGGTGCGGTTAACATAATCGCTGGAACAGCACGGAGTATGGGTATAGAGGTCGTTTAAAATAAAGGAGTGAGTGATATAAGATGCCGAAACACGGTAAGAAATATATAGAAATAGTAAAAAAGATCGACAGACAAAAGCGTTATGATTTTAACGAAGCTTTAGAGATCTCACTCTCTTCATCCTATGCTAAATTTGATGAGACCGTAGATATAGCGGTGAGACTTGGTGTTGATCCGCGTCATGCCGATCAAATGGTACGTGGCACCGTTATCTTGCCAAATGGTCTTGGTAAAGAGGTAAAAGTCCTTGTATTTGCAAAGGGTGAAAAAGAAAAAGAGGCATTAGAGGCTGGTGCTGACTTTATTGCAGATGATGAGACTGTCGAAAAGATTAAAGCTGGCTGGTTTGGGTTTGATAAAGCCCTTGCAACCCCAGATATGATGGGAACAGTTGGGAAACTTGGTAGAATACTTGGTCCAAGAGGACTTATGCCCAACGCAAAGACAGGGACAGTAACCTTTGATATAGAAAAAGCTGTTAAAGAGCTTAAAGCTGGAAAGATTGAATTTAGAGTTGAAAAGGCTGGTATTGTCCATGTCCCAATAGGTAAAGCATCTTTTGGAGTAGAGAAATTAGTAGTAAATGCTAATGCTTTTCTTACAAGGATTCTTGCTCTAAAGCCACCAGCAAGTAAAGGTACTTATATAAAAGCCATAAGTGTATCTACAACTATGGGACCAGGCGTAAAAATAGATCCTTCAATAATAAAATAGTCAACTTGTTCTCCTTTAGGAGAATATTTAAAATATAAATTGTTGTCTGTCAAAGACAGCAGGTACAAGGCAATGTCTTGATTTGCATTGCAATATGTATAAACGGCGATGCCGGCCTGCCGAGACAGAATATGTTTTGGCACAGTTGGCACCTCTGGAGAAATTAACTTAACGATGGAAAGGAGGTGTGTTTGATTTGAACCTGACAACAAAAAAAGAAGTAGTTGAAAAACTAAATTCACGGCTTGCTGAAACCGAGATTGCTCTCATAGTTGCCTACAAAGGGCTTGATGTTGAGTCAATGACTCAATTGAGAAATGAGCTAAGAAAAGAGGGTTCTCAATTAGAAGTTGTAAAAAATACGCTTTTATCAATGGCATCTGAGGGGACACAGGTATCTGTTTTAAAAGATTTTCTCAAAGGTCCCAATGCTATTGTAACCTCAAAAACTGATCCTGTTGCACCAGCTAAAGTGCTTGTAAAATTTGCTGATGCCAATCAGAAACTTGAGATAAAAATCGGTGCTATGAATGGTAAAGTGCTAAATCTTGATGATATTAAAGCACTTGCCAAAATGCCACCAAAAGAGATACTGCTGGCTCAGTTGCTATCAACCATGAATGCAGTTCCTACTGCGATGGTAAGAGTGCTTGGAGAAGTACCAAGATCATTCCTTTATGTGCTAAATGCAATTGGGGATCAGAAAAAGGCTGCTTAACAATTTATAATTACTTAATTATTTTAAAGGGATTATATCCCTTTCTTGTTTTTTTAAGGAGAAAAAATGGCTAATATAACAAAAGATGATGTAGTTGAATTTATCGCTGGAATGACAGTTCTTGAGCTTTCACAACTTGTAAAAGAACTTGAAGAAAAATTTGGTGTCTCTGCTGCTGCTCCTGTTGCAGTTGCGGTAGGACCTGCTGCTGGTGCTGCTGAAGCTGCTCCAGTAGAGGAGCAGACAGAGTTTACAGTAATATTAGAATCTTCTGGGGACAAAAAGATCAATGTAATTAAAGAGGTAAGAGCAATTACTGGTCTTGGACTTAAAGAGGCAAAAGCTCTTGTTGATGAGTGCCCAAAACCCTTGAAAGAGGGTGTATCCAAAGAAGAAGCCCAGAAAATTAAAGCACAAGTTGAAGCTGCTGGGGCACAAATAAGTATTAAATAGTTTTGTAGGTATTATAATAGTAGGGGCGACCTTTTGGTCGCCCTGACCTATTTGACGGTCTTTTATTTCCTTAAAATATAAGTTAGTAAATTTTATTTGGGGAAAGGTGACTGGCAGCTTTGACCTATTGATATAACTATTTGGAAAAATTGGCAGATTGCACACATACGATGCGGAGGTTTAAGCCGTTATGGCTTTGTCTCCGCTTTCACGGTTATAATAAACCATTATTGGAGATACCATGACCGGGAGCCTCTTGGCAGACAAGCAGACATCAGATATAGACGTAATAGCAGATAAAAAGATAAGAGAGCAAAATACAAAAGCTATTGCAGACAAACGAATAAGAAAAGAGTTTGGAAGTAAAAATAAGGTTGTTGACATTCCAGATCTTATAGGTATGCAACGTACATCCTTTGAACATTTTCTTCAAAGAGAAGTCCTTCCTGAAAACAGAGAAGATATTGGTATTCACTCTGTATTTAAATCCGTCTTTCCAATCAAAGATTTTAGTGGCACATCATCACTTGAATATGTCTCATACTCTTTTGGTGATATAAAACACTCTGTTGAGGAGTGTATAAGTCGTGGAATGACTTATGAAATTCCAGTAAATATAAAGGTTAGACTTGTAGTCTATGAGATTAATAAAGACGCAGGAGTTACATCTATCCGTGACATCAAGGAACAAGACATATATTTTGGCAACATTCCTTTGATGACTAAAAGAGGTACTTTTATCATTAATGGAACAGAAAGAGCAGTTGTTAGCCAACTTCACCGCTCTTCAGGTGTCTTTTTTGACCACGATAAGGGTAAAAACCATTCAAGCGGAAAGATTGTCTATACAGCTCGTATTATTCCTGTGCGTGGTTCATGGATTGATATGGAGATTGATCCTAAAGATATTATATATATCCGTATTGATAGAAGGAGAAAGTTTCCTATCTCAATTTTGTTTAAAGCATTTGGCTACACTACTGAGGATATTTTAACTCTTTTTTATCAAAAAGATTTTATTGTTAAAAAAGATGGCTCTTACTTTAAAAAATTTAATCCTGACAATCTTAAGAGACATAGGGCAAGTTATGATGTAATTGATCCTCAGACAGGTGAGATTGCTGTAAAAAAAGGCAGACTTTTTACAAAAAGAGCTTTAAAACAACTTAAAGATGCTGGTCTTGAGTATATACCCATAAATAAAGATGAACTATATGGCAAGGCATCTGCAGAGACTATATACCATCCATCAACGGAAGAGACACTTGTTCGGGCTGGAGAGCTTATCAATATTGATACTCTTGAGAAAATTGAAGCTGCTGGACTTGATAGCTTTAAGATTCTCTATGTTGATTCTTACAGCTCGGATTCAATGAGAAAAACCCTTGCGGTCGATAAAGTTGTATCTCGTGCTGAGGCTCTTATGGAAATTTATAGGAGACTTAGACCAGGAAATCCTGCAACACCTGAGGTAGCTCAGGAGTTTATTGATCATCTCTTCTTTAAACCAGCATATTATGATCTTTCAAATGTTGGACGTCTAAAAATGAACCATCGTCTTGAAGTTGAAACTGATATTGAGGTCAAGACTTTAAGAAAAGAGGATATTCTACTTACTGCTGAAAAACTTGTGCAGTTAAAAGATACACAAGGAGCTGTTGATGATATTGATCATCTTGGTAACAGACGGGTAAGGGCTGTTGGAGAGTTATTAGAAAACCAGTATAGAATCGGGCTTGTGAGAATGGAGAGGGCTATAAAAGAACGAATGAGTATGCAGGAGGTTGATGCAATGATGCCAAACGATCTTGTCAATCCAAAACCTGTATCAGCAGTTGTTCGTGAATTTTTTGGCACAAGCCAATTATCACAATTCATGGATCAGACAAATCCGCTTTCTGAAACAACCCATAAACGGCGTCTCAGTGCCTTGGGTCCAGGTGGTTTAACCCGTGAGAGAGCGGGATTTGAGGTAAGAGATGTTCACACTTCTCATTATGGTAGAATCTGTCCTATTGAGACTCCTGAGGGTCCAAATATTGGTTTAATTGTCTCTTTATGTACCTACGCCCGTGTAAATCGCTTTGGTTTTGTAGAGACACCTTATCGTATTGTTAAAGATGGAGTTGTATCAAAAGAGATAAAACATCTATCTGCATTTGAAGAGAAAGAACACCCTATTGCTCAGGCTAACGCTTTGCTTGATAATGAGGGTAGATTTATAAAGGATAATATATCTGCAAGGGTAGCAGGAGAGTTCGAGCTTGTTCCAAATAATGATATTGAATTTATGGACGTTTCACCAAATCAGCTTGTATCTGTCTCCGCATCACTTATCCCGTTTCTCGAAAATGATGATGCAAATAGAGCTTTGATGGGATCAAATATGCAGCGTCAAGCTGTTCCACTTATCAGAAGTGAAGCTCCGCTTGTTGGAACTGGTATTGAAGGTGTTGTGGCAAGAGATTCAGGAGTTGCTATTGTTGCTGAACATGATGGTGTTGTAGTTCAAGTTGATGCACAGCGTATAGTTGTGCAAAATTCTGTAAATAACTTTAAAGATAAATCTACTTCTTTAAGTTACAATCCAATGGGTACTATTGATAAACTTGTCTCTATCTACACAGCTTCAAAATTTGTAAGGTCTAACCAAAACACATGCTTTAATCAAAGACCTATTGTTAAAAAAGGGGATTTTGTTAGAAAAGGTGAAGTTATTGCTGATGGACCTTCAACAGAGCGTGGAGAACTTGCTTTAGGAAAAAATGTTACCGTTGCTTTTATGCCATGGAGTGGTTACAACTACGAAGACTCAATTCTTGTAAGTGATCGTTTAGTCATGGATGGTGTCTATACCTCTGTTCACATAGAGGAGTTTGAAGTTGTTGCACGGGATACAAAACTTGGCAAAGAGGAGATAACACGAGATATTCCCAATGTTGGAGAGGAAGCTCTAAAAGATTTAGATGATAGCGGTATTATCAGACTTGGTGCGGAAGTAAAACCAGGTGATATTCTTGTTGGTAAAGTAACCCCTAAAGGTGAGACTCAACTTTCTCCTGAAGAGAAGTTACTTAGAGCTATTTTTGGTGAAAAAGCAGGCGATGTTAAAGATACATCTTTAAGAGTTCCACCTGGAGTTGAGGGTATTGTTACAAGTGCTAAGGTCTTTTCAAGACGTGGATTGCCAAAAGATGAGCGGACAAGGTCAATTGAAGATTTTGAAATTGCAACTTTGGAAAAGAACAGAGATGATGAAATTCAAATTATAACTAAAGCTGCAAAAGATAGTATTGAAGAGATATTAGATGGTTGCAAACTTACAACCCACATTAAAAAAGGTAAACAAGTTATTATCCCTTCAGGCACTGTTGTTAGAGAAAATATTTTTAGCGATATAGAAAAGAGCCATGGAACAAAGTTATCTGTATCTGATCTTATAAATATATCGGTTGAAGATTCGCATTCAAGTGATGAAGTTGCAAGAGAGCTTGGTATCAAGAGTGATGCTGCACAAGATATTGTTGAAAAGGCTGAGAAGCAGATAAAAATTGCTAATGAGTTTTTTGAAAGCCAAGTAGTAAGATTTGAAAAAGGTGATGAACTACCTCCTGGCGTTCTTAAACTTATTAAAGTTAATGTTGCAATGAAGAGGGTTCTTTCAGTTGGCGATAAGATGGCTGGACGGCATGGAAATAAGGGCGTTGTATCAAGAATTCTACCAGTTGAGGATTTACCATATTTTGAAGATGGAAGAACTGTTGATATGGTCTTAAACCCTTTAGGAGTTCCATCGCGTATGAATGTTGGGCAGATACTTGAGATACATTTAGGTTGTGCTGCCCGCGGTCTTGGTCGTCAAATTGACGATCTTCTTGATGAGGTGAAAGAGAAGATTAAATATGACGAGTTAAAATCAAAACTTAAACGTATCTTTACAACCCCTCCAGTTAAGACAGTAGATATAATGGAAGGTAAGATAAGTTATGACTTTGATGCCCATTACACCAATGACTGCTCAGCTCCTGTCTCTGTTGTAAACGATGACGAAAAGGTTTTTGTTGATGCTATTGATAATATGGACGAAAAAGATTTGGTTGCATTTGCTTCTCAGTATCGAAACGGAGTTCACATGTCAACGCCTGTATTTGACGGGGCATCAGAAGAGGAGATAAAAGCTCTTATTAAGTATGCTGGTCTTAGCTCTTCTGGTCAGTCTATTTTATATGATGGAAGAACGGGTGAGCCTTTTGATAAACCGATTACGGTTGGAATCATGTATATGCTCAAACTCCACCATCTTGTTGATGATAAACTCCATGCGCGTTCAATAGGTCCATACTCTTTAGTAACTCAGCAGCCGCTTGGAGGAAAAGCGCAATTTGGTGGACAGAGGTTGGGAGAGATGGAGGTATGGGCAATGGAGGCTTATGGTTCAGCTCATGCTCTTCAAGAATTTATCACAGTAAAGTCTGATGATATGAGCGGACGTACTCGCATGTATGAAAAAATTGTCAAGGGTCAAAATGTCCTTGAACCCGGAATGCCTGAATCTTTTAGAGTTCTTACAAAAGAGCTTCAGAGTTTGGGACTCGATATCAATCTAATTGAAGGAAATAATTAAGGAGAAAGATATTGGAAACCATATACGATTTCTTTGCAAAGCCAAAAGATCCTAAACTCTATAAAGGAGTCCAGATAAATCTTGCCTCTTCTGATCAGATAAGAGAGTGGTCCCATGGTGAGATAAAAAAGCCTGAAACCATAAACTACAGAACTTTTAAGCCTGAACGTGATGGGCTTTTTTGTGCTAAGGTATTTGGTCCAACTAAAGATTATGAGTGCAATTGCGGCAAATATAAGAGAATGAAGCACAGAGGCGTTATCTGTGAAAAGTGCGGTGTAGAGGTCATTCAATCAAAAGTAAGACGTGAAAGAATGGCACACATTGAACTTGCCTGTCCTGTATCTCATATCTGGTTTTTAAAGAGTCTGCCCAGCAAAATCGGTAATGTGCTTGATCTGACCTTGAAGAATCTTGAAAAAGTTCTCTATTTTGACTCCTATGTTGTTATTGATCCAGGAGAGACTGAACTTACTCGACTACAACTGCTTTCAGATGAGAAATATCAGGAAGCAATTGATCAGTTTGGATATGAGTTTGAGGTTGGTATTGGTGCTGAGGCAATCTTAAAGCTACTTGAAGAGGTTGATCTTGAGGCAGTTTATAAAGAGTTGAGAGAGGATATCACAACTACAAAATCTGTAGCAAAAAGACAGAAAATGTCTAAGAGACTCAAAGTTGTAGATGCTTTCCTCAATTCTGGCATAAGCCCTACACGTATGATTATGACAGCAATACCTGTATTGCCGCCTGACTTGAGACCTTTAGTTCCTCTTGAAGGTGGAAGGTTTGCAACATCAGACCTAAATGATCTCTACAGAAGGGTTATAAATAGAAACAACCGTCTTAAGAGACTTATTGATCTTGCAGCTCCTGATATAATTGTACGTAACGAAAAGAGAATGCTTCAAGAGTCTGTTGATGTTCTGTTTGATAATGGACGGCATGGCAGAGTTGTAACTGGCACAAATAAGCGACCTCTTAAATCATTGAGCGACACATTAAAAGGTAAACAGGGACGTTTTCGCCAAAATCTCCTTGGTAAGCGTGTTGACTATTCAGGTCGTACTGTTATCACAGTTGGTCCTAACTTACGCCTTCACCAGTGTGGACTGCCCAAAAAAATGGCATTAGAGCTGTTCAAACCTTTTATTTACAACTACCTTGAGCAAAAAGGTTTAGTATCTACTGTCAAAAGTGCTAAGAAGATGGTTGAAAGAGAAGAGGATGCAGTATGGGACGCTCTTGATAATGTTGTAAGAGAGTATCCTGTAATGTTGAACCGTGCTCCAACATTGCATCGTCTTGGTATTCAGGCTTTTGAGCCTATCCTAATTGAAGGAAAAGCCATCCAATTACATCCTCTTGTATGTACAGCCTTTAATGCTGACTTTGACGGTGATCAGATGGCTGTTCATGTTCCGCTTTCACTTGAGGCAAGGCTTGAGGCAAGAGTTCTTATGTTATCAAGTAATAACATTTTATCTCCTGCAAATGGTCAGCCTGTGATTGTGCCGACACAAGATATTGTTCTTGGAATTTACTACATGACTCGTGGAGCTGACGGTAAAAAAGGTGGGGGGACGCTCTTTTCAAGTGTTTCTGAAGTAAGATCAGCTTTTGATTCAGGAGAGCTAAATCTCCACGCAAAGATAAAGGTGAGAATTGATGGCAAAATCTATGAAACTACAACTGGAAGAATCCTTTTGTGGGAGATTATTCCCGGCGATACTTTGCTTTCGTTAAGCCGTATTGTTATTAAAAATAGAGAAGAGAGCGGGCTAACCATTAGCCAATTGGCTCAAAATGCACTAAAGGAGTTAAAAGGCGGAGAGGCTTTTGAATCTGTAAGAGCAAAATATTGTGATGAAGAGACAGTTGCGAATCATGGAACCACAGGCATATTAACTCGTAAGGAATTTAGTAATATTTTTCAAGTTTCAGAGATCGTTTCAAATCACCTATTTTCACTTTTGGAGACACAATATTCTGATATTATTGAATCTGGTGGAGAGTTAAATATTTTCCGTGTTGATGAGAGAAAAAGCACAATTCCATTTGATCTTGTGAATCGACTAATGGATAAATCTTCTGTCCGTGCCCTTGTTGATTATGCCTATAGAAACATAGGACTTAAAGAGACGGTTATCCTTGCTGATCGCCTTAAAGATATTGGATATGAGTATTCAACACTTGGAGGACTTTCCATCTGTATTGATGATATGATTATTCCAGATAGCAAATGGGATATCATAAGAAAATCTGAACAGAGCGTTCTTGATATAAAACAGCAATATTCAGAAGGTTTGATTACCCAAGGTGAAAAGTATAACAAAGTTGTCGATATTTGGGCAAAAAGCACGGATGATATTGCTGATGCCATGATGGCTGTTATGAAAAAGCCGGGTGGACCAAACTCAACTGAAGATGTTTTAAATGCTGTTTATATGATGGCAGATTCAGGAGCAAGAGGAAGTAAAGATCAGATGCGTCAGCTTGCTGGTATGAGAGGTCTTATGGCAAAACCGTCAGGTGAAATCATTGAGAATCCGATTACCGCCTGCTTCCGTGAAGGTTTGACTGTGTTGCAATATTTTATCTCAACACATGGTGCAAGAAAAGGGCTTGCTGATACTGCACTTAAAACAGCAAACTCAGGATATTTGACCCGCCGTCTTGCTGACGTTGCCCAAGATTGCACTGTTATTGAGCATGATTGCGGAACCTTGATGGGAGTTGATGTAGAGTCGCTTCTTGAAGGTGGTGAGGTTATTCAAAGTCTTGGAGAGAGAATCCTTGGAAGGGTAGTTCAAGCAGATGTAATTGACCCCTATAAAAATGAAATTATTGTTAAAAAAGGGGTTGAGCTTAATGAGCGTATGGTTGAAAAAATAGAAGCTGCTGGAGTTACAAGCGTTAAAATAAGGTCTGTACTTACATGCAAAGCTAAAAATGGAGTTTGTGCTAAATGCTATGGTCGAGATTTAGCACATGGACAGACTGTAGAGATAGGGCAGGCTGTTGGGATACTTGCTGCTCAATCTATTGGAGAGCCAGGAACTCAGCTTACTATGCGTACTTTCCATATCGGTGGAACTGCAAGCCGTAAAGTTGAGGTAGCTGAAATTAAAGCAAGAGTTGCGGGTATCATAAAATTTAACGAAAATTTAGATATTGCCTTGAGAAAAACTGCTGATGCGGCTAATCCCGAGCAGATTGTAATGAACCGTAAAGGTGGTGGTTTTTCAATTGTTGGACCTGAAGGTAGAGAGAGAGCAAAAGAAGAGGTTATTTATGGTGCCTCTTTGTTAGTTAAAAATGGTCAAAATGTTGAGGTTGGAGACGTTCTTGCAACTTGGGATCCTTTTACTACTCCAATTATTACAGAAGTTAGTGGTAGGGTAAGATATGCGGACATTGAAGTTGGTACAACTGTTCAAGAACAGATTGACCCAGTAACTGGAAAAGCCAGCCGAACTATTATTGAGGGAAAATCGCTTGAAAAATCGGGAGATGTGCTTCGTCCTCAAATTACAATTAAAGATAAAGATGGTAAGGGTGTAAAACTTCCAGGTTCTTCATCCGTTGTAAGGTATTTCTTACCTGTTAATGCCATTTTAATGAAAGATGAAGATGATGAGGTTATGGCAGGTGATGTTATTGCAAAACTTCCAAGGGCAACTACTAAAACTAAAGATATTACAGGTGGTCTTCCAAGAGTTGCAGAGCTATTTGAGGTTCGTAAACCTAAAGAACCAAGTATGTTGAGCGAGATAGATGGATACGTAACGGTTGCCAAAGGTGCAAAAGGTAAACAAAAAGTAACTATAACCCCTACAGATATTGGAGATAAAAAAGAGTATCTAATTCCTAAAGGAAGACATTTAAGCGTTTATGATGGCGATTACGTCAAAGCTGGAGAGCCTCTCATAGGTGGTAGTGCCAACCCTCAAGATATATTAAATATTAAGGGAGAGGTTGCTTTGGCACGTTATCTTGTTGATGAAGTTCAAGAGGTATATCGCCTTCAAGGTGTAAGGATAAATGACAAACACATTGAGGTTATCATTAGTCAGATGATGCGACGTGTTAAAGTTATTGAGGTAGGAGATACCAATTTTATTCCTGATGAACAAGTTGATCGGGTAAAATTTGCTGAAGCCAATCGTCAAGCTGTTATGAAAGGTGGAGAACCCGCAAGGGGAGAGCCTTTAATACTTGGTATTACTAAGGCATCACTTGCAACAGATAGTTTTATATCTGCTGCATCTTTTCAAGAGACTACAAAAGTATTGACTGAAGCAAGTATTCAGGGCAGATATGACGATTTAAGAGGTCTTAAGGAGAATGTCATTATGGGGCGACTAATCCCTGCTGGTACAGGTTTTCCTGGTTATAGAGCAATTACTATAGAGACACTATCTTGAGAAATATTTGACCTCTTTGCAAAATATATTTACATCCTCTGCATTCCAGATAATTTAAGTTGTGCAGAAACTCTGTTTTCTATGTGAATAGGGAAAACAAGCATCCTTATCTATAGTTTAATTATTAGTTGTTCTACAAATCAAGGATTTAGAAAAAAGCTTGACAAATATGGTGGATATATATAATAATTCACCATTTTGTCGCATAATAAAAATTGAAAAAGGTCGTTAAGGAGTTTTTAAGGTATGCCTACCATTAATCAATTAGTAAGAAAGGGAAGGGCTAAAGCTGAAAAAAAACAGGGAACACCTGCTTTAAAAGGCGGTCCCCAGAAAAGAGGAGTCTGTACAAGAGTATATACCTCAACCCCCAAAAAACCAAACTCAGCTCTTAGAAAGGTTGCGAGGGTGAGATTAACTACAGGACTTGAAGTTGCCGCATATATTCCGGGTATGGGACATAACCTTCAGGAACATTCAGTTGTTCTTGTTAGAGGTGGAAGAGTAAAAGACCTTCCTGGTGTTCGTTATCATATTGTTAGAGGTACTCTTGATACTCTTGGTGTAGAAGACAGAAGACAGGGAAGATCAAAATATGGGGCAAAACGACCCAAGTAATGGCTATTATAAATAGTGGCCGCTTGTATTAATATTTTTTTGATCTTTGAATCAAGTTTAGGGATTTTGGTGGATATATGGCAAGAAAAAAAATTGTATCAGGACATTTACATAAAGATGCTGGGCAGAAAGATCGTCTTGGCTCAAAATTTGTAAACTGCATTATGAAAGATGGTAAAAAAAGTGCGGCACAAAAAGTTTTTGATGGAGCTTTGTTACTTGTAGAGAAAAAGATTGGCGAACCATCGTTAAATATTTTTGAAAAGGCTTTGAATAATATCAAGCCTTCTGTTGAAGTTAAATCTCGCAGAGTTGGTGGTTCAACTTATCAGGTTCCAACAGAGATAAAACCATCAAGGCAGACTGCACTTGCATTCAGATGGTTGCTTAAATTCAGCAGGACACGTTCTGAAAAAGGTATGATAAATAAATTAGCCGCTGAGTTAATGGATGCCTATAATGAACGCGGTGGAGCAGTGAAGAAAAAAGAAGATACCCATAAAATGGCAGAAGCAAATAAAGCTTTTGCTCATTTCAGATGGTAAGAGTCAACTATTTAGTTTAATTTAAGAGATAAAGATTTTTTTTAAACATCCTGTTAATATTTCAGGGAGGATAATTTAAAATGGCAAAAGAGAAGTTTAATAGAAACAAACCCCATGTGAATATTGGAACAATAGGTCACATAGATCATGGTAAGACCACGTTGACAGCTGCAATTACTAAACATGCAGCACTGAAGGGCAATGGTACTTATGTTCCATTTGATGAGATTGACAAAGCGCCAGAAGAGCGTGAGCGTGGAATCACAATAGCGACAGCTCATGTTGAGTATGAGAGTGAAAAAAGACACTATGCTCATGTTGATTGTCCTGGTCATGCTGACTATATCAAGAATATGATAACAGGTGCGGCACAGATGGATGGTGCTATACTTGTTGTAAGTGCAGATGACGGTCCTATGCCTCAGACTCGTGAGCATATACTTCTTGCGCGTCAGGTAGGTGTTCCGAGTATGGTTGTGTTTTTGAACAAATGCGATATGGTAGATGATATGGAACTTATAGAGCTTGTTGAGATGGAGTTGCGTGAACTTCTTGACAAGTATGACTTTCCAGGAGATGATACACCGATTGTTCGCGGCAGTGCATTAAAAGCTCTTGAGTGTGATGATGCAAATGGAGATGATGCAAAGTGTATTACCGAGCTTTTGAATGTTCTTGATTCTTATATTCCTGAGCCAAAACGCGATATGGATAAAGAATTTCTTATGCCTATTGAAGACGTATTTAGCATTTCTGGTCGTGGCACAGTTGTAACTGGCAGGATTGAAAGAGGAATAATCAAAGCAGGAGATGAAGTAGAGCTTGTAGGAATACGTGAGACAGCCAAGACAACCTGTACTGGTGTAGAGATGTTTAGGAAACTACTTGATGAGGGTCAGGCTGGAGACAACGTAGGACTCCTTCTTCGTGGAACGAAAAGAGATGCAGTTGAAAGAGGACAGGTAGTTGCAAAACCCGGTAGCATTACACCTCATACTAAGTTCAGAGCTGAAATTTATTGTTTAAGCAAAGAAGAGGGAGGTCGCCATACCCCATTTTTTAGTGGATATAGACCTCAGTTTTTCTTTAGAACCACAGATGTTACTGGAATATTAAGTCTTGCAGAAGGTGTTGAGATGATAATGCCCGGAGATAATGCGAGTATAACTGCTGAACTGATAGCTCCGATAGCTATGGAAAAAGAGCTTCGTTTTGCTATTCGTGAAGGTGGTCGCACTGTAGGGGCTGGTGTCATTGGTGAAATAATTGAATAAAGCATAAGAATATAAGGCTGTTATGATAAAATCAAAAATCAGGATCAGGCTCAAAGCATACGATCACAAACTTCTTGATCAGTCATCTATTGATATTGTTGATACTGCAAGAAAGACAGGTGCAAAGGTTGTGGGTCCTATACCACTACCAACAAGTATCAATAAATTCTGTGTTCTCAGATCTCCCCATGTGAATAAAAAATCCCGTGAGCAGTTTGAAATCAGAACTCATAAAAGACTGATGGATATACTTGAGCCAACTCAGCAGACAGTTGATGCACTTATGAAACTTGATCTTTCGCCAGGTGTTGATGTTCAGATAAAACTTTAAGCAAAGATAAAGCCTTAAATATCATTTAGGGTTCAGGTGGGAATGATAATGTGTAATGGAATTTTAGGAAAAAAAATCGGGATGACCAATGTTTTTGCATCTGATGGTCGTTTTATCCCTGTAACAGTTGTTCAGGTTGGACCGTGTTATGTTACTCAGATTAAATCGGATAAAACCGATGGATATAATGCACTGCAGTTAGGTTTTGGGGAGAAGAGCCTTGTAAAGGTAAATAAACCCGCTGCTGGGCATTTTTCCAAAAGTGGTTCAGCAGCTTTCTCTGCTTTGCGAGAATTCAGGGTTGACTCTCCTGGGGATTATCAGTTAGGGCAGCTCATTAACCTTGATATGTTTTCTGTAGGGCAAAAAATTAATGTTTCAGGTATTTCTAAAGGACGTGGGTTTGCAGGAACTGTAAAGAGGCATGGATTTACAATGGGTCCAAGGTCTCATGGAAGCCGAAATATTCGTGAACCTGGTTCAGTTGGTTGTAGTGCATGGCCATCAAGAATTATAAAGGGCAAAAAAATGCCAGGTCACATGGGTGTTGATAGAAAAACAGTTAAAAATCTTGAGATTATCGATATTAGACCTGAACAGAATTTGATGTTGATAAAAGGTGCTATACCAGGTTCTAAAACAGGTATTCTTGAGATTGTGAAATCTAATATAAATAAAAAATAGAAAATTAGGTTACTATTTACTTACGGCTATGGGTATTGCAATAATTTCGCAGTGATGCATGGTCGTTATTTTTAATGAGGAAGTATATGGCTGTTGTAGATGTTTTGAACAGATCTGGTGAAAAAGTATCAGAAGTAAATCTATCTGATGAGATATTCACCGTTCCTGTAAAGAAAAGCGTACTGCACGATGTTGTCAGGATGCAGCTTACTTCTAGGCGCTTAGGAACAGCGGTTGCTAAGGTCAGGGGTGAAGTTGCAGGAAGTACAAGAAAGTTGTTTAGACAGAAAGGAACTGGAAATGCGAGGGCAGGCGGAATAAAGTCAGCTCTTAGAAAAGGTGGCGGAATAATTTTTGGGCCTGTTCAAAGATCCTATGAACATAAAGTAAACAAAAAGGTAAAGAGCCTTGCTATGAAAATGGCTTTAAGTTCAAAATTGAAGAATAATGAACTTTTTGTTATTGATTCCTTTGGATTGAGCCAAATTAAAACAAAGGAAGTTGTTAATATTACTCGGAATCTTGGCTTAAAAAATGTGCTGATTATCACTAACGAAGATGACAGAATACTTTTTATCTCCGCACAAAATATACCTGACGTCAAAGTGCTTAAGACAGAAGGTCTTAATGTCTATGACCTCCTTAAGTATGACAATCTTCTGATTGTTGAATCTTCCATCCAGTCGATTGAAGGGAGGTTTGCTCAAAATGATAATGGAATATGATATAATAAGACGCCCTATTCAGAGTGAAAAGTCAAATTTGCAAAAAGAGCAGGTTAATCAGCTAACTTTTGAGGTTGCACCTCATGCAAATCGGGTGGAGATCAAAAATGCAATAGAAAAAATATTCAATGCCAAAGTTAAATCTGTAAATACGTTAAATATAAAAGGTAAAATAAAGCGTAGAGGACGGATACTTGGAAAAAGACGGGATTTTAAAAAAGCTATTGTAAGGCTAATGCCCGGGCAGAGAATTGATTTTTTTGAAGGTGTTTAAAGGGATAATAAAATGGCAATTAAAAAAACAAAGCCCACATCACCCGGAAGACGATCACAGGAATATTTTACATTTGAAGAAATTACTAAAGATAAACCTGAGCGGTCTCTTCTTAAAAAACTGAAGAAAACGGGTGGGAGGAACTCATACGGAAGAATAACAAGTAGGCACAAGGGTGGCGGGGCTAAAAAGCAATACAGAGTAATTGATTTTAAACGGGATAAAGATGGTATTCCTGCAAAAGTCAGTTCCATAGAGTATGATCCAAATCGTAGTGCCAGAATAGCTCTTTTAGTTTATGCTGATGGAGAGAAAAGATATATTCTTGCACCTCGTGAGATAGCTGTTGGAGATGTGATTGAGACAGGTCCGCAATCTGATATTAAACCTGGGAATTGTCTTCCACTTGAAAACATACCACTTGGTACGCGTATTCATAATGTAGAGTTAAAGCAAAATAAAGGTGGTCAGATAGTTAGAAGTGCTGGAACCTATGCAAGACTCATGGCAAAAGAGGGGTCTTATGCACAGGTTCTTCTCCCTTCTGGTGAAGTGCGCATGGTTCATGTAAAATGCAAGGCAACTATTGGAAGAGTTGGTAATGAAAAACATGGAGATCTTAGCTTAGGAAAAGCTGGTCGTACCAGATGGCTTGGTAAACGTCCATCTGTTAGAGGCGTGGCTATGAACCCTGTTGACCATCCAATGGGTGGTGGTGAAGGAAGATCTTCTGGCGGAAGGCAGCCATGTAGTCCATGGGGTGTGCCTTCTAAGGGCTATAAGACCCGTACAAACAAAAGATCTAATCAGTACATAGTAAAAAGAAGAACTAAGAAAAAATAAATAGGTGATCTGATATGCCAAGGTCGTTAAAAAAGGGACCGTATATAGCCCCTGAACTTTTGAAAAAGGTAATAGCACTTCAGGATAGTAAGAGTAATCAGGTAATAAAAACTTGGTCTCGAAGATCAACTATTTTTCCAGAAATGGTTGGTATTACACTCGCAGTGCATAATGGAAAGAAATTTATACCCGTTTTTGTTACAGAAAATATGGTAGGACATAAACTTGGTGAATTTTCACCAACAAGAACATTTTATGGTCATGCGGGCGATAAAAAAGCTAAAGTAAAAAAATAAGCTGACGGGTTTTTAATTTATAAGGATATAAATATGGAAGTTAAAGCAGTAACAAAATATGTGCGTATTTCGCCATTTAAACTGCGTGCACCTGTGGAAGCTGTAAAGGGGAAAAAGGTAGAAGATGCTTTGAATCTTCTTAAATTTATGCCTCTTAAAGCTGCCGGTATTATATCAAAGACCCTCAGGTCTGCAGTGGCTAATGCAGAGCATAATAATGAAATTGATGTTGATGAACTTATCGTAAAAAATATATCAGTTGATCATGGTCCCTCTTTAAAAAGATTTAGGGCGAGGGCTAGAGGCAGAGGAGCAAGGATTCTGAAAAGAACCAGCCATATTACAGTCACGGTTTCGGAAACGGTCAAATAGGGAGGGAGTGGCTTGGGCCAAAAAGTAAATCCAATTGGATTAAGATTAGGTATCACAGGAACATGGGACTCCAGATGGTATGCAGATAAAGAGTATGGTAATTTTGTACTTGAAGATTACAAAATTAGAAAATTTTTGAAAAAAAAGCTCTACCATGCAGGAATCTCAAAGATTGAAATTGAGCGTTTTTCTAAACGCATAAGAGTTAGAGTGTTTGCTGCAAGACCGGGAATTATAATAGGTAAAAAAGGGGCTGATATTGCTCTTTTAAAGCAAGAGCTTGAGAAAATTGTATCGCCAGAAGTACTCATTGATATTAAAGAGGTTCGCAGACCAGAAATTGATGCTCAGCTTGTAGCTGAAAATATAGCACTACAGCTTGAACGCCGTATAGCTTTTAGAAGAGCAATGAAAAGAAGCGTTACATCTGCTATGAGGTTTGGAGCTCAAGGGATAAAAATTATATGTTCTGGTAGGCTTGGCGGTGCAGAGATGGCAAGAACTGAATGGTATAAAGAGGGTAGAATTCCACTTCATACACTTAGGGCTGATATGGATTACGGCTTTATTGAGGCTCGCACAACATACGGTGCTATTGGCATCAAAGTCTTTGTGTTTAAGGGCGAAGTGCTTAATGCGGATCAGAGAGTTACAGCTTAATATGCTGGTAAGGAGATAATTATGCTAAGTCCCAAAAAGGTAAAATATCGCAAAAGAATGCGCGGTAGATTAAAGGGAAAGCCCAGCAGGGGAACAGAACTTAATTTTGGTGAATTTGGTCTTCAAGCTGTTGAATGCGGTTATGTTAATGCTCGTCAAATTGAAGCTGCCCGTATTGCAATGACTCGTAAGATTAAAAGGCTTGGAAAGACATGGATTCGCTTTTTTCCCGATAAACCTATTACTAAAAAACCTGCTGAAGTTAGAATGGGTAAAGGTAAAGGTCCAACTGAAGGGTGGGTTGCAGCTGTAAAACCTGGTAGGATTCTCTATGAGATGGAAGGTGTTCCAAGAGAGCTTGCAATTGAAGCTCTTGAGCTTGCTGCAAGTAAGCTCTGTGTCAAAACTCGCTTTGTGGAGAGGTTATAATAAAACATGAAGACAAGTGAAATCAGAGCCATGAGTGCTGATGAAATTAATACTAAAATAGCTGAGCTGAAAAAAGAGTTTTTTAATCTTCGTTTTCAGCATGGTGTGGGTAGGCTTGAGAATACAGCCATTCTCCCAAAAATCAGAAAAGATATAGCTCGTCTGATGACCATCTCAAGGGAGATGAACTTAAATATTAGCTAATGAGAAAAGTTGATGCCATGAATGAAAGAGGAAGTAGAAAAGTACTACTTGGAACAGTAGTATCAGACAAAATGGAAAAATCGGTTGTTGTTCAAGTCGAGAGATTTGTTCAGCACGCTGTTTACAAAAAATATATTAAAAAATATAAAAAGTATGCTGCTCACGACGAAAACAACCAGTGTAAAACTGGAGATGTTGTTAAGATTACAGAGTCAAGACCTTTGAGCAAAACAAAGAGATTTCGGGTCAGTGAGATTGTCAAAAGAGCAGTTTGATTTAAGGGGAGTTGAAAAATGATTCAAACCGAGACGAGATTGACTGTAGCAGACAACTCCGGAGCCAAAGAGCTTTATTGCATAAAAGTGCTTGGTGGCTCGAAAAGACGTTATGCTGGTATCGGGGATGTTATTGTCGTTTCAGTAAAAGAGGCAATACCCAATGCCAAAGTAAAGAAAGGTGATGTATTAAAAGCTGTAATTGTTAGAACAAAAAAGGAGATTTCAAGACCTGATGGTTCTATGATAAGATTTGATGACAATTCAGCAGTTATAATTAATAACTCTAACGAACCCGTTGGAACCCGTATTTTCGGCCCGGTTGCAAGGGAACTGAGAGCCAAAAAGTTTATGAAAATAATCTCTTTAGCTCCGGAAGTTCTTTAAACCGCTTCGGTTTATTATTTAAGAGGATTTTAAATGGAAAGATTAAAAACGAAAATAAAAACTGATGATAAAGTTAAAATTATTACCGGTAAAGATAAAGGAAAAATCGGTAAAGTTTTAAAGGTTCTCAGAAAAAAAAATCGGGTTGTAGTAGAAAATGTAAATATTGCAAAAATTCATCAAAGACCTACTCAGGGTAATCCTCAAGGTGGTATTGTTGAGAAGCCGATGCCGATTGATTATTCCAATCTTATGCTTATGTGCAATAAATGTGTTAAACCCGTTCGCATTGGTATGAGAGAGCTGGAAGATGGTAAAAAGGTGAGATTCTGCAGAAAATGCAATGAACAGATTGATGCCTAAAAGATGCAGCTTAAGGAGCAAAAACGTTGAGCCTTAAAGAAATATATGAAAAAGAAGTAATACCAGAGTTAAAGAAGACCTTTGGTTATCAAAACGCGATGCAAATTCCCATGCTGGAAAAAATCGTGTTGAATATAGGACTTGGAGAAGCAATCAAAAATGTTAAATTACTTGACTCTGCGGCAGCTGATTTAACGCTGATTGCTGGACAGAAACCTGTAATCACAAAAGCCAGAAAATCTATTGCTGCATTTAAACTACGTATGGGTATGCCAATTGGTTGCATGGTAACTTTGCGTGGTGAAAAGATGTACGATTTTCTAAACAAGCTAATTAATATTGCACTTCCTCGTGTGCGTGATTTTAAAGGAATATCTGGGAAAGCATTTGATGGAAGGGGTAATTACAGCCTTGGTATTAAGGAACATATAATTTTTCCTGAGATTGATTATGATAAGACCGATAGCATTAAAGGTCTTAATGTTTCTATAGTTACAACGGCAAAAACAGATGAAGAGGGCAAAACACTCCTGAAATTGTTTGGGATGCCTTTTAAAAATTAGGAGGGAATTTTGGCAAAAACGTCTCTTATTGTTAGAGCAGAACGAAAGCAAAAATTTGAGGTTCGTGCTTATAATCGCTGCCCAATATGTGGAAGACCCAGAGCATTCATAAGAAAAGCTGGTATATGTAGAATCTGTTTTAGGAATCTTGCATCTGCTGGTAGATTACCAGGTGTTACTAAATCAAGTTGGTAGTAAATTCATAATCTATATAAACAAAACCTCTCAGGTTATTATAGTTATATTAGAGAACGCATTGTTTAAAATAAAAATAGCTTTAATAATTGTTTGATTAATCTTAAGATAAAAAGATTAAGTAATATAGTAATATTATCAGGAGAAAAATATGGCAATGAGTGATCCCATAGCGGACATGCTTACAAGAATCAGAAATGGTGGAAAAGCTGAGTTCGCAAAGGTGGATATCCCCGGGTCAAAACTTAAAGTTGAGATGGCACGGGTGCTAAAAGAGCAAGGATATATAAAAAATTACAAGTTTTTAGAAGATAACAAGCAGGGAATACTGCGTGTTTATCTGAAATATGCTGGTAAAAAACATGCAATTTATGGGCTTGAGAGAGTAAGTAAACCCAGTAGAAGGGTATATAACAAGTCCAAAGATATAAAACCGGTTTTGAACGGTCTTGGTATAGCGATTTTATCCACTCCAAAAGGTTTAATGACGGATAAACAGGCGAGAAACGAGAATGTGGGCGGTGAAGTCCTCTGTAATATTTGGTAACACAGGAGAGGTATATGTCACGAATAGGTAAGAAGCCGATCCAGATTCCAGCGAAAGTCAAAATTACTGTTGATAGTGATATATTGACTGTTAATGGTCCAAAGGGAACATTAACACGAAGTCTGCATCCGGCTGTAAAAATTAGTATTGAAGATGGAATTTTACGTGTTGCACCTAATAACCCAGAGGATCGGAAAACAGTCGCACTACAGGGTATGTATCGTGCGTTGATTCAAAATATGGTTAATGGTGTTACTAATGGTTATGAAAGAACTCTTTTGCTGAGTGGAATTGGATACAGAGCAGAACTAAATGACAAGACCATTGTATTAAATGTCGGATTCTCTAATCCAGTCAATTTCCCACTTCCTGAAGGAATTTCTGCAAAAGTAGATAAAAACACCCAAATCACTTTATCCTCAATAGATAAAGAAAATTTAGGTGAGACTGCAGCAAACATCAGAAGAATAAGACCACCTGAACCGTATAAAGGCAAGGGTATTATGTATTCTGATGAGACAATAATCAAAAAAGCAGGTAAGTCTGCAGCAAAATAATCTAAATCGGGAATAGAATTTTATGGCAAATACATCCGAAAAATATATCTCAAGAGTTAAGAGAAAAAAGAGAATAAGAAAAAAGATGACAGGTACTCAAGAACGTCCGAGGCTTAATATCTTTAGAAGTGCCAGTCATATATATGCCCAGATAATCAACGATATTGAAGGCAATACCATTGTTTCTGCATCAACCCTTGATAAGGAGTTCACAGATACTGGCAAAAAAGGTGGCAACAAAGATGCTGCTGTTGCTGTTGGTAGAATTGTGGCTAAGAGGGCACTTGACAAGGGAATTACTAAAGTGGTTTTCGACAGAAATGGTTTTCTTTATCATGGTCGTGTAAAAGCACTTTCAGACGGAGCCCGTGAAGGCGGGTTGCAATTCTAATTAAGGAGGATGTCCCTTGGTCGGTAAACAAACAGAAGAAAATCAATTGATCGATAAAGTAGTTAGGATCAACAGAGTTGCAAAAGTTGTAAAAGGCGGAAGAAATTTTAGTTTCAGTGCTCTTTGTGTTGTGGGTGATGGTGATGGCAATGTAGGCTTTGGTCTCGGTAAGGCAGGTGAGGTTCCAGAAGCTATTCGTAAGGGCGTTGAGAAGGCAAAAAGAAGTATGGTAAAAGTTGCTGTACTGAATGGAACAGTCCCCTTTGAAGTTATTGGACATTTCGGTGCGGGTAGAGTGCTATTAAAACCTGCTTCTCCTGGAACTGGTGTTATTGCAGGTGGTGCTGTCCGTGCAGTTCTTGAGGCTGCTGGTATAACTGACATTTTGACAAAATGTATTGGAACTAATAATACACATAATGTTGTCAGAGCAACTATGGCTGGATTGAGATCGTTAGAGACAAAAGAAGAAGTTGCTAAACGTCGCGGACTTAGACCTGAAGAATTATAGTCAAGATATTTGAAGATATAGTGGAGAGACAAATAATGTCTGGTAAAGTAAGATTAACACAAATAAGAAGCCTAATCGGGCGTCCTGAAAAGCACCGGAAAATACTTCGTGCATTGGGTTTAAAACGTATGCATATGACAGTGGAGCATAATATGAACCCCGCAATTATGGGGATGGTAAAAAAAGTTCCTCATCTTGTCAGTGCAGAGGAGGTTTAAAATGAAATTGCATGAACTGGCACCTGCTGAGGGTAGCAGACATAAAAGAAAAAGGATAGGACGTGGACCTGGCTCAGGTATGGGCAAAACTTCAACAAAAGGGCATAAAGGGCTAAAAGCGAGATCCGGAGGTGGAGTAAGACCTGGATTTGAAGGTGGTCAGATGCCTTTACATAGACGATTGCCTAAACGTGGTTTTAAAAACATTCACAAAGAGATTGTAGCCATTGTGAATGTTTCTGAACTTGACAGATTTGAATCAGGTATGATCGTTGACGAACTTGCCTTGAGAAATGCGGGGCTTGTTAAAGGTTGTATTGATAAGGTCAAAATACTTGGCAATGGCGAAGTTACTAAAGCTATCTCTCTTAAAAAATGCTTTGTAAGTAAAACTGCAAAGGAAAAAATTGAGACAGCAGGTGGGAATATCGAACAGTAATTAATGCTAAGATTAGTCTGAGGTTTTATTAATGATTCAGAGCGGATACCAGAATATACTTAAGCTTCCAGAACTTAAGAAAAAGCTGCTTATTACACTTTTGCTGCTTTTTGTCTATCGAGTAGGAGTGCATGTTCCAACACCGGGAATTGATGCCGCAGCATTAGCCTCTTTTTTTGACAGTACCAGAGGCACTCTATTTGCGATGTTTAACATGTTTTCAGGTGGGGCACTTGAAAACCTTTCTGTTTTTGCACTTGGGATTATGCCCTATATCAGTGCTTCTATTATTCTTCAATTGATGACTGTAGTAATTCCTCACCTTGAACAGTTGTCAAAAGAGGGTGATCATGGTAGAAAGAAGATTACTCAATATACAAGATATGGAACTGTGATATTAAGTATTATACAGGGACTTGGCATAAGTGTTGGGCTTGAAGCCATGACATCTCCAGCAGGGGCACCTGTTGTTATGTATCCGGGTTGGGGGTTTCGTATTGTTACAGTAATAACTCTTACAGCAGGAACTGCATTTATAATGTGGCTTGGGGAGCAGATTACTGAAAGAGGTATTGGAAATGGTATATCTCTTATAATTTTTGCTGGTATTGTGGCAAGAATGCCAACCGCAATTGGTAATACCCTTCGTCTTGTATCAACCGGAGAGATGGGTATATTTACAATTATCATTTTAATTGTTCTTATGGTTATTGTAATTGGTTGTATTATTTTTATGGAACAGTCACAACGTAGAATACCTGTTCAATATGCAAAAAGGGTTGTTGGTCGTAAAATGTATGGTGGACAAACGTCACACCTACCATTGAAGCTCAATACTGCTGGAGTTATTCCACCGATTTTTGCATCTTCAATAATAATGTTTCCAGCTACGATTGCCAATTTTATTGACCTTCCGATTATGAAAAGTGTTGCTGCTGCGATGAATCCAGGCACAATAGTATATAACCTTATATATATAGGATTTATTGTTTTTTTCTGTTTTTTCTATACAGCCGTAACCTTTAATCCAGATGATGTTGCTGATAGAATGAAGAAGAATGGTGGATATATACCTGGTATAAGACCCGGCAAAAAAACTGCTGAATACATTGATAAAGTTTTAACGAGAATAACTCTTGGCGGGGCAATCTATGTCTCAATCATATGTGTTCTTCCAACAATGCTGATGACAAAGTTTAATGTGCCGTTTTATTTTGGAGGTACAGCACTTCTTATTGTCGTAGGAGTCGCCATTGATACAATATCTCAGATTGAAACTCACATGATTTCCAGAAATTATGAAGGATTTCTGGGTAAAGCAGGGGCGATAAAGGGAAGAAGATAAAAAAATAATCCCAAGATTCCGACAGACGGTGGGAATAGATATATATTCAATGGAGTAGAAATTTATATGGCAAAAGAAGAACCCATCAAAGTTGAAGGCACAGTACTTGAGACGCTGCCAAATGCCATGTTTAAGGTGGAACTTGATAATAAGCACCAGTTACTTGCACACATTTCTGGCAAGATGAGAATGCACTTTATTAAAATTCTACCAGGTGATAAAGTAACAGTTGAACTATCACCTTATGACTTGTCAAGAGGTAGGATTACCTATCGTTATAAATAGTATAATATATAATATGCTTTAGATAGATTATTTATTAGAATAACTATTACTATTTATAAATATTTTTCTACAGCATTTTTTGAGGAGTAAATATTTAATGAAAGTCAGAGCTTCAGTAAAGAAAATTTGTAAAGATTGTAAGATTATCCGTAGATCTGGAGTTGTTAGGGTAATATGTATAAATAAACGTCATAACCAGAGGCAGGGATAAAGGGGGATACAGAGCGTGGCAAGAATTGCAGGCGTAGATTTACCAAAAAACAAACATGTAGTGATTGCACTGACCAGCATTTATGGTATAGGAAAAAGCAGATCCAGCGATATTATTGCCGAAGTTGGTCTTAATCCAACTATGAAAGCTGAAGAACTCACAGAAGAGCAGGTAAATGAGATAAGAAAGATCATCGACATTAAATATAAAGTTGAAGGAGAGCTTAGAGCAGATACTTCAATGAATATAAAGCGGCTCATGGATTTAGGGTGCTATCGCGGGCTTCGCCATAGAAAATCTCTTCCATGTCGTGGTCAGCGGACAAGCACGAATGCCAGAACAAGGAAAGGTCCAAAACGTGCTGCTGTTAAGAAGAAGAAGTAAGTATTGTTTATGACACTTTATTGTTTATTACCTACATTATTGGGCATCTGTCTAATTTAAGGATGAATAGGGAATTTAATGGCTAAAAAAGCAAAAAAAACAGTAACAAAGAAAAAAGTAAAAAAGAATATATCAACCGGTGTTGTTCATATTCAATCAACATTTAATAATACAATCATAACAATAACTGATGAGACAGGAAATACTATTTCATGGTCAAGTTCCGGCATACAAGGGTTTAAAGGCTCAAGAAAAAGTACGCCGTTTGCATCGAAAATGGCTGCTGAAGATGCTGGTGCTAAAGCCATGGAACATGGGATGAAAAATATTAGCGTTTATGTTAAAGGTCCTGGGGCAGGTAGAGAATCAGCTTTAAGAGCTCTTCACGCTCTTGGCTTTAATATATCCATGATAAAAGATGTTACTCCTGTCCCTCATAACGGATGCCGCCCGCCAAAGAGAAGAAGGGTTTAATTTACCTTGTTTATAAGTTTTATATGCTTACCACCTTGCCCATAGGTTTATATAAGGAGGAAAACGTTGTCACGTTATAGAGGTTCTGTCTGCCGTCAATGCAGACGCGAAAATATGAAGTTGTTTCTTAAAGGAGATCGTTGCTTTTCAGATAAATGTAGTTTTGACCGCAGAGCATACCCACCTGGACAGCATGGTCAGCGTCGTGGAAAGAGTTCTGATTACGGGATACAGCTTAGAGAAAAACAGAAAGTTAGAAGAATTTATGGAATTTCTGAGAAGCAGTTCAGAATTATATTTGCCAATGCAGATCGTCAGAAGGGCATTACAGGAACAAACCTTTTAGCTCTTTTAGAGAGAAGATTTGATAATGTCGTCTTTAGACTTGGTTTTACAAGTTCAAGAACACAAGGGAGACATTTTGTAAGGCATAACCACTTTCTCGTTAATGGAAAAAAAGTTAATATACCTTCATACATAATAAAAAGTGGGGATGTTATTGAGCTAAGAGAGAAAAGTAAAAATGTAAAAGCCATTGCTGATTCTGTTGAAACAGTTGTTAGAAGAGGAATACCCCAATGGCTTGAACTTGATAAAGACGGATTAAGAGGAGTTATAAAATCACTACCTAACCGTGAAGATATTACACTGCCAATACAGGAACAGCTGATTGTAGAACTCTATTCAAAGTAATTGAATAGTTAGTAGCAGTTTGTCCTAATATTATTATATCAGGAGATAAACAATGTCATCAGATGAACTTGTATATGTCAATTGGCATGAGATGATAAGACCGGAAAAGGTAGTTGTTACAACAACTTCTACATACGGTAAATTTGTATGTGAACCCCTTGAAAAAGGTTTTGGAATAACAATAGGCAACTCTTTAAGACGTATTATTCTATCTTCACTTTATGGTGCTGCTATTGTTTCCGTAAAATTTGAAGATGCACTCCATGAATATAGTGTAATACCTAATGTCAGAGAAGATGTTTCTGAAATAATAATGAATCTTAAGGCGGTTCAGCTTAAAGTTGAGAGTTTAGAAGATAGGATTTTAACGGTCAATTTTGAAGGAGAAGGCAATTTGACCGCTGCATATCTTCAAGGCATTTCTTCTGGTGTTCAAATACTTAATCCAGATCAGCACATTGCCACCTTGTCAAAGGGTGGAGTGTTAAAAATGTCCTTAAAAGTAAAAACAGGAAAAGGATTTTCTTTAGCTTCTGCTAATAACGACCCTGATGCTCCTGTAGGAACAATTCCCATTGACAGTATTTTTTCACCTATAAAAAGAGTTAAATATGTTGTTGGGACATCAAGAATTGGTCAAAAAACTGACTATGATAAACTGACCATGGAGGTCTGGACAGACGGCAGTGTTACTCCTGAGGATGCAGTTGCCTTTGCCGCAAAAATTCTCAAAGAGCAGATGAATCCTTTTATCAATTTTGATGAAGACATTGAGCCTGAACAGGAAGATAGAGAGCATGATCGCTCTACCAAAGATTTTAATGAAAACCTTTACAGAAGTGTTGATGAGCTTGAACTCTCTGTAAGAAGTTCCAATTGTCTTAAAAATGCTCAAATACTCAAAATTTATCAGCTTGTTCAAAAAAGTGAGAGCGAAATGCTTAAAACCAAGAATTTCGGAAGAAAATCCTTAAATGAAATTAAAGAGGTTTTAACTTCAATGGAACTCTCTCTTGGTATGGATCTTGATGGATTTGAGCCACCTGTTGAAGATGACGTTATTGAGCAGCAACAATCTAACGAAGAAGATTTGGAACACCCTTCCTGATGAATATCAAGCTAACGAAGGAGAAAAAAATTTCCCATGAGACATAGAAAAGCAGGCGTGAAGCTGAATCGAACCTCAAGCCACAGAAAAGCCATGTTCAGAAATATGGTTACATCACTATTTAAGCACGAGAGCATCAAAACTACAGATGCTAAAGCAAAAGAGCTTAGAAAACATGCTGATAAGATGATTACTTTGGCTAAAAGAGGCGATTTACACGCAAGACGTCAGGCATTAGCCTATATTAGAGAAAAAGATGTTGTGCATAAATTATTTAGCGATGTTGCAGAAAAATTTGGTAACAGGGAAGGTGGCTATACAAGAGTTATTAAACTTGGACCACGTTCTGGTGATGCTGCACCAATGTCAATGATTGAGCTTGTGATAGATAAGTAGTTGACATTTTAAATTTTATTAATTCTAAACTTAAAAGCCCTGATTGGCAAATATTATATGCTAATCAGGGCTTTATTTGTTTTGTTATTTTCTAATAATTGAAATTAATATTAATTGGATGTGGTACTTTTTATATGAAAATTTATTTTTTCTCAACTCTTTCAAATACTATGGACAAGGCAAGAGAACTTGCACGAAATAATGCACCACACTTTAGCGTTGTGGTTGCTGAGGAACAGACTAAAGGACGAGGACGTTTGAATAGAATGTGGCTATCTGATAAAGGAGGTTTGTGGTTTACTGTGATATTAAGACCTATCTTTCCGCCAACGCTTGCATTTCAAATTAATTTCGCCGCATCTTTATCTGTTGCTAAAATATTAAAACATAAATATGGCTTAGATGTTAGTGTAAAGTGGCCAAATGACATTATTGTCAAATGTAAAGAAACTAAAAATAATAGAGATATTTTAAATAATAAGAAAGTTGCGGGTTTGCTATCAGAAATGGAAACTTACGGAGATAAAATTTCATTTATAAACATAGGTATTGGAATTAATGTGAATAATAACCCTGAAACCGAGCAGTTAAACGCTACTTCAATTAAAACTATACTAAATAGAGATATGCAATATATAGATCAAGATATTTGTAAAATTGATTTATTGAATTCTTTTCTTGATGAGTTTGAGAAACATATTTTGGCAATAGAATCTGGATCAATTAATTGCATAAATCTTATTGAAGAGTGGAAGCAGATGACATCTACTATTGGTAAAAGGGTTAGAATAGAGACCTTTAATGGCTTTTATGAAGGGATTGCTATTGATGTTGAACAAAATGGTGCTTTACTGATAAGAGATGATTCTGGAATTAAAAAAAGTATTATTTATGGAGACTGCTTCTATCAATAGAAATTTGTTTTGCCTACAAGACTGTATAAGAATAAATAACCTGAGTTTGCTGAATCTTATCAAAAAAATATGTTAGGAGATTGTTTTGATTTTGTTAGTATTTTATTCCCATATTGACTGACTTTTTACCTCAAGTTATAGAACGATAGGCATAAAATCTTTATGAATAAACATGGTTATATTCCATAGAGAGATGGCAAATATTAACTTAAAGAGGTCAAAAAAAGGATTATTTCTTGGGAGGAAGCAAATGAGCAAAAAGCTATTGGTTGTTCTATTCCTGATAATTATTATTGGGGCAGGACTTTTGGGCTGTAACGATGGCGATACACAATATCCATTAACCATAAATTTTGAAGGTGATGGAAGTGGTACAGTTGTCAGTGAAGAATTTGGGATAAATTCTTCAAAAAATTCAGAATACAATATTAATGAAGATAAAAAAGTAACCATTAAAGCTACAACAACTGATAGCAGCATATTTGTTGGTTGGAGTGGAGATTGCACTCCAGATGGTCAAAATTGCGTTGTAACTATGGATAAAAAGAAAACAGTTACCGCAACTTATGCAAAAAAAGGTCAGTATATTGCTTTAAGTGAGGCTGGTAGATACGAGACTGGTTCTTTTGCTGAAGGTGCTTCTGAGATTACAGCATACGATCCAGAAACAGGGCGTATCTTTGTGGTCAACGGTAAAACTGGCAATATTGATATTCTCGATTCTGTAGCTGTTGCTGATAGTCATGGAAATACAGTTGCAAAATTAGAAAAAATATCTGAAATCAATTTAAGCAAATATGGAAAAGGTGCAAACAGCGTAGCGTTTAAAAACAATGTTTTGGCAGCAGCAGTTGAAAACAACGATAAACAGGCTAACGGAAAAGTTGTGTTTTTTGATGCAAAAGGGAATTTTCTTAACGCTGTAACTTCAGGGGCATTGCCTGATATGGTCAAATTTTCACCTGATGGTAAAACAGTTCTTGCTGCAAATGAAGGTGAACCAAATAGCGATTACACAAATGACCCAGAAGGCTCAATTACAATAGTGGATATTTCTAAAGGTGTTGTACAAGCAACATCAACAATAGTTGGCTTCACTACATTTAATAGTCAGATGGATGCCTTAAAAGCCAAAGGTGTCAGATTTTTTGGACCTGGCTCAACAGTTGCACAAGATATTGAACCAGAATACATAGCAGTTTCACCAGACTCTAAAACTGCATGGATTACCCTGCAGGAGAACAACGCACTGGCTGAACTTAATATTGAAACAAAGACCATTACAAGAATCCTTCCATTTGGATATAAAGACCACTCTATGCCGGGCAACGGTATAGATGCAAGTGATAAAGATGGTAAGGTAAATATAAGAACATGGCCTGTTCTTGGAATGTATCTGCCAGACAGCATAGTTGCGTTTGAAATATCAGGGCAGATCTATCTTGCAACTGCAAATGAAGGTGATAGCAGAGATTATGATGGATTTAGTGAAGAGGCTCGCATTAAAGATGTGCAACTTGATCCAGCAGCATTTCCTGAAGCTGCAAGTTTGCAGCAGTCAGAAGCAATTGGTCGTCTTAAAATGACTACTACCATTGGAGATACAGATAATGATGGAGATTACGACAAGCTCTTTACTTTTGGTGCACGCTCTTTTACCATCTGGAAACCGACCCAAGCTGGACTGGAGCGTGTCTTTGACAGTGGTGATGATTTTGAGACAACAATAGCATCAATGAAGCCCGAACTTTTTAATGTCAGCAATGACTCAAATAATAAAGATGATCGAAGCGATGATAAAGGTCCTGAACCAGAAGGTATTGATGTTGGAGTAATAGGCGGACGAACATATATTTTTGTTGGACTTGAACGGGTTGGCGGTATTATGGTTTATGATGTAACTATACCGATAAATCCCTCCTTTGTAACCTATCTTAATACAAGAGATGTAAATGGTGATCCTGAATCTGGAACTGCTGGTGATCTTGCACCTGAAGGAGTTTTATTTGTAAAAGGAGACGACAGCGTTAATGGAAAGCCTCTTGTGATTGCTGGTAACGAGGTTAGTGGAACTACCACAATCTATTCAATTGACAAATTGCAAGATAGCGTATCTTTTGCTGTTTTTTCTGATCCTCACTATTATGATACTTCGCTTGGAACTTCAGGATCAGCTTTTGAAAGCTATCTTGCATCAGATAGAAAGTTATTGTTACAAAGCGGTGCTATTATAGATTCAGTAGTAGAAAATCTTTCGTCAGATAAAGACCTTGATTTTGTTATCGTATCTGGCGATTTAACTAAAGATGGCGAGTTAGTTTGTCATCAAGGTTTTGCAAATTATCTTAAAAAATTGGAAAATAGTGGAATAAAAGTGTTTGTTACACCGGGTAACCATGACATAAATAATCCTCATGCCCACTCCTATCAAGGAGCGAGCACCAATCATGTTGATACAGTTTCACCAGAGGTTTTTGCACAGATATACGCAGATTTTGGATACAGTGAGGCTGTTTATAGAGATTCATACTCGTTGAGTTATGTTGCTGAACCAGTTAAAGGAATATGGGTGCTTAGCTTGGACTCATGTGATTATAACGACAATGAATCGCTTGGCAAGCCCGTAACTTCTGGAAAATTCTCTTCTGATACGCTCGCATGGATTACTAAGATACTTGGTATTTCCAAATCAGAGGGAAAAACCGTTATTGCAACAATGCATCACGGTTTGCTCGAGCATTTTACAGGTCAATCTGTTGCAAATCCTGGAAGTGAATATGTAGTTGAAAATTGGGCAACTGTATCTGAAATGTTGGCAAAAGAGGGTTTAAATATTGTGTTTACAGGGCACTTCCATGCTAATGATATGACAAGTAAGAAATGGGATGATAATGGCGTGGTTTATTCGCTTACTGATGTAGAGACAGGCTCTTTAGTTACATATCCAAATCCTTACCGTGTAGTCCATATTGATTCTCGAAAAAAGGCAACCATTCAAACTCGTTATGTCCAGTCTATCAACTACGATACTGGTAACATCTCTTTTACAGAGTATAGTAAAAATTTTATCGTAGATGGACTTGAAACTCTTGCCTTTTCAATGTTTACAGCACCAGCTCAATATGGCGGATATGGTTTAAGTGCAGAGCAGGCATCAGTTATTGCACCTCAGTTTGCTGATGCTTTTGTAGCTCACTATGAAGGTGATGAGACACCTGATACTATCACTGCCGCTACAATTAACGCATACCTTGCAAGTTCAGATAAATCAACTCAATTTATTGGAGCTTCTCTTATCTCTCTTTGGACAGATTTACCTCCAAGAGATTCTTCTTACACCATTGATATTTCATCGAATGATTAAGTTGTAAAGGTGCAGCTCGCTTGCTGCACCTTATCAGAAAAAGCTTAATTTATTCCCGCCTAAAGTATTATTCTCAGCAATTCTAATTTTGTCAATTATCTTATTATAACCTGAGTTCGATGAATTTTATTATATTTTCATTTAGTTAAGCTATTTTTTGATGTAAATAGGTAGTAATCTCTGATAAACCTAAAGTCCTTGGAACTGTAAATATTTTAGGGAAAGAGCTGGTTTTGAAATTGACGTTGTATTAAGAATGCTGTTAAAACAGGTCGAAAGATGTACCTGCTTAATTGAAGTTGTGAAAATAAAATTTATCGTTTTAGGGTTAAATAGGTAAAAATAATATGAATATTTCAAAAGAGTTAAGAATGACGGTATATTCCTCAATGTTTGCGGCATTGATCTCTGTTGGTGCATATCTTGCTATTCCTATTGGTCCTGTCCCTATTGTATTGCAAAATATTTTTGTGCTTATGGCAGCTATTCTACTTGGAACAAAATGGGGTGGTGCGGCTTTAGGTTTATATCTATTTATGGGAGCATGTGGATTTCCTGTATTTGCAGGTGGAACAGGCGGGATCGGACGAATTTTAGGACCTACTGGCGGTTATCTGCTCGGCTATATACCAGCAGTATTAGTTACAGGACTTATATCAGATAAAATAGGAAAAAATATTTTTGGAGATATAATAGCAATGTTTGCTGGCTCTTTAGTTGTATATATTGCAGGAGTGCCGTGGCTCAAACTTGCTACTGGAATGCCGTGGGATAAGGTTTTTATTGTTGGTATGTATCCATTTATTATTGGTGATATTCTTAAAATAGTTGCTGCTGCTTATTGTATAAAATTTTTAAGACCTTTGTTAGACAAAAATATGGATAAATCATAACTAATGAGCAGATTTGAAGATAAAATAGGAAAAAACATCATTGAGGTAAAACGCCTTTCACACATTTACGGCAACACTGACAGAGGGATCAAAAATATCTCATTTGGTGTTAAGCCTGCTGAGTTTATAGTTGTTGCTGGACAAAATGGCTCTGGAAAATCAACACTATTTCGCCACCTTAATGGGTTGCTATCTCCAACTTCAGGTGAAGTGTGGATTCATGGTAAAACAGTAAGCTCCAACCTTGAGTATGCCCGACAAATTGTGGGAATGATATTTCAAGATGCAGATTGCCAGATTGTGGGTCAAACTGTTTTTGAAGATGCTGCTTTTGGACCAGAAAATTTGAGGTTACCTATTGGAGAGATTCACAAAAGAACTAACAACGCTCTAAAACAGCTTGGGCTACTCCATTTAAAAGATCAAAACCCTGCTACCCTTTCAGGTGGTGAAAAGCGAAGACTCGCTATTGCTGGAGTTTTAACTATGAGACCAGAGGTTATTGTGTTAGATGAACCTTTCTCCAATTTAGATTATGCAGGGATATGCGATCTTTTGTCTTCTATTATTTGGCTTCATCAAGCTGGTCATACAATTATTCTTTCAACACATGATATTGAAAAAGTTATATTTTATGCTTCAAGAATGATAATAATTCACCAAGGTTGTATAGTAGGAGATGATAAGCCTGAAATTCTTTTGAAAGAGGTTGAAAAGTTTGGAATTCGCGAACCATGTTTATCAAAGCTCGGCATGAATATTATACCATGGGATAAATAGACAATTATGGGTAAAGTAACTCCATTGTCATATCGTTATGATAGTTTTGTTTTATTCCAGATAGATGTCAGATGTAAAATCATCTGTATATTTTTTTTGAGTATTGTAATTGCCAACGCCCATTTTTTGCAACTTTATCTTATAACTGCTATATTCTCTTGGTTACTTTATCGTTCTGGTTTCAATATTAGGAGATTAATCAGAGAGCTTAAATATTTTTTTATCATTGTAATTTTTCTATTTATTATTAGGACTATTACAGCTTCAAGCTCTCATATATCTATACCTATATTTGGATTTATCAATGAATTCAAATATATAGAGATAGATTCAGTAAAAATAGATCTAATTGGTATTCTAAATTATATTAATGCTAATATACTAACTCATATTCCTATAGATAAAGATGGTTTAACCGATGGCTGTCAAGTCTCGTGGCGATTTTTTTTAATCGTAATAATGGGAATTCTGTTTTCGTCTTCAACTACAGCATCAGCTATAAAAAGTGCTGTGATGTGGTTTTTGAAACCATTCCCATTTATACCAAAAAAAAGAGTAGCTGTTATGGTTAGTCTTTTTGTTAGATTTTTACCTTTGCTGCTTGAGAAAGCAACAGAAGTGTCAGACGCTCAAAAAGCAAGATGTTTTCATCTCAGGAAAAACCCTGTAAAAAAAATTAAAAATATTACTGTCCCATTGATTACAAAAGTTTTTAATTCCGCTGATAATCTTGCTATTGCTATGGCGTCTCGATGTTATAATGAGAATAGAACCGAAATAGCAGAGCACAACCTTCTAAGACCCTCAGGATATGAAATCAATTTTTATCTTGGGACAATTGCTCTTGTTTTAATTACTCTATTTATCTGATTTTTCAATATCTTTGGGTTAAGGTAGCGATTTGTGGAAGAAAAAAACCATGATTAAAGTATTGCTTGCAGATGATCATAAGATTGTTCGTGAGGGACTTCGCCGCATAATTGAAGAGAGTGGCGAAATGGAGGTAGTTGCTGAAGCTGCTGACGGTAATGAAGCAATACAGAAAACTATAAAATTTAAACCTGATGTTGCCGTTGTTGATATCTCCATGCCACCAGGAATGGACGGTCTTGAGGTTGTATCGCGACTTAAATTTCATATTCCAAATATGCCAGTTCTTATTTTAACTATGCACGATGAGGAGCAGTATGTTGTTAGAGCTGTTGAAGCTGGGGCAATGGGATATGTAACCAAACAAGCCGCACCTGAACAGCTTGTAGATGCGGTAAAAAAACTCTATTCTGGAGGACGCTACCTTACTGAAAAGGCGAGTGAAGCACTTGCAATACGGGTAGTTAGAGGAGAGAGCAACAAATCAGGTAGTGAATCTTTATCAATGAGAGAACTTCAGGTTTTACGACAACTTGCTTTGGGTTATACTAACCATGAGATCGCGGAAAGCTATCATATTAGTGTAAAGACCGTAGATACTTATAGATCAAGAATATTAAAAAAACTGAACTTACGAAATAACGCCGAACTTTCACGATTTGCCATTCAAAATAAGATCATTGAACTGTAGTAATCTGTAAGAAAAATACCTACACCACAATCAGAAATACATGGATTGTTTTTTATTGTTCATAATGATAGTAATGCCAACCAAGTAATCAATACGAAAAAATATAAAATCTGAAAAGGTGCTAAGTATGAAATTGGATTACAGTAAAATAATTTTTTTTGTTGCATCTCTATTCTTAATGACATTTATATGTATTCCTAATTCGTCAGCTAAAGATTCTACTGTAATCTCCAAAGAAAAAATCGTATTAGGCGGCGGACCTTCTGGTGGCATATTTCAAACTGTTGCTAATGCTATTGCCTCACTTAAACCAATAAAAGAGGCGGCAGGCTTTAGAATTCAACTTCAATCTTCAGAGGGTTCAGTTGAAAATATTAAAAAGATCGATTCTGGCTCTCTTCAAATGGCTATTGTCTATTCGGGCGATTTATGGCGTGGCATAAATGGAAAAATTGAGAACTATACCCAAGACTCTTCAAGCATAAGTTCATCTTCAGCTACAAATCTTTCATCATCAAGTTTTTCCTCAAGTTCTAACTTAGCAAACTCACCAACAACGTACAAAAAGGTTATGGCTGTTGCATCTCTTTATACGGCATCTGCTCAACTTGTGGTTCATGCGGGTTTGGAGACTAAAGGCGATAACACCACAATCAATGCTAATAGCACTAAAAATGAGGCAATTAAAAGCGTAAAAGAGCTTGAAGGTAAAAGGATAGGTGTTGGCAACAGTGGCTCTGGTTCTTATTCAACTTGTGAGCTTTTTCTCACGCACTTAGGATTATGGGACAAAATAGAGAAAAGAGCTATTGGCTATAATGATGCTGCACGAGCTTTTAAAAACAATGAGATTGATGCTTTTTGGGTCTTTTCAGCTCTGCCTTGCCCCGCTGTAGCTATGGCAGCAGGAGATAAAAATAAAGGATTTGAAAATAACGGATCAGAGATTAATAGTAATAACTCAAAAGGTTTAATTGAAATTATTAATCTCGGAGATGACGCTTATGAGAGCGGATTTTTAAAAGAGTTCCCATGGTTTGCAACAACAACGATAAAAAGCGGAACATATAATGGAGTTGATAAAGATATACTTTCATTTCAAGATTATGCAATATTAGTTGTAAATTCTGAACTCTCTTCTGATGTGGTCTATCAGATGTTATCAATTATATACACTGATGATGCTCTAAACCATCTATCACAACAAAATACAAATCTAAAAGAGATGTCAGTTGAGACTGGAGTTATAGGTATTATTACTCCTCTTCACTCTGGTGCTGAAAGGTTCTGGAAGGAGAAGGGTATCATTAAATAAGTGTTATTTAAACATAGTGGGGAGTTTTGTTTTAAACGTAGTGGATTAGGTGCTGTTTTAACTGTATTAAAACGTGAAAAAAAGGAGATCGTAAAATGAAAAAAAGTATGAAAGTAATGTCCCTTCTGGCAATTGCCGTGGTATTTGCATTTACCTCAACTGTTATGGCTGCTGACCCTATTATCATTAAATTTAGCCATGTTGTTGCTGTTGACACACCAAAAGGTGAAGCTGCCGAGTATTTCAAGAAACTTGCCGAAGAGAGAACCAAAGGTGCTGTAAAAGTTGAAGTCTATCCAAACAGTCAGCTTTACAAAGACAAAGAGGAGATGGAAGCTCTTCAAATGGGTGCTGTTCACATGCTTGCCCCATCTCTTGCCAAGTTTGCCCCACTTGGAGTTAAAGAGTTTGAGCTTTTTGACCTTCCTTTTATCTTCAATGGTTATGATGAACTTCACAAGATAACACTTGGACCTGTTGGAAAAAAACTACTTGATAAACTTCAGCCAAAAGGAATTATCGGACTTGCATACTGGGACAACGGCTTTAAGGTTATGAGTGCTAATAAACCCCTAAAAGTTCCAACAGATTGCAAAGGTTTGAAAATGCGTATCCAGTCCTCAAAAATTCTTGATGCTCAGATGCGTGCACTTGGTTCAATTCCACAGGTTATGGCGTTCTCTGAAGTTTATCAGGCTCTTCAAACTGGCGTTGTTGATGGAACAGAAAACCCACCATCAAACCTTTATACTCAGAAGATGTTTGAGGTTCAAAAATATGTAACAGCATCAGATCACGGCTATTTGGGATATGCAGTGCTTGTAAACAAAAAATTCTGGGAGGGGCTACCCGCAGATATTCGCACACAGCTTGAGAGTGCAATGGCAGATGCAACAATTTTTGCAAACGACATTGCAAAAAAGAAAAACGAAGAAGACCTTGCATCAGTTGCAGCTTCTGGGAAATCTGAAATCATAAAACTCACTCCAGAAGAGAGGCAGGTATGGAAAGATGCTCTTGTGCCAGTTCATGCAAAAATGGCTGACCGCATTGGTAAAGAGTTAATTGAAGAGGTTTATCAGGCTACAGGTTTCAAGAAATAAATTTCCCACCTTTTACAATTTAGCTTCTAAGGAATGGAAATTTAATAGCACAAGTAGTAGGGAACAACACAAGTAGTGTAGGGAACAACGATCGTTGTTCCCTACTACTATGACCTTGCTGGGTATAATTTAGGCATTATTAAGTTTTGATTCCTAAAGGTTTGACAACTTTTTGAAAGTTGCCAAATCTTCTACTCAATCTATCCTAAGAAATATTCAAAAATGGAATTGCTGGCTTATATCATGGCGGCATGAAATAAATAATCTTTAAGGAGAACAAAAAAGGCTATGTTAAAACTTCTCGATCATTTGGAAGAGTGGTTAGTCGCCACGCTCATAGGTGCAGCAACTGTGATAATATTCCTGTCAGTTGCTCATCGTTACGCCAGTGGACTGCCGATTCCCGTGGTTCAGGACTGGCTTTTAAGCCTTAATATGAGCTGGACACAAGAGCTTTGTATTTATATGTTTATATGGATGGCAAAATTCGGAGCTGCTTATGGAGTAAGAACAGGAATTCATGTTGGTGTTGATGTTTTTATAAACAGTCTTAATAGCAAGCTCAGAGCAAAATTTGTTGTAATTGGTCTAAGTGGCGGAGCATTATTCACAGCAATTATAGGCACTTTAGGGTTTGCATTTGTTTGGGAAGTTGGACTTCGTTACGCTGTTGCCTCAACTTTTGGGTTTGACTGGCATGATTTAACAGAAGGTCCTGTCTCTCCTGACCTTGAGTGGCCTGTCTGGATATTTTACTCAGCAATTCCACTTGGCTCGTATCTTATGTGTTTTAGATTTCTTCAGGTGATTGTAAGTTTTATCAAAACTGGACAGCTTCCTCACCACGATGCTGGTCATGTTGACGGAATTGATGAGCCAGCCATAGGAGATTACAACGCAACAAAACCAAATAAAAGCGAGAATAACCTTAAAGCTGTCGGAAATGGAGGGAAAGCATAATGAGCGGATTGATTATTTTTACACTATTGGCTGTGCTTATGCTCACTGGTATGCCAATCTCCATCTCTTTGGGTCTTACCGTTCTAACCTACCTTTTTACCATGACAAACGTTCCTGTTGAATCTGTTGCAATGAAGCTCTTTACAGGTATTGAGAAATTCGAGATCATGGCAATTCCATTCTTTATTCTTGCTGGAAACTTTCTGACTCACGGCGGAGTTGCAAAACGCATGATAAACTTTGCAACAGCTTTAGTTGGACATCTTTGCGGTGGTTTAGCATTGGGTGGTGTTCTTGCCTGTGCTTTGTTTGCCGCTGTTTCTGGTTCAAGCCCTGCAACTGTTGTGGCTATTGGCTCTATCCTTCTTCCAGCAATGGTCAAACAGGGTTATCCAATGCAATTTGGCGTAGGTGTTATTGGAACTGCGGGCGGACTTGGAATTTTGATTCCACCATCAATTGTCATGGTTATCTATGCAGTTTCAACCAACGCATCTATCGGAAAGCTCTTTGTTGCTGGTATTATTCCGGGTATTCTTCTTGCCTCATTACTTATGGGTGTTACATGGTTTGTGGCAAAAAAACGAAACTACCCACGCCTTCCCAAAGCTGATTTTAAAACAGTTCTTCGTACTTTTAGAGAGAGTATCTGGGGACTTTTGCTTATTTTTGTGGTTATTGGCGGTATCTATTCAGGTGCATTTACTCCTACAGAAGCTGCCGCAATGAGTGCTGTTTATGCTTTTGTTGTTGCTGTCTTTATCTATCGAGATATGACATTAAAAGAGGTGCCAAAAACTTTGCTTGCAGCAGCAAATATGTCAGCAATGATTCTCTATATTATCACCAATGCTGTGCTTTTCTCATTTCTCCTTACCTCAGAGCAGATTCCACAGCAGTTGACTGACTGGATTACACACATGGGTCTTGGCTCTGTTGGCTTTCTTATAATGGTCAACCTTCTGCTTCTTGCTGCTGGCAATTTTATGGAGCCATCTTCAATTTTACTTATTACCGCCCCTCTTTTGTTTCCAATGGCAATGCAGCTAAATATCGACCCTATCCACCTTGGAATTTTGATGACTGTAAACATGGAGATAGGAATGATAACTCCGCCAGTTGGGCTTAATCTCTACGTTGCATCTGGTATCTCTCATCTTGGATTAACTGAAACCACAAAGGCTTGTGCACCGTGGATTATAGTTATGCTTATCTATCTTATGTTTATAACATATATTCCAGCTATATCTCTGTGGCTGCCTAATCTCCTGTTTAAATAGCTCTGTCTTGCTATCAGTCCAACCTTTTCTTTTACACGACTTCACCCATGAACTCTTGCCTCTGGCGACAGCTCATGGGTGAGGTTGTCATAATTACAACTCTGTTTTTTTTATGAAAGGAGTGGAGATGTATAAAGCATCAGATGTATGTAATAGTCTATCTCTTGGCAAAAAGATCGGTTTAGGATTTACTATAACCATTTTTTTGATTGTAGTTGTGGGCAGTGCCGGATACTATTCCTTAGGAAATACGGCAAGAGCCACTGCATTTTACCGTGATATCAACGCTATTGAACGGCTTTTTGCAGAGGCAAAAGAGAGTATTGCCCTTTATCTGATGAACAACTACTTACAGGGCAGAGCTATACAGCAGGATTCATATAAAAAGGCAATGGAGAAACTTCAGAAGTGCAAAGAACTTATTGCTATCGAAGATAAAAAAATAACCGAGATAACTTTAAAGAAAGTTATCTCTAAAAGTTCTGAAAATATCGGCAGATATATAAAAAATTACGAACAACTGAATCAGTCCGAACAGGCTAAAATTAAACTTGCATCCGATCTTGTCCTAACGGAGGAGAGCATCAGAAAGATACTGGAAAAAGGTCTGTTTTTAGCCGAAGAGATGATGGCAAGTTCCAGAGTTCTCTTTGCAGAGAGTTCAAGCTATATTCAGCGAAGCACGGAAACAGGCTATCAGCAGATTGATAAAGCTGCGACAAGGCAGAATCAAGCTGTTAAAGAGTGGGCACAAAAAGTTGAAAGCTCCCATGATCTCAATGCTGTTGGTCAGCAGATCAGCAGCCAGTCATTATTATTTAAAAACATGTTGACGAAATATCATGATGAAGAGGTGCAAAGCCATATTCTCCTGCAACAGATGGAAACACAGCAGTCAAATCTCTATAACAATCTTTCAGAGCTTGGCACACTCACTATTGAGAAAATGGGAAAAGTTGAGAAGACAGCCAAAACCATGATTATTGTTTTTATTGCAGTCTCTGTGGTTATGGGAATAGTTCTCTCTCTATGTATAGCGGGAACTATTGTCTCCCCAGTTTTGGAGATGGCAGAAGCTCTTAAAGATATTGCTCAAGGCGAGGGTAATCTAACCATGCGAATCAATATTGCAAGTAAAGATGAAGTTGGAGAACTTGCAGGTTGGTTCAATCAGTTTATCCAAAAACTTCAAAATATGATTCAAGATATTGCATCTAACGCTACTATTTTAAAGCAATCTTCTCACGATATGTCAAAACTATCCAATAATATGTCTTCTGCATCAGATGACATGGCTAAAGGTTTAAGCAGTGTAGCAGCTTCTACAGAAGAGATGAGTAGCAATATGAACTCTGTTGCAGCAGCATCAGAAGAGGCATCTGTTAATATCAATATTGTTGCATCTTCCACAAATCAGATGACATCAACAATAAACGACATTGCACAAAATGCCAATACTGCTAAATCGATAACCTCAAAAGCTGTCAATATAAGCAATACAACATCAGCTAATATTGATAAAATGAGTGCTATAACCTGCGAGATCGGTAAAGTTACCAGTGTAATTACGGAAATATCAGAGCAGACCAAACTCTTAGCACTCAACGCAACCATTGAATCTGCAAGGGCGGGCGAGGCTGGTAAAGGTTTTGCAGTTGTTGCAAATGAGATTAAAGAGCTTGCGAGACACACTGCTGAAGCTACGCTAAAGATACGGGATCAAATAGGAGGTGTGCAGGGTTCAACTGAGCAGATGGTTAAAGATATTGCAGAAGTTGTACATGTTATAATCGAAATTGACGGTATTGTATCTGCTATTGCTGTTGCAGTTGAAGAGCAGTCAGCAATTACAGAAGAGATAGCAGAAAATATATCACAAGCATCTCGTGGAATTACTGATGTTAATGAAAATGTCTCTCAAAGCTCTGTTGTTGCCTCTGATATTGCAAAAGATATAAGTTCTGTAAACCATCTTGGTAGCGATATTGCTAAAAGCAGTTCTAAGGTTAATAAAAGTGCCTCTGAGCTTTCAGAACTTGCGGAAAAGCTTCAGGAGATGGTTAATAGATTCAAAGTGTAATGAGTAAAAGGAGAAAATTATGAAGCAAAACCAGTACAAACATAAAATCTCATTTTTGATATTGTTTAGTCTCTATTTTACCCCTCTCTATATAGAATTTTATACAAATGTTTATGCAGATGAACTAAAATTCAACACTCAAGATTTTCCTCCGTTTCATTATCTGGAAGAAAAAGATGGCATATCAAATGGCAAGATTGCAGGACCTGCTGTTGAGCTGATTCAACAAGTTTGCCAAGATGCTAATATGAGCTGTTCATTAAGACTTCTTCCTTGGACACGTGCACAAAAAGAAGTTGAAAAGGGAGACGCCCATGCTCTCTTTTTGATTGGTTGGAATGAAGAGAGGGAAAAGTTATTATATTTTTCATATCCAATAGTCCAGACAGCTTATGGATTTTTTGTCCATACTGATAATAACCTAAACTACCACAACCCCTCAGATATTACTGGTTATACAATAGGGGTTTTTGGACCATCTAACACCTCAAAGTCATTAGAAGAGATAAAAGATAAAATGCTAAAATCTGGAATTCCACCTTTTACAATAGATGTAAGACCTAATGACGAGGCTGGGTTTAGAAAATTAAATATGCAAAGGGTTCAAGCTGTTTATTCAAACCGTGAAGTTGGTAATGCAATGGTTGCAAAACTTGGTTTAAAAAATATTCGCTATGCAGGTGATCATAAATATCTTAAATATTACATTGGATTTTCAAAAAAATATGTTGATAAAAGTGTTGTTGATAAATTTAATGAATCGTTTAAAAAAATGCACCAAGCTGGTAAGGTGAGTGAAATTTTGGCAAAGTATAAAATGGAGGTTTTACCTGAAAAAGATTGGAATAATTAACTTGTTGTTCAATTAGCTTTTATATATGCAAAACTCAACTTATGATCGAGAACAGTATAGATGGATAACGCTCTAAAATAAGCCTTAATTTTTATAAAAAATTAATTGAAATGATAATTATTCTTGACAAAAATCTCAATCATCATTAGTTGAAGAGAGTTTTTCCTGAGTTTGTGTGTTAGTAAATTTAACCATAGAAATGCTGAATTTGTATAGATGTCTGGTAGAGACTTCTATTTTAGTTAATATTAAATTGTAAAGATAATTTAAGGAGAGTTGGTTACATGTCTAAATTAGTTGCCCCACATGGTGGAAAAGGTCTTGTATGTTGCAAACTTGAAGGTGCTGCACTTGAGTCTGAGCTTAAAAAAGCTGCTGGTCTTAAAAAAATTGAGATAAGCTCACAGGTAAAAGGCGATCTTATAATGATGGGTATTGGTGGATTTAGCCCACTCAATGGTTTTATGACAAAAGCTGATTGGAAAGGCGTATGTGCAGATTTCCTTCTTGCTGATGGCACTTTCTGGCCAGTTCCTGTAATGCTTGACGCTTCTAAAGATGATGCTGCTGCAATTAAAGTAGGTGATGAGATAACCCTTGAGAGAAATGGTCAAATCTACGCCACCATGCAGATTACAGAAAAATTTGAGATGACCGAAGACGACAAAAAATGGGAATGTGAGAAAGTTTACAAAGGTCATGGCGAAGAGTCAGCAGATGATAAGTTTTGGACAATTGCTCTTAAAGATCATCCAGGCGTAAAAATGGTTATGGCAAGAAAAGAGTATTGTCTTGCAGGTCCTGTTAAAGTTCTTTCAGAGGGTGAGTTCCCAGAAAAATTTAAAGGTATCTATCTGACACCTGCTCAGACAAGAGCTATTTTTGATGAGAGAGGCTGGGCTACTGTTGCTGCACTTCAGCTTAGAAACCCAATGCACAGATCACATGAGCATCTTTGCAAAATAGCTATTGATGTTTGTGATGGTGTTATTATTCACTCTCTTATCGGTAACCTCAAACCCGGCGATATTCCAGCAGATGTTCGTGTAAAATGTATTGATACTCTTGTGAAAGGCTATTTTGTTGAGCAAAATGTTGTTCAGGGTGGTTATCCTCTTGATATGCGCTATGCAGGTCCAAGAGAAGCTCTTCTTCATGCGACATTCCGTCAGAACTATGGCGTAAACAAGATGATTATAGGTCGTGATCATGCAGGTGTAGGCGACTTCTATACTCTATTTGAGGCTCAGGAAATTTTTGATACTATTCCAACTCCAGCAGAACCAGGTAAAGCTCTACTTTGCCAACCATTAAAAATTGACTGGACATTCTATTGCTACAAATGCGATGGCATGGCTTCTTTGAGAACCTGCCCACATAGCAAAGCAGATCGTGTTGTTCTATCTGGTACAAAACTACGTCATGCACTTTCAAATGGAGAGCCTGTAGTTGATCACTTTGGTCGTGAAGAGGTTCTTGAGATTCTTCGTGCATACTATGCAAGCCTTACAGAGAAAGTTGAAGTTAAACTTCAGAGTCATGCAGAAGGCTCAAAAATGTAATATATTAGAATTGTATTGGTATAATATAAAAAATAAGATTTCTTTAATGCTTTGATTGATTGTTTTTGTTGATAAAAAAGGGGTTTTCTGTAAAGAGAACCCCTTTTTTTTGACTATCTTTTTGTAAGAATTTTGAACAAACTGCATTATATTTTTTATAAATAAAAACTTACAATCTCTACCTGTAAACCCTGAAAAATAATAAAATTATAAGAGAATGATATATGGTCAGACCTGTAATCAGTAGAAAAGTAGGATATAAACCAGAAGTTAGTTATTTTAAGCCTCGAGGTATCCCCATGCTTGATTTGATGGAGGTATCCTTAACTGTTGATGAGCGTGAGGCAATACGTCTTGCAGACCTTCAAGGACTTTCTCACGAAGAGGGTGGCGAGATGATGGCAGTATCGCGTGCAACATTTGGCAGGATACTAAGAAATGCCAGAAAAGTTATTGCTGATGCTATTATCAATGGAAAAGCTATTAAAATTGATGGTGGTAACTATGAGATTGTCATTAGAGATAGGATTTTTGTCTGTGACTCATGTTCCCATGAATGGGAAGAGCCACCAGGTACTGGACGCCCAAAAGGGTGTCCAGTATGTCAATATCCTGAAATTACTCGCAAATGATATTTGATTTAAATATGGTTCAACCAAATTATTATACTCAAATGGCTGTCGAGCAGTTACAGTTAATAGATATTATAATCGTTTAGTGTTATCTTATAAAATTGGTCATGGTTTTTATAACCTGCTCAGGTGGTGAAACTTCTTTTATACCAACAGCCATTAATTTCATCAACCAAGCCATATTTTTCCCAAGAACTGACATTATCTGTTTGCCTTCGCCGTCTTGCTCAACCTCTCCAGGATTCATGCCATAAGCAACATTCCAGTAATTTGAAGTTGGTATCATCATTTCAGAATAGAGAAGATAGTGGTTCAGTGAATCCATTGTAGCAACACCACCTGACCGCCTTACAGCAGCAACTGCTGCACCAACTTTGTGTCTCATCATTCCATTATTTACCGAAATAACAAAAAAAGCTCTATCAAGAAAACATTTCATTGCCCCTGCAACTCCTGAAAAATGGACAGGAGAACCAAGAAGAATCCCGTCTGCTGCTTTCATCTTTTGTATCCACTCATTAACTTTATCATCTTCAAACGCACACCGCTCATTTTTTTTCTTGGCACATGTAAAACATGCAACACAACCGTGGATAGTCTCTCTTCCTACTTGGATAACCTCAGTCTCAATTCCCTCTTTCTCAAGCTCGGCAATAACAGTGTTCAATGAGCCTGCTGTATTGCCATGTTTTCTTGGACTACCATTAAATGCAACAACCTTCATATCGAATCTCCTTCTCTTTTATTACAATATTATTGTTTATAAATAGTTAAAAATCATCTTAATGTGCTTCAAATCCTATACTCAATTTATGACCTTGAACAGTATAAATAAAAATCTATTTTTTCTTCCGTGCAAGACGCTCGCTTATCTTTGATGCCTGCTCCATCTGCATAGCAGCAAGAAGTTTTGAAGCTGGCTTTGGAGGCATACGTGCAACAATCTCAGCCGCAAGCTCTACATCCATTTTATCAAGAATAGCAGCAGCATTTTTTATTGGCATCTTTGCATAAACTACTGACAGACTTTGTAATTTTGTCTCATACTCTGCATCTTTTTGCTTCTCTTTTTCTGATTTGACTTTTTGTATAGCAGCTAAATCATCTTGTATCTGTTTTTTTAGTGCTTCAAGTTTTTCAAGATTTTCGTCAATATCTTCTTTAAATTGTTCAAGCTCCTTTTTCTCAAGTTTTAGCTTTGCTTCCTCTTCTTCAATTTTCTTTTTCCTATCTTCAAGACCACTTAAAACAAACTTTGCAGGATCAGGGCATTCTGGACATTCAGGGCATGGTTCTGGTGCTGCTTCTCCCTCTTTTCCCTCTTCGCCCTTCTTTTTTTCTTTATCAGCTTCTTTGTCTCCTGATTTATCTTCTTTCTTAGCCTTATCTCCCTCTTTTGTTTTTTTATCATCAGCTTTGGCTTTATCATCAGACTTTGCCTTATCGTCAGCTTTTGGTTTATCTTCTGCTGCAAAAAGAGTATGTGGATTGTTTTGATATTTTATTAGAGATATATTAAATAAAAATAGATTTAGAAGAAATATTGATAACAAATAAATAGAAACTTTACGAAACATTTTCAGAAGCCTCCCGTGCGGTTTTAAGAGATGTCATATCATCAGCCCTTTTTTGCTCTTCAGCCATAAACTCCTCAACATATTCACTCTTTTTTTTCTCTTTAAGACGCTCAATTACCTTTTTCTCAACGCTTTTTTTAGTTAATGTCTGCTGCTTAACTGCAAGAATTTTTTCAAGCCGCTCATTTTCTTTGCGTTTGAGGTTAATATCGTTTTCAAGTGAATCTAAGTATTCGTTATATTGACGGAAAAGAGGGGCTGGAATACCTTTACGTGTCTCTTGCTCAATGTTGTTTGCCATAGACTCTAACGCCTGTTCCATAATTTTAATCTGCTGTTCTGCATCTTTTACATTCATTAACGCTTGAACATATTCTTGCCTTGCAAGGTTTTCAAGATGCTCTCTATATTTGAGAACAGGCTGGAGCTTAAAGTTAAATTTTTTCAATCGTTTTATATACCGTTATGGGTTTATCTTTTTTGTCTATTATACATTTTAAGATTTGACAACTTTTTAAAAGTTGTCAAATATATGCGGTCTTATCTTTTCCCCCTTTGAGGCGGCGTTGGAGCTGCTCCTGTTTTAAAGATATGTTCAAGCTCTTTAAGACCAGTATTTATATCAATTCTTTTGTTCATATCCTGCCTTAAAAAATTGTCAATAGAAGGCATGAGCCTTTTTGCCTGATCAATTCTAGGATTTGAGCCATCTACATAAGCACCAATGTTTATCATATCTTCTGCATTTCTAAAAGTTGCCATTATATCAATTGCCTGTTGTCTTAACTTCACATGTTCAGGCTTTGCAACATCACGAAATACACGAGACACGCTTGCAAGAACATCAATTGCAGGATAATGCCCTTTATTTGCAATTGCCCTTGAAAGCACAATATGACCATCAACAATAGAACGAACAGTATCTCCTACTGGATCGTTTAGATCATCACCCTCAACAAGAACTGTGTAAATTCCTGTAATTGAACCGCTATTTTCAACATATCCAACCCTCTCAAGTAAAATTGGAATCTGGACAAAAAATGATGGTGTGTAGCCTCTTGAGGTTGGCGGCTCGCCAGCAGCTAAACCAACATCACGAGATGACATTGCAAAACGGGTAATTGAATCTATAATTAAAAGAACGTGTTTACCTTGATCTCTAAAATACTCTGCAATTGTTGTAGATAGATATGCTCCTCTCATTCTAACCAATGGAGGCGTGTCAGAGGTTGCTGCAACAACAACAGATTTTTTCATGCCCTCAGGTCCAAGTGTGTGATTTACAAAATCTTTGACCTCTCTACCACGCTCTCCAATAAGCCCAATTACAGTAACATCAGCACTTGTGTGTTTTGTCATCATGCCCATAAGAACGCTTTTACCAACACCAGAACCAGCCATAATTGCTACACGCTGTCCTCTTCCAAGTGTAATCATAACATTTATGGCAGATATTCCAACATCAAGAGGCTCATCAATAGACTTTCTCTCCATTGGGTTCATAGGTTTTCCATAAAGAGAGTATTTTGCAGTTGGATTAAATGAGCCTTTTCCATCAATAGGGTTTCCCATGCCATCAACAACCCTTCCAAGAAGTCCATCTCCAACATCTGCAAGCGGCAAATCTGCAAGTGGAATGATTCTGCTGCCAGGGCTTATACCACGAATATCTCCATAAGGCATTAAAAGCACCTTTTCATCTCTAAAGCCTATAACCTCAGCCTTGATTTCGCTGCCGTGATCGTTTTTAATCGTGCAAAGACTCCCAATACCAAGACCAAGCCCATCACCTTCAGCAATAAGCCCCACAACTTTGGTGATTTTACCCTCTGGTCTTACGGTTACGCATCTGTCAACTGTATCTAAATATTTATCCCAGTTTATATCCATTATGAAACCCTTGCACCCATGACACTTGTGAAGACCTGCTCAAGCCTTGTCTTTATATCTGTTTCAACTTTACCTTTTGACGATTCAATTTTGCACCCGCCTCTTTGAACAGAGGGATTTGCAATAACGCTGATACTCTTTAAGCTCTTGATATTGGTAAAAAAATCATCTTTAACCATCTCAACATACTCATAATCATCAGGGCTTATATTAAGAACAATCTCTTCTGGTTCAGGCATAGTTGCAAGTGCATTAAGTATAGACTCTTTTACAATACCCTCATCTAACTCCAACTTTGCAAAAACAATCTTTTCAGTAATTTTGCAAATCATTGAGAGAATCTTTACTTCATGGGTCTTAATTGCATTACTCCATGATTGTTCTGATTTTTGTAATATATCTTCAAGAGAGGTGATAATCTCTAAAGCCCTTGCATCACCTACAACTTTTCCATCTTCTTCACCCTTTTGAAAACCCGCATCATATCCCTCTTCTTCACCTTTTTGGAAACCTTGCTCATAACCATCTTGCAAACCCTTTTCATGCCCTGCCTGAAAACCCTCCTCTATACCGCGGGCTAAACCCTCTTCATGCCCTTTTGTTGTTCCCTCTGCAAAGCCCTGTTTATAAGCATCTTCAAATATCTGCATTCGCTCTTTTTCAGTATAAGCGTTTGAGATAACCACAGAAGAGGAAGCATCATCAATATTATTACTATCAGCAGTACTGTTATTAACAACACTATCTACATTAACACTTTCAAAGTTATTTTGTATAAAAGTTGCCTCTTTCTCTATATTATCACCCTGTTGAGTCGTCTTAGATATTATATTGCTCTCGTTAATGTTGGTTTGAGTTTGATCTAAAATATTTTTTGATTGAACTCCAATTTGTTCTCTTTTGCCAGAAAGCATGGCATCAAATTTAGCAATACCAGTTTTAAAAGGGTGAAATTCATCATCTTCAATATCTTGTTGGGATTTCACAGGCTCTTCATCTTGTCCATATATACGAACAAATTTATCTGATCCCTCTTTTTGTTCCTGTTCGTAAAGAATCTTAAATGATTCTGAATAGATATTAGGGTCATGGTTTCTGCTATATCTATCGCTGCCACATTGAGCTAAACCATCAATATGCCATGTGTGGAATGTATCATCTTCATATTGATGTTCAGAGAATGTGCACTCTTTTTTATCAGATTTATCAGACAAAAAAAATTCTCCTTCTTGGCAAGGCTATAAATTGAGGGTAACCGATTATAGTAATAACAATATTAAGAGTTACATCATACAAGAACATCATCTTTTCCTTTGCCGCCAAGTGTTATTGTTCCATCTGCTTCAAGCTCTTTTGCAGCCCTGACAATTGCCTGCTGTGCCTCTTCAACTTCAGCTAAACGAACAGGTCCCATCGCATCTAAGTCATCTTTTAGCATCTCACCAGCACGCTGCGACAGGTTGGAAAATATCTTCTTTTTCATCTCTTCGGTTGCGGTCTTGAGAGCGTAGATAAGTTGCTGACCCTCTACTTTCTTCAAAATCTCTCTCATAGCCTTATCATCAACACCAACCATATCTTCAAATACAAACATTCTCTTGCGAATATCATCAGCCATCTCTTGATCACCTTCTTCAACATGACCCATGATAATATCTTCGGTTGCCTTATCGACACCATTTATAATATTAACAAGAACCTCAATACCACCAACTTTTCCACCAGGTCCCACAGCTCCGCTAAGTTCTCTTTTTAACGCTTCATCTACATCGCGGACAACATCTTCAGATATTTGACCAAGTTTTGCAATTCTAATTGCAATATCACCTTTTTTCTCATCAGGAACCTCCATAAGAATTGCAGATGCAATTTCAGGTGGCATGTGGGCAAGGATCATTGCAATTGTTTGGGGATGTTCACCCACTATATAACCACTTAAAATATTCAAATTAACATCCTTGCTCCAAATAAACGGTTTAGCTCTCCGTTTTTTTGCAAGGTCTTCAAGGATTAAATGAGCCTTTTCACCCGGCAGACTTTTAGTAACAACTTGTCGTAAGAAAGATTCTCCCTCAATAAGCATTTTGAGATCTCCTTCAAATTTAACAACAAAATCTTTTGACACAACCTCAAGCATAGCTGGAGTTATCTCCTCAATACGAGCCATTTCAAGAGCTATGCTGCTCATTTGGGTTTCATTCATAGTTGAGAAAATTTTTGAAGCGTAATCTTCACCCATAGCAATTAAAAAGACAGCAGCTTTTTGTGACCCACTCATCTTTGCAGGATCTATTTTATCAGCTCCAGCCATGAACAAGCCTCCTTATTTTTCATCTTTCTTCTCTTCAATTTCTGTAAGCCATGTTTTTATAATATTTGCCGAACGCTCAATATCTGATTTTGCTAAAAATGCTGCCTTTTCAGAGATTCTAATACTTGCTAAATATACCTCTCTGTCAGCAGAAGGAAGGGCTGCAATAAATTTATCTCTCTCCTCTGGCGGCATTGCACTGAGAATATCTTTTTGTTGCTGCGGGTCAAGTTCAATAAACGTAGGTTCTGGTTCAGCCTCTTCCTCTGCCTCTTTTTTAGCCTGCTCAAGCAACTCTAACTCTTTTTCGTCTGGCTGAGGTAGGGCAGCTTGTTGAGCACTTGTTTGAATATCTTTTGCTGTTTTTATAATTGGTCTTATAACAAAAAGGAACAGTAAAATAATAAGAAGTATATTGGAAATTGTCCTGCCATACTCTTTTTGAACCAAACGCCAACCTTTAAGTTCTGTATCATCTTTTCCCATCTCATCAATAGAGGCAAACGGAAAGCTCTCTACAGATACTTGGTCATCTCTATCTTCATTAAATCCTACCGCTTTACCCACAACATCTACAAACTGCTTCATCTCCTCTTCTGATCTTGGGATATATGTTCTGACACGATTTCCATTCTCATCTGTCTTATATTCATATTTTCCATCAATAACTGCTGCAACAGAGACTCTCTTTATAACAGCCATAGGCTTGATCGTTTCGCTTACTCTTCTGCTTATCTCATAGTTTACAGTATCGTCAGATTTCTTAATCTCCTCGGTGTTTTTAGTTGCGTTGGGGTCCTCTTTTGTAATTGGATTTACACTTGATGGAGTTCCCTTATCTTCACTTCCTTTACGTGCAGCTTCAGTCAGCAATTTTTTGCTTCGCACAAAAGTGCTGTTTCTCTCAAAAGGATCATATATCTCCTCATTCATGCTGTTTGTTGTAAAATCCATATCAGATACAACGCGGACAATTGCCTTATCTTTACCGACAACTCTCTCCAACATTGTTTGAATACGGTTAGAAAGCTCATTTTCATAACGCTCTTTGTATTGATATTGAGTATCAGCAAGTCTTTTAACTTTATCTTGCTCCTCTAACTCTTTTTGTTGAGCTTTTTTCTCCTCCATAGTTTTTGCTTCAAACAAAATTCTACCAGTAGTATCAACGATAGTAACAAGCTCTGGGGTCAAATCTTCAATAGCACTTGATACAAGATGGGCAATTGCTGATATCTGCTCATCTTCTAAATCAGATTTAAGTTCTAACAAAATAGATGCAGAGGGTTTTTTTGTCTCTTCAACAAATACAGAATCTTTTGGCAAAACTATCATAACCTTAGCATCTTTGACCTCTTCAAAAGCTCGGATAGTTCTTGCAAGTTCTCCTTGAATTGCACGGAGTTTATTAACTTTTTGGACAAATTCAGTTGTTCCAAAATCTGTCTTATCAAAGATTTCATAACCAACTCCTGATGCTTTTGGAATTCCCTCTTTTGCTAAATCAAGACGAACCTCATAAACTTGAGGCTCTGGCACAAGAATTGTTTTTCCGCCATTTTGAAGTTTATAGGGAATTTTGTTCTCTTTAAGTTTTGCAACAATAGTGGAGGCATCCTCTTCTGACAGTTCTGAATATGCGGCTTTAAACTCTATTTTGTTTGCCCATACAAACATGGTAATAAAGCCTGAAATCGTAACCAGAATCAATGTTCCCAAGGCAATCCTCTTATAAAGAGACATCTCCTTGTATATTTTAACAACCTGTTCAAAAAAAGGATTCATGGCAATATTTCCTTATTACAATTGCATATTTATAATCTCTTTATATGCTTCCATTGCTTTTGATTTTACCTGCATAAGAAGCCTCAAAGATGTATCAGCCTTACCAATTGCAAGCATACCTTCGTGAATTCCAACTTCATCTTTAAGAACTCCTTGTGTTGCTTCATCTGCATAGTTTTGCTTTAAGTTGACATCTTTGACAGCGGTGTTGAGCCTCTCTGCAAAAGATGGGTCTCGCCTTCCAACTCTAAGCTGTAATGGTTCGGTCTTAAATGAGATTTTATCCATCTTATTGCTAATGGTATTATTAATCTTATTACCGATATTGTTATTAACGTTTGATATTGAATTCATACTTATCACCTTTATTAATTTGTAGCCCACCCCGCCCACCAAATACGGTATTTATTATTTCCCTATTCTTTGGTGGGGTGGTAGGGGTAAGGCTTGGGGGGTATTCTAAAGTATTTAGAGCCTGTTTAAATATTTAGGCTCTAAGTAAGTTAATAAAATTTGGCTTAACACTACTGTTTACCAATTTCAAGAGCTTTTAGTATCATACTTTTTGTATTTGACATTGCTGTAACACTGCCCTCGTAAGCTCTTTTTGCAACAACCATATCAGCAACTTCAGTTAAATGATCGACATTTGGCATCTTGACATACCCAGTGTTTGGGTCAGCGTCAGGATGGGCTGGATTATAAACTAACCTAAAATCTTCTTGAGATTTAACGATTTCAACCACCTCAACACCAGTGCCGTTGCTTGGCTTAAAAGGTTTGAAAAGCTCTATAGGTTTAATCTCTATCTTACCAATTCCATGTTTTTTGAAAAACTCCTCATCTTTTATTTTTTTCTCAAGAACAGTCTCAAACTCGTCAATATCTTTTCCCTTAAATATTACCATCTGACGGCGATAAGGTCCGCCTTCATCAGTGCGTGTGGTCTCAACATTGGCAAGGTTTTGGGCAATCAGATTCATCTTGGTTCGATGTGCAGCAAGACCTGTTGCACTAACTCTCATTGAATTTAAAAGATCCATAGCCATAATTATCACCCCTCTTTTTATCTGCCGCCTTCTTGAATTGAATGTTTAAGAAGAGTCATCTTTCTTAAAAGCATCTCAGTTGCAGTTCGATATTTGATGTTGTTTTCTGCAATATTATTCATTTCAGTATCAATATCTACTGAATCTAAGTGGTTAATATCTACAGATTCGCTTATATACTCTTTTATTGAAAACGGTTCATAAAGAGAGTTGACACCCGGAAAATGTTTGGAATTTGTCATGCTCATAATTGGTTTTGGTGCTGGCAGTGGCTCTTCCATTGATTTTTTCAAGGTGCTGTTAAAGTCAAGATCAACTGGTTTATATCCTATTGTATTCATATTGGAAATATTGCCAGATATTAGATTGTGTCGTCTTGCCGAAATATCAAGAGCGTTTGAGAGCATGGAATAGGTTTTGTCATATATTCTTGAGTTGCTCATTATCGTCTCCTTTTAATCTCATATTTCATAATCTGAAATTTTTACTTAAAGAGATTAAAGGCAACTTGTATGCCATGATTATATTACATGGGAAATTATAAAAAGGATTTTTTTAGAATAGGAATTTTATCGTAGATAAGATGTGAACTTTTACAAATTAAGATGTGTTTAAAGATTTGACAACTTTTAAAAAGTTGTCAAATCTATGTAACTAATTCAGAGGATTAAGGAAATATGGCGGGGTTCGAGGCTATTTTTTTTCTTTGTATTCATTGAGTTTATTTCTAAGTGTGCGAACGCTGATTCCAAGAAGTTTTGCTGCATGTGTGCGATTTCCGTCAGTTCTATCAAGTGTGCTATAGATAACTTTCTCTTCAATATCTCTAAGTGAGCCTGATTCTAAAAGTTCTTCTATATTTTTGCCATGTTTGGGAATATCTTGCAATGTTTCGTTTAAGTCATTTATATTTATATCTTCAATGTTATCGTCAGGCATATCTTCCATAAGTAAATCTTGAGGCTCAATAAGTTCTCCTTCAGCAAGAAGAACAGCTCTATGAATCATATTTTGAAGCTCTCTTACATTGCCTGTAAATTTTTGCAAACTCAATAATCTATATGCTTCTGGTGTCATTCCTTTGACATCTCTTGCGTCAATAATACTATATTTTTTTATAAAGTAATCGCAAAGCAGCTTTAAATCACCTGTTCGCTGCCTAAGCGGTGGAATGGTGAGCGGAATTGTATTAAGCCTATGGTATAGGTCTTCTCTAAACTCCCCATTTTGGATAGACTCTTTAATATCTCTGTTTGTTGATGCAACTATTCTAACATCAACTTCCACTGGCTCTCTGCCTCCAAGCCTATCAACTGTTTTTTCCTGCACAACCCTTAACAGCTTTGCCTGAAGGTGATACTGCATCTCTGTAATCTCATCAAGAAACAAGGTTCCGTTGTTGGCAAGTTCAAATTTTCCCTCTTTTCTTGTGATAGCACCTGTAAAAGCCCCTTTTTCATGTCCAAATAGTTCGCTTTCAAGAAGATTTTCAGGTAAAGCAGCACAATTTAGTGCCACAAATGGCATATTGCTTCTTTTACTGTTTTGGTGGATAAAACGGGCAACAAGCTCTTTTCCTGTGCCGCTTTCGCCCTGAATAAGAACTGAGGCTGTGCTGTCTGCAACGCGCTTTGCCATATTTAGAAGCCGCTGCATTCCTCTATCTGCTGTTATAATCTCAACAGAAGCAGAGGGTTTATTATTTGAATTTTTTGTCCCTCTATCTCCTTTTACTCCTCCATCTCTATTTAACTCATTATCCTGATTTCCAATATTATCATTTTTGTGTTGAGAGGTTTTTCTTTTAGACAACAGCCTTTTGAGAGAGAGTTCAACCTGTTCAAATGAGATGGGTTTTATAAAGAAATCAAAAGCACCATGCTTCATTAATGTTACAGCTTCCTCAACCAAAGGACGCTCTGAAATAAATATAATTTCTGTAAAAGGTTTAATATCTTTGGATTTTTTGAGGAAGTTGAGTGGAGAAAAGGCGGGAGTATCAATATCTGCAATTATAAGAAGATAATCTTTATCTTTACCAATATTATTAATATCGCTCCCTAATTTATTGGCGGCTTTATTGTTATCAATAGAGGATATCGCATTTGAGCCATCTTGAATAGAGTCCACCTTATAGCCAATATCTTCAAGAGAGCGGGTCATCTCCATTCGCTCCCTAAAATTATTACCTATAATTAGAACTCTTTGTTCCGCCATATAATAACAAGCCTCTATTTTGAATTATGAACTTGAAACCTTTTCCGCTAATGCCAAAGTTGTTAGACGCTCTTTTGCAAGACGTGCCCATATAGAGTCGTCAGTGCCAGCAACCTTTTCAAATGCCTCTTTTGCCTTTTCAATTGCATTGGCTTTTTGATATGCATCTCCAAGCATAAATACAATATCAATAGAGCTTAAACCAGCAGTATCTGATATTTTCAGAGCCATGCTAAACGCTTCAGCAGCCTTTACAAAAGCTCCATTCTCTAAATATGATTTACCAAGAGATTTGTATGCTCCTGAAATCAAACCATAATTTTTTCCAGTTGCAGAAGCATATTCTGTTACTGCTTTCTCAAAAAGCTCTGACACCTTATCCCACTGATTAAGTTTTTGATAAACTTCAGCCTCTTTACTTAAAAGATTTCCTTTTTCAATTCTGTCTTTACTTGTTTCATATCCACTCTTAAAATTTTTCGCAGCTTTAGTAAGCTCTCCTTTATCAAAAAGAATATTTCCTATCCTCAAATAAGCCTCAACCTTTTGGGGTGTGTCATCAACGCGATCTATATATGCTTTAAAAACATTTAACGCATCTTTATCTCTTCCAGATTCGTCCATTGCTACACCAAGACCAAATAGAAGCTCAGGCGGTCTCTCATTTTGTTTAAACTGTTTATAAGACTCCATTAGTTGGTTAAAGGCTTGTTCATAAAGTTTTGCATTTAGATATGAAAGACCAGTGCTTAAGAAAATCTCTCTGCTTTCAAGTCTATCAAGAAGCACTTTTGCATCTTCATAAGTTTTTAAAACTTCAGGGTATTCTCCTGATTTTAGCTTTGTTCTAAAAAGAGATTCATAAGCACTTTGCATAAGTTTTACAGCATCATATCTTAATCCAGTTGGGTGGGTTGCAAGAAGATTTTCGATCTCTTGTATGCACTTTTCATATTCTCCGTTTTTGTTGTAAAGTTCAGCAAGACGCATCATAGCAACTTTTGATAGTCTATGATCTCCAAAATCTGCCTTTACCATGTTATAAATTTCTTCGATTTTGGCTCTATCTTTTAAGCAAAGAGCAATACCCATTGCACTCCCAAGAAAACCTTCAGTACCTGGGAATTTATCCATAACAAATTGATAAACTACCTTTGCCCTATCAAGATTTTTTTCGTGAAAATAGGTATCCCCAACCTTTGTCATAATCATATCTTTATCGCTGATTTCAGAAAATAAATTATAGACCTTAGTTAGATTTTCTCTTGCTGGAACGCTGTTTTGCAAGGCATATTCAGCCTCTCCAAGGCTTCTGAGAACCTCTGGCGAATCATACACAATTTCAGGATTGCTCTCTACAAGAGAGGTTAAAATATCTCTGCACTCAATATAGTGGAGCTTTTTAAAAAGAGCTTTACCAAGACCAACTCCAGCGTCAACAGCATAAACACTATCTGAATATTTATTAAATACCTCTCTATAATTTTCAATTGCCCTGTCATTATACTCTTTGTCAATATTTCCCCTTAAATCATAAATCTTTGCAAGATAGTAAAGCACTTCTGACATACCAGAGTAAGATTTATACTCATCAGCAACGATTGTAAAATGCCCCTCTGAAGCAGCATTGTTATCTAATTTGTCATAGATAATTCCCAAAGATGCGTGGGCAAATGGGACAAAAGGTGATGATTGCCAATTTACAAGAATGTTATGAAAGAGAGATTGTGCGTTAAGCAGCTTATCAAAATACTCTTTTCCAAAAGGATCAACAGTGTTTTGTTGAGTTGATTGATAAAATGTATATGCTCTAAGGTAATCAGCTTTTTCAACACACTCTTTTCCACCCTTTTGAATATAAGAGTCTAAAAGATCAAACGCATTTTGCCATTGAGACTGTTTTATAAGCATATATGCTTTTTTAAGTTCATTGTCGTTGCATGACATTAAATCTGCTGCTGCAACTATATCGCTTATATCGCCAGCTATATCAGATAAGTGGTTTTTCCTTGTTCCGTAAACCTTACGGTCCGACTTATTTTTAACAGACTCGCTCTTGGTTTTAGGGTATTCTCCTTTAGTTTTGGCAATATCCTCTTTAAGTTTAATAGATTCGACATCTTTAGGGTCTAATTTGGTTAGCAGCTCCTTATCATTAACACCTTTATCTTTAGAGGTATTTAAAGTTTTATCGCCTTTTTGCAGTTGATTAAGAGATTCTTTTGATATATTTTTTTTATTCTTAGATTTTTGTTGGCGTTCAACTTTATCAATTTGTTCTCTTTTAAGTTGCTCTTTTTTTGTAGCACTACCTGATTTTGGCTTATTGATCGCTGCATTAACATTAAAAAAAACAGTAAGATTTAGACCGCTTCTATCCCAACTATGTGTTACTGACTTGAAAGGTACTTTGCCTGTAACGACAATTGCAAGCACATTTCCAGGAAGGTCATCAACCTCTATTTTGCGGATTACATCGTTTGATTTAAAGAATTGGGTCATATCTCTTGCTTGACTGATATTTTTCAAGGCAATGAGAACCTCTTTATCATCTACTATAATAACCTTACCTGTAATTCTTTGAGTAACTTGAAGCCTTATCTCTGGTTTAGCCTCCCCAGCAAATATACCTCTGAGCTTTGCACTATCTGCAAAAGCAACTTTAACATCACAGTTCATGCAAAAGATCACCAAAAATAGTAGTGATATCTTTTGGCAACAGTTAATTTTAGAGAAATACGCCATTATCTCAGCCATCTTACACCTTTACAATCTGAATTTGGACTAAAATATCGAATAAAGAATCTTGCTGTTTAGTAATTTCAATCAAATAATAATTTCAGCGTAGCTGCTTATGTTTTTGTCCGTAAATTGTAACCAAACAATAAGTTTATTGGTAAGTCGTTGATCGCCAATAGTTATATCCCAAATATGCAATATATATGCCTCTATAAATTTATCTTAAAAGCATCTTTAAATAAACAACTTTGATTGAAAATTTTCAAGTATTTGAAGTATATTCAATATTTAGAAGCAAGAAATAGCTATGGTATAAAAGGGAATGCTAAATCATAAGTCTGAGCTTGCGAGTATATTAGAACTTATGTTAAGATTAATCCAAGAATTTGGTAGGATAGAAAAACCAGATAGTTTCAATATGAGCTATCTGGTTTTGTTGTATTAGTGGCGGAAGTGCATGGGAATCGAACCCACCCGGGACGGTTTTAGCACCCCACATCGGATTTGAAGTCCGAGGGCCCCACCAGTGAGCCGGGCACTTCCTTAATATGCTAAAATTTTATACGCTTTTTATATACATTGCCTTGTTTTGTCAATTTGTTTTTAATTCACTCCTTGAGGTAATAATTTATTTGTGTATAAGATTACACAATTTTTATTCAAAGCTCAAATTTCCCGAAAAGATTATTTAAGATAGGTTGATATACTATTTATAGCGTTTCTCAATTGATTTGATGATGAAAATACAATTATAAAGGAGCTTTTTCAAATGATAAACATAGAAAGGTTAAAACAAAGATTTACAATGCTTGCACAAATTGACTCAATTTCCAAAGAAGAGGCTGGTATTGCAGCAAAATTAGAAGATATCCTAACCCAAATGGGTGCAGAAGTATTTATCGACAGTGCTGGTGAGAAAATCGGTGGTAACTGTGGTAATCTTATTGCAAAGTTTAAGGGCAATAAGGCTGTATCGCCAATTATGCTTTCTGGACACATGGATACAGTAGAACCGGGAAAAGGAGTTAAAGTTCTTTTTAAAGATGGTATTTTCACAAGTGATGGCACAACAATACTTGGTTCTGACGATAAATCTGCATTAGCAATTATTCTTGAGGTTATGGATATTGTTAATGAAAATGCTCTTCCTTGTCCACCTGTTGAAGTTGTTTTTACTGTCTGCGAAGAGATAGGTCTGAAAGGTGCAAAGAATTTTGATCTCAGTATGATTGATTCAAAGATTGGATATATTCTTGACTCAACTGATACTGAAGGCATTGTTACTAAAGCTCCAGCAGCAAACCGTTTTGTTATTAAAGTTTATGGTAAAGATGCTCATGCAGGAGCATCTCCAGAAAAAGGGATAAACGCTATCTTGGTTGCTTCTAAAGCAATAGCTAAATTAGAACTTGGCAGAATTGACCATGAGACAACTTGCAATATTGGTACAATTGAAGGTGGAAAAGCAACTAATATTGTGCCTGATCTTGTAACTATTCACGGTGAGGCAAGAAGCCATGATGAGGCAAAACTCAAAGCTATAACAGATCATATACTCAATACCTTTTATAGTACCGCAGAGGAGTTGAAAAAAAAGTTAGGTAGCGATTCTTTACCAAAAATTGAGATAGAGCTTGAACATGACTTTCCAGCAACTAATATTCCTGAGGATCACGTTGTTGTAAAACTTGCAAAGCAGGCTGCTAAAAATCTTGGAAAAGAGATGCAGTGTAAAACAATTGGTGGTGGTGCAGATTCTAATATATTTTTTGGAAAAGGCATTGTAACGGGAGTTCTTGGAACAGGTATGACAGATGTTCATACAGTTCGTGAATCAGTAAAACTTGACGATATGGTTAATACTACTCTTCTTCTTCTTGAAATCTTGAAAATACATGCTCTTGGAATCATGGGTATTACAAAAACAGATTCTGATAAAAATGGAAACTGCTGCTGTAAAAATAACTCTAAAGCTGGAGATATTTAAAATTAATGATTGCCTATTTTGATATGTTTTCAGGTATTAGCGGTGATATGATTCTTGGTGCTTTTGTTGATTTGGGCGTTCCTGTTGAGTGGTTAAATGAACAATTAAAAAAGATACCTCTGCCTGACGCAAATATAAGAGTTGAAAATATTTGGCATAATGGAATTAAAGCAGTGAATCTATTTGTAGATGAAATAGCTATAGAAGATAAATGCTTGAGCGAAGAAAATAATCACAACCACACCCATCATAAGAATCAAGCTCTCCATAAACATCACACCAATAATCATAACAATGACGATCCACATAAACATCAAACTAACCATCATAATAATGACACTCCCCATAACGATCATACCCATCATAAACATTATACTTACTCAAGAAATTATTCTCAAATTAAAGAGCTGATTTTAAGCTCTCCATTCTCAGATTATGTGAAATCCTCAACTCTAAAAGCCTTTGAAAAGATTGCGATTGCAGAGTCAGAGATTCATGGAACTGAAATTGAGAATGTCCATTTCCATGAAGTTGGAGGAGTTGATGCAATTGCTGATATTGCTGGTGCTTTCTTGTCTGTTGAATATCTTGGTATCAAAAAGATTTATGGTTCTGTGCCATCTCTTGGAAAAGGAGCTGTAACTTGCAGTCATGGTGTTATACCTGTTCCAGCTCCGGCTACCTTGAAAATTTTAAGAGGTGTGCCAATAAAGCCATCTTCTTGCAATATGGAGAATATAACTCCAACAGGTGCTGCAATTATCACTACAATGACAGACCAATTTGGTGATATTCCAGAGATGGTAATAAAAGAGATAGGGTATGGTTCTGGAAAGAGGAAATCTCTTGATGGGTTGCCTAATCTTTTACGTGTAATAATAGGTGAAGGTTTAGAAACAGAGAATCTTAACAAAATTGATTTATCAAATAGAAATTTCAATATTGATAATCGCAATATCTTACAAATTAATAATCCCAATATCTTACAAGAAACGGTTTATGTTATTGAAACATCTATCGATGATATGAACCCTGAAATAGCTGGCTATATAATGGAAAAATTATTTGAAAACGGTGCGTTAGATGTCTCATACTCACCACTTTTTATGAAAAAAAATAGACCTGCATTCAGGCTTGAGGTTATCTGCCAAAAAGCAAATCTTAATGAACTTATTGAGGTTATTTTAATAGAAAGCACATCATCAGGTGTAAGGTTTTACTCTACAAATAGAGCAGTTCTTGCCAGAAAAGAGGTTGAGATAGATAGCTGCTTTGGAAAAATAGCAGCAAAAAAGATAACAGACCCAAAAGGGATAGATAGGATAGTTCCAGAATATGAGGTGTGCCGTAAAATATCACGCGAGCAAAATATCCCTATTAAGGACGTCTATTTTTTGATAGATAAGAGATTAATTAAACATTAAAGATATATAAAATTATATACCAGCAATTATAAGGAGAAAATCTAAATGGTAGAATCCACAGAAAGAGACAAAGCGATTAAATCAGCCATGAGCCAGATTGAGAGACAATTTGGCAAAGGTGCTATTATGAAGCTTGGAGAGAGAGCTGTTCAAGCTGTGCCTGTTATACACTCTGGTTCATTAGCACTTGATAAGGCTTTAGGAATAGGTGGATACCCGCGCGGTAGAGTAATTGAAATTTATGGACCTGAATCATCAGGTAAGACAACACTTGCCTTACACGCGGTTGCAGAATCTCAAAAAAAAGGGGGAATTGCTGCATTTATTGATGCAGAACACGCCTTGGATACAGCTTACGCAAGAAAACTTGGGGTTGACTGTGATGAGCTTCTTGTATCCCAGCCCGATACTGGAGAGCAGGCTCTTGAGATTGCAGATATGCTGGTTAGAAGCGGAGCAATTGATATTATAGTCATTGACTCTGTTGCAGCCCTTGTGCCTCGTGCTGAAATTGAAGGTGAGATGGGAGATTCCCACATGGGGCTTCAAGCACGTCTTATGTCTCAAGCTCTAAGAAAACTTACTGCCACCATGTCTCGAACCAACACTACGGTCATTTTTATCAACCAGATAAGAATGAAAATAGGAATGGTTTACGGTAATCCTGAAACAACTACTGGTGGTAATGCCTTAAAATTCTATGCTTCTATCCGCCTTGAAATTAGAAGAGCTGCTGCAATAAAAGAGGGACAAGATACAGTTGGAAATAGAACAAAGGTGAGTGTTGTTAAAAACAAACTTGCCCCACCATTTAAGTCTGTAGAATTTGACATCATGTATGGAGAAGGAATCTCACGAACAGGAGACCTTCTTGATATGGCTGTTGATCTAAATATCGTTGAAAAGAGTGGTTCATGGTATTCTTATCAAGGAGAGAGAATGGGGCAGGGCAGACAGAATGTAAAGGTATTTTTTGACGAAAATCCAGAAGTATTTGACAAAATTGAACTAAACGTAAGGGAGAATCTTGGAATAGGCAGCAAAGCATTATCAACAGCCTTACCCAATGTATCTTCTAACGCAGAAGCAGGAGTAGTTGAAAATGACAGGTAAAGAGGCTCGCAAAATATTTATTGAATACTTTAAAAAACATAACCATCAAGTAGTGAGAAGTTCTTCTCTTGTGCCGCAAGACGATCCAACACTTTTGTTTACAAATGCTGGTATGGTTCAATTTAAGCGGGTATTTACAGGAGATGAGAAGCGAGAATATTCAACAGCAGTAACTTCCCAAAAATGTGTTCGTGCTGGTGGAAAGCACAATGACCTTGAGAATGTTGGATATACAGCAAGACACCACACATTTTTTGAGATGCTTGGCAATTTTTCTTTTGGCGACTATTTCAAAGAAAAGGCGATTGAATATGGTTGGGAACTTTTAACAGATAAAGATAGTGGATATGGATTGCCACCTGAAAAACTTTGGGTATCTGTTTTTAAAGATGATGATGAGGCATACAATTTATGGCGTGATAAGATAGGTGTGCCTGAAGAGAGAATTGTTCGTCTTGGTGAAAAAGATAATTTTTGGGCAATGGGTGATACTGGTCCTTGTGGTCCCTGCAGTGAGATTCATATTGATAGGGGACAAGAGTTTGGCTGCGATGATCCAAATTGTGCTGTAGGGTGTGATTGCGACCGCTATCTTGAGCTTTGGAATCTTGTATTTATGCAGTTTGAAAGAGATTCGTCTGGTAATATGAAACCTCTTCCAAAACCAAGTATTGATACAGGTATGGGGCTTGAGCGTATTGTGTCCGTGCTTCAAAATGTTCCAACCAATTACGACACTGATCTCTTTGTTCCAATTATGGATAAAGTAACTGATCTTATGGATAGAGTTGCAAAACGCTCAGGAAATAGGCAGGAAGATTCCAAAGATGGTGAAGTTGTTCAAAAAGAGAGCTACAGAGGAAGTGGCGTTTCTGACAAAGAGAGTGAAGTTGCCAAAAAGGTAATTGCAGATCACAGCAGAGCAGCGGCATTTCTTATCTGTGATGGTATTTTGCCATCTAACGAAGGAAGGGGTTATGTTTTACGGCGTATTATGAGGCGAGCTATCAGGTATGGTCGTTATATTGGACTTACTGAGCCGTTCTTACATGAAACCGTTGCAACTGTATTTGAGATGATGGACGAGGCTTACCCAGAACTTAAAGATTCTGCTGAATTTATCCTAAATGTTGTTAAAAATGAGGAGATAAAGTTCTCTGAAACTCTTGATGTAGGGCTTAGGCTGTTAAAAGAGACTATTGATGAGATTGAGAAAAAAGCGAGTAAATCTACAGATAATCAGTTTAAAAAAGAGTTGTCAGGCGATGTTATATTTAAACTTTACGACACCTTTGGCTTTCCAGTTGATATTATAACTGATGTGCTTAAAGGAACTGACATTTCACTTGATATGACTGGTTACCATAAAGCAATGGACGAGCAAAAAGCACGTTCAAAAAGCTCTAAAACCTTTGCTGGTGTTGGCGAAGCCTTTAAAACTCTCACATCTCAAGGAGTCAAGACGATCTTTACAGGATATGATGAGCTTGAGACTCAATCAAAGATTTTGCTGATTGTCAAAGATGGAAAGGCAGTTGATGAAGTTTGTGCTGAATCAGTTTCCAACGATTTGGCTTCCAAAGAGATTGAGATTGTAACAGAAAAAACACCGTTTTATGCAGAATCTGGCGGACAGGCTGGAGATTGTGGATTTTTAGAAGGGGTTGGCTGTTCAGCAGATATAACATGCCCAAAAGATGGCAAGTTGAGAGTTAGAGTTAGAATTAACAGCACAATTTCTGATCCATCTGGCATTAGGATTCATAGAGGAGTTGTTGAGAGCGGTATATTAAAAAAAGATAAAGATATTTTGCTTAAAGTTGATGCTGATAACCGTGCTGCTACTGCTCAAAACCACTCTGCAACTCACATTTTACACTCAGCTTTACGCAAAGTTCTTGGAAATCACGTTAAGCAGGCAGGCTCTCTTGTTACAAACGAACGGTTAAGATTTGACTTTACACATTTTTCAGCCATCTCACGCGAGGAGATTCTTGCAATTGAGAAATATGTAAATGATCACATAAGGCAAAACGTCCCATTAGAGACCATAGAGATGGGAATGGAAGATGCTGTAAAATCAGGGGCAACAGCACTTTTTGAAGAAAAATATGGAGATAAAGTTCGTGTTGTATCAATGGGCGATTTTAGCCGTGAACTTTGCGGTGGAACTCATACAGGCAGAACTGGAAATATTGGATTTTTCCAAATTATTTCAGAGTCTGGAATTGCGTCAGGTGTAAGACGTATTGAAGCTTTAACAGGTGCTAAGGCTTTGGAGTATGTTCAAGAAAATATAACAATGCTGCAAAAAAGTGCCTATCTTGTCAAAGCTCAGGCACATGGCGATCTATCTTTGAGTTCTGCTCTTTATGCAAAAATAGAGACTCTTATAAATGACCACAAATCTGCGGAAAAAGAGATTGTAAGCCTAAAAGCTCAAATAGCCTCAAAATCAGTTGATAATATTGACAATGATATGAAACTCATAAATGGAGTAAAGGTTCTTGCAAAAAAAGTTGATATTGATAACCCTTCCCAGATGCGTGATTTGGCAGACAAATTTAAGGCAAAAATTGGCTCAGGCGTTGTGCTTCTTGGGGCTGAATCTGCTGGCAAAGCACTTTTGACCTGTGTGGTTACTCAAGATATGACAGGAAGATTTCATGCTGGAAATATTGTTAAAAAAGCCGCTGCAATAGTTGGTGGTGGCGGTGGTGGCAGACCTGATATGGCTCAAGCTGGCGGCACAAAGCCAGAATATCTGCTTGATGCTCTTAACTCAGTTTATGATATATAATATCTCCCTATTCGCTTATTTTTTAGCTTTAGCCCGAATTAATTGAGATACGGATACTATTCTTATGTTCTACATGTAGTAACAAGCTATTTATTGGTGCTAATAATATTTTTGAAGCATTGACCTGATAAGTTGGGATTTAGAGTGTTATCAGGTCAAATCGCTTTGATAATAGTGAATTTAAGGTGTTTTCAGGTAAAAAAGACCTGATAATCAATGCTTAGGTGATATTGAGGTGCTGTAGAGACTAAAAAGGGGGTAAATTGAGAGACGGTGAAAATACAAAGGTTCTTGTTCCTCATAATAGTAGACCCAACAAAGTTGCTATAGAAAGAATTGATCCATATGGAAAGGAGCCATCAGACACCATTCATCAAGCGAACCTAACCTTAGCTCTTGTTGATAGAGGGTTATCAGCTAGGGATATAGCGTTGCTCATGAAAGCTCAAGCAAATTCATCAGTTCAAATCTCAAAAGCCAAAAACGATATAATCATATCAAACAATAACGAAAGAAATAAAAAATATGCATTTGCGGTATCGACTATGGCAATGTTTACCCCTTTGATTCCTGGTATAGATATGGTTGTCGGCTACTCCATAGCCTCTATTGGTGCAGTTGGATTCGCAACGTCGTTATACAGTTTTTTCGGTGCTAAAGCATTTGAGGCTGGAAAAAAGTTTAGAAATCTTTTTCATAGATAGGGCGAGGTGTAAAATAATGAAGAAAAGAGTCAGTGAACGTGAACTTAATAATTTTATGAACTATTTTAGGAAGGCATTATCAGCTATTCTCTTTGTATTCATCTTGCCGGTATCTTTATTTTTTAGTGCTATCAAGCATGTTTTTCAATATTTCGGTATTCAAACATTTACTATCGAAGTTATTCTTCCTTTTATCCCTTTCATCGCTTTTCTATTTACTATTATGTTTCTATTTAACGGGGCGTTTTGGATGGGATTCTTTAGCGAAGATATACATGAAGATAAATATTCACCTAACAACAGCATCAACTCGGACTGGTAAAATCTGTGCCGCTTCGCTATACAGCTTTTACCAGCCGGTTATGCGAGCGTTAGCCATTAAAAGAGAAAAGTATATGCAAAATATTAAGGAGTTAACTTTAAATTCACTTTACAAACTTATGATCCTTATTTTTTTTGTTTGGCTTATTTCAGGCATAACTCTTAATGGAGTTGACGAAAGAGGTACTTTTGGCGACATGTTTGGTGCCATTAATGCGTTATTTTCTGGTTTTGCATTTGCAGGAGTTATTTTTGCAATTTTATTACAACGTCAAGAGCTTGAATTGCAACGTAAAGAACTTGAGCTAACTCGAAACGAGTTAGAGGGACAAAAATTACAACTTCAAGCACAAAACGAAACTTTTAAATTACAAAATTTTGAGAATACTTTCTTTCAATTGCTTCGATTACATAATGAAATAATCAATTCTATTGATTTAACATCTAAAGATAGAGTGACAGCTGGAAGAGATTGTTTTGTGATTTTTTACAGCAGATTTAAAAATAATTACATGGGCCAAAAAAACAAAAATCCCTCTCTTGAACCGTCAGAAATATACAATAATTTCTATCCAAATATTGGGCACGAAATTGGTCATTACTTTCGTTACCTATATAATATTATCAAGTTTGTAAAAAGAAGTTCCGTAGCAGACAAGCGTTTCTACACCAACTTAGTACGTGCTCAATTATCTGACGCTGAGTTGTTATTACTATTTTATAATTGTCTAAGCAAATATGGTGTTGAAAAGTTTAAACCAATGGTTGAAGAATTCGCTTTATTTAAAAATTTACCTGAAGAATTACTAATTGATCCTGATGAGCATCACTCTCTATTTAGTGATTCTGCATATGGAAAACCAAAAATTGTCTAACAATGGGGTCAACCTGACTGCTAGAACGTCGGCGGTGCTGTCGCGGTAAAGCTTGGTAGTGCAGCAGGTTACCCCAGACGTTATGCCTTCACCAATCAACGAGAGGACTCTGATGGAAAATATTACTCCTGAAAATATTGAGGTGCTGAAGAAGCAGGCATCTGACAAGACGAGCTACAAAAATCGTTTAGAGGCAGCGGAAGAGCTTGGAAAATTCAAATGCCAACAATCCAAAGACATTCTTTGGAGGCTTATGATGAATGACAAGGTGTACGCAGTTCAGGAACTGTCGTTTAGAAAGCTCCAAACTTTTGGGGAGGATGTCAAGTTACCCAGAAAGCAAAAAGGACACTTGTTGAAAGACATAAACAAAAAGCTGGGAAAAGTTCTTGTCTCAATAAGCGGTGAATATGTAGAAACGGAGTTCAATCAAAAATTCAAAGAATTGTACCCAGAAGATTTTGATATATTCACCTATGAAAAGGGTGGAGGCTTTAACAAGTGGGTTCAAAATGTGTTGTCAACTCTGCCCAAAGTGAAGTCATAACCCGGCGTTCAAGCGGAGCTTCGCCACATGCCGGCGAAGCCCGGTTAACTCGTTGTTATTACAATCCACTTTAGTGGACTTTTTACACTCCTTAGCCGTGCGATTTATCGCTCGGCTAATTATTATTCAAGAATGTTTGAGGACAAAATATATGAATGCTCATAAGGCTCTACAAAAAGAAAAATTTTCATTGATTGATTATGAAACAGACATTGTTGCATGGGCAAATGAGCAGGCGTGGTTGGTTCGTAATAAGAAGTTTGAGTTTTTGGATATTGAACATATTGCAGAGGAGATAGAGGATGTAGGTAAAATTGAACAACGTGAGCTTGCCAACCGTATGGTCGTTTTGATAGCACATCTTCTTAAATGGCAATTTCAACCTGAATGCCAAAGCAGAAGCTGGCAACTAACAATCCGTAATCAACGAAAAGCAATCTCTATCCATCTAAAAGAGGTGCCAACTTCTTCGACATCCACCGCCACATTGACAAAATACCTTTTCTTTAATAGCTGGGATCATCTGATGAGCTTTATGTTCGAACAACTCAAAATCCCTAAAACAGGATAAAATTTCAAATTTAGAATTGCTGATATGGGTAGATATAAGGCGGTGTTTTTTAGTCAAATATCCAATCAAAAAATATTAACCCATAATTTCAGGCTATTCAACTTAACAATCTGATACTATTTTAAATAATGTTATTTAAAATAGTATCATCGGCAGGTTCTTACCACTATACGCCGAAAAGGATATAAAATGAGTGATAAACATGAAGAATGGCTTAAACAGGCTGATTATGATATGGATACTGCCGATGTTATGCAAAACAGTGGGCGTTATTTTTATGCTGTCTTTATGAGTCATCTGTCCATTGAAAAGGCGTTGAAAGGTCTTTATCATAAAAGCTTTAATGAAGTTCCTCCCAAAACACATAACCTGCTTTATCTGTTAGAAAAAATTGAAAAAAAGCCGGAACAGGAATTAGAGAAATTTATTGTAAAGCTGAATACAGCAAGCGTTGCCACTCGTTACCCTGATGATATGGCAAAATTACAGGCTGTATATACGGAAGAAGTAACAAACAATATTCTTAATAAAAGCAAGGAATTATTGAAATGGATCAAGACGCAGTTTTAAAGAAAATCAGGCAATTCAAGAAAGCATTAGAGTCAATTAACATAATAGTTGATCAACTTATCTTGTTTGGCTCTCATGCTGTTAATACAGCCCGTGACTATAGCGATATTGATTTGATAGTAATCTCATCAAGTTTTTCTGATATGAGCTATTGGGAACGCATTGATATTTTGACGGAAGCTATTTATCAGGTCTTTGCTCCTATTGACGCAACTGCTTTTACGCCTGAAGAGTGGAAAAATGAAAAATCACTGATAGTAGATTATGCTCAAAGTGGTGTTCTGGTAGCGTGAAAGATGAGCATGTAAGTTTAAAGATTTAGCAAACATCATTTTAACCAAACGCTGCACCAGACCAAGCAGGACGTGAGCGGTACTTTTGGAGTTTGTCGGGCGTGGCTGTGTTGAGCTAATTGTTATTACAGTCCACTTTACTGGACTTTTTACACTCCTTAGCCGTGCGATTTATCGCCGGGCTAATATTATTCAAGAATGTTTGAGGACAAAATCTATGACTGCTCATCAGGCTCTACAAAGAGAAAACTGCTCATTGATTGATTATGAAACAGACATTGTTGCATGGGCAAATGAGCAGGCGTGGTTAGTTCGTAATAAGAAGTTTGAGTTTTTGGATATTGAACATATTGCAGAGGAGATAGAGGATGTAGGTAAAATTGAACAACGTGAGCTTGCCAACCGTATGGTCGTTTTGATAGCACATCTTCTTAAATGGCAATTTCAACCTGAATGCCAAAGCAGAAGTTGGCAACTAACAATCCGTAATCAACGAAAAGCAATCTCTATCCATCTAAAAGAGGTGCCAAGTCTGAAAGTAAAATTAGATGATGTTCAATGGCTTGAGATTATATGGGGAGATGCTGTTTATCAAGCATCAAAAGAGACTGGATTAGATAACTTTCCTGAAATATGCCTTTGGTCTGTTAGCGATATTCTTTCAGATGGTTGGCTGCCATCATCTTGAAAACATTTAAAATAGGACATCAAAATGCAGGCAATTCTTAATGTAAAAAACGATGATATTAACCATAAGCTTTTAGACATAATAAAAGAGCTACTTTTTAGAAATGTTGAGATAATAATTAGAAAAGAGAATTTTAAATTAGAAGAGTATGACAAACAAATGTCTCTTGATTCTGTTGTAAAAGAATTAACAAAAGCTGGTTATAGTCAAGATTTCGTTAACGATGTAAAAGAAGGTTTAGAAACATCAACGGTGTATCTTGAAAAATGAAAATCAAGCCTTTAAAAGAGAGTATAAAACAATATCTTAGTATCCACAAGCTTGAAAGAAAATTTCGTAAAGCAGAAAAGTTATTTGAACAAGATATAAGTCATCCATCTTTAAATGTTGAGCTTTTAGAGCCAAAACACTTAAAAATATATTCATTTAGATTAGATTTAAAATACAGGGCGGTATTTATATTAATTGATAATGAAGCTGAAATAATAACAATTACAAATCATTACAAATAACAACTATAAAAATTAAATGACAGCATATTTTATAAGAAGATTTCTGCTTATTATTCCAACATTTATCGGCATTACTATCATGGTGTTTGCAATTACTCGCTTTGTGCCGGGTGGTCCTGTTGAGAGAATGATCTCTCAAGCTCGCCAGATGCAGACAGAAGGTGGCAGCGGACTATCACGCGGGGCAGGCAGAGAAAATTCAGGGCAACCACTTTCAGAGGAGCAGATTCAGCAGCTTAAAGAGTATTATGGCTTTGATAAGCCAATAATAACAAGTTATTGGCTGTGGCTATCCAAAGTTTTAAAAGGCGATCTTGGAAGCTCAACAAGATACTACGATCCTGTATGGGATATGATAAAAGAGCGTATTCCAATTTCACTCTATTTTGGACTTTTGACAATGGTGATTGTTTATGGGGTCTGTATCCCTCTTGGAATTGCAAAGGCAGTAAGACATCGCACAGGCTTTGACAACCTCACCTCAATTGTGATTTTTGTGGGATATGCCATTCCCGGGTGGGTTGCAGGAGTGATGCTTCTTGTGCTTTTTGCTTCTCGCATGGACATCTTTCCATTAGGCGGGTTTACCTCTGATATTTTTAACGACCTTTCACTTACAGAAAAGATAAGAGATATTTTATGGCATACTGTTTTACCACTGTCTGCATATATAATCGGCTCTTTTTCTGTGATGACTCTTCTTATGAAAAACACTCTTATGGATCAGTTATCTGCCGATTACGTAAGAACCGCAGTTGCTAAAGGTTTATCATTTAAACAGGCTATCTTTAGACACGCTTTAAGAAACAGTCTGATTCCAATTGCAACAAGTTTTGGAAATAATATCTCTGTTGTTTTGACAGGCTCATTTTTAATTGAAAAAGTGTTCAATATTAATGGCATGGGGCTTTTGGGTTATGAATCTGTTGTAGATAGAGATTATCCAGTAGTTATGGGAATTTTGGTTATCTCATCTCTGCTGTTTATGATTGGCAATATCCTTTCTGATATTTGCGTTGCCATTGTCGATCCAAGGGTTAGGTTTAAATAGAGTTCTTGTAAACTTGAATTGAACCTTGATTTCATTTTAATAGAATAGAGATTTGGATAAAGAGTGATTTTTCGCATAAGTAGAGACGCACGGCCGTGCGTCTCTACAATTTAAGATTGTATTGAAATTCCTGAGTAAAAATATATCTCTTATCCCTATTTTGGAGTAAAAATAATATGACTAACAAAAGCATTAAAGCTGAGATTCTATCAACAGGTGATGAAGTTTTATGGGGTGATATTGACGACACAAATTCAAGTTGGTTATCTCGTAAATTGAGAGAATCTGACATTGAGGTTCTTCGTATTAGTTGTGTAGGTGATAGTATTGAAGATATTGCAAGGATAATAAAGGAGATAGCAACAAGAGCTGATTCAAGCCAAAAGCAAGCAGATATTGTATTAGTTACTGGAGGTCTTGGTCCAACTTCTGACGATCTAAGTGCTGAAGCAGCAGCCCTTGCATCTGGCGATATTATCTCTCTTAATCAGATTGCATTGGACTCTATGAAATCATATTTCAGTAAAAGAGACTGGATTTTATCAGATGATAATATAAAACAGGCAATGCTCCCTTCGCGTGCTGGTGTGATGGAAAATTTTTATGGAACAGCCCCTGGATTTCATATAGAGCTTGGTAAAACCATATTCTTTTTTATGCCGGGTGTGCCAAGAGAGATGAAACCAATGTATGAACAAAGTGTTTTGCCAATTATCAACAAACGTTTTTTTCAAAATATTAATATAGACAGCTCAAGAAATTTCATTACACGATTTAAACTATTTGGACTGTCAGAATCAAAAATCAGTAGTAAACTTAAAGGATTTAATGAACAATTTCCAAATCTTAAACTTGGGTTTAGGGCATCTATACCGTTGATTGAGGTAAAATTTAGCGGAAATGTGGGAGATTTTGGAAGTAAAAAAGAATCTGAGTTCAATGTAAAAGAGAATAAGGGTGATCTCTCTATAGAAAAAGCTATGGCTGATGCTGGAAATTGGGTCTCATCAAGGCTTGGTGATTATATCTTTTCATACACAGGACTTAACATGGAGCAAGAACTTGGCAGACTCCTTACTTTAAAACAAAAAACTGTTGCTGTTGCTGAAAGCTGCACTGGCGGGCTTATAGGTAGTATGCTCACTGATGTTGCTGGAAGTTCAAGCTATTTTCTTATGTCGGCAGTTACATACTCAAATGAAGCAAAGATAAATATTCTTGGAGTAAATCCTGATACCCTTATCAAATACGGTGCTGTGCATGAAGAGACCGCAAAAGAGATGGCACAAGGAGTTATGAATATTGCAGGGGCAGATTATGGAGTTGCAACATCAGGCATTGCTGGACCTGGCGGTGGAAGTGAAGATAAACCGGTTGGAACAATCTGTATAGGAGTTGCTGGTAAAGATATTAATGGAAAAGTATTTACAAAAGGATACCGTTTCCAATTCACTTTTGGGGATAGAGCTATGAATAAAAAGATGTTTGCCGTTAAAGCAATGGATATTTTGCGGCGAGAGATTATATAAAACCCTTTTTTAACCATGCCAATGACTCAACTTCAAAGAGCTTTTGGTCATCTCTATTTGTCATTTGGTGATCCCCATCTTTTAGAACAATCAATTTTTTAGGCTCTTTTGCATTATTATATAGGTTGTAGCCATTCTCAACTGGCACTGTTTTATCATTATCACCATGAAATATAAGGATATTACTCAAATCTTTTGCTTTATCTGTAAGGTCAAATAGAAGATTTTCCTCAAAAAAACTCATTGGAAGGGTAGGGCGATGTTCATTGCCATTTAATGGAATTCTTTGGATTGTTAGGCTATTAACTGGGGCAGCACATAAAATTGCTCCTAATGGAATCAATCCTTTATTCACAAGTTTTGACCATGTTGCAATACAGGTTGAGCCTCCAAGGCTACTGCCAAAGAGAAAAATCTGCTCACCTGTAAGTTTAAGGCTAAGGGTATAGTCAACTGCACAAAGCATATCTTGAACCCTTTTTAAAAGCGAAGTATCTTCAACAAAATTTCCTTCACTCTTTCCACAACCTCTGTGGTCAAATCTTAAAAATGCAAAACCATTTTCTGGCAAAATCTGTGCAAATAGCTGCTGTTTTGCTGACTCCATTGAACCTTCAAGACCATGAGAGCCAACCACAAGTGGAGTCTTTGAATTGAATGGATATTTTTCTTTATCAGGAAGATGGAGCATTCCATTAATCATTTTATTATCAGATGCAAATTTTATTGATATATTGTCTCTTTTCATTTTTATTTTTTGTTATTAAATGTAAATTTTATTGATATATTGTCTCTTTTCTGATGCTTGTTTTTATGGCACAAATAATATAAGAGTTCAAGCCAATAATGTTTTCACCACTTTTTTGATTACGAAGCACTTGCTCATACTCTGTTCTTTTTTTGCGGCAGGAACCTTCATTTACTCTTTTTAACATCTTTCTCCATTATAGAGAGAAAGATCAAGATAAAGATTTAATAATTTTACAAGAATAAGTTTTATAGGAATAATATATGGCATTTCAAAAAGGAAAAACCACAGAACTTGAAATAATTGACCTTGCATTTGGCGGTATGGGAATAGCAAAACCTGACGGCTTTCCAATATTTGTTGATAGAACACTTCCCGGGGACAAAGTAAGAGTTAGAATAACCAGAAAAAAGAAAAACTATGCAGAAGGGGGGCTTCTAGAGCTTATTGAATCATCGCCTCTGCGTCAAAAAGCTCCATGTTCTTATGCTGGGAACTGTGGCGGATGCCGTTGGCAGGCGTTGCCATATAGTGAGCAGCTTAAATATAAAAAGCAGCATGTTATCGACTCTCTTGAACATATCGGGCTACTAAAGGGCATTTTAGTTAAAGATGTTATTCCATCTGAAAATATTTTTGGATTTAGAAACAAAATGGAGTTCTCGTGCAGTGATCGCAGATGGTTATCGCCTGAAGAGCTTGCAAATATTGAAATTAAAAAAGATTTTGGTTTGGGGCTTCATGTTCCGGGAACATTTGATAAAATTATAGATATTGAAAAGTGCCTAATTCAACCTGATATTGGTAATCAAATTTTAAATGATATTAGAATATATATTAAAGAGTCTGGCTTGCCAGCATACAACTTTAAAAGCCACGAAGGTTTTTGGCGTTTTGTGATGCTTAGAAACTCTGCTGCCTTTGGAACTTGGATGGTGAATATCGTTACAAAGCAGGAAAATGATAATATCTTAACTCCATTAGCTCACAAATTAATGAATAAATACCCTCAAATTACATCAGTTATTAATAATATCACATCAAAAAAGGCTTCAATTTCAGTTGGTGAGTATGAAAAAGTTATTGCTGGTGAGAACTCTATTAAGGAAAAACTTGGCGATTTCACATTTGAAATCTCAGCAAATTCGTTTTTTCAGACCAACACAAAAGGAGCTGAAACTTTATACTCATTAGTCTCTAAGTATGCAGATTTATCAGGCAGCGAGCATGTTCTTGATCTCTATTCAGGGACTGGGACAATTCCTATTTGGCTCTCAAAAGATGCTAAACAGGTAACAGGGATTGAGATTGTTGAAAGTGCGGTTCAAGATGCAAATAAAAATGCTGCATTAAATAGTATTCAAAATTGTTCATTTCATGTTGGAGATATAAAGGATGTTCTTCCATCTATACACAAACAATGCGATGTTATGATTATTGATCCGCCAAGGGTGGGTATGCACAAAGATGTTGTGGAGCAGGTTATTGCACTTGCACCTAAAAAAATTGTCTATGTATCATGCAATCCAGCTACTTTAGCACGTGATATTTCTATGCTTCAGTCCCAATATAAAGTTGTTGAGGTTCAGCCTGTTGATATGTTTCCCCACACTTTTCATATTGAATCTGTAGCGTTACTTGAGTTGGTGTAAGCATTACATTCTTGAAAAGAAATATTTCTTGACATAATTCATTTCATTGAGTATCTGGTTTTTCATTATTGATATTAAATAAGTAAATCTTTATTGAGAATTTTGCACAAAAATTTTTATACAATCACCATTTTAATAACCTTACATTAAATTTTAAGAGAAGGCTTATGTTTGGTAAATACAAACCATTATGGGGAGAAAAAACCCAACTAAAATCAAGTTATGATGTGGTAATCATAGGAGGCGGACTACATAGCCTTGCCACTGCCTATTTTCTTGCAAAAGAGCATGGTATTACTGATGTAGCTATTATAGAGAAAAACTACATTGGTTTTGGTGGTGCTGGCAGAAACACAGCAATTGTCCGTGCCAATCAGAGAACACAGTATAATGTTCCTTTATATAAGGAAGCATTAGACCTGTGGCCAGTTTTGACAAAAGAGTTAGATTATAACCTTATGTTCAACAACTGCGGAAACCTTAACCTCATGCACAGTGAAGCTGCAATGAAAGCTGCCAGAATGACCATTGCAACTGCACAGTTTCACGGTGTTGAGAGCCATTTACTTGATGCAAAAGAGGCAAAAGAGCTTGTTCCAGCACTAAATATCTCAGAAGATATAACCTTTCCTATTCATGGAGCAATGTTTCACCCACCTGGTGGTATTGTTCGGCATGACGCTGTGGTGTGGGGACTTGCAAAAGGTGCTTCAAAATATGGTGTTCAAATCCATCAGCAAACTGAAGCTACTGCTGTCAACACTAAAAACGGCAAAATCGTGTCAGTTGAGACAAGTCGTGGCACAATCAACACAAGCAAAGTTCTTATCTCTGCTGGTGGATATTCTGCCTCACTTATTTATGGAATGCTTGGAATAAAGTTGCCGATAAGTGTTTTAACCATTCAGGCAATGGTAACCCAGCCGCTTAAACCACTTTTAAACCATGTTGTATCATCTGGAGCTTATCACTGCTATGCAAACCAGACCTTAAAAGGTGAAATTGCAACAGGTGCCCACATGGATCAGTGGCCCAACTACACAACCCAAACAACAGCCCATTATATCAAACATCAAGCAGAGGCTTTGTCAGAATTTCTGCCATGTTTAAGAGGTCTAAGATTTATGAGGATTTGGTCAGGTCTTGCAGATATGACACCTGATATGGCACCGATCTTAGATGGAAATGATCAGATTAAAGGCTTTTTTATGAACTGCGGCTGGGGCTATTTTGGTTTTAAATCATGCACAGTTTCTGGTAAATATATGGCAGAATTTATTGCAAAAGGCGAAGCTCCAGATATGATCAAACCTTTTAATTTAAGAAGGTATGAGCAGCATAAACTAATGGGTGAAACAGCAGAACTTGTAACCTATACCCCGAATAATTAAAAATTTGCCCAACCCATTAAACTTAACTGATGCTTTATTCTTTAGGAAAAATTGGTGTTATGGGCTTATGATTTAAGGAGAAATAGAAGATGTCTTTAACAATAACATGTCCGATTTGCGGAAAAAGAGACGGATATGAGTTTAGATTTGGCGGGGAAGATAAAGGACCAAGACCAGAAGAGGACGGTTTAACCCCTCAAAGATGGTGTGAATATGTCCATTTGAATGAATGTGTTGCAGGGGTGCAGAAAGAGTGGTGGGTTCACAAAGACGGCTGCGGCTCATGGTTTACCATTCATAGAGATAGTGTGATGAATGTTGAGGTTGCAACACTGGAGGCACACAAATGATAAAGAAAAACCAAACAATAAGCAAAAAATTGAAGTTGCAAAATCGGAGGCTGACAGATGATAACCAGAATTAATCAACTTCCAACCTTAAGAGTTGATCCAGCCAATAAAGTTGTCTTTGATTATAAAGGTAAAGATTATGTGGGTGTCAAAGGTGATACTGTAGCAACTGCTCTTTACCATAATGGTGTACGAATTTTTGGACGCAGTTTAAAATATCACCGTCCAAGAGGACTTTACAGTCTTGATGGTGAATGTAGCAATACCTGCATGGAAATAGATGGCATTCCTAATGTCAGAACTGAAAACACCCTTGTAAAACAGGGTATGAAGGTGAAAGAGCAGAATGTCAAAGGCTCTGCTGAAAATGACATGATGGGTTTCATTGACAAATTAGATTGGATGATGCCAGCAGGCTTTTACTACAAAACCATGCACAAACCAGCATCTATCTGGCCTATTGCCATGAAGCAGATACGAAAAGCTGCTGGTCTTGGCGTTCTTTCACCTGATTTTGAGATGCCAGGAAAATTTGACCAGATTTTTCCAAGTGCTGATGTTGTTGTAATCGGCGGTGGTCCTGCTGGTATGAATGCCGCACTTGCTGCGGCAGATAAAGGGTTGCGTGTAATTATTATGGAGTCTCGCCCTTGGCTTGGAGGTTTTTTTGACTACAGAACATTTGACTACAAAGATGCACAATATAAAAATAGCAAACCGCTTTACAGCCGTGCAAGAGAGCTTGCCTCAAAGGTTGAATCTCACGCTAATATAAGAGTCTTTAAACACACTTCAGTGGTTGGCACATACACAAACAACTTAGTTACTGGTTTTCAGATTGGTGGAGACAACGATAAATTTAATGAGCGTTATATTGAAATTCGTGCAAAATCAGTTGTTGTTGCTGCTGGCTGTATTGAGAGACCACTTCTTTTTGAAAATAATGAGCGTCCGGGTGTTATGCAGGTTGCTTGTGCTCACCGTCTTGCAAGAACTTATGGAATCCTTGCTGGTGAAAAGGCGGTATTTAGCGTTGGGCATGATTTAGGGCTTGAGGCTGCTGTTGATCTCTTTGACCTTGGCATGAAAATTATTTGCGTTGCTGATGTCCGTGAAGATGGTCAAAATCCATATCTGATGATTGAGCTTGCAAAGAGAAATATTCCATACCTTAAAGGTTGGGTTGCTTCTGAAGCTCATGGCAGTAAACGGGTGAATAAAGTTACAATGACCACTCTTGATGGAACAATAAGCCGCGACTTTGAGTGCGATCTTGTTGTTGCATCTGCTGGATTAACCCCTATTAATGGGCATCTAACACTTGCACACGCAAAACTTCGCTATGACAGCCACACAAATTTTTTTGTAGCTGACACAATGCCAGAAAAGACTCATGCTGCTGGAAGAATGTTGGGACTTGAAGATTCATTGTCAATTGAGGTTTCAGGCAAACTTGCTGGTTTGAACGCTGCTTTAGATTGTAAACTTATGCCGCAATCTTACGGAAACACAGAAGTTGATGCTCTTAAATCTGAGATAGAATCTTTTACAGCTCAATCCAAAGAGCTTCCAGGACCAGCTCGCGGAAGCAAGTTTGTTACAGCCCCAGTAAAAGGCCGCAAAACCTTTATCTGCTTTGATGAAGATACCACAATCAAAAACATCAAACAGACAATTGACATGGGCTTTGATGTTCCAGAGCTTATCAAACGCTTTACATCTGCTGGCACGGGTCCTGGACAGGGTGGTATTCCGGGACATAATCTACCTCTTTATGTGGCAAAATATACAGCAGCATCTTCAAAATGTTTTTCGTCATCAAGTTCATCGTCAATCCAGTCGTTAGGTGCAACTCCAAAACCCACAAATGTTCGTCCTCCGCTTGTTCCAACATTAATTGCAACATATTCAGGCAGCAAACATATAATGATGAAACGCACACCAATGGACGAGATGCAGAGAGCTGATGGTGGCGTTTTCCGTAAAATTGGGGTGTGGGAGCGTGCAAGATATTTTTCTGATGATTTTTCATGCAAAAAAGAGATTGAAAATGTCCGCAACAATGTTGGTATGCTTGACGGCTCAACACTTGGAAAGTTTCGCATTCATGGACCAGATGCTTTAAAAGTTCTTCAAAGAGTCTATGTAAGCGATATGTCCAAAGTAAAAACTGGCAGAGTCAAATATTCAGCAATGTGCAATGATGACGGCTGTGTAATTGATGATGGAGTTGTGGTTAAACTTGCTGAAAATGACTACTATTTCACAACCTCAACTGCCCGTGCAGGAGCTACAATTGAGTGGTTAAGATACCATACCCGTTTTGATGGCTGGGATTTTTATGTTGTTAATCTTACTGATTCAATGGGTGTTATAAATCTCTCTGGTCCAAATGCCCGTAAAGTTCTGCAAAAGATCACAAGTGAAGATGTAAGCAACTCTGCATTCCCATTTTCAGGTTATAAAGAGTTTATCATTAAGGATACAATTCCAGTAAAAGCTATGCGTCTTGGCTTTGTTGGTGAGCTATCTTATGAGTTGCACGTTCCATCATCTTATATGGTTAGCCTCTGGAATATGGTTAAAGATGCTGGAAAAGAGTTCAATATCCAAAATTTCGGTGTTGAAGCTCAAAACGTGCTTCGTATGGAAAAATGCCACATCATTTTAGGTCAAGAATCAGAGCAAAGAACCAATCTTCTTGATTTGGGACTTGGTTTTCTTTGGGATCGCACTAAAAAAGATGCAAAAACTATCGGTGCTGTTGCCTTGCGTCAAGCTGAAAATGATCCAACACGTTTTAGATTGGTTGGCTTTGAGATGGAGAATAACGGACGAGCTGCAAGAGATGGTGCTTTGATTGTTGATGACAAAGTTCGTGGCTATGTCTGCACAGCAAGAGACAGTTTTACGTTAAATAAAGCGGTTGGTATGGCTTTGGTTGAATCGCATCTTGCAAAGGTTGGAACACGCATTCAGATTTTTGAAGATGAGTGCAAAGGTGAATTGATTTATGGCACAGTAGTTCCAATGCCATTTTATGACCCTGACGGAAAAAGAATGAAAAGTTGAGGTAAAAAACAATGGTAGAGATTAAAAGATATTCGCCAGTTGCTTTTAAAGCATCTCCAAAGAGAACAGAAGTAAGAGATAACTGGACAGTAGTTTTAGAATATGATGGAGAGGGTCAAGCTGCTTTTGGTCAATCAAGTGTTAATGATAATTATCTTGTTGACTTGAGCCACATCACAAGATTTGATGTTCAAAGCTCAAATTTGGACTCTATCACACCTTTTGGCATTAAAATTCCGCAAGGGTTGTGCGAATCATATCTTCAAGATGGCGTGTTAATTAACCGAATGAACAGAATTCAGGCTTCTGTGTTCTGTCTGCCAAACAAAAAAAATGAGATGCTAACAGAGTGCAAGTGTGATGCTGATTGTAAGTGTGATCCACAAAATTCGTCTTCATACACAGAGACCACAGAGGTTGGAATGTGCATGGCAATAATTGGAAAAAACGTTTTTTCAATCACAGAAAAACTGACCTCTCTTGATTTTATGGATTCTGCAAAAACAACTCCATTTTTATATCAAGCTCCAATGTCTCACATTCCATGTCAGATTATAACTTTAAGCCGTGATAGTGCAAAATCAGGTATTATCTTTACAGCTTCAAGAGGTTATGGCAAAGATATGGTTCACGCTATAATGGACGCTGGAGAAGAATTTGGTTTAAAACCAGCAGGTGAAGATAAATTTAAATCTTGGTTAAATAATTTATAACAATTCAATTTAGAATCAGGATAGTCAGGATTAAAAGATAAACATGATAAAAACATCCTGAAAATCCTTAAATCCAGACAATCCTGATTCAGACAACTATTTTCATATATAAGATATATATAACATCAGGAGAAAGCAAAAAAATGAACAAAAAATATGATGCAATTATCATTGGTGCAGGCGTAATTGGTTGTCCAATTGCTTATGAACTTTGCAAAATGGGATACAAAACACTTAACGTTGATAAAAACCCTGATGCTGGCGAAGGGTCAACTGCTGGTTCGTGTGCAATCGTAAGGGCACACTATTCAACTGCTGACGGTGTTGCACTTGCTTACGAAGGTTTTAAATATTGGCTTGATTGGGAAAACTACCTTGATAATGTTCAAGATGAAAAAGGTCTTGCAAAATATATGAATACAGGCTCTCTTCTTCTAAAATCAGAGGGACACGACTGGAAAAAAGTTAAGAAAAATTACGATGAAGTTGGCGTAAAATATGAAGAGTGGGACAATGAAAAGATTAAACAGATGGTTCCGCCTGTTGATCTTCATAAATTCTGGCCTGTAACACGCCCTGAAGACCCAAAATTTTACGATGAGCCAACTGAATTTCTTGAAGGCGGTATCTTCTGCCCAGAGGGCGGCTATATGAACGATCCAGCACTTTCAGCACACAACATAATGAGAGCTGCTGAAGCAAAAGGCGGCGAATTTATGTTCAATGCTGAGGTCGTTGATATTAGAAGTGAAAACAATAGAGTTGTTGGTATCACACTTAAAGATGGAACTCAGATTGACGCTCCAATTGTTGTTAATGTTGGTGGTCCGCACTCATACAAAATCAATAAGATGGCAAAAGGTGTGTGGGAAGGCTGCAACATCAAAACTAAAGCTCTTCGCCATGAAGTTATGTATTGCCCATCTCCAGATGATTACGATTATCTCAATGAAGGTTATCACATATCTGACGGCGATATTGCATGTTATGCACGCCCTGAAGTTGGCAACACCTTTCTTATTGGCAGCGAAGATCCAAAATGCGATCCTCAAGAGTGGGTTGATCCAGATGAATTCTATGCTGGCAAAGGCGGACCGGGAAGAGATAATCAGTTGACAGAAGCTCAGTGGAAAGCTCAGTGCTACAGATGGGCAAAGAGAATCCCAACACTTCCTGTTCCAAATCAGCCAAAAGGCGTTGTTGATCTCTATGACTGCTCTGATGATTGGATTCCTGTATATGACAAATCTGATCTTGATGGTTTTTATATGGCAGTTGGCACAAGCGGAAATCAATATAAAAATGCTCCAGTTGTAGGCAAAATGATGGCAGGACTTATCAATGCCTGTGAGAAAGAGGGTCTTGATCACGATAAAACACCTTTCCAGTTTAAATATCAATATACTGGTCGTGTTATGAATGTTGGTTTCTTCTCCCGTAAAAGAGAGATTAACAAAAATTCAAGTTTTTCTGTAAATGGATAAATTTTACATGATAAGTTTATAAAACTTAAGAAGGCTTGTTTTGCTTAAACAAGCCCTCTTTTTATCTGAATCACTGATTAAACTGATTACACAAATTGCACGGATTGATGATAATACCGACAAGATAATTGCTAAATATTATTATAATCAGTGTAATCTTTTAATCTGTTATAATCCGTGATTCAGACGGATTATCCAGCAAGGATATTGATTATGAAAATATTTGTCTGTGTAAAGCATGTGCCAGATTCGGCAGCAACTATAGTTGTTCGCGATAAGAACCAGATTGACGACAAAATAACCTTTCTTTTAAACCCTTACGATGAGTATGCAGTTACAGAGGCTGTGAAATTAAAAAAAAATCTCATTCAAAATGGAGCTTCATCATCTTTAGGTCAAGCCCAACAATCAAACCAAATCGAAATTATAGCAGTCTCTCTTGGAACATCTGACGCTGAAAAGACAGTGCGATCTGCAATGGAGATGGGTGCAGACAGAGGCATTCTCATTAAAACAGATGATCGTCATCAAGACAGCATTACTACAGCTAAGGCGTTAAAAGCTGCTATTGAACAAGATTGTAGTAATCAGGTAGCGTGTGAAGATCAATCTAAAGAGCAAGAACCAGCCATTATCTTTACAGGTAGAGAATCAATTGATATGGGTGGAATGCAGACCATGTTTCGTCTCGGTGCTTATTTCAACTTTCCTGTGGTCAATAATGTGGTGAAATTTGCACCTGACGTTAATTTTTCTGTAAATCGTAAAGTAATCGTTGAAACTCTCACTGAAGGCGGTGGCAGAGATGTTTATGAAATAACTCTTCCCTGTATTATCGGTGCTGGAAGAGGGCTTAATACTCCAATTTATCCAACTTTTCCTGATGTAGTAAAGGCAAGAAAACGTGAAATCAAGATTCTCACTCTTAGCGATCTGCTTAAAGGTTCAGAATCTGATAACAAGGGTGCCAAAACAGAAATTATTGACCTTGAGCTTTTTGCAGAAAAACGGACACCAAAGTCTATAAAAGGTAATGCTTCACAGATAGCAAAGGAAATCGTCAAAATTCTCAAGGAAGAGGCGAAGGTTATTTAAAAATGAAAAAAACAGCTGTCATTATAGAAACTAAAGATGGAGTAATTAAAGAGGCAAATTACGGCATGATAACTTGTGCTGCAAAAGATAATAATTCAGAGCTTTACGCCTTTATTATAAATGAAGAAGTCGAACCATTTAAAGCTCATCTTAAAAAGCATGGAATTGATAAAATCGTTGATATATCTATACCCATTGATTCTGATAACCACGAAAATCAGAGAAGCTATGAGAAAAGTTTTAATCCAATTCTATGGTCAGATGCACTTACACAAGCTTTAACTACATACGAAATCTCATCTCTTTTTGCTCTTACAACTCCAATTGGAAAAGAGCTTCTTCCGCGAATTGCGGCACAGCTTGAAGCTCCGCTTGTTATGGATTGTCTTGATGTTGTTAAAAACTCTGATAATAGTTGCAATGACAACAATGTTTGTAACAGCAATAATAGCTCTTATCTAAATAGTGATTTTCATCTTGCTAAAACATCTTTGTATTCAGGAAAAACTATTGCAACTGTAAAGGTTACTGGAGATATTCGTCTATTTGGGATTCGTCCAAATGCTATTGAGCCATCTATAAAATTATCAATATCTAAACCGAAAATTGAAAACCAAGATAATCAAGACCAAGATCAACAAGGGAGTTTTAATATTGAATCTTCAATTATTATTGAAAAGTTTATCGCTAAAAATAGATATGCACAGAAAAGCAAAATAAAACTTATTGAAAGCAAAAAAGGAGACTCTTCTGGAAATGACCTTGTTGCAGCAGATGTTATAATATCTGGGGGACGAGCTATGAAAAATAGCGAAAACTTTAAAATTTTGCAAGATTGTGCAGATGCAATTGAGAATTTAGGGGTATCATCGACTGCTGTTGGAGCTTCTCGTGTTGCAGTTGATCTTGGCTGGGTCCCTTATCGTATGCAGGTTGGACAAACTGGCGAAAAGGTAAACCCTAAAGTTTATATTGCTTGCGGAGTCTCAGGCTCTATTCAGCATTTTGCTGGAATGAAGATGTCAAAAATAATAATCGCTATAAACGAAAATATAAATGCAGCAATAATGTCAAACTGCAATTACTTTGTTGAGGCTGATCTGTTTGAAATAGTGCCTGCAATTACAAAAGAGCTTAAGAGATAAAAAAAAATTTACATTATTTTCTATCTGTCTGGAGTTAAACATTTATTTTTCCTGTTGATAAGCCGTGTAAGGCAGCTCTATAGTTATGGAAATCTCTCGTAACTCTGTTATTTTAATCGATATTTCGCCATTAAGAGTTTTTACGATATTTCTTACAATTGCCATTCCAAGCCCTGTTCCTTCTGGTCTTGTTGTGAAATATGGCTCAAAAATTTTATGAGTATTTTCAGGTTCAATTGGGCAGTTGCCATTTTTAAATGATAGTGTAACTGGATATTTATAACTATTTAACTCCTTATCACTTTTGGATTTAATATTTATAGCTATATCAAGAAAACCTCCATCAATTTGTGCTTCCACACTATTTTTGATTATATTCTCAATAACTTGCTCCATAAGCTCTGGATCGCTTTTAATCTCTCCATGGTATTGAATATCAAGAGTTACATCAATTTTTTGGGCAGTGCATCTTTTTTGGTAAAGATTTAAAATATCAAAAAGCAAATCTTCAAGTATAAAAGGCTTTATTTTTGGGATTCGAGGGCGTGCATAATTTAAAAGACCTGTAACACTTCTGTTTGCCCGCTTTACAGCATCAGACATCTGTCTTACAAGTTTTATATGGACATCAGAAGCACACCCTTTTTCAATTTCAAGACGCTGAAGACCCATGCTTAAAGAGTTTAGAGGATTTCGTATTTCATGGGCAATTGCAGCAGCAGATTTACCAAGTGTTGCATTTTCACGCTCTTTGGCAAGTTCTCTTTCAAACTCTTTGACACGATTCAAAACATTGGTCTGATAACGGTGAAGCACAAACGATAAGATAATACCAGCCATAATCAAAAAAAAGCTAAATAGATAGAAATCAATGGTAAGCTGCTGTATTGACTTGGTAAGTTGACTCTCCTCAACCTCAACACTTATCTGTATATCTTGGCTTTTACTGCTATCTTGAGCTTTACCTATATTGGTGTTTTTAACATCAATGTTTTTTATCCCCTTTACCGTAGAGATAGCTTTAATTACTCTATTTAAACTTATACTCTCTGTTATAGTTTTAATTTTGCCATCGTTTATTCCTATTAATATACAACCAGGGTAATCTGGTTCTGACCAGACAAGTAGGTAAAGGTTTTGATTGTTAAGATGTTTGAGATAGGAGTTATTGTTTTGAGGAGAGCATTCAATAAAATCGCCTGAAAGTTTAGAACCGAGTCTAAAATCGTGTGGTAACCAATTTTCTGGAGTTTGAATTGATCGCAAACTAATCCCTGCAAGTCCACTCTCTCTTGTAAATGCTGTTAGCTCTTCCGTAGTAAAAGGCTCAACCATATCAAGGTAGGCAACAAAACGGGCAGTATTTTCAAGAAGATTTTTTAAGATATTTTCAATTGATTTTTCAGCTTCGATAGTTGCTGTAGCGTTCAAACTGACTATTTTTGATACAACATCAGCATGTTGATTTGCGTGAAAGCGAAATGAGTTCTTTACAAGATGAATCTGCCATGAAAAATAGGCACATACCACAGCAAACAATGATGCAAAGACTACTGCATTAGCAATCCACAATGGAGGTTGTTTTTTGTTATCTTCCACCGCGTAACATTCCTCTAATGGGTGGTCCATGAATATCAATTCTTTTTTTAAGACGCTTGCGAACGCCAGTTGGATCATATTCACCTATTTTGTTTGATTGACCCGCAATTCTTCCACTTATAATGGCTATTCCACTAATTCTATCTATTTTACCCCAGACCCTTATAACCTCCCCTTTTTTAATAGATTTTTCTTGAATAATAGATTCTGGAACAGATTCAAATTTGTAGATAAGCTTTTCCTTAGAGTTCTGAACTGTTCTGCCGTTATCTACCATCTCTACAATCAACTCTTTTTGTTCAATATTTATGGAAACAATCCTAACTAAAAACAGCTCTTCACTTGCCTCTGTTTTAGAAACAACTGCGGTAACTATGCTCATAATGGTTAGAATGACCAAGAAAAACCGCATTGCAGCACCTGTTGGTTATAGGATTCACTATTTATTGGATATTGACCATGCTCTGTTAAAATTTCAGTAAATAGCTCAATGTTGTTGCCAAGATTACGCTCTATTGCATTGGATTTACTATTAAATATTGAACTGTTTAAAAAATAGGATATCTTTAAACTAAGAAAAGATGTGTAATTTACATCTCTTATACTAAGTTTATTATTTTTATTTATATCAAGATTTATATTATTGATAATTGAGGTTAAAGCATAATCCTCACTTTGGGAAAGAACCTCATCTATTCTCAAGAATTCTTTTCTATCTAATTGAGCAGAAGCCATAAATTGCCATTTGTTTGCAAAATCCCATATAATTTTAATATCTGGAGTTAATTGCCAGAAAGATTCTGCATCAAGTGATGAGGTTAAATAGTTATATTTAAGAGCTATAGATGTAGTTAAAGAGGGAAGCATAAAAATATCAAGTCGAGTTTTTAACACCATATTTACATCATCACGAACACTGTAAGTCTGCTCTAAATTATCAATTAATCTATCTATAGGCTCAAATATAAGTTCGCGTCCTGTGGCTGCAAATATAGGAGATTCTTCAAGGTAGTTTATCCTTTGCCATGAGTGTTCAAATGCAAGGGTATATCTACCTGAAAGGATAAATTCACCTCCAGCACCAAATGTAAATTCGTCTCTGCTGTCAAGTTTAAGCATTGAATCTCTGTAAAAATAGGCAGTTGTAAAAATATAGGGGGTAAATCTCTCACCTGAAGCAACAGGGGATAAATATAAATCAAAGTTAAATTGGTGGTTATCTGATATTTCAAGAAAATTTTGAAATATCACAGAGGGCGAAATGCCAATGGAAAATTTGTCAGCTACAACAAACTCATCTACTAAAAATAGAGTGTGAGTTGAGAAAAGTGAACCTTCTGGCTCATCGTCTGGTTTATATGGCAGCAGGGGATTTTGTAAGTTTCTTGCCTTTTTGCCAACAACATTATTTAAGTCGTTGCTTATGGTATCATTATCATCTTCGCTGTTGGCTCTCTCTATAGCAGAGCTTGAATCAAGGGTTGGATTTGAGTTGTACCCAAAAGAGGAGTTAAAGATAATTTCTGCAGCAAATGAATTAACAGATATAGATATAAAGATAGATACAATGATAGTTGAGCGAATGATAAACAAATTCATAGCAAACTCTCTTTTTTGTAAAGATTATAGTTTGTAAACCAGATACTATAGTTTTTGGCACATTGAAAAAAATAGATTTGACAACTTTTAAAAAGTTGTCAAATCTATTTTAATAAATTAATCAATAGTAATCTGTCAATTGCACTCAAACAATCTATTTCTACCAGTGAATATGAAATAAAAGATGTTTATGTTATACTTTGAGATTGATTGGCGAATATGTATATTGACTATTGCCATAACTGCTCATAGATTGAATTAATTGAGAGGTATATTGGTTCTGTAAATCCATTGTATCACCAATAGCAGATGAATCGGAATTTATCTGCTTTAACAGTTCGATAGATAGATTCGTGAATAGTGATGTTGTCGAGTTAGTGTTGTTTATTCCTGATGTATAAGCAGATATTCCTTCCTGCATTCTTCCGCTTGATGGAGAAGATGGGGGGGAAGGAGCATTGTCTTTCATAAAGCTATCCATCTCATCTTCATTCAGAGTTCCATCTCCATCCGAGTCATAAGTCGTAAAGGTCTCTTCAGTATTCATTGAGACTCCTGTGTTTGTTGCCATTTTTGCTGTAAAAGTTTCTAACTCAGTCTGGCTTATTCCACCATCACTGTCCGTATCAATATCGCTAAACATTTCTTCAGGAGATAACATATTCATCATTCCGCTTGACGGAGGAGATGGGGGGGAAGGAGCATTTTCTTTCATAAAGCTATCCATCTCATCTTGATTCAGAGTTCCATCTCCATCTGAGTCATAAGTCGTAAAGGTCTCTTCAGTATTTATTGATGTTCCACTTTGTTCAGATAATTTTACAACAAAAGCGTCAAATTCTGTCTGATCAACACTACCATTACCGCTATTATCAACTTTGTTAAACATTTTTTCTCTGTGCTGCTGCATTGATTGAATATTTATCTGGTTGGTATAGCTGCTTATACCACTGAGACTATTAACCATAATTTGCCCCCATTAGTTACAATGTTAAATAGTTCAAAAAATTTTCTGGTACTTCAATATTATTAGTGTATCATTACCTATATCAGAGATTAGAACCTTTTTATAAAAGAGATTTGACAACTTTATAAAAATTGTCAAATCTCTTTCATGTAGTTTAGTTTAATATATTATTTATCAATTGAGTTGGTTATTCTGTTGCTGGAGTGCAGTCGCCTTTGCCACAGTTACCACCATTACCTTTGCCACCTTCCGGCTTCCAAAGAGGTTTACCATCAGCATCAAGAAGTTGAACAGTTTTGTCGCCTATTTTAACTGTAGCTGCAAAGTATATTGTATTATCATTTACCGTAAGAGCATAACCAGTTACAGTAACATAATCACCTACAACTGGCTGAGTTGCTCCAAGTGATTCCCAATACATAGGTGGTCCTATTCTTACAGCAATCTCTTCCCCAGCGTCAGTTGTAATTACCATTGGAGTTCCAAAACCTGACTCTGCTGTTGTAACACTTCCGCTATATTCAAAGGGAGTTCCAGAAAGAACATCAATAAGTGGCTTTCTCCATGTGGGATTGCCCTCAGCGTCTCTAACTTCAACTGTCTGCCCATCTGTTGTAACTGTAAATGCGATATTTCTTACAGTATTATTGACTTCAAAAGAGTAGCCAGTAATAGTTACAGTATCACCAAGAACTGGTCTTGCAACTGTAAGGGTTTCCCAATATTCATTTGGTCCTATGCCGTGAATAGTTACAGTTTGACCGTCTGCTGTCAGAATATCAATAGCAAAAATACCATCTACAGCTACGATTTCACCTGTGTAGCTAAATGCTGTCCCTTCTGATACTACAATATGACCCATTCCACTATCTTCAAAATCTTCCATTCCTCTACCACCAGGTATTTGTGGAGGCTCTCCGTTTACTCTATCTGTAACTGTTGCACTGTTAGAAGTGCTGTTTATTCCACTATTATTGTTATCCATCATGCCACCACGTCTTGCAAAAGCAGAACCAGCAGCCACCATCACCATAACTGTTCCAATTACCATAACTTTAAAAAGATTCTTTTTCATTGCATACTCCTTTGAATTTAGTCCTTTGAACTTAGTTGATATATATTTAAAAAATGACTCTTTATATTGATGGAAAATCTCCATCAGTGCTAAATGATGAATATTTCAAATTCAAGATATATGCCATTGGGCAAAAAAAGATAAGTAATTGATATGAAAGGTTTATTAGGTAGGCTTTAACTCTTAGAGTTCGACATTTAAAGAAAAGATTCGACAATATTGTCGAGTTGTTATCTGAACCCCATCATAAATGCTATAAAATGTTTATCAGCAGTGATCTCATGGTTTACAAGCCACTCGACAAACAAAGTTTCAATTCGCAAAAGTAGATGTAGAGCTTCTGATTTCTTAGTGTAATTTGTCTGAGATGCCATCTGCAGAACGTACTGTGAGTTACTTAAAAACTCTTTATGAAGCATTATGTGGAGATCAAGCTCTGGTTCGGGATAGTCAGCTTGCTCCATCATCTCTTTTTCTGTCTCAAAATGCTCTTTTGATATATTATTAAGTTCAATTAGTAGCTCTGTAATTGTCTCGTTGTTTAGATTTTGTTTAATAATTTCCATTAAAAGATAGGTAAGTCGAAACATCTCAATGTGGGCATCGTCAATTATAGGAATATCGCACATAAGCTCCTCTTTGATCTCAAACTCCTTTTTGTTATTCCAAGGAGAGAAAAAATGATCATAATCATTTTCAGTAAATGATTGGTATCTTTTTGCTAATGGATCATCAGGAGCTTTTTTTAAGAGGACATCAAAGATACTTTTGGCATGCTCTATATCATGGTAACGTAGATGGTAAAGTGCTGTTTCAAAGAGACTTTTATGAGATAGCTTTGATTCAAATAGTTGAGGTGGGTCAGCATTGAAAACCTCATAGATTGCTATAGGCTCAGAACGCCCTTTTACAATTACGCGATCAACAAATCGAATGGCAAAATCAGCAGTTTTCTTCAATGAATGAAATGTATGTTCACTTATTAGAAGAGGGGTATTATACTTTTTTGTCAACTGCTCTAAGCGAGAAGCTGTGTTTACTGCATCGCTGATAACAGTTCCTTCCATACGATCAGCTTCCCCTACGATACCAAGCATCAAAATTCCTGTATTTATGCCAATGCCGATTTGAATCATAGGATATCCTGCCCGTTTTCGCCCCTCGTTATAGCCCCTTAGCTCCCTTAGCATATCAATTGCTGCCAATATTGCATCATCAGCATCTTTTCCAAAAATTGCCATAATAGAGTCGCCGATGAATTTATCTATAAACCCGTTATGTTTTCTAACAAACGGACCCATGTAACTTAGATATGAATTTATAAATTTAAAATTCTCTTCAGGAGACATTGTCTCTGATAGAGTAGAGAAGTTACGAATATCTGAAAAAAGAATGGTCATCTTTTTTTGAATTCGATCGTTTAACTTAACCTCTTCAATACTCTTTTTGCCAAGAGTTCTTAAAAATTCTTGTGGAACAAAGCGTTCGTAAGCTTCATTTAGCCTTTTTAATTTATTTAAAGCCTCCTTTCTCTCTGTAATATCTTCAACAACTCCATCAATCCATTTTATTATTCTAATTTTATCTTGAGTGATTTTATCAAGGTTATCTTTATCTTGATGCTCTTTATCTTGAGTGATTTTATCAAGATTCTCTTTATCTTTAGTAATTTTAGCCTGAAAAAACTCTTTTTCTGCTGAACCAAAAATATTTATATCATAAGGGGCATTATTATCGTTATAATCTTCATAACACTCAGAATCATTGTCATTGCATTGATCATATTTCACAGTAACATTAAATGAGACCCAAATTTGAGTTCCATCTTTTTTTTGCATATCAATTTCAAAGTTTTTCCACTCTCCACTGGCTCTTAACCTCTCTAACCACTTACGCATTCTATCTGGATATTTATAGTGATCATACATTGAGGTTTGCATGAACTCTTCAATTGAGTCATACCCGAAAATATTTGCAGTTGCTTGGTTCGCTTGAAGGAATAGAAGTCCCTCTGGAGTTGTGCGAAACACTCCAACATTAAGTGCTTCTATGAGTTCCCTATATTGGGTCTCATGCTCTTTAATCTGATGTTGTTGCAATCTATCTTGAGTAGTTTGTGTTTTATCCATATCAATTTTGGTAACTTAGAGTTGTTTTTTTTTAATCTTGAGATTTAGAAAAGAAAAAGAGCCGTAAAGTAAGGTATAGAGAAGATAGAAGAAATGCTATATCTCTTAATATTGTAATTGGTCCGATTGTATCTTGGGTTGTTTGAGTTGAAAAGCAGCCACAATTAATATTAAGCCCTCGACTTAAATTAAATAGCATAAGAGAAATAAAAATTGCCATAAGAAATGTACTTATTACTGCTGCTCCATGTAACCATATTCCTGTAATAAAGCAAAGCCCAATTATAAGTTCAAGGTAAGGAAGCCATAAAGCAACAATATTTATCGTAAAATCTGGCATGATTTGGTAATTATAAACCGCTTTAGCAAAGGCTTGTGGGTTAAGAATTTTATCATAACTTGCATATATGAAAATAATTCCCATAAGTATACGTAAAACATTAAATAATATCTTTTGATAATCAATTTTTTCTTTTATCATTTTTTTACCATCAATCATATTTTTTATATTTAACTATTTATAAAACTTAACTAATCCTATTTTATCTCAACACTTACAGGCAAACCAGCTTCATGCCACACTGTCCAACCATTAACCATAATGTGGACATTATTAAATCCCATCTCTTTTAGGAAGAGTGCAAGCTCATGGCTCAATTCGCATGATTCTCCATCACAATAGGTTATAATAGCATTACTGATATTTTTATTTTCCCCATTATCTGATTTTACTCTCTCCATATTAGAGACTCTCTCTTCTAAAATAGGGGCGATTTCCATAAAGTAGGTATCAACTTCCTGCCAAGGCAGAGAAAGAGCATCTTGAATATGCCCTTGTTCATATTGCTCTTTTGGGCGTGCATCAATAAATATAGCTAAATTATTTTCAAAAAGCTCTTTTGCCTTTTCTAAAGATATAACAAGAGTTTTGCCATTAGAGTCAGAAAAACGAGCATCAACTGACCAATTTCCTATAAGTGGTATTTTGTCAGATCGAAGGTAGTTGGTTGTAATTGAGATAGTAAACGCCAATAAGATTATTAGCGGAACTTGCCATAATGTATCTCTAAAAGGTTTATTATAGAGTTTTTTACTAATATTTTTAACTTTCATACCATTAGAGTCTCCTAAAATATTTGGGAGTGTAAATTGTTCGGGATAAAGGGATTCTTAGCTTCCATGATAAGGAATAAAAATTTAATAATGCCCTAAATTATACCCAGCAAGGTCATAGTTTAGGGAACAACGATCTTTGTTCCCTAAACTATGTTTATATCTATTTGTATAAGCTCATCTTTTATTAAAGATTACTCTTTAACTCTTTTACTATCTCAAAAGCATCTTTAAACTTATATTTCCCAATAAGCCTCTCTATTTCTTGAAGTTGAGATTTTATCTCTGCGGACCAGTTAAATGTATTTATCTCTTCCATTATATCTTTGCACGGCTTGGGTTTTTTACTTTGTAGAGGTTGTCCAAGTTTTTCTAAAAGTTTGACTAACAAGCAAGATTCTCCTTGTTTTGAACAGTCTTGATTTACAGCATTTTTTTGTTCTGTTTGTACAAAAATAATCATTTCTAATGTTTTGATAATTTGACTTACAGAGGCATCTAATTTTGTTATTAATTGAGCGTGATCTGCATTAATATCTAACCTTAAATCTGCCTCCAATCTGCCTGCTATGGCTTGCACCTCTTCTGCACCAATAGTTCCAGCTACCCCCTTTATTGTGTGAGATAATCTTACAGCAAGTTCTTGGTTATTTTGCTCAACAGCTTTTAATATCTCTTGAATTATATTCTGATTATCTCTGTGAAATTTTGTAAGCAGATTTATATATAGTTTTTTATTGCCGTTTACTCGCGAAAGACCAAGCTCTGTGTTTATTCCATCTAATTTAGGAATCTCAATCTCTTTAGCAGCGTGGGCAGCTTGGTTAGGTGAGTTAGACGAATCCTCTATTTTTGAGTTTATCTGTTTGATATATCCTTGAGGTAACGGGCGTTTTGCTGGCTTTATCCATTTAAAGAGAGTTTTAAACATCTCTGATGGCTCTATCGGTTTAGCTATATAATCGTTCATGCCGATACTTAATACCTCTTCACGAACTCCAGCCATTGCATCTGCTGTCATGGCAATAATGGGAATTTGCTCATCAAAGTTATTGGCATTATCTTCTGGTATATTACTTTGAGTTTTTTGCTTATTTTCAGCTTCCCAAGTTCGTATCTCTTTTGTTGCTGCCCGTCCGTCCATAATCGGCATCTGCAAATCCATAAGCACAACATTGTATGGTTTATCTGTTGTTCTTTTGAGCATATCTACGCCAACTTGACCATTATTTGCCACATCAACAAAAAAACCCTCTTCATTTAAAAGTTCAACAGCCAACTGCTGATTTATCTCGTTATCTTCAAAAAGAAGGATGCGTGCACCTCGAATATTGTCAAATCCATTAGGAAGCTCGTTTTTACTTATATCTTTAAAGTTATCGGAGTTAAAAATGCTATCTTGTGCAACCTCCTGCCCAATTCCAAACTTGGCAGTAAACCAAAATGTGCTTCCCTCTCCTGGCACACTATCTACTCCAATTTCACCGTTCATCATTTCAGATAATTTCTTGCTGATGGTAAGACCCAAACCTGTTCCGCCATATTTACGTGTAGTTGATGTATCTGCCTGCTGAAACGATTGAAAAAGTTTTCCCTTCTGCTCTTTTGTAAGACCTATGCCAGTATCTTTGACTGCAAAATGGATAAATGCTGATTCACTATCTGACTCTATCTGTCTGATTATAACTGTTATACCGCCTTTTTCAGTAAACTTTACAGCATTGTTGGCAAGATTTAACAAAACCTGTCCAAGCCTCAATGGATCGCCTTTTAAAGCCTTCGGCACATCAGAAGCTACATCGAATTTTAACTCAAGACCTTTTTCCTCTGCCTTCATACCCACTAAACTTGCCAAGTTATGCAAAACATAATTAAGATCAAACTCAATGATCTCCATATTGAGTTTGCCTGCCTCAATCTTGGAAAAATCAAGAATATCGTTGATTATTCCCAAAAGACTTTGGGCAGAAAGATGGACTCTATTTATATAATCTCGCTGCTTTGGGTTAAGGTCGGTTTTGAGTGCCAAATGGCTCATTCCAATAATGGCATTCATAGGAGTTCGGATTTCATGGCTCATGTTTGCTAAAAAATCACTCTTTGCACGAGTTGCTGACTCTGCAATCTGCCTTGCACCTTCAAGCTCTTTATTAAACTTTTCAAGTTCAGCAAAAGAGTTTTTCAACTGTTTTGTCATGGTGTTGAAAGCATCTGAAAACTCACCCATAAAACTTATGCTTTGGCTAAGATCACCCATTGCAATCTGCTGGGTTGTCCATGTTAGATGTTTCAGGCTTGCCTGAAGGCTCTTGAGCGACTGGACAACCAACAGATTTATTTTTGGCGGTGCCTGAAAATTTATATCTCCTCGTGCCAATGAGTAAGCTATATCTGTAACAGAATCGTATTCATTTAAAAACCGATTAATATAGCTTACCATCTGGTAAATCTCATTCTTAGGGTAATCTTCAGGCAGTTTTATAGGCTCTGGCTTTTTACCTTTTAACAAAAGGTAAAAAGCTTCAGTAACTTTATCAATATCCTCTTCTTTAACAGAAAGCATGACATGCTCCTAAGCTATTGATTTTGCTTCAAATCTACACACTCTATCTCCTGAACACCAACAGTCAACCTCTTTTACATTAAAAGGTTTATTTGTGTACTCTTCTAAAATTCCAGCAATAAAACCCTCATCATAAGTGCAGACAGTTTCATTGCATATTGGCAGCCCTGAACAGTCTAAATCTTCTGCAACTGTCATTGTAAGATGCAGTTTCTCAAGGTCTGACTTTTCAACACGTAAAATACCGATCTTAAGAGATGCAAGAAGCTCTTGAAGTTGAGCAACAAAACTGTTGAAATCACTCTGTTTGTCAAGAAGTGCTTTGCAAAATTCTCGTCCTGCAAGTTCTCCAGCCTTATAATATAGCCTCTCTGCTATCTGTGTATCAAACTCTTGAATAATCACATCTCTTAATGTGAACTGCATCAGGCGATATACAGCAACGTCCATAGTTCCTCCAAGATTTGGACGACCTGCTGCTATATCGCCAATCATTGACCACTCAAACATAGACTCGTTTCTCTCTTCTTTAAACATAGTTTTTCTCCTTAAGTTATTAATTTATGAGCTTAAATCTCTTTTTGAACCATTTTTATCGTCTCTGGTTGCTCTCTATTTTCATAATTTTAAATAACCATCAAATCTGTTCTACCTCTGCCAGTATAGTATTATCTTTCAATTCTTCCACCTGAATTTATGACCATAATGCCATGAAGTAAATCGCTGAGTTATTATAATCCCCGCGTTCTTTCAAGAATTGTCCCTTTAAGTTTTGCCCCTTTAAGTTTTGCCCCTTGAAGTTTTGCCTCTGTAAGGTTTGCCCCTGTAAGGTTTGCCCCTGTAAGGTTTGCCCCTGTAAGGTTTGCCCCTGAAAGGTTTGCACCTGAAAGGTTTGCCCCTGTAAGGTTTGCTCTTGTAAGGTCTGCCACTTCAAGTTTTGCCACTGTAAGGTTTGCCTCTGTAAGGTTTGCCCCTGTAAGGTTTGCCCCTGTAAGGTTTGCCCCTGTAAGGTCTGCCCCTGTAAGGTTTGCCCTTAGAAGGAACACTCCTTCAATATTTGCTCTTGTAATGTCTGCCCTTTCAAGGTTTGCCAATAAAAAAAATGACCCTTGCAGCTTTGCCCCTGTAAAGTTTGCTTTATAGAAATCCTGCATTAAAAGGATACAACTTGAAAGATCCAAAAAACCCAATGAGTTAAGAGCAAAATTATTTATCAGGAAATTGCGTTGTCCTCTCAATCTTGAAATCCATTCACCAAAAGCTATGTCAGATTCCAGGTTCAATTTGTAAATTTGTTTTGTAATTTTTGCAATGGAGAAATGGACGGCAAGAAGAGCCTCTTCCGCGTTGCGAGCTAACATAAGAAGCTGTTTGAAATTCTTTTTGGCTAAATCTGCTGGAAACGGCAGACCATTATTAATGGTATAGGTCAGCAAATTGCAGATAATCTCCTGCAACTCAGACAAATATTCATGCGTCATTGGACTAAATTCATTATTGATGAATCGCATCAAGTCTTGATCCATAGCAGTAATAGCACAAAACTCTGTCCATTTCTCAAGAGATTCCTTTTCAGACCATCCATCGTCAGGGTCTTTACACTTCCGCTCTCTTTGGGTGTGAATTTTCTTTAAAATTCGCACAATTCTAAGTGCTGTCAAATATTCGCCAAAACTTTTATGGGTGAATTCAAAAGTTGGGTCCCCATCAATACGGCTTTGGCTTTGGCGGAAATAAAATGCGGTGAGCAAACGGGTAACACCGCCTTTTGCCCCTTCTTGAAACAAATCCAGATATTTTTGAATACCACCTAATTCACATTTCTTCTGAATACTTGCAACTGTGGCATTACGCCCATCACCATGCCATATTGCAAGGGCAATCTCCTCCAGAACCCTCACAAACTGCTCTTTGTCAAGCTCCCCAACGCATAAACTTACCCTGCCTCCTTCATATTGACGGCAATAAACCTCGCTTATCAAATCCGCATATATCTGATTCAGAGTGGTGTCATCTGTAAAATTTATCCTCTGTCGGTCAAAGCTTAGTGCAACTAAATAGTTCAGAAGAGGCTGTGCAGTAATCTCTTTGAGACTTTCTCTTCTTAGTTCTTCTGGCATTGAGGGATAGTTTTTACCTATGGCTTTGCCGTAAAGCTGCCACCAAAGATCTCGCTGATCTGTTTCAAGCAGATTTTGCGGGTCTTCGTATTTTTCACGATGTCCTTGATATTTCCAATATTCTCTACCTTCCAGAGATTCCATAAAATATGGCAGCACATAGCTTATTTGCTTTGGTTCCCGCAGCTTGCTTGCAACAGATTGAATCGCAATTGTTCGTCCAGAAATCATCACCTGACGCTGCAATCCCTGACTGTTTCCTTCATAAATGCGGCGTAACACCTCATCTACAAATGCGTTTGCAGCTTCGGATGCAGCTTTTCCCTGCAACGCCATTTCATCTAATCCATCAAAAATAATTAACAGACGAGATTTGCCACTCTTTGCATCTAATGGGTTACCAGAAAGGAATTTATTTCCTTTAATATAATTTTCCATTGCAACGACAAGGTTCTCCTTGGTGTCAAACAAGTGAAGCGGAATATAGAGAGTAGGAATGTTCATCTCATTGGCAACGCGGCAGGCAAATATTTTAGCAAAGGTTGATTTTCCAGAACCTGGTCCGCCGCTTATAAACCGTATAGCGGAATCTTTTGAAAAGTTGTTCAGCCACTGTTTAAAATCTGTTTCCAGATCAAATACTATTTTTCTAATCTCTGCCTCACGTTCTTGCGGATTTAGCTCTCTCTCTTTATCCTCTTTTTTTTCTTCATAATAAGCTCGCAACGGCACATAGACTTTTTCCACGCCAAAGGTTTCGGCAAACATTCGGTCATTTACCTGACTCTTTAGCCATTGATTATAGAGTTTCCATGCACGAGTTTCTTCTGTGGCTCTGGTAAACGGGGAGTCAAAAAAATCTTTTAATTTTGCATAGTCTTGAGGGGAGGCTCGCCATTTTTCATGCAAAGCGGTCTCAAAGTAATCGGGGAGGCGACTGCAAATTTTTTTCGCATTGTCATTTGAAACTCCGAGTCCTTTCATCCAGTTGATTAGCGGAGTATTCAAATCTTTCAATAATTTCAATTCAGCAGGTTTTTGGAAAAACTCAAGATTGATTGAAAACTCAATATTGAGCATCTCCTCTTCAAACTTATTAGAGAAGTTTTTCAGAGTTGTTTCATCTGGTTGATTTTGAAAAAGGTCTAAATAGTTATGAGTCAATTTAGAGATAGCAGAAATCAAGGAGCGATAGATCAGAAGCCATGCTATCTCTCCGGGTTCTTGTTCAAGACCCGCAGCATTAAACATATCCAAAGCAGATTCCCCAACTCCGTTCAAATCAAAAGAAGCTCCTTTGATAGCCATCTTTCCAATGTTTTGCAAAAGCTCTTTTGGCGATATGCTTATATTTCTGTTCCATACGGAAACAGGTTTTATAACTTTTAATTCGTTAGGTCCGCTTATTTCTGATTCATCGTTGTTCATGCTTTTTCTCCTCAATCTTTATTCGTTGTTGCTCAAAGATTTCAATCTATCTTCCCAAGTTGCTCCAATACCTCCAACGCCTCTTTAAACTTATATTTTCCAACCAACAGATCAACTTCCTGAAGTTGCGACTTAATCTTGTCTGACCAGCTAAATGAGCTTATTTTTTCCATAATATCTTTGCATGGCTTTGGTTGTTTCTTCTGTAGTGCTGGTATAAGCTCTTTTAAAAATTCTGCCAATTTTTCGTTATTGCCTTGAATTGCAGATTTTTTAGAATCTTTATCTTCCTGCTCTGAATTTGTAGGTACAACAGAGGCTAAAGCCTCAAGAGTTTTGCGTAATGACACATCAAATCTCTCTATTAGCGGGGCTAAATCTGTGTCATCTGCATAACCATCTAATTTGAGTGCTGCCTCAAGCTCTGCTCCTATTGACTGCAAATCAGTTGCTCCGATTGTGCCAGATACCCCCTTTACTGTGTGGGCAAGCCTAACAGCCAGCTCCTGCTCCTTTTTTTCAATCGCATCTTTAATCTTTTGGGCAGTATCCTGATTATCACGATGAAATTTTGTCAGCAGATTCAGATATAATTTTTTATTACCGCTAACTCTTGAGAGTCCGATATCTGTGTTTATTCCATCTAAATGGGGTATTTGAATTTCTGTAGCACTCTCATTAGATACCACTTCTATTTTCTTGACGTATTCGTCAGGTAGAGGGCGTTTACTGGGTTTTATCCACCTAACTAATGCTTTGAAAACCTCAGACGGTTCTATTGGTTTGGTTACGTAGTCGTTCATTCCAATATTTATAACCTCTTCGCGTACCCCACTCATGGCATCTGCTGTCATTGCAATTATAGGAATCTCAATGTTGCCTATTGTGTTGCTTGACAGCTCAAAATTTTCTTTATTTTGAGCTAGTTCCCACTTGCGAATCTCTTTTGCTGCTGTCCGTCCGTCCATAACAGGCATCTGTAAATCCATAAGCACAACATCGTAAGGATTATCTTTTGATGCCTTGAACATATCCAATCCAATTTGACCGTTAGCTGCTACATCAACAAAAAAGCCCTCACTGCCTAAAAGTTCGGAAGCCAACTGCTGATTAATCTCGTTATCTTCCACCAAAAGAAGGCGGGCACCCTTTATCTCTTCAAATCCCGATAAGATTTCATTGTTACGCTTGCTCATACTGATTTTCTGTTCAGCTTGTTCTCCAAATGCCTCTACCACAGCATCAAACAGCAGGGATTGCGTTACTGGTTTTAACAAAAATCCTTCTAAATTCATCTGTTCAACTTTTTTGATTACATCTTCTCTGCCATGACTTGTAACCATTATAATCTTGGGAGTCTTGGGGAAAGTAGAATCCTGCTTTATCATTTGAGCAGTTTTAACACCGTCCATACAGGGCATCTGCCAATCCATGAAAACCAGATCATAAAATTTTTCACCAGACTGAGCTGCAAAGTGCAACATCTCTAATGCCTTCTCTCCTGATGAAGCTGTATCAACATGAAATGTGAACTCTTCAAGATAGTTTTTTAACACTTCACGGAATGTCTCATTGTCATCAACCACAAGAGTCTTTAGCCCATTAAGAGATGCTGGTATGATCGTTATTTTACCAGGAGGCTTAGAAAGTCGTCCAAAACGTGCTGTAAACCAGAATGTAGAGCCTTTACCATGAACACTATCCACGCCTATTTCGCCTCCCATCATCTGACACAATTTTTTGCTGATAGTCAGCCCTAAACCTGTTCCTCCATATTTACGAGTAGTAGATGTGTCAGCCTGCTGGAATGATTGAAAAAGTTTTCCTCGCTGTTCTTCTGTCAATCCAATACCTGTGTCTTGAACGGCAAATTTAAGTTTAACTGCCTCATCTTCTAACTGGAGGATAGTTATTGAAATTACAATCTCTCCTTGTTCAGTAAACTTGACAGCATTGCTCGACAGGTTCAATAAAATCTGCCCCAACCGCAAAGGATCCCCTTTAAGTCCAACAGGCACATTGCTATCTACAAAAAATACAAGTTCAACACCTTTTTCGTGAGCTTTAATGGTTACAGTGTTGGATAGATTATTCAACACTTCGTTCAGATCAAAATCAACAATCTCCATATTGAGCTTGCCAGCCTCAATTTTAGAGAAATCTAAAATATCGTTAATGATCCCAAGAAGTGATTTTGCCGACATATCTATCTTTTTAAGATAATCAAGCTGTTTGGGATTAAGATCAGTTTTAAGGGCAAGGTGGCTCATTCCAATAATTGCATTCATTGGGGTTCTTATTTCATGGCTCATGTTGGCAAGAAAATCGCTCTTTGCACGAGTTGCAGCTTCTGCCTCTTCTTTAGCAGAAAAAAGTGCTTTTTCCATATTTTTACGTTCAGTAATGTCAAGTAACCAGCCAAGCGTTCCATCTTTCTCATCATAATTGATTCGCAGAAAAGTTAGAAGAATATCCCGAATTTGATGATCTTTATTATACATCTCAATCTCATAATTCTCGATTTTCTCTCCTTCAAACAACTGCCTGATAAGTTTATCACGCTCGTTAGGATTAACGTAAATGTTGAGAGGATTACCACCAGCCTTGACACCGAACATCTCAATAAACTTAGGATTTGTAAAATGGATTTTCTCTTTTGTAGAAAAGGCTACGCCTATTGGGCTTTTATCTAAAATAAGCTGAAGTTGTCTTTTTGACTCTTGAAGGTCAGCCTCAACACGTTTACGCTCAGTAATCTCTTGCGAGAGTTTGCGGTTGGAACGCACGACAATAAAAATAATCAGACCAGCTAATAACGCTACTGCTAAGATTATCTTTCCGAGCAGCCAGTAATCAACCCCTTTTTGATAGGTTACAGTCAACCATTTTTGATAAATCGCATTATGTTCATCTTCTGTAATAGAGTCTAAAACCTTGTTAATAATGCTTAGAGCCTCTGGAAATTTAGGATCAACAGCTATGCAGTGTTCAAAGATAAAATCTGTCTCACCCGCTATTTTTAATTGGCTAAGACCCATTGCTCTCATCGTGTTTACTGCAACTGCCATGTGTTCAACAACTGCAAAGACATCTCCTTTTGCAAGCAGCATCATTGCCTGTTCAGTGTCATCTGCCTCAACCAACTCAACATCAGGGTAGCTGTTTTTTAAGTAGTGGTAACTGGTATAGCCTCGTCCAACACCAACTTTGTGTCCATTTAATTGTGCTGTACTTTTCAAATAACTCACGTTGTCTTGAGTTACAATAACTAATGGAAAAGCTGTATAGGGGTTACTTAACAAAATTTTGTGATCTATCTTATCCTCTTTTGAGATTGCTGGAATGACATCAATTTTGCCATCAATATATTTTTGAACAACATCACTCCATGTATTGCTCAACTCCAATTCAAATCGTAACCCTGATCTTTTTGAAATTATATTAAGATAATCTGCTATTATCCCATCAAATTTATTTGCACTATCAATAATAGACAATGGTTTCCAATTGACTTCACTAAAGATAAGAGGTCTGTGTGATGCAATAAAATCTCTCTCTTTTTGAGTTAATTCAAGATGTTGCTCCATTTGCTTTGATTCAGAAACCTCATCAGCACCACCAACCCAATGACCCAGCAGAGCCTGCTTTTCAGAAGGTGTTATGGCAGCAAGAGCCTTATCTAAGATTGCAGCAAGCTCTATAAAATCCTTACGCACTCCAATAGTTAGAATAGACCCTGATTTTTTGAGTCTCCCATGAACTTTTAGGTTGGTCATCAACTCTTTTTGCATAATATAAGTTGCAACTGCACGATTGCCAGCATAAGCATCTGCCTCGCCTCGTGCTACAGCATCTAAACAAAGACTTGTGTTCTCATACTCTTTAACAACCACATTAGGATAGTTATTTTTAAAATATGCAACATTGCCAAATCCCTTTTCCAAAGCAACCCGCTTGTTTGATAAACTCTCTTCGTTTTCATAGTATTTACCTGATGCAGTTCCAACAATTACGTGAGGTATATCCATATATGGTCTGGTAAAATTACAGAACTCCTCTCGTTCTGGTTTAGGGGTAATATCCATAATAGCATCAAGGGTTTTAGCTTTAACTGCTTCATAGTTTGTATCAAAAGAGCTTGGCACTATCTCTAAAATACCTTTTAGACGCTGGTTTAAAAGTTTTATGTATTCAAAATCAATACCTTGAGGTTGGTTGTTATCTAAATAAGCTATGGGGGGCCACGAATTCATCATTCCAATACGAATCTTTGGGTGGAGCTTTAACCATTTACTTTCTGTATCTGTAAGAGCAATGTCATTACTATAAGAATATGAAGTGATGGATAAAATCAGGAGAAACGGGAAAAGATAAGTTAGAAAATAAAAGATTACTAAACGATATTGGTAAGATAGTTTTTGATTCTTGATAAAAGATTGAGTCTCTGATTCTTGGGGAAGATAGGTTGAAGTTTGCACAAAAATTCTCCTTTAATCATAAAAGCCATCGCTCGTATTATCATTTAAGGAATGGGGAAAAAATAACACCATAAATTTCTATAAATTTAGTAGAGACTCACAGCCGTGCGTCTCTACTTCAGTTTAGGGATTAATTAAATTTTCATTCCTAATGAATAAAAATTTAATAATGTCCGAAATTACAATGAGCAAGGATATGTCATAGGTAGGGAACAACGATCGTTGTTCCCTACCCAGTTTATTCAATTTCTGGTGTTATTAAATTCTCATTCCTTAAAATGTTATATTGTTCTATCCAGCTCATATTCACCTGCACAAGATATTTCACACAACATTGTTCCATTTCCGCAAGGCGATGTCTCAAATTGTAGAATAGGGTGGTCTATTTTAAAGTTGTTCATAAGATTATCACGTATCACTTTAGCAAGAGCTTCTGTTTGACTTACAAGTTGGTCATGCACAACAATATGTGCTGAAAATGCAATGCTTGAAGAGCTTTGCTGCCATGCGTGGAGATAATGGACTCCGCATACTTGTGGAATACTCTCAATCGACCGTTTGATTTTTGTAATATCTATCTCCTTTGGAGTTGCATTCATCAATATAAGACCAGCCTCTTTTAATATTACCCAACAATTTTTAAGAATAAAAATAACAATCACCAAAGATAGAAGCGGGTCAATCCAATACCACTCTTTAAACAATAAAATAAAACCATTAAATAGAACAGCCACAGAGGTTAACATATCTCCCATCATGTGGAGAAAAGCACCCCTTGCATTAAGATTATGTTCAGAATCTTTATGAAGAACCCATGCAGAGAGTCCATTTCCCAAAATACCTATTGTTGCTGCCGTCATTACAATAATACCTTGAACAGGCTCTGGATTTCGAAATCTTATAATAGCTTCGTAAAGAATAACTCCTGAAGCTCCAATTAGCATTGCCACATTTATAAGCGTTGCTAAAATTTCAGCTCTGCTGTACCCAAAAGTGTTATGAATAGATGCTCCTCGTTTAGCAATTTTATAGGCAATATATGCAATTAAAATTGCTGTAAAATCACTAAAATTGTGGATAGCATCAGATATAAGTGCAACACTGTGAGCAAATATTCCTCCACCTATTTGCACAACTGGTATAATGAAATTTAACGCAAGGACAAACAAAAGATGTTTTCCCCTATTGTTGTCAATCTTTACATGATGATGATGGTTGTGGTTAGCTAAACCTGCTTGATCAGAAGGTGTATTACTATGGCAATGATCTTCACAATCGTGATTATGTTTCATAATTTATATCCTTAATTTTGAAGAAATTTACAAATGAAAATAGGGGCAACCCGCCTATTTTGCTGGCTGCCCCTACTTTCATACAAATATAAAAATTTTACAATATATCTTTAATCAAATCTTCAACAGCCTCTTTGATTTGGTCTCTTATTTTACGAGTTTTTTCTAATTTTTCCTCTTCAGTTCCAATTAATGAAGATGGATCATCAAAACTCCAATGAAGACGTTTGGTTATTCCTGTAAAAATTGGACATTGCTCTCCTGCAGAGGGATCACACACAGTAATAACATAATTATAACTTTTGCCCTGTTTATAAAACTCAAAGACACTTTTTGTTTTATTGCCCGAAATATCAATACCAGCCTCTTTCATAACCTCAACAGCCAAAGGATTAAGGCTGCCAGCTTCAAGCCCCGCACTTTCTACAACAAAACGGTCGCCTCCAAGCTCCTTTAAAAATGCCTCAGCAATCTGGCTTCTTGCACTGTTATGAATACATATAAATAAAACTTTGATTTTTTGCTCCATGATAGAATAACCCCCATTAAAATTTAACGAGTTGACGACTTTCTAAAAGTTGTCAACTCTATGTTTATCAAATATACAGCCGTATCTCTTTTTGAATATACTCTCTCAAATCCCACTCTTCTTTCAAGAGCTTCCATACCTGATCCAGATTTTTCCACCTTTTCTCTTTTCCATCTCTAACATCAGATATGACAACTGACTGAAATTTAAGGCTGTAATCTTTAAAAAAGTGTTCGTTCTCTTTTTTGTCAATATTAACTGACATCAATTTGACTCTGCCACTTTTCAGCTCTTTGTCAAATGCCGATTCAACAGATTCTTTAGTAACTCTTTCAAGAGTGGTGCATGAAGGACAGCGAAATTCTCTGTGGAAATAATAGACAATAACAACATTATTATTTGATTTAGTTGATGAGTCAGCGGCATTTGTATAAGAGATTGAAAATGCTGTAATGAAAAGAAGCGATATTAAAATTGCTATTATAGGTTTCATATTTTTCACGAATTATAAGAAATTAAAAATCTAAATTGAATTTACCAAGATAATTTTTCAACCTCTCTTTGTTATCAGAGTTAAGCTGTGGACAATCTTCGTAACCTTTTGCACCTTCAACAACACGGGTAGCAAACACCATACAGGTTGGCTCTCCACACTCTTTACAATTTGTTTTAGGAAGAAGTTTTAATATCTCCATCATCTTGGGCTGGGGCATTGCCTCATAACTTGGTGTAATAGAGTCTCTTTTTTCCCATGCTTCATTGATTTCACGTTTTAGCCATTCAACTATCTTGCGGGCTTCAACTTCATCTTTTAGAGCATTGACGGCAATTTTTTGCGGATGCACTGTAAGCAGTTTGCCTTGAATCTTAAATGTTACAGACACAGGCTCTTTAGTAAAAGTAAATCCTCCAAGTGAGGCATTCAAGTAAGGTATTGCCTCTGAAATATCTTGATCTAAATGGGCAAAACAGTGGACTCCAAAGGAGCCGGGCATACATTTTGAGTTGAATATTTCAAGCTGGTAACTTTCGAGTAACATAAACACCTCAGCACGTCTTTTTAAGGATATTTTATCTGACTATCTTTATTATCTGACTACAGAAGCTATTGGAATAATTATTATTTCCAATAAATATAATCGTTCAATAGTCAGATAATCAATTTATTGATTTATTGATTTATAAAGAGCAGTTTAACACTTTCCGCTGCAACAACACCCTGCACCTATCATATTAGGATGAGGTATTTTTGATGCAGCATCTTTTGCATAAACTTGCTTTACAGCCTTTTTTACTTCGTTTATCTCTAACTCCTTGAGGTTCAAATCCTTATTTTTCTCTATCCCAAGGTCTGTAATAACAACGTGATTCTTTACAGGAATTTGTGAGTGATCAAGTATGGCTTTTGTGCAGCCTACTGAACAGCCATCAATGGCAATCAAGGTTGGAACATCTTTTGCTGACTTGACAAATCCGCTAAGATGCGCCCCAACTCCAGCAAGACAGAACATTTTACCAAATCCCTCTTTAGTTAATTCAACAGCAGCCTGATTACTCAACTGACCTACATTTGAACCGCCTGAACAGGACAAAATCATTATTTGACCGTTTACACCACAAGCACTTTCTGACATTACTTTCCTCCTATAAATAAAATTGATTATTGATTGATGATTAGATAATACTGTTGAACAGATAACCCACAAAAAGTATTCCACACCCAACTACACCCACAAAAACAGCAATAAGTTTAGGTTTTAGCACTTTGCGTAAAATAACAATCTCTGGCAAAGAGAGAGCAATAACAGCCATCATAAAGGCAAGCACAGTTCCAAGTGCAGCACCCTTTCCAAGTAAGGCTTCAACTACTGGAATAATTCCAGCAGCATTTGAATACATGGGAATTCCTATAGTAACTGCGAGAGGAACTGACCACCATGAATCCTTACCCATTATTGAAGCCATAAACTCTTCAGGAACAAATCCATGAATACCAGCACCAACACCAATACCTATAATTACATAAATCCAGACTCTTCCAATTATCTCTTTAACAGCTTCCCATCCATAGATAATGCGGTCATGCCATGAGAGTTTTTCTTCAACAATACCGTTGATAGAACCATTTTGTTTTATATTTGAGACCCAATCTTCAATATTGTTTTCAAGATGAAGTCTTCCAATCACCCATCCTGCAACAATGGCAATTGTCAACCCTGTTCCCATATAAATGGCAGCTACTTTCCAACCAAGTAATCCATAAAGTAATCCAAGTGCAATTTCGTTTACCATAGGAGCTGAAATTAAAAACGAGAAAGTTACACCAAGAGGGACTCCAGCAGTTACAAACCCTATAAATAGAGGCACTGCTGAACAAGAGCAAAAAGGTGTTACAATTCCAAGAAGTGCTGCCATAATATTGCCTGCAAATTCACTTTTTCCTGAAAGAAATGCTCTTGTCTTTTCAGGCGTAAAAAAACTTCTGATTATCCCGACTCCAAATACAACAATAAAAAGAAGCATCATAACTTTGGGGGTGTCGTAGAGAAAAAACTCAACAGAAGAACCAAAATGACTTCCTTGTTGTATTCCAAAAAGATTGTATGTAAGCCATGAAGCTACTGGTAAAAGCTCTCTATAAATCAACCACCAGATAAAAATTGCTGCAATTCCCAACAGAAGATAAAGATAGTGGGGGATTCCTGTTTTTTGTTCCTGTTCTATTGGTTCTGTAGTGCCAATTGAAGGATTTATATTACTCATTTTCTACCTCTTTGATTTCAATTTTGGAAAAATTTGACAACTTTAACAAAGTTGTCAAATCTATTTAGATACTTTTTAATTGCAGTTTAAGACTTTTTTGCAACGTGGCATACCCCTCTTACGGTGTTGACAGCATAAGGGAAATATTTCTTCTTAAACCATAAAGCTGCATGAACAAGCCCAATCAGAACTGGCACTTCTACAAGAGGACCAATAACTGCTGCAAATGCCTCACCAGAATCAATTCCAAAGACAGCTACAGCCACAGCAATGGCAAGCTCAAAGTTGTTTGATGCTGCTGTAAAACTTAAAGTTGCAGATTGTTCGTAGGTTGCACCTGCTTTCATTGACATGAAAAATGATGCTAAAAACATAACAAGAAAATAGATGCAAAGGGGAATAGCTATACGGATTACATCAAACGGCAGTTGAACAATATATTCGCCTTTTAGAGAGAACATAACTAAAATGGTAAAGAGAAGTGCAATAAGGGTCATTGGGCTAATTTTGGGTATAAAGACCTTCTCATACCAATCTTTTCCCTTTGTCTTTAGTCCGATAATTCGAGAGAGCATTCCAGCAATAAAAGGAATGCCAAGATAGATAAATACGCTTTCTGCAATCTGCCCGATTGAGATATTCACAACCGTTCCCTCAAGACCTATAAGGCTTGGGAGAACTGTAATGAAAATCCACGCATATATTGAGAAAAACAAAACTTGAAAAATAGAGTTAAATGCAACTAATCCAGCACAATATTCTGTATCTCCGTAGGCAAGGTCGTTCCAGACAATCACCATTGCAATACAGCGGGCAAGACCAATCATAATAAGCCCGACCATATATTCGTGATGACCAGAAAGAAATGTGATTGCAAGCAGAAACATCAAAATTGGTCCGACAATCCAGTTTTGGAGAAGTGAAAGCCCAAGAATTTTTACATCTTTAAACACTTCGCCAAGCTGCTCATATTTAACCTTTGCAAGAGGCGGATACATCATAAGAATGAGACCAATTGCAATTGGAATGTTGGTTGTTCCTACCTGAAAAAAGTTTATAAAGTTCTTGATGCCGGGGAAAGTATAGCCCCATCCAACACCGACTGCCATAGCGGTAAATATCCATAAGGTTAGAAATCTATCAAGAAACGATAATTTTTTGACTTCTGACATATATTTTTTAATCTCCTATTTTTTAAGAACTCATAAACGGACTTGCTATAAAATAGACTCCCAATAGGCAGATCATAACTCCTGCTCCTCTACGAAACCAAGTGCCTGCCCCTTGCCATCTGTTGTTTTCCATAAGTTTCCGCACCGCTGCTGTAGAACTTCCAGCAACTACAATTGGAAGACAATGCCCCACAGCAAATAAAATTATAAGGATAATACCAGTTGCCACCTTTTCTTGAACTGTAATGATAGCAAGAATAGGGGCAATAAAACCAAACGTGCATGAACCAGATAAGACTCCATAAGCAAGTCCAAGAACAAAAGCACCAAAAACTCCCTTTATCTTAAGCCGGTAAAGCAGGCTTCCTGACATTGAGCATTTTTCAACGCCAAGCATTCCTAAGGAGACCCAGATAAGTATGCCGCCTATAAGAAGCTGCCACCAGTTCCCAACATCTCCAAGCATCCGCCCCAGCATTGCACAGACAATTCCCACAATGGCAATGGTGATAAAAAGCCCGATAGTAAAAGCTCCAGCGTAAACAGACGCTTGTTTGGGGTTTACAGCTTTATCCTGCCCTCCCACATAGGCAATAATCAAAGGTATTGAAGCAAGATGACAGGGACTTAGCATTACGCTTACCATTCCCCAAAGAAAACAGCCGATCGCTGCAATGGCAATTCCGCCTGTCATCCATTGATTTATGGTTATAAATATTGAATCAAGCATCTCTCTCCTTTATAACTTTACACCCATTTTGGAAAGCTGCTCAACAATCGCATCTTCGGGCATAAATCCTGTGTGGCGTGTAACCTCTTTTCCATCAGCATCAAAGAAAATTTGGGTTGGAATAGCACTGATACCAAATTTTTGAGCCTCTTCCTTATTTTCCCAGACATCAATAAATACAATAGCAGCCTTGCCTGAATAGGCTTTTTCGAGCTTTTCAAGAATTGGTGCCATCATCTTGCATGGAATACACTTCTTTGCACCCAAATCCACCATAGTAACCATGCTTTTTACTGGAACTGCTGGCGGCTTTGTGCTGTCAGAGCAGTATGCAGATAAAGCTATGCCCAAAATAGTGAAAACTACAATTAAAGCAGAAAAAACAGCCGATATTTTATATTGAAATATTCTTTTCATTGTCTCCACCATTAACTTTGCAATCCATTAAGATTTAATCCAGTTCAAAATTTCTTGTTTAGTCGGTATTTTGCCAACACACTTTACCTCACCATTTACTACAACTGCTGGAGTTCCAAAAACTCCATAACCTGCAATCTGCATAAGATCAGAGACTTTCTCAACTGATGCCGCAATCTTTGCTTCACTTACAACTTGCATAACAAGCTCTTCTGTTTTTTTACACTTTGCACATCCTGGACCTAATACTTTAATTTCCATTGTTATCTCCTTTTAATTTTAATTAGACTTTTAACTCTTTTTGTTTAGTTTATAATTAATCCACAAAATTACTATATCGCAATATGACGATATAGTAAAGATAAAAAAATTATCTTTTACAGATCAACTCTCTCTGGGTATTTGGCAAATTTTTTATTAAATCTATTACTTCAGAATCTTCATTAATCCAATGTTTCAGATTGCCAAGTAGATTAGAAGCATAAGGGTTTTGTCGTCCATCAGCCAGCATAAAATTGACCCAAAGCCCATCTTTGTATGAAGTTACAAGTCCAGCATCTTCAAGAATCTTAAGATGTTTGCTTGCAGTTGACTGAGCTATTCCCAACACTGTATGAATTTCACATACACACATTACTCTCTGCTCCAACATCTTTAATATTTTAATTCGTATAGGCTCTGATGCCGCCTTCATTACTTTTATTAGCTCTTTCATATACTGCTTCCTTTTTCTTACTAAGAAATATCATATAAATCGTTTATTTGGAATATTAATAGAATATTTATATATTCAAAGTCAAGGTAAAATTAAGCATTCTACTTTCAACCAGAACAAAGCACGAAACTATAAATAACATTGTAAAATTATTGTTTGATTTATTTTACTCTTTGTTTTATCTGTGTATGGTAAAGTATGTTGTAAATATGTCGTTTGAATTATAACTCACCTTTAAACACGGGAATATAAGTATGCTATGAAACAATTAAAATACCTTATCTTCGCATTTATCCTTCTAAACCTAAATGGGTTGAATCTAATTTGGATTAATCTAAACGCAAAATTTGAGATAGAGCCTACAAGGCTCTATGCAGATGATTTGTCTGAATTAAAAATTAGCGGGTATGGCACAATTAGTACCAGTTTTGATGACAGACAGTTTATCAAGCCAGCCAGAGATATTGGACAGTCTTCTTCGCGTGGAATTTACAGAACAGACTGGACAACTCTTATGGATTCACGTCTTGGTTTGCAAGCACATTATCGTGCAAATCAAGACCTTGATTTTGTGGTTCAAGGTGTATTAAGAGATCAGGCTTATGTAACATTCAAGAACTCTTTGGAGTCCGCCTATTTTGCATTTAGACCTGATTCATGGATAGAACTTCGAGGAGGGAGAATCGGTTATGATGCTTTTCTAATGTCTGATACAAGAAATCTTGGATATGCCTATTCATGGGTTCGCCCACCAATTGAATTTTATGGCTGGATTCCAATTTTTCATATAGACGGTGCTGATACAACATTTAGACTTAATGGAGAAGATAGCCAGTGGAGGCTTCGCCTTCAGGCTGGTGAGCAGGGTTTAATTTTTCCAATAAATAGTGTTGACTTTGACTCTTCAACAACAGGTCTTCACGCAATTACTATTAGCCGTCAGTCAGGCAACATAGTTTTAAAAGCTGGCTATTCTAAGTTCTCTTTTAAAAACGAGTTTGAGCTTTTTAGTAATCTTCACTCTGGCGAAGGTTATAGAGGTTTGGAGCAAATTATGGCTGACTCTACTTTGCCTCCTGAAATTATTGAAGAAGCTCGTTATCTCCATGATAATGTTACTTTTAAAGGTGTTAACGTTACCTACATAACATTTGGTGCATCTTATGATGATGGGGATTGGATTCTTCAAGCTGAGATTGCCCAATCTACATCAACTGCAGAGGTCTTCTCACACGGAAAGATGGGCTATGCTGCGTTAGGATATAGAATTAGAGATTTCACACCCTATTTTATCTATAGTGCAATTAGGGCTGGAAATGATGTTAGACAACCTCTTGCTGATTGGTCTGCATTGGAAGAGAGTTGGTTACAAAGTCAAAGTATAGGTATTATCAATACTACAAGAATGGATCAAGAGACACTATCTTTGGGTGTAAGATGGGATTTTCACCTTCAAGCTGCACTTAAATTTCAGTTGGATAATACTCATTATCATTCTAACGGACATGGTTTAGTTTTTTGCTCTGAGGATACTCTTCTCAATGATAATCGTATGACCCTTGGAACAATAAGCATGGAGGTAATGTTTTGAAAATATCAATTAACTTTATCCATTTTATTATTTTACTTGTTTACTCATCTATCTATTTTTCTCCATCTATTAGCTTTGCTGAGAGTAAAGAAGATATTAAAGAGATAGCCGTTATTGTGAATCTTGAGAATAAGATAGAGAGTTTAAACTCTAAGCAGGTTTCTGATATTTTTCTGAGCAGAAGAAGAACCTTTCCTTCTGGAAAGGCGGTTATGGTTTTAGAGCAAGAGCGAGATGGAGAAATAAGAGAGAAATTTTTCAGCCTTTTGAATGGTATGAACCTTAAACGACTTAATGCTTACTGGACACGCCTTCAGTTCAGTGGTGAAATACAGCCTCCTCCAGTTATGGGTGATAGCACAGCAATGAAAAATGCAGTTAAAAATAACATAAATGCTATTGGCTATCTACCATCTCAATATGTTGATGAATCTGTCCGTGTGATACTTTTACTTAAATAGATTTTTCTAACCTTATATTTTAAAAAATTTGACAACTTTTGTTAAAGTTGTCAAATCAATCCATCTTCATTATTTAATAAAATCAATGATATATTTTAGAGCTATAAACACAACACAGAAGCACAATATAAATTTTATCTTATGTGCTGGAACATACTTTTGACACCTTGCCCCAAGATACATCCCACAAAATCCACCAATTCCAAAAAGAACTCCAAGAAACCAATCTGGTGCTACAGAAACTTGAGTATAAAAATTAGAGAGAATCTGGTAAGTTGCAACTCCTGCAATTGAAGTCATAAATGTCCCCATAAGTGCAGCTCCAGCAACCGCATAAACTGGTAGATGAAAAAAAGCTACAAAAAACGGTGCAACAATAGCACCGCCGCCAATTCCATAAATCCCACCAACAATTCCAACGATAAAGCATAGCGTCATAACGCCCGGTACTGAAAATGCAAATTTTTCTCCCCCAAAGCTAAATGAAACCTCTTTTAGTGAGAATCGGGTATCAGTAACGACAAAATTTTCAGGTATTGCTGCTTGCTTTGCTTTTTGGTTAGATGGCGTTTTTATTGTTTTTAAGGTATCTCTAAAGAGTCTTATACCTACGTAAAGAAGAACAACTCCTGCGAAAAACTTGAAATTTTTAGGATCAGGTAGATATTCAAGTCTAACCCATACACCTATAAAAACCCCGGGTAATGTGCCAATAACAACTGTCCATGCAAGGGGCCAGACCATTCTTTTCTCTTTAATATACCTCCAAACCCCGCTTGGTATTGCAACAATATTAAAAAGTTGATTTGTGCCACTAACTGATGGGGTAGTATAGTTCAATACGCTCATTTGAAATGGCAGCAACATGAATGCACCTGATACTCCACCCATTGAGGTAAAAAAAGATACAACAAAGGCAACTAATGGTGGAAGAAAGACCCAAGTTTTTACGCCAGAGACAGAAAAAGTTACATACAGAAAATCCATAAATTAGTTCTCCTTTTAAGTAATGTAGCTCTCCTAAATTATTTGTGGAAATATAAATAATCAATATTTACGAACAGAGACGTTCAGCGTGCGTATCTACATATAAAAAGTTCAATCCATAACCCCTTAAAGTATAACAGAAGCCAGCTTTAGCCGTGTAAGTAATCATTTGCCTATAAAAATTATGATAAAATATTTTCAAATTTAAAATTGCCGTATGCCATTAAGAAGATGAATATTGGTATCGCATACTCCATCAAGCCAATTTTTATCATGGCTTGCAACAACAATAGTTGTTCCCCACTCTTCTCTTGCCTTTAATGCAGCATCTCTTATTTTTTGAGAGCTTTCAGCATCAACGCTTGCTGTTGGTTCATCTAATAAAAGCACCTCTGGCTTTAATGCAAGCCTTGCTGCCATTGCAACTCTTTGTGCTTCTCCTCCTGATAGTTCATTCCATTTTCTATGGGCAAAGATTGTAAAGTCAAGCCCTACATAACTCATAGCAACTCTTACCTTCATCTTAATCTGTTTATCGCTGTTGCCCAAAACACCATGTTTTCTCCTTAGAATTAAACCATAGCTAATATTATCATATACAGTTCTTTTAAGGAGGTATGGTTCTTGTGTCAGCAAGGTAATGCTAAATCTTACATCTTTTGAAAATGGATATTGAGGCTTTCCATTAAATAAAATGTTTCCTTTTGTTGGTTTCATGGAAAATGCAAGAAGTTTTAATAGTGTGGTTTTGCCACTTCCATTTGGTCCCATAACCCCTGTAATTGTTCCTCTTAGAATGACAAGAGATTTAATATCAAGAACTTTGATTTTATTATAAATCTGTTCAACATTTTTAACTTCAAATATACTATTCATATTTTTTTTCTGATTTATTTTTTACGAAGAAAAGCAAGAGAAAGGTTGACCACAAAAGCAATAGCAAGAAGCACAAGCCCAAGAGCGATTCCGTTGGCAAACATACCTTTACCAGTTTCTAAAGCAATTGCCGTTGTAATAGTTCTGGTATGCCATTTGATATTACCACCAACCATCATTGAGATACCAACTTCTGTCATCACCCGACCATAAGCTGTAACTATAGCCGCAACAATTGCAAAACGAACCTCCCACAATGTGGTTAGAATTATCTCTTTTCTGCCAGATCCAAGTGATATTAAGGTAAGTTTTAACTGTGAATCAACACCTTCAATAGCTGCGGCAGTCAAGGCTGTTACAACAGGAAAAGCAAGGATACTTTGACCAATTGCAACTCCTGTAAGTGTAAATAGAAGTCCAAACTCTCCAAGTGGACCTTGACTTGAAATGAACGCATATACCATAAGTCCTACAAAAACCGTTGGAAGTGATAGCAAAGTATCAACAACAGTTCTTAATGCCCGTTTACCCCTGAAATTAAAGTAGCCAAGACAAAATCCACAAGGAAGACCAGCAATAGTGCTTAGTATCATAGAGCCTGTAGATACTTTGATTGTAGCAAAAATTGCAGACCATATAGAGTCATCGCCCTCTGTGAGAAGTTCTAATGCTTTAATAAAACCTTGAAGTATAAAATCCATATTTGTATGTCACAATCTAATTTATCTAATTGTTTTTGTTCAATTTTTAATCTTATTAATAAAAGCTCACATAATTTGCCTAACTAAAAATTATATATTTTTTTGACACTATATCGAATCCTTTAATTATAGCCAATCCTTTGCTTGAAAATAAATTCAGCAGTTGATAAAGTCTATAATATTATAAACTCCAATAGAGATAAAAATTAGCAGATTGATAATTAGAACCTGTTTAAATATGCAGGTTCTTAAAAATATGGATAAAACAAGTAAAATTAATTACATAAATAATATAGGGGGTAATTATGGAAAAGAAATATAGTGATTGTGAAGGTAAGGCATCTGGCACTAATGACACCGCACAAGTTTCAGCAATTGACCTTGATAATTTTGTTATCACAGTTGAAGTGGTGCCTCCTCATGGAGGAGAACCTTGTGGGATTCTTTCTGCTTTAGATTCACTGAAAAATTTACCAATAAGCGGTTTTAGTGTTGCATCAAATCCAGTCGCAAAGCCTCGAATGTCTGCAATGGCACTTTGCTCTCTTATTCAGCAAAGAACTGGTAAATTTGCAATTATGCACTCAACTACAAGGGACGACAACCGCATCAGCCTTCAATCTACTTTTTGGGGTGCAAATGCTCTTGGAATTAAACACGTTCTTGCTGTAACAGGCGATTTAGTAGCACTCAGTGAGCGTAAAATCACCTCAGATGTCAAAGATATGGATGTATTTCAATTAATTGAGATGGCTAAAAATTCAGGCATGATAACAGGGGCTGTGCTTGATTTTCGTCCAGAAATAAATGGATTAGAAAAAGAGGTTGAACGTCTTGAGAAAAAGGCTGCTGCTGGTGCTGCATTTGCTGTAACTCAGCCAATTTATGATAGAGATATGGCAAGAACAATCTCAATCTCAACAAGCCACATCGACATACCAATTATTATGGGAATTCTACCACTTAGAACTTCAAAACATGCCGAGTTTCTGCACAATCGTGTTGCTGGAATAGTTGTGCCTGAGAAGTTGCAAGAAAAAATGAGCCATGCAAAAGACCCGATTTCAGAAGGAGTCGCCAATGCAAAAGAGATGCTTGCAATAGCAAAGGAGTTTTTTAGAGGTGCTTGCATTATGCCGCCTTTTGGACACTATGAAGTTATGGCAGATATTCTTAAATAAAATTGGGATTTCGCCTGTAAAAATTTAACAACTCACTTAACCTGACAGCGTGACAGATAGTGTTTTCCATGAAGGCTGTTGGCACGGTGGGTTAACTCAGTGTTAAGCATTAATACAGTGAGGTATTATGTTCTTTTTTGCTGATGCACTTGATAAACTGGAACGTGACCGGTATGAAGTGATCACTATGTTAAATGAGTTGCAACAAAAAATCATTATCGAAGCTCAATCACTCGATCCTTCATCTCGTGTCTACGAACATTTACTGCATGGAGCAGGCCGCCGTGTTAGAGTTATTCGGCGTAGCATTGAGAACGTGTTTTCTCTTTTCCCCCCAAGCACCGCTCAACCTCTCAACAGCGATGTACTCGACGATGTGCAAATCAATTTGCACGCTTTCTTGATAAACATCTATGGACTTTATGATAACTGGGCTTGGGCATATGTCCTTCGTCACGATTTGAAATCTTTGATAAGCAATCGCCATAAGGTTGGGCTCTTCAATGAAGCAACGCAGAGGCACTTGCCAGATCAGTTGCGTACCTTTCTGTCTTCGCCGGTAACTATTGCGTGGCATAAGTCTTATGCCAAGTCCTTTAGAGACGCACTTGCACACCGGATTCCGCCTTACATACCATCAGCAGAGTTAACCCCGGAAGAAAAATGTCACTTTAATGAATTACATGCGGAAATACTTGAATGCACGAAGAACCTAAACTTGGAACGTTTGGAGGAAGTGTTGGTCGAACAAGGTACACTCGGTAGTCCGAGCTTCACCTTCTTGCACGCCTTCACGGAAGATGAGCCTCCACGTCCGTTGTTACTACATCCCCAATTGCTGTCAGACGGAATGTTTATAGCAGATTTTGGTCACCTGTTTCTTCAGTGTTGGCATGAAATTGCCTAACCAGTCACTAAACCAAACTGTCAGCACTGGAACGGTTATTTGCTTGCTTTCTCTCACGGCGGTGGCTCATCATCGTTAGCGTTTAAAAAACATAACAACCATAAAGGAAAAAAATGTCATACCCATCAGTTGACCAACTTAATTTGAGAACAACACACATAACGAAATAAAGGGGAAAGAATGTCATCAAATAAGCAATCACGAGGAGCCTGTGAGTTTTGTAATAAATCAATGACCAGAGGAGGTTTGACCAAACATTTTTCAAGTTGCTCACAATATAAAGAGAAAGTTGAGGCAGCAAATCAGAAAAGAGGAAAAGAAGAAACCATCTACCATTTGCAAATTAATGATGCGTGGCAAAAAGATTTCTGGTTGCATTTAGAAATGAAAGGTTCTGCCAAATTAATCGACTTGGATGATTATTTGCGAGCAATTTGGCTGGAATGCTGTGGACATCTGAGTCAGTTTTCCATAGGGGATTGGATTCAGGAAGAAGAGATTCCGATGAAAACTCCTGTAGCTAAAGTATTTCAGTTAGGGATGGATTTATTACATACTTATGATTTTGGGACATCTTCAGAAACGCGAGTTAAAGTCATTACTCAAAGAAAAGGGAAGATGCTAACCAAAAACCCAATTTATTTGATGGCTCGTAATGAAATACCTAAAGCAACATGTATTGATTGTGAAAATGATGCTTCATGGTTATGTCTTGAATGTCTGCATGAATATGAACAACCTGGTTTTTTATGTGATGATCATCGCAATAAACATCCGCATGATAACTATGGGGAACCGATCCGCTTAGTCAATTCCCCCAGAATGGGAATGTGTGCCTATGATGGTCCTGCTGAACCTCCTTACTAAAAAAGAATAAAGGTTAAATTTATGAAAACGATTAGTGCTGATAAATTACGTGAATACATACAAAAAGAGCATGAGAAGAGCTATCTTCTTATTGATGTAAGACAGCCTGCTGAATATGAAGAGAGCCATATTCCGGGTTCAATACTTCTTCCTTTAAATGAGTTTGAGGAGCAAGTAGAGGAGTTGCCTGAGAAAAATCTTATATTTTATTGCAGAAGCGGTGTCCGTTCTAAAGCTGCTGCACTTACAGCAGATTTTTTCAATGAAGCTAAGAAAGATATATACACCCTTGAAGGTGGAGTATTGGGCTGGAATGGCATAACTGTTGAGGGTATCCCACTATTTAAAACCTTTGATTTGAATAAAGAGATAGATGCTATTCTTTTAGATGCCATCAATTTAGAAAAAGGGGCATTTAGATTTTATGACTATATTCTGCAAAATGTTGATCTAAATAATTTAGAAAAATTATCTTCAAAGCGTAACGATAAAACTATTGAGAAAGATAAGGCATCTATCAGTGAAGTTCTTAAACAGGCAAGAGATGGAGAGCTTGGACATGCAAAGCTGATTTATTCTAATTTGAAAAATATAAAAACAGATACAGTGCCATTTGAGGATATTTATAAAAATCTAAATGGAGATATTCTTGAAGGTGGTGCATCTTTTGACGAAATCATTAGGTTGATAGCAAAGCATGGCAATAACCAACTTATTGATATTCTTGAAATTGCCATATCTATGGAATACCGTGCATTTGACCTTTACAGGGTTATGTCAGAGCGGATAGAAAAGGAGAACGATAAACTAAAAGAGGCTTTCTACTCGCTTGCACAGGCAGAAAAAGCACACATGAATATTCTTGTTAAGGCTCTTGAGCAGCGTGTCTAATGAAACTTTACCAAAATAGAAAATTTTTGATTGGTGCGATTATTTCATCTATTTTGTTTACCTCTCTTATGGTCTATAGAGTTGGGTTTTATAGTGGAACATTTAGAAGTAGTGCGTCAGAAAAGGTTGATTGGAGTAACCAATCTTTAAAATCTGACGAATCATGGATGAATATTTTTCAAAATTTTAAGAAAATAGGTTTTTCTCATCGTATTCTTGAGAATATGGGAAGTAGTTATAAAATCCATGAAAAGACTGTAATGAAGATAAACACAATGGGTATGGTTCAAGATATTCATGTTGAGTCAAAAAGCACAACTGATATGGACTTTGCCATAAAAAAGTTTGATTTCAAGATTAGCTCTGGAAGTTTTAACTTTTCAGTAAAAGGTGAAATCAAAGAAAATACGCTTTATGTTCAATCAAACTCTAATAATTCCTCTTCTGATAATTCCAATAAAAACAACAAACCTTTAGAGATTGTTCTTGAAAATAGACCATACCTGACATCTGGAATTATTCAGGCAACTTTGGCATCAGGCTTAAAACAAAATCAAGAGATGGTGCTTTTTATCTTTGATCCATCAACACTTGGACAGGCACCAGCTACAGTAAGAATGGAAGATCGTGAAAAAATTACTCTTGATGGCAAGGTAATTAATTCACAGAAAGTCTCTCTATCTTTTAAAGGTGCAAAGCAATTCGCATGGGTTGATAATGAGGGAAAAGTTGTTAAGGAAGAGGGGCTTCTTGGAATAACGCTTTTAAAGACAGATCGTAAAGGGGCAATTGAAGGAACTCCAATTCAAGATAGCGATGATTTGACTAATCTTGTATCTGTGAAAGCAAACAAAATTCTTAATAATCCTTCTAACTTAAAAGATATAACAGTAAAAATATCAGGTCTTGATGATTTGAGTAATTTTTATACTGCTTTAAACTCTGGAAGACAGGTATTGACAGAATCAAAAGATAACGGTGCTAAATCAGGAGATAATGGGTCTAAAAGTTGGGTATTAAAAATTGAAAAAGAGCAGCTTGAAGGGTTACCTCAAAAAATCACCTCTGATGATTTAGCTAAAATTGATAATAAGTTTAAACAGCCTGACGCATTTATCCAGTCAGACGATTACAGAATACGCAGCTTTGCCTTTAAAGCCATATCGTCAGATTCTGGTTCAGCGTTTTCAATATATTCTAACTCAAACTCATCTTCCAATATGGCAAGCTCTTCTAACGATTACAATTTTGCTAACTCTTCGTTAGAACTACCACTTGAAAAAGTTAAAAAACTTGTTGCATGGATTCAGAAAAATATTAAGCGTCAACCTGTGGTATCGCTTCCAAATGCTTTGTCAACTTTGGAAAACAGAATGGGAGACTGTAATGAACATGCAGCTTTGCTTGCAGCTTTTTGTAGAGCAGTTGGGATACCTGCAAAAATTGAGGCTGGTCTTGTCTATTTAAACGGAAGTTTTTATTACCACGCATGGAATTCTCTATTTGTAGGCAGATGGATTACTGTTGATGCTCTGTTTAATCAGATTCCAGCAGATGCAACTCACATTGCCTTTTCATCAGGTTCTCAAGATATGCAATTGGATATTGTTGGGCTTATTGGCAGGGTTCAAATAGAGATTTTGAATTCAAATTAGGTGTTCTAAATAGATGTTCCACAATTGATTACTTAGGAATGGGAATTTAATAACAGCAGAAATTGAATAAACTGGGTAGGGAACAACGATCGTTGTTCCCTACCTATGACATATCCTTGCTCAGTGTAATTTCGGACATTATTAAATTTTTATTCCTTAATATCAAAAAAAATATGTGTGGTTACTAATTGATGAATGTGCCAGATTTTGAAAATCTGACACATTTTTGTTTTTTAATCGTAAATTAGTGATTACACGGAGAATTTGCATCATGCCCACAAACATTTTCCCCTGTAACAAGTGAGTTTGAAAGGTAAGCCTCCACTAATTTTTCAGGAGTTTCAGTTGGGGCACCGATAATCACATTAATTCCAGCCTGATTAAATAACTCCTGTGCCTTGTGTCCCATACCACCTGCAATGACAACATTTATACCATTTTCGTGTAGCCATTTAGGAAGCACACCTGGTTCATGTGGTGGCGGTTCAACAACTTCCCTATTTTTGATCTTATCGTTCTCTGTGCTTACAAAGCAAAACTCTCTGCAATGTCCAAAATGTGCTGTCAATTTACCCATTGCCATGGGAATTGCAAATTTCATAATAAATTCAACTCCATTACTATTAATTCTATCCTGAATGTTCAAGCAAGAATACCGTTAAATTTTTTCAAGCTCTGTAATTCTTGCAGTAATTGACTCAAGTGTGCTTTGGAGAGAGTTTGCCTTCTGTTTTAGGTTGGTCAGCTCATCAGGAGAGTTGTTTGCACCAGCACCTTGTCCCAATTGTTGACAGACTCCCCTTCCAAAGCCTCTACCAGAGCCTTTTCCCATTCCACTACCTCCGCCAGAGCCTCTTCCCATTCCTCCACCATTACACCCGCCGCTATTCCCTGAATTTGAGGTGTTACAAAAACCTCTGCCACCACCACCACCTTGCCTACCTTGTCCACCATTTGGACCTGTTCCATCAAATCTTGGCATAATATTACCTCCTATTTTTAGTAATTTATTAAGACAACATACTGAGATAATATAATTTTTAAACTATTATATTATCTCCAGCAACCAACATTTATACCAACGCCTCAAGGTTAATCAAACCCAATGTCCATCTACATTTGGACCTTGTGAATACTCAAATTCTTTATTTTTGAACCTCTCAACAACCTCTTTTACATTCCCATTAACCCCTGTAACCACCCTTACACCTGCTGATTGGAGAACGTTGTAGGCTTTAGGTCCACAATTACCTGTAATAAGGCAATCCACACCACAATTAGCAACTATTTTCCCAGCCTGAATACCAGCCCCTTGAGGAAGATTCATATTCTGGTCGTTTACTTTAACCTCAAAAGCCAAAGTATCTGTGTCAATAATCAAAAAATATGATGCTCTGCCAAACCTTGGATCAAGAGGAGACTCAAGATTTGTTCCGCTTGATGATACTGCTACTTTCATTTCTACACCTCCTTTTTATTTGCTTAGGAATTTCAATCTAATCTTAAATTGTAGAGACGCACGGCCGTGCGTCTCTACTTATGTTCTAATTCATAATTCAAAACACCCGTTCCATTGTATCGCCCATAAACAGTCTAACATTTTCCCAAACCTCTTTAACCGCCTTAGATGCAGCTCCATCAGAGTAAGTTACAAGAGCTTTCCCCATTTTCATTGATTCAACAACAGCCCTATCAAATGGAATTTCACCCGCAAATTTGATATTATTATCAAAACAAAACTCTTTAATATTTTCTGATATCTCTTTGTTTAAGTCTGCTTTGTTAATGCAAACATAGATAGCCGCGTTCATCTGTCTGCCAAGTTTTATAACTCTTTTCATATCGTGAATTGCTGACAACGCAGGCTCTGTAACAATAAGAAGAGCATCGGCATTGCTAATTGATGCAATCACAGGACAGCCGATTCCGGGTGGTCCGTCTGTAATAATCAATGGAATCTTTTGCTCTTTTGCCATCTCTCTTGCCCTTTGCCTTAATTGGCTGACAAGAAGCCCAGAATTTTCCTCTGCAATGCCAAGTCTTGCATGAACCATAGGTCCGTTGGCAGTTATTGATATATATTTCTCTCCACAAATTTGTCTCTCAAATGAGATAGCACCTGTTGGGCAAAAATGAACACACACTCCGCACCCTTCACATGCAATGGGGTCTATGGCAAATTTAGGTGATATTCTATTGTCTCTTATTTGTTCGTCTTTTTGTTTAGATAGCTTTGGGATTATATTTTCAGTTATCTCTTCAAAAATTGCATCAAACTGGCATCTTTTAAAGCACTCTTTGCAACCAATGCAGAGTTCAGGGTTAATTTCAGCCTTGTATCCACCTTGAAACTGCTCTGTCTCAATAAGATTATGCTCAAGTGTTAAAAAGAGGTTTGCGGCATCTACATCAGCATCAATAACAACTCTTTTTTCAGCAAGAGAGGCAATAGAGGCAGTAACACTTGTTTTGCCTGTGCCGCCTTTACCACTTATAACTGTTAGCTCCTTCATATTACGACCTCCCAACTATACTATTGTCAGATGAGCTTGTTGCTGTTTTTGTAAATGTTTTTTTATATTTAGACTCTTTTGCATTTTGGGTAATTCTACTAACAATTTTAAGATAAAGTTCTTTAAAACATTGCTTCATTTCTGGCAGTTCATTAACTAACAAGAGTCCTTTTGAGCAGATTTTTGCAGCTTCACGGCTAAATGGAACTCTTTGCATTATCTCGATATTTTCTTTTTCTGCGTAATCGTCAATAATTCCTTTTTGCTCACTATCTGCTCTGTTAATAACAATCCCCATTGGAACACCAAGTTTTTTGAGTGCCTCAACTGTAAGTGCAAGGTCATTTAATCCAAAAGGTGTCTCTTCTGCTACAAGAAGAGCAAAATCAGAAGAGCGAAGAGTTGTAACAGCAGGACAAGATGTGCCGGGTGGAGCATCAACTATTGATAGTTTGTTATTAATATCTTCACTTATCGAATTACCTCTCCCGCTTCTGCAAGTTATCGTCTTTTTGACCTGCTTGATTAACGGAGGAGACATAGCTTCACCAACTCTTAACTCTCCCCAAGTAAGATTAAATCCGTGGCTGCTCTGTCCTGTGAGCAGAGAACCAAGAACTCTTGAACTCTCTTTAATCGCACCTGTTGGACAGACCATGCTGCACCCTTTACATGAGTGGCACATCTCAGGAAATATCATAATCTTTTTTGCAATCATTGTGATAGCACTGAATCTGCATATCTTTTCACACTCTTCGCAAAGGGTGCAAAGAGCCATATCAACCGCTGGCACCATTGTTGAAATCTCTTGTTTAACAACATTTTGGGGCTTAACAAAAAGATGGGCGTTTGGCTCTTCAACATCACAATCAATAAGCTCAACAAAATTTTCTGGGTTTTCTGGGGCTATAACTAATTGTGTTGCTCTAATTGCCTCTGCTGCTGTAACTGCAAGATTTACTGCAACTGTTGTCTTTCCTGTTCCACCTTTACCACTTGCGACTGTAACTATCATATTTAATTTGCCTTAACATTGAGTTCGTCAGATTTTTGGCTATCAAACCATACTAATGAGTATATGCTAATAACTATAATAAGCAATGACTCATATTTGTCAATAGTTTATTTTTGAGTCTCTATACTCATACCGCAATGATGGATTGACTTTGTTTGCACCTTTAATCTATATTGCCAGCCAAATCAGCCCACTTAGGAATGGAAATTTAATAAAACAAATAGTAGGGAACAACGATCGTTGTTCCCTACTATGACCTTGATAGGTATAATTTCGGCATTATTAAATTTTGATTCCTTAAGAATAAGAATTTAATCAAAGTTTAAAAAAATCAAATGAATCAAGATTGATTTAATTATAAAAACAGAGAAGGAACAATTATTAATGGAAAACAGAGAAAATAGTGCAGCAACCGCGGAAATTATCCCAGAACAGATGGGATACAATACAAGATTTCAGTTTCAGTGCCACAAAGGGGTAAAGTGTTTTACAAAATGCTGTCGAGGCATTGATATAATGCTTACCCCTTACGATATTTTAACAATGAGAAGAGAGATGGGGATAACATCTGAGGAGTTTTTGGCAATCTACACAGACATTCATCTTCTTGAAAAAGCTGATCTTCCTATTGTAACTCTTAAAAAATTAGATGATGAACAAAAATCATGCCCATTTGTGAAAGATGTAGATGGTTGCCAGATTTATCCTTTTAGACCTTCAGCATGTAGATATTATCCGCTTGGGATGGGTTCTTTAAGTTATGCAAGTGAACTTAATAAAGGCAAAGAGACAAGCAGTGATGACGCTTTTTTCTTTACAGTCAAAGAGTCTCACTGTCTTGGATTTGAAGAGAAAAAAGAGTGGACAGTTGCTCAATGGAGAGAAGATCAAGGAGTTAATATAAGAGATGAGGTAAATGCTGGTTGGACTGATCTGATAGTAAGAAAAAAAACAATACCTATGAGCATAAAGCTATCTGAACAGAGTAAACAGATGTTTTTTCTTGTCTGCTACAACATAGATAAATTCAGGCAATTTGTATTTGAAAGCTCATTTTTAAAACGATTCACTTTTGATAAAGATAAAATTGAAGAGATAAGAAAAGATGATATAAAGCTGCTCCAATTTGGATTTGAGTGGCTAAAATCAATTTTCTTTCAAGATGGTGAAGTTAAAGTCAAGCAGCAGGATTCAGTAGCAGGTGGGGTGAGCGAGTAAATATATACTCTTTTTTATTGTAGGGTTTAACCATGGTTAAACCCTACAACTTATTATAACATTTTAAATTAATATACTTTTGAAATTAATAATTATAACACAAGTCCTTCCTGAACTCAGGATTACCAAGCCTTTCATCAATATTAATGTCAAAAAAGCGTGCAAGTGGTTCTAAAATTTCAGGGTTCTCTTTTTGCACCTTTTTTGTTGCCTCAATTACAACATCAAGACCTTTTGGGGTCATCTTTCCCATAGGTGGTCTGCAAGCACCTGACGGCATACCAAGCAACTGCATCAAAGTTTTAAGTGCAAGAGGGTTTCTTGCCCTGCATTTGACCATACCGTAAGGGGTCATCTCTTCTGTTATTACAGTAACAAGCCCAAGTAGGGGCGATAGTGCTTTATTAAGAGCCTCTGCCCCTTTAGTATCTCCCTCTAATTGAAGTCTTACCATATCTGAGAGAGCCTTTGGTGCGATGTTGGAGATAACTGAAATTCCGCCACAAGCCTTAATTTCTGGGTCAGCCATTATTTGAAGCAAAATTCCATCATCACCTGAAAAAATATTAAAATCATCTCCGCAGCAGACTCTTGTTCTTCTCATATTTTCAATATTGCCAGTAGCCTCTTTAACAGAAGCTATGTTTTTATATTCGCGGCTTAATATTGCAAGGTCTTCTGGAAGCAACTGAGTTCCTGTTCTACCCGGTATTATATAAGGAATGATCTCTGTAGTAGGAAAGGTTTTTGCTACTGGTTCATAGTATTCACGGCGTATTTCAAGTGAACTTGGTCCGTTGTAGTATGGATCAACCATTAAAATTCCATCAACGCCAACATCAACAGCATGTTTAACGGCTTCAAGAGCCTCTTTTGTGTTGTTGCTTCCAGCACCTGCAATGCAAAGACAACCTTCTTTTGCATTGCAGTTTTTATCTGCAACACATATATCTTTTGATCTTTTGGCAATAGCGGCAACTAATTTGTGATGCTCTTCCCATTGAAGAGTTGGACTCTCTCCTGTTGTTCCAGCCGCAATTATTCCAGTTATATTATTTTCAATCTGGAATCTGATAAGGCGATCAAGACCTTCTGTATCTAACTCCCCTGTTGGGGTAAATGGTGTTGCTAATGCAGTATAACATCCTGTTTTCATAAACAAACTCCCTAATAAATATATATTTTAGAACTTTTATCCTCTAATTGAATGCAACTATCTTTTATACAGAGTCCATGAGATTATTAAGCCCTGCCAAAACGTGAGAATTTCATGGTAAAGTTACCTCTGCCTTGAGTTGCTGATCTTAATGCTGTCGAGTATCCAAACATCTTAGATAACGGTACAGTTGCCTTGATAACCTGAATATTTGACCTTGGGGCAATCGATTCAATCTTTCCACCTCTTGTGTTAAGATCAGATATAGCATCGCCCATATAGTTATCAGGAACAAGTACCTCCACCTCCATGATTGGCTGTAATAAAGCCATCTTTCCCTTTTCCATTGCATCTTTACAAGCCATTGAAGCACAAACTGAAAATGCCAGCGGAAAACTTTGCCCCTCTTGAAGGGAGCAACTTTTTACTACAATCTCAGTATCAACAACTGGGTAGCCTTTTAAAAAGCCGCTCTCAATAGCCTCTTTTGCCCCTTTTTCAATTGCAGAAATAAACTCATTTGGAAGTATAGTTTCCGAAGCTCCTGAAGCAGCATTACGACGACTCTCTGCTGCACTTCTTCCTGTCTCTGCATAACCTTGAACCGTCTCTTTAGTTAGGTTATTTGTAAATTTAATTCCAGCTCCACGTTCTAATGGATTTAAAGTTATCTCAAGCTCTGCAAAGTGTGGTTTTCCTGCAATATCACGTTCAAAAACAGCATGACCAGTTGAGGCAGACTCCATAACCTCACGGTAAACAACTTGCGGTTTGCCAACATTTACATTGGTGTTAAACTCGCGAATCATTCTGCTGATTATAATTTCAAGATGAAGCTCTCCCATGCCTGAAAGAATGGTCTGCCCTGTATCTTCGTCAGTTTTAACTGCAAGTGTTGGGTCTTCCATAGTGAATTTTTTTAACACATCTTCAAGTTTTTCTTGATCTGCATGGCTTTTTGGCTCAATTGCAATTGAGATAACTGGTTTGTAAAACTCAATTCTTTCAAGAATAACAGGGTTAGCTGATGAACAGAGAGTCTCTCCAGTTGATGAATCTTTAAGCCCCATTACTCCAACAATATCTCCAGCAACTGCCTCTTCAATCCTCTCCATTTTGTTTGCGTGCATCTGAAATATTCGAGATGGCTTCTCTTTTTTCTTAAGCCACGGATTAAAAATGTCTTCCCCAGCAACCATCTTGCCGCTATAAATTCTGACAAAACAGAGTTTTCTACCCTCAATCATTGAGACTTTGAATATAAGAGCTGATAAAGGGACTGATTTTTGTGGCGGATATTCAACTGTATCGTGGGTATGAGGGTGAATACCTTTAACAGGCGGAATATCCACAGGACTTGGCAGATAATCTTTAATAGCATCAAGCAGAGGTTGAACTCCTTTATTTCTTAAAGCTGTGCCACACAAAACAGGGACAATTTTTCTATCAATAGTTGCTTGTCTAATAACTTTAATAAGGTCAGATGCTGGAATCTCCTCTTCAGAAAGGTATCTCTCCATGATGTTGTCATCAAACTCTGAGACTGCTTCAAGAAGTTTTATTCTATATTCTTCTGCTTTCTCAACAGTTTCAGGATCAGAAGAGTCAATCTCAGATACGGAAAACTCTGAACCAAGAGTATCATCGTCCCATGTAATCTGTTTCATGTTCACAAGATCAATGACCCCAGTAAATGAATCTTCACTTCCAACTGGAATCTGAAGAGGCAGAGGATTTGCATTGAGTCTATTGTGGATCATTTCAACTGCATTATAAAAGTCAGCTCCAACACGATCCATTTTGTTGATAAATGCAATTCTTGGCACCCCATATTTATCAGCTTGTCTCCAGACAGTTTCAGATTGAGGTTCAACACCTGCAACAGCACAAAATACACCAACCGCCCCATCTAAAACACGCAAAGCACGTTCAACTTCAATCGTAAAATCAACATGACCTGGGGTATCAATAATTTGAACCTGTGCATTTTTCCACTGGCATGTTGTAACTGCTGATGTGATGGTAATGCCGCGATTTTGCTCATCTTCCATCCAGTCCATTACAGCTTCACCGTCATGCACCTCACCGATTTTGTGTGATTTACCTGTATAGTAGAGAATTCGTTCGGTTACGGTTGTCTTGCCAGCATCTATGTGTGCCATGATGCCTATATTTCTTATGTTGGAAATGTTTGGTTTTTTAGTACTCATTTTATTTTACTCATTTTATTATATTTAAGAGGTGTATCTTAAAACAATCTCAATATTAGTTTTACGTCAATCAATAAAGAAATAATTGATATAGTAGGAGTCATAAAGTGTCAAGAAAATAAGAGTTGTTTTATCTTGCAAACAGGGCATCTTTTTTATAGTATCAACCATTTTTTATATCAAACTTGTAATCACAGAGACTTGATAGTGAAGCTGAATTTAGGCAAGTTTATGATGTTATTTGATTCCCATTTTTAAGGTGAATAAGATGATTAGCAAAGTTAGAGATATATGTAATGAGAAAAAACAATATTTTGTTTGTGAAGGTGCTGGTGGTAAGAGTGATAAAAGGTTCACGGCAGGCATTTTACATAAACTGAATCAACCTTGTAATTCCAAAGAGTTAGAATACATTAAGAGCATTCTCGGTAACTTTTCTCATCAGTTTATGGAATTTTATAAAAATTACAATGGAGCATTGCTATTTTGCGATTCGCTGTCAGATACAGCAGGGTTTGAACTTGCTCCAGTAGCTGATTGGGAGAGACTGGGAGAAGAAATGAGGGCGTGGTATGATCTATTGGATGATGAAGAACGTGAAATTGACGAGTTTGATTGGTTGAATGACGGTATTACATTTGGTCAAGTTCCGCATTCAGGTAATTATTTTGTTTTAGCTTTAAGTGGTTCAAACAAGGGCAAAATCATATATTCAGACCATGATGGTTTAGAGCCAACTGTTTATGCAGACAGCTTATTTGAGTTTCTTGAAAAAATTATCTCAAATCCTGTAAATGAGATTGAGCATTTAGGCTGCTATGCAAGGTATAGTGATGGCAAAACAAATATTCAATGGATTCCAATTCAATATTTAGTCAATAGATAGATAATAATGACTTCAAGCATAAAACCCATATAAGGTATTGTTATAAAGGAGAATAACTTATTATGCTTTCAGGATTTGAATCTTTAGTTGAAGAGAGAATATTAAAAGCACAAAAAAACGGAGAGTTAGACAATTTACCGGGTCAAGGAAAGCCTTTAAATCTTGATGATATGAACATTCCAGAGGAGTTTAGGATGGTGCATCGCATTTTAAAGAATTCAGGTTTTCTTCCACCAGAAGTTGAACTAAGAAAACAGATAAGAGAGCTTGAGAATATGCTCGAATCGCTCGAATATCAGGCTGAATGTGAAAATTATGGTCAAATAGAGAAAGACGATAAACAAAGATCGCATATTAAGAAAAAGCTCGATTTTTTGATACTTAAGTTGAATATGAACAGAGGTTCTAACTCTCCTGCTTTTCCTGCAAACTATAAACATAAACTTCTTAAAAAGATGTTATAGAATTCAGAGGATATTATAAAAATATAAATTTATGAAATTTAAACCTACAGATAAAGATGGAATGTTTAAAAGCCTGTTTGCTGCATATTTTGTTCTGCTGCTTCATGTTTTTCTGGTTGCTGGTGTTGGAGTTGCTGTTGTTCTATTTAAAGGGGTGTATCAATATCTGCCTTGGATATTATCTGGAATTGCCGCGTTTGTAATAGCCCTTTTCTGGATTTTTTACTTAAGAATTAAACGGTCATCAACTGATATAAAAGATGTTCTATCTCATCCAGCATTTCAAAATCGCAATGTTGAAATCAAACTTTTAGGCGGAGTTGCAACCTTTAAATTAAGCCTCCCAGCTTCTGGGGGAGATAACCTACTATCTTCTGGAGCTTCAAACAATGTTGCTTTGCTTGAACAAGACATAACAGATAATAGTTCACAATCTCTAAGGCTTGAATCTGGGCATACCCACATTGAAAGAAGATTATCAGAGCTTGCAAGCCTTTATGATAGAAATTTAATAAATGATGAGGAGTATGAGATGGCTAAGAGGCGTATTTTGTTTGAACCAAGTGGTTCAAACTAATATAGCGGGCATCAGTAGCTGAAACTCAAGTCATACATTCTTATTTGTATAATAGCAAAGGGGGCAATATGAAATTTGTAATTATTGGAGGAGACGCTGCTGGAATGAGTGCTGCAAGCAGGGCAAAAAGGAATAGTCCAGAGATGGAGGTAACTGTTTTAGAAAAGAGTATGGATGTCTCATACAGTGCATGTGGTATGCCCTATAACATTGCCGACCCTTTAAGGGATATAGATGATCTGATTGTCAGAAAAGCAGATGTTTTCAGAGAGCAAAACAAAATAAATCTTTTAACTGGTCATCGGGTTGATAAAATTGATCCAGTCGCTAAAACAGTTTCAGGAGTCATTATCTCCTGTTCCACAAATTCATCTGATCCAAACTCAAGCAGAACAAAATCAAACACCACCAATATCAACCAGCAAGATATTCATAATAAATTTTCATATCCATTTGATAAGCTCCTCATTGCTACCGGAGCAGAACCCTTGATTCCCAATCTTCCCGGGTTTGATCTTGCCGGAGTCATGCCGCTTAAAAGTCTTGAGCATGGCAGAGCTATCAAATCATATTTAAAATCTGTTAAAAAAGCTGTAATCATCGGAATTGGCTACATTGGGCTTGAGATGTGCGAAGCATTAAAGGCTCGCTCAATTGAGGTGGTTATGGTTAAACCCGGAAGTCAGTTTTTACCATGGATGGTACCAGAACTTGCAAAGGTAGTTAAACAGGAGCTTGATGTTAATGGTGTTAAAACATACAGTGGTTATAAAATTAAAAAAATAGAGCGGGTAAGAGTATCAGATAAAAAGGATAATAACAACTTGCTTGCTGTTATATGCGAAAATACAATTTCCAATGAAACTCTGATTTTAGATGCTGATATTGTTATTGTGGCTTCAGGTGTTAAACCATGCAGTGAACTTGCTGTAGAGGCGGGACTTGAAACAAGTATCTCAGGTTCAATATCAGTTGATAAGTCTCTTAAAACTTCTGATGATAATATTTACGCAGCAGGAGACTGTGCTGACGCTGTGCATGTTGTAACTGGTGAAAAATGCTGGATTCCATTGGCGTTAAGGGCAAATAGAGCGGGATGGGCAGTTGCAGATAATGTGTGTGGTATTGAAACTTTACTCACAGGTGTTGCTGGAACTGCTGTATTTAAAGTGTTTGATCTTCAAATTGCACGCACAGGGCTTACAGTAAAAGAGGCTATCTCTTCTGGTTTTGATGCTGTTGAGGTAGTTATTCATACAAGATCGCGTGCACATGCTCACCCTGGTTCTGAAGCAGTTCATGTTGCAATGGTGGGTGATAGAAAAACAAGAAGGCTTATTGGTGTTCAGATGGTTGGCAAAGATGGTGTGGCACACCGAATCAATGCAGCGGCTGTGGCACTACATTTAAAGATGACAGTAGAGGATTTTTTCCAGACTGATCTTGCTTATGCACCACCATTTGGTCCTGTATGGGATCCTCTTTTGACTGCTGCTAATCAGCTTCTTAAAAAGCTATAAGGATATAAGCAGCTTCACTGTAATTATTGTTGAATTTAAAATTCCTGAGCAATGACAAAAATATAATAAAATAGAGGAAATAATATGAAAAAAATAAGATTAGCCCTGTTATCAGGTGGCGACTCATCAGAGCGTGAAGTCTCACTTAGTAGCGGCAGACAGGTCTATGAAGCATTGGATAAAGAAAAATATGATATTTCTAAATATGATCCAAAGACAGATTTAAAGCAAATAGTTGAAGATGCCAAAAATATTGATGTTGCACTTTTAATTCTTCATGGTCCAAATGGTGAAGATGGAACTGTTCAAGGACTTCTTGATCTTCTAAAAATTCCATATCAAGGTTCTGGAGTCCTTGGAAGTGCTTTGGCAATGAATAAACTTGCTGCAAAAAAGATGTATGAACAATCTGGCATTAAAGTTCCTCAATATATCTCGTTTTCAAAGGGTCATGCTTTTAAAGCAGATACTTTAGAAACTGACGATTTGAAAACTAATATTTTGAAAAACAAAACTCTCAAAATAGATAACTCTCAAATTGATTCATGGATAGATAAACTTGGGCTTCCAATAGTTATTAAGCCAGCATGTGCTGGTTCAAGTGTAGGAATGTCAATTGTTAAAAACAAGGAAGATATTTTTCAGGCTATTGAAAAAGCATTTGAATTTGATAAAAATATTATTCTTGAATCTTATATAAGAGGAGTAGAGTTGACCTGCGGTGTTCTTGGCAATAGTGAGGAGCTTGAAGCCTTGCCAGTTATTGAGATTATTCCGGGTAAAGGGTATGAATTTTTTGATTACAATGCAAAATATCTAAAAGGTGCAAGCGAAGAGATATGTCCAGCAAGGATTGAGGATAATGTGAGGATAAAGGTGCAAGAGTATGCGATTGCAGCCCATAAAGCACTTTTTCTTAGAGGGTATAGCAGAAGTGATATGCTCCTCTCTAACGATGGTGAACTCTATCTTCTTGAGACAAACACCATTCCCGGAATGACCGCTACAAGTTTGTATCCACAATCAGCACAGGTTGCAGGATACTCATTTTCAAAAATACTTGATAAGCTAATATCGCTTGCTATGGAGTAAACATAAGGTTTGACAACTTTAGAGCCTGTTTGAATATTCAAGCCCTAAAAAAGTTGTCAAACCTTGGTTATTTGTTCATAAACTCTTTTCAAAGTCGCCAAAAGTCATCTTCTCATAACTTTCGGTATGCACATATTTAAGAATAGCCAAAAGCCTCTTTTCATCAATATATCCAGGAATACTGCTTAGTTTATCGCCATTAGATTTAAGAAACCAGCATGTAGGAAGACCGCGTATGCTGTAGGATTCTGCAATTTTTTTCTCACGATCAGAATCAACCTTTATAGCAGTAAAGTTTGTATTCAGATAGTCTATCAAGTCTTTATTTTGAAAAGTTGACATCTCCATTTTACGGCAGTAACCACACCAATCTGCATGAAAATATACAAAGACCTTTTTTTTCTGCTCCTTTGCCATGGTAAGCCCCTTGTCATGGGTTTGCCATGAAATTCCTCCAGATACACCAACGGCAGGAGAATTCATAAATGTGCATAACGATATAACAATTATAACAAATACTGTTACTATAAAAATTATGTTTAGCCTTTGATCGGCTATCTTTTTTTTCATTTGAGTTTTTTCCTCTACCTTTAAATTGTTGTCTCAAACTTAAGCCCTTTACCTTAGATTGTGATATTTTTTAAAAAAATATCACAATCTAAGGTAAAGGATTATTAATATTAATTTTCAATTTATCTACCTTAAATGCTATATTATGGTGTTTTATTTGATCATACAAGGTTTTTTAAGTTGCTAATACCTATAAATCACAAATAATTATACAAGGAGAAAGCCATGACAAAATCGTTATACTGGGCTGACAGTTATATTGATAAAGTTCGCACTGCAAAAGATGCACTGTCAAATGTCAAACCCGGTCAAAGACTATTTATAAGCTCTTCATGCGGAGAACCTCAACATTTGGTGAAATCGCTTGCAGAGAATTCAAGCAGGTTCACTGACCTTGAAATCGTCAGACTTCTCTGCCTTGACCACACCCCAATTACCCTTATTGCAAACAGAACACACTCTCAGCAGTTCAATATTCGTTCATTTTACCTTGGTTCTGCAAAAAACAAAACTTTGAATAAAAACTCACGTTTTATAACTCCAATAAACCTCTCACAAGTCCCAAAGCTATTCACAAGCCGAATGCTTCCAATTAATGTTGCCTTAATTCAAGTTTCTCCGCCTGATGACTTTGGCTGGATGAGCCTTGGGGTCTCGGTTGATATAACTAAAGCAGCAGCAGAAGCCGCAGATATTGTTATTGCACAGGTGAACACATATATGCCAAGGGTTCTTGGAAGAAGTTTTATCCATGTCAACAATGTTGACTACATTGTCGAATATGCAGAGCCACTTTTAGCAAAACAGGAGATGCCAGATATTGAAACTGCAAACATAATTGCAAAACACATGTCCCGCCTTATCAATGATGGTGCTACTTTACAAACTACCCTTGGAGCAACTACAAGTGCAACCCTTCTTTGCCTATCTGAGAAAAATGATCTTGGAATACACACTCAATATCTTTCTGATGGCATTATGCGTCTTGTATCAATGGGTGCTGTTACAAACATGAAAAAAGGCTTTAACGATGGTAAACTTGTTGCAAGTAGTGCTGTAGGTTCTTCTGTTTTATATGAATTTATGGACGATAACCCTGCTATTGAGTTCCACCCATCAGACTATGTAAACGACCCAAGGATAATATCAAGACACAATTCAATGACCTCAATAAACACAGCTATGGAGATCGATCTAACAGGTCAGGTTGCAGCAGACGCTCTGCCTCAAAATAACTTCTCTGGTGTAAATGGAATGCTTGATTTTATAAGGGGAGCCTCAATGTCTCGAGGGGGAAAATCTATTTTAATGCTCACATCTACCCGTGAAAATGGAAAAATAAGCAGAATAGTTCCATTTCTTGAAAACACTGCTGTTGTTGTTCCTCGAGGCGATGTGCAGTTTGTGGTTACAGAATATGGGGCTGTAAATCTTTTTGGTAAAAGTATTCAAGAACGTGCATTGGCACTTATTAGCATTGCTCACCCTGATTTTAGAGACGAACTATTTGAACGTGCAAAAGAGCTTGATTTTATTGATATTGGCAGAAAATTTAGGGAGTCCATAAGAGGAGTTTATCCCTTAAGGCTTGAAGAAGTCATAAATATCAAGGGCACTCCTGTAATGCTAAGGCCAGCAAGACCAGCAGATGAGAGGGCAATACAAGAACACTATTACAACATGGATAGAAATGATGTTATTTCTCGTTTTTTCCATGAAAAGACAAGTTTTGTACATGATCAAATTGATGCAACATTTGAGATTGATTATGTAAATGATTTAACTATTGTTGCAGCAGTAGGGGAGATGGGATTTGAAAAAATAGTTGCTGTTGGAGAGTATCTTAGAAATCCTGTTCTTAACATGGCTGAAGTTGCCTATTCAGTTTCAAAAGAGTGGCAAGGAACTGGCATTGCAAGAGCATTACAGAATAAACTTGCTGAAGCTGCTCAAACTAATGGAATCAAAGGGTTAATTGCCTACACTTCTCCTACAAATAAGGGTATGGTTCAGCTTTTTCATAAACTACCCTTCAAGGTTAGCAAGGCTTATGAAGATGACATGCTAATAATGAACTGTCTTTTTGCTGAGCCTGTTTGATATAAATATGTGTAAAAAATGGGGTAGGTGTATTTGACCTACTGCAAAATCCATTTCATATCCAGTAAAATCAAATGAGCAATTCAAGTTTTATAGGAAATCTATTTCAATATAAATGTCTATCAAGATAGAGTTAGAGATAATAATAAAATGGCAATTGAAAATATATTAAATAAAATAATTGCAAGTTATAAGAAGAAAAAGCTCTCATTTAAAATGGTATCAGATTTGACACAACTGGAGGAAGGTGAGGCAGTGCAAAGTCATAACAGTTCTCTTCAGGTTGATGATGTAGTGTCTGAATCAATATATTCACAAAACTCAAAGATTTATAAACCTAAAAGTCAAAATTATCCTTGCAAATCAGATAAATTCAAGTTTGAGGATAGCTCTGTTTCTGCAGAGATTCTGTCAGACTCATATAATCCGATAATGGAAATAGAAGATGCGGATATAAATATAATTGATTGGAGGGCACATAAACGAAAGGATATATCTATTCCTATAGATTTTACAACGAGTTCAGATAAACTCTACAAGGAGAAGACAAAAAATATAGGTCCGGGTGGGCTTTTTATTGAAACACAAAGATACAATAAACTTGTAAGGAATCAGAAAATCGTTATGGTATTTACCATTATTGAAGGGAGAAAACCGTTTAAGCTAATTGGGAAGGTGGTAAGAGTTCAACCCGAAGGAATAGCTGTGCGATTTGATAATATCTCTCCTTTTGATTCTGCATCTATTGAAGAAGCCTTAAATAAAATGTCAAGATAGTGCATGATTTCACCTAAAAGTGTTTGATAATGCGGGCAGATGCAGATGTCATATAAATACAGTTGCCAATCTCAGGCAGAGATTTGTTGAAGAAGGTATAGAAGCATCATTAGAACGTAATAAGCGGGAAATACCACAGATAAAGCCAAAACTTGATGGAAAAAAAGAAGCCCGTTTAATTGCAATAGCCTGCTCACAGCCACCAGAAGGATATTGTATATGGACGATGCAGATGCTTGCAGATAAAATGGTTGAAATGAATATAGTAGAGTCAGTTTCAGATTCTACGGTTTGGCGTACATTAAAAAAAACGAACTTAAGCCTCACTTGAGAAGACAGTGAGTGATTCCTCCTGAACAGAATGCGGGTTTTGCAGCTAATATGGAAGATATCCTTGAACTGTACAGCCAGCCTTTTAATCCATCTGTGCCTGTAATATATATGGATGAACAAACCTGTCCAGCTTATTGATGAGGAAACTTGCAATCCGATTCAGACAGCCTCTTACCAGCCTCAACGTTATGATTATGAATATAAACGTAATGGTACCGCAGAAGTTTTTATGTTTACTGAACCTTTGGCAGGATTCAGAAGTGTGGATGTTCGTGAACATAAGACAGGAGTTGACTGGGCTTATGAAGTAAAAGAACTTATTGAAAAACATTATCAGGATCTCAGTAAAATCATATTGGTTTGTGATAATTATTCCACTCATAAAATATCATCTTTTTATGAAGCATTCTGTGCAGAGGATGCCAGAAATATAGTAAAAAAAAATAGAGATTCATTATACTCCAAAACATGGAAGCTGGCTTAACATTGCTGAAACAGCAATTAAGTTCACTAACACGTCTGTCAAGTCAATGGACAACTAAATTAAACAGACAGTTATGAATCAAAGCAATTTTAATGTCATTATTACATACTTAGCACTACCAGAAAGAGTTATCACGTCATAGATTCAGTTCTTCCTAAAAAACATGATTGGATGTGTCTGTCGTGTTGAGTCAAAAAGGAACTTCTCCAAACAAAATAAACCAGAATAAGCAGTTCTGGCATATTTCTCAGGTATAAAGCTTTCGCCGTAGAACTCAGACGTCATAGCTCCTCCCCCACTCACACCATTTCGATTGGAATGAACAAATTCTCCGCGATCATAACGAATGCGGGCATCAGAAAAATCGTCAAACATCTTTGAGAGAGCATCCATATATCCAGTGTGACCTTTTCCTTTTAAAGACTCACAGTAGTCAAAAAATGGGCGTCCCCGTGTGGTCAAAGCTACTATACCTCTAGGTACAAGTATACGGTGAAATTCGCGCATCCAACTTGCACACGCATGCTCAGATAAATGTGAAAAGACTGAATAGCCCACAATGAATTTAAATTTCTCACTGGGCATCCGCGTGGGAGGGAAAGGTGTTGTAACCTGAAAATTATCATTTCGGAAAGTCTTTCTACAGATTTCTACAAAATCTTCCATCACATCAATTCCATAGATGTTTTCCAACGGCAGTTCATTCAAAAAAAAACGTGCAATCCTCCCCCAGCCCACCCCGAAGTCTAACAAAAAATCTTTTTTTTGAATCGGGGATCCAAAAATTTTGAAATTTTCGATACAATCATGATAAAAAATAAATGCCTCTTCAAGAGTCTTAATCCCTGCTTGACCAGTTGTATTTGATTGTATTTCATCTGAAGGAAAAGCAGGCAACTCGAATCCATTATGAAATACAGAGTTGGTTGAATAGCTTTTGCATACAATCTTGAACCATTCATCTTGAGTTAGCATATATTCTCCCGTGTTTTAACAATTTATTTAGTTTAAATTCTTACAATTGCTTTTGTCATGCTTCTATATTCAAGGCATCAAAAACATTACGATGTGACTATAAAATTGTAGTATCTATATATTTGTATCCTGAAATTCTGGCACACAATGTTATTATCCGTTCAATTGCGTGCATGATTGTCCCATCAATTTGTCTATCCTCAATTGGGTAATCCTTTGATGATATATTTAATGATAATATTCTCTTTAGTGCTTCAGGTCTAAACCAAAACATTGTTCCAGTTACAAAACATTCATCTTCTATAAGTTCGGCATCAAGCTCATTTAAAAATTGCTTAATATACCCCATGTTTTTGCCTGCTAACTCATCATTGTATCCGATACAGTCATTTAGACGAATCAGGTAGCCCCCAGGGGCAACTATGCCAAGATTTTCTATTTTATCAAATCTATCCAAAATTTTACGAATCTGTTCAGGATTTCCCAATAGCTCTTTATAAATGTTTCTCCTCCACTTTTGCCCCACATCTGTATGAGTTGATTTTTTAGAATGGATTTTACAGATATATTTATAATTTAAAGAGATTATCTCATTTAATATGTTTATAAATGGAAGAATATCTCTGCCTCTATTCTCAAAAGTAAATATATGTATATTGGGATAGAGAGCCACCATTTCTTCAATAAACTCTTTTTTAATGTCATCATTTACAGAGATATAGAGATCAAATTTGTCAGGAATATTTTTAAGATAGCTATTTATCTCTTCCCAAAGATCAGCATAAAATAGATGGACAATGACCGCTATGTCTGCATCTTTTCTTATATTATTTTGTGTTGATTTAATTAAACTTTGTTTCTCAGTTTCAAATTTTGATATGACCGAATAAGTTGACTCTAAATAGGCATAGCCATTTTTTCTATCAGGCTCAAGACAAGCTCCTTCAGCCCACTCATTCCACGCATTTATAAAAATAATTTTTTCATCTTCTTTAAAATGGCTATCTGTAAAATGTGCTATATGGCTTAACCATTTTTCATAAACATCTGGATTTGAATTGATAAAGGTAGTACCTCTTCCGGGTTTTCTTGGTTCATTGTCCCAGCTTGTTGTGATACCTCGATGTTTAGGATAATCTGGTATTTTATAAGAGGTTGAAATATCTACTAACTGTCTATAATCGTAGATTATTCCTTTATAATCAGGGTTCACAATATCAACAGAGTCATTAATAGGATTTACGGGAAAAGTGTTAGGCGGAAATTCAATAGCAGCATCAAACCCAATTGATTCAGGGCTGATGCTCTCAAACGAATGTACATTGCAAAGATATATCTCTCCTATATTATTTTTAAAACACCAATTACGCCATAAAATAGCTGTATTTAAAGGATCAGGAAGTAACTCAGCCCTATAAACCAACAAAATTGGCTTTCCATCAATTTTAATATAGCGTTTGTCTAAAAAGTAGGTAGATATATCTTGAATAAATTTTTCATCATATCCTAAAGAATATTCTTGTTTTAACAAAATATCATCTTCTGAACCGTCCCAACGTCTTGACCAATTTTCATTTGCCCAACAAAGGCAAAAAGGAAAATCTATGTCAGGATTATTTACCAACTGCTCTAAGGGTCGTTCCAAAACTCTTCTGCCACCAAACCAATAATAGTAGTAGCAAAAACCATAAATACCATAATTTTTTGCCAACTCTGCCTGACGTCTTTGAATATCAATCAATCTCAAATCATAAAAGCCAAGTTCTCCTGGAAGTCTCGGCTGATCATGTCCTACAAATTGCGGAATAGCTTTGCTGACATTACTCCATTCAGTAAAACCTTTACCCCACCATTTGTCATTTTCATCAATAGGATGAAATTGTGGAAGATAAAAGGCTATCATCTTGATCGCAGAATTGATAGGTAGATTATGTTTAAGAGGTTTATAATATTCTCCTATATTTTTGCTCGAATCTAATAGAGAGCTAATATAAAGTAAATTTTTATCTTTTTCTGGTAATGTCTCTAACGGTTGCAAGTTGGAAAATTGTGGTAAAATATCCGAATTATTTAAATTGTGGTTATCAGAAGAGTTATCAATAGTGTGATCAGAGAAATTGTTATCAAGCAACTCAAGCAAGAAACCAGTGTAACGATCAAAATCGTAATCCTCTTGAATCCTTTTTTTTGCAAGATTGGCAATTGATTGATATTTGTCGCTATCTGCAAGTAGCGTCAATATCTCTTTTCCCATTGTATCTACATCAAGATAAGGAACAATTACACCACAGCCATCTCTAAATAACTCAGGAATTCCTCCTGCTCCATCAAAGGCAATAGCAGGAGTATAATTATCCATTGCTTCTAATACAACGGTAGGAAATGGGTCTTCACGGGAGGTTAAAACAAAAATATCAGCCCCAGCAAAAAAAGATGCAGGTTCATCTACGAAATCGACAAAATGGACGTTGTCTGAAATATCTAATATCTTTATATCATTCTTCATCCAATTCATTATTTCAGGTTCATATCCACCAAGCCATACAAAGTGAATATTGCTATTATTGGTGCTTTGCAATATTTGCTTTGCAAGATTAATAAAAATATCAGGTCCTTTACGCAGCGTCATATAACCGCAGCTTAAAATAATTATTGAATCTTCTGTTAGATAAAGCTGTTCTCTTATATCTCTCCTGATTTTTTTCTTATCTTCAAGAGGAATACTTTTAAAGTAACTTCCTTGAGGTTTTACTAATGTGTGATCCTTTTTAAAATTATACTTGTCTATATAGATATTGCGGGCATATTCAGAAGAAAAAACTATAGTCTTTGAGTATTGCTTTAAAGCTGGAATTGCTCCATGAAAACTGCTTATCTCTATTGTTACTGGTAATTCATGGATTAAGTTAATAAAACAAAAATCTAACTCATTCAAAACAGGTGCTAATATTCCACTCACAACAGTATTGCAGATACACTTATTGATTCCGCGATCTCTAAAATTTTTAAAAACATCTTTGATGTGAGGCGTTATCTCAAGATTGCCTCTTAGACTCAAATTAAGATCAATAACCTCATCTCCAACTTTTTCAAACGCATCTCTATAAGCACCATTTTGAAGAGCAATAAATATTATATTTTTCCCATATTTTGATTTTAGAGAGTTACCCATATTAACCAAATTTATCTGGGCACCTGCTTTTTCAAAATCATGTGAAACAAGAAGAATTGTATCAGATTCTAGTTCATCTGAAAGTTTAGTCTCTAAGCCATTTTCACATATTAACGAACTCAATGAATTAGATGAAATTGGCTCGGGCTTGGGAGAAAATGCTATAGAGTTAGATTTTTCTCTTCTCTCTTTATACTTTCTTTTTATTGCTAATATAAACCTATAAACTCCACCAAATACCCTTCTACATACTTGATAACATTTTCTTCCGATAGAGCCTTCTGGTATAATTTTTTCCAATAAAATTCGATATTTTGTTATCAAACGCCAAGCAAGACTTATATAAATAGCATTTAGTATCTCTTTAAGTTTAATAATCTCATATTTTTGGCTATTAATCTGATTTTCGTGGATACTAATTAGGTTCTGACAGTTTTGTTCAGATGCTGTCAAGTTAGCTTTTAATGACTCTGTTTCTATCACACTTATATTAAGCTCCTCTTTGCATCTACCAATTATGGAAATGTATTCTGACTCTTTCTTAATAAGCTCTTCAAACTGATGATTTTTTTCTTTAAGTTCGTTTTCTAATGATTTAGTTTCACAATTACTCTTTTCAAGGGCATATTGCATATCATTAATAATGAGTTGCCTACTTTCAATTAGCACTTCTTGTTCTTTTAGTTTTGTATTAAAATTTACATGAACATCGTGCAATGTTGATTGAAGAGAGCTTATTTCAGAACGCTCTTTTTTAAGAGCTACTTCCATATCATTAATAATAGATTGTCTATTTTCAATTATATCCTCTTGCTCTTTTATTTTTTCATAAAACTTTACATGAACATCGTGAAGTGTTGCTTGCAGAGAGCTTATTTCAGAACGCTCTTTCTCAAGAGCCTCTTCCATATCATTAATAATAGATTGTCTATTTTCAATAATTCTATCTTTTTCAAGTATCTCTTTTTTAAGATTAATGACAGAGGCACTTTCATGTTGATGCTGCTGCCAGAGGCTCATTAAGAAATCAGCAGGAATATTAGAAACATAACGAGAAATTACGCTCAACTGATTATTACGCATAATTTTTTCATTTAATAAATTATTGACTTGAAGCTCATCACTCCATTTATTGTAAGAAGCAGTTACTTTTTGTATGTGATAAAAAGGGTATTTCTTAGATAGCCTAATCAAAAAATCCCAGTCTTCATATATTTCTAAACTTGGATCAAGCAACATAGTTGTTGAGTCAGGCGGCATTTTTGAATTCTTAATAACACGAGTATCAAACAGTAGAGCATTAAAAGGAATGTAATTATAAATTAATAATTCTGGATAGTTAAAATCTTTTGAATAGGTATATAACACTTCGCTTTCATATTGTTGAGTTTCAGCATTATATTTTTTTCTACATTCAACAACATCTGAATATACTACTTTATAGTCAGAATTTTCCAAAAAAGATACTAAAGTGTCTATATGATCTGGAAAGAGAGTATCATCATCATCAAGAAAGCCAAAATAGCGTCCTTCTATATGATTGAAAGCAGCATTACCAGCTTCTGAGCGGCCAAGAGTATTTTGATTGTGAATATATGTGAGTGAACGATTTGCAAGTATTATCTCTAATTCATCTATCTTTAGTTCACAGCCACCGTCATTGATCAAAATAACTTGAATGTTATCATACGTTTGAGATGTGATTGATGCTAATGCTTGTTTTAATAGGTAAGGTCTATCTTTAGTTCTAACTATGATCGAAACAAGTGGTCTATTTAATGATTTGTTTAACATTGTTCTACTCTCAATTTGTTAAGTGTTGGCACAAATATCCTGATACTGTTGCTCTAATTTGTTTTTTACATGCCTCAATAATTCATCAAAAACAAAATCCTGATATTGCCGTTTAAAATCTGAATCATTCACAAATTTTTTAAAGACCTCTGTATGCGTAAATATGATGCTTTGCATCAGTTGATCAATTTTATTATCAGATGTTATTTTTGCATTTGGTTTATCAGAATTTTTTATAGATTGAAGCATCTCTAAATCCATCTTTATTGTATCGGGTATCTGCTCTGTTAATATCTTCGTTGCCTTTTCTGCGTCAACCCCTTCTCCCCACTCAATATTGCCAAACCGCCTGTTGAACTCGCTCACTATATTCTCAAGAGTATCAAAATCAGGCTCTTGAATTCCACCTCCTGTGCTTACAGGAATCGGCTCAATTACATTTTTATCATCAGGCAGGTTTATATTTGTAGTTCCACCTTTATCAGTCCGCCAGCTCTCCATATCAACTGCTTCTAATATGTTCTCATCAATCTCATCATCATCAATTTTAAGTTTTGGAATCAGATGTTTTAAAAAGAGCCACAGCTTTTCCCAATATGGATTGCTGCAATCAATAATCTTGGAAAGATAACTGTATGTTCGCACAAAAGATTTTGCATCAGATTTGAATGCTATCTTTTTATCCTTATCAAGCTCTTTATCAAAGTTTGCTGCTGCACTGTCAATAATCGGGTCTAACAGTTCTCTTTTTGCATTTGAGTAAAATCTATCAAAAAAGAGATTTACATCATCAGGGCTGTAAACCTGCTCTTTATCCAATTCATCTTGCAGATCATTGAGCTTATTTACATCAGTTTCACCACTTAAAACAGTTGTAGTATAATAAGGTGCAAAGGCTTTTTCTATATCATCAACTGTGTTGACGAAATCCAAAATAAAGGTATCTGTTTTGTAGGGTTTGCAAGCTCTATTGAGTCGTGAGAGAGTTTGCACAGCCTGAACGTCAGACAGCTCCTTATCAACATACATTGTGTGTAAAAGAGGCTGATCAAACCCTGTCTGAAATTTGTTTGCAACAATTAAAAATCTATACGGCTCTTGTTTAAACTGTTTTGGAATATCATTGTTGCTGTCAGGAAAACGGTTCATATCCTCTTCGCTTAACTCTATTTTTGTCTTGTAGTGGGCTTTTTTACCAGAAAAAGCGACAATTGCTTTATAAGGAGATTTAATCTCTTTCAAATAACTGTCAAAAGCATCTTTATATTTCATTGCAGATTCAATTGATCTTGTTACAACCATTGCCCTTGCCTTGCCATTTATAAGCCTGCAAACATATTTATTAAAATGGTCAACCATAATGCGGGTTTTTACTGCAATTGCAATCTCATGCCCATCTGCATATTTTTTGAGCTTTTTATAGGCTGTCTTAGTCTCATAGATGTTATCACTTGATTGTGAATTTATACGATTATCTGCGACTCTGCTTTCTCCATCTTCTGCAACTCTGCTTTTTCCATCTTTAGTAATCTCATCTTTTTCACAAATTTTGCAGTAAGATTTATAGGTTGTGTAGTTCTTAAGAACATCAAGTATAAACTCCTCTTCAATTGCCTGCTTCATTGAATAGGTATGAAAAGGCTTAAATGTGCCGTCAGCCTGTTTAGAGCCAAAGGTTTCAAGAGTTTTGTTCTTAGGCGTTGCAGTAAAAGCAAAGTATGAGCCGTTTTTGAGCATCTTATGGCTTTCAATCAGATAATTTACCAAATCCTCTTTGTTGATATTGCCCTCTTCATCTTTAAGCTCTTCAAGTATATTTTTATCAGCAAAAATAGCATTCATGCTTATTGCACTCTGTCCGCTCTGGCTGCTGTGAGCCTCATCAATCACAAATGCGATACTCTTTGTCTGCATCTGATTTACAGCATCAAGCACAAAAGGAAATGTCTGAACAGTTGAAATAACTATCTTTTTGCTGTTCTCCAATGCCAACCTCATGTGTGTTGTCTTGGAAAAAGAGGTTTCAGTCGGGTCTAATCTCTTTATGTCTGAACTATTTCCTGTAATTGCTTCAACAATATTTTTTACATGTGCAAACGATTTAATGTTTTCTCTTATCTGCTCATCAAGAATATTTCTGTCTGTAACAACAACAATAGTGTCAAAAAGAGGATTTATATTATCTTTATCATATAAACCAGCAAGTTGATGAACAAGCCATGTGATAGAGTTAGATTTCCCCGACCCTGCTGAATGCTGGATAAGATAGCGGTTTCCAACTCCGTTTTGTTTTGCATGTTCTAAAAGTTTCCGCACAACCATAAGCTGGTGATAACGGGGAAATATTAACTTTTTATTTGTCTTTTTAGTATCAGCATCTTTTTCTATCAATATTTGAGCATATTTTTCAATGATGTTTAAAAGGCTGTCTCTGCTTAAAATATTTTCCCAAAGATAAGAGGTTTTTAAACCATTTGGATTAACAGGGTTTCCAGCACCAAAAGGAGGAAAAGGCAGACCATCATTTAACCCCTTGTTAAACGGCATGAAAAAGCTGTTTTTCCAATTAAGATTGGTTGTCATAAATACAAGGTCTGTATCTGCTGCAAAGTGAACCAAACAGCGTGCAAAATTAAAGATTTTATCTTTTGGGTTTCTGTCTTGCTGGTATTGTCTGACAGCGTGTTTTACTGCCTGATGGGTAAATGCGTTTTTCAGCTCAAACGTGATAATCGGCAGTCCATTTAAGAAAATTACAAGATCAAGTCTGTTTTTATTATCTGCTGTGTAATGAAGCTCTTGTGTTACAGAAAAAATATTGGATTGATACCGACTGCGATCTTTGATGTTGTGAAGAGAATTTGGTTGAGGATAAAAAAGCTCAACAGTTTTATCAAAATGTTTAACCCCTTTTCGCAGAACATCAACTATTCCATCTTTTGCAATCTTGCTGTCAAGACGGCTGAAAAATGACCGCTCCCCCTTTTTCAAGATAAAATCAAAAGTATCAGGCTGGCTCTTTTTGATAAACTCTAACAGGCTTGATTTATTAAGGCAGAACTCCTGATCAAACTCATTGGAAACAGTCTCAATATATCCGTGTCTCTCAACAAGCTCTTTTACAATCAGCTTTTGAAAACCTTTTTCTGAGGTGTCAGTGGTATTAATGCTCATCTCAAATAGCCTATTTACTGCATATTATACTTTTTGATATTGTAAGAAATGCCATACAGTGTCTGGCATTTCTCATTTATAACCCCAATTCTTAAAAACCTCCTGCAATTCAGGATTTTCTTTAAATGCTTGAAAATAGAGGTATTCAGGAGCTAAATCAGCACCATTAGACCATGATATTGTTTCTAAATCCTTATCAATTTTAAATTTAGCAAAAAATGACTTTTCTTTTAAAGGCTCAAAAACGGGTCCCTTTATGGCTTCGTATAAATCAGCTACCCCTTTTCTTCCATCATTAAAGGACACTTCAATTTTATAATCAGAGAGATATTTTGCTTCTTTTATATGGATAAACATGTTTTCACTCCAAAGGTTCTATTGGTTGCAGAGGTTCACCTTTTCGACAGTGTTCCCAATTCTCTGTCAATTCATTTTTATGAAAATCATACCATTCAATTACATGGCGTAATGCTCTTTTGGGGAATCTGCCTTCAATAACTCCTGTATGAATATTTACTGTAATCTCATATTCACCATATTTAGCATGAAAATGAGGGGGAGAATGGTCATTCCAATACATTGAAATGATGATTCCTAAAAATTTGCTTATAATCGGCATAACTCACCCTTTCTATTTCTGATCAATTTTAACCTGACCCGTTACAACATGATAAATCAAACTTTGCAGATATTCTTTGACAAGCGTTATCTCTTTTTCAGATTTTTCAATGGCTTGGTCTATTTTGGCTGTTTTAGATTCAATATAAGAGACGATTTGTTGTTGTTCTGATTTTGGAGGGACAACACATGCAACTTCTTTAAGTTTTTCTTTTGTCAAATGTGCAATACTTACTTGATTGACAATTGCACTAAATACCCCCTTATGACCAATAGAGTATAAAAAATGTAAATAAAACTTATTATAATTACCGTTTATTATGCTAACTTTATGAACAGAGTTCTGTATATAGCATTCTTCAATTTCATTTTTCCAAATACATGTTTTCCCGACTTCTCCACCCTCACTTAACAATAAATCGCCTTTTTGAATTTTATATAAATTTAACTCATGGCTGGAAAACCACATTTTATCAACTTGTTCTACGATAACGTTTATCCAACCAATATTTTTCGATTTAAGATAATGCTTATAATACATACCACCTAAATTATTACTACATAGCATCTTTCCCAAAACAATCCTACTGATATACTTCAACTTCTTCACTTCCCAATGACTCGGAATCTCTCCCAACCACTCAATACCGCTGTCTTTCATTGGTGCATCAGGATTTAAACCTTTAGTTACTGCTTGATTTATAATAGCTTTTTTCTGCTCTTTCAAAAGCTCGATAAGCCGTGTCTGCTTTTCAATAAAGATGTCTGCTTGTTGGTTTTTGCGATTGAGATAGTCAGCAATTATTTTTTGTTCGTCTATTGAAGGCAAAGGCATTAATGAACTTCTAAATTTTGGATAATCTATATTTTGCCCTTGTCTTATTCCTGTTACATAAACATTCAAATTTTCAATTAAACCTTTTGATTTAAACAAAAATTTAAAATATCCACCATGAACCATATTAGTTGGAATCATTACAGTGTAGGCAGGGCTAATAATTCCTCGATAATGTGCAATTTCAATACCTCCCTGAAAAGAACGTAAACTTATAACAAAATCACCTTTTTCAACAAGTTTAAGATTCTGTAAATCATTCGTAGCAATAACAGTTCTATTTTCATACATTTCTTTAGGCACTACACCTTTTGTTTGGGTAGCTGCAAGCAAAGGCTCATTTGGGTATCCTTTTTGAGAACGTTCTTTAAAAATATGCTTTATTTTGATAGCGTTCCAATGCTTAGGTATTTTCTTTATCCACTCAATCCCGCTATCTTTATATTTCTCATAAGGCTTTAAATTTATGCTAAACATTGATGAACTCCTCCAAAAGCCCTTCTGCTTCGTCCTGCAATGTTGCGATGTCTGCGGCAATCTCTTTTAAACCTCTTGGCGGTTCGTAGTTGTAAAAATAGCGGGTAAAGGAGATTTCATAACCTTTTACGGTTTTGGTGTGGTCAATCCAAGCATCAGGAATATATGGCAGAACTTCACGCTTGAAAAACTCCTCAATATCTTGATTTAACGGAATCTGCTCACTGTCTCTTAAATCTGCATCTGGTTCATAAATAATGGTTTTATCTTTCTCAATCTTTTTGATAACTGGTTCTGCATATTCATCTTTAAAACTTACTGCATCAAGAAGCACCTTTTTTTCAGGGTCTTTGAGTTTTATATCAAGAGTTTTAAGAGCTTTATCAACCTCTGTTTTAAACAGATTAAAATCTTTGTATTCTTTGTCCCCCATTATTTCAAACAGCTTTTGGAGAGTTTCCATTAAATCTTTTTGAGCTTTCCAGAAATTTACATCAAAGAGTTTATTTTTGTTTGCGGGATTCAGCTTGATTTCGCTTTTCTCAAGCCATTTTAGAATTTCCTCTTTATATGGCTTTAACCCTTGATAAACAGAGTCTCCATATTTTTCGTAAACCCATTTCATCTCATCTTGAACAGCTTTATTAAAACGCAGATTTTCAACAGCCTCTTTTGTGATAACTGCCTTGAGCCTTAAAGGGCGTTCAACTGTTATTTTCCAATAGCCAAAATCATCATTGTTAAAGATTTTTGAAATCTCACTCTCTTTAAAATCAAGATAAAGCTGGGTTATGAACTCTATCTGCTCTTTTGTAAGCTCGCAGTTTTTCTGTCCAAGGTTTTTCCGCAGCTTTTGATATATCTCAACAGCATTGATTAGCTGGACTTTGCCTTTTCTATGCTCTTCTTTGTTGTTTGAAAGTATCCAAATGTATGTTGGAATGCCTGTGTTGTAAAAGATGTTTTTAGGCAGGGCAATAATACACTCAAGCAGATCGCCTTCAATAATCATCTGGCGTATATTGCTTGTCCCTTGTCCTGCATCGCCTGTAAATAGTGCTGAACCATTATGAACCGTTGCAATGCGGCTGCCCATATAAAGCTCTTTATTATCTTTGGTCTCTCTTTTCATCTTGGAGATCATGTTGACCAAAAAGAGAAGCTGCCCATCATCAATTGAAGGCAGACCAACGTGAAAACGGGAATCTTTAATAATCTCTTTTCCCTTTTTGCCTCTATCGCTGACAATATCTTCTTCGTCAATTTTCCACGATTTACCGTAAGGAGGATTGGAGAGCATAAAATCAAATGAGTAATTCATAAAACCGTCATTTGATAAAGTAGAGCCGTAAATAATCTTTCCAACCTCACTACTTTTTGAATCAGCTTTAATGAGCATATCACCTGTGCATATTGCCCATGTTTCAGGGTTGACCTCCTGCCCAAAAAGAGAAAAAAATGACTTGTTATCTGTTATCTTTTTTGCATATTTTTCTGCTTCTGTAAGCATTCCGCCAGAACCGCAGGCAGGGTCATAAATTGTGAACCGTGCAAACTCTCTTTTTCGCATCTTCTCTTTTACAGGCTCAAAAAGAATTCTTGTCATCAGGTGGATTATCTCTCTTGGCGTGAAATGCTCTCCAGCCTCTTCGTTGTTCTCCTCGTTGAATTTTCTGATAAGCTCTTCAAACACATAGCCCATACCAATATTGGTGAGCGGAGGCATCTTTTCACCTTTTGAGTTTATAACTTCATGAGGGCTTAAATTTATTGTGTTGGAGGTAAGTTTTTCAATCAGGGCAAATGTCAGATTTTTTGCATCTTTCATTGTCTCCAATTGATTCCTGACTTTGAATTTGCTGATAATCTCTTGAACATTTTGGCTGAACCCATCAAGATATGCTTCAAGGTTGGAGTTGATTCTATCAGGGTCAGATAAAAGAGAGACAAAGGGGTATTTGGCATCTTTAGGGCAGTTTAAACCCATAGTAAAAGGAGATGTGTTATAAAAAGGGTATCCTGTGATTGCGGTAATAGAGTGTTTATCGTCAATTTTATTATCTTTAAGAAACTGGTCTCTTTCAAGCACCTTCTCTTTTGTAGGTTCAAGCAGAACGTCAATTCTTCTTAAAACTGTGAATGGCAGGATTACGTCTCTATATTTGCCTCTTACAAAGACATCTCGGAGAACATCATCTGCTATTCCCCATATATAACTGACAATCTGATTGTGGATTGTGTGATTCATTTATATTTTTTCCAAGTTTAATTATTTGTTGCTGCTTTGGCGTAATAGGTATCAAGAATAAATCTATAAAGATCGTGGGAAAGGGGAAAAGAGAATAGATTGTCAAGTAGATTGGCGATATTTTTATAAATAACAGCTTTTAAATATGGCTTTGCATTATTTTCTAAAACAGCCTTATCTCCTAAAAACCACTCAAGTTCAGGGTGTTTTTTAATAAAAATATTAGATGCTTTCCCCACATTTTCCTGCCGTCTGCAAAAAGATGATACAGTAACAGGGTGATAATGGTAGGCTATGGCATCACGATTAAAAAAGAGTTTAGCCCCGCTGTTTTCAATTCTGTAACCAAGTTCAATATCTTCCCAGCCATATACATCAAAATCTTCATCAAAAAAGTAATCTTGTTTTGACAATACTGAGGAGGGTATTAAAAGATTGGAGGTGTAGTAGAAATTAAACCTTAAAGGTCCAACGCCATCAATAAGCGAGTAGCCAAATTGATGCCCAAACTCTCCTATATATTGCATAAAAGGGGTAACTTTAATATCTTTATGCCACGTTGTATAACCAATTACGCAACTTTCATTAGGTTCTTCAAGATTTTTATGAAACGTAAGATGCGATTCAATAAAGTTGGGATCAGGAACAGTATCATCTCCAATGAAGATAATAATTGGCATCTCCGCATGTTCTATTCCAAGATTTCTTGCTGCCCCCTGTTTTTTATTTTCCTGAAAAAAATATCTAATATTGAGCTTACTGTTAATCAGAAAATCTTTCACCATTGATGCAGTATTATCTGTTGAACCATCGTCAATTACCAGAATTTCAGACCTGTATTTATCAACTGTTTGCCTCTCAAGAGCTATCAATACTTTATACAATATCTTGCATCTATTGTAGGTGGGAATAATAACGCTTACATTATTACTGTTATCTCTTTTCATTGAGTTTATAGATTTTCCTATTGCTTATTTTAATAGTAAACCAAGAAATATCTTTTCTTATTTTATTCCCATTTTTATTAATTATTTTTACTTATTTTGTATGTGTTCAAGAAGACTAACTGGTAGGGCTATATCTTGCCAAATAAGTGGTTCTAACTCTTTATCTGTTACTCTTCGGTCTCTTTGCACTCTTGCTCTTTGAATAATAGTGTCAGGCAGCCTCAAGGCATTCCAAAGAATTGCCCTAAAAAAACCAGTTGGAATACCAGCTCTAAAGTTATTAATACTCAGTTGGCAAAAGATAGGAAGAACCTTTTTTAAAGTTGTAATTTCATAATTTTTAAGAAGGCTTCTTAAAGCGTGCCTTAAACCCAATCTATTCCTAAAATATAAACTGCCTGACTTAAGAGAAGTGCCTCCAAAAGCATGAAATACAACTGAGTTAGGAATATATTTTACTGAATAGCCTTTAAGATGAAAACGCCATCCTAAATCAACATCTTCGTGGTACATAAAAAAAGATTTGTCAAATCCTCCAACATCATCAAAAGCTGACCGTCTAATAAGACAAGCAGCAGCAGTTGGAAAAAATACCTCTTTAATTTTATAAAAATCTGTTGATAATAATTGTGATACACCATTATTTGTAGAAATCTCAGAACCGAGGCTCAAAGAGTTTGCTGAATAAGAAGATTGCGAAGGAGCAGTTGAAAAAATTTCATAATCAAAGCCATAGCCCACAAAATTCATTCCACCGCCAGCAGCATTAATAACGTTCGGTTTATCCATAAACATCAGCCTTGAACATGCAGCAGCACATTTTGGCTCTTTTTTCATAACCTCAACAAGTGGCAATAACCATTGAGGCTCAACCTTAGTATCATTATTAAGCAATGCAAAAAAAGGTGAATTACCATATTTAATACCGCGTAAATTTGCCTTTCCAAAGCCCTCATTTCTTTTATTTTTGATAACAGTTACTTGAGGATAGTTTGATTGAACCCAATTCACGCTATTATCAACAGAGTTGTTATCAACAACAATTACTGAAAACTTAGGATATTTAGATAAAAATAGAGCTTCAAGACAGGCTGGCAGATAATCCATACCATTATAGTTGACAATAATTATATCAATGGAAGGTAAATCAACTGAAGATATAGAAAATTTTTTATTCATTATTCAATGCCCCCAAGAGTTCTCATTTTAAAGTATCTTAAAACTAACATTAAAGTGCTATTCAAAACTCCAATCTTCTTTGTAGATGGTAAGGTTTGGGTTATAAAAAGGATCTAACTCAAGAGCGTTACCCCATTTTGCTTTAATGTTTTCTGTTGCAACGGGATCAAAGCTGTAACCTCTGCTGTAAGATTCATAATGGTAAAGCTCTGCAAAAGGGGTATAGATAATCTGATAACCTTTCTCTCTCATTTTAAGACATAAATCTAAATCATTATAAATTATCTTAAAATGCTCTTCATCAAAACCTCCAACTTCCTCAAAAACAGAACGTCTTGTCATCATGCAAGCTCCAGTAACAGCACTTACATTTCTAACCATACAAGGAAATCCATGATAAAAATTTGTCTCATACCTAGCAACATGTTTAAAAGCATGTCCAGCAAGTCCCGCAATTCCAACAACTATTCCTGCATGTTGTATTGTATCATTAACATAATAGAGCTTTGCACCAACAGCCCCAACATTATCACGACAGGCATGTTCAAGCATTGGATTTAACCAATTTTCTGAAATCACCTCAGTATCTGAATTTAGGAATAAAAGAACATCTCCTCTTGCATGTTTAGCAGCAAAATTATTAATAGCCGAATAATTGAAAGGTTTGTCGTAATCAATGATAGTAATTTTTTTATAAATAGAGTTAAAATTATTTATACAGCCATATCCGCATATATCCATTTCTAAAAATTTTTCTATGTTTTTGCTCTGATTATTTACACAGATTATCTCATAATTGAGGTAGTTACTCTTTTTTACGATGCTTTGAATGCAGGTATTAAGAATCTCGTAGTTATCCTTGAATGGAATGATTATTGATACAAACTTACTTTGATCAAATCTATATGAGACTCTAAATGAATTTTTAGTTTGCCCTTCATAAACATCTGCATCAAGACATTTACGGTTGATAGCATCTTTTATGGCTTTTATTGACAACTCTTTGTTAAAGTCATCAGATTTGTTAAACTCATCAATAGTTCTAAGGTTATGTTCTCCATTTTCTAATAAAATTTCTCTTTTATGATATAAAATTTTATCAATATGTTGGATATTTTTAGTTAGCTCGGTCAACCTCAAAAGGCTATCATATTGACAATACATTCCCAAAAGACTGCTATCACGATTGTTATATTGAGCAAGCATTTTAAATTTTTCTTGCTCTGTTTCAAATATTGAAAAATAAGCTCCTGATTTTTGCAAAAGCTCTTTTTTGTAAAGAATCAAATTCCCCATATACATAAATGATAAAAGAAGGTCAGGAGACCAATCAGGCTTAAAAAAAGGATCAAAACGAACTCCCTCTTTAGAAATTTTATCCTCATCACTGTAAATTATATCTGTATCAGGAAATTGATTTAGAATATTTATGCACTCTTCAAGAGCGTGAGGTGCAAGTGTGTCCAAAGGATTTAGAACAAGAAAATATCCGCAATCTGCAATTTCAACGTATCTATTTAAACTTATTAAACTTAAATAATCATAAATATTATTTTTCAAATCATAATTAATAGTAACCCTATGATCTTGTGTATATTGAGAATAAAAATTATTTAAATCAGATTCTATATTAGCCAAAATTATCAGTTTCCATTGTGGATATGACTGTTGTAGAACTGACTCAATGGTTTTTGAAAACATTTTTAGATTATCGTGTGATGAAAAACAAGGAGTTAAGACAGGTATAACAATAGCAATACAAGGACTATGTTGGATAGATAGAGATGAGCAGAAAGATTCATTTGAAAAATATGGCTTTTCACGTTGTTCAATCCACTGATGATATTTTTCAATAGAACTCATCTTTTTAGATGTATTTAACCAAAGACCAGGAAACATATCGTCAATACCATCTAAAAGAGAAAGTGTAATATAAAAATGTTTGCCTTCTGAGTTTGCAATTGGTTCAAAATCAAAAGCTGCAAAACGGTTATCCATAAGTGAGGAAGAGAGTAATCTTGATATACGAACTGGCTCTTTAAGATGTTGTTCTTGGTTCTTCTGTTTTTCGTTCTTGCTGTTTTGCTCTTTATCTTTGAAGTTTTGATCGTCATAAATAGATAATACCAAAATACCTGGATTTACTCTCATATAAGTTGCCATAAAGAGGTCTATACGAGCTAAATTTTTCTTTGAACACTCAATTAAAAAGGCAATTGGTTTATTATTAAAAAGTGATTGGACCCTATTTTTTCCGTATGTAGTGCTTTGGATATATATGTCATGCTCTTGGAGCTTATTAATTTCATTTTCTGAATAAAGCCTCAAAACAGGCTCTTCTCCATCTGCAATTAACATATTTTCAACTATTGACAAACAATTACTATTTGTATTGTGGTCTCTATTTTCCACGCAAGATTGCTTGCATAAATCATTATAATTCCGAGAGTCTCTATTTGTAAGGGTTAAACGATTATCTATAAGATTTCTGAAAAACTGACGCAGTTCCATCATTGCTTTTATATAAATAGAAGCTAATCTATGCGATTTTGAGAGGGCAATCTTAGATAGTTTTTTCTCAAACTCATTTATAAGTTTTATATAGCTTTCGTTATCCTGTCTTAGCAGCTTGACCTCATTAACTTTATCATTGATATACTTACCAAGGGCGTTTAAGAGATTAGAATATGTTAAAATTGATGCTTTAAGGTTACTAACCTTATCTCTTAAGGTTCTTAACTCACCTAAAAGTTGCGACTCATTTTCCTTTTCTATATCTCGGCTTTGTGGAATATAATTAAAAAAGCATTTAAAGTAGTGCTGCTCAGGAGATATTGCATCATCTTCTGTATCGTAGCACCAAAAACCCTCTGCATAATTAATTTTGTCTCCTAAAGTTATACTTCTCATGCAGTTAAGACAAAGTGCATGTAGCTTGTAATCTAACTGCTCAAGCTGACTCGCATAACATTCAATTGCTGACTCTTTTAGATCAAGGATTGATGAAATATCAATAAGTCTGTTGATCTCTCCTTGTCGATTAATTTCATAAAACCAGATTTCAAATGCCGATTTTTTGTTTTTTATGAAATTTAATACTTTTTGAGTTGTAGCCCTATGATCTGGATGAATCTCTTGAAATGATGGCAAAAAAATGGTTGCTGGCTTAATCTTCTCTAAAATAGAGAATAGAATTTGTTCAGGGAACTCTGTAAATGCAACCTCACGATCAGGCAGGTTCAAATAAAAAATCTCTTTAATTCCAAGAATTTCAGATGCTGTTTTTGCCTCTTCTCTTCTTACTTCAGGATCGCCGCCTTTCTCTCCATCAGTTACAAAAATAATATAAACATCAATATCTGATTTAGCCGCAAGGAGGATTGTGCCACCCATGCCAAGTGTTTCATCGTCAGGGTGCGGGGCAAATATAAGATAAGGTCCTTTAGGGAGAGAAGAAACAGAATATGGCAAAAGCTCGTTTTCGTTTATTATTTTAGAGATCATATAGAATATATTATTTTTAAATTTACAGTGTAGTTAAAAGCAATATAGTTGACTGTAGAAAAGCCGATTATAGATTTAATCATTATTATAAAACATCTCCAAAAGCTGGTCTTGATTTCAAAAAAAACCACGAACCAAACATAAATGAGATTAGAGAGAAAAAAAACATAACCGCTAAAGAGAAAAAATCAATTTGATGAAGCAGCACCACACTTCTAAATGTATCTATAAAAAATGACATAGGATTAAGAAGTAGAATAATTTTCATGCTTTCTGGTATCATTGACGCTGGATAGATAATAGGGGTTGCAAAAAACCAGAGCATCATCACAATAGAAAGCACTTCTGAAGTATCACGAAAAAAAACATTTAAAGCAGATAGAAAAAAAGATAATCCTAAAGTAAAAAGAGCTTGTAATATCAGCAAAAAAGGAATGAAAGCCCAGTGATAGCTAATAAAACCTTTAAATAATAGGTAAGCTAAAATAATAACATAGCCGATAATATTAATAATAAATGTTGAAATTACAGTGCTTATAGGCAAAAGTTCAACTGGAAAGACAACCTTTGTTATTAATGAAGATTCACCCAAAAGAACAAATACTGATTTTGAAAGGCTGTCGGCAAACATAAGCCAAGGAAAATAACCAGTTAGAAAAAATATCAGGAATTTGTCTGTCCCAGTCTCTTCAACAGATACAGACATACGCAAGATAATAGAAAAGACAAATGAATAGGCAATTATTGTGGCAAGCGGGGAAAGGAAAGTCCATATAAACCCACCAAATGTTCCTATAAACCGTTTTTTGATCTCTCTTGTAATAAAACCTTCCAATAAAGATTTGTGTTTAATAGATGTAGTAAATGGAGATGTAATACAATCAATAATGTTCATAAATTCCCTATGGTTATAATCTGCTATAATCTACTCTATAAAAGATCGCCATCACCCATACTATAATATAAATTTGATGTTACCCACTCAAGTGTTGGGGAGTGTTCAAATAGAGATACTGTTGGAATTATTCCTATCGGCTCATCTTGAGATTGAAAACCATATTCTATAGCATGAGCTGCAAGAAAATGGTTTTCAGGAAGCCATGTTTCAATATATTTTATCTCTTGGTGAGAATCAATAGCAGTTAAATACTCAACAATTGCAAAGATAACATCTTTAAAAAGTTCTGAATAGTTTGACATGAACATATCAACTATAGTTGCTTTTGAGCCATTTATCTGCAACACAACAAATGCCCCATCAACGGAAGAGCCTATTTTTAATATTGAGTATTGCTTTTCAGGGTGGTTGATAAATCTCCAATTAACAAATTTTGAGTCTCTTATAATTGAAAAAGGGTAATCTTGTTTGCATTTTTCCCATAAATTATCAAACCATAACCTATCCTGCTCGAACCAATTATTATTTTTAAACTCTATAGAGTTTAATACTTCTGCTTTTCTATTTTTCTTATATAGTGGAGTTGATTTATCTTTAGAGTAGCCAAGTGATAAAGTTAGATATAGAGGCTGATTGACCTTTCTGTAATTTAAAATTCTCTCACCTATTGAGTAGTGAAACTCTCCTGGAAATCCATACATTAAAAGCAAACTCTCCTGTAGAGAAGCAAGTCCGTCTCTCTTTAAAGGAGAACAAAAATACGCCATAAACTGCTTTGCGGTCTTTTCAAAAATTCTATTCTCACGGTGCATTGGGTGGGACATTATGTCCATAAGATTGACAACAGGCACAATTTTTTCGCCATACTGAAACAGATATGGAATACCTCCATAAAAGGTTACTATCTCATCTTTATCTGTAACACAAAGCATCATGGTTTGTGTGTATGGATTTTTTAAATATTTCCATCTAAACAGCTCTTTAGACATGGTTGACTTAAATGCTGTTTTCCACAACTCCAAAACCCCATTTTCATCTTCAAGAGTAAACGGTCTTAACGTATATTTTCCATTAAGAATTTTCATTCATATCCTCATTTTTGTTTTATAAGAGATGTCAATTTTTGAATTGGATAGAAATTATCTTACGAAATAAATTTACTATGTTAGTGCTAATAAATCTAAATGTCCTTAGTAATAACCCAATAATTATCATTTTTAATATAAATCTGTTGGGTAAAATATTATAATACTCTCTCTTTAGATTATTTTCCCAATTTTGGGGTATATCTCTTAACCTAACTGTAAGAACTTTATAAAATAGAGATAACTTTTGATATTTTTCTTTTTGGGGGGATATTTTGAGGGCTCTTTCTGCGTGAAATGCTCCTGCTTGAAACTGTCCTAACCAGAAGAGTAAATTTTTTGCAAAATAGTAATGACTCTCTGCTAAGAATTCCTGAGTTTTGAACTCTTCGGATATAAGTTTATTAACTTTATATTTAAAGCCATTATCACCCCATACAACCTGAACCGATGGAATATTAGAGAAATTAATAGCAGCTCTTTTTTGAAGCTCTGGAGAGTCCCAAAGAACAGGAAGTGCAAAATTTAGAAATGGAGATTCATTGTAAGTAACAGGCTCAAAAGTTAGATAGCCATCTATCAGATCAATAAGCCATCTGTGAGTCGGGTGTCCCGCATAATACTCTGTCCATTTTCTGGGTGTCTCAAGAAATCCTGCTTTTGCAACTCGCATAAGCTCATCACATGCTTGGCTTGGGGAGTCAACATGCTCAAGAACCTGAATACAGAAAACAAAATCAAAAGCCTTATCCTTAAATGGAAGAGAGTGAATATCTGCCTGAATATAGGTTATACCCTCTTTTTTAATGTAAAGAGCAGAACCATCTCTGTGGATATTTCCAAAATCATAATCCATATCAACCACAACATCAGCATATTTAAATGGGTTGGCTCCTCCGCCAACATCAAGAATTTTAGCATCAGGGGAGACTCCAAGTTCCGCGATAAGTAGATCATGGTTACCAGAAGGGTAGTTTCTATTGAAACTATACATTTATATAAAATAACTCCGAGTAAAAACAATTTTTTTAAATTTGTGAATGTTGAGGTATATGTTCTTTTTTTTAGTTTTAGATTATGTTGAAAGCATTCTGTGAAAGTAAAGCCACCCATTCCAACCAGCAGGATTTAATCTCACAACAGTTTCAATATAATCAAAAATTTTTTGCATAACAGAATCATAATTATGAGATGGGGGAACTACTCTAATAAAAATTTTGTAGGGTTCATAAGGTTTTAAAGCCCATGGAATAGCAACAAGTATTGGAACATTACATTTTGATGCCATTATTGCAGACCCTGCTGGTACCCAAATATTTTTACCGAACATAGACACTTTAGAACCTTTATATCCCGGAACATCTGCCGCCATTATAACAGATTTATTAGAGAGCAAAGTTTGACAACTTCTCTCCATTATATCTTTTTCATCTGAAAAAATAAGCGGTTGACGCTTTATCCATGAACGAAAAAGAGTAGCCACACTTCGTTGCATTGGTGTTGCTAAATCCCACGGTTGATTCATTGCATTAGAAGCTATAAATGTCGATTGATGACCTATTACATTCAATAATGCAACCATGTCTATTATTCCTGAAAAGTGTGCAGAAACAATAACATAATTTTGTTTTGAAACTAATTTCAGAAGCGAATTTATATATTTTCTATTAAAACTTTGGATAATATATTTACTATTTTCTCTTCTTACCCATATATTTTCCATAGCAAAACGTGTTTCAAAACGTAAATACTCTTTAAGCACCTCTTTTATGCGGTTATAAGGAAGAGACGAAGGAGTAATATTGACATTTTCCAAATTTTTATATGCCTTGAGAAAAGCTCCCTTTTCATATCCACATGAGTAATCATCAAAATTCCTAAATAGATGCCCTGTAGAATGCAATATTTTATAAGCTAATTGAGGCGGTAGAAATGCAGCAGTTTCAAGGATTTGCCTAAAGTATATGTCAAGAGACCTGTCATAAATATCCATAAGCTATTCCAATTATTCTTAATCATTGATTCCCATTAATTAAAAAATTTCACAAATAAAAAAATCAGTGAAATCCGTTTAATAAGATTAATCAGTGATTCTGACAATTTATCAATTATGAATTAAAAGAGGTTCATTTAAAGGCTTATATTCAGTTTGAGAAGCTCTATGCAACATCTTAAAACCTAAATTCTTATTCTCTTCTGTTTTCTGAATTATATTATCTGACCATGTATCGCAATCACGGCACATTGGGTGACTTGTAAAATCTCCAGCTTCGTGCAGTTTTCTCAACTTAGAAATTTCAGAGCCATTCCAAATCTCAATCAAAGGTTTTTCTCCCACTCTTCCAAGTGGGAAATCTATATTAAAATCTTCACAGCACAATCCAACTCTGCCATCAGATGCTATAATCATTTGGGACCATAACAAAAAGCATGGTTTTCTCTCTTGCGGAACAAGCAAAGCACGCCTGCTGCTTGGAGGATTTCTGTAGTGTGAAATTGTTATGTTATCAACTTTGTTAAGCCATTTTTGTACAAACTGCTCTTTTTGGTCATAAACTTCATCATAAGCTACCATATTCAAAGTAATAAGCGGCTTTGGTGATTTTGACGGCTCTTTATTTGATGGCTCTTTAATAGAAGATCGTTCTCTAATCAAAAGAAGCTCAAGCAGATGTTTTTCAATAACCTCAAGATCAGATTTTTTTCTAACTATTCGATGAGTTTCAGGAGATACTCCATCAATACTAAAGCCAATCCAATCTAAACCAATAGATACCACAAATTCTGACCATTCTTTATTGAGAAGCATTCCGTTTGTAAGAAATCCAGTATTAAGTTTAGGAAATGTTTTAGCAAATTGTAGGATTTCTCTAAATTTAGGGTGAATAAGTGGCTCTCCTCCGCCATGTGCTGTAAGATTAAGCTCTTTATCCCATGAGCCAATCTCTTTAATAGCAACTTTCCAATCTTGTTCAGACATGTTTGAAGTCTTGCGAGTTGTAAAGCTATCAGGACCATGAACAGCACAACCTTTACATTCAAGATTGCATCTACTTGTTACCTCTAACACTACTTGAGATGGAAAATATATTGTCATTTTACCTATTTACCCTAAATCCATTTTGTTCAAGTTCTCTGAATCTATCGCAAAAAGTTATAACCTCTTCTTTAGATATTGAAGGCTGTTTTAACAGAGGAACTTTATAAGTTGGTGCATTTTGATATGGAAAGACAAAATTTTCTTCTAAACTACTATGTAATTTATCCTTCTCTATTTGCAGATAACCTTTTTCTATGCAGTAATTATATAAATATGTACCTGGAAGAGGATGAAAAAGAGACCAACCTATGATGTCAGGTTTAATTTCAAATAAAAAAGAGATTGTCTCTTCAATAAGTTGAGGCGTTTCATCAGGAAGTCCGATCATAACCCAAGCAAATCTCTCAAGCCCAACAGCTTTTGCCTCTTCAAATGCCTTCGCAATAACTTCATTTGACATATTACGGTTAAGATATTTTTTCCTATAACTTTCATTTCCAACCTCAACACCCATAAATAGACATTTACACCCAGCATCACGAAGGTGATGGAGAGTTATTTTATCTGCACGCTCAACACGAATAGCACAGATAAAAGGTTTATTAATTTTTTCTGTATAGATTTCACAAAAAGTTTTAACCCACTCTGAATCAGTTGCAAACATTTCGTCCCAAAACTCAAAACTTTGAGCATTATATTTTTCAACTAAGAATTGGCACTCTGCAATAACATTCTCCACACTTCTTTTTCTTACATAATGCTTCCCCTTATGCCCATTAGCAGAATACATTTTTAAGATAGATGAATTATTGCAAAAGTTGCAATTATAAGGACAGCCTCGACCAGAAGCCATCGGAAAACCGCCGATATGAGTTAAAGAAAATTGCTCAGAAGAGATACCAGATTCTGCAAATATTTCTCTATCCCAATAAGGCAGCTCATCTAAATTTTCAGGCTCAGGAAGATTATTTTTGATAATTTTTGTTCCAAACAACGAGCGTTTTTTAACCCATAATCCATCAATATCAGTATAGTTTTTTCTATTTTCTAATCTTTGCACAAGGTCTAAAAATGGACGTTCTCCTTCCCCAATACAGATAATATCTACGCCATTATGCTTTATAACCTCTTCAGGACATAGAGTTGGGTGGTATCCTCCGCAGACGATCATTGCATTCATAGTTCTGCCAGGCTTTTTTATTGCAGAGATAATTGATGATATACCTTCCCAATGAGGTGTATGAATACTAAATGCAATTATGTCAGGAGATATTTTTATTATTTCTGATAAGATGTTTTCTATTTTTTGAGAAATATTATTAACAGTGTTGTCATTTTTTGCATCACCTAATATTACATCTTCTATATCTTCTGCTCTTACGTTAAGCATAAAAGTTTTTATAGATGGAATATTTTTCTTCAAAAATGCTGATAAAGCAGCAATAGCACTGTTAAATACAGGACCATTTGAAATATGATTCATAAATAAAATACGCATTTTTCTTCCTTAAGTTAAAATTATCTTCCATTCATGTTCACAGGCGATAAGACCAAGCCCTTTATTGGTCTCTATCTTTATGGGTCCTATAATTTTATATTCATACCAAAGAAGCCCGCTATTTTCAGCTATTCCACCTACAATCCTGTAAGTTCCACTTCTCACGGGAAATTCCTTAAGACGGAGACGAACTGTTATTGTATCCCCAGCAGAGTATGGACCACATTCGATTTGATCATGGTGAGTCATGCTCGCGTAAAGCGGGGTTTCATCTGGCATCAGAAAGCCAAAACCAAATCTTGGCATCAATCCATCTTTTAGAATCTCAACATCCATTCGTAAAATAACATCTTGGTTAGGAATAATAGTATCTATTGGATTACCAGCTTTATCTTCAAGCTGTACATTTATAATGTTGCAATCATTAGCACTATTTGATTCAATAGGTGTAGATTCAGATAGAGCTTCACTTTGCACTTTTTTTGCTTTTGAGTAATCTTCATAACGCGATACAGCCTCTAAACTACTTCCCATATAACGTATCTTACCATGATCAATCCATATTGCCTTTTCACAAAGCTCTTGCACATGATACATTGAATGGCTGCAAAATATCATGGTTTTGCCTTGACTTCTAAAGAGGTTCATTTTCTCTATACATTTTAACTGAAATGAAATATCTCCAACAGATAGAGCCTCATCAATAATTAAAATATCTGGATCAACCATAGTTGCAATTGAGAAAGCAAGCCTAACATACATACCAGAGGAGTAGGTTTTTACTGGTCTGTCAATGAACTCGTCAAGTTCTGCAAATGCAATTATTTCACCCTCTCTCTTTTGTATCTCTTGGTCAGATATGCCAAGTAATGATGCGTTTAAATAGATATTTTGGCGACCAGTAAACTCTGGATGAAATCCTGCTCCAAGCTCTAAGAGTGCTGCAACTCTGCCATTAACCTCGATATTTCCGTTTGTTGGTTGAACGGTTCCAGCCAAAAGTTTAAGCAAAGTTGATTTGCCAGCACCATTATCTCCAATAATACCAAGCGATTGACCTAAGCCAACTTCAAACGATATATCTTTAAGCACTTCAAAAACTGTGTGCATAGGTTTTCTAAACAATGCCTGTAAAAATCTATCATGGGGTTTTGCATAGATATAATAGTTTTTATTAACATTTTGAACACTGACTCTAAACATATTTTTAATAACTCTTTATAATAACTGATTATAACGCCGAGTTGAGTAACGCGTCGCCAACGGCTTCCGTGGGCTGTAGCCGCTCTCGTCCACGGTGTTAACTCGAACATTTTGTTGGTTTAACTCGCTACAGTAACTGATTGATTTTCTAAAATAATAATCAAGGTTATGATTTGCTTTTAGTATCAATATCGCTTGCTGATTTAATCGCACCAAAGTAAGTATTTGTTTCCACCATCTCAATTTCTTCGTATTCAGCGTGAAATCGAAATAAAATCTCAAGTATTTTATCAGAAGATTTGATTTCTTCTATTTGTAAATTTTGAAGGATGCTCAAAGTTACTTGTCTAAGTCGCTCCATTGCAAATTCTGATTTTCTATAATTATGCCAGAGCAAATGATAGTTACCTATTTGAAGCATAAATGAACAAAATGCTGTGATAACACTTAGTATTGCAACTATCCAGTTTTTACCACTTTGAAATTCGAGTAAAGCAAACAGTGGGAGAGATGTTGATGACACACCAAGAAAAATAGAAAAACTCCAGAAGCAATACATACAAATATTCGCTCGTTTTCGAAACCACACTATTTTCTTTTCAGTTATTTCTCTTATGTTTTCAATTGTTGTTTCTATTTTATCCATTATTATTTAATTTCTACCTAAATTTTGGCCCGTAAAAAAATAGCAAATTTCATCGAATTAGAAGAATGTCAAAATTACAACCACTCAATACTACTCATTCAAAGTCAGATAAAAAATCTAATATTTTTTCAACATATATCAATATTTGCTATAATAAATAGCCAGTTATCAATTTAGCAGACTAAATCCGATAATGCCTGCTAAATAGCATTGTTTTTATAATACAATCAAAAAGTAGCTTAAATGCAAAAATAGAATCGTTCTATTACTGTCGGAAACTCAGGCAATGCATATCAAAAAGAGGCTAATGACTAATTATAAATCATAAATTAACTCAGGCATTTTTTGACATCATGTAAAAAATTACAGACGGGGCTATTTAACATAAAAAATTTAATAAAGAAACTATAAGATTTCTGATTTTCAATAGAATCTGTTATAAACAAACATAATTATAGATAAATATAAGATAGTGCTTAATAATAAAGAAAAATATATACTTCACAATAACTATGGAGCTAAAATGACGATTAAAGATAGGGTTAAAATAATTTTAGGGTCTGCGTGTTATTTAGGATATTCGCCAATAATGCCAGGCACATTTGGTGCACTTCCGGGTATTGTCATCTATTTTGTATTATGGAAATCCCTATCCCCGTCTTTTCTAAAAGTTTCTCTTTTTGCAGTAGTTATTGCTCTTATGAGCCTTAATTATTATTTAACTCCTTGGGCAATCCGTTATTGGAAATCTAAAGACCCATCGCAATTTGTTCTTGATGAGATTATTGGATTTTTGTGTGTGCCTATCTACTATGGTGCAAACGATTTTCACAGAACTGCGTTGATAGGTTTTATATTATTCAGAATTTTGGATATGATTAAAATATTTCCAGCAAACTATGTTGATAAAAACGTCAAAGGTTCAACTGGGATCATTTTTGATGATGTTATTTCAGCGGGGTATGCGGCTTTAATTCTATTTTTATTTGATTTATTTAAGAATTCCAATTTAATAAAATTATAGGAAAAATTTAATAAACTTACAGTAAAATCTAATAATATTTTAAGGTGGTAAAATGGATTTAGAGAGCAGAATAGATCGATTAAGGTATTTGATTAAGAAAAATAATTTTGATGCTGTTGCAATTTTTTCAGATGAAAACAGAAGATATTTAAGTGGTTTTACAGCACAAGATGGAAATTATGATGAGAGTGCAGGATTTCTTGTCATAACTGAAAAAGATTTAGTTCTTGCTACTGATTCAAGATACAAATTACAAGCTCAAAATGAGGCTAAACTATATTCAACTTACTGTTATGAAAAAGGATTATCATCAGAATTTCCAGATATAATAAACTCTTTGAATTATTATAATCTAATAAATAAAAATATAACTTTAGCAATAGAGACTTCTCGTATAACATTTGAACTTTACAATAAAATAAAGCTCAAAATTGAAGAGGCTGGATTAAATGTTAATTTAATTTCTGCTAACGAAATTTTAAAAGAGTTTAGAATAATAAAAGAACCTGAAGAGGTTAATGCAATAAGAGCCAGTTTGAAAATAGCTGAAGATGCTTTTTTGAAACTTAAAACTTATATAAATACAGAATTGACAGAAAAAGAGGCTGCGTGGCTGCTTGAAAAATTTATAAGAGAAAGCGGTGCTGATAGCCTATCATTTCCTGTTATTGCAGCTTCTGGAACTAACAGTGCTTTACCACATGCTATACCAGAAAATAGAAGGTTTAGAAAAGGTGAACCTTTACTTTTTGACTTTGGTGCAAAATTGAACGGTTATTGTAGTGATATATCAAGAACTATTGTTATTGGAGAGCCTGACAATACATTTAAAGAAGCCTACGAAACAGTTTTACATGCCCAAAATATGGCTATAAAAGCTGTCCGTCCCAAGATTAAGTGTAGTGAGATTGATAAAATTGCAAGGGATTATATTGATAACTCAAAATTTAAAGGAAAATTTGGTCATGCCTTAGGGCATGGGGTTGGTATAGCAATACATGAAGCACCAAAATTGTCAAGGCTTGATGATACTGAACTTACAGTGGGAATGGTGGTAACAGTTGAACCAGGAATATACATACCTGAATGGGGAGGAATCAGGCTTGAAAATATGGTATTAGTTACTGAAAATGGTGCTGAAGTTTTAAATACTATTGGCTATGATGGTTATATAGTTTAATGTTAGTTGAAAGCTGTTCATAATATTATCTAAAGTTTTTAATAAAAAAAACAAAAATAAAAAGGAGTTTTGCAATATAAACAGATTGCAAAACTCCTTTTATAGTTTTTTATACGAGATATTTTAATTCAAACTATTTCGCAACTGCTGCTACTGTCTTGATGATCTCGGCAGCCTGTGGATGTGCATAGATAAGAATCAGAGCAACAACCAGAGCATAGATACATAGAGACTCAATCATGGCAAGACCGATAAGAAGGGTTACAGTTACTTTTCCTGAAGACTCAGGATTTCTTGCAATACCCTGAACTGCACCGTTAAGACCCATACCCTGACCAATACCGCAACCAAAAGCTGCGATTCCGATTGCAATACCTGCTGCCCATACACACGCGGTAAAAAAATCCATTTTTTTTCTCCTTTTTACCTTAAATAAATTTAATTAATGATTCTGCGGCTTCTTCCAAAATCCGCAACTTTTATAAAGCATCAGCACACAATGCTGATAATTATTAAACTTCACTCATCAATGAGCGTGTTCCATAGCACCTGTAAAATACATTACAGAGAGCAAGAAAAATACAAATGCTTGAACAAGAGCTACAAAAATACCAAGTGCCATAATTGGCAGTGGGGCAAAAAACGCTCCTGCAAGAGCAAAAAGAATTCCAAGAACAAGCTCATGTCCCATCATATTTCCAAAAAGACGGAAAGAGAGAGAGAGAATTCTTGCTGCATGACCAATTAGCTCAATTGGGAGAATAATAGGAATCATCCACCAGACTGGTCCTATAAAGTGTTTATAGTATTTTGCTCCATGATATTTAATACCAATAACATGAGTAAATACTACGGTTACAAGAGCAAGAGCTGCTGTTGTATTAAGATTTGCCGTAGGAGGAAAGAACCCAGGCACAAGACCAATAAGGTTTCCGATAAAAACGAAAAGGAATATAGATGCTGCAAGCGGAAAAAGCCATCTCCCTTCTTCGCCTGTAATTTCAACCATAAACTCCTCAAGACCGGAAACTAAAACCTCAAAAACATTCTGGATAGGTTCAGGAATCAACTTGGTATTCTTACCAGCAAGCCAACCCAAAATAATCAATATTGCCATGACTACCCACATATAAAGAACATGGACATTTGCATGGACAAAATGACCCAGACCTATCATCTCAAATAGTTTTACAAAAAATAGATACGGATGCTCCACCTTATACCGCCTCCCTGAAAATAAGTCGTGTTAATTCAAGCGTAGTTGCAGCAATTATGCTTACAACCACAACCGAAAGACCAATAATAAGCCCGATCGGTTCAACTATATTCTTATTTATAAGCGTGAATATAACAATTCCGCTTACTGTAAACCTAATATAATATTTTATAATGACTTTATTTAATAACCAACGACCTTCATTTGAGGTTATTCTTAAGTCATTTAAGTCAAAATTAGCTTTATCTGACTTGAAAGGTTGAAATGCTTTGTATAATGTATGTCTAAGAAGGTGAAAATTAGCAATAACAAGAAATCCACCAAATAAAATCCCAAGTGCGAATTTAGGTGGAGTGTTAATAAAACCAAGAAGAGTTGTTAAAATAAAAATATACCAGTTTGATTTAATAACAAAATCTATTAATCTTTTATGAATATCAAAACCCATATATTATTACAGTTGCCTGCTCCTCTTTGCTGCTCTGATAAGGTTTCTAAAACCCGCGGCAATACCAAGTCCTAAGAATAGCATTGTTAGAACGGGCTTGGTATCAAATTTTCCATCAAGCCATATACCCAGAAAAAGCCCTATAAATATGGAAAGTGCCACTGAAAGTCCAAGGCTACTATAATAGGCAAGCTCACGTATTGTTTTAGAAGTCTCTTTTTTCATAATACAGCGAACTCTTAAACCTACTATATCCATATAATAATTTATATCTGAGAGATTAACAATTTATATCTGAGAGATTAACAATTTATATCTGAGAGATTAACAATTCAGGTGCAATTAACACAGGATTACTTTCAAGTCAACGTCAAAATTCTCTTTTATTTAATCTTAAATATTTGTTGTAATCAAAATCATTTTTTTCGTTTTTTTTCATACAAAAATTTTAAATTAATCCAGCAGCCACTGCAAATCGACCTGTAAGCCCCTCTTTCCTGTAAGAGTAGAAGATATTTGATGTGCATGGGGTGCATACTTCTGCTATCTCAATATGTTCAGAAAGGACTCCTTTTTCTGCCAGTTGATCATGGCTAATTTTCCAAAAATCAAAATTATACCCATTACCTATTTCTTTTACTCTGTATTTCCAAAAATCTTCTGGAATTTCTTCACGATAATTTCTAAACTCAGCACAGCATGGTCCCAAAGAAGGGGAAATTGCCGCAAGAATTTCATAAGGCTTTGTGTAAAACTGCTCCACCATAATATCAACACCTCTGCCAACTATATTTAAGAGAGTTCCACGCCAACCAGAATGAATATTAGCAATAACCTGATTTACAGGATCGTAGAGTATTATTGCCTGACAATCTGCCACCTGCATAACAGTCAATAGACCTTCTATATTGGTTACAATACCATCTGCATTTTTTGGAGATTCAAATCCAATATAGCTATTTGAAGTATGATAATTGTTTAATTTATTGTCATCTTTTTTTAAGATTAAGAAATCATCTCCATGTACCTGATTCAAATAAATTGAACTATCTTCATTTGCTCCCATACTTTTGGCAACAATTTTTCTGTTTAAATAGACTTTTTCTTTGTCATCACCAGTTGCAAGCCCAACATTAAGAGAGCTAAAATGAATATTGCTGACTCCACCTACTCTTGTGAATACGCCATGGACAAGACTATTTGAAAATTTAGAGAGGCTATTAAAAGAGTAGTATTGCACACCATTAGTAGATTGATTTAAAAACATAATTTTTGAATATCCTTGTCATTTAAGAGTTATATCTCATAACTATGCGTTCAATAATAGTTGAAGTTGATATTTCAGGGACAAGCTCAATTCTCTCAACTCTTCCGCCAGCTTGTTTCACAAAATCAGCACCAATAATGGTATCTTCACTCCAATCTGCACCTTTTACAAGGACATCTGGAGCTATATTTTTTATAAGATTCTCTGGATCAGGCTCATTAAAAATAACAACATAGTCCACACACTCAAGGGCTGACAACACTGTTGCCCGATCTAATTCTCCAACAATAGGTCTTTTGTCGCCTTTTATTTTTTTAACAGATATGTCGGAGTTTAAACCTACAACCAAAATATCACCTTTCTTTGCTGATTCTTGCAGATATGTAACATGTCCGGCGTGAAGTATATCAAAACAGCCATTTGTAAAAACGATTCTCTGTTGTTTTTCTTTACCCGTTTTAATTACACTTTCTATTTCTGATCTATCTATTATCTTTCTATTTTTTATACATTTCATAAAAACTTCCTAAGGAATTGGAATTTAATAACATCAGCAACGATTCAAAGCTTGAATAAATTGAGCTTTTTTTTCTGGTAGGGTTTAAGCATTCTTGAATCCTACAGCTAAACTTGTGCAAGCACAATTAATTTAACAGACGCAGCACCCGCTTCAAGAAGTGTGTTGCAAGCTTCTATAGCAGTAGCACCAGTTGTATAGACATCGTCAACAAGAACAATACTTTTACCCTTAATCCGATTCTTTACAATATCGTTTTTTCTAACAGCAAAAGCTCCTTTTACATTATTCTTTCTCTCTTCTTTATTAAATCCTGTCTGAGATTTTGTATCTCGTTCTCTAATAAGAATATCATAAGCAATTTGCCATGCTGGCTCACTTCCCTTTAAAGTAAACCAGTAAGTTTTAAAATTTCTTACCAACAAAAATGATTGATTAAATCCACGTTTAACCATCTTCCAGTAGTAAAGAGGAATTGGAACAATCAAATCGGTTGATTTATTACTATAGTATTGAACAAACGTGTTAAATAAAATGAACCCAAGAGGTTCTGCAAGTTGAGTTTTTCCATTATATTTAAGTAGATGAATGGATTCTTTTATAATGCCACCATATTTTGACGAGGCTATTAAGTCGATTTGGCAATATTTGGCAGGATTATCAATATTCAAACCTTCTTCTACTTTAAAGCAAGAGTTGCAAAAGTATTGATATAATGAATTAAATTGGGAATATTTTTCATTAGGATAAGAAAATTTCTCAATTAAGAAATTTCCACACTTAAGGCACTTTGGTGGAAAAATGGCATCTATCAACAGATTGAAGATATTTGATTTTTTCAAAGTATATTCTATTTTAGCAGCGTTTGATCCAACATCTTTCCCAGCTCACCTTCCATTGCTGGAAAATAGCCAATGGTTTTTTCCCAAACTTCCTTATCTTCCATACAAAAATATATAAAAACATTTGAATCATATTCGCGGATAAACGAGACAAGTTTTTGATAAAGAGCTATTCTTAATGGCTTAAAATACCTCATTTTATTATCAAGACCCGTAATAAATTCTCCATAGGGTATTTTTGAATTGGGGAATCTTTTTTCAATGATTTGTTTAAGCGAAGGCATAAATCGAAATGTTCCAAGACTTATCCACGCAATATTATCAGGCGAGATATTTTCAAAAAGCGATTTTATAACATCTTTATAGTCTGATTCACAGCCATCATACATTACAAGTGGATCAAAGTGAAATGCAAGCCTATAACCCCACTGTTCACATTTCTTTGCAGCTTTGAGCCTTGCACTTAAAGATGCTGTATTTCTCTCCTCAGATTTTATGATTGCAGGAGTATTAAGCGACCATGCAACTATTGTCTTACGGTTGTGATCAATATCTTTAAGAGAATCAATATTTACTGTCTTTGTTTTAAGTTCAAGAATAGAAAAATTTTGTATTGATTTATTTTGCTTAAACATCTTTTGTTGAGCAAATTTCTTAACTAAGTTTGCTGGCTGATTGCTCATCTTTTCCCAAATAAGGCTGTCTGTAAACTCACCTGTTCCTATTCTAAACATTTTATTTTGTTCAAAAATAGAATCAAGAGCAGAAAAGATTTTATCTTGTCCAACAAAATATTGGAGAACCGGGGGATGAAAATATGCTTGAAGAATGCAGTAGGAACAATCCATTGTGCAGAATGTGCCAGTATGCAGAATTGTATAATCGCAGCAGGTATAATGGCTTGTTCCAGGGCATTTTTTTATTACAGCACCATGATTTTCAGTGATATAAAGAGTTTGTTTACCCTTTAAAATAGGATCTTCTGCTGAATTTACATGCTCATATACAATCCTACTATCCGTAACATATTCAGGCTTTACACCTATTTTGTCAACGATATAGCAACTCTCTTCAGAGAGTTTAAGGTGGCTGTCCATGAAAAGTGTTTCTATTTTCATAATATATATTTAACTTTTATTTTTTGCTATCTGTTATACTTATAAAGTTAATGGTCTTATTTGTTATACAATTCTTTTTTTATACCATGGTATCTCAATTTTCTTTAGCCTTTCATCTTGAGCCATAATAGAATCTTTCAGAATTTGCAATGTTCCGCTTTGTTCTTTTTGCATTTTTTCCTATAACCTTTACTACCACGGCCACCACGGTTTTTTTTCAAGCTTTTTTAGTCTCTCATCTTGATCCGAAATAGTTTTATTAAGGTTTTGTAATGTTTCGTTTAATGTAATTTGACCAGCTTGGATTTTTTCTATCCCTGATTCAATCATATTAATTTTATCATTTGTATTTACTGTTTGCTGGCTAATATCAGTAATTTCTTGGCTAAATCTGCGTTGCATTTGATCAATAATCACAGAGTTATTCGTAACCATAGAAGTCTGTCTATCAATAAATGTTGTTTGCTTTTCTTCTATTTTGTATAGACCGCTATTCATTTTTTGCGTTAATAATTGCTCTAAATCAGATATAGCATTACTTAACATGTTATAAAGTGTAGTTTGTAGTTCTTTTGATTTACTTTCTATTTGTTCAATACTTTTATTCGTACGATTTTCTAAAGCTGATATTTTCTCTTCTGCTCCACTCAAAAAATAATCAAGTTTGATATTAATTGTCGTCCGAGCATCTATGATTCCCTGATTAAGTTGAGATGTATAATCATCTAATTTTGAGTCAATTTGACTATCAATGTCTGAAAAGGCTTTTTGAAGTTTTGATTCTAATGTCGTTAAATCTGTCTGCCGTGTGTGTAAATAAGAAAGTGCAGAATCTATCCTATCTTGAATATCTGTATATGATTGAACAATTATTTCAACATCACTGCTTAATTTTGCCTTTTGTCTGGATAAATCTTGAATCTCGTTGGTTAAAATATTTTTTTCAATTTCAATATTGTTTAACAATTTAGAATAGTTATCTTGGAAACCTTCAAACCTTTCCTCTTCTTCAATAAAAAAGGATTCATATTTATATAATATCTGATTAAAATCTTCTCCTGTATTACTATACCAATCATTAACTTCTTGTTTTAATTGATGAATATAGTTTAACGATTCGTGTAGCTCAGTTACAGCATCACCTATTCCAACAAGTTTATCTAAAACACTGCGAGCAAGAGATTGATCAGCCACTTTTTAAAACTCCTCTATAAATTCTGTGGTTAATTTTTTTAAATCTTTAAAACGTATTTTAGGCAACTCATTTGTTATAACACGCATACCCAATAACTCTACAGTTTGTGTATCAACTTTACCTTTTTCTAATAGCTCTTCAGATTCTATAAAAAGCCGTTTCTCACCATCTACAGATTTTATCAAAACTCCAAATTCATCATAAAGAATAGGAAAAACTTGATGTTTTATTTTTTCTTGAGTTGATTTATAGAGATTCCAAATGGTTTCTAAATCCAAACGATATTTGCTATTTACAACTTCAAGCAGTCGGCGGCTATATTTTAGTTTTTCGTCTTGATCGGAAAAATGGCGTGCAATATAAAGAGCTTTTATGTTGTTTGGATTGCTGGTGTCAAGAATACGGGTTGCTTTAGCGTAAGTATCAACAGGATATTCATTAAACGCTTGAATATAAAATTCAGCAGTTTCAATGCTAAACGGTTCTGGATTAATCAACCACGCTCTAAATTGAGGATCGAGTTCTAATAAATCACCAGCAAAACCTAAAGGCTCGCTTGCTTGTCTATAATTACCATTACTATCTAAAAAATTAAGAGTTGGATCGCAAATATCGCAAAATCCGCACTTATAATTTTTATCCAATCTACTTGAACCAGTTTCAGAAATTGTCTCAAAATATGTCAAAACACCGTATCTACGGCATTGATCATTATTTTGGACTACATCTCTTCGCAACCGGTTTAGCATGTCATACCGCATTCCTCTTATATCTTTATAGACATGCTCCAACATCACAAATGCACAACCCATAACTACTTGATATAAATTATAATATTTATGTTTTCCAAATAGTTCATCATCTGTGTAATAGATAAACTTCCCCTTTTTTTGTTCTATTTTTATCCGCTGCTCAACATCTATTTTATGAATCTCAATAGCTTGAATAATTCTATTTTCCAGTTCCTTATATGTTATCGCATTATTATTTTTTATATCGTTAGATTTAAGATGTTCAATTAAGTTTATTTGTAAATACTTTTCATCAACAGAAAAGCCTGTAATCTCAAAACTTACTAATAATCCCTTGTATTCAATAGTGTAATTATGAATAACACCGATTGATTTCAACCTGTAGAGAGCCAATTCAAGATTTTTCTGATATTGCAAAGAGTTTTTTAAAATAATAGGGTTGATATTCTTTTCATGCTCAATCAAAAGTCTATCTAAACACTTTAATATAGACATAGTATCAGCTTCAACACTTGGATAGCTGGACTTGATAAAAATATGCTGCTTTCCATAATCGCATAACCCCTTTTTCCCATGAGGGCAGCGTTTTTGTGTGCAATCTGGAATATTATCGTTAGCTGCCATTGCGTCAAGGCAAGCAGAATTTGGAACATCTACAATAGCCACACAATGGGCTGGCTTGCCATCACGCCCTGCACGTCCAGCTTCTTGATACCAACCTTCCATACCGCTTGGCATTGCTGTATGAACCACAAAACGAACGCTGCCTTTATCAATTCCCATTCCAAAACCTTTGGTTGTTACCATAATATCAATATTACCAGTTTTAAAATCTTCTTGATTATGACGTAAAGTTTTATCCCAATTTTCTGGACTTACTGCTTCATTTGATAAAAAAGAATGATGACACGTTTTACAAAACTTTTTCGATGATTTCTTCTTATCTTGGATTATTGGGTTATCAAAATCATCTGGCAGGTAGTCATTATCATCAGAATCATCTTTACCTTTATTTTTAGGAATTGTGATATATCGGGAGCTAAAACAATTTGGGCATAATGTGGGGCTTTTAGAAGAAAATCCACGAATTGTTCCAATTGAAAAGTCAGTTATATCACTTTTATCGTTACCCTCTATAATATATTGAGTTTTCCTTAAATAATGAGCAACACTATCGTAAATGCTATATTTGCCGTGAGAATCTGCATAAATACAAAACACTAAACCAACGCTTTTTTCTTGAGAGTTATCCTCCTGATATTCAAAAACTTCATGAATAATATCTTTATGTAAAATGGTTGGTAAATATTGATAGAATAATTCATCATATTTCTCAGCTTTTTCAAAATAGCTATCTACGGTGATAAATTGCATACTTAAATTGGGACGGTTAAAATTTTTAGCAGAAACAATATTCTCCTCATTATCAAAACCTAAAATACGCATCATATCTCTTTTGACGATTTCTCCAGCAGTGGCAGTCAAGGCTATTAAAGTCATGCTTGGGTTCTTTAAACGTAGTTTATCTGCAAACTGAGGAATACGTAAATAAGAGGGTCTAAAATCATGCCCCCACTCTGAAACGCAATGGGCTTCATCAATTACAAAAAAATTAATAGGGACAAACTCCATAATCTCATCTAACTCTTGAAGGAAATCTTTAATCTGCATTCTCTCTGGAGAGATATAAAGGAGTCTGACCAGCCCTAATTTGATGTCATTGTAAATAGCTTGACGTTGTTTTTCTTCAACATCACTGTTTATAAAAGCTGTCGAGAAAATACCAAAACCTTTTAATGAAATATCCTGATCTCTCATCAACGCTTTTAAAGGGCTGATTACAATAGTAAGCCCTGGCTTGATAATAGCAGGCAGCCAAAAACAGAAAGATTTGCCGCTGCCTGTGGGAAGCAGACCAATAACATCGCTGCCCGAAAGAATTTTTTTAAAAATCTCATCTTGTTCATATCTAATATTTTCATAGCCAAAAATACTTTCTGCAAAATACCCAAGTTTAGTATGAACATCTTGAACAGCGTTATTAGTTTTATCTCTTCTGAAAATAAATTGGCGATCTTCTGTAAAAGGATAAATCTTTCTACCTATTGCTTGTTCTATTGCTGATTCATCAATGACAAAATCAGCTTTACGATTACGATTATTTAACTCTATTTTAGGGTGCAGCAGATCATTAAAAAAGTCGTTTTTACGATGCTTTATAATTATGTCTGGTAAACAGCAGTCAATATCAAAAACTTTGAAAATAGCATCATACCATTCATAGAGATAGGAGAGAGATAAAGCTGTTAATGGGAATGAGAAACCTAAATTTTCACTAATAGTTATAGGAGTTGTTTTACTGTATTCTATATTATGAACTAAGAAGTTTTGGATAGCATAAAACTTATCAATAACATCACTTAAGAGAACCTCATCTGACAAAATTTGAGTATTGAATAAATTTATTTCTTTACCATCTGCTGCCATACAAATAGAATTTGATAATTCAGCATCTTTTGAAAATATATTTACAATGCTTTTAAGAGTTGCTTCTGTATTTTCAATAATATCAGCATAAGAAAATCTATAAATACGCCAGCCATCTTCAACAATATAGTTTTGTCTTCGTAAAAAATCATCTAAATCAGCCCTTTTTTTAAATTTTCCAAATCCATCAATCTCTATTGCATATTTGTATTCTCCAAAAACAGCAAAATCCAACCTATATCTTGCTACTGTGTATTGAGGAACAACACTTGCTTTCAAGATTTTTAGATTAAAAACTCGTGCGAGAATCAAGCTGATAAATTTACGCTCTAAATAGTTGTTATCGTTTTCTATTGATAGGTATGGTGAATTTTGAAAAAATTGATTGGCTATTCTTGTAATATTGCTTTGAGGTTTGAGTTTTGGCAACTTTTCTTTAATGATAGATTCTTCACGCTCATCTTTAGAAAATCCAATAATCTTCTTGATTGCATCTCTATATTTATCTGGTAAAAAGGCTTGCTTAGTCTTAACAAAGTCAATTATATGGTCATCTTTTAGATAATTGCAAAGCTGCTGATTAAATCTATGAATGCCACGAGCTATTGAAGGTAAACAATACTCTAACATTTATCTCTGTATAATATCATCAAGTAAATAAGTTTCACTTATTGATTGCAAACTTTTAATTTTACTTTCAAGCTCTTTAATATTCGAAAATCTAAATGTAATTGTATAATCTTGTCCCTCAAAATCAACTGGTGGCTCAAGTTTTATATCTGATCTTAAATTGCCTTGTGAGTGTAACTTTTTAATCTGTTCGGTAAACTGCTCTTTAGCCTTAGATAGATTAGGGTATCTTCTATTAAAAAGAGCTGAACGAATAAGATTGCCTTTACGGTTTTCATCATTTTCATCGTTATCAAGAATCTGTTTAAGTTCATCAGATTCTATGAGATCAATAATTGAAAGGTTATCTCTTGCTGCAATTTCGTGGATAGTTGTGATAATCTCTTTTTGTTTACTTAAACTTGCCTTTATCTTTGAGAAAAGCTCTACAAAAGCCTCAATTGAATTATCATTATAGCCATAATGCTTAAATTTTACTGCACAGTTCACTGCAAGCCTATCATTTTGGATGAGTCTATGGACAGATTCAGGCATTTGGGCAATGTCAGAAAACATATTGATTAGCTTGGCATTCATTTTGAAGTTAAATATTTGAGGAGAGTTTTCAATAATTTCTTGCTCAGCGAAGATAAAACGCTTTAAAAGCCTTATCCCTCTCATCTGCTCAATAATATTAAGGGGTCTTTGAAAAGCATTATCAGCTATTGCAAGGCAGGAACAGAGCTTATTATCAGATTCCATAACAACAACCAAAATTTGAGTAATCCCAATTGATTTTATTGCTTGGATTCTTTTGAAACCACTTATTACGACATATTTATCTTTAAGCTGATTTTCTATAACCCGCTTTACCAATGGCATATTAATCATACCAATTGATTTTATAGAGGCTGCAAGGGTAGCAATATCATTATCAGATGAGATCTTGAAAGTCTCATCTGATAAGTCAATATTACAAACGTCTATATTTTCTACCCTGTATGTTTTTACATCTATCTTGCTTTGAAGAAAAGAGATCACACAGCACCATTAAGTATCTTATAGTTTCAGCCAATCTTTCCAGTAATAAGATTAAGAGCTTCAAAGTATTTTGCAGATGTTTTTTCAATAACATCAAGAGGTAGTTTTGGGGCTGGAGGGTTTTTATCCCAGCCAGAAGATTCTAACCAATCTCTTACAAATTGCTTATCAAAACTCTTTTGTGAACCACCGGGAGAATATGAATCTTTGGGCCAAAAACGTGAAGAGTCAGGTGTCATAACTTCGTCAATTAAGATTATCTCTTCATCAACAATACCAAACTCAAACTTAGTATCTGCAATTATAATCCCTTTGCTTAGAGCAAATTTTGCCCCCTTGTTATAAATTTTAATACTCAAATCTCTAAGTTTTTCAGCTCTTTCTTTTCCAAGAATTTTGACTGTCTCTTCAAAATCAACGTTAATATCATGGTCTCCAACTTCTGCTTTTGTAGAAGGGGTATATAGAGGCTCTGGTAATTTGTCAGACTCTTTTAGACCCTTTGGTAAAGTTATACCGCAAACATGCCCATCTTTTTGGTATGATTTCCAACCTGACCCTGAAATATAACCTCTTACAATGCACTCAACAGGCAGAGGCTCTGCTTTTTTTACAAGCATACTTCTGCCTTCTAATATCTCCGCATATTTTAAACACTCTTTTGGAAAATCACGAACATCAGAAGATATAATATGGTTTCCAACAACGTCTTCCATTAGCTTAAACCAAAAGAGCGAAATTTGTGTCAACACTTTACCTTTTCCATAAATTCCGTCTGGAAGAACAACGTCAAATGCAGAAAGTCTATCAGTTGTAACCATCAAAAGAGCATCGCCAGTATCATAAATATCTCTAACTTTGCCTTGTCTTACAAGTTTAAGGTCTTTAAAATCTGTTTCTCTAATAGTGCTATTCATTATTTTGACTCCTATAAACTATCTATTTTTTTATAACTTTTGTTAAATTGTATTTATAAAAATTTTATATAAAAACTACAAATGCTCTATATACCATCTTGCAGCTTCATCCAACCCTTTACTTACTGAAAAAAGAGGCTTATATCCCAACAGTGTTGATGCTTTTGAGATTTCTGCTAATGAATGGCGAACATCTCCTTTTCTAAAATCACGGTATTGAGGCTCAATTTTAATTGCATCTGGATATTTTAAAGCAACACGCTCACGAATCATTGCAAAAAGCTGATTTAACGTTGTTCTCTCTCCAAAAGCAACATTATAAACTTGATTAACTGCTGATTTATCTTGAACTAAAGCTGCCAAGATATTTGCCTGAATGCAGTTATCAATATAGCAAAAATCACGGCTGGTCTCTCCATCGCCATTAATATATACAGGCTCACCTTTTATAAGTGATGAAAACCAGAGAGGTATTACAGCAGCATAAGCACCATGAGGATTTTGACGTTTTCCAAAAACATTAAAATAACGTAATCCAATATTTTCTAACCCATAAACCCTATTAAACACATCAGCATAAAGTTCGTTTACATACTTTGTTACAGCATAAGGTGAAAGAGGATGACCAATTTTATCCTCAACTTTAGGAAGATCAGGATGATCTCCATAAGTTGAGCTTGAAGCAGCATAGACAAATCGCTTAACAGAAGCATCACGGGCAGCAACAAGCATATTTAAGTGTCCTGTGATATTATTGGCATGTGTATTTAATGGGTCTGAAATAGAGCGTGGAACAGAGCCAAGTGCTGCCTGATGAAGAACATAATCTTGATTTTTACAAGCAGAAGCACAAGTTTCAATATCTCTTATATCTCCGTTTATAAACAGAAAATTTTCCCACTGTTTTGCTGTTACACTATCTTTAATCTCATCTAAATTGTGTTGAAAACCTGTGGAAAAATTATCAAGCCCTGTAACCTTTTGATTAAGATTTAACAGGGCTTGAACAAGATTTGAACCTATAAAACCAGCAGCACCTGTAACAAGCCAATGTGCTGGCTCTTTTTCTATTCTCTTACAAACATCTGTATAATTCATTTTTTTATTTCTTCTTACCTCTGAGAATTTCAGCGTTATATCCCCACCCTTTGCAGGAAGGCAAATCTATCATAATAAATTCAGATGGTTCTTCAGCTTTCAAGACAAGCGGTTCTTCAATATCTATTCGTGCCTGCTCTTTTTCAGACAGCATTTTTTCGTTTGCTGAAATTATTCCCTTCGTTAAGTAAATAAAGATACGTCTTCCTAAAGTAAGCTCAAAAGGCACCGTGATTCCTTTATCGAGATCACAACGATAAATGGTGGCATCCGCATAAAATGTTACCGCAGATGGTTTGTTTTGCCCCGAAGCAACGGGAAAAAGACGGTTTTTCCATTCAGAGGCATCGAAAGTCTTCTGATCGTAAGTGGGTTTAAGTCCCCGTTTGTCAGGATATATCCATATCTGATAAAAATGTACAGGTGTATCAGCAAGATTGAACTCAGAATGCGTTATCCCTGTTCCGGCAGACATGCGTTGGACATCACCGCCTTTAATGACGCTTTTGTTGCCCATACTGTCTTTATGAGTCATTTCACCCTCAAGGACAATTGTTATAATTTCCATTTCTTCATGAGGATGAGTCGGAAAACCAGTTCCCGGTTCGACAACATCATCATTGAAAACACGCAAAGCTCCGAACTGAATATTGTACGGATCATAATAGTTTGAAAATGAAAAGAGCCAATATGTTTTCAGCCATCCGAAATCTGAAAAATGACGATCTCCCGCTTTGATTACTTCTATCATATTTTTCTTCCTTTCTTTTGTTTGTATGAATCGTTTTAATCAGAATTGTTGAGCTTTATTGATCTTTACATTAGTGCGTCAAGAATAAGCCACATAACGTCAAGCTAACATATAACGAGCCTTTACAAAGAATCCAAATTTAAGCCTAAATTAAAATTTGGATTCTTTGTAATAGTTTGATTTTATTAATACTTGAAAAATCAATACTGTAAACAGAGTATTTATCTGTCGAGCTAACAATATTCGCGGAAAACGCATCTCGTTCACGAGATCAGGTTGGGACAGTTGTTTATATTGTAAATATACTATTCAAGCTCATAAATTGAATTCCTCCTAAACCGTAGAGACGAACCGCCGTGTGTCCGTCTCTACTTAAATATAAAAAGCTCAAGTTATGCCCGCTTATAGTATAATCATAATGTTTTTAAGATTTTAGTGCTTCTGTAATCTGTTTTCCAAGATTTTTTGCAGCTTCAATATTCTCTGGAGATGACTCAAAAGATTTTATTCCAACTGAGTTAATTGTTGCCATCTCGCCATACATCATTTTAAGACCTGACATTTTACAGTCATCACCGAAACCGCAACGCACACACGGCACGTTTCCTTGAACTTTAAGCGAGCCAACAAAACGCATACCTTCTTCCATCATGTAGAACATAACTGCATTAATGCCCATGTCTGCTGCTGGAGGAAGTTCTTTACTACCTTCTGGTATGGCTGATGTTATTATTGCAGCACCCGGTTTACCAGCCATAAAGCCATTTTTATGACGCAATGGATAAAGCCTTTCAATAAATGCTTTTGTTCTGGCATCAATTGTAGAATACGGTGTAAATCCAGCTATAACAAGAGCGTCAGCCTCTTTAGCTTTTTCTGCAAGCATAACACCATCATCTTTAATCACACATTTATTAGTGTTTACACAGCCAAGACATGCCCTACAAGGTTCTACCTTATAATCTATTAGTTTTATAAATTCAGTCTCTAATCCTGTTGCTTCAAGCACTGCTTTGAGAGCTTTATCTGTGTTGCTATCTTTTATTGGAGAACCAGAAACACCTAATACTTTCATAATACAACTCCTTTTTTATTATTATCTATATTTATCTTTAATTGATTATTTTGCATCTAATCAAGAAACATGGTTAAAGTTAAAGTCTCCAAAAAGAGACTTTAGAATTTAGAGCAGCTTCTGGGTCTAAAATTGATTTAACATCAACAAGAGAACCATTTTCTCCAAGCATTTTTATAAAATCCTCTGTTGTCATCTTTTGGTAAGCTGAGTGAGATACAGCAAGAATAAGCCCGTCTAAATTTTTCAATTCGTCCCATGAGCAGAGTTTAATTCCATAATATTTTAGTGCTTCAGAAGGCTCTGCCATTGGATCATGAACCATTACATTAACCCCATACTCTTTAAGTTCTCCAACAATATCAACAACTCTTGTATTGCGAAGATCAGGGCAATTTTCTTTAAATGTAAGTCCAAGAACCGCAACTTTTGAATCTTTAATAGATTTTCCAGCATTGCTCATCATCTTGATGCACTTTTGAGCAATAAAATTACCCATATTATCGTTGATTCTTCTACCTGCCAAGATTACCTCTGGGTGGTATCCTTCAGATTGAGCTTTAAATGTTAGATAATATGGATCAACGCCAATGCAGTGTCCTCCAACAAGTCCCGGAAAGAACTTAAGAAAATTCCACTTTGAACCAGCAGCCTCAAGAACATTTTTTGTGTCAATTCCAAGTCTGTCAAAAATAAGTGCAAGCTCATTCATCAAGGCAATATTTAGGTCTCTTTGAGTATTTTCAATAACCTTAGCAGCCTCTGCCTCTTTTATTGTTTGGGTTTTATGGACACCGGCAGTAACAATAGAACTATAGAGATCAGCAACTTTATCAAGAGTTTCAGGGTTATCGCCAGATACAACTTTTGTAATCTTTGTGAGAGTATGCTCTTTGTCTCCCGGATTTATACGCTCTGGAGAGTATCCAACATTAAAATCAACTTTCCACTTAAATCCTGACTCTTTTTCAAGTATAGGAACACAAATCTCCTCTGTTACACCCGGATATACCGTAGATTCAAAGATCACCACACACCCTTTTTTCATATATTGTCCAGCAGTTATAGATGCACTCTCAACGGGGAAAAGGTCTGGGCGTCTGGCTTTGTCAATCGGGGTAGGAACTGCAACGATAATATAATCTGCCTGACTTAACATGGTTGGGTCAGTTGTTGGTGTAAATTTAACTGCTCTCTTAAACTCTTCTGTTGAGACTTCCCCTGTGGGGTCTTGCATCTTTTTACAGTTTTCAATAATGGTTGATTTTAGGTCAAAACCAATTGTTTCATATTTTTCACCAAAATGAACAGCAAGGGGTAGTCCAACATATCCAAGTCCAATTACAGCAATTTTAGAGTCCTTATTCATTATTTTTTCTTTCCTGATTTAGTTAATTAGCATATTTGCCTTTGAACACTGTTAAGCCATAGATTTGACAACTTTTAAAAAATTGTGAAATCTTTCAATAGTATAAAGTTTCAATTTAAGACTGCTTACAATTAAAGTTTAATTAAAATTATAAAAAATTATTTTAGTTAAGATCAAGCCAGTATTGTCTCCACTGACATCTCTCTTTATATGGATAATTCATAAGTTCTGTGGCAAGAATAGAAAAATCTTTTTTCTGCACAACATAATAGGAGACCTGTTCATTATCCAAAACTTTCTTAACTCCAAGTGCAACATAGAGTTTTTCATACTTATCAACTACCCAGCAATTTACCGCACCAGTAAAAATAACAATATCGCCTTCTCTAACAACATTGAACAGATTTATCATAATAATCTTAAATGGTTTTCCATTAAAATGATCATCTGCGTCAGTTCGCGTTAATTCGCATTTTATAAAATTTTCGTAACATTGCTTTGTCTTTTCATAATCCTCTTCCTCAAAAGAGAGGGCAGGTATAACCCAAAATAATATAATCGTCAAACAAACGTATATAATTCCAGTAATCTGAAGTTTAATATTAAATATCATAATAATTCACTTTCTATAATGCCCTAATATTTGACTCTCTATAACGACTTGAAATTTATTTCATGGCTAAACTTTTTTCTCAAGCACCTGCAAAATTGTCTTTGAAAGCTCTTTTAAAACTAATGGTTTTACAATAACACGGCTAAATCCTGCAAAAAAATCTGTCAACATAGCAGTAGTTTTCTCTTCTTTGTAATCTGTCCCTAAAATTACAGGTATATCTGGAGATGTTTCAAGGATACTTTTCACAAGAGTTGTGCTGCTCACACCCTTATAGATATTCCCATCTGCAATGACAAGGTTGAATTTGTCTGGCTGGTTAGTAAAAATTTTAAGAGCATCGTGAGAATTGGATGCAATGGTTACTGGAAAACCAAGTTTTTTAACAATCATCTGAATCAAATCTCTTTTTTGGGAATTATCATCTACGATCATAATGTGCTTTTTCCCCTTATATGGAGGCTTAGGAGGCTCTACTATAACTTCAGGCTCAGGCTCAGGTTCTGGTTCTTTCCATTTGCTGCCATAGAAGGGATGAACAAGGTTTACATCAATCTGAAATATCTTAGAATCTTTAAAAAGAGAGTCCTGTTCTTTAGGAACTGTGATAATCAACTTCTTTGCTGTTGCAAGGTACTGCCTAAACCAAAGTCGGTAATTAGGGTCGTCCCCTTTTAACATAAGAACCTTTGAACCAATCTCGGTTTCTACCTGAATTGTGTGGTATATTTTAGGAATTCCAACCTCTGTGCTATCTGACTCTTTGTAGTTTTCGGAGATAAAATCAGCTAAATAGTCAGAGGCTAAGATATTAGAAGGTATGTAAATCATTATTATTAATAAAATTAATTTTTTCATCATAAACCTCCTTTAAACAGTTATCTATTTTTTTTAAACCATATCGTCAATATTATCATAAAACTTAACCTAATATAAATTAGCTTAACCATCTCATATTTTTAATTTGATTTTATAATGTCGGTATAATAAAACCATAAAAATATGGGAACAATAGAGATTTCAAATAGAGAGTTTAATACACTATCACAACTGATTTATGCGGAATCAGGTATTAACATTCATATTGGTAAAATGGAACTTTTAAAATCCAAAATTGCCAAACGAATGAGAACTACAAAAATATCCTCCTGCCATGAATACCTTAATTATCTTATGAACAGTAAAGCTGAAATAACAGAGTTCATAGACACTGTAACAACCAATCACTCTTTTTTCTTCAGGGAAAATACAAGTATCCAAAAAATGATACAGGCTCTTTCTATTGAGAATAAAAAACAGGCAAGAATATTTAAAATATGGTGTGCAGCATGTTCAACTGGTGATGAACCATATTCAGTTGCTGTCCAAATGCTCGAACAGGAACTTCAATTCTCAATTCTTGCCACAGATATTTCGCATTCAGTTTTAAATACAGCCATGCGTGGTGTATATTCACAAGAGAGGGTAAGGAATGTGCCTATCCCAATTCTCCATAAATATTTTCAAAAAGGTATAGGTCAAAATATTGGGTATGTAAAGGTGAGAAAAGAGGTTACAAGAAATATTGACTTTAAAAAATTTAACCTTATCACAGATCCCATACCAGACGAAAAATTTGATGTCGTTTTGTGTCGTAATGTAATGATATATTTTGATGATACAACAACTGAAAAAGTTGTAAATCGTCTTTACCATGCTTTAAAAGTAGGGGGCTTTTTCATAATTGGACAGGCAGAAAGCCTTATGAATCTTATACACCATTATAAATCTGTGAAAAATACACCAAGCACATTTCAAAAATGAGCTTGGGAGTTGTTTTTTGGGGTTAACATCTTTGTTAACGATATAATTTTAATTTCTTATCTTGTATTAACTGTGACTTAAATCTTCTTGTAATCATCTCAGTAATCTTTTATGAGCTTGCGACTTGAACCTTCTTGTAATCATCTCAATAATCTCTTCAGCACTTGTTTCAATTGGTTTATTGCTAACATCTATCATTGAAAATCCATGGGAAATATAATACTTTCTTGCCTCGTTTATCTCATTTTCAATCTTATCTCTTGCTGCGTAAGAGTAGATGTCTGATGTACCAAGACTCTCCTGCCTCAATCTTCTGTGAGCCATAAGCTGATCAACATTGATGTTCAAAGCAATTATCCGCCTTCTATCTATCTGTTTCATAATCTCTGGCATAGGCACTCCAATAACAAGCGGGACATTTGCAGTTTTCCAACCCATAATAGCCAAATACATAGCAAGAGGAGTTTTGCCAGCTCTTGAGAGACCAACAAGAATAATTTCAGCTTCTGTTAAATTTTCAGGATTTACGCCATCATCATGGGCAAGTGCAAACTCAATTGCAGAGACTTGATCTAAATCAACGTTTTGAATTTCTCTATATAAACCCGGCTTTTCTATTGGTTCGCTATCAAGAAATGTCTGCACCTTTGATAATACAGGTCCCATAAGATCAATAGTAACAATCTCCTGTTCAATTCCCTTACGAGTAATATACTGTCTTAGATTTCTGTTCACAATTGTATGGACAATAAGGCTTTCAGTATTTCTTGCCTTTTCAATAATGTCATCAACCTGAATCTCTGAGCGGATATGTGGGACCTTGACCACTGTTATATCGTGGTTTGGAAACTGCACTAATGCACTTTGGACTAAATGAGATGCGTTAATTCCTTCACCACATGAAGCTATGTAAATCATGTGAAAATTATCATTGGCAATTTTTTCACTAATATTCATCATTCTATCCTCACATTTGGAAGTTTTTGTCTCAATGTCTTTCTATCTATACCAAGAATTTGTGAGGCTTTTGTTTTATTTCCTCCGACACTTGCAAGCACCAAAGCTACATATTCTTGTTCAACTTCTTTTAGAGTCTTAAATTGTGTGTTCTTATGTGCTACTGTAAAACGCATAGATTGAGGTAGATCAGCAACTCTTATCTGATCATTATCTACAATCACAACAAGTCTTTGAATAAGATTTTCAAGCTCTCTTACATTCCCGGGCCAATCATAATTTTTAAGTGCTTTAAGAGCATTGTCAGTAAACATTGGAGGCTTTTCAAGCTCCATCTCTTTTGAAAATTTTTTCAGGTAAAAACTTACTAAAGGCAAAATATCCTCTCTTCTTTCTCTAAGAGGCGGTATTATTATATTTATAACATCAAGTCTGTAGTAAAGGTCTTCCCTAAAAAGCCCTTTTGGAATCATTGACTTTAAATCTTTATGTGATGCCGCAATAATTCTTGTGTCGATTTTGTGTACCTGACTCGAACCAACTATATTGATCTCCTTATTTTGAAGAACCCTAAGAAGTTTTGCCTGCATTCCGGGACTTGCATCACCTATCTCATCTAAAAAAATAGTCCCATGTTCCGCAATTTGAAAAAATCCCTGTCTTGAAGTTTTAGCATCTGTAAATGCCCCTTTTACATGACCAAATAGCTCACTTTCAAGCAAAGAATCAGGAATTGCTGTGCAGTTTACAGAGACAAAAGGAGCTTCTGCTCTATAACTGCCATAGTGAATAGCACGGGCAACAAGCTCTTTTCCTGTGCCGCTTTCACCCCCGATAAGGACATTAGCATTTGTCTGGGATGCTCGATCAATACGTTGAAAAACCTCTTCCATTTTAGGTGAGACCCCAATAATTCCAAGAAATTGTGCTGGTGTGCCTTTAGGTGAAGCTGATATTCTTCTGGTTATCTTATCTTTAGTCCTCTCTACAGCTTCTATAAGATCATCTTCAGTAAAAGGCTTGGAAAGATACTCTTGTGCTCCATCTTTAATACATTGAACAGCACTTTCGATGTCAGGATAGGATGTTATTACAATTACCTCAACCATTGTAAAGTGATCTCTTATATATCTAAGCAGATCAAGTCCATCTGCTCCATTTTCCTGCATACGAAGAGTTGTTATAACAATATCAACCTGCTTAAAATCAAGGATTGCAAGAGCTGCCTCAACACCTTGGGCTGTCATGACATCATATCCAGCAAGAGTCATTTGTCTATTTAAGGCATCAAGATTATCATAGCTGCTGTCAACAGCCAAAATGTTGAATCTATTTTTGGAGTTATTCAAATATCATCTCCTTGGTTGTAAGTTGTTTTCTCAATAGCTTTAAAATTATATCAAAACTCTGTCTCTATCAAAAGGATAAAGTATTATCATAAATGAATAGAGTATTTATGGGTAAAAACTTAGAGACCAAAGATTCTAAACATTGAAAAGAGAAAATAAAAAGCATTGAAAACAAAAACAAAATTTGATAAATATCTTAAGTTTTTTTGATCGCTGTGATCTCTCACACTTTCCGATTTAGTATCAGGTGCCTTAATATTTACATAAGAGGTAAATACTAAATAAGACGAGAGTGGTGGCAAAACCTTTTAATAATTTATGGAGAAAAAAATGGCTTACGTATCAATGAGACAGCTTCTTGAAGCTGGAGTGCATTTTGGTCATCAGACCAGACGTTGGAATCCAAAAATGAAAAAATACATTTTTGGAGCAAGAAATGGAATTTATATTGTTGATCTTCAACAAACCGTAAAGATGTTCAGAGATGCTTACGATTTTGTTGTTGATGTTGCAGCACAAGGCAAAAATATTCTTTTTGTCGGAACAAAAAAGCAGGCAAGGGAGTCAATTGCTGAAGAGGCAAATCGTGCTGGAGCATTTTATGTTCAAGAGAGATGGCTTGGTGGAATGCTTACAAATTTCCAGACAATTAAAAAGAATATTACGAGATTTGAATATCTCAACACCATTGAAAACGATGGCACAATAGAAGATTATCCTAAAAAAGAGCGTGCCCAGATGCTCAAGGAAAAAACAAAACTTGAAGCTACAATTGGTGGTATTAGTAAAATGAAGAGTTTGCCAGGGGCTATTTTTATTATTGACCCTAAAAATGAATCTATTGCTGTTAGCGAAGGTAAACGTCTTGGAATACCAATTGTAGCTGTTGTAGATACAAACTGCGATCCTGATGATATTGATTATGTAATACCAGGAAATGATGACGCCATCCGCTCAATTCGTCTTTTTACATCAAAGATTGCGGATGCCTACATTGAAGGCAGAGAAAGATATGAAGAGAGACGTCAGGCAACCTCAGATAAGGCTGATTTTGCAGAAGAAGATGAGAAACCTGATTACAGCCCAAGCAGCAGTGATGATATTGCAGAGAGAATGCTTGTTGCAGATGGCTCAGATGGTCCTGTAGTAGAAAAGATAAGAAGAAAAACAACTATCAGATAAAAATTAGTAAAGTATATAAAATTAGCCTTATAAATATTTATCTGTTTTAAGTGGCACGGCACAACGCAAAAGATAACAAAATGAAATTTAGGGGGAGATTGGTTAATCCCCCCTGCTTTCATATAAAGATATTTAAGGAGAGATTTAAAATGGCTGATATTACAGCAGCAATGGTTAAAGAACTTAGAGAGCAGACTGGCTCTGGTATGATGGATTGTAAAAAAGCATTGGCAGAGACAAATGGTGATCTTGAAAAAGCATTAGATTTTTTACGAAAAAAAGGGCTTGCCAAAGCACAAAAAAGAGCTGGTAGAGCAACTTCAGAAGGGATTATATACTCTTATATTCATGCAGGCTCAAAACTTGGTGTTATGGTTGAGATAAACTGCGAATCTGATTTTGTTGCAAAGACAGCAGATTTTCAAGAATTTGCAAAAAATGTGGCAATGCACATTGCAGCGTCTAACCCAAGAGGTCTTGCTCCAGAGGATATTCCACAATCTGTTATTGATAGAGAAAGGGATATCTACAGAGCGCAATGTCTTGAGCAGGGCAAACCCGAAGCTATGATAGATAAAATTGTTGAAGGTCAGTTACAGAAATTTTATAAAGACTCCTGTCTTATGAGCCAGCAATATATAAAAGACCCCAAAAAGACCGTAGCTGAAATGGCAACAGAGACCATTGGAAAAATCGGTGAAAACATCACTGTCAAAAGGTTTGTTCGTTTTCAAGTAGGCGAATAATATATCGTATAGTGGGGGAAAGAGCTATGGAGACTGGACATTTAAGGATTGAGCCTGAATTTGAGAGAGTTCTTATTAAGTTAAGCGGCGAAGCACTCATGGGTGATCAAAAATTTGGTATAAAGCCAGAAATGATAAATTATGTTGCACAAGAGATTGCTCAGATACATGCTCTTGGATTACAGATATCCATGGTTGTTGGTGGCGGTAATATTTTCAGAGGTGTAGCTGGAAGCTCTGCTGGAATGGATAGAGCTTCAGCAGATCACATGGGAATGCTTGCAACAGTTATAAACTCACTTGCACTGTCTGATGCCCTTGAAAAACACGGTGTTCCAACTCGTGTCCAATCTGCAATCGGCATGAATAAGGTTGCAGAACCTTTTATTAGAAGGCGTGCAATCAGGCATCTTGAAAAGGGTAGAGTTGTAATTTTTGCCGCCGGAACGGGCAACCCCTACTTTACTACAGATACAGCAGCAGTACTAAGAGCAAAAGAGATGAATGCACAAATTCTCTTTAAAGCTACTAAAGTTAATGGCGTGTATGACAAAGACCCTGTTAAACATAGCGATGCAGTATTTATAAAAAGAATTTCATACATGAAGGTGCTTGAACAGCAACTTCATGTTATGGATATGACTGCAATATCTCTTGCTATGGATAATAATTTGCCACTGCAAATTTTTGATCTTAATGAAAAGGGTAATATAATGGCTGCTGTGTGTGGAAAAGATGTTGGAACAAGAATATACAACGATTAAGCCTTAAAAAATACCTCTTTTAAGTGTTATAGCTATACGCATAAATTATTAAGGCTTTAATTTTTATTAGGGGTAGGAGAAGATGAGTTAATATGACAAAATATAGGGAGCAATTTTTATGATAAAGGAAGTTTTTCAAGAAGCTAAAGACAAAATGGAAAAATCTGTCAAAAACCTTGATAAAGAGATGAGCCGTGTCAGAACTGGCAGGGCATCTGCTTCATTGCTTGACAGTGTAAAAGTTGATTACTATGGCACTTTAACACCTTTGAGTCAGATGGCATCAATTGCTGTCCCTGAAAGCAGGCTTATCACTGTTCAACCTTGGGACGTAAGTGCTATCAAAGAGGTTGAAAAAGGTATTTTAAAGGCAAATATTGGATTAACTCCTTCAAGTGATGGGAAAATTGTTAGGATATCCATTCCACCTCTTACAGAAGTTAGAAGAAAAGAGATTGCAAAAAATGCTCATCAAACCTGCGAAGAGTGTAAGGTTGCTATTAGAAATATTAGAAGAGACGCAAATGAGACTTTAAAATCTCTTCAAAAAGATGGTGGTATTTCAGAAGATGAAAATTTTAAAGGTCAAAAGCAGATTCAAGAGATGACAGATCAATATATCACCAAAATTGATAAAATTTACTCAGCCAAAGAGAAAGAGATTCTTGAAGTCTGATAAGTATCATAAAGATTTGGTTGACAACTCTAATAATTATCATCAGCAAAATTATAAGCCCGATGTAGAAGAGATAGAACTGCCTGATAAGTGCCAGTTATATGGTATTGATCCATTAAAATTGCCACGCCATGTTGCAATTATTATGGATGGCAATGGAAGGTGGGCAAAAAAACGCTTGATGAATCGGGTAATTGGGCATGAGAAAGGTTCTCAAACAGTCCGTTCCATTGTAACTTTATGTCGAGAGCTTGAAATTGGTGTTCTTACACTTTATGCTTTTTCAACTGAGAATTGGTCAAGACCAAAAGCAGAAGTTGAAGCACTGATGGACTTGCTAAAGAGTTTTATCATATCTGAAAGAGACTCTTTACAAAAGCAGGGAATCCGTCTTGAAATGATAGGTCAGAAAAACAAACTTCCATTGGATGTGCGGCAAGAGCTTGATATAACTATGTCGCACACTGCTCAAAACAAAAAAATGTGCCTAAATCTTGCGTTGAGCTATGGAGGCAGAGAAGAGATTGTCAATGCCGTCCGTAAGATAGCTTCCAAGGTTAAAAAAGGTAAGCTCTCCTATGAAACAATCACAGAAGACGTTATATCTCAACACCTATACACAAGCAGACTGCCTGACCCTGACATGGTTATAAGAACAAGTGGAGAGATGAGGTTGAGTAACTTTCTTCTGTGGCAATCTGGTTATTCAGAATTTTTTTTTACTCAGACACTGTGGCCCGACTTTACCGAACAAGAGTTCGTTGAGATGGTTAAAGATTACCAGAATCGGGACCGTAGATTTGGAAAGGTTGTATGCTCCTCAAACGATTGCTCACAGCATTAATTTTAATTCCACTTTTAATTCTGATTTTGCTTAAAGGCACTACAGTTGCTTTTACCTTTCTTGTTCTAATTATCTCTCTTGTAAGTATTACAGAATACTTCAGAATTATATCCCCTTTATCTAACCCTATTCCGTTAAAAGTTAAGTCTGTCTGTTATATCTTCTCTATTCTAATTATAATGGCTGCCAATAAAAATTCGCTTGCACTGATGCTGCTCTTTCTGACATTTAATTTAATTGCCATGTCAATTGTAGTGGTTGTTAAATTCAAATCAGATTCATCAATTCTTGATTATTTATTAGGTGAAATACAAGGGGTTATCTATATTCCTCTTTTTCTCTCGTTTCTTATTTTGCTTAGAAACACCCCTAATGGCGGTCATTTTGTTCTATGGCTATGGATTATTATTGGAGCTAGCGACACTGGAGCCTATTATGTAGGCTCGAATTTTGGCAAACGTCCCCTTGCAAAGCACGTAAGCCCTAAAAAAACCGTAGAAGGTTCTTTAGGTGGACTTGGTGCCGCAGCTTTATCTGGTCTTATATATGGTTCAATATTTATTGATAATCTATCTTTTCTAATGGCAATTTTATTTTCCGTTGTTACCGCTGCTTCTGGTCAAATCGGAGATCTGTTTGAATCTGCATTAAAAAGATCAAGTGGAATAAAGGATTCTGGAACAATACTTCCCGGACATGGTGGTGTGCTTGACAGAGTTGATGGACTTATCTTTGCGGCACCTGTTGCATATCTGTTCAAGGTCTTTATTTTATGATTAAAGTTGATACAACTTGCACTGTAAAACCAGTAGATACAACCTGCTCTTCTAAAAAATCTCAAATTATAGGAGTTAGCGATATAAAACGATTATCCATACTTGGTTCAACAGGCTCTATTGGTAGAAACGCTCTTAAAATCGTTGCTATGTACCCTGATAGATTTAAAATAAAAGCTCTTGCTGCTGGAAATAATGTTAATCTTCTTGCAGAACAGATAAGAACTTTCAACCCTGAGGTTGCTGTTGTTTTAAATGAAAAAAAAGCAGATGAGTTAAAATCTATTTTACAAGCTAAAAGTAAAATTGAAGCAAGCAACACTGGAATTGAGATTTACTGGGGAGATGAAGGGTATAAATTAGCGGCATCACACAAAAGTGTTGATGCTGTTTTGCTTGCTATGGTTGGAGCTGCCGGGCTTATGCCAGCACTTGCTGCAATAGATGCACAAAAACAGATTGCTCTTGCCAATAAAGAGACGTTAGTTATGGCAGGAGAGCTTGTAATGGCACAGGCAGCAGAAAAAGGGGTGAAAATATATCCTGTTGATAGCGAACATAGTGCTATTTTCCAATGTATCGGAGAAAAAGTTGGGCAAAATTGTTGCGTAGATAGGAATAAAGTAGATATAGATAAGAGTAACTCTAATAATAGTTTTAACAATTCAAATAGACAAAATAGTAATTATGTAAAAAAAATATTTCTTACAGCTTCAGGCGGACCATTTAGAAATACACCATTAGAAAAATTTAAAGATATAAAACCAGAACACGCCTTGAACCACCCAACATGGAATATGGGAAGCAAAATCACAATTGACTCAGCAACACTGATGAACAAGGCTCTTGAGATTGTTGAGGCTGTCTGTCTTTTTAATGTTCCAGTTTCTGATATTGAAGTCCTTGTTCACCCTCAAAGTATTGTCCACTCAATGGTAGGTTTTAATGACGGATCAATTATTGCCCAGATGGGGCTTCCTGATATGAAATCAGCCATATCTTACGCTCTATCTTACCCCGAACGTCTTGATCTAAAAATTGATTTTCCAGATTTCACCTCATTGAGGAGTCCAGATTTTGCAGCACTGGGTCATCTTATATTTGAAAAGCCTGATAGAAGTAAATTTCCATCGCTTGACTTTGCAGTTGAGGCGTGTAAACAAGGTGGAACTCTTCCAGCAGTTATGAATGCAGCAAATGAAGTTGCAGTTAATGCGTTTTTGAACCATGAGATTGATTTTCCAACTATATTTACCATAATTGAAAAGACCATGGATATGCACCGCAATATAGATAAAAGTGGGAAAAATGTTCAAGGATCAGAGATAAACAGGGTTACTTACACTCTTGATGATGTTATCAATGCAGATAAATGGGCAAGAGAGATAGCTAATTCGTTTATCTGATCTGATTGGAGTTTCTCAAATTTGATCAAAGTTTTTAAGATAGTATTTAATTTTATTCGTTAAGGTTTAACAACTTTTAAAAAGTTATTAAATCTTTTGAGATATTTAGGAGAAATGTTATGAGCCATTCAATATTTGCATTTGTTGTTGTTCTTGGGATTCTTGTATTTTTCCATGAGCTTGGACACTTTTTACTTGCCCGCTTTTTTGGTGTAGGTGTTGAGACCTTTTCTTTAGGATTTGGTCCTAAAATTTATAAAAAAAAGGTGGGATTAACAGAGTATTGTTTGTCTTTAATACCTTTGGGTGGATACGTGAAGATGGTCGGTGAAGAGCCAAACCAACCTATTGAGCCTAAAGATATTAATCTATCTTTTAGCCATAAGAAACTATTTCAAAAAGCTGTTATTGTTGCGGCTGGTCCTCTTTTCAACTTTCTTCTTGCCTTCTTAATTTTTTATGTAATCGCCCAATTTTCAGGAATGTATATCCTAAAACCCGTGGTTGGAAATGTTGGAGATAACACACCTGCAAAAGCTGCTGGAGTTCTTTCTGGTGATATTGTCAAATCTGTTCAAGACAAAACTGTTGAGTCATGGGACGATATGGTTGAGATTATTGGAAATAGCACGGGTGAGCCACTTAAAATTGTTATTTTACGAAACAGCGAGCTTTTAACTCTTATGATTAAACCTGAGTTAAAAGTAACTAAAAATATTTTTGGAGAAGATACAAATAAATATATGATTGGTATATCTGCTAAATCTGGAGAAGTTCAGCACATTCCATTAAATCCATTTCAGGCTTTAGCAGAGGGTGTAAAGCAGACATGGAGAATATCTTCTCTTACAATTCTATCTGTAGTTAAGATTTTTCAAGGAACAGTTCCTACTGACACACTTGGTGGACCTATTATGATTGCCCAGATGGCGGGTCAGCAGGCTAAGGAAGGGATGATTAATCTTGCATTTTTTATTGCCATGCTAAGCATCAATCTTGGAATTATAAATCTATTCCCAGTGCCTGTTCTTGATGGCGGACATCTTTTTTTCTTTGGAGTTGAGGCAATTACTGGAAAGGCAACAAGCGATAAAGTTCGTGAAAAAGCAAATCAGGTGGGGATTGCCCTTTTAGTTGCTTTAATGGTGTTTGTCTTTTATAACGATATTGTAAGAATTTTTACGAAATGATATTAGCTACTTTTTATAAAAACGCTCTTTTTCGCTGTAGATACAGCCGCAATATTGCTGCCGATACATCTGAAGTTGTTTTGACTCATCAATACCCTCTTTCCACCCTTGTCTAAAATCTTTGTAAAAAAAAGAGATGCCTTCCTCTTTTCCAACTGCATAGCCGATTTCCCGAATCATCTCATGGTTTTGAAATCGGCTATAAAGAAGCGTTGATGAGAAAGCATCAAATTTTCCTTTTTTTGCAACCTTTGCAGCAGCAGATAGCCTATCGTGATAACAGAAGCTACATCTATCTTTTTCGCGAAACACTACAGATTGAAGAAATCGCTCAAGCTCATAGGTTTGCTGAGATATAACTTTAACTCCTTTACTCTCAGCGTAATCAAGAAGAGTCTTTTCGCGTTTAAGACACTCTGAAAATGGGTGAATATTATGGCGATAAAAAAATCCCATTACATCTATATGTTCTGTTTGAAGAATCTTTAACGGATATATTGTGCATGGACCGCAGCATGTGTGTAAAAGCAATCTCATAATTATAAGTTCCATTTTATCTTCTTATAATCTACTTCCGTATTTATATCTGAATAGATTATAGAGCTAAATTTATCTTGGTTTTAAAATATTTGACATAACTATCTACTTCCGAATATTGAAGTTCCTATTCTTACCATAGTAGCCCCCTCCTCAATGGCAACTTTGAAATCTCCACTCATTCCCATTGAAAGCTCTTCCATAAATATTTTAGGGATAGCTTTTCGTTTAATTACATCTTTTATCTTAGCAAGTTTTCTAAAATATGGTCTTGCCATCTCTGGGGCATCAAAGAAAGGCGGCATTCCCATTAGCCCTTTTAGTGAAACATGCTTTAGGTGAGATATCGATTCTGCAAGGCAAATTGCATCTTCAGCATCTGTTCCTGATTTTGTCTCTTCTTCACTTATATTTATTTGAATGAGAATATTTTGGATTTTACCTATTTTTTCAGCTTGACGGTCGATCTCTTGAGCTAATTTTAAAGAATCTACTGTGTGAATAAGATCAAAATATTTTACGGCAATTTTAGCTTTGTTTGACTGAAGATGCCCAATAAAATGCCATATAGCTTTTTTATCCGTAGTAATTAGATTCCTATCAATATTGTTAGGCTGCTCAACAAATATTTGGTTTATAGCCTCAATTTTTTCAACTGCTTCTTGAATATAATTTTCACCAAGAATCTCAATGCCGCTATTAATTGCATTGATAATAGTCTCAACACTCTTTTTTTTGCTAACAGCAATAAGGGTAATCTCTTCGGGATTGCGACCGAATTTTATAGCTGTCTCACTTATTTCATCTTTAACGTCTTTTAATCTCTCTCTGATGTTATCCATTTTATCTGTTCAATTCCTATAAACAATTTTCAATTTAGGTAAAATTTGCAATGAAATTGAGATCAAGTGAAATTTTTATTAGCACATCTCAATGATACCCTCTTGTGTAAGAAGCTCAATAACTTCACAAACAGGAAGCCCAACAACATTGCTATATGAACCATTTATACTTTTTACCATAAAAGCACCAAGCCCTTGAATTGCATAAGCACCAGCCTTATCAAAAGGCTCTCCAGTGGCTATATACCAATCAATTTCACGTTCAGTAACTCTTTTGAAAAGCACTTCTGTTTTTACTAATCTGGTTATAATTTTACATTCGCTCTCAGAACACAAAGTAAATCCTGTATAAACAATATGGGTCTTTCCGCTTAAAGTTCTAAGCATGAGCCTTGCGTTATCTTCAGATGTTGGCTTTTCAAGAAGTTCATTTCCAACTACAACTGTAGTATCTGCACCAAGAACCCAGATGTTGGGAGTATTTTTTGATATAGATTCTGATATACATTTGCCGTTAGCCATAAAATCGGAATCTATAAACTTTTGTGCAACAAATTGAGCTTTTTCTCTTGAAAGCCTTTTAACATAGTCAGAAGGTTCCTCTGATGCCATTCTACGCTCCTCAATATCTGCTGGGACTATTTCAAAATTAACACCAGCTTGCTCAAGAAGCTCTTTTCTCCTTGGTGATTGTGACGCGAGAATAAGCCTTTTTATAGTTATATTTTTCATCTTATTTTACTACCCATTTGGTTACTATTTTAAACTTAATTGTTAAGATTTATATCTAAAACTATCTAACAAAATGTGAAACAAGAAATATCTTAATAATCCATTTGAATAACGCTTATTAATTAATAACTCAATAGTTTAAAAATTTATTACAGCTCTTGCAATTTCTGGGTTTATGGTATAAGAAGAGCTAATTTTTAAGCCTGGGTGGCGGAACTGGTAGACGCAAGGGACTTAAAATCCCTCGGAGCATAGCTCTGTACGAGTTCAATTCTCGTCCCAGGTACCAAGTAAAATCAAGGGTTTAGCCAAGTTTTGGTTAAACCCTTTTTTTGTTTGAATTTCGTTGACTGAACCCAAAATGTGCCTATCTGAGGTTACACTCTAATTTTTCACCTTTCCAAAGACAAAGTCTGGAGCTATCTGCCAATTAAGGGATTGATAATACAAAAAATATTGGTTATATGTTCTTTAGAACTTAAAATCCCTCAAAGCATAGCTCTGTATAAGTTCGATTATCGTCCCATGTCCCATGTAAATATAAGGATTTAGGAATGGGGATTTAATAACACCAGCAATTGAATAAACTGGGTAGGTAACAACGATCGTTGTTACCTACTTATGACATATCCTTGCTCAGTCTAACTTATGACATTATTAAATTTTGATTCCTTAGCATAACATAGTGAGGTTGAAAAAATAAATATGATTAGACAAACTGTTGCAGATGATTTTAGAGCTATATATGACATAATTAATGACGCAGCAATTGCTTATAAAGGAATAATCCCTGATGACAGGTGGCATGAACCATATATGTCAGAAGAAGAATTATCAGAACAAATCCAAGATGGTGTTAGGTTTTTCTGTTACACAGATGAAAATGATATTATCGGAGTTATGGGAATTCAGGATAAGAAAGAGGTAAATCTGATACGTCATGCTTATGTAAGAACTAAGCTGAGAAATCAAGGGGTTGGCAGTGAACTTCTCAAGCATTTAATATTGGAATCAGATAAGCCAATATTAATAGGCACATGGAAAGATGCAACATGGGCAATCAGATTTTATCAGAAATATGGTTTCTCTCAAGTGTCAGAGAAGGAAAAGGATTTTCTCCTTAAAAAGTATTGGAAAATACCTGTAAGACAGATAGAAACATCGGTAGTATTGGCTGATAATTCAATAAGAAAGAGTTTGATTTTATGAATGAGCAACAAAAGAAAAATCCGCTGCATGGGGTTACTTTAGAGCAGATATTGAATATTCTCGTTAATCATTATGGTTGGAGTGAATTGGGCAAGATTATTAATATCAGGTGTTTCCAGAGTGAGCCGTCAGTGAAATCAAGTTTGATATTTCTACGTAAAACCCCTTGGGCAAGGAAGAAGGTTGAGGATTTATACATTGCAATGAAAAAGGTGGATAACCTATGAATAACAATATTATGATAATCGGTGCAAGTGGAATGGTCGGAACTGTATTGATAAACCTCATCACAAAAGATAATCCGTATGATAAAGTCATCATTCTCACAAGAAGAGCATTAAAAAATATACCTGATTCTGGTAAATTCATTCAGCATATTGTTGATTTTAATAGCCTTGAACAGTATCGGGACGTGATAAAAGCAAGGACTCTGGTTTCACTTCTTGGGACTACTGCTAAAAAAGCTGGTCCAAAAGATAATTTTATTAAAGTAGATTACGGATACCCAAAGCAGACAGCTTTAATTGCTCGTGATAATGGAACAGAAAATATTATTCTGGTATCTGCCATTGGTGCTAATCCTGATTCAGGTTTTCTATATCCAGCTACAAAAGGGAGACTTGAACAGGCTGTAATGCAGATGGGTTTTAAGAGTGTTAATATTCTTCGACCATCTCTTCTACTTGGAAACCGTCAGGAGTTCAGAGTAGGTGAGGTAATTGGAAACTATTTTGCAAGTGGTCTGTCATTTATGATTCCAGCAAAATATAAACCAGTCCATGCAAAGAGTGTGGCACAAAAAATTATTGATATTTCCAGAAATCCTGTTTATGGGAATAATATTTTTGAAGGAAGAGCAATTTGTGAATGATTCCCTCGTAAAAAGTCCAAAATAGGCATTTTTAAAACTCGTAACTATTTGATTTATATAATAGATAACCAATTTATGTATTATATAAAAATTATTAAACCTATTTTGTAAGAAATTGATGACTTGATACAAAAAATCAAAAGAATGATCCGTTATGATAAATTACTTTTACCTTACAAAACCAAAAATAGAGTCTGGAGTTACTTGCCAATTAAGTGATTGACAATACAAATAATATTGGTTATATCCTTGCCTATGGACTTAAAATCCACTGTAGCATAGCTCTCTACGAGTTTAATTATCGTCCTAAGTACCAAAACAAATTAAGGGTTTGACCACAGTTTTTTGGTTAAACCCTTTTTTTAATAGTAGTGCTAAAATATCTTGCAGCAATATATTCAAATATCTTGAGGAGTAATAAAAAGAGATGGATTACAAAAATACCTTGAATCTGCCAGTAACCAAATTTGCCATGAAGGCAAATTTAGCAGCACGGGAGCCAGAACAGTTAAAAGCATGGGAAGAGTCTGGTCTATACCAGAAAATAAGGCAATCTTCAGAAGGGAAAGAGACATTCATACTCCATGATGGACCTCCATACGCCAATGGTCATCTTCACATGGGACATGCCATTAACAAGATATTAAAAGATATTATTATAAGATCAAGACAGATGGCAGGATTTGATGCCCCATACGTTCCAGGGTGGGATTGTCATGGGCTTCCAATTGAACACAATGTTGATAAAAAACTTGGTTCAAAGAAAAAAGAGATGACTGCTGTTCAGATTCGTCAAGCGTGCCGTAAGTATGCCGAAGGTTTTGTAGATATTCAAAGGGACGAATTTAAGCGTTTTGGAGTATCTGGAGATTGGGATAAGCCATACTTAACAATGCACAACGCTTATGAAGCACGAATTGCAAAAGAGTGCGGTGAATTTGCTTTAAGCTCTGATATGTTTCTTGGTAAAAAACCAATTTATTGGTGTTGCAGTTGCGAGACAGCTTTGGCTGAGGCAGAGATTGAGTATAAAGATCATGGTTCGCCATCTATTTATGTGAAATTTCCCTTAAAAGATGACATTTCCGATCTTTTGCCTGAACTGAAAACTCACACTGCTTATAATTCCACTACAGAATGTTGCTGTGATTCTGCAAAGAACTCTTGTTCTTCATCAAAAGACATTTCAATTGTAATCTGGACAACTACTCCGTGGACAATTCCAGCAAACCTTGCAATATGTCTGCACCCTGAGTTTGAATATTGTGCTGTTAAAACAGCTAATCAAGGAATTATGATAATTGCAAAAGAGCTTGTTCAAAAAGTTATGGCTCAATTTAATATTGAAGACTATACAGTTATCGGAGATATTGCATCTACTGCCCTTGAGAATAGAAAATGCAGCCACCCGCTTTATGGTAGAGATTCTCTAATTATTCTTGGCACGCACGTTACCTTAGAAGCTGGAACAGGGTGTGTTCATACAGCCCCGGGTCATGGTGCTGACGATCACATTGTTGCCCTTCGTTATGGTCTTGAACCATATTCTCCAGTTAGTGATAATGGTTGCTTTACAGACGATGTTAAAGGCTTTGAAGGTCAATTTATAATGAAGGCAAACAGCAACATTATTGAAGAACTTAAAAAGCACAATGCTCTTTTAAAACATGAAAATATGACTCACTCATACCCTCATTGCTGGAGATGCAAAAAACCTGTAATCTTTCGTGCAACACCGCAGTGGTTTATCTCTATGGATAACCAAGGCTTAAGGCAGAAAAGTCTTGAAGCAATTGATAAAGTTGAGTGGATTCCATCATGGGGTAAGGCAAGAATATACTCAATGATTGAACACAGACCTGATTGGTGTCTATCAAGACAACGCTCTTGGGGCGTGCCAATTCCTGTATTTCACTGCAATAAATGTTCAGAAGTTTACGTTACACGAGAATCTGTTGATAAAATTCATGCTTTATTTACAGAACATAGCTCAGATATATGGTTTGAAAAAGAGGCTGCTTTTCTAATGCCAGAAGGAGCTGTTTGTTCAAAATGTGGAAGTCGCGATTTTAAAAAAGATCAAAACATCTTAGATGTCTGGTTTGACTCTGGAGTCAGCCATGCTGCTGTGCTTGAAGAGCGGGAAGGATTAAGAAGACCAGCAGATCTCTACCTTGAAGGAAGCGATCAACACAGAGGGTGGTTTCACAGCTCTCTTTTAACAGCAGTGGGAAGAACTGGACAAGCACCATACAAAGCTGTATTGACTCACGGGTTTGTGGTTGATTCTCAAGGCAAGAAGATGTCCAAATCTGTTGGGAATGTGGTTGCTCCAGAAAAGATAATCAAACAGCATGGTGCTGATATTTTAAGGCTTTGGGCAGCTTCAGCAGATTATCGCGATGATGTAAGAATTTCAGATAACATTATCACACAGCTTTCTGACGCTTATCGCCGCATCAGAAATACCTGCCGTTTTATGCTTGGCAATCTCTTTGATTTTAACCCAGCAGCCGATATACAGTCTGTTGAAGAGATGTCAGATATGGATAAATTTATGCTCCATAAACTTGGAGTTGTGCTAAATAAATCTATAAGAGCTTATGATAATTACGAATTTCATACTGTTTATCATACTGTTTATAATTTTTGCACAGTTGATCTATCTGCTTTTTATCTTGATATTATTAAGGACAGGCTTTATACATTTCCAGCTAAAGATAAGGCAAGACAAGATGCCCAAACCGTTATGTATCTGACTCTTGACTCTATTACAAGGCTTCTTGCCCCGATTTTGCCCTTTACAACAGAAGAGGTCTGGAAAGAGATGCCATGTTTTGAGAACAAAACAGATGATGGAAAAGCAGCTGATGGTTCAGCCGTTGTTGATTCGGGTGTAGGCTGTGCAAATAAAAATATAGCAAATACAAAAGCCGAAAGTGTTCATTTGACAATGAGACCAGTGCCAGACCCATCATGGCAAAATGATGCTCTTGCAGTAAATTGGGAAAAGATAATTGATGTCCGCTCTGAAGTTACAAAAGCTCTTGAAGATGCAAGAGTTGCTAAAAAGATTGGACACTCGCTTGATGCAAGTATTGGAATTTATGTTGATGATGCTGATGTAAGGAAGATTTTATCCTCGTTTGGCAAAGATTTAAGAGATGTTTTTATTGTTTCTGATGCCTATCTTATCTCTGAACCAGTGGAAACAACGGTTGAAAAAGATGGCAAAAAAGTTCAAGTTATTGTAGAAAAAGCTTCTGGTGAGAAGTGTAGCCGATGCTGGAAATACGACATCACTACAGGAGCAAGAGAGGATCACCCTGAAACCTGTTCAAGATGTTCAGGGGCGTTAGATCAAATATTGTAAATTACTCTTTTTTACAAACAACGGAGGTAAAAGTTATGGGAGACAAAGGAAGCAAAGACAAAGGAACAAAAGAGCAGAAGAAAAAAGCAGAACACTCTTTAAAAGAGAAACGCAAAATAAAACAGGAAAAAAAGAATAAAGCATAAAGATGTTTTGCCACTGAAATTAAATTAAAAACTTAAAAAAACAAGATAGAATAAAAATTTTATGGGCTATTCGCAAGAATAGCCCATAAAATTTATGTATGTGTCAGGCGTTTTAAGCAGCAATTGTAATCATTTAGGCTACAAATTGAGTAGAGGAAGGGGCATGCGTCTCTACTATCAGTTTAGGGATAAATTAAATTTTCACTCATTAGGCTTGTTTGTTGTAATGGCGTGGGATTATATAATTTCAACCGCATTAAGATACTCTTTCACAGCTCCAAGCGTCAGAGTAAGCATTTTGGTACCAACAAGTATAACAGCAGCATTATCATTGCAATAACATATATCAGCAAACGCAGGTCCGATAATGTGAGTTGGGTCTTTTATCTTTTCAGATTGGTTTTGCATAACTTTAAGGTAGTCATCTAAACGATTTCTTAGAATATTGAAATAATCAATCTTATGCCCTACAGAGGTTTGAGTTAGATTTGAGATGTTTTTTGCGATCTCTTGAATATGCCCCCAAAATACTAATGTTAACTTTTCTTTATTCTTTCCTTCAGCCATATAAAAGGCAATACCCCACCCAACGCTTATTATTTTTAAAATTTGAAGCTCATATTCAATATTTGTAATGTGATTTTGATCACTTTCAGGAATGGATTTTAAAAGCATCTTTAGATCATCTCTGTTAATTGCAAATATTGCTAAATTTTCTCCAAGTTTCTCTACAGATAGTGGGTCTATTTTGGTCTGTCCCATCTTTATATACTCCATTTTTGTTGCTAATATATTTGAGTTCATACAACACTCAATTTTTCTTCGCTATACACTCAGTAGAACGATTGAAGTTTTGCAAGAACCTTATTGTAAAATTACTATTGCACCGATTAAAAAAAACGTGCCATAATGAGTTAGTTTTGTTAAATAATATTGTTGTTTTTCTAAGGGGCTTAAACAAATTATAATTAATAGATTTTAAATATCAGCATAACTATAAAGTGTAAATAAATTAATGATTAAAATAGAACTCAAACTTTTTGCCACACTTTCCCATTATCTTCCTGACTCTTCTTCCCCATTTTTTATTGAACAAGGCACAACTATAGGTCAAGTTGCTTCTAAACTTGGTATTCCAGACTCCGAGTTAAAACTAACATTTGTAAATGGAATACAGCAACCTCTTTGGCATATCCTAAATGATGGAGATAGAGTTGGAATATTTCCCCCAGTAGGTGGAGGATGATGTGAAAATACTTATTATACACCAAAATTTTCCGGGTCAATTCAAACACCTTGCTCCTGCATTAGTATCTAAAGGAGATGAGGTTGTTGCATTTACAATGCAGAAAAACCATCCTTCTCAATGGCAGGGTGTTAAACTTGTTGGATACAATCCATCACGAGGCACTACGCCAAATGTTCATCCTTGGGTAAGTGATTTTGAGACAAAAACAATTCGAGGGGAGGCGGCTTTTAGGCAAGCGTTACAACTTAAAAAAGAGGGATACAACCCTGATGTTATAGTTGCACACCCGGGTTGGGGTGAAAGTTTATTTTTAAAAGATGTCTGGTCTAAAGCAAAGCTGCTTATCTATTGCGAATTTTTTTATCACGCTAATGGAGCTGATGTGGGTTTTGATCCTGAATTTCCAGCTATTGACCCAGGTGATGTTTGCCGTCTTCGCCTTAAAAATCTTAATAATCTGCTTCATTTTGAGATAGCTGATGCTGGAATCTCTCCAACAAAATGGCAGGCAAGCACCTTCCCAGAGCCTTTTCGCAGCAAAATTAAGGTGTTACATGATGGCATTGACACAGATATAGTAACACCCAACTCTGGAGTTAGTTTAACACTTAACAATGCCCTACCATTAACTAAAAAAGATGAGATCATAACCTTTGTGAACCGCAATCTTGAACCATATCGTGGTTATCATATTTTCATGCGTGCTTTACCTGAAATTTTGAAACGTAGAAAAAATGCAAGGGTGCTTATTGTTGGTGGAAATGATGTAAGTTATGGGGCAAAAGCCTCTGCTGGTCAAACATGGAAAGATATTTTTTTAAATGAAGTTAAAGAAAAGATAGATTTAAATAGAGTCCATTTCTTGGGTAATATCCCTTATGAACACTTTATCCCATTACTTCAACTTTCAACTGTTCATGTCTATTTAACATACCCTTTTGTTTTATCTTGGAGTCTTTTAGAGGCTATGAGTGCAGGATGTGCAATTGTTGCAAGCAACACAAAACCTCTGCATGAGGCAATTTCCCATGAAAAGACAGGTATGCTTGTAGATTTTTTTGATGTTGATGGTCTTGCTGGTAGTGTTTGCAATCTTCTTGATGATCCATATAAACGGGTGAGAATTGGCTCTAATGCCAGAGCGTTTGCTAAAGCCAACTATGATTTAAAGACAATATGTTTACCGGGTCAGTTGGATTGGGTAAGGCAGCAATAGATGACGACACATCTTGATAAAATATCTGATCTTTATATAAAACACATTCTTCTTGAGAAGGGGCTTGCTGATAACAGTCTTGAATCATACACAATAGACCTTGCAGGATTTGTTGATTTTATGGTTAAAAACAACATTGAATATATTGAGTTGGTGGATACAACTGCGATATTAGCATGGCTTATTCATCTTCAAAAAGAGGGACTTTCTGCACGGTCAAGAGCAAGACATCTAATAACTATCAGAGGGTTATTCAAATTCTTGATAAAAGAGGAGATTGTTAATAACGATCCCATCAAAACAGTCGAGATTCCTAAAACAGGTCTATATCTTCCTGAAGTTATGACAATATCTGAGATTGATAAGATGCTCTCTGTTCCAGATATAACAGACCCTCGTGAACTTAGAAATTCAGCTATGCTTGAAATAATCTACGGAGCTGGTCTTAGGGTATCAGAACTTATTAATATGAAGGTTCAAGATATAAATTTTGATGCGGGTTTTGTAAGAGTATTTGGTAAAGGTTCAAGCGAACGGATTGTTCCAGTTGGCTCTCATGCTAAAGAGAGAACTCTTGAGTGGATTAAAATAGGGCGTCCTCAACTTCTTCAAAATATTACAAGCAAATATCTTTTTGTTGCAAGGGAAGGCAAACCAATTACTCGTCAAGGTTTTTGGAAAATAGTAAAAAGATATAGCCTAAAAGCTGGCTTAGAGCGTAATATTACACCTCATACATTTCGCCATTCGTTTGCAACACATCTTATTGAAGGTGGAGCAGATTTACGCTCTGTTCAGACAATGCTTGGACATGCTGATATTTCAACTACACAGATATATACCCATATTTCAAAAGGACATCTTCTTGAAATACACAAAAAATTTCATCCAAGGGGGTAAGAAAGAGTAATGTTTAAAGGCTACTGGTGTGAGGAAAATAATAGCCACTATCAGGAAAAAAAAGAAAATTTAGAAGATATTTCAGATAGTTCACCTAAAAATAGAGAAGTGCTTTCGGCTACTATTAATAAACAAGAGCTTTCAAACACTCTTGATAGAGAAGAGCTTTCAGAGATTATTGATATAAAAGAGGCATTAACTCATATCAACGACTCTATTTATCTTGTTAATAATGCTGGAAAAGATCAATGGGTGCGTGGTGGCACAGCATTGATAACAGATAAAATCTTACCTGAAATGGAAGAAAATCTAAACTATTTAAAGCTCATAGCATACATTCCGCCCTTACCACTTGAAAACCTTGGAGATTCTGCTTTTAAAGCTCGCCATAATCTTAGATACCCATATATTGCTGGAGCTATGGCAAACGGCATCACGTCAGTTCAAATGGTTGAATCTATGGCAAAAAATGGCATGATTGCTTTTTTTGGTGCTGGAGGTTTATCGCTTTCTGAAGTTGAAAAGGCTATTGTCTATCTTAAACAGAGACTTGATAAATCTCATTTAACAGATACAACCTCTTATTTAGATTACTCAAAATCCTATCAATCAAGCTGCCTTCCTTTTGGATTTAACTTTATACACTCTCATGGTGATCCAGATTTTGAGATGGCTCTTGCACAACTCTATATTAAACATGGAGTTCATAAAGTTAGTGCTGCGGCTTTTATGCGTATAACTCTCCCTCTTGTTTACTATCGCTTAAAAGGAATCCACCGTGATATGGAGGGGAATATAATCACTCCATATCAGATAATTGCCAAAGTTTCAAGAGTTGAAGTTGCACGGCAGTTTTTCTCTCCTCCTCCTCAAAAACTTGTATCTGAGCTTTTAAATCAAGGGCTTATATCAAACGAAGAGGCTCAATTAGCCCAATATATTCCAATGGCACAAGATTTAACAGCAGAGGCAGATTCAGGCGGACACACAGATAACCGTCCTGCAATATCGTTGTGGCCCACTATGATAGCACTTAGAGATGAACTCAATCAAAAGTTTAATTATGCAGAACCTTTGTGCGTTGGGTTTGCAGGTGGAATCTCAACTCCAGAATCAGCAGCAGCAGCATTCCAGATGGGGGCTGCATACATTTTAACTGGCTCTATAAATCAATCATGTGTTGAGGCTGGCACGTCAGAAGTTGTAAAATCACTTCTTGCTCAAGCAGAACAAGCTGATGTTGCAATGGCTCCTGCTGCTGATATGTTTGAAATTGGGGCAAGAGTTCAGGTGCTGAAGCGAGGGACTATGTTTTCAGTTAGAGCAGAAAAGCTCTATCAAATCTATAAAAACTATGAAAAAATTGAAGATGTCCCTGAAAAGATAAAACAAGAGATAGAGGAGAAATATCTTAAAGCCACTTTTGACCAAAAATGGCAAGAGACTAAAGAGTTTTTTAGAGCAAGAAATGCAAATAGAGCCATAGCTCAACAGAGTATAAAAGAGCTTGAACGAGCAGAGAAAGAGCCTCGCCATAAAATGGCTTTAGTTTTCAGATCATATCTTGGTTTATCATCACGCTGGTCTATTAATGGGGATCCAGATAGAAAGATGGATTACCAAATATGGTGTGGACCATCAATTGGTGCTTTTAACCAATGGGTTAAAGGCACATATTTAGAAAAAAGCGACAACAGAAAAGTTGCTGATATTGCCCTTAACCTTCTGTTTGGTGCATCTGTTTGCACAAGAGCTGGTTGGCTAAGGAGTCAAGGAGTTGAGCTTCCGTTAGGGGCTGGGCGTTTTACCCCTATAGAGAGACGAGTTATTCTCTAATATATTATGAACAATTTTTAAAATAGCACTCCTGCAAAACTTGAATTTAGCATTGAGTTTATTGGATAGAAAATGTGTTTTGCAGGAGTCAAATTAGAGGTCAAATTAAAGGATAAGATGAAAAATAGAAATAGACTTGGAATCAATGGCTTTGGACGTATTGGTAAACTCACAGCATGGCATCATATTAACAGAAAACAGTTTGATGAGCTTGTTATAAATTTAGGTAGAAAGGTGGGTAATGGAATAGAGGATATTGCACACTACATAGAGCGAGATTCAACCTATGGTCAATTGTCCAATTACCTTTATGGCTGCAACGCAAGTTCAGTGATAGGCGAAATCAACAAGTCAGAAGGGACAATGGTTGTTGATGGCATCAAGATCAAATTTCTAAGAGAGGCAAGAGACCCAGCAAAAATTAAATGGAAAGAGAATGGAGTATCTCTTGTAGTTGATACAACAGGTCAATTTCTTGACCCTACACAGCCAGAAGATGATCCTAAAGGTTCAATAAGAGGGCATCTTAAAGCAGGGGCAGAAAAAGTGGTTGTATCTGCCCCGTTTAAACTCAAAGATAAAGGTATGGATTTAAAAGGTGCAATGCCAGAAGATGCAATAACAACTGTTATGGGAATAAATGATCATATTTATGATCCCAGAAAACATGCAATAATCTCAAATGCCTCTTGCACTACAAATTGCCTTGCCCACATGATAAAACCAGTTCTTGATGTCTTGGGATATAAAAAAATTCTTTCAGCGTCAATGGCAACAATTCACGCTGCAACAAGCTCGCAAGAGGTTTTAGATCGACTTCCCGGTGCTGGCAAAAGTGATCTTAGGAAAAATCGTAGTATTTTCAATAATATAATTCTTACATCAACTGGAGCTGCTAAGGCTTTGGCTCTTGTTATTCCAGAGATGCAAAAGATAGGATTTATTGCAGAATCTGTAAGAATTCCTACAACTACTGGTTCTCTTGTTATTCTTGTTTTAAATATTCAAGAAGATATTCAGGGGCAGCAGATAAGACGTGACTTTATAAATAATATCTACAAACAGGCTTCTCAAGATGATCCAAGAGGCTATCTTCACTACACAGAAAAACAAAACGTTTCATGCGATCTGATTGGAAACCCAAAAGCAGCAGCAACTATTGAAGGGCATGAAACACACACAAGAACTGCTGAAGTAAATATTGATCTTACTGCTGTGCCAGGTCTTGATCAAAATATTATTGCAACTTTAAACACAACAGTTATCCATGTCCCAGTAACTCAGGCGGTTATATATGGTTGGTATGATAATGAGATGGGAAGTTATGTGAATATGCTTGGAGACCGAACAGTCTCAATTGCTGATGATATGTGAAGTTTTGTGAAGATTTGACAACTTTCTAAAAGTTGTCAAATCTTAAATCAACGATGTTAAATATTAAAGATATAGAAATATTAACACACCCTGAGCCTCTTTTTAGATACTACTAGCACACGCCCCTTGTGAAGCAGGAAGAGACAAAATAACCTCTGTGCCAATATTCTCTTCAGATTCAACTGTTAGTGAACCATGATTTAACTCTGCAAAATCCTTAGCTACCATTAATCCAAGTCCACTACCTCCCTCTTTTCGTGTGCCGGGTTTTGAAGTTCTAACTCCTACTTTAAAAATGGAATCGCAAACCTCTTTTTTCATGCCAATGCCTGTATCTTTAACAGATATGCGGTGATACCCGTTATCTTCTTTACATGAAATTGTAATTGAATTTCCGCTGTCACAATATTTAATTGCGTTGTGGATAAGATTTCTTATTATGAAATTGAGCATGTTCTTGTCATAAATAACATCACAACCCTCTTTTACATCTGATATGAGAGTAACGCCTTTAGCTTCAGCGTCTGCTCTAAAAAATTCGATAAGCTCAGATACGCAATTACGAACATTGATATTTTCTGTAATAACTTCAATGCTACCTGTCTGCACTCTTGCCCATGTGAATAGATTTTCAAATAGTTTATACATCTGCTGTGCAGAATTTGACATTACCCTTATTCGTTCTTTTTTTTCATCATCAGTAAGGTCATTAAAGAAAGACTCTATCATTTCAATGCTTCCAGTAAGACCAAACAGCTTATTTCTCATATCATGGGCAACAATAGAGAAGAGCTTATCTTTTGAAGCATTTGCCTTTGCAAGGGCAATATTTGCATATTCAAGGTCTATATTTGCTTTTGAAAGTTCATTGTTTTTTATTTCTAACTCTTTTTTTTGTTTTGAGATGGTAAGATGTGTTTTGATTCTTGCTAAAACCTCTTCTTGATTAAATGGTTTTACAATAAAATCGACAGCCCCTCTATTGAACGCTTTGATCTTATTATCAGTATCTGCAAAAGCTGTTAAAAAAATGATTGGAATATCTTTTGTAGCATCTTGTTCTTTCAACCTACGGCAAGTCTCATATCCATCAATTTCTGGCATCATAATATCAAGAAGGATAATATCAGGTTTTGCATTTGCCGTTCTTTCAAGGGCTTCTCTACCATTTTTTGCAATGAAAATCTTGTAGCCCTTTTCCCCGCTCAAATATTCAAAAAGCACTTTAAGGTTTGTTGGATTGTCATCTACTATCAATATCCTATTCTGGCTCTGATTAGATTCGCTTTGAACCATCTTTCTTCTCCTCAAATTTATAATCAATGATAGAGAGCTTTATTATCATGGTTGCAGTGTGCAATCAACAGTCAATAGAGCATATTTGATAGAAGAATTTCGCTTGAACAGCATAGTATATACCTCTCTTTTATATTATTTACATAATTCTTATATTATATTTATTATCACTATTTTATTTATATTTTTTAAAAAATAACTATTGACATTAAGAAAAAAATATAATAACTAAAATAACTATACAGAAGAGTTGTCTATAATCAACAAACAAATGATCAACTAAATTGATTAATCTAACAAAGGAGGGCTTAAGCCATGGAAGACACCATGACCGTGTTTACCGCAAGCAAGTACTGCAATGTCTCGTCCAAGACCATCATTAATTGGATAGACGCAGGGCACATCAAAGCATACAAAACAGTAGGTGGGCATCGCAGAATCAAGAAGAGCGATTTGGAGAACTTTATGGAGAATCAAGGGATTCCAATTCCTAAGGGAAATGACGATACTGCCAGAAAAAAAATCTTAGTTGTTGATGACGACCTTATTATTGTTGAATCAATTGTGCAGTGTCTTGAAGAAGATGAGTATGATTATGAGGTTATCTCTGCATCTGATGGTTTTGAGGCAGGTCTTCAGGTCAACCACTTTAAACCAGATCTTCTTATACTTGATATAATGATGCCTGACATAAAGGGTTATGAGGTGTGCAAGAAAATCAAAGGAAACAAAGAGACTGAGCATATCAAGATCGTAGTTCTTTCTGCCTATTTAGATGACGAAAAGTTTCAGCAGATGAAGGATAATGGTGCTGATCTCTGCCTTTCTAAGCCGCTGCCTCTTTCTCGCCTAAAAGATGAAGTTGCAACATTGCTCGGGCTTAAATAGAAACCGTGATACAGATAAACAACGATAATATTCAAGTTAATAGCAATCACGGACAAGTCAGAATAAAATTAAAAAACAACAAGCTAAATAGTATAATATAAGGAGGTAGGTTATGAACCTGAAAGAATCTCTTGAAAAAAAGAAATTTGTTGTAACATCGGAGATACAGGCTCCGCTCGGAGAGGATAACCCTGAAGAGATTATAAAAAGTTTGAATAAAGTAAGAGGCAGAATAGATGGAGTGGCAGTTTCTGACGTTGAGCTTGAGGGCGTTGTGGGTGATTCGATTCAAACTTGCGATATTTTGCGAAAAAATCGTTTTAATGCCATCTATCAGACAACAACCCGCGACAAAAACCGCTTTCAACTGCACAAGGATTTAACCCTTGCCCATGAGACAGGTGTGGAGAATCTACTTGTTTTTACAGAAGATTACCGTATTTCAGGAGAAAGCCTTCAGGAGTCGATGTTTTTTCATGTTGATTCTGGAAAACTTGCGTCAGTTTTAGAACACATGCGTCAGGGGCAGACCATTGACGGCAATGCAATGGACAAGAAGATTGAATTTGTCCTTGGTTCAGGTGTTGAAGCTCCATGGGGTAAAAATATACCTAAGAAAGGCATGGAAGAGATGGAAGATATGATGAACATGGGAACTGGCTATTTTCTAACTACCCCTATTTTTGATGTTGATCAGTTTGAGAAATTCATGAAACAAGCAAACACCTTTAATGTCCCTGTTATTGCTGAAGTTATGATTCTCAGAACTGGTGGAATGGGCAAATTTTTGAATCGCCATTTTAAATCAGGGCTTGTACCAGAATGGGCTATTCAGAAACTTTTGAAAGCACCTGATAAAATGAAGGCAAGCATTGAACTTTTTGCAGATATAGTAAACAGCCTCAAAAATATCTGCCAAGGAGTTCACATTATTACGATTGGTGGAGAGGATAAACTTGCAGATTATCTTAATGCAGCCAAATTAAAATGAACATTTGCAATCAAGATTAGTTTACACCTGATTATAAAAAAATAACATTCCCCGCACATCTGAGAACTATATGGTATCCCCCTTCTGAAAACTATTACGCAGCAAAAACATTATTTTACGGCTGAAGTTAGGAGGAGTAGTCAATATGGCAGAAGCAATTAAACTTCAAGAGTTTACATGCGATTTTAAAGATGAGGTAGCAAACCGCATACCAGAGGCAAACTTTGATCTCTGCCTCACCTGCGGAACATGCACTGGCGGATGCCCTGCATCTGAGCAGTATGGCATGGATCCAAGAAAATTTTTGCGTATGCTGCTGCTTGGCATGGATGACGAAATCAAAAAAAGCCCTTGGGCATGGGTTTGCACAATGTGTGGACGATGTATGTCAGCATGTCCCATGAAAATCAATATTCCCAAATTTGTTTACAATGTCCGTGCAAGCTGGGACAGAGACAAACGTCCAAAAGGTATTCGAGGCTCTTGCGATCAGCATATAAAAGCTGGCAATGCAATGGGAGTTCCCAAAGAAGATTTTGTATTTACAGTTGAAGATGTGGCAAATGAGATCAGGGAGGCATCACCAGAATTTAGCGATCTTGAGATCACGGCTGACAGAGTTGGTGCATACATGGCTCTGAACCAAAATTCCCGTGAGCCTGTAACAGAGCCTGATGAACTTGGACCTCTGTGGAAGATTCTCCACAGGGCAAAGGCAGATTGGACATATCCGACTGTAATGTGGGGTGGCGAAAACTACTGCATGTTTTTAGCTGATGACGAGGGGTGGCGATACATCATGGAGGAGTTTGTTTACCACATTGAACACAATCTCAAATGCAAGGTTGTTGTCAATACCGAGTGAGGACACTCATACTATTCAATCCTGGAAGGATTGAGAAAATACAACATACCGCACACATTTGAATTTAAAAGTATAATAGAACTATATGCCCAGTGGATTAAAGACGGCACCCTAAAGGTCAATTCAGATTGGAACAAAGATTTAAAGATAAAATTTACAGTTCAAGACCCGTGTAATATTGGTAGAAAAATTGGAACCAACAAGATAGTTGATGATTTACGATTTGTTGTTAAAGCTGTGGTAGGTGAGGAGAATTTTGTTGATATGGTTCCAAATCGTTCAAATAACTACTGTTGCGGAGGTGGCGGCGGTGCCTTGCAAGGAGGTCATACTGAACAGCGGCGAGCCTATGGAAAGGTAAAATTTGACCAGATCATCGAAACAGGTGCTAAATATGTAATCACTCCTTGCCACAACTGCCATGCTCAGATTGAGGATATGTGCCATCACTACGGAGGCAATTATCACACTCTGCATCTTTGGACCATCATTTGTCTTGCAATGGGTGTTCTTGGTGAAAACGAACGAACCTATCTTGGACCTGATCTTGCTGAATTTGGTTTAGATATTGAAGGAGGTATCCAATGACCCAACAAAATAACGGTTCTGTGATGGTTGTTGGTGCTGGTATTGCTGGTATTCAGGCATCTCTTGACCTTGCAGACTCAGGTTATCTTGTCTATCTTGTTGATAATAACTCTGCCATTGGCGGTGTAATGGCAAAACTTGACAAGACTTTTCCCACAAATGACTGCTCTATGTGCATTATCTCTCCCAAACTTGTAGAAGCAGGGAGACACCTCAACATTGAGCTTTTAAATAAAACCCACGTTCGAGAAGTTAGTGGTACTGCTGGTAATTTTAAAGTAAAACTACTTGAAGAGCCAAGATTTATAGATACTGATAAATGTACAGCCTGCGGAGAGTGTTCAAGCGTCTGCCCTGTTGAACTGCCAAATCAGTTTGATGAAGGTTTAGGTAATCGCAAGGCTGCATTTAAGCTTTATCCTCAGGCAATGCCAAGTGCATATACAATTGAAAAAGGCGACCGTGCACCTTGTAAACTCACATGCCCTGCTGGCTTAAATGTTCAGGGTTATGTCCAGATGGTGAAAAAGGGCAAATATAAGGAAGCTCTTGAGATTATCATGGAGCAGTTGCCTCTACCCGGTGTTTTAGGGCGAATCTGCCCTCATGAGTGCGAAAACGGCTGTAGAAGAGGTGAAGTTGATCAGCCAATTGCCATAAGAGAGCTAAAACGCCTTGCAGCAGATAAATTTGATGCAAGGCAGATTAAGATTGAGTGTGAGCCTTTAATTGGAAAAAAAGTTGCTATAATAGGTTCTGGTCCTGCGGGACTCTCTGCTGCATATCACCTTGCTAAAAAAGGAATAAAATCAACCATATTTGAAGCTCTGCCAAAAGCTGGCGGAATGCTTCGAGTTGGAATTCCAGACCATCGCCTTCCTCCCGAAGTTCTTGACCGTGATATTGAGGTTATAACTAATCTTGGGGTTGAAATAAGGCTCAATACTCCTATCGGAGATAAAATGACCATTGACTCTCTGCTTGCAGATGGCTTTGATGCTGTCTTTCTTGGCATGGGTGCTCATAAGGGGATTGATCCTGCGATTCCGGGAAGCGACCTTGATGGAGTAAGACAAGGCGTTGATTATCTCAGGGAGTTAAATCTTACAGGTAACACCAAAACAGGCAAACGAGTTGCAATTATCGGAGGCGGTAATGTTGCAATTGATGTGGCAAGAAGTGCTGTGCGTCTGGGGGCTGAGAAAGTAACTATAATCTATCGCAGAACCAGAAAAGAGATGCCAGCATGGGAAGAGGAAATTTGTGCTGCTGAACATGAAGGCGTTGAGATAATCTATTTGTCAGCACCTCAACAGGCAATTGGAACAACTGTTGATGAGTCAGAAAAAGCAGATTCCTCTACAAAAACATCATCAGAAGGTCATACAACTGTAGTGCAAAAAGGTAAATTATCGGCAATTCGCTGTATAAGAATGGAGCTTGGTGAGCCTGACTCCTCTGGAAGACGCAGACCCGTGCCAGTTGTGGGAAGTGAATATGACCTTGAGATTGATCAGCTTATCTATGCAATAGGTCAACAACCAGATGTCTCTGGAATTAAGGAAACTTCTGCCGCTGCACAGAGCAGCACGGGTGACCAAAGTAGCAAGGATGACGGCAAAATCAAAGAGACAGGTGAGATCAAAATCACAAAATGGGCAACTACTGAAGTCAATCCCATCACTTTTGAGACAGGCAAAAAAGGGGTGTTTGCTGGTGGCGATTTACAAACTGGACCTGGGGTTGCCATTGCTGCCATTGCTGCTGGAATGGAGGCTGCTGAATCCATCTCACGCTATCTCAAAGGTGAGGATATGGCTCTTGGAAGGGGTAAGAACGGAAATATAAATTCTTCCAAAACAATAAACTCATCTGAAATAGAAATGGGTAAAGAAGAAAAAGACAAAATCAGCGGTTTTAATCTTCCTGACTATACACCAATCTCTGAAAATATTCCCAAAGCTGAACGTGCAAGAGTTCGAGAACTTAGCCTTGACTATCGAAAAGGTAATTTCAATGAAGTGGAGCTTGGGCTTGATGAGCAAGATGGACAAAAAGAGGCTGAACGTTGTCTTAACTGCGGATACTGCTCAGAGTGTATGGCGTGTGTTGATGCCTGTCTTGCCAAAGCTGTTGACCATTCAATGACTCCAAAAACTTATGAAATTGAGGTTGGTGCAATTATTCTCTCCCCTGGTTTTACACCATTTAATCCTGCTGTATATGAAACTTACGGATATGGCTCAAACCCAAATATAGTTACAAGTATTGAGTTTGAGAGACTTTTGTCTGCTTCAGGTCCATACAAAGGTCATCTTGTAAGACCGTCAGACGAAAAAGAACCCAAAAAGATAGCATGGCTACAATGTGTTGGTTCAAGGGACATCAATAGGGGTGGACACAGCTACTGCTCAGGTGTTTGCTGCATGTATGCCAACAAGCAGGCAGTTATTGCAAAAGAGCACAGCGATCATGATTTAGATACAGCAATCTTTTTTATGGATATGAGAACGCATGGAAAAGATTTTGATAAATACAATATCCGTGCAGAAGATGAGAGTGGAGTCAGATTTGTCCGTTCTCGAATACACTCAATTTTCCCTATGAAAGATGACAGGTTGCGTCTTGTTTATGCAACAGAATCAGGCTCAACTGCTGAAGAAATCTTTGATATGGTGGTTCTTTCTGTAGGACTTGCCCCATGCTCTGACGCTGCCCAAATTGCACAGGTAATGGGAATTGAACTAAATCACCATCAGTTTGCAAAAACCTCAAATCTTTCTCCTGTCAATACAACACGAGATGGTATTTTTGTCTGCGGAGCATTCCAAGAACCAAAAGATATTCCAATGTCAGTTATGGAGGCATCAGCCGCTGCTGCAATGGCTGCTCAAACTCTTGCAGGGGAGAGGTGGAGCTTAACCAGAACTAAAGAGCTTCCACCAGAGCGTGATTTTTCAAGCATATCGCCTCGTATTGGTGTGTTTGTCTGCAATTGTGGAATAAATATTGGTGGGGTTGCTGATGTGCCAGCAGTGCGAAACTATGCTGGAACATTACCTTATGTTGTTCATGTTGAGGATAATCTTTTCACCTGTTCGCAAGATTCTCAAGATCATATAAAAAAGGTTATAATTGATAAAGATATAAACAGGGTCGTTGTGGCATCATGCTCACCAAGAACCCATGAGCCTTTATTTCAGGAGACAATAAGAGAAGCGGGGCTTAACAAATATCTCTTTGAAATGGCAAACATACGGGATCAAAATACTTGGGTGCACATGAATAGCCCTGAAAAAGCTACTCAAAAAGCAAAAGACCTTGTTCGTATGGCTGTAGCAAAAGCAGCTTATGTTGAGCCTCTTCATCAGGTAAAACTTGCAATCAAAAAGTCAGTGCTGGTTATTGGTGGTGGAATATCAGGTATGGAGGCAGCTTTAAGCGTTGCAGAACAAGGTTTTAAGGCAATTCTTGTGGAAAAGAGTGAAGAGCTTGGAGGCAATGCAAAACACTTGAGAGCAACATGGCAGGGAGAAGCTATTCAACCGTGGCTTAATGAACTTATCTCACGAGTAAATAAGAATTCCAATATCGAGCTTTATCTAAATACTGAGGTGAAAAATACCACAGGAAGTCTTGGAAATTTCATCACTACTCTATCATCTTCAATCTCTAAAGAGTCGAAGGTAGCAAAAGAAGATTTAACAAACATTACAACAGCTTCTGGTGGTCAAACTGGTAGTTCAAAAGCTGGCTTGAAAAGCCTCATAACTGTTGAACATGGTGCCGCCATCATTGCAACTGGAGGCAAAGAAGACAAGCCAAATCAATATCTTTATGGAGAACATCCGAATGTATTGACCCATTTAGATATGGATCAGGTTCTTGAACATGCAGATAAAAGGCTTTCTAAGGCTAAAACTGTAGCGTTTATTCAATGTGTTGGTTCAAGAAACAGCGATAAACCATACTGTAGTAAGATATGTTGCACGCATAGCTTGAAAAGTGCAATTGAGGTGAAAAACAGAAGACCAGGAACAAGAGTTTACATTATCTATCGTGATATTCGCTCTTATGGATTCAGGGAAGACCTCTATCAAGAAGCACGGCAGAAAGGCATTATATTTATAAGATATGATCTTGATAAGCTGCCTCAAGTCAAGGCTATCATGCCACAGGGAACAGAAGGCGATACCACTAAATATGACAAGGATAGGTATGGCACTCTTGAGCTTACAGTAATTGATCATGTTTTAAGAATGGAGATAAAGATCACTCCTGATATTCTTGTTCTTGCATCAGGTATTGTGCCAAATGCAAACAAACATCTGTTTGAGGCATTCAAGGTTCCTGTCAATGCAGAAGGTTTTCTTGTGGAGGCTCACGCAAAACTTCGACCTGTTGATTTTGCCTCTGATGGTCTTTTTGTAGCGGGTCTTGCACACTATCCAAAACCTCTTGAAGAGTGTATTGCACAAGCAAAAGCATCAGCATCAAGAGCGATGCGAATTGTATCAAGGGATTCCATAATGGTGGGTGGTGTTGTTGCAGTTGTGCAGCCTGAAAAGTGTGCGGTTTGTCTTACCTGCGTCAGAACTTGTCCCTATGGTATTCCATATATTCACGAAGATGGATATGCAGTGATTGACGCAAGTGAGTGTCATGGCTGCGGTCTGTGCGTCTCAGAATGTCCGGGTAAGGCAATAAAACTTAACCACTTCACAGATGACCAGATTATGGCAAAAACTGATGCACTTTTTAAGGCTGCATAAAAGATAAATATGGAGGAGATACAATGAATAGCTCTTTTGAACCAATGATTATCGCCTTTTGCTGCCAATATTGAGCTTATGCTGCTGGGGACCTGGCAGGTTCCATGAGGCTTTCCTACCCTTCAAATATAAAGGTGATTCAGGTGCCATGCACTGGCAGAGTGGATATTTTGCATCTTTTAAATGCCATTGAAAACGGTGCAGACGGTGTGTATGTGGCAGGCTGTCTTGAAGGCGAATGCCACTATTTGACAGGAAATATAAAGACCAGAAAAAAAGTCAATTACGTGAAAAAGATTTTACAAGAGATTGGCATTGAACCTGAAAGAGTTGAGATGTTTAGCCTTTCATCTGCAATGGGGCTTAAGTTTGCAGAGATTGCCCGCGAAATGAACGAAAAAATAAAAACTCTTGGACCTACACCTGTAAGGAAAAAAGAAGCTGCTTAGAGATTGATTGATAACGCTTCAAAAAGGTGATGATTTTCATTCTGAATCAGGATACCAAAGACAAAAGGATAAATCAGGATAACCTATCCTAAATATCCTCATTAATCCTGACTATCCTAATTCAGATAACAATTACAAAACAACACACTAAGAGGTGAGAAATGATAGTAGCAGATCGTAAATCTCTTGAAGAAATATTGAGCATGATCAAAGACTATAAAAATATAATGGTACTTGGTTGCAAAGGCTGTGTTACAGTCTGTAATGTAGGTGGAGAAAAAGAGGTTTCAATTCTTGCATCTGCCTTGAGAATTGCAAGACAGAAAGAGGGAAGAGAGATAAATATTGACACTAAAGTGATTGAGCGGCAGTGCGACAATGAGTATGTTGCTCAACTCAAGGAGACAGTTGGGAATTACGAAGCCGTTGTTTCAATGGCTTGCGGAGTTGGACCTCAGTTTCTATCTGAAGCGTATAGAGAGCAAAAATTCTATCCAGCAGTCAACACCACATTTTTTGGCGGAGCTGTTACACATGGTATCTGGGAAGAGAGGTGTGCTGGCTGCGGAACATGTATAATCCACGATTTTGACGGATTATGCCCAGTTGCTCGTTGTGCAAAAAGTCTTCTTCATGGACCATGCGGAGGCTCTTCAAAAGGCAAATGCGAAATATCAAAAGAGACTATCTGTATATGGGATTCTATTGTATCAAAAAAAATGGAGCAGGGCAGGCTCAACGATCTTTTAAAAGTAAGAGCTGTAAAAGATTGGAGAACAGCAAGAGACGGTGGACCAAGAAGAAGCATCAGGGAAGAGCTGACACAGTAATGATATAAGGAGATGAAACCATGAGTGAAATCAACTCAGAAAATAATGTAAAGCCAGAAGGCGATTTCAAATCTGGAAGCAATCTTGAAAAAGTTTTAAGAGCTGGACATTTTGCATTTACAGGAGAGTGCGGACCTCCTAAAGGTGCTAATGTTCACCATCTTGTTGAAAAATTTCATCATCTTAAAGGTAATGTTGATGCAGTCAACATTACAGATAACCAAACAGCAGTAGTAAGAATGTCAAGCCTTGCTGCGTCACACTTGATGATTGATCATGGGCTTGAGCCAAATTTTCAGATGGTTTGCCGTGACAGAAATCGTCTTGCAATAACAAGCGATATTTTAGGGGCTTATGCTTTGGGTATTCGCAACATGTTATGCCTGTCTGGAGATCATCAATCTTTTGGCAACCATCCAGAAGCTAAAAATGTTCACGATATTGACTCTATGCAGCTTATAAATCTTGTTACTACTATGCGAGATAAAGAAGAGTTTTTAAATGGCGAAAAGATTGATGTTGCTCCAAAACTTTTTGTTGGTGCTGCATGTAATCCTTTTGCCGATCCTTTTGAATACAGGGTTTATAGACTTGCCAACAAGATCGCAGCAGGAGCAGATTTTATTCAAACTCAGTGCATTTACAACATGGACAAATTTAGAACATTTATGAAACAGGTTGTTGATATGGGTTTGCATGAGAAATGCTATATTCTTGCAGGTGTAACACCTATGAAGAGTGCCAGAATGGCATCATTTATGGGCAAAATGGTTCCCGGAATGGATGTGCCAGAGTCTCTTATAAATCGCCTGAAAGGTGCAGAAAAAGGCAAACAGGCAGAAGAGGGAATTAAATTTGCATTAGAACAGATTGAGGAATTTAAAGAGATGAAAGGAGTTGCTGGAGTTCACTTGATGGCGATTGAATGGGAACAGATGGTGCCAGAGATAGCAGAAAGGGCAGGAATGCTGCCAAGACCTGTAGTTTAATAGCTAATATCAGCCCTGAAATTTATTTCAGGGCTGTTAAAAATTAAAATTGCTGATACATAATTCTAAAATTAAAATCGCTGGATTTAAACAGATGAATAAAAGAATAGAAAAATAAGGAGAATTCCACCATGACTGACATAAAATCCTCCAGATTAGTAGAAGCTCTTAAAGCTATTGATGATGGAATTTACATCATAAACAATTCCTACACCATTGAATATATGAACGATGCCATGATAAAAATTTTCGGGGAAGGTGTAGGTAAACAATGCTATGAAGTTATGAATAATGGGAACGGAATATGCTCATGGTGCAAGTTTCACGAAGTATTTGATAAAGGAGAGACCCATTATGGTGAGGTCTATTTGGCACATGTCAAAAAAAGTTTCAGCCTAATAGAGCTTCCCATTACAAATCGTGATGGAACCCGCTCAAAATTATCTCTTTACCGAGATATAACTAAACAAAAAGAGCAGCAAGCAAGGCTTAAATCTTCAGAAGAAGGCTATAAACGGCTCTTTGAACACGCAGGATGCGGGGTCTTCATAAGCAGCAAACAAGGGCGATTCATAGATGTAAACCCTGCTTTTCTAAAGATGCTTGGCTATACAAATAAGGATAATTTTCTTGCAATGAATATTGCACGGGATCTCTATATTAAACCTAATGATAGAAAAAAATTCATGGATAGCGTTGAAAAGAACGGTAGGGTTGTGGATTATGAGGTTGAGTGGAGGCGAAGAGATGGACATCTGATTCAAGTTTTAGTAACAAGCCATGTCCGTTATGACGACAATGGAAATGTTGTTGGATATGAGGGGATTGTTGTTGATCAATCCCAACGCAAGATCATGGAAGATAAGATGAAAAAAGCTCTTGATTTTTTAGATAAGACAATTGACTGTTCTCCAAATGCTATAATGGCAGCAGATATGAAGGGAGAAGTTCTTATCTGGAATAAAGGGGCTGAAGAGATATTTGGAGAGAGTGCAAAAGATGTAATAGGAAAGAAAAATATAAGAGATGTTTATACAGGCGATCTTGCAAAACGTGTTATGAAGATGATCCGTTCCAGCGATTATGGTGGTGTTGGTAAACTCAAATCATATCCTATTACATTTAAAAATATTAGCGGAAAAGAGACCGAAGGAAATTTGTCAGCAGCCATTTTATATGATGATGAGGGTAAAGAACTTGCGTCAGTTGGTATTTTTGTTGATCTTGGCGAACGTCTTGCTATGGAGAGAAAACTTAGCGAAACCCGTCAGCAGTTATTGCAATCTGAAAAACTTGCTGCAATGGGGCGTCTTACCTCCCAGATTGCTCACGAGCTAAACAACCCTCTGTTTGGCATTATGAATACACTTGAGCTTATGAAAACTGAGATTTCTCCCCAAAATAAAAGACGCAAACTTCTTGATATGTCAATATCTGAAACAGTTAGACTTGCAGATATGCTCAAAAAAATGCTCTCATTTTCAAAACCAGATCAAGAAAAAAAGGTAAATATCAATATAAATACGGTGTTAGATGAGATAATTCTTCTTTATGAAAAGAGGTTTAGGGAGAACAGCGTAAAGTTTGAGTATCTGTTTGCAGACGAACTTCCAATGGTTTATGCCTCAAAGGATCAGTTACGTCAGGTTTTTCTCAACATGATCTCCAACGCTATGGATGCAATGCCTGACGGAGGTAATTTGAAGATCACAACAGAAAATCATAAAAATAAAGTCTGTATAATTATCTCAGACACAGGGATAGGAATTAAAGAGGAGCATATAGAGAAGATTTTCGATTCGTTCTTCACCACCAAAACAGACAGCGTAAAAGGGGTAGGACTTGGGTTATCAGTATGCTACGGTTTTATAAAGGATCATGGTGGAGATGTAAAAGTTACAAGCAAGGTAGGAGAAGGGACAACTTTTAGAATATGCCTGCCTGTTAGCACAGTAGTGGAGTCGTAAATATTTTGAAGAAAACTTAAGATTCATTCCAACTCTGATATGCTGCCAGAATATAACTCATGTTTGATCCGGATGTTCGTGAATTTTGTCGAACATCCGAAGATGTGAACAAAGTATGAATGTTCCGTATGAATTGAGTAATGGTTAATACGCATTGTGTCATAAATTTCATCCATTATTTTTCCATTTTGAGTGCTTGACATATTTATATTTTATATGTAGTAAAAAGTTACCTATCAGGATTAACAATATTTTTGACATATTAACCTGATAAGTTGGGATTTAGGGTGTTATGAAGGAAATGCTTCCTTGATAATAGGGAATTTAAGATATTATCAGGTAAGAATGACCTGATAATCAATGGGTAACCCTTTATTTTCCAAAAAGGTTTTTATCGGCAATAGTGCCGGATATGTATAATAGTATTTAACTTAATTAAGAAGAGGATTGAAATGAATTTTTTTAAAAAAAATGTTAGTTGCTGTCTGATACTATCAATGTTCTGTTTTTGTAATGCTTGTGCAACCAGATCAATTGATATTAATGAGCCAATTAATTCTGGAAGAGATGTGAAGATTGAAATTCCAGAAGATAGTGGTGATGCTTCTATAAAAAAAGGTTTTGGATCAATTCTGTCAGCGTTAGGCATTATTATTCTACTAGGTGGATTAGTTGCACTTGCTTCTGCAGCACCTGAAAGTGATGAAAAATGAAAATATTCATTATTACATGCATTTTCCCTTTTCTCATTGCGTGTGCAAGTACAGTCGAGCTACCGTCAAAAGTTCATGCTGGCAGAGATTTAAAAATTAATACGCCTGGTAATAACGTGGATGCAGATCAGAGCAAGATTCGTGTTGGTAGAGATATAGATATAAATGCAAAGACAATACGGTTACCAGATGAACTTTCAGCTCCGCGTGATATCATTCTATCAACAGAAGATTAATTTAGGCGAGGTCTTTAATGTGTAAAGTAATCTATTATATTTGTGTTTTTTGCGTTTTTGTTGTTTTGAAATACAATATTTGTTTTTCAGCTACAATTTTTAGCTATGATGATAATTCACTTATTGTAGAAGGTATCAGCGATATTAAAAATGATTTGAAGGCCAAAGAATTTGCTATAATTGATGCACTTTTACATGCACAAGAATTCCTTGAAGGAAGCAGACTCTCAAGTGAGTCTATAATTAAAGAAAAATTATCTACTTCAGGTTATTCTTTTAATTATATGAATAAGATAAATAAAATGATTCACTCTAACTTTCCATTAAAATATCACGTATTATACGAAGGGAGAAGAGAAATTGATGTGTATTTTGTAAAGTTGAAAATTTCTCCAGAAATATATCAACAAGTATCAAAAATTAAAGCTCATATTTCACTTCAAGAATATGGGGTAAAAAAAATAAATTGTGACACTTTATCTTATCAAGCATGTCAATATATTTCCGACTATTTTGCAAAAGAATTATCAGAAATAATTAACCCATCAAGTTCTAATGAATTAATTATATCAACTCAAACTGATATTTTTCCTAAACAAAAATGCAATGCAGAAAACATTAGTGGAAATATTTTTATTGATGATGAATATTGCAAAGGGGATTTGATAATGAAAACTAAAATAATGTTTAAAGAATATCCCAAAAAACCTATTCTACTGACCTTGCCAGCTTCTTGTATATGTTCTGACGTAAATTTAAGTGATGTTTCTATATTAAATGGCTTCCCGTCTTTATTTGACGATAATGATGCTCTAAAATGTGGTGAGTTGTACTATATTTCAACTATAAATCTAATAGAAAATTTATTTAAATAATGAGGTGATTTATGCAAAAAATATCATGTTTGTGTGCTTTTCTCGTTTTTACTTTATCAAGTAGTGTTTATTCTGCTGCAATTCCAATTTCAAAAATTGGAGATTTGCCTTTAAATCAGGCTATAGAAGCAGTTTTTCCAGACGGAACAATACGCATTGTTTCATCAGCGGAACAGGATATAGTACAAACTGGTATACCAAAAGCGACGGCAAAAAGAATAGCAGAAAGAATGGCAGTTTCTAGAGCAAAGGCTTCTTTAGCAGCTTTTATTTATGGCTCTACTTTTGAAGAGACCACATCGGTTCAAGAAGCAATGAAAATCAACGGTAATGAAGGGCAATATACCAGCGAACAACGTAATCAAGTTGTCGAAACAATGAGAGAAGCCGCATTAAAAGGTGTAGAAGTAATAGAGGTAGATAGACAAGATACTATCATAAGAGTAGTTGTTGGTGTAAGCTTTGACAGCATGCAGACTGCCGATAATTTTCGAGATAGAACTGAAAATTATTCGCCTATTAAAAATCAAAAAAGCAATGTAGATTCCCAAAATGACGAAGCAAATAATTCACGTCAAAAACATTGGGTACATCCCTCGTTACAATAAATGTCATGTGTAATATCAAAAATCATCTTCAGGGGGCTAACAAGTCGCTCAAGCCGACCGCCACAGAACGTGAGCGGTTCTTTGCAAACATCTTTAGGCGGCTGCTCACCTCCACGTTGGCTCGAAGTCAATTATTAGTTGTATTTATTTAACTTAAGGAGCTTAATCGGTATTGGGATCACACTATTCCAAGTAGCATAAAAAAAACGATATGTTGTAGAAGTTTGGTATTTAAAAACACAACATATTGTATGTCGAAAAACAGTGGTAAGAGGAGGAAGAGATATGAAATCGGCAAAAATTTTGTACTTGTTGGGTATGCTCATTGTGCTGGCAGTCAGTCCTGTTTCAGGGGAATCCCTTCCGGCAGGTGAGTATCCGGGTTATCAGACTGTGATTCAGACCGGAATTCAGACCGGAATTCTCACAATTCCCTGTGTTGATACACCTGAACAACCATGTATGTTTCAGGATGCGAAGTTTCAGCTCACCGAAAAGGGCGGCTGGAGTCTGACAGACTACAAAGTGTCCGGACAATCCCCGTTTACAAGTCCCTTTGCATATAATGTTGAAATAATTGTAACGGAGACCTTCCCTGTTCAGGTTTTTTTGAAAGTGAAAGTTTTTTTCCCCTACAAGGGTCCTAAGATTGGTAGAATTCCTCAGCGATTAAAAGATAATCGCTTTGAAGTCGTCATGTATGCCGTAGGCACCGCTGGTCTTCCGTTGGTTGAATATTTTGAAGAAATCATTCCCCTGTCCGTGTATGGTCTGAGTGCGGGAACCTACGAATACAGTCTGAGCGGCCTCCGGGTTTTTGCCAAACCCGACATAGGTTCATATCTCAAAACATTTACCGGCACATTTGTCTTGACACGGGATAACAAATTTTAACTTACGGTAAATAATTCCGTGCTGACGGAATTATTTACAGGGACATAATTTTCTCAACCAGCGTAACCACTTCATCAATCATAAAATTTTCGGCAAAGTCATTGATTATGTTTTTAAATCGTAAAGCAACAGCATCTGTTGCTGAAACGGATTGAACCCACTCTTGAATACCAGCAACATCGCCCTGTTTTGCAACTTCTAAAAGTTCATCAAGTTTTCCTATATTTTCAGCAATGTAGCGTTTCTCCTCAGAAGAAAATCCTGTTGAGTCTCTCATATCTGTTAAAGGTGATATATTTTCAGAAATATTTTCTCCAACAAGAGGCTTGTTTAGTTCGCTATTTTCCTCATCTTGATATATCCAATCAATCTCTCTATATTTTGAAATTACAGTAAAAAGCGAATTAAGACTCACAGGTTTGGTAAGAAATTCATCACAACCAGCACGGAGGCTCTTTTCTCTTGATTCATTAACAACACTTGCAGAGATTGCTATAATAAGAATTCCCTTTAAAGCAGGATTTCGTCTGATAAGTTCGATCGCCTCAAATCCGTTCATCTTTGGCATCATCAAGTCCATCAAAATAACATCTGGTTTATTCTCAAGAGCCTTTTCAATACAATCTTTTCCGTTATCTGCCATTTGGATGTTAAATCCAAGTGGTTCTAAGGCATCTCTTAAAAGCTCTCTATTATTTAGGTTGTCATCTGCAACAAGAATATGAAAATTTTTATTAGCAATTCCAATAATATGTTTATCTGATTCAAGTTTTATCTCCCTTCCGCTTGTCTCTGGAAGGTTTATTGAAAAGCTAAAAATACTACCCTCTCCCAATTTTGATTTTACAACAAGATCGCTTCCCATCAATCTTACAAGGCGTTGTGATATTGCAAGCCCAAGCCCTGTGCCTTGAACGCTGTCATTTGGATTTCCAGCCTGTTCAAAAGGATAGAATATTTTTTCTAAGTCATTCTCATCAATTCCAGTTCCAGAATCTTTAATTGAAAATCGAATCCAACTCTTTGAACCTTTTGGAGAGTCATGGTCATGATCAACAATATATTCAACAACTCCTTCTTTTGTGAATTTAACTGCATTATCCAAAATATTAAACAACACCTGACGGATTCTTACCTCATCACCAATAACCCATTTTGGTAAGTTTTCAGATGCTTTAAGTTTAAAATTTATATTCTTCTTTTTTGCCTTAATACGGGTAATGGCAGAGGTTGCCTCTAAAAGTCCTGCAAGAGAAAATTCAACTGGATTTATCTCCATCTTTCCTGCTTCAATCTTTGATAAATCCAAAATATCGTTAATCATCATAAGAAGATGTTCACCACTTTGGCTGATTATCCTAAGTTGCTTTAGCTCTTTTTCCTGAAGATTGCCATTTCTCTCCATTATTTGAGTATAACCAAGAATACCGTTTAAAGGGGTTCTAAGCTCGTGGCTCATGCTTGCAAGAAATGCACTTTTCGCTTTGTTTGCAACTTCTGCCTTCTCCTTAGAGACCATAAGCTCATGGTTTAAATCTTGAAGCCTTCTAGTTCTCTCTTGGACTTTTTCTTCTAAAATTGTCTTGTGATTTTCAAGCTCAAAATCTCTTACCTGAATCTCGCTTATCATCTGGTTAAATGCTTGAATCATATAATGTATCTCATCATAAGAGTCTGCATAACACGGCACTCTAAGAGAATAGTTCTTCTCTTTTGATATTAATTTGACGGCATTAGTCAACGTTGCAATAGGAGAAGCCAAAATTTTCATAAATCTTGATGAGATAAAATAGACCAAAAGCCCTGCTGCAAGGATAATGAAAATATTATACCCAACATACCATGTAACTAAATCCATGATTTTGCTTGTACCAGCAATAATCAAGAGGTGTCCAAGCTGTTTTCCATTAAACATAATTGTTTTATGGGATTCAATATATGCAGCACAATGGTTTAAACCATCAGGTAAGAGTTTTTTACTTTTTAGCTCATCAAGAGTAATAGAGCCGCTCTGCCCAACATTTGAGCTAGCTATATAATATGCAAAAAGATCGCCTTTATCATTATAAACACCTGCTGCAAGAATATCGTTATTCTCCTTTAAAGAGCTTAAAGTCTCTTCTGCTGCCTCTGGATCGTTAAAATAGAGCGGAGCTTCAATGTGTGTCTCAACTAACGCGGTAAGAGATGATGCTACGTAATTAATTGTTGATTTCATTATGTGAAGGTCATTGATAACAAAAAAAGAGCCTGCAAAAATAAGTGCTGCTACATTGCTTATAAAAATCATCATAAACATTTTACTTTTAAGGCTCTGCTTTGACAAGAAAAGGTGGAAAAGCCGTTTGTGTATATGCATTGTTTCTAATGGATTAATGCAATCTCTGTGTCTATTTTTTGACATACTGCAATTAGTAAGAGGTTCTGAGTCAGCTCTTTTTTTAGGGGAAATTGTGCGTTGGTGGGAAAGTGTCTCTTTTTTCTTAAACAGGCTCATAATTTTTCCCCTTTTTTATTTAGCTCTTGACCCATCTGCTTTACTTCCTTTCCAATGTTCTTGATTCCTTCGCCAATCTTCTTTATTCCCTTACGGATTGTCATTCCTTGATCGCTGTTTTGAAATTTGTCGCTATCTTCAGATGTTCCATTTTTTTGAGATTTCACGCCAGAAGGTTCTACAATTTTAGCTAATTTAAGAAGATGTGAACTTATCTTTATACCTGATAACTCTTTTGATTCCATGTTTATTTCAAATCCTATTCTGTTATTTGCTTTTTTAAAGAAGTTGATTATCCCGCCGCTTTGAGCAAATCCTTGAAAATCACCAATAGTTAGAATTGGTTTGCCTTTAAGTTTATCAAGCAGAGGTTTTATCTCTTTTTTCTCCGAAGAGCTGACGATTAAGATTTGAATTTTTCCAAGAATTTCAATAGGTGAGTAAATATTTTCAATAGCCGGATAGTGGATAATTTTGAGTTGTTTTCCATAAAATAGGCGGTCTATAAATGGTTCAAAAAGACCTTGATACTCATTTCTTCCCAAAATAGCGATTGTAAAATTATTTGAAGTTTTATCAAAAGATTCAGAAGACCACTCTATGAAATCAGTAAATTTAATTATCATTGCAGCTTGAATCTCTTGTTTTGAAGGCTCTTCTTGTGCTTGTGCTGCTTGATAGGAAAATAGTATGAGAAATATTGCTGCACTTAAGAAAAATTTAAGTGCAGTAAACAGGGTAAAACTTATAGTGTGAAGTTTTATTAAAAATTTTAGTAAAGTAGGTTTGGTTGTTGACATTAGAATTTCCAGCTAAGACCAATATAGTAAGTTGGGTGTTCTAAGGAGATATTTTCAGAATTTTGAAGGTTATAGTAGTATCCTGCGGCTGGTACATCATTATTAAAGATATTTTCACCTTTAACTACTAAAGATAACTCTTTAGTTAAATGGTATCTTGCACCTATGTTGAAGAGAAATCTGTCGTGGTTAAACATATCTTCTTGTATGTTTGGGTTAGATTCTGGGGTTTGTGTATCTTGTATTAGTGTTTCATTATCGCTACTTTGATCAATTAAAATTTCACTCTGTTCAGAAGTATTAGTAGCACTGTTAAAAATGCCCCCTAATGAAATAGCTAACTTCTCATTCATAAACGATTTGGTTAAATTGAGCTTGACTGTATGTTCAGGAAATGCTTTCCAGAGTTCACCTGTTTTATTAACAAGATGAGGATTAACTTTAGTATCATCGTCCATATTATATGGTTGAGAAAAAGAGTAGGAGACCTCCATAGTTGTATCGTTTGCAGGGTTATAAGTTAAAGATGCTTCAAAGCCAGATGATATAAATTCATCAGTAATTTGGCTATCAACAAACCCATCTTCATCTTGATCCATTAGTATCAAGATAGTGTTATCAAAAATATTGCTATAAATGTTAAGATTAAATTGAAATCTACGGTTCATAAAATCTTGGTAATAACTTAACTCATAACTCTCTACCTCTTCTGACACAATTGGCTCTCCGCCGCTAAATGAATTTAGATATTTCATTATCGTTATATAATCAGAGTTGTGGTATCCCTCTTGATATACAAATTTAACTATTTTATGTTCATCAATGTCATAAGTGAATCCACATCTTGGTATTAAAGCATACCCAAAACCTCCATCTACACTAAGCTCTAAAGAGCCAGATGGAATATAATTTATCTCTCCATCATCACCACTTATAGTAAAGCTCTCAACATTTTTAAAACTATTAGAAGAACCATAGGTAGTATCGTATCTAAGACCTGCAAAGAGTGTCAGATTTTTTGTCAACTGATAGTTATCTTCAAAAAATAGAGAACTATCAAACCAATGTAAGTCTGCTTTTGTATCAACCATAAAATCATCGTCTTCTGTAATTATTGATGGGATATAGATTGAGACACGGTCAGAATCAAACTGCTTAAAACAGGTCGAGCCTCCAAGAGCAACCCTATGGTTTGAAAATCTTGTTGTCTTAAATATAAGATTTGATTTAAGTTGAATCTCTGAATCAAGATCAAATGCCTCTGAAGAGAAGTATGCTGGATCATACTCAAAATATTGGATAGGTAGCTCTATAGTCAGCTTCTCAGTATCGGTAAGATCAAGATTCAACTGAGGAAGTAGAGCCATAGTTTTCATACCAACATGTTTATTAGAAAAATCTGAAGATTTATTAGTAATAGTATCACTGGTGTTGCTGGTAGCAATATTATTAGCATCAGCAGTTGTAGTTGATTCTTTTTTAAAGGGTCTCCAAGGTAATGTAGATTCGACCTCTTCGTTTTGAAAAAAGGTAATTAAATGAAAATTATCTTTTTCCCAATTTAAAGAAAAGCGGCTATTTATATTAGGAAAATAGTTATCATTTATTGTGCTTTGGTTATTAGAGGCATTGTCTCCATACTCGCTAATCCCATCTGATTTTACAGCACCAGCATAGATAAAAGTATCTCCATATTCTGAAGATGATACTCCGTAACCAGTCTCTGTTTTGATAAGCCCATCATTTAATCCAGCTTCTGTGTTAATAAATCCACCCTGATTATCTCTGCCATTTTTTTGAATTACGTTTATAAACCCATTTATAGAGCCACTACCATGAATAATTGAACATGGACCTTTTAAAACCTCTATACGTTCAACATCACCAAGAAGTGGGAGGTTAAGGTTTGTGTTGATTCCTGTTCCACTGCTTACATTCATGTTTGTGCCATTAACCATAAAAAGAGTGGTAGAGTTAGATGGAGATGCAATTCCCCTTGCTGAATAGAGAGACCCAGCACTATAAGCCCTTGAGATATTTACACCCGGAACATAATACTCAAGAAAATCAGAGATACTTGATGAATAGGAATTTTCCATTTTTTCTTGTGAAATAAGATAGATAGAACCCGGGGCTTTTTCAGGAGGAGTGTCAAAGAAAGTTGTGGAGCTTACCTCAATTGACATTAACTGCTCTATACTCAAATCAGCAAGAGCCTCAACAGAGCTTCTGGGCTTTGATGATTGTGCTATGCTAAATATCGGATACAAAAGAAAGGCGGTAATTAGAGCCGTATTAAAAAACAAATTTTTTAAAGAATCATAGTAAAGCATCATAAATTCACCAAGCTGAGATTTGACAAATTTTAAAAAGTTGTCAAACCTTAATCAATTTATCTTACTCTGTCCAAGCACATCCCTGATCGTCTGCCCAAGCTCCTGCATAGATACAGGTTTCATTAAATAGGCTGCAATACCCGTCTCTCTTGCTTTCTCTTCGTTTACTTCAGAAGTATAACCACTTGACACAATAATTGGAATATCAGCTCTTATTTTCTTAACTTTTTGGGCAAGTTTTGCACCTGTCATGTTTGGCATAGTCATATCAGTAATTATAAGATCAAAAGCAGACGGGTTAGCCATAAAAAGCTCAAGAGCCTCTTCAGGGTCGCCTTTACTCTCAACTTTATATCCAAGTCTTTCAAGCATCTCATTGGTCATATCAACAATAAATTCATCATCATCAACAAGAAGTATCCTCTCTGTTCCATGATATAAATTATCTTGCAAGGCTTCTTTATTATCATCAACCTTAGATTCTTGCCCATGAAGAGGAAAGAAAATGGTAAAGGTTGTTCCATATTGTGGGTTACTTTCAACTTCAATTGATCCATTATGGTTTTTAACAATACCAAGAACAATTGCAAGCCCCATACCAGTCCCTTTGTCAACTGGTTTTGTTGTAAAGTATGGGTCAAAAATTTTATCTATTATCTCAGGATCAATTCCTATCCCACTATCAGTTACTGTTATCCTTAGTTTTTCAGATTTATCAACTACGATGTTTTCTATACTAATATCAATAGTTCCCTCTTCCATATTTTCCATTGCATGAGATGCGTTAATACAGAGATTTATAATAATCTGATGAATTTGAGTCGAATGTCCAAGAATTGTGTCGTTAATATCGGGCTGGATATTTTCACTAATCTCTATGTTTGAGGGTATAGTCGCTCTTAATAGCTGAATAGATTCTCTTACAACTGGAGCTATATTTATCGGTTTAAGCTCCATATCAGTTTTACGACTAAAACTTAGAAGCTGCTTAACAATATTTGATGCTTTTTGCCCAGCAGCTTTAATAGCCTTAATTTTATGGTATGCGGGAGAAGATTTCTCAATATCTTCCATAGCCAATTCAGCATTTCCAAGCATGATGTTAAGAATATTGTTAAAATCGTGGGCAATGCCACCTGTTAATGTCCCGATTGATTCCATCTTTTGAGCTTGTCTAAGTTCATTTTCAAGCATTTTTCTTCTTGTTACATCTCTAAAGACACCTTCAATACCTAAAATGTTACCATTTTCATCTTTGAAAAAATGGGCACTTGTTGAAGCCCACCAAATAGTTCCGTCTTTTCTTTTTAACTTCTCTTCGTAATTATTTACATAACCGTTTTGTTGAATTATTTTGATAAAATCATATCTCTCATTAGGGTTTATGTAAAACAGGTCTATTACTTTTTTTCCTATTACCTCTTTGGCAGTATAACCAGAGACAAATTCAGATGAGCGTGACATGAAAAGAATATTTCCTTCCATATCTGTTCTGTAAACAACGTCTGGTATATTCTCAATAAGAATTCTGTATTTCTCTTCGCTTTTTCTAAGGGCTTCTCGTGCCTTTTGATGTTCTTCTAACTCAACCTGTAGAGAAGCATTGACAATTGATAACTCCATTGTCCGTTCTTTAACTCTCTTTTCAAGCAAGCTGTTTGTACCAATTAAACGTATATTAAGATAACAAATAAAATAAGTTAGAATCATTGCCAGAAGAACATACATCTCTAAATAGATGGTATCACATTTCCAAATAGCTTTGATCACGCCTATTTTTCTACCATTATAGTTCACGTCAGATTCAAGTTTTATTTTAGGTATAAGGTGTATGAATGTAAAAAGTCTTTCGCTCCACCCTTTTACATATCCCTCAGCACTTTTGAAAAGATTACCTTTAGTGTCAAGCACGGTAATTATCTTGTAGTTATGGGATTTACAAGCAAGTGAGAGATACTCTTCAGAGCCTTCGGGATTTAGATTCCAAAGAGAGTTGGAGATAACAACAGCATGCTGCTCTATGCGGTAGTTAGCCTTTTTATATTCATACCTCTCATAAAAAAAGACAAATACACAAAAGGAGAATAGAAATACAATGGCAGTTGCCAATGTAAGTGTCTTATAATCAAGAGAGTTGTATTTCAATCTGCTAATTCCTTTTATTGCACTAATCCATATAAATAATATCTACACCATTGGGTATTGAAAACTCAAAGAGAGCATCATCAAGGTCAGTAAAGTTGATATTGCTGAAAAGAAGCTCTGTAGCATCACCGTAACTATTAAAAGTTACTACCTTTTTAATGTTATAATTATCTTTGGCAACTGTAATAACTATAGATGAAATATCAGGGCTTTTCTTTTTAGGAATCATTGTCATCTCAATAATAGATGCATCAGCACTATTAATTGAGATGTTATAGTTCTTTCTCATAGTTGAAATATCAGATAAAAAAGCACCACCAGCTCCCTCTTTAAAGAACTTCTCAGCACTTCCTTTGGTTACCTGTTTTTCGTCTGGCTTATAAATCCAAAGATTTACACCATCACTGATTATTTGGTGGACTTCAGGGGCTGTATATTCCCATCTCATCATTCCAGGGTGGCTAAAAAATACCTTTCCAGAGGCTGTCTCTGTTGTCTCAAGTGCTTTAAGAATTGATGTCTGTTCATAGGAAGCACTAAACTCCTTGCCCGAATATCTTTGCTCAATTGCACTCAATATTTTATCTTTTTCAGCATCTGTGCTGTTAGCAGCAAAAAGCGTTGTGCTATTTACCATACAAGCAAGCACAGCCAATACAAATATAGCTTTCATCTTAATTATCTTAAAAAACATGTCTCTATTTTTTCTATAAGCTCTCATTTTATAGTCTCCGAAAAATTATATCTGTTATTCTCCAAATAATTTAGATAAGGAATAAAAATTTAATAATACCTGAAATTATAACCCAGCAAGGTTATAATTTGTAGGGTTTAACCATGGTTAAACCCTACTCAATTTATTCCCACTTTGATTATAAATAAACTATTTTAGCAACTTATCAACCTCGATTCTGTTATCCTTTGCGTAGAGTCTTCTAAGTTTTGGCTTCTCTATTTTACCTGTAGCGTTTCTTGGCACATCTGCAAAAATTATCTTTCTTAACCGCTTGTATCTTGGCAGACCATAGCCAAATTCAGTTATATCAGCTTTTGTTAATGTCATGCCGGGTTTTACACTGATAATGCCTGCTGGAATCTCTCCAAGTCGTTCGTCTGGAACTCCAATTACTGCAATATCTTGAATTTTGGGATGCTGCATAAAAAAATGTTCAATTTCTACAGGAAATATATTTTCACCTCCGCAAATAATGACATCTTTTTTTCTGTCAACAAGCCAGATAAAACCATCTTTATCATAGCGGGCAATATCGCCAGTGTAAAGCCAGCCATTGATTATGGTCTTTTTTGTGGCTTCGGGATTTTTATAATACTCTTTCATAACTCCTGGACCTCTTACAAGAAGTTCTCCACTCTCACCCGGTGGTAAACCATTACCAGAACCATCAACTATCCGACACTCCCAATCAAACCCTGGAAGACCAATTGCACCTATTTTATGGCTATTTTCAATACCAAGATGGACGCAGCCAGGTCCTGTTGACTCTGTTAAACCATAATTAGTATCATATTCATGGTGAGGGAAATACTCTTTCCACTCCCTGATAAGAGTTGGCGGAACTGGCTGTGCACCAATATGAAGTAGTCTCCACTGATCAAGGTCATAATCTGCAAGTAGAACTTTATTGCTCTCAATAGCTATTAAAATATCATGTGCCCAAGGGACAAGAAGCCAGACAATAGTTGCTTTCTCTTCAGAAACAGCCTCAAGTATCCACTCTGGTTTAACCCCTTTTAGAATAACAGCCTTTCCACCTACAATAAAACTTCCCATCCAGTGCATCTTTGCTCCTGTGTGATAAAGTGGAGGAATACAAAGAAAAACATCGTCATGTTTTTGTCTGTGGTGGTTGTTCTCAACATAACAGGCATGTTCAAGGTTACGATGAGTTAAAAGGACAGCTTTAGGTGTCCCTGTGGTGCCAGAAGTAAAATATAAAGCTGCATTATCTTCGATACTAATTTCTACATGACTAAAGAGAGAATTTAAGTAAAGTGATGCCTCTGTTCCTGCCCGTGTTGTAGATAAATTTAATCCTTCCTCAATTGAGTCTGATTGAGTTGTCTCTGAGTTAAATTTAGTTGTCTTTGAGTCAAATTGAGTTCTCTCTAATTCTTCTTGAATAAAAATATGGTATGGAACAGCGTAAGATGGGCAATATTTTGGGTCTCCTACAAAGACCCATGTATGAACTGTTGACTCAAGAATCGTCCTAATACTAAAAAGCCTCTCAATAAACTCCTCTCCAAATATAAATACTTTTGCCTCAGCAAGTTCTGTGCAAAGAAGTATCTTGTCAGATTCAAATCTAAAGTTTAACGGAACAGCCAACGCACCAGTGCTTAGGATACCAAAATAGATAGGAAGCCACTCTAAGCAATTGGTCATAAGTTGAACGATCTTATCCCCTTTTTTAATGCCTACGTCTAAAAGAGCTTTGGCAAAACGATTGGAAGCTGTATAAAATTCATGCCATGTAATTTCTCGTCTAATATTGTCTGCTGGCGAACGCTCAATTAGAGCAACTTCATCTCTGTAAATACGGCTATTTCTGGCTAAAATTTCTGTTATAATCATCTTATTATACTTTTTCTATCCATTGGGCTTGATGTTGTTTTTATAGTTAAAAATGTTTTTATTTAAAAAAAATCCCGCTGTGAAATATAGAACACAGCGGGATAATATTGCAAGATAGTTTTATTTAGTAATTCTAATTTTCAAAACCATGTAAACAGATTTGAAAAATTTCTAAAAATCGTCAAATCTATTTAGTCAAATCTATTTAATTTATTATTATTTTTTACCAACCTCTTCAAAATCAGCATCAACAACATCATCATCTTTATTTAGATTAACACCGCCAGATTTATTACCAGAGGCAGAACTACCACCTGTATCTTGTGCTGCCTGTTGATACATTGCCTCTGCTAACTTATGAGATGCCTGAGTCAAAGCCTCAATTTTCTTTTTGATTGTCTCAGCATCATCTCCATCTTTTGCTCTCTTAAGCTCTGCAAGAGCATCTTGAATTTTATCTTTTGACGCAGAATCTACCTTATCACCATGCTCATTTAAAGTCTTTTCGCATTGATTTATGAGTGACTCTGCAGAATTTTTGGCATCTACAAGCTCACGTTTTTTACGGTCTTCATCAGCGTGAAGTTCAGCATCGCGAACCATTCTCTTAATCTCTTCATCAGAGAGACCACTTGCAGCGGTAATACGGATTGATTGTTCTTTACCAGTAGCTTTATCTTTTGCAGATACATGAACAATACCATTTGCATCAATGTCAAAAGTAACTTCAATTTGAGGCACACCGCGAGGTGCTGGTGGAATATCAGAAAGCTCAAATTGACCAAGCGTTTTGTTGCCAGCCGCCATCTCTCTTTCACCTTGAAGAACATGTATAGAAACTGCCGGCTGATTGTCAGCAGCAGTTGAAAAAACTTGACTCTTCTTAGTTGGAATCGTGGTATTTTTCTCAATTAGCTTTGTCATAACTCCACCAAGTGTCTCAATACCAAGTGAAAGCGGTGTTACATCAAGAAGCAGAACATCATTTACATCACCTTGAAGAACGCCAGCCTGAATTGCTGCACCCATTGCAACAACCTCGTCTGGATTAACCCCTTTGTGAGGTTTTTTTCCAAATATCTTTTCAACTCTCTCTTGAACCGCTGGCATACGGGTCATACCACCAACAAGCACAACCTCATTAATTTCGTTTGCTGTTAAGCCTGCATCTTTAAGGGCTGTCTGGCATGGTCTTGTCAAATTATCCAAAAGGTCTGAGACAAGTGATTCAAGTTTTGCCCTTGTAAGTTTGACATTAAGATGTTTAGGACCACTTGCATCTGCTGTTATAAATGGGAGATTGACCTCAGTTTCAACAGCAGTTGAAAGCTCCATTTTTGCTTTTTCAGCAGCTTCTTTGAGTCTTTGTAGAGCCATTTTATCTTTTCTTACATCAATTCCTTGATCTTTTCTAAATTCATCAGCAATGAAGTCAATGATTCTTAAATCAAAATCTTCACCACCAAGATGGGTATCACCATTTGTTGATTTTACCTCAAATACACCATCTCCAATTTCAAGAACTGAAACATCAAATGTTCCACCTCCAAGGTCAAATACAACGATCTTTTCATCGCCTTTTTTATCAAGACCATAAGCAAGAGATGCTGCTGTTGGCTCATTTATTATGCGTTTCACCTCAAGCCCTGCTATTTTACCAGCATCTTTTGTCGCCTGACGCTGGCTATCATTAAAATAAGCTGGAACTGTAATAACAGCCTCTGTAACAGGCTCTCCTAAGTAATCCTCAGCAGTTTTTTTAATGTTTGCTAATATAAATGAAGATATTTCAGCGGGGCTGTGCTGTTTACCTCGAAGGTTTATGCGGGTATCTCCGTTAGAGGCAGCTTCAATCTTAAATGGCAAGACATTTATATCTCCTTGTACCTCTTTAGAGCTATACTTTCTTCCAATAAGTCTTTTGACACCAAACACTGTATTCTCAGGGTTCGTGATAGCTTGGCGTTTTGCAATCTGACCAACTAATCTATCGCCACCTTCAGTTAGTGCTACAACAGAAGGGGTGGTACGTCCGCCTTCTGCATTTGTTATTACTTTTGGCTCACCACCTTCCATAACTGCCACGCAAGAGTTTGTGGTTCCAAGATCAATGCCTATTATCTTACCCATGTTATTTTTCCTCCAGTATATTTTTTAGTATATTCTATAGATTTGTTTCTATTTTTTTTATATTTTTAATAACTATTGAGATATTCTAAATAACTTTTTGAAATGTCTAATAATTATTCACTCTTTAGCTGCTGCTGTATTGTTTGCTGTATTGTTATTTGTAGAAGCCTTTGAAACAACAACCATTGATGGTCTCAATAACCTGTCATGCAAAATATATCCTTTTTGAAGTTCTGCAATCACCGTGTTGTCAGGGTATTGTTCAGATTCTTGATGGCTTACTGCCTGATGAAACGCGGGGTCAAAAGGTTTCCCTTGAGCATCAACAGGTTTTACATTAAATGCCTCAAAGAGCTTTATAATATCTTTACAGGTCATCTCTACACCTTGAATGACAGCACTATTTTGTAAATCTTGCTCTTTTTCAGAAGCTTTGGATGTTAAAGATGCCGATGATAATGCCCTCTCTAAGTTATCCACAACCGTCAATAACTGCCTAAATACAGATTCATTTGCAAATTTTCTGAAATCTGCCATTTCGCGTGAAGAGCGTTTTTTATAGTTATCAAACTCTGCTGAAAGCCTTAGAACCCGATCTTTTTCTGCTGCAAGAGCTGCTTGCAAATTCTCAACAGTAGGTGTGCTTTCTTTAAATGTACTATTATCAGCGGATTTGCTATCACCTGATAATTCAGATTGTTCAAAGGGTTGTGTAGATGGAACATCTCCTGAATTAATAGAGGCATCTTTAATAGTATCTGCTGTATTTGGTGGGACATTATTGCTCGTTAATATCTCTTGAGATTCTTTTTGTTCCACAGTTCTATTTTTCTTAGCCAATTGTCTCTCCCAAGTCCAATATGTTCTATAACTATTTAAAATTTTGTAAAAAAATATAGTATAAATTTTTGAGAGAAAATAAGACCATTTAGTGCCATGTCAAGAACAAAAAAGGGATCAACATAGGAGAAAAGTTATTAGGAATGTTATAAATTTAAGGGGGGATACTTAAGAGAACAATAAAGAGCATGCTTTAAATTAGGAACAAATTTAGCTTTTCTATATGTAAGACTCAACTTATAATCGAGAGTGGTATAGATTAGTTGGTAAAAAAAGAACCGGCTGCCTGAACAAAATCCTCAGAATATTACAAAATCGGGATCGATCCGTGACACAGATGTTATCACTTATCGCTGCTTCCTTCCGGACCTGACGAGGTTCATGACCTTCTGTTACACGGCGACCGATTAGAATACCCATAATGAGTATCTGAACAGCACAGCCGGAATTTGCTCTATACTTTAACCATAACCGCTTTTCAAGCAAAATTTTAATTATAATTTACTTGACTCTAATATTTGTTTATTATATCTCGTCAAAAATTAATAGAGGCAAGAAGCCTTATGATTTTTAGTAAGTAATAACAACATCAATATATTCATAAAATAAACAAAACCACGAAGGTTTGCGTATTACTTTACGCTGCTTTGCGTGGTTTTTTGTTTATGAGAGATGAATAAGTAAATTAGGATATTTTTACAGCTTATCATTTACAAGCTCTCAAGAACCAAGAACTAAATAATAACTTTTCAAATCATAAGGAGTAACGGCTATGCACATGGCAGATGCTTTAATCTCACCAGCAGTTGGATGTACAATGTGGGCAGTAACAGCGAGTTTAATTGGATATTGTTCAAAAAAGGTGAAAAGTGAGATGGACGATCAAAAAGTCCCACTAATGGGAGTTTTGGGTGCATTTATATTTGCGGCACAGATGATAAATTTTACCATACCGGTTACAGGTTCAAGCGGACATCTTGGTGGAGGCATGATTCTTTCAATTCTTCTTGGTCCTCATATTGCATTTTTGACTATGGCATCTGTATTAACGGTTCAATCACTATTTTTTGCAGATGGAGGATTACTTGCACTTGGATGCAATATCTTCAATTTAGGATTTTTCCCCTGTTTCATAGCCTACCCACTGATTTATAAAAATATTGTCAATAAAGTTTACACGCAACCATATTCAAACCAGAATCAACAAAAAAAAGATAAGTATATCTTAACCGGGGCTTTAATTGCCTCTATTGTAGGATTACAGATGGGGTCATTTGCTGTTGTTCTTGAGACTCTATTGTCAAGAATATCAGAGCTTCCATTCACTACATTTATGTTAATGATGCAACCAATTCACTTAGCAATTGGTGTTGTAGAGGGGGTAACTACAGCAGCAGTTGTACTTTTTATCTGGAAAGCCAGACCTGAAATTTTAGATTCAGCGTTATCAACATCTTCTTTATCAAATTCTAAATTAAATTCTAATTCTACATCATTATCAATTCGCAATGTAGTTATTGGAGTTGCTCTTGCTACTATATTAACCGGAGGAATTTTAAGTTGGTTTGCATCATCAAATCCTGATGGACTTGAATGGGCTATGTTTAAAACATCAGGTGTTGAAGAGTTAAAAACTCAAGAAGGTCTCCACACCTCTTTATCTGAAATTCAAGACAAAATAGCTTTCTTGCCAGATTATGGCTTTAAATCTAATGAATTAAGTGAATCTAATAAATCAAGTGAAAATCCCAACCTTGTTGACTCTGGCTCTAACATGGTTAATGCTGGAACGTCTGTTTCAGGGCTTGTTGGTGGCACACTTACATTAATATTTACTATTATGATTGGATTTACCTTAAAACGTAGAAAATCAAAAATCACAATATCTTAACTATTCGATTAATAATTATAAATTGACTTCCTGCAAAATTGGGATTTGACCATTGATTTTGTTGGATAAAAATGGAGTTTTGCAGGAAGTCTAATATAAACTCAAGAGGTCAATTTAGGTTTTGCAGGAACTTTAATATGGGAAATCTTCAAAATAACCTTTTTGATATATTTTATATGGATACCCTTGCATATAGCAAGACATGGATACACTCTCTAGATCCAAGGGCAAAAGTTCTTACAACCTTATTATTTGTTGGGATAGTTGTCTCGTTTGGCAAATATGAAATATCTATACTAATTCCTTTTATGTTATATCCTGTTGTTATGATTACTTGGGCAAATCTTCCAATAATCTACCTTATTAAAAAAATGGTTCTACTTATGCCATTTGCATTTTTTATTGGAATATTTAACCCTTTGATAGATAGAGATATTATTTTAAAGATTAATCTAACATTCATAAGTTTAATTGATATTGCAAGGTTTATTGATCTTACAAAGTTCATCGAAATTATGGGGTTACAAAATAGTACGGGAGTTATTGAGATAAGCGGTGGTTGGTTGTCATTTTTTTCTATTATGATTCGTTTCAGCCTAACAGTTAGTGCTGCTCTAATACTTATCTGCACAACTGGCTTTGATTCAATCTGTCTTGCACTCCAAAAATTTAGAGTACCTGGTCCATTTATTGTTCAACTCATGTTTTTATACAGGTATATGTTTGTATTAATTGACGAAGCATCAAGAATGGTAAGAGCGAGATCATTACGGACATTTGATGTTGACAGTAAAATGAGATTTAGTTTATTTGTTCCAATGATAGGGCAGTTGTTGCTACGAACTTTAGATCGTGCTCAGAGAATCCATCTTGCAATGTGCTGTCGTGGATTTGACGGACATATTCAGATGATTAGAAAAATGAAATTTGGCGTGTCAGAAGTTTTGTTTATTCTTGGCTGGAGTTCTGTTTTTATAATTTTTAGACTATACAATATCCCTTTTAATCTTGGCATATTTATCTCTAAATTATATTAAAATATTGTTTTTAGAGGTCTTTCTTTTTATGAGTCATCACATTGTGCAGGCTGATAATCTTCATTACACCTATCCAGATGGAACGATTGGGTTAGATAATATTAATTTTAAGATTCATCATGGAGAATCTGTGGCTTTAGTAGGTTCAAATGGTGCGGGAAAATCAACCCTTCTTTTACACCTTATTGGTTGCCTAATACCAACAAAAGGAGATATTAGGATCGGAGATTATCCTTTGAATAAAAAGAACCTTAAAGCTGTTCGCCGATCAACTGGCATGGTATTTCAAGACCCAGATGATCAGCTTTTCATGCCAACAGTTTTTGACGATGTTGCATTTGGACTAATAAACCTTGGAGTTCCTGAATCAGAAATTGAAAACCAAGTTATAAAAGCACTTGAAATTGTAGGTGTGCCTCATTTAGCAAAAAGATCACCACACAAACTGTCAGGCGGAGAGAAGCGAGCAGTTGCCATTGCAACTGTAATTGCTACTATGCCAGATATTCTTATCATGGACGAACCATCATCTAATCTTGACCCAGCTTCTCGAAGACGCTTAATTAACCTTCTTAAAACTTTTACACATACCAAAATCATTGCAACACACGATCTTGATATGGCTCTTGAGATTTGTGAACGTACAATTGTCCTTAACAAAGGCGACATTATTGCTGATGGTAATACAAAGGAGCTATTTCACAATGAAAAACTCCTTGCAATGAGCGGTCTTGAGAAACCCTTGACAATGCAAGGGTTAAGATAAAGTATTTCATCAGAAAAACTCACTTTGATAACGGATGCGGAGAATTCACAACATCTGGATACCAAAGAGTCAGCTCTTCACCCTTATAAATTGCCTGACTTGCCGCCTCAACACCCTGCATAAACGAATGATCCATATTTCCCACCTCATAACGCCAAGCCCCAAATCTTCCTCTTGATAGAATTCCGTTTTCTTGTAATTTTTTAAGCATTGGAAAGAGCGTTTTGTTTCTATCTACACTTGGAGTTGGATAACCTTTTTCTACTCTTTTATACCATGTATGATTTATCTGGCTCTTATCTTTAATCAGCCGAGTGTTAATAACACCTTGTATTACCTCGTTTATTATTAACTCTCTATCGACTGGTTTCATAGGACTCTCACTTACCTCACACATTAACGACCAACATGTCTCTATATCTGGGACATTGTTTGGTGAGTAGTTACTAAATACTGTAACTCTATAGAATGGATTGTCATTTTCAGGAAAATATATCCAGCATTTATCTTTCAGGTAGTCAGGCGGATTTCCCTTTAATCCAAGACCAACAACATTTGTTGATGAGTATTTTAAAGTAGGTTGAATCTTTGTTGAATCCCAGTTGCCTTTATCCCTAACTCTATCTAAATGACCCGAAAGAGAAGTATCTAAAATTTTAGTTCCAAAATCTGATTTTGCAATAATATCTGTAATCGGTATAGTGCTGATTAAGAGATCATAGCCCTCTATTGTGCCATCTTTAAATTCAACAGTTTTCTGATGTATGTTGACCTTTTTTAGCTCAAAATTTAGATGAATTTTTTCTTGAGGAAGGTTTGCAGCAACTTTCTCCCAAATAGCACCTGTCCCACTGTATTTAGGAAATCTAAACCTTGAATTAGGTCCCCAGCCTATATCGTCTTTATCAAATATGTGGTTATCAATAATTCGTTTAATGTCAACCTTTGCAACACGCTCGCCGACCCAATTATGGCTTAACTCCTCAACAGGATATGCCCACACTTTGTAGTTGTAAGGGCGTAGGAAGTGTTTTGCAAGCCCCTTGCCAAATCCAGCGTCAATCCAGTCTCCAAAATGCCTTAACTGAGATGACGATAAGTTTGATATGGATTGAGTGTTTTGAATTGAGAAAGGTGATGTCTGAATATCTATAAGACTGTGCAAACATTCACTAAAGATTTTTTTGGGCAATCGGTGGATATTATTTTGAATAGGATAGGGGATAAACCTATTTTCCATCCAGACCCAAGCACTTCTGTCATGGAAAAGCCACTCTGACTCTCTATTCATAATAGTATCCATAACATGATCAAAATATGGGTAGTGGCTAAAAAGAACATGACCACCTATATCCCACCAAAAATCTTCACTATCTTTAAACGATGCGGATAGACCTCCTGTATGGCTATCCTTTTCATAAAGAGACCAATTTTTATGCCCAAGTTCGTTCAAACGCCAAGCTGCACCAAGTCCGCATGGTCCCGCTCCGATTATAATAATATTCATTTTTTTTCGCTTTTATAAGAATGCCTACATTCTTTAGGGTAGGGGTTGTTGAATTAAGAGTTTCTGGTTTAATTTTTATTAACTAAAGATTACTTAATAAAATCAATAATATATTTGACCGTCACAAACACTACACGGAAAAATAATATAAATTTAATCTTGTGATCAGGGAGATGTTTCTGTCACCCTGCCCCCATATAGATACCACAAAATCCTTCGATTCCAAACAAAATTCCAAGATACCAGTCAGGGGCTACAGATATGCCTGTGTAAAAATGAGATAGGGTATATATCCTACCAAATTGTATAGTAATTGAGGTGTTAATCAACCTTTTGGGGAGAAATAACCTTTTGCTAACCTTTAAAAATATAAAATTTACGCATAGCATAGTTTATCATAACAGAAGAGACAAGATTAACTGAAAAAGCATAAGTTGTCTGAATACTATAATATCGGATTAAAAACCCCATAATAGTTGTTCCAATAAAAATACTTACCCCAGAAACAAGATAAAAAAGAAATATTTCAATGATTCTGCTATGCCTACCACGCTTAAATACCCAAAATATGTTCATAGTGTAAGCAACCATATTTGAACATATAAATGCAACTATATTTGAATACATAGAGTTAAAAGAGCGAGTTGCCACATCAACTTCTGCAACAGAAACTCCTAATATAAGTATAAAGAGATCATCTTTTTGCAATGCAGGAAATATCTTCCATGCAGCAATATGAAAAATAGTTATATGCACAAAGGTAGCAAGACCACCTGAAATCCCATATTTTATAAATTGAATTAAAGGAGTTGCCTCTAATCCTTTAAATTGCTCAATATAATTTTTGCTCAAAAAAACTCCTCTAAAGATTTTTGTGAATAAAAAGGTTCAATATCTAAGAACCAATAGAGCATAAAAGAGTTAAATAATTCTATTGTTTTTAAATATGAGAAAATCTTACAAAAATAGTTTGTTTAAATGATTTTAATGCCATTTTCCACAATTTTAATTGTACTAATGACTCTTTACCTGTTTTACGGTTATAGTGTGGTATCAATGTCTCATAAACTCTATATTTATATTTTGCTATCATTCCAGATATTATGATATTAGGAGCAAATGTGTTTTCAGGTATTTTATCTATGATATTTTGCACCACACAATTACTCATCAATCTATATGGAACATTGACATCAGAAATGCTTTTACCAAAAAGCTCTTTAACAACTACTCGTGAGAACATACTGATAATTTTTCTACCAACATTTTGTTTTCTGTTATGTCTAATCCCAAAAAGCACATCATAATTGATACAGTTTTGCCATAGCTTAGGAAAATCTTCAGCCTTCATTTCGTCATCGCTGTCGCATTGAAATATCCAATCTGCAATTTCAACCGCCATTTTATAGCCCATAAGTATTGTTGGACCGTGTCCACTGTTTTTTTTATCCACAATATGAATATTTTCATTGTTTTTGAATATTTCCAATGCTTTAACAGTATTGTCAGTTGAACCGTCATTTAGTACAATAATTTTAAATTTAATATTAAGTTTTAACAACATATCAACCCATGAATTTATAACATCAACTATACACTCTTCTTCATTATATACTGGCATAACTACTGCTAATTTATATGGCATTGTTTTTTTATTTATAATCATAAATACACCCTTTATTTTTTAATGGCTGATTTGTTTTTTAATTCAGCGGTTGATTATCATAATTCTGCTCTTTAGCTTATCAGCTAATCTGCAACATAAATTTTAAAATTTTCATCTGCATATACTTTTTTATAAACCCCTGAATCTTCTATTTGTGTGCTGTTCCAAACATCATCAAATTGATCTATTAGAAGGGCTTTGATTTTCAATTCATCTCTTATTTTATAAATGGAATTAATATCTGGTGATTTTGAAAAAATATTTTGGATAAGTTGATAATGGGCTTTCCTTAATTTATCATCAAAATTATGGGCATAAGCATATACAAATTCAGGAGATGAGAAGGATGCTCTCCTATCAGCAAATAGTGCAAAAGGGAGATTCGCAGGCCAAGGTGTAGCTTTTGCATAACCATCGGGATTTGATTGAACAATCTCATCATATTTAACATACTGACCTACAATTTCCCACGCATCTTTTTGGAGAAATAATCTTTGACGCAATTTTAATGTATCTTCATCTATTTTATAAACTGGAACTGGTAAATGGTAGGTGTGTATAAAACTTAAAATTCCAATAGTTAATATCATTCCCGTCATCATTGATATTGAATTTCTCCAGCGTAATAAACTTGAGCTAAAATGCCATTTAGATTCAATTTTAAAATTTTCAGGATAAATAAAATCAGACATTATAATAGATGCCCAAATCATAAGTATGATATCAGGTAATATCACAGCACGCCATCCAAGATCGTTATTTAAAATAACACTTTTAAAAAATTGTGATACTAATAAGAATCCTATAGCACTACTTATCATTAGTTTTTTTAAATATTGTTCTTCTACATTTTGAGGTATCTTTAGTAGCAAGGCTGGTAAGCCAATAATAAAAGTAAGACCCAAACTTAACGGTAATAACTGCAACCAAAACATAATTACATGGATAAAGTTGGATAGTAATGTACCTTTTTCAATTAAGTTAGTTGAGGCAAAGAGACCTATTGTAACAGGAAATGGGGTTTTAGAATAATATTTAGAAAATTCTGAATTCACACCAACCATTGCTAATAAAACGGGTAACAAAAATATAAAACACCAAGGAAGTGCATAAATTGAGATTTTAATTAATCTTAAAAGATTATCTTTTGGTATTTTTGACAACAATAAAGTTACTATAATTAGAGGAGATGTCAAAGCTAAAGCAATACCACCTACCCATATTGAACTGCCGGCCGCTGCCGCAATAGATAATCCTATTGCGGCACTATAGAAAATATTAGAAGTTGCTCTGCTTAAAGCAATAGAACATAAAAACAGAGCTAAAATTATTGAACAGCCTGAAAAAACATGCTGGGGTATCCATGTTAGTTGTAACCATATTGGTTCTAAATCTCGCAAAGCATCCATACAAAAAAAATTTTGGAATCTTTGACCAAATATCCAGCATAATATTGAATAGAGATGATTTTGAAAAAAAAGTAAAATGAGAAAAACAGCAGCTCTTGCCTTAGTTATCTGAAGTATTATTCCAATCATAAGAGATATAGATGCAAAAGAGGTAAACCATGTCATTACAATGTCTGCCTGCCACCCGCTTAATCCACCTAATATTTTGAGTTGTGATGCTAAAAAATACCATTGATAATAATAGGTTAAAGTCAAAGAGTTACCAAAAGGAGAAAAATATGGATTTAACGGCTGTAAACCTTCACGGACAATTGAATCTATAATAGCACATTTTGCATGATCAAAGATCATTTCATTAATAAATAAGGCATTGTTTGATATGAATGGATATATGTAGATAATTGTTAGCACTGATAAAAAGGCAGAAGCAGATAGTAAAACGCATATGTAACTAAAAGGTATGCTGTTTGTGTTTCCATGGGTATTAGATATGTAGTGATATTTTTTATTTAGAATAATAATACTAACATTGAATATTAGCATTATAAGTATAAGTTTTAAAAAAGAATATCCAATAATATAGGAAAATAGTAAAGAAATGGTTCCATAAATACTCATTCCAAATATAGGTGCAAAAAACAATGTTGACGAATTACTAATTTTTGAATTTATACCTAAAAGATACTGAATATAAATACCAGGAGTAATAAAAATTAGACCAGAAATTCCAATTCCTAACATACAATTTAAAAAAAAGAATAAACTAAAATTATCCATTGGTTTGACTATCTAAAGCAAGTGCATCAACATCTGCATTTAGCCCCATATCATTTAATCTTAAAGTTAGGTGTTCATTATAATAGGGATCTCCTTTTAAGAGGTAATCACGCCATTTATCGGCAAAATAAGCAGCATCAGATTCTACCCATAATTCCTCTACAGGAGTATTTTCTTTTAATATAAATTTTGCAAATGGGGTATAAACAGTTCTATTTTTAGAACTGTTACATCTATTGTCTCTCTCGGTTGACCCTCTCAAAGCAAAATCAAGAATAGCATGCGGTCCTTTAAAAAGAGAATCAAAACCATTCAATTCACTCCATAAAGACTTTCTCATTGCAAAACAGTATGGATATGGATAAGGGACATTTCTCACAACATGCGTTGCTGCCATATAACCTGGAGTTGATTCTGGTTTACCTTCAAAAATAAATAAAGGATAGCCATCTTTTTTGTTAACCATTCCAGCATGTATGATTTTTGGCTCATTACTTTTATCTTTTTTACTACTCTCTACAACTTTCCCTGTAACTAATCCAACCCCTGGAATATTGAACCAAGATACCATCTCCTTAATTGCTTCCATATCAAAACATAATTTCATAGAAACAAAAACAATATAACTATGGCTCTGATTCTTAATCAGCTCCATCTTCTTTGATATAAAATCAACAAAATTATCTACTTGTAATGTTCCATCAAGCTCAATAATAGAGAACTTTTCATCAGATGGGGGCAGTAACTTTACTCTGTAATGTCCCTTCCATAAATCAGAAAGTTCTCTAACTTCACCTTTTAATCCTCTTCTTTTAAGAGCATGGGTTAAAGCAAGAACCCCTGCTTTATAAGCATAAGATTTTGCATCATGGTTTAAAGCTACAGATTGCTCATTTTGACGCCAATGATAAAGTATCTTAGGAATGTGATAAACTACTGGATTTAACTCCATTACACGAAGTATTAAATCATAATCTTGCGAACCTTCAAATTCATAGTGAATACCGCCAACCCTATCAACAAGCGTTTTTCTATATACCATAAGATGACAAATATAATTCATTGAAAATAGAAGCTCTGGAGACCAATCAGGTTTAAAGAGATGCATAAAACGAAGACCATTTAATGAAAGCATATCACGATCTGAATATATAACATCTATACTTCTATTATTATAAATCTCTTCTGCAACACAAAATAGAGAATTAACAGAAAGTCGGTCATCATGATCTAAAAATGCGACATAATCACCTTTTGCCATCTCTAAAGCACGGTTTGTAGCATGGCATATTCCTCCATTTTTTTCTGCGAAAGAGAGTTTAATCCGCGAATCTTCTAAAGCAAACTTTTTCAGCATAGCAATTGTTGCTTCATTTTTTGAACCATCGTCAGCAATACACATTTCCCAGTTATGATACGCTTGCATTTGAACTGAATAGATACACTCTCTTAACATGTTTGGATCAGTATTATAAGACGGAGTGATAATGCTTATCAAAGGAGGATCAATAAAATTGATTGACTCATTACGCATCATTTTCCATTTATCTAAAGTCATAAACTCTTTATGGAAAATCCATGCTTGGTATTCAATCCATTCGCTTGATGCCCATTTTTTCAGAAGATTCTCATCTGGAATATAATTATTTAGGTTCACAAACTGTTTTAATTTTTTGTAATTATTTATATATTCATAACATTTTTTTATACAATTAAGCACTTTATATGCTTCCTAAGTTTATTAAATTAATAGAAATTTGGAAGTTATTTTTTTAACTCTTATTTGGTAAAGATGTAAGATTTAGACAAACCAACAATTTTCATAAAGAACCCTTTAGGTCTTCCGGTTAATCCATATATTTTCCAACGTGTTAAAATTTTTCTAAAGTAAAGCAAGCAAAGCTCAAAAAATTTTGGAGAGTTCCTAATACAGTAATTTGTATTGCTGATAAACATAATTTTTCCACCAATCAGCGATAAACCAATAATTCTTTGATATTCAGATTGTAAAATCAGATCATATTTATCTCTTAACTTTAAGTAATTTATATACCTAATAAATCTTTTGGAAGAAATTACGATAAAGTGTGCTTTTGGGAATTGTATTATTTCAGGCATTCCAGAAACTTTCATAAAATCAATTTGTAATTCTGGTCTTTGCAATTTTACTCTAACAAGAATCTCCTGAAGCCCAGTAGCTATCATATTGACTGTCCATGGGATAAGAATTTTTTTGACTTTAATATCCATAAATGGCAGTTCTGAATAATGTTGCTCACGATGGTTAAGCATGGCTGGTAGCTTAATGTTTCTCTTTCCAGTAATTCCATTTGCAAAATCATCAACTCCATCAACAATGATATTGGCAAGTTCTAAACGACCTATTAAGGCATAATAAAATGCCTTTTTAAGTTCATAATTTACCGCCTTATCAATTAAATAACCTTTGTCTCCATGTTTTTTCATAACAGATAAAGAATTACGAGTATCATAATAGAGAACCCATGTCGGTATTTTAGCTGCGGAAGAGAGATGCCATATTATAGAACGACAAGATGCAAGAACTCTGTATCCCATAGCACCAATACGCAGACACCATTCAACATCATCAAAATGGATAAAAAAATCGTTCCAGATTCCAGCTTTTTTAGCAACATCAGCTCTAACAAGCATAGATGCAGCAGCAACATAATCAACATCAATATAAGGTTTAAAATCTGGAATAAAATCAGACAGATCATGGGGCAATTTGAGCAGCTCTTCCATAGAAGTTCCTCTCCATTTTTCAACTGGCATAAAATGAAAATTGAAAATAAGAGAACCGTTGGCTTTGTTGTAATATGAACCTATCTCATTAATTCGCCAAGGATAATCAAGCTGCATCATTGATGAACCTGCTATTGCAGCATCTCTGTTTTGTTCAAGTAAATTAACAAGTTCAATCAAAGCGTGTTTATTAACAACAACATCGTTATCAAGAAGCCATAGATAATCGTATTTTCCGTCAGGTTGTTCAGATGCCCATTTTAACCCTGTATTAAATCCACCTGTGCCACCAAGATTTTCTTTATTGCATATTAATTTAACTTTGGGATATTCTTTAGAAACTCTTAATACGGTGTTGTCTGTGCTTGCATTGTCAATCAAAAGAATATCAAAATGTTCTTTTTCGTAAATAAGAGTCTCAATGGATTCTAAAAGGTTGAGTACATATTCTTCTTTATCCCAAGTTACAATAATAATTAGAATTTTAGGATATTTCATTTTATTTATCTCTTTAAAAGGTTTCATTGTATGTTATTATTAAACAATTAATCCATTCATTATTTAATAATATGGCAGAAGATTGAAGTTTCGTCAATTGGTTTTACATATAGGAATATACCTATTTAGCAAACCATTATTTGCTTATTTTTGCTTGAAACTTAACAAAAAAAAATATATATTTTGTCTATGTTTAATGGCTGTAAATAACCATCTTGGAACAGATGTGAGCAAATTGTCTATGTTAAATTCCAATTTAAATACTGTGTTTTGTTTTTTGTGCTATAAGTCCTAATAAAAATGGATTTACATGGAATAATAATTGCACTTGAGACTGATATTTTACTATAAAAAATAATCAATTCTTCCATAATTGATATTTTTTGTTGACATACAATTCTCTATATGTAATTTGGGACTCTAAAAACTTTAGCTTTAGTTTTTTTAAGATTAACTGATTTTAAAAAAACAATATTTTTAAGGAGGTGATTTAATCAACCTTTTGTAAAATGTTAAGTAGGAATGTTAAATAGTGATAGTGTTTTTATTAAGAATAACTTTAATTGAATTAAGAGGTAGGTAAAAGATGAATAAAAAAAGAATTAGTATGATGTTTGTTATGGTTGTCTTTTGTTTTATTGGATTAGCATCTAATGCTGGTGCAGAAATCAAAAGATCAGTAAATGGTGTTGGTGATGCCCTTCTTTTCCCATTTTTTGATGCAGATAGTCTTAATTATGTTTGCATTTCAAATGAAGCAAACAATTGGGTTCAAGTTCATGTAAGACTAAGAACTGCTGGGGATAGTATAGAGGGAAAAGACTTCCCACTTATTCTTTCTCCTGGTGATATGGCTATTTTTGAGGTAACTCGCGTTGGTCAGACAGATGGTCTGTGGCGTATAGACTATTCTATGGATCCTCATAACTTCCAGTATGTAAGAATAAACAGTTCTCCTGTAAAATCTCTTGTTGATATGGGTACACTCAAAAATGATTATGCAACACTTGCAAGTGCAGACATTCTTTCTGATGCAGCCAGAACAGAAGCAAATAAACGTTATGGATATATTGAAGTTATTGGTGAAGCTATTTTTGATCAAGGTTTGAACAAAACAGCTCTTCTTACTCCTGGCGGTTGCACAAACACTGTTCAATATATCAAAGCTGGCAATACTCTGAGCGATGTACCAAATGTTCTTTCTGGAAAACTGTATGTTATGGAAAACAAATATGAAACAGGAATGGCATACAATGCAATAGCTTTTGATAATTTTAGAACAGACGGAGCTGTACACCGTGTTGATAACTACCTTCCAGATACAGGTGTTATTGTAAGCTCTGAAAATTCGACTCTCAATGATCAAACCGATGTTGCTGGTGATAACTATACATATATGTTTGCGGCTGATCTTGCAAGAGCTACTGCTGGTGGAAAATATGAAGCACTTGTTTCAGCAAATAACACTTGGGGTCCAACATTTGCTGATGGTGATGATTATCTGAAAGATGCTCTTGATGTTACATTTGGTGTTTCATCAAGCGTTCGTGAATTTGAGGCAGCTCTCAGACATATTTCTATCCGCGGTCACTATTTTAATGCAACTGGTTTCCAGACAAATCTTGTTTTGACATTCCCAACAAAGCATCATGTTATTGTAGACCCCGCATTACTTGCTGGTATTACAAAGTTTGATCAGTACAAAATTGCATATTATAAAGCAATGAAAGCTCTTGCACCAGCTTATACAGCAGAGCTTTGGGATACAGATGAAAATTTGATTATGGGTTCTGCACCATTTGATGTATCTCCTTACGTACCAGGTGTTTTAGAGCCTAATGTTCTTCCAAATGAGCTAAATCTTCTGACACCTAATTATCCATATGCTGCTGGTCGTTTTGTTATTGCTAACTTTTCCGACGGTTCAGCAACAAGATATCTTGTAGATGCTAATGCAACTCTTCCTGTTGTTGGTCTTAGCTTCATCAATATGTCTGGCAGTCTTGGTTATATGACAGAAACACAGTATTAATAATTAACTGTTGTTAAAAACTGTAAGTTTTCACAGAGGGGATAATCTACTTATCCCCTCTTGTTTTTTTACAAAGTAGAGTTATTGAAAGTGAGGAAAAATGAAATTTAAAAAAGCTACACAATTCTACGGCTTACTCGCTATTGTATTATCAGTTATATTAGTGAATACACCAGTATATTCTGAACTTTGTAATAATCAAAACTCTTCTATGTGTATGGAAGCACTTGATAAAAACAATATAGCACTTGATAAACAGTCATCATTTTCAAACATTAATTCTGTTACAGTTAACTTTAAAGAAATTCCTTATGGAATAGCTGTTATTGAACAATTACAGCTATATAATAGCGGTAATACTGATATAATGACTATAAGTTCTAACACTGCTTTATCTTTCCCATGGGCATATTTTGATATTCAAGGAATAGATTATGTAGGAAGTGAGTCAGCCGATTATATTTGGAGCCTTTACAGCAGTAGCGGGCTTGTTATTAAATCAGGCAATAGAAAAAGTTTTGATATTGCTTTTACTCCACTTCCAGAAGGAGCTGGATTATCAGAAAATGAATCTGGTAAATTTGTAGGAATGCAATCACACCTGTTTCAGAAATGGAATCCTTTTGATGTTAGACTAAACAGTATGAGTTTTGAGGTTGCTGTTACGGGTTATGCGAGAGGGAGTCTTGGGAAAACATTTTCTGTAGATGTTAATGACTTAGGTGGAAATTCGGTAATTAGCATAGCTCCAGTTATGACAAATGTTGATTTAGAAGAGAACGAATATATACTTGTATATTTTGAAATAATACAAAAAGATGGTAATCCTTATAAAGAGGTTATAATACTTCATCAAGATGAAACTGCAATTTTAGCTAAATCTTTAATAAGCGGACAAGTTGATAACTCTGGTATTACAGCCTCTTATAGTCATCGTAAATTTTCTAACGGAAATGTTCTTTTGCGTAGTAGAGATACAAAAAACGAGACTAAAACTAAGTATTGGCTTTTATTCAAGTCCGAAGAACCCATTAATTTAGAATGCTATAAAAGAACAATATCTGCCACAGGAAGTGGATATGATACTACTGGTACTACTGAAGCAGATTTGAAGTTTGTATATGCAGATTTAGAAGGAAAACGGGTTGAAGAGCTAAAAGGTGTATATGCTGGAGAGAATAACAGTACACCAACTAATAGACAACCTTACACTCCCAGTAATCCAATACCATCAAATAATAGCACAAATATAAGCTCTGATAATTTAAAACTTCAGTGGACTAGTGGTGATCCTGACGGCAATAATGTCGCTGATACCGTTTATTTCAGCGATAGTAGTGCCAATATTACATCCAATGAGAACCTTTTACCGTCTCCATACACCCCAACAGTTATTAATGGAAAAACATATTACTGGAAAGTTGTTTCAACCGACGGTCTTTTAACTACTGAAGGACCAGTTTGGAGTTTTACTGTTAACATTGCGCCAGTTGAAACAGAGGCTGTAGAGTTTTTTAATAGTAATAATGTAAACATCTCACAGAGTGGTTTATCTCTTAAAAAAGGGGAGAGTGCTATTATCAGTGTGAAAATTGATCCTCCATCTGCTGGTTCTGTAACATTTACTCCCAAAATTGAACCTTCTGATAATGTAAGCATTACAGATGTAAGCCTTATATTTTATTCAGGTGCTTCAATAGGTGGATTCAAACTAACAGCCATAAAAGATATAACTGTTCCAGTAAAAATTTCATTAGAAACTACAAATACATCTTATAAAAAAGATGATGGTACGCCATATACTCTTACTATAATTGGAAATAATCCCCCAACAATTACCAGTAATGGAGCTGGTGATACTGCCCAAATTACGGTTAAAGAAAAACAAGTATTCATCACTCAGGTAACCGTTTCTTCTAAAGATAGTTCTACTCTTTCATATACAAAAGGTGGAGAAGATAAAGATAAATTCACGATTTATAACGATGGTGTACTAATATTTAAAGAAGCCCCTGATTATAGTAACCCAACTGATTCAAACAAAGATAATGTTTATAATGTTAATGTCCTTGTTGAGGACTCAAACGGTTCTGATTCTCAGGAAATTACTGTTATTGTTGAAGATGAAGTTAATTCAAACAAAGCTCCTGTTTTACCTCTTTTACCAAAATTTCCTAATAATGATGATGCAGTTTATCAATCGCCCATTGAACTCTCTTGGGATTCAGCTACTGATGCTGAAAATGATCCTTTAACATACATTGTCGAATATTGGACATTAAGTAATAAATCTGACAAGCAATATCTTGATGTTGAAGTAGGGAAAACCTTAGTATCTTTAAAAAATATTAAAGATAATACAATTTACTATTGGCGAGTGTTGGCTATTGATGGACAAAATATTGTTTATGGAAAGGATTGGTCATTTAAAGTAGAGTTACCAAAAGTTCCATTACCTACTACCAAGTCAGAGATTAAAGATAATACTACAAATCTATCAAAATTTCCTGTTACTCCAACTACTGCTGATCGTTTGGGACAGCCTTTAGCAGTAGGAGATTTAACTGAAGGGCTTACACTCTCCTATTCATATCCTGCTTATAGCTCTGATGTGGATATATATATTTTGATGGAATACAATGGCTCATTCTTTTTCATTACCAAAGATGAAAATAATGGGGGGTTTGATCTTACTGAAACGCTTACGCCTCTTTTTTCAAAATTAAGTATTGCCAAGTCAGGGACAATTTTTTCAATTCCTACTAATTTTTTGATAAAACAGGGTTTTAAAGGAAAATACTCTTTCTACAGTGGGGTTACTCCTACAAATGATTTCTTTAACCATTACTATGACATCACGATGTTTTCTATAACAATTGGTGATTAATACCTTTTTATAATCAAATATTAGAGACGTATATTGTACGTCTCTAATACAAAAGGTTACAATATGAAATTCAATAAATGTTTTTTTCGATATCTTTTATTTATGATTATATTTTGTTTATTTGTACCAAAATTAGAAATTTATGCGAAATCTCGAAGTAATACGTTTGGAGAAGATAATTTATATAAAAGGGTAAAACTTTATTGGGATAAACGTATTAATGCTGATTATGATAGTATGTATAAACTTGAGGCAAATATAAATAAAAAGAAATTCAAATTACCTGAATACCGTAATCTATTTGGAGATCAGGCGAATATAGTTGGGTACACAATCGATAAAATTAATATTTCTTCTGAAAAAAAAGAGGCGACTATATCTATTACATATACGATAGAGTTGAAAATCCCTGTTCCTGGTTTGCTTGGACACAAAAAGAAGTTATTATCTGATGATATTTGGATATTTGAAAAATCTAATTGGTTTCATGTACAATAACTATCTGCAATTATTAACTGTATAAAAATTATACTTCACATAAATAGGGTATAACAAAACACCCATCTAAACATCAGAAACTCTAAATGGGCAAACACATAAAACTCACAATTGTTTTCCTAAATTTTAATAGGCTTCAAGATACTATTCAAACTGTAAAGCAACTGAAAACAATTTGCTACAACAGAAAAGATATTGAAGTTATAGCTGTTGATAATGGGTCAACTGATGGAACAGATCAATTTTTAGAATCACAATCTGATTGGATTATTAGCTTATCTTTAAGAGATAATTTAGGTATTGAGGGATTGAATCTGGGATTTGATATGGCTAAAGGTGAATATATCCTTGTTCTTGACGATGATTCTCACCCATTGAGCATAGATACTGTTAATATTGTTATTAAAACACTTGATAAACATAAAGATGTTGGAGTTGTTGCTTGTAAAATAGAGTCTGAAGATAGAACTTTTTTTAGAACATGGCATATTCCAAATATAAACATATCAATGAAGTGTGAGTCTCTTGCATTTGTAGGGTGTGGTTTTGCAATAAGGCGTGAGCTTTTTAAGAAAATAGGATGGTTTCCTGCTAAATACTTTCTATATCAAAATGAAATCTATGTTGCGATTAAAATAAGAGAGCTTGGATATAAAATATATTATGAACCTAACTGCTTAGTAATACACAGAAATTCACCTGTATCAAGACCAAGCTGGCGTCAAGTCTTCTATCCAACAAGAAACACAGTCTGGCTATTAAGAGAATATCTTCCTTTTCCAATATCTGCTTACTATATATTTTCGAGGCTCTGTTTTGGTTTTATTAGGGCGTTTGAATCTCGTGAATACAAATGGTATCTCAAAGCTCTAAAAGAGGCTCTTTTTTGTAGAGTAAAAAAAGCTCATTTATCTCTTGAATTATATAAAGAGTTTATAATTTTGTGGCATCAAAACAGCATTTTTCACCAAATTAAGTGGGCATTAGCTTCAAAAAACAAAAACAGATACAACAAAAAAGGTTTCAAATAATTAATGCTTATATCAGTTCTCCTTGTTTCCCATAATAATCAAAAAGATTTAGAGATTCTTTTGCCATCTTTGGTTAAGGCGTTACACCATCTTGAGCAAAGTTTAAATATTACTTTTAGTGCAAAGTGCAGCAATGGAAATATTGATGAGGGAATTAGCAAATCTATTTGCCATAATAGTTCTCTGAGTGAAATATTGTTAGTGGATAACTGTTCGTCAGATTCAACAGTGGATTTTGTTCAAACGAATTTTCCTAATATTTTAATTATAAAAAATAGAAAAAAGATGGGTTATGGAGCGAATCAGAATCAGAATATTGCAAAGGCTAAAGGTAAATTTTTGCTTTTGATGAATCCTGATATGGTTGTACCTCCCAATCTTTTCAACATTATGATTGAGTTTATGGCTAAACATAAAGATGCAGGTATTGCAACCTGCAAGGTGTGTAATTTAGATGGCTCATGTCAGTATCTTAATAAAAAAGAGCCAACAATATTTGATCTATTTGTAAGAAGATTTTTTCCAAATATAAGGAAGATTGATTTAAGCAAATCTCATAATATTATTCAAAAACTTCACAACACCATAGTAAAAAGGCTTGATATGTATGAAATGAGAGATATTGGTTATGATAAAATTACAGATATTCCTTTTATCTCTGGTTCATTCATGTTCTCAAGAGCCTCTCTTATCAAAGAGTTAGACGGATTTGATAAGCGTTTTTTCATGTATTTTGAGGACGTAGATCTTTGCAAAAGAGTAAGAAATAAGGCTCGCTGTCTCTACTGCCCTGATGTTAGTATTACCCATCGTTGGGAAAGAGCTGCACACAAAAGTCTTAAGTGGACGATTATTTTTGCTTTAAGCGGTCTTAAATACTTTCATAAATGGGGATTTAAATTTATTTGACGATGGTAATTTGATGAAAATAGCGTTAGTAACTGGAGCCACTGGCAAAATTGGTCAAGTTTTAGTGCCAGAATTATTAAGACAACAATTCAGAGTAAGACTCTTTCTAAGAGACAAGGCAACTAATTTAGATTCGATAATATCTTCATTTTTTACCTCTTCAACTCCTATCTCTATATTCACACAAACAAATATTTTCCAAATGATCCACCAAAATATTGAAATATTTTTTGGTGATATAACAGACTATGAATCTGTTTTTAATGCGGTATTAGGTGTTGATTATATCTTTCATCTTGCTGCAATTCTTCATATCAATAATCCTCATCCTTCTATGTATGGGAAATATTATGATGTTAATGTTATTGGCACAAAAAACATCGTTGATGCTGCATTGAGAGCAGGTGTTCAAAGAGTTATACTATTTAGCACAATATCTGTTTATGGCGTAAGTTCAACATATTGCTTAAGTTCACATTCAAATAAACAAATTTTTTATGAATCATCATCTTTAAACCCTTTGACTATATACGCGAAAACTAAACTTCTTGCTGAACAATATTCTTTGCCTTGTGTAACTATTATACGTCTTGCATCAGTATATGGTAGTAGGGTAACGGGTAATTACTTAAGATTGATTAGGGCTGTTAGAAAAGGTTTTTTTTGTGTTCCTGTCAATGAAAAAGGTTATTCTGTTAGCAGGACGCTCATATATGAAAAAGATGTAGTTACAGGAGCAATTCTTGCTGCAACTCATCCTAAAGCGGCTGGCAAAATATATAACCTAACTGATGGAGCTATTCATTCTCTTGAGGATATTGTTAGAGCCGTTGCTAATGCTATTTCTGTAGATGTAAAGATATTCAAAATTCCTGAAAAACCGCTTAAACAATTTTCTAATATTTTTTGTAGATATAAACATGGAAATATTGATAAGATCGCCTCTATTATCAATAAATTGATGGAAAATATTGCTGTTGACGGTAAAAAAATACAAGTAGAACTTGGTTTTCAGCCTAAATACAATTTGCACAATGGTTGGTTTGATGCTTTAGAAGAAGAGAGAAAGAAGTTGACAGATTTAATATGACTGAGTTTGAGTGTATTATTAGAGTTGTTCCTAAATCAATTGGCAAAAGCCTCAAAATAAAGAACCCCGCCGCAAGTGGCAGGGCTGTTAAGTTCTACACTAGTTTTTTTAAAAGCTCTTTGACATTACTTGCAAAATAAATTGACGCTGCTTTGATGGAATCAAAGCCAATTTCACGACAGATGTTAATGGCTATGTTTTTGAG